>JAHCAU010000014.1 GCA_019634715.1 Lysobacter sp.
GACATCCACATCGGCTTCAACTTCGCGATGCGCTCGAACGCGGGACACGTCTCTCGATGCGCGCCGGGCAGGTAGCCCAGGCTCATCAGGAACTCGCCGACGATCTCGCCGCCGGTGAAGCGGAAGGTCCTGCCGAACAGTTTCACCCACGCGGCCTTGTCGCGCGGGGCGCCGTCGAGCAGGACATGCGCGTCGAGCCATCCGGCGAAGCCGCCGTGGGAGTCGCGGAACGTCTGGATGACCTGGGCGTTGTGGATCGCTGCGTTCACCTTCAGCTGGTTGCGGATGATCCCGGGATCGGCGAGCAGGCGCGCGCAGTCGGCGTCGCCGTAGGCAGCGACGGTATCGACATCGAAGCCGTCGTAGGCGCGGCGGAACCCCTCGCGCTTCTTCAGGATGGTCTCCCAGCTCAGCCCGGCCTGGTTGATCTCCAGGATCAGGCGCTCGAACAGGGCCGACTCGTCGCGGGTCGGGACACCGTATTCATGGTCGTGGTAGGGCCCGTGGACGGGGTGGCCGGGGGCGATGTCGCAGTATCCGCTCATGTCCGAAGGATACCGCTCGCTGCTGACAATGCCTGTCCGCAGGGCGGGTCCTGGGCCCGCCATCCCATGGCTTCCATGCCAGTCTCTTCCCTCGCATGACGGCGGGCCAGGGGCCCGCCCTGCGACAACGCGGGGATGCCCGGCCGCTATAATCCCGCCCTTCCCTTCGCTCCCCGGGCGCCCCACGGCGCCGATCCGTCCATGTCCGAAGTCCTGACCGAAGTCGCCCGCGAGGCCGCCCGCCGCCGCACGTTCGCGATCATTTCCCACCCCGACGCCGGCAAGACCACGCTGACCGAGAAGCTGCTGCTGTTCGGCGGCGCGATCCAGATGGCCGGCTCGGTCAAGGGCCGCAAGGCCGCGCGCCACGCGACCTCGGACTGGATGGCGCTGGAAAAGGAACGCGGCATCTCGGTCACGTCCTCGGTGATGCAGTTCCCGTACGAAGGCCGCATCGTCAACCTGCTCGACACCCCCGGCCACGCCGACTTCGGCGAGGACACCTACCGCGTGCTCACCGCCGTCGACTCGGCGCTGATGGTCATCGACGTCGCGAAGGGCGTCGAGGAACGCACGATCAAGCTGATGGAGGTGTGCCGCCTGCGCGACACGCCGATCATGACCTTCATCAACAAGCTCGACCGCGAGGGCAAGGACCCGATCGACCTGCTCGACGAGATCGAATCCGTGCTCGGCATCCAGTGCGCGCCGGTCACCTGGCCGATCGGCATGGGCCAGCGCCTCAAGGGCGTGGTCCACCTGGTCAGCGGCGAAGTGCATCTGTACGAGCCCGGCCGCAACTTCACCCGCCAGGACTCGACGATCTTCGCCTCGCTGGACGCGCCCGGCGTGGAGGAGCGCATCGGCGCGGAGATGCTGGCCGAACTGCGCGACCAGCTGGAGCTGGTGCAGGGCGCCAGCCATCCCTTCGACCGCGAGGCCTACCTGGCCGGCAAGCAGGCACCGGTCTTCTTCGGCTCCGGCGTCAACAACTTCGGCGTGCAGCCGCTGCTGGACTTCTTCGTCGAGCACGCGCCGTCGCCGCGTCCGCGCGCGACCACCGGCCGCGAGGTGCAGCCCGACGAAGCGAAGCTCACCGGTTTCGTCTTCAAGATCCAGGCCAACATGGACCCGATGCATCGCGACCGCGTCGCGTTCATGCGCATCTGCTCGGGCAAGTTCGAGGCGGGCATGAAGGCCTTCCATCCGCGCACCGGCAAGGAGATCAAGCTCGCCAACGCGCTGACCTTCATGGCCAGCGACCGCGAGATCGCCGAAAGCGCGTATCCCGGCGACGTGATCGGCATCCACAACCACGGCACCATCTCGATCGGCGACAGCTTCACCGAGGGCGAGCAGTTGTCGTTCACCGGCATCCCGAACTTCGCACCGGAGTTGTTCCGCCGCGCGCGCCTGCGCGATCCGCTCAAGCTCAAGCAGTTGCAGAAGGGCCTGGCGCAGCTGTCCGAGGAAGGTGCGACCCAGTTCTTCCGCCCGCTGATGAGCAACGACCTGATCCTCGGCGCGGTCGGCGTGCTGCAGTTCGACGTGGTCGCCTACCGGCTGAAGGACGAATACGGCGTCGATGCCTCGTTCGAGCAGGTCCAGGTCGCCACAGCGCGCTGGATCCGCTGCGACGACGCGAAGAAGCTGGAGGAGTTCAGGGACAAGAACGCGATGAACCTCGCGCTCGACGCCGCCGGCCAGCTGGTCTACCTCGCCCCGACCCGCGTCAACCTGCAGCTCGCGCAGGAACGCGCCCCGGCGGTGACCTTCACGGCGACCCGCGAGCATGCCCACGCGGTGAGCATCGACTGATGCCATGCTTCCTCCCCCGCATGCGGGGGAGCACGCTTCCGCCTCCCGTTCGCGCGATGCGCGAATCTCCCTCCCCGGATCCGGATCGATGCTCGACACCCTCCGCACCTGGTGGCACTACCTGCACGGCAAGCGCAGCGAAGTCGCGCAGATGGACTACAAGGACGCCTACATGGCGAAGGTGGTCCTCGACATCCACCGCAAGCGCCGCGACAAGCGCGTGATCCGGGTGCCGCTGGCGGCGCTGGAACCGATCCACCGCATCGACCGCGAGAACGCGCTCGCCGCCACACGGCAACGCGCGGACGCGTTGCGCGCGCATCGCGATGCGCTGCTGGCGACCAGGGTGCTCGACGGCGAAGCGCTGCAGTCGATCATCCCCTCGGTCTCGCAGATCAAGGTCGTGCGCGACGACGAACACTGGCTGGCCTTCGAGGGCAACGGTCGCCTGTACGCGATGCGCGAGGTGTTCGCGCCGGAAGACGGCATGCAGGTGGAGGTCGAGGAATATCGGTTCGACGATGCGCGCAGCCTGCAGCGCAGACTGCGTCGGGTGCGCAGGTTCAACCGACTGGAGTGACCCGCCCTTGCGGACGCAACCGCCAGGGCTGAAACGATGCAGCAGAATCGGGCCATGCGGCCTCGATGGGTGAAAGCGGCGCCTTCGACCCGTGCCATGCATCACAACACCGCGCCATGGCGGCGGATAGTGTTCAGGAGCGGCCTCCCGGCACCGGGGCTCCGCCCACTGTCCAATCCAATTTCGAGGGAAAGAAATGAAGAGAACAGTCCGATCCAAAGTGCTCCTGGTTTGCGCAGCCCTCTGTTTCACGGCATTCGCTGCCAAGGCAGGAACCCTGGTCGAAGGATACGGCTCGGGATCGACCCCGGCCGAAGCCGCGCAACTGGCGAGGGAAGACGCGGCGCTGACATGCGAATCGATCGGCAGCTCGCTCAGGTTCGCCCAGGTCGTGGAATCGGGATATCAGTTCGGGAGTTTCTGGGCGCGGGCAGTGGGCCGCTGCAACGACTGATCGCCTGACTGCAACGAAGCGCCGGATCAGGCACCGCGATGCCTGATCCGCGCGCGATCCACGGGGACGCGGCGCCTCCGGATGATCGCCAGGCGCCCTGCACGCGCGCTCCCCATGTCTCCCATGGGCACGCTTCGCGATACCGCGCGAGACAGGTGTCTCATGGCCCGGGCGTACCGTCCGGGCCTTCGACATGACACTCCCTGCATCGATCGCTCCGGCCGAATCGGTCGAGGATGCGGCCCGGACGTGCAGCCATGCGGATTGAAAACCGCGCGGATGGAGCACGCTCATGGGCAAACCGCGGTCGATCCCTCATGATCCCACCGTCGGCAACAGGCCATCCGGCATTGATCGACCCAGCGCCTGCCGAACCGAAGATGCTCCGCGAATGCAGAAGACCGACGCCCCCCGCGAGAACGCCACCCCGGACACCCGCCTGCAGGACGCAGCCCCCCACGAGACCCATCTCCGGGAAGAGCTCGCCAGCGCCCTCACCCACGGCGTCGGCGCCGCAGCCGCGCTGGCCGGCAGCGCGGTGCTCATCACCCTCGCGGCGCTGTTCGGCGATGCCTGGCAGCTGAGCGCGGCGATCGTATTCGGGATCACGCTGCTCCTGCTCTACGTCGCATCGACCCTGTACCACGCGATCCAGCATCCGGTGATGAAGGGCCGGCTCAAGGTCTTCGACCACTGCGCGATCTACCTGCTGATCGCCGGCACCTACACGCCCTTCACCCTGATCGGCCTGCGCGGCCCGCTGGGCTGGACCCTGTTCGGCACGATCTGGGCGCTCGCCGTGTTCGGCGTGATCTTCAAGCTGCACTACACCGGCCGCTTCAAGCTGGTGTCCACCGGCATCTACATCGCGATGGGCTGGCTCATCGTCCTCGCCGCCAAGCCCGTGATGCGCGCGCTCGATCCATGGACCTTCGGCTGGCTGCTCGGCGGTGGCGTGGCGTACACCCTCGGCACGATCTTCTACCACCGACCGAAACTGCCGTTCTCGCACGCGATCTGGCACATGTTCGTCATCGCCGGCAGCGTCTGCCACTACATCGCGGTGATGGCGCAGGTGCTGTCGGGGCGATAGCAGGGCGGAACCGCCGGAGGCGATCCCGCCATCCAGGCAGCTGAGCGGCGGCATCCGCTGCGGGTGCCGCCCTGCAGCGCTGCGGGCTTCGGCAAGCCTGCAGCGGATCTTCGATCCGCTCTACAAGCGCAGACGACCCCTGGATCTGCCTCGATCAGCCCGCGAACCGATCCGTCGCGCGCACCAGGGCGTCGACGTTCTCGGCTTCGAACGCGGAGTGGCCGGACGCGGGGGTGATGACCAGTTCGCCGGCCGGCCAGACCTTGTGCAGATCCCAGGCGTTCTGCAGCGGGCAGACCACATCGTAGCGGCCGTGCACGGTGACGCCGGGGATGTGCGCGATCCTGTGCGCATCGCGCAGCAACTGGTCTTCGACCTCGAAGAAGCCGCCGTTGACGAAGTAGTGGTTCTCGATGCGCGCGAAGGCGAGCGCGAAGTGTGCGTCCTCATGGCCGGCGACGAAATCCTGGTCGACGTGCAGGAAGCTGGTGGCGCCTTCCCACACGCTCCAGGCGCGCGCGGCGGCGAGGCGCGTGGCCTCGTCCTCGCTGGTCAGGCGGCGATGGAAGGCCGAGATCAGGTCGTGGCGTTCGACCGGCGGGATCGCGTTGACGTAGTGCTCCCATGCGTCGGGGAACAGCCGCGACGCGCCCTCCTGGTAGAACCATTCCAGTTCCCAGCGACGCAGCATGAAGATGCCGCGCAGGACCAGCTCGGTGACGCGCTCGGGGTGGGTTTCGGCATAGGCCAGGGCCAGCGTGGAGCCCCAGGAGCCGCCGAACACCTGCCAGCGCTCGATGCCGAGGTGCGCGCGCAGCTTCTCGATGTCGGCGACCAGGTCCCAGGTCGTGTTGTCGACGAGATCGGCATGCGGCGTGGAGCGGCCGGCGCCGCGCTGGTCGAACAGGACGATGCGGTATTTCGAGGCATCGTGGAAACGGCGCATCTTCGGGCTGCAGCCGCCGCCGGGGCCGCCGTGCAGCAGCACGACCGGCTTGCCGTCGGGGTTGCCGCACTGCTCGTAGTAGAGGACGTGGCGGTCGTCGACCCGCAGGGTGCCGGTGTCGAAGGGTTCGATCTCGGGATAGAGCGTGCGCATGTCAGCCTTGTGGGAAGTAGTAAAGGAAAAGTACCGACCGGTCACCAGTTTCGCGGCGCGATCAGTTCCTCGTAATCGGCTTCGAAACCGTATGCCGACGCGATGAACTCGAAGTCCTCCGCAAAGCATTCACGAGCAGCCGTTTCGATTTCGCTGCCAGCCTCCTCGAACGCGGATTCCAGCGCATTGATTTCCTCGGTCGCTGCGTGCGTCAGCACGTACAGGGCCGCAAGCCCGGCGGGCGCTTCGCGCTCGATGCTTGCGCAAAGCCGCAGCAGGACATCCCGCGCCCGATCGACCAGGGCATCGGGGAAATAGGGATCTTCGTACATGCCGGAGAGGAATGCGTACTGCAGGACCTTCGCGTTCGTCACCGGCATTGTGTTCTCATCCATCGCGTGTTCGGGGCGGCCAGTGTGCCAGAGCTCAAACGGGCCGACGACCCGAAGTCACCCGGTCCCGGCCTTCGAGGTCGCGATCGGTCATGACCTCGGCGAAGCCCGCCGCAGCGAGAATGTCGCGCACCGCGTCGCCCTGGTCCCAGCCGTGTTCGAGCAGCAGCCAGCCGCCCGGTCGCAGGTGCGCGGGCGCCTCGCGGACGATGCTGCGGATCGCGTCGAGCCCGTCGCGCCCCGAGGACAGGGCCGGCGCGGGTTCGTGGCGCAGGTCGTCGAGGTGCGGGTCGCCCTCGGCGATGTACGGCGGATTGCTGGCGATCAGGTCGAAGCGCTCGCCGGCCAGCGGCGCCAGCCAGTCGCCCTGGCGGAATTCGACGTTGGCCAGGCCCAGGTCGACGGCGTTGGCCCGGGCGACCTCGAGCGCGCCCACGCTCACGTCCACCGCGATCACGCGGGCGCGGCGACGCTCGTGCGCCAGGGCCAGCGCGATCGCGCCACTGCCGGTGCCGAGATCGGCCAGATGCAGGTCGGTCGCGGCGGGCAGGCGCGTCAGGGCCAGCTCGACCAGCAATTCGGTCTCGGGCCGGGGGATCAGGGTGTCGGGGGTGACCCGAAGGTCGAAGGACCAGAAGCCGCGTCGGCCGGTCAGGTAGGCGACCGGTTCGCCCGCGGCGCGCCGCGCCAGCAGGGCACGGAAGCGATCGGCATCGACGGCATCGATCGGATCGTCGCGGTGGGCGTACAGCCAGGACCGCGACCGGCCGAGGACGTGGGCCAGCAGCCATTCGGCATCGGCCGGGTCGAGCGCCCCCGCGGGGACCGGGCTGTCCTCACGCAGCAGCGATTGCACGGTGGCAGCGGGCATGTCGATTCCGGACTCGGTTCAGGCCCTTGATCCGGGCCGGGCGCGGAAGCATATCGGAAAGGCCGCGACGGACCGCCCCGACCCGATTGATAGCCAATGACTATCGATGCAATCGCATCAATTCATTGGCTGGATTGATAGAGGGAGCCTAAACTTGGTTCCGTTGCGATTGACGCACCCTACCTGCCACTTCATTACCCACCACCATCCGAGGAACCCGATGTCTCTGATCAACACCCAGGTCGTCCCCTTCAAGGCCACCGCTTTCCACAACGGCGAGTTCGTCGAGGTCACCAACGAATCCCTGAAAGGCAAGTGGTCGGTCCTGATCTTCATGCCGGCCGCCTTCACCTTCAACTGCCCGACCGAAGTCGAAGACGCCGCGAACAGCTACGCCGAGTTCCAGAAGGCCGGCGCCGAGGTCTACATCGTCACCACCGACACGCACTTCTCGCACAAGGTGTGGCACGAAACCTCCCCGGCGGTGGGCAAGGCCCAGTTCCCGCTGGTCGGCGACCCGACCCACCAGCTGAGCCGCGCCTTCGGCGTGCACATCGAAGAGGAAGGCCTGTCGCTGCGCGGCACCTTCGTGATCAACCCGGAAGGCGTGATCAAGACCCTCGAGATCCACGACAACGCCATCGCCCGCGACGTCTCCGAGACCCTGCGCAAGCTCAAGGCCGCCCAGTTCGTCGCCGCCAACCCGGGCCAGGTCTGCCCGGCGAAGTGGAACGAAGGCGCCAAGACCCTGAAGCCGTCGCTGGACCTGGTCGGCAAGATCTGACGCAGCACCGCATCAACGCCCGGACGGATCGTGCAGTCCGTCCGGTGCGTCGCAAGACCGTCGTACCCGTTCCCTGCAGTACCCCCGCAATACCTCCGTGATGCAACCTCCAGGCCTCCCGGCGAAGTCCGCTTCGCCGGGACCGCCCTCCCGCCGACGCACCGCGTCGTTCGCAGCAGCGGCCTGTGCCCTCGGGCGCCCTGCCGCACCGTCCTCTTCCGGTGTCGCGAGTCCTTCCCTCTCGCGAATGCGCCCGCCCAGGCCCCGCAGGCCGCTGCTGCGAACGCCGTTTCGCATCCCCGCTCGTCTCTTTCCCCATTCCGCGAGGCCCCGGCCATGCTCGATTCCGATCTGAAAGACCAGTTGCAGGCCTACCTGCAGAAGCTCACCCGTCCGGTCGAACTGGTCGCCGTGCTCGACGACGGCGAAGGTTCGCGCGAACTGCGCGAGCTGCTGGTCGAACTGACCCAGCTGTCGGACAAGGTGTCGCTGCGCGAAGCGCGCGAACCCGGCGACCGCGCGCCGTCCTTCGCCATCGCCAGCCCGGCCGCGGGCCACGACATCTCGCTGCGCTTCGCCGGCACGCCGCTCGGCCACGAGTTCACCTCGCTGGTGCTGGCGCTGCTGCAGGTCGGCGGCCATCCGCCGAAGCTCGATGCGGCGACGATCGACCGCATCCGCGCGCTGGACGGTGATTACCGCTTCGAAACGTTCTTCTCGCTCGACTGCCACAACTGCCCCGACGTGGTGCAGGCGCTGAACCTGATGGCGGTGCTGAACCCGCGCATCCGCCACGTCGCCATCGACGGCGCGCAGTTCCAGGACGAAGTGGCCGCGCGCGAAGTGATGTCGGTGCCGGCCGTGTTCCTCAACGGCGAGGTCTTCGCCTACGGCCGCATGGGCATCGACGAGATCCTCGCGAAACTCGACGCCAGCGGCGGCGCGCGCGAAGCCGCATCGCTGTCGCAGAAGGCGCCCTACGACGTGCTGATCGTCGGCGGCGGCCCGGCCGGCGCGGCAGCGGGCATCTACGCGGCGCGCAAGGGCATCCGCACCGGCATCGTCGCCGAGCGCTTCGGCGGCCAGGTGCTCGACACCATGGCGATCGAGAACTTCATCTCCGTGCCCGAGACCGACGGCCCGAAGCTGGCGGCCGCGATGGAGCGCCACGTGCGCGAGTACGAGGTCGACATCATGAACCTGCAGCGCGCCGAGCGCCTGCTGCCGGCCGGCGACGATGGCCTGGTCGAAGTGCAGCTGGCCAATGGCGCGTCGCTGAAGTCGAAGACGGTGGTCCTGTCCACCGGCGCGCGCTGGCGGCAGATGAACGTGCCCGGCGAGGAGCAGTACCGCAACAAGGGCGTGGCCTACTGCCCGCACTGCGACGGCCCGCTGTTCAAGGGCAAGCGCGTGGCGGTGATTGGCGGCGGCAATTCCGGCGTGGAGGCGGCGATCGACCTGGCCGGCATCGTCGAGCACGTCACCCTGATCGAATTCGACGGCAAGCTGCGCGCCGACGAAGTGCTGCAGCGCAAGCTGCGCAGCCTGCCGAACGTGCGCGTGATCGTGTCCGGGCAGACCCGCGAGGTGCTGGGCGACGGCCGCAAGGTCACCGCGCTGGCCTACGTCGACCGCACCACCCACGAGGCGCACGTGCTGCCGCTGGAAGGCGTGTTCGTGCAGATCGGCCTGCTGCCCAACACCGAATGGCTGAAGGGCACGGTCGAGCTGACCCCGCGCGGCGAGATCGTGGTCGACGACCGTGGCCAGACCTCGCTGCCGGGCGTGTTCGCCGCCGGCGACGCGACCACGGTGCCGTACAAGCAGATCGTCATTGCGATGAGCGAAGGCTCGAAGGCGGCGCTGTCGGCCTTCGACCACCTGATCCGCCACAGCGCGCCGGCCTCGGCCGAAGCCACGCAGGCGGCCTGAACGGGCGCAGGGCGGCACGATCCCCGGCCAGGCCGTGCCAACCTGTCAGATGCGACAGTACCCGGCATGTCCACGCGTCGCCGAAAGTCTGGTCGGAGGCGCGTGCGATCCGGTACCCGCGCAGCGCATGCAGGACGCCCTGAACACCGCGCCGGCCCCCGCCCGGGCCGGTCCGAGATACGATGACGATCGCGTTCGTCGTATCGATGCGGCCCGCGCGGCCGCGCCATCGGATCGCCACGCGGCGGTCCGCACGTCGAGGAGCCGGCTCCGATGAACCTGCGCGACCTGAAGTACCTGGTGGCCCTGGCCGATCACAAGCACTTCGGCCGCGCGGCGGCGGCCTGCTTCATCAGCCAGCCGACGCTGTCGACCCAGATCAAGAAGCTCGAAGACGAACTGGGCATCTCCCTCGTCGAGCGCGCGCCGCGCCGCATCATGCTCACGCCCGCAGGCCGCGACGCCGCCGAACGCGCGCGGCGGATCGTCGCCGATGTCGAGGAAATGAAGGAAGCCGCGCGCCGCAGCCGCAATCCCGAGGCCGGCACGGTGCGGCTGGGCATCTTCCCGACGCTGGGTCCCTACCTGCTGCCGCACGTCGTGCCGCAGGTGCGCACCCGCTTCCCCGACCTGGAACTGCTGCTGGTCGAGGAAAAGACCGAAGTCATCCTGCGCCAGCTGCGCGAGGGCCGTCTCGATGCCGGGGTGCTGGCGTTGCCGCTGCACGACGAGCAGCTCCACGTCGAAGGCCTGTTCGAGGAACCCTTCGTGCTGGCCGTGCCGGAAAGCCACCCGCTCGCCTTCGAATCGAAGCCGCTGACCATGCAGGACCTGAGCAACGAAAGCCTGCTCCTGCTCGAAGACGGCCACTGCCTGCGCGACCAGGCGCTGGACGTGTGCCACATGGCCGGCGCCGGCGAGAAGTCCGGCTTCCGCGCGACCTCGCTGGAAACCCTGCGGCAGATGGTCGCCGCGAACGTCGGCATCACCCTGCTGCCGGCGCTGGCGGTGAAGCCGCCGGTGGCGCCGCCCCAGCACATGCACCTGGTGACCTTCCGCGACCCGCAGCCGAGCCGGCGCATCGCGATGGTCTGGCGACGCAGTTCGGCGATGGCCGAATTCCTGTCGCGGCTGGCGCTGGTCTTCCGCGAACTGCCGCCCGGCCTGCTCGACACCCGCAACCTGCAGGCCACGGCCCCGACGCCGTTCGTGCAGGCGCGGCGCTGAGCGCGACGGGATCGCACCGGCATCGACGCCCGCGGTATCCTCGGCACCGGGCATCGCCCCGCTCCGCCGATGGCAGGACACCGCACCCCATGCATCCCGAAGGCATGCGTCTCGCTGGTTCGCAGACCGAAGCCAATCTCAAGCTCGCCTTCTCCAGCGAGGCGCAGGCCAACCGCCGCTACCTGTACTTCGCGCAGAAGGCCGACATCGAAGGCCTGGCCGACGTTGCAACGGTGTTCCGCTCCACCGCCGAGGGCGAGACCGGGCACGCGCACGGCCATCTCGAATACCTCGAACAGTGCGGCGACCCGGTGACCGGGCTGCCGTTCGGCGACACCGCCAGCAACCTGCGCAGCGCCATCGCCGGCGAGACCCACGAATACGCCGACCTCTACCCGGGCATGGCGAAAGTAGCGCGCGACGAAGGGTTCGACGAGATCGCCGACTGGTTCGAGACCCTGGCGAAAGCCGAGCGCTCGCACGCCAACCGCTTCCAGAAAGCGCTGAACGAGCTCGGCTGAGCGCGTCGCCCGATTCATCGCGCCATGCAGCCGCTGACCCGTGCCGACCTGATGCCGCTGGAAACCTACGCCGTCGAACGCCCGGCGTTCCGCGCGCGCGTGCTTGCGCACAAGCGGGCGCGCCGCGTGGCGCTGGGCGCGCACGCGACGCTGCTGTTCGAAGACCGCCTGACGGTGCAGTACCAGGTCCAGGAGATGCTGCGGATCGAGCGGCTGTTCGAGCCGGCCGCGATCCAGGCCGAACTCGACGCCTACAACCCGCTCGTGCCGGGCGGCCAGGACCTGCGCGCGACGATGCTGATCGAATATCCGGACGCCGGGCAGCGCCAGGCGGCGCTGGCCACGCTGGGCGGCATCGAGCACCGCGTCTTCGCCGAAGTCGAGGGCCATGGTCGCGCATTCACGCATGCCGACGAGGACCTGCCGCGCAGCGAAGCGGCTCGCACCGCTGCCGTGCATTTCCTGCGCGTCGTGTTCGCGCCGGCGCAGATCGCCGCGCTGCGCGCCGGCGCAGGACTGGCCTTCGGCATCGACGATCCGCGCATGCCGCTGCGGGCCGAGGTCGCCGCGGCGACGCTTGCGATGCTGGTGCACGATTTCGACTGAGCCCGATCGCCATGTCGGCCGCTCTCCACGCCCACCCCGAACGACCGGATGTCCCGATGCTCCGCTGGCTGCTGATCTTCGTCGTCCTCGCCGCTGCCGCCTGGTGGCTGGCCGCCCCCGAACCCGTGGCCAGCGTCTCGGCCGGCATCACCACGCGCGCGACGGGTTGCCCGCTGCCTGCCCAGCGCGTCGGCGACGACGGCACCCTGCAGAGCGATGCCCCAAGCGGCATGGCCCGCTTCAGCATCGAAGACGCCAGCGCCGAGCCGCTGGCCGGTTTCAGCGTCGCCGCGCGCGTGCTCGCGCGCGAGGATTACCGGCACGACCGCGAGGCCCGCTACGCGCCGCTCGACCTGGCGCTGGCCTGGGGACGCATGCGCGACGACCACGTGCTGTCGCAGCTGGACATCTCGCAGTCCGGGCGCTTCTATCGCTACCGCTGGAGCGGCGAACCGCCGTTGCCGCCGGACGAACTGGTGCGCAGCAGCGCGAACATGCACCTGATTCCCGCCGACGACACCGTGCGCGCGGCGCTGGACGGCATCGACGCCGACGACCGCGTGCGCATCGACGGCTGGCTGGTGCAGGTGCGCGCCAGCGACGGCTGGCAGTGGCGCAGCTCGCTCACCCGCGAGGACGCCGGTGCGGGCGCCTGCGAGCTGATCTATGTCTGCGCGGTGACGCGGCTGTGAGGTCGCGTCGTCGCGACATTGCCTTGCTCCGACGCGAGTCATTCTCGGGACCCGCTCGTTCCAGACGCATCAGCGCACTTGCCCCCTTTGAAAAAGGGGGCCGACGCGCGCAGCGCGGCGGGGGGATTTGCGAACGAAGCGACGTGCGTCGACGCGCTCATGCACTGAAAGATCGCAAATCCCCCGCGGACGCTGCGCGCCCGCCGCCCCCTTTTTCAAAGGGAGCTCGATTCATCGCTGCGACTCAGCCGCCCAGTCCCACCGGACAGCTCACGCCGGTGCCGCCGAGGCCGCAATAGCCGCCGGGATGTTTCGACAGGTACTGCTGGTGCTCGTCCTCGGCGTAGTAGAACACCGGTGCGGGACAGGCGATCTCGGTGGTGATCGCGCCGAAGCCTTCTGCGGTGAGCCGCGACTGGAAGGCATCGCGGCTGGCCAGGGCCGCGGCGTGCTGCGCCTCGGTGTCGCAATACAGTGCGGATCGATACTGCGTCCCGACATCGTTGCCCTGGCGCATGCCCTGGGTGGGGTCGTGGCTTTCCCAGAACGTCTTCAGCAGGGCGTCGAACGCGACCTCGACCGGGTCGTAGACCACCAGCACCACTTCGGTGTGGCCGGTCTCGCCGCTGCACACCTCGCGATAGGTCGGATTCGGCGTGTAGCCGCCGGCATAGCCGACCGCCGTGGTGAACACGCCCGGCAGCGACCAGAACTTGCGCTCCGCACCCCAGAAGCAGCCCATGCCGAACTGCACCCGCGACCGCCCTTCGAACGCGTCGCGCAGCGGGCGGCCGTGGACGTGATGGGCGTTGTGCAGCGGCATCGCGTCCGCACGACCGGGCAAGGCCCGCTCCGGCGAGGGCATGCGCTGCTTCCAGGCACCGATTCCCAACAGCGATTCGAACATGCGAGGTCTCCTTCGATATGACCTTCGTTGACGGTGACGCGACGGCTCAGGCCGTGGTCGAACGCGGCGCGAATACCGCCGGCGCCACGTGGACGCGGTTGCGGCCGGCGTGCTTGGCGGCGTACAGCGCCTTGTCGGCACGGTCCACCGCCGGATGCGGCAGGGTCTCGCCAGCCGTCTGCGTGGACACGCCGATGCTGACCGACAGCGCCAGCACCCGCTCCTGGTATTCGATCGCCGTGGCCTCCAGCGCGGCACGGATGTTCTCGGCGACGGCGCGGGCCATCTCCGACTGCCGGCCCGGCAGGATCACCAGGAATTCCTCGCCGCCGTAGCGGCCGAACACGTCGTCCTCGGCCAGCTGCTCGTTGATGATCCGCGCCACTTCGCGCAGGCAATGGTCGCCGCAGGCGTGGCCATGCTCGTCGTTGACCGACTTGAAACGGTCGATGTCGACGAACAGCACCGACAGCGGGATCGAGCGGCGGCTGGCTTCCTGGAAGGTGCGCAGCAGCGCCTGGTCGAGGCTGCGCCGGTTGAGCGCCCCGGTCAGGGCGTCGACCTCGGCGGTGTAGCGCAGGTGCAGCGCGGCGATCGCCTCGTCCGCCTGCAGCAGGGCCAGGCGCGCCAGTTCGCGCACCACGGTCAGTTCGTCGGGATGGAACACGGTCGCGCCGGCGCGCTCCAGCACGATCAGGCCCCAGCCCGGCGGCCGCACCGGCAACGCCACCAGCGCCTCGATCGCCACCGGCACCGAGGCGCCGGTCTTGGTCACCGGGCGCTGCAGTTCGAGGCTGCCGGCCATCTGCCGGCGCAGGGTCTGCAGGCGCTGGCCGATGGTGTCCTCGATCTCGGACAGGTACGAGGCCGGCTGCACCACCAGCGTGTCGCGGCCGTGGTAGCCGCGCGCCACCGCCACCGCCGTGGTGGTCGGCACCACCCGGCGCAGGTGCTCCAGCAGGTGGCGGAACACGATCGGCTGGATCGCGTCCTCCTGCGCGCCGCGCAGCGAGGTCTGCAGCGCGGTCAGCAGTTCGGTGCGCACCGCCTCGCGATACATGCGCCGCTCGGAATCGGCGCGCGCGCGCTGCTCGCGGTCGCGCTGCTCGCGATACTTGCTGATGCGGCTGATCAGGCCCACGCCCAGCATCGCCGCGCACAGCATCATCGCCGCCTGGTAGCCGTACAGCGTCCACAGCGTGCCGCCGAGCATCCCGCGCGCGGCCATCTCCCACGCCAGCATGCCCGTGCCCATCGCCAGCACCGACAGCAGCACCGGCGCGGCCATCGGCACGCGACGACGCCAGGCATCGAGGGTGACCACGACGCCGGCGATGCAGCCGCCGAACCAGGCCACAGGCATGAACCACGCCGAGAATCCATCCAGTGCCTGCCGCCACGCCAGCAGCACGCCCGCCACGAGCAGCAGGAACACGCAGGCGTGATTGAGCGCCGATTCCAGCAGCGGCCGCGACTGCCGGGTCTCGGCGTAGTCCAGCAGCACCCACAGCGCCGCGACCTCGAACACCAGCGACATCGCATGCATGCCCGCGCCGCCGAGGACCTGGGTCAGGCCGAAGGGATCGAACAGGTAGGCATGCCCGTCGAACGCCGCCATCAGCAGCCCGGCCGACACGCAGAACACGAAGTACCAGAGGAAGCTCTGGTCGCGCGAAGCGAAGAACAGCGCCAGCCCGACCACGCCCAGTGTAAAGACGCTGGCGTAGCCGAAGGCGTTGAGCAGGGTCGTGCGCTGTACCTCGCGGTCGTAGCGGGCCTCGGTCATCACCTCCGGCTGCAGCGCCGCGGTGCGCAGGGCGGTGGCAGACAGCTGCAGGCGGACCTCGCCTTCCCACGTCGACGGCAGCCGGTAGGCATAGCCCACCGGCAGCGGCGCGCCATCGGCGTCGGGCAGCAGGAAGCTGCGGTCGCCGCCGTCCCAGACGCCGTCGACGCCCACCTTCAACGTCTCCACCGGCACCCGCCGCATCCACAGCACCCACTGCGGCGATTCGGACGTGCGCGGCGGGATCTCGAAGTGCAGCTCCGCGCGCGCCGTGCGCTGGGCCTCGTCGACGCCAAGCAGCAGCGCGCGGCCGCCGTGGCCCAGCGCGGGCACGCGGCCGATCGCATCCGGCTGCGGCACGATCGAGATCGCCAGCGGCGCGTCCGGCACGTCGGGCACGGCCGCCCCCGGCAGGAAGGCCTTCGCCAGCACGAGCAGCACCAGCACCGTCAGGCCGACGGCGCGCAGCCAGGCGCGAGGCATCTCCAGGCGGGCCAGGGTCGTGCTCATCCGCGTGCGCCGGGCCTCCGGCCGCAGGGGCGCCCGCCGCCGGGATGGTCCGGCAGGCGTCCGACCTCCGCGGAAAGATCATCCGTTGGCAGATCGTCGGTCTCGATCATCGCCGTCCCCCGTCGTTCATCCCCGCACCCCGCAGCACGCTCGGGATGCCCCCGGATCAAAGCATTCCACCCTACCATCGCCCGGTGGCGGCTGGCAGCGCGCGCCCGCAATCCCGATACCAAAGTGAGACCGGATGCCGTTGGTCACCGGTCGCCTCGCCGTGCGGGCCGGCGATCGATGCGCCGCGACGGGATCGGTTCCGCCCGCCTGATAAACTTCGCGTTTTCGCAGCCGTATCGCCGATGACCCTGGACGCCCCCCCGGACACCACCGCCGACCACGCCCCCGAGCGTCGTCAGGACTTCATTCGCCAGATCGTGCGCGAGGACCTGGCCAGCGGCAAGCACGCCGCCGTGCGCACGCGCTTCCCGCCCGAACCCAACGGCTACCTGCACATCGGCCACACCCGGGCGATCTGGACCGACTTCGGCATCGCCCGGGAGTTCGGCGGCCGCTGCAACCTGCGCCTGGACGACACGAACCCGGCCAGGGAAGACCCCGAATACGTGCGCGCCATCCAGGACGACGTGCGCTGGCTCGGCTTCGAGTGGGCCGAGTTGCGTCATGCCTCCGACTACTTCGAGGTGTTCTACCTCGCCGCCGAGAAGCTCATCCGCCAGGGCGACGCCTTCGTCTGCGACCTGACCGCCGACGAGGTCCGCGCCTATCGCGGTTCGCTGACCGAACCCGGCCGCCCCTCGCCGTTCCGCGACCGTTCCACCGAAGAGAACCTCGACCTGTTCCGGCGCATGCGCGCGGGCGAATTCCCCGACGGCACGCGCACGCTGCGCGCGAAGATCGACATGGCCAGCGGCAACATCAACCTGCGCGATCCGGCGCTGTACCGGATCAAGCACGTCGAGCACCAGAACACCGGCAACGACTGGCCGATCTACCCGATGTACGACTACGCGCATTCGCTGAGCGATTCGATCGAGGGCATCACCCACTCGCTGTGCACGCTGGAGTTCGAGGACCATCGCCCGCTGTACGACTGGTGCGTGGACAAGGTCGACCTGCCGAACCATCCGGAACTGATCGCGCCGCTCGTCGCCAAAGGCCTGCCGTTCGAAGCCGCGAAGCCGCGCCAGATCGAATTCTCGCGCCTCAACATCAACTACACGGTGATGAGCAAGCGCAAGCTGATGACCCTGGTCGACGAAGGCCTGGTCGACGGCTGGGGCGACCCGCGCATGCCGACCCTGCAGGGCATCCGACGCCGCGGCTACACGCCCGACGCGCTGAAGCTGTTCGTCTCGCGCCTGGGCCTGTCGAAGCAGAACTCGCTGATCGATTTCTCGGTGCTCGAAAACACCCTGCGCGAGGATCTCGACTCGCGCGCGCCGCGACGCATGGCCGTGCTCGATCCGCTGAAGTTCGTGCTCACGAACCTGCCCGAGGGACATGAGGAAACGCTGACCTTCTCCAACCATCCGAAGGACGAATCCTTCGGCCAGCGCAGCGTGCCGTTCTCGCGCGAGCTGTGGATCGAGCGCGAGGACTTCGCCGAAGTGCCGCCGAAGGGCTGGAAGCGCCTGGTGCCCGGCGGCGAAGTGCGCCTGCGCGGCGCCGGCATCGCCAGGTGCGACGAGGTGGTGAAGAACGAGGCCGGCGACATCGTCGAACTGCGCGGCACGCTCGATCTGGAATCGCGTCCCGGCATGCCCGGCGCGGATCGCAAGATCAAGGGCACGATCCACTGGGTCAGCGCGGCGCATGCCGTCGAAGCCGAAGTGCGCCTGTACGACCGCCTGTTCACCGTCCCCAATCCGGACACCGACGAGGACGGCAGGACCTATCGCGATTACCTGAACCCGGACTCGCGCCGCAGCGTGCGCGGCTACGTCGAACCGGCCGCCGCGACCGCCGCGCCCGAACAGGGCTTCCAGTTCGAGCGCATGGGCTATTTCGTCGCCGACCGCTTCGACCATCGCGCCGACGCGCCGGTGTTCAACCGCAGCGTCACCCTGCGCGACACCTGGGCGGCGGGCTGACGCCGCGCCCCGCAGGTTCGGATCCCTCCCTCTCCGCCATACCGCAAAGGAGCCACGCATGCGCACGACCATCGTCCTCGCCGCCGCGCTGTTCGCGCTGTCGCTGATCGGCTGTACCTCGCCTTCCGGTACGGCGCCCGATGCGCCCGATGTGCCCGCCGCGCCCGCCGTGCCGGAAGCCCCAGTAGTCACCGAGCCTGCCTCGCCCCCGTCGCCCCCGGCCCCCGAGTCGCCCCCGCCGCCGGGGCTGGCCGAACCCGCATCGGATGCCGGCCCCCTTGCCGGCAATACCCCGGGCAGCGCCGCCGGCCCCAGCCGCGCCTGCAAGACCGATGCGGACTGCACCGTGAAGGACGTGGGCAACTGCTGCGGATATTTTCCGATGTGCGTGAACAAGGACGCGAAGACCGACCCGGCCGCCGTGCGCGCGCAATGCGAGAAGGACGGCATGGCCTCGATCTGCGGCTTCAAGGAAATCAGCGGCTGCCAGTGCGTGCAGGGCACCTGCCAGGACATCGCCAGCGGCGGACAGGTGATGTGATGCTCTATGCGCAGGTCCATCTCACCTTGCCCGCCTGGGTGCACGACGCCATCGACACGACGCGCGCCTACCCCGGCGATGCCGACAAGGTCGCGCTGGCGGTGGCGCTGTCGCGCGGCAACGTCGAACACGCCAGCGGCGGCCCGTTCGGTGCAGCGGTCTTCGGGCCGGACGATCGCATCGTCGCCGTCGGGGTGAATCGCGTGCTGCCGCACAGTTGTTCGGTCGCGCACGCGGAGATGATGGCCTACATGCTCGCGCAGCAGCGCACCCAGCGCGCGCGCCTCAATCGCGATGCCGACGATGCGCCGGTCGGCCCGATCACCCTCGCCACGTCCTCGCAGCCCTGCTGCCAATGCTACGGCGCCACGATCTGGGCCGGCATCGACCGCCTGCTGATCGGCGCCCGCGCCGAAGACGTGATGGCGCTGACCGAATTCGACGAAGGCCCGCTGCCGGCGGACTGGATCGGCGAACTGGAACAGCGCGGCATCGCGGTGACGCGCGACATCGAGCGAGAGGCGGCCTGCGACGTGCTGCGCGCGTACGGCAGCGGTGGCGGCGGGAAGTATTGAGCCCATTCATCGTCATCCTCGCGCAAGCGAGGCCCCATGCATCGTCGCCGTCAGCGCTGGGTCCTCGCTTGCGCGAGGATGACCGCAATGCGTTTCGAGATTCCACGCGACCGTCATGAACACCCAAGGCCTCCTCTGCTACTGCCGCGCAGGCTTCGAGCCCGAACTCGCCGCCGAACTCACCGAGCGCGCCGCCGAGGCCGGTCATGGCGGCTATGCGCGCACCGAACGCAACAGCGGCTACGCACTGTTCCTCTGCGAGGAAGCCGATGCGCTGTCGCAGGCGCTGCCCTTCGCCGACCTGATCTTCGCGCGACAGAAGCTGGTGCTGATCGCCGAACTGCGCAACCTTGACCCGAAAGATCGCATCGCGCCGATGCTGGACGCGCTGGATGCCTTTCGCAGGAGCGACGCAAGTCGCGACCCGGGCGCCGTCGCATCCTCCGAAGGGACGTCGCGACTTGCGTCGCTCCTACAACGGCAGGTATTCGGCACGCTCGTGGTCGAACATCCCGATTCCGACGACGCCAAGCCGCTCGCCGGACTCGCGCGCAGCTTCGGCAACGCGCTGCGCCCCGCCTTGCGCAAGGCGGGACTGCTGAGCGCGCAGGACAACGAGCGCCTGCCGCGCCTGCACGTCTGTTTCGTCGACGGCGACCACGCCTTCCTCGCCACCAGCGACCCGCGCGACAGCGCACCGTGGCCGATGGGCGTGCCGCGCCTGCGGATGCACGCCGATGCACCCTCGCGGTCGGCGCTGAAGCTGGAAGAAGCCATCCTCACCCTGCTCAGCGCCGACGAACGCGCGAAGCTGCTGCACGAAGGCATGCGCGCCGCCGACCTCGGCGCGGCGCCCGGCGGCTGGACCTGGGTGCTGACCCGGTACAAGCTGCAGGTCACCGCAATCGACAACGGCCCACTGCGTCCGCACGTGCTCGACACCGGCCTGGTGCAGCACCTGCGCGCCGACGGTTTCGCCTGGCACCCGCCGAAGCCGCTGGACTGGATGGTCTGCGACATGGTCGAACAGCCCTCGCGCGTCGCCGCGCGCATGGCTGAATGGTTCCGCGAAGGCTGGTGCCGGCACGCGATCTTCAACCTCAAGCTGCCGATGAAGAAGCGCTGGCAGGAAACGCGGCTGTGCCTCTACCGCTTCGCCGCGCAGGCCGACAGACCGCTGACGATCCGCGCGAAGCAGCTGTATCACGACCGCGAAGAGATCACGGTGTTCGCGACGCCACCGCGTTGAACGGATCGTTTTCGCGGTTTCTTCTCAGCGCATTTCGAAGCTGCAGCCAGCGATGGTCGTTGAACCCATCCCCACCCCGGCCCTCCCCTTGAAGGGGAGGGGGCAGAGCACGGCGCTTTGAAGCCCTCCCCTTCAAGGGGAGGGTTGGGTGGGGATGGGTTTCATTACGGGGATTCGCCGGAACTGGCGCTTACACCTTGTCGCTTGGCATCGTTTCCTTTTATCGAACGCATATCATCACGCCATGACGGAAGAACTCCTCCTGCCCCCCCCGCCATCCCCGCCGACGTGCATGCCGACATCCTCCGCCGCCTGCTGCGCGCGGAAGAGGAACACGGCGTGCGCATCCTGCTCGCGGTGGAGTCCGGCAGTCGCGCCTGGGGTTTCGCCTCGCCGAACTCCGACTACGACGTGCGCTTCATCTACGCGCACCCACCGGCGTGGTACCAGGCCGTGGATCTGGAAGAGAAGCGCGACGTGATCGAATACCCGATCGTCGACGACATCGACCTCAATGGCTGGGACGTGCGCAAGGCATTGCGCCTGCTGTGGAAGTCCAACCCGGCCTTCGTCGAATGGGCGCAGTCGCCGATCCGCTACATCGTGCGCGGCGGCTTCACCGACGCCGCACGCGCATTGCTGCCGCAGGTCTATTCCGTCGAAAGCGGGATGTACCACTAAGAGCGAGCCATGCCCTTTGTCGTGTGTCGCGTTGCGCCCCTGTGCCACCCGGAGGGAAGATCGCCCGGTGGCGCGATTCAGCGTTGCGCACCTTGCCAAGGCCGGCCTGCCTTGCCTGCGGTGCGCGCCTTGCCTCGCGCCACCGGGCGATCTTCGCGACATACGACAAAGGGCATGGCTCGCTCTCGCATGGCGAAGAACACCGAACGCGCGTATCTGCGCGAGTCGCAGGTTTCGCTGAAGAAGTATTTCTACGCGCTGCGCCCGCTGCTGGCCGTGCGCTGGCTGGAACGCTACGGCACGCCCGCGCCGATCGAGTTCGACAGGCTGCTGCACCTGATCGAAGATCGCCCCGCCCTGCGCGCGGACATCGACGACCTGCTGGCCCGCAAGCGCGAGGCGCCGGAGACCTGGGTCGGCGAGGCGGTACCCGGCATCGGCGCCTTCGTGGTCGAGGAACTGGCGCGGCTGGAATCGATGCAGCCAGCGGTGGAACGCCGGCCTTCGGCGCTGCCGGCACTGAACGCACTGTTCCATGCCGTCCTGTCGGAATGACGGGCTTCCGGGCTGTCACGTCCGTCTGTTAACTTGGCGGCATGTCCGTCGGCATCCTTCTCATCACCCATCCCGGCATCGGCAGTGCCCTGGTCGACGTCGCGACCCGGATCCTGCGCCAGCTGCCGCTGAAGACCGAAGCGTTCGAACTCGCGTTCGACGCCGACCTCGCGCTCGCCCTGCCCCAGGCCAGCGCAGCCCTGCGTCGCGTCGACGCCGGGGAAGGCGTGCTGGTGCTCACCGACCTGTACGGCGGGTCGCCGAGCAACCTCGCCGCGCAGGTCGCGCGGCTGGGCACGCCGGTGCGGCGGGTGTCGTCGCTGAACCTGCCGATGCTGCTGCGGGTGATGAACTACGCCGACCTGCCGCTCGACGAACTGCCCGCGGTCGCCGCCGCGGGTGCCCGCAACGGCGTCCGCCTGGACGACGCCTGACCATGACGCACACCGCCACTCGCTTCACCGTCAACACCACCACCCGCTTCGCCATCACCGGACCTTCGCCATGATCGAACGCGAACTGCCCATCCAGAACCGCCTCGGCCTGCACGCACGCGCCACCGCGAAACTGGTGCAGACCATCTCCGCGTTCCGCTGCGCCGCCACCGTGTCGGCCAAGGGCCGCGAAGTGAACGCCAAGAGCATCATGGGCGTGATGCTGCTCGCCGCCGGCCATGGCAGCACGGTCGTGGTCCGCACCGACGGCGAGGACGAAGCCGCGGCGATGGATGCGGTCGTGGCCCTCTTCGAACGGCGGTTCGACGAGGACAGCTGATGAGAAGAATCCTCTCCGGCCATGGCGCATCGCGCGGCAGCGCACTGGGACGCGCGCGCGTCCGTCTGCCTCACGTGCTGGACGTGGCCGAGGAGCGACTGGAAGCCGAACTGGTCGACGACGAGGTCGAACGCCTGCACGCGGCCATCGACGTGGTCCGCGGCGAGATGCGCGCCCTGCACGAGCGCCTGCATGGCGCGATGGCGCACGAAGTCGGCGAATTCCTCGACCTGCACGCGCTGCTGCTGGACGACCCCGAACTCATCGCCGGCCTGGACGACCTGATCCGCACCGGTCGTTACACCGCCGACTACGCCCTGCGCCTGCAGCGCGACCGCATCGCCGCGGTGTTCGCCGGCATGGACGATGCCTACCTGCGCACGCGCATCGACGACATCGACCAGATCGTCGGCCGCATCCACGCCGCGCTGCACAAGCGCGATGCCGATCTGCAGGGCATCGCCGGCGACATCCTGGTCACCGACAACGTGTCGCCGTCCGAGCTGGTGCAGTTGCACAGTCAGGGCGTGATGGCGGTGGTCACCGCCGCCGGCAGCCCGCTGTCGCACACCGCGATCCTCGCGCGCAGCCTGCACGTGCCGCTGGTCATCGGCGCCACGCATGCGCTGCAGAAGGTCAACGACGGCGACGTGCTCGCGGTCGACGGCGGCAGCGGCCTGGTCATCCTCGAACCCGATGCCAACGACCTGCGCGAGCACCGCACGCGAGTGCTGGGCCACGCGCGCGAGCGCAAGCAGTTGCACCGCCTGCGCCGCGAACCCACGCGCACGCGCGATGGCGTCGACATCAAGCTGTGGGCGAACGCCGAATCGCGCGAGGACGTGGCGGAGGCGCACGCGCTCGGCGCCGCCGGCGTCGGCCTGTACCGCACCGAGTTCCTGTTCATGCAGCGCCCCGCCGATGCGCGCCTGAGCCTGCCCGACGAAGACGAGCAGTTCCGCGCCTATCGCGACCTGGTGCTGGGCATGACCGGGCGCACGGTGACCATCCGCACCCTCGACATCGGCGCCGACAAGGCCGACGGCACCGCGCTGGCCCTGCCCGGCGAGCCGAACCCGGCGATGGGCGTGCGCGGCGTGCGCCTGTCGCTGGCCCGCGAAGGCCTGTTCCGCACGCAGCTGCGCGCGATCCTGCGCGCCAGCGCCTACGGCCCGGTGCGCCTGCTGATCCCGATGGTCAGCGGACGCGAGGAAGTGCTCGCGGTGCGCGCGCGGATCAAGGACGTGCAGCACGAATTGCGCGCCGAGGGCCACGCCATCGCCGAGGCCGTGCCGGTCGGCGCGATGATCGAAGTGCCTTCGGCCGCAATCGCGCTGCAGACCTTCATCGGCGCGGTGGACTTCCTGTCGATCGGCACCAACGACCTGGTGCAGTACCTGCTCGCCGCAGACCGCAGCAACGATGCCCTGGGCGAGCTGTATTCGCCGCTGCACCCTGCCGTGCTGCGCCTGATCCACGGCGTCATCCGCGCCGCGCGCACGCACCGCAAGCCGGTCGCGGTCTGTGGCGAGATGGCCGGCGACCCGCTGTTCGCACCGGTGCTGCTCGCACTGGGGCTGGAGGAATTCAGCCTGCATCCCGGCACCCTGCTCGAACTGCGCCGCGCGATCCGCGACCTCGACCTGTCCGTGCTGCGCGCGCGTACCGCGACGCTGCTGCGCGCCCGCGACCGCGGCTCGATCGAGCGCTGGCTAGTGCAGGCGGCGGGCTGATCCACGGCGTCATGACACACGCCGAATGGTTGCGATTGATGAAATTTCCGTCCGAATGGATGGAATGGCACATGATTCCCAACGAACTCGCCGAGTGCCAATTGAATGGCTATGAGGCGGGGCACGAAGATGCGCCCGAACATGATCGCCACGGGGCATTCCAGTGGTGGCTCGAGCGGGAACCCGACGCAGGTGTGCTGGCGACGCTGGCCCGACTGTCCTGGCTGGACCCTGATCCGCTGATGGGAGCGTATGTCAGACGCCTCATTTCAAGCCAGCCATGCTGCGACGATGCGGTAAGAGAAACGCTGCAATCGCCGTAGATCGGCGTCGGATGCAGGGCTCCCGCCACGCGCAGGCCGCGGCGGATGACGATCAGGGGATGGCGTCGACCACCTTGCGAGACCAACCGGCATCGTCCGGATCGATGCGCAGCACCGCGAAGCCGTGCTGCCTGCCTTCCATCTCGACGCCGGGCGCATCATCGATCAACAGGTCGATACCGAAGGCCGAGGGATATTTGGATGCGACACGCGCACCGCTGGCCTGGGCATGCAAATCAGCATTGATCACGCCATCGAGGCGCAAACCGTGCGCGAGGAACGTCCGCCGGATAGCGAACGGCTTGCGGAGAGACGACGTATAGACCCAGATCTCATGCTTCCGGGCCTTGAGCAACCGGAACAGCGGGGTCGTCCCGATTCGCAGCGGATCGGCGGCAAACGCGCGCATCGGCCACGCGATCCGCTCGACGGGAAACTGACCCGCGAACATCGGCACCAGCGTCCCATCCAGATCGAACGCGATTCGCATCGGATGCGAGGGCGTCGCGAGGACGCCCGTTCGCTCACCCCATCGCAACGCGTACGTTGCGGAACATGCGCAGCCACGGCGAGGCTTCGGGCCAATCGGCCGGCGCCCAGCTCATGTTGACCGTGCGCGGCGTGCGTTCCGGGTGCGGCATCAGGATCGTGGCACGGCCGTCGCGGCTGGTGACGCCAGCGATGGCGTGCTCCGAACCGTTCGGATTGGCCGGGTAGCTCGTCGCCGGGCCGCCGTCGTTGGCGACGTAGCGCAGCGCCATCGCGACGCTGTTGCGGTCGAGGTCGTCGTCGAAGGTCGCGCGGCCTTCGCCGTGGGCGATCGCCACCGGAATGCGCGAACCGGCCATGCCCTGGAAGAACAGCGACGGCGACGCCGCGACTTCGAGCATCCCGAAGCGGGCTTCGAACTGTTCGCTGCGGTTGCGCAGGAAACGCGGCCAGTGTTCGGCGCCGGGAATGATCCCCTTGAGCTGCGACAGCATCTGGCAACCGTTGCACACGCCGAGCGAGAACGTGTCCGGACGGGCGAAGAATGCGGCGAAGGCATCGCGCAGCGCCGCGCGCTCGAGGATCGACGTGGCCCAGCCGCGACCGGCGCCGAGCACGTCGCCGTAGCTGAAACCGCCGCAGGCGGCGAAGCCGCTGAAGCCGTCCAGCGTGACGCGACCGGAAATCAGGTCGCTCATGTGCACGTCGATCGCCGCGAAGCCGGCGCGGTCGAACGCGGCCGCCATCTCGATCTGGCCGTTGACGCCCTGCTCGCGCAGGATCGCGACGCGCGGACGCTTGCCGGTCGCGATGAACGGCGCGGCGACATCCTCGGCGGCATCGAAGCTCAGTTTGGGCTGCAGGCCCGGGCCGTCGAAGCGGCGCACCGCGGCGCGCTCCTCGTCGGCGGACTCGGGGTTGTCGCGCAGGCGCTGCATGGCATGGCTGACCGACCACCACGCGTCGAACAGTTCCTCCCAGCGCCACTCGACGACGACATCGCCGTCCTGGTGGACGCGGATCGCGCCGGCGGTGGTCGGCCGCGCGATGCGCTGCGCGCATTCGATCAGGCCGTGCTGGGCGACGAGATCGGCGAATTCGGCGCGGTCCTCGATCGCGATCTGCACGATCGCGCCGAGTTCCTCGCAGAACAGCGTGCGCAGGGCATCGTTGCCCCAGTCGTCGAGCGTGATGTCCAGGCCCAGATGCGAACAGAACGCCATTTCCGCCAGCGCCGCGAACGCGCCGCCGTCGGAACGATCGTGATAGGCGCGGACGAGGTTGCGTTCGCGCGCGTCGCGCATGAGTTCGTACAGGCCGCGCAGGCGCTCCGGATCGTCGAGGTCGGGCACCGAATCGTCGCCGTGGCGGCCGCCGAAACCGTCGTAGACCTGCGCCAGGATCGAGCCGCCGAGGCGCTGCTTGCCGGCGCCCAGGCCGATCAGCCAGAGCTCGGTGTCGGCCTCGCGCGACAGCAGCGGGGTGAGCTGCAGGCGCGCGTCCTCGACCGGCGCGAACGCGCTGACGATCAGCGACACAGGCGACACGGACTTGTGCGCCTGGCCATCCTGCTGCCACTGCGCCTGCATCGACAGCGAGTCCTTGCCGACCGGGATGCTGAGGTCGAGCGCCGGGCACAGCGCCATGCCGACCGCCTTCACCGCGTCGAACAGACGCGCGTCCTCGCCCGGATGGCCTGCGGCGGCCATCCAGTTCGCGGACAGCTTCATCTGCGCCAGCGACGGCACCGGCGCGGCGATCAGGTTGGTGATCGCCTCGCCCACGGCCATGCGCGCGGCCGCAGCGGCATCGATCAGCGCCAGCGGCGTGCGTTCGCCCACGGCCATCGCCTCGCCGGCGTTCGTGTCGAAGCCAGCCAGGGTGATCGCGCAGTCGGCCACCGGCATCTGCCACGGGCCGACCAGCTGGTCGCGCGCGGTCAGGCCGCCGACGGAGCGGTCGCCGATGGTGATGAGGAAGTTCTTCGCCGCCACGGTCGGATGCGCAAGCACGCGCAGGCCGGCTTCGCGCAGGTCGATGGCGCGGCCGTCGAGCGCGCGCCAGGCCGTCGGCGCCGGGCGGCGGGTGTCGCGATGCATCTTCGGGGGCTTGCCGAACAGCACGTCCATCGGCAGGTCGATGACCATGCCCCCAGCGACGCCCGCTGCGCGCGCGTCGCCTTCCGGCGCATGCGGACGCGCGTCCACGGTCGCGCCATAGCCGACGACCAGGCGCTCTTCCGCCGTCGCCACGCCCACCGCCGCGAACGGGCAGCGCTCGCGCGCGCAGAGTTCGGCGAATTCGGCCAGACGATCCTGCGGCACGCCGAGCACGTAGCGCTCCTGCGATTCGTTGCACCACAGCTGCATCGGCGACAGTGACGGATCGTCGGTCGGCACCTTGCCCAGGTCGATCACGCCGCCCACGCCGCTGTCGTGCAGCAGTTCGGGAATGGCGTTGGACAGGCCACCCGCGCCCACGTCGTGGAACCACAGGATCGGGTTGCGCTCGCCGAGCGCGACGCAGCGGTCGATCACTTCCTGGCAGCGGCGCTCCATCTCCGGGTTGTCGCGCTGCACGCTGGCGAAATCGAGGTCTTCGGCGCTTTCGCCGGAGGCCACCGAACTGGCGGCGCCACCGCCGAGGCCGATCAGCATCGCCGGGCCGCCGAGCACGATCACCGCGTCGCCGGGCGACAGCGTCTTCTTCGCCACCATCGGACGGTCGATCGCGCCGAGACCGCCCGCGAGCATGATCGGCTTGTCGTAGGCACGGACCACGCCGTCACCCTCCACGCCTTCGCGCAGTTCGAAACTGCGGAAGTAGCCGGTGAGGTTCGGACGGCCGAATTCGTTGTTGAACGCCGCGGCACCGATCGGGCCGTCGAGCATGATCTCCAGCGCCGGCGCCATGCGCGGATTGAGCGCGCGTCCGGTTTCCCAGGGCTGCGGCAGCGTCGGAATGCGCAGGTGCGAGACGCTGAAGCCGCACAGGCCGGCCTTGGGCTTGCCGCCGCGGCCGGTCGCGCCTTCGTCGCGGATCTCGCCGCCGTTGCCGGTGGACGCACCGGGAAACGGCGAAATCGCGGTGGGATGGTTGTGGGTCTCGACCTTGATGCAGAACGCGCTGGGCGCTTCGGCTTCGGCGCGGTACTCGGCGGTGACCGGGTCGGGGCGGAAACGCTTCGCGGGATAGCCCGCGACCACCGCCGCGTTGTCGCTGTAGGCCGACAGGGTGTGGTCGGGCGTCTGCTGGTGGGTGTGCTTGATCATCCGGAACAGCGACTGAGGGCCGCCGTTGAGGAGCATCTCGCGGCCATCGATGGTCCAGCTGGCGTTGAAGATCTTGTGCCGGCAGTGCTCGGAGTTGGCCTGCGCGAACATCATCAGTTCGACGTCGTGCGGGTCGCGGCCCAGCTCGGCGTAGCGGGCGCGCAGGTACTCGATTTCGTCGTCGGCCAGGGCAAGGCCGAGGCGGGCGTTGGCCGATTCGAGGTCCGCCAGCGGGATCACTTCGAGCTCGCCGCGCGCCGGCACCGCGAACAGCGCCGAGGCGTCATGGGCGTCGGCCAGCAGCGACTGGGTCATCGGGTCGTGCAGGATCTTCGCGACCGCAGCCTGGGCGGCGGCGTCGGACGGCCATCCGGCGACATCGATCCGGGTCCCGCGCTCCACGCGCTTCACCGGCTGCCCGGCGCCGTGCAGCAGCTCGCCGGCCTTGCTCGCCCAGGGCGAGATCGTGCCCAGTCGCGGCGCGACGAAGCGCGAGACCGCACCGTCGGCCAGCGGCTCGCGATGGCCGTGCGCTTCGAGGATGCGCTGCAGGGTGTCGGCGTCGGGCGTGTGGCCCGGTTCGGGCTCGACCCAGTAGGTGAACCAGGCGCCGACGATGCGGAGACCGGGAACGATGGCCTGGAGGCGGGTTTCGAGACGGTCGCGGCGGAACGGCGATAGGGCCGGCAGGCCCTCGAGGACGATCATGTCCGAGCTGTAGGTGTTCGCGGGCCGCAGATTGTACCGGATGCGGTCGGCGCTGGCCGGTGCGGACGGCGGCGGCGCCATCCCCTGCCCTGTCGAGCCCGGGCCAGGCCTTCCCCGGGTTGCAGGGAAGGCGCCCGGCATGGATCGATCAGGGCGCGCCGGCGACGCTGTCGCCCGCCGCATGTGCGGCCTTGCTCTGGGCTGCCAGCTTGTCCAGCGACTCCAGCATCTTGTCCGGCGGCAGGTAGCCCGGGAGCATCAGGCCGTCCTGGTTGATGATCATCGGCGTGCCGGTCAAGCCCATGCGGCGGCCGGACTCGTACTGGTCGGCGACCGGGTTCTTGCAGGCCATCGGCGGCACCGGGCGGCCGGCCTTGGCGTCGGTGAGCGCCTTGCGACGGTCGCTGGAGCACCAGACCGACTGCATCGCGAGGCCATCCGGACTCTGCAGGCCCGAACGCGGGAACGCCAGGTATTCGATGGCGATGCCGCGCTTGTTGTACTCGGCGATGTCCTCGTGGAGCTTGCGGCAGAAGCCGCATTCGATGTCGGTGAAGATCGCGACGCGATGCTTCGCCGGCCCGACGGGTGCGAACACGATGCGGTCCGAAACCGGGATCTTCGCCATTTCCGCGCGACGGACCACGCTCAGGCCCAGCTGGCTGACATCTTCCTTCTTGTCGATGTCGAACAGCGCCCCCTGGATCAGGTAGCGGCCGTCGTTGCTGACGTAGAGGGCCTGGCCTTCGGTGATGACTTCGGTGAAGCCGGCGACAGCGGCGGGCGCGACCCGGTCCAGTTCGGCGTTCGGCGCAAGCTTGGCCAGCGCGGAACGGACCCGCTTCTCGACCTCGGCCGGCGACTTGGCGGCGGCGGTTGCCGCGACGGCCTTGTCGGCACCGGCGGGGGCGGTCTGCGCGCAGGCGGACAGGCTCAGGGCGCACAGCAGCGCGAAAAGCGGATATTTCATGCGGGCGGGTTCCATCGTCTTTAGAGGGTTTCTGGGCATGCGGACCGTCCTGGCCCGGGAAAGTTCTCGGATTGTCGCACGCAGCCGCGGGGGGCGGAGGTCGCCCGGTGTGACGCCGATTGCAGCATGCGGCAGCGCGCGCAGGCCAGCGGGCACGGCCCGGCCGGCTCTGGCGCCGGCTCAGCCCCGGGGGTGATGCCGGGCATGCAGGCGCTTGAGCTGCTCCCGCGCGACCAGGGTGTAGATCTGCGTGGTCGACAGGCTGGCATGGCCCAGCAGCATCTGCAGCGCACGCAGGTCCGCGCCGTGGTTCAGCAGGTGGGTGGCGAAACTGTGCCGCAGGCCGTGGGGGCTGATCCGGGACGGGTCGATCCCCGCGGCACCGGCATGCCGCTTCACCAGCGACCAGAACGCCTGGCGGCTGGGGGGTTCCGCGCCGGCATCGAGAAACAGGGCGGCCGGGGCGCGGCGCCCGGCCAGCGCCGGCCGCGACTCGGCCAGGTAGCGCTGCAGCCAGTGCTGCGCCTCCTCGCCCAGCGGCACCAGCCGGTCCTTGCCGCCCTTGCCGGTCACCCGCAGCACGCCCTGGCGCAGGTTCACCGCCGTCGCCGGCAGGCCGACCAGTTCGCTCACGCGCAGGCCGGCGGCGTACATCAGCTCCAGCATCGCGCGGTCACGCAGGCCGATGGGGTTGGACACATCGGGCGCACCCAGCAGTGCCTCGATCTCCCGCTCGCCCAGCGCCTTGGGCAGCGAACGCGGCAGCTTCGGCGGATCGAGCAGCGCGGTCGGGTCGTCCGCGCGCTGGCCGCGCCGCACGCGCAGGGCGAAGAACGCGCGCAGCGTCGACAGCAGCCGCGCGTTGCTGCGCGGCGAATAGCCTTGCCGCGTGCGCCAGGCGAAGTAGTCGAACAGCGCCGGGCGATCCGCGCCCGCCAGCCCGCCGCCCGCGCCGTCGCGCCAGCGCGCGAAGCCTTCCAGGTCGCGGCGATAGCTGGCCTGGGTCTGCTTGGCCAGGCCGGCCTCGGCCCAGATCGCCTCGATGAAGTCGTGGATCGCGGCGGCGTCGGGATCGCGCAGCGGCGGCAGCGCCTGCGCGCGCATGCGGCGCTCGGCGGGCGTGGTCGCGGACGAAGAAGGCGTGGTCATGGTCACAGCGTACCGCGAGCGGAATGGCGCCCGGGCAAATAGACACTGCACAAGCCCATCCTGGGCTTGTGCAGTGGTCGCGAGTCCGAAGTGAATTCGGACTCGCTCCCGCGATTCAAGCACTTGCGTGCTTGAATCGCGGGCGGCACATCCGTGTGCCGCGGCAACACTGACTTGTTCAGCGTTGCCTTATCCTGTCGCGATGACCGGAACCACCGATACTCCTGCCCCGCCTCGTCCCAAGCCGCTTCTCCTGCTGCGCCTGCTCACCCTGTTCTACGACCTGTGGCCGATGCTCGCGGTATGGATGCTGATCTCGGCGCTGTTCAACGCCGGCTACTACCTCGCGGGCCACGGCGAACGCGAGATCCTCGAAACCGGCAGCCCGCTCGGCGTGCTGCTCTGGCTGTGCTGCCTGCTCGCCACCGGCGCCTACGCCGTCGCCAGCTGGGCGCGCGGCGGCCAGACCCTCGGCATGCGCCCCTGGCGACTGCGCGTCACCGGCATCGACGGCGCCACGCCCACCCGCACGCAGCTGCTCCGCCGCTTCCTCGTCGGCATCCCCTCGCTGCTGCTCGGCGGCATGGGCTTCTGGTGGGCCTGGATCGACCGCGACCGCCTGACCTGGCACGACCGCGCCAGCGGGACGCGGATGGTGCGGGTGGAGAAATAGGCGCGCTTCATCCGATGCCGGATCACGCAGGAGAACTCGTCATCCTCGCGCAAGCGAGGACCCTGCCATCAGTGACCACCACGCGTGGCTCCTCGCTTGCGCGAGGATGACCATTGCGTTGCTTCAGCCGGACTTACCCGCTCCGCCGCTTGAACAGCCACACCGAGAATCCGACCATCGCCAGCGCCGGGATCAGGTAGGCGATGCGGTAGTCGAACTTGAACACGCCGGCGAGGCGGACGAACTGGGTCTGCACCAGCCAGAAGCCCAGCGAGAAGACGATGCCCATGAACAGGCGCTTGCCCAGGCCGCCGCTGCGCAGCGAACCGAAGGCGAACGGAATCGCCAGCAGGCACAGCACCAGCACGTTGACCGGGTAGAACCAGCGACCCCAGTAATGCTCCTGGAATTCGCCGGAATCGAGGTCGTTGCGCTTGCGGTACTCGATGCCGTCCTTGAGCGCCGCGGCGGTCATGTAGCGCGGACGCCAGATGTTGCGGGTGTTCGCGGCCAGCGCTGCGGCGTCGAGCTTCGAGGCCCAGCGTTCCTCCTTCGCGGTGGTGCGCGTCGCGGACTTCTCGTCGAAGCGGGTGCGCACCACGTCGCGCAGGATCCATTCGCCGGCGTGGTGCTCGGCGACGCCGGCGCGGGTGATCGAGGCGAGCCGGCCGTCCTTCGCCAGCTCGAACAGGCGCACGTCGTTGAGCTGCAGCCACTGCCGGCCGTTCTCGCTGCGCTCCAGGCCGGTCTGCGCGTTGAGGAAGACGTCGCCCTCGCGCGCCCAGAGGCCGGAGTACTGGGCGATGATCACGTCCTTCGACTTGGCCGACGCCTTGAGCGTGTCGGCGCGACGCTGCGCCCACGGCGCCAGCGTCTCGGCGTTGGCCACCATCAGCCCGGTCAGGACCGTCAGCGACAGGATCACCGACAGGCTGATGCGTCGGCGGGACAGGCCCAGCGCGCGCAGCACGGTCAGCTCGGAACTGGCCGACAGCTGGCCGAGGCCGATCACCGCGCCGATCACCGCCGCGTACGGGAACAGCATGTAGGCGCGGCGCGGCAGGGTGAAGGCGACATTGGTCAGCGCGGCCATCATGTCGTAGTTGCCGTTGCCGACATCGCTGATCTCGGTCATCAGGCCGCCGATCAGCGCGTCCAGGCCGACCAGCACCGCCCAGGCCAGCAGCACCGAGCCGAGCACGACGCGGCCGATGTAGAGGTCGTGCAGTTTCGGGAAAGGCTTCATGCGCGTGCCCCGCGACGCGCCACGCGCGGCCGGCGGATCGCGCCGTCATGCGCGTACATCCAGGCCGCCAGCGCCAGCAGCGGCACCAGCAGCCACCACAGGCCGAGTTGCGTGGGCATTCTGCCGGCTTCGATCCATTCGGTGCCCAGCATCATCAGCAGGCTGCCGAACAGGTAGATCAGGAAGCCGACCGCCAGGTTGCCGTAGCGGGCCTGGCGCGGCGCGCTGCGCGCCAGCGGCACCGCGAGCAGGGCGAAGGCGAGGGTCAGCAGCGGCGGCGCAATGCGGGCATGGAGCTGTGCGGTCGCTTCCGGACTCGGATCGCCGATCAGCGTGGTCGTCGGCTGCAGCTGGATCGCATCGCTCTTGCGCCGCGGCGCGATGCTGTCGGGCAGGCGCACCTCGTTCCCGGCGTAGCGCATCAGGCGGTAGTCGCGGCCGTCGCCCATCGGACCCTCGACCTCGAAGCCCTGCTCCAGCTTCAGATAGCGGTCGCGCTCGTTGTGGACCGACAGCACGCCGGTCTGCGAGGTGGTGACGTGGAAGCGGTCGTCCTTCTGGCGATGGACGAAGACCTTCTGCAACTGGCGGTTGTCGTCGGTCATGCCGCCGACGTAGATCACGCCGCCACCGCCGGGCAACTCGGTGAAACGCCCCGGCTCCATGCCGGCGATCAGCAGGTTGCGGCTGGCGTTCTCGATCATCCGCGCCGAGGTCCGGTCGGCCCAGGGACCCAGCCACAGCGAGCACAGCGCCACGACGGCCACCACAGGCAGGGCCATCCAGGCCAGGGGGCGGAGCATCCGGCCCGGACCGACCCCGATCGAGACCAGCACCGGCATCTCGGCGTCGCGGTACAGCCGGCCCACGGCCAGCATCAGCCCCAGCATCACCGCCAGGGGCAGGATCATCGGCAGCCACTTGAGGAAGACCAGGCCCAGCTGGGCCAGCAGCATCGCCGCCGGCACCTTGCCCCGGGCCACGTCCTGCAGGACGTCGGCGAAGGCCCCACCCACCAGCACGATCAGGACCACCACCAGGACGGCGAAGGTGCTCTGCGCGAATTCGCGGATGAGGTAACGATCGAGCTTGAGCATCAGGCGGGGCGGGGTCCGGGGCCGGGCATCCCGCCCGGGCTTTGCTTTAAACTTCAAGGTTCTGCGTGTTCGCGGCGCCTGCCCGGCGCCGGATCCGGCACGGGCAGTCCCGTCCGGCACCGTTTTCCGGGCCCGCAGGGCGTCGGGGGATTGTACGGAATGCCGTGATCGGAAAGGCGCCGGAGCTGAACGCCGTCGTCCCGGCCGGTTCAGGCACCCGTCGCCACCCGCCCGCGCCGCCGCTCCGCGCCACGCTCCTCCTCCCGCTCGTACGGAACCCGACCGATGGCCCTCGATTTCGCCCTCCACACCGCCCCGGCCGCCGAGGCCGCCACCCTCGCCAGCGATTGCATCGTGGTCGGCGCCTTCGCCGACAAGACCCTGACCGCCAGCGGCCAGGCCCTCGACGCCGCCAGCGGTGGCCGCATCGCCGCCCTCATCGCCCGGGGCGACGTGTCCGGCAAGACCGGCAAGACCGCCCTGCTCCACGACCTGCCCGGCGTCGCCGCGCCGCGCGTGCTGGTGGTCGGCCTGGGCGACGCCGCCAAGTTCGGCGTGCCGCAGTACATCAAGGCCGCCAGCGACGCCGCCCGCGCGCTGAAGGACGGCGCCGCGACCAACGCCACGTTCACGATCAGCGAAGTCGCCGTGACCGGCCGCGATGCCGCCTGGAACATCCGCCAGGCCGTGATCGCCTTCGGCCATGCGCTGTACCGCTACCACGCCACGCTGGGCGAGAAGAACAAGGACAAGGGCAAGAGCGCGCTGGTCGCCGTGTCGGTGGCCGGCAGCGACGCCACCGCGCTGGCGCAGGGCGCCGCCATCGCCGCTGGCGTCGAGGTCACCCGCGAACTGGGCAACCTGCCGCCGAACATCTGCAACCCGACCTACCTGGCCGAGCAGGCGACGGCCTTCGCCGCGCAGCACGACAAGGCCGCGTGCGAGGTGCTCGACCGCGAACAGATGACCGCACTGGGCATGGGTTCGCTGCTCGCCGTGTCGCGCGGCTCGGCCAATCCGCCCAAGCTCATCGTGCTGAAGTGGAGCAATGGTGGCGACGCCAGGCCCTTCGTGCTGGTCGGCAAGGGCATCACCTTCGACACCGGCGGCATCAACCTCAAGACCCAGGGCGGCATCGAGGAGATGAAGTACGACATGTGCGGCGCCGCCACGGTGATCGGCACCTTCGTCGCCGCGGTGAAGATGGGCCTGCCGATCAACCTGGTCACCATCGTCCCGGCCGTCGAGAACATGCCCGACGCCGACAGCTACCGCCCGTCCGACGTGCTGACCAGCATGTCCGGCAAGACCATCGAAGTCGGCAACACCGACGCCGAAGGCCGCCTCATCCTGTGCGACGCGCTCACCTACGCCGAGCGCTTCGAGCCGCAGGCGCTGGTCGACGTGGCCACGCTCACCGGCGCCTGCATCATCGCGCTCGGCAAGTACGCCGCCGGCCTGATGAGCAAGCACGACGATCTCGCCGGCGAACTGCTGCAGGCCGGCGAGCAGGTCTTCGACCGCGCCTGGCGCCTGCCGCTGTGGGACGAATACCAGACCCAGCTCAATTCCGCCTTCGCCGACGTGTACAACATCGGCGGCCGCAACGCCGGCGCGATCACCGCCGGCTGCTTCCTTTCCCGCTTCGCCGAAGGCCAGCGCTGGGCGCACCTGGACATCGCCGGTGTCGCCAACGACGACGGCAAGATGGGCATGGCCACCGGCCGCCCGGTCGGCCTGCTGACGCAGTGGCTGCTGGACCGGGCGCAGGGCTGACCGCTTCGTGGCCCGCGCCGATTTCTACCTGATCCAGAAACCGCGGTTCCGCGAGGAACCGCTGCGCCTGGTGTGCGAACTCGCGCGCAAGGCCTACGACGCGAACCTGTGGACGCTGGTGCTGGCGCGCGACGCCGTGCAGGCCGAGGCGCTGGACGACCTGCTGTGGGCCTTCGACGAGAACGCCTACATCCCGCACCAGATCGCCGGCACCGACGACGAGGACGAACTCGCGCCGGTGCTGATCGCGTCGCCCGACGCCGACGTGCCGCTGCGCGCGCTGGTGATCAACCTGCGCGATGCGCCGGTCGACGGCAGCTTCGAGCGCGTGCTGGAAGTGGTGCCCGCCGACGAATCGGCGCGCGGCCCGCTGCGCGAGCGCTGGAAGCAGTACCAGGCCCGCGGACTCGAGCTCAAGAAATACGACATGTGATCTCGCCCGTCATCCCGCGCCGCATCCGGGACGACACCAACTCTTCAACGACACACGACACCATGACCACCCTCGCTTCCGGCTACGAACCCAGAGATTTCGAATCCCGCCTCTATGCCGAGTGGGAAGCGAGCGGCGTCTTCGCGCCGCAGGGCGATGGCCCGGCCTACACCATCCTGCTGCCGCCGCCGAACGTCACCGGCACGCTGCACATGGGCCACGCCTTCCAGCACACGCTGCAGGACGCGCTGATCCGCTACCACCGCATGCGCGGCTACCGGACCCTCTGGCAGATGGGCACCGACCACGCCGGCATCGCGACCGAGATGGTGGTCTCGCGCAACCTGCAGATCGCCGGCCAGGGCGAGACCCGCGATTCGCTGGGCCGCGAGAAATTCATCGATCGCGTGTGGGAGTGGAAGCAGCAGTCCGGCGGCACCATCGAGCGCCAGATGCGTCGCCTCGGCACCTCCGGCGACTGGACGCGCAGCGTGTTCACCATGGACCCGATGGCCTCGGACGCGGTGATCGAAGCCTTCGTGAAGCTGTACGAGCAGGGCCTGATCTATCGCGGCCAGAAACTGGTGAACTGGGACCCGGTGCTGAAGACCGCGATCTCCGACCTGGAAGTGGTGAGCGAGGAAGAGAACGGATTCCTGTGGTCGATCACCTACCCGCTGGCGAACGGCGAAACCTACGAGCACGTCGAGCACGACGCCGACGGCAACGAGACCCTGCGCGAAACGCGCGGCTATCTGATCGTGGCGACCACGCGCCCGGAAACCATGCTCGGCGACACCGCGGTGATGGTGCATCCGGAAGACCCGCGCTACACGCACCTGATCGGCAAGACCGTCATCCTGCCGCTGTGCGACCGTGAGCTGCCGATCATCGCCGACGACTACGTCGACCGCGCCTTCGGCACCGGCGTGGTGAAGGTGACCCCCGCGCATGATTTCAACGACAACGCGGTGTGGCAGCGACATGTCGACTCAGGTGTTTTCGATCGAACGCCAGCACGCGGCCTGATTAATATCTTCACGGATGAAGCAACAATCATCGACAACCAGACCTGGGCCAAGCGTCGCACTGCCAGTTACGCCAAGTCAGGACTTATCGACTACTCGGTGCAGTCCGCCGCAACAGATCTCGGTATCCCGCAATCCTATTTCGGTCTCGACCGTTTCGAAGCGCGTAAGCGCATCGTCACCGAACTGGAAGAAGCTGGCCTGCTGATCGAAACCAAACCCCACAAGCTGCAGGTGCCGCGCGGCGACCGCACCGGCCAGGTGATCGAGCCCTATCTCACGGACCAGTGGTTTGTGGCGATGGACGGCTTCGCGCGTCGCGGCATGGAACTGGTCGAGAACGGCAGCGTGAAGTTCGTGCCGCCGAACTGGATCAATACCTATCGCCACTGGATGGAGAACATCCAGGACTGGTGCATCAGCCGCCAGCTCTGGTGGGGTCACCGGATCCCGGCGTGGTACGACGATGCCGGCAAACCCCATGTTGGCCGCACGCTCGATGAGGCACGCGAGAAGGCGCGGCTCGCTGGATACACCGGGGAACTGCGCGAAGAAAATCGCGACAGAGACGTCCTCGAAACCTGGTTCTCCTCCGGCCTGTGGCCGATCAGCACGATGGGCTGGCCGAACGCGGAACTGATGCAGGAGCGCGGCTTCCAGCAGTTCGTGCCCTCGTCGGTGCTGGTGACCGGTTTCGACATCATCTTCTTCTGGGTCGCACGCATGATCGTGATGACCGATCACTTCATGCCGAAGGACACACCAGACGCCGAGCGCGTGCCGTTCCGCGACGTGTACATCACCGGCCTCGTCCGCGACAAGGACGGCCAGAAGATGTCGAAGTCGAAGGGCAACATCCTCGACCCGCTGGACATCATCGACGGCATCGGCGAAGACGACCTGGTCGCCAAGCGCACCACCGGCCTGATGAAGCCTCAGGACGCGCCGAAGATCGAGAAGGCCACGCGCAAGGAGTTCGCCGGCGGCATCGCTCCGCACGGCGCCGACGCGCTGCGCTTCACCATGGCCGCGCTCGCCGGCCCCGGCCGCGACATCAAATTCGACATGGCGCGCTGCGAGGGCTACAAGAATTTCTGCAACAAGCTGTGGAACGCCACGCGCTTCGCGCTGATGAACACCGAGGGCTTCTCGGCCACCGGTGCGCCGCAGCCGAAGACCGACGCCGAGCGCTGGATCCTCTCGCGCCTGGCCAAGGTCAGCGCCGAAGCCGGCGAGCATTTCGCCAGCTACCGCTTCGACCTGCTGTCGCAGGCGCTGTACGAATTCGCCTGGAACGCGTTCTGCGACTGGTTCGTGGAACTGGCCAAGCCGGCGCTCGCCGGCAACGATGCCGAGGCCGCGAACAGCACCCGCCACACCCTGCTGCACGTGCTGGAATCGCTGCTGCGCCTGCTGCACCCGCTGACCCCGTTCGTGACCGAAGAACTGTGGCGCCACGTCGCGCCGAAGCTGGGCATCGCCGATGCCAGCATCTGCGTGCGCCGCTACCCGCAGGCCGAAGATTTCGGCGCCGAAGGCTACGCATCGGCCGAGGCGGATATCGAATGGTTCAAGGCCGTGGTCTCGGCGGTGCGCAGCATCCGCAGCACGCTCGGCATCTCGCCGTCGAAGCAGGTCTCGCTGCTGTTCCGTGGCGGCAACGCCGACGACGCCGGTCGCATCGCGAAGTTCTCGGCGCAGCTGACGTTCCTGCTCAAGCTCGAACGCATCGACATCATCGGCGACGAACCGCCGGCAGCCGCTCCGGCCGTGGTCGGCGACCTGCAGCTGTTCGTGCCGCTGGAAGGCCTGGTCGACCTCGACGCCGAGCGCGTGCGCCTGGACAAGGAAATCGCCAAGGTCGCGGGCGAGAAGGACAAGAGCGAAGCCAAGCTCGCCAGGTTCGGCGGCAACGTGCCGCCGGCGGTGGTCGAGCAGGAACGCGTCCGCCTCACCGAGTGGACCGCCAAGCTCGACGCCCTGCAGGCGCAGCGCGCGCGCCTGGGCTGACGTAGGGCGGGTCTTGCACCCGCCATTTCGACCATGCCGATCATGGTCGAAATGATCGGATGAGACGCCGCTGGATGTGATGCACGGCTGCAACGGCGTAATGGCGGGTGCAAGACCCGCCCTACCCGCGCGGCGCGGTCACGCGTCGGGCAGAAGCTCCATCGCCATCACGATCGCGTCCTCGCGGCCCATGTTCGCGGGGTAGTAGCGCGGGCGGCGGCCGATCTCGTTGAAGCCTTCGTCGAAGTACAGCGCGATCGCGCGCGGATTCGACGGCCGCACTTCCAGGAAGATGCGCTCGGCGTGATGCATGCGCGCCACCTGCACCAGGCTGCGCAGCAGGCGGCGCCCGTGGCCGCGGCCCTGCTCCAGCGGATCGATGCAGATGTTGAGGATGTGGCCTTCGCCAGCGGCGATGCTGATGATGCCGTAGCCGACGATGACCTCGCCGCGCACCAGCAGCCACGACGGATACGCCGCGTGCAGGCAGTCGCGGAAGATGCCGGCGGTCCACGGAAAGGGATAGGCGCGGACCTCGATCGCCATCACCGCATCGATGTCCTCGTCGCGCATCGCACGCAGGCGGGCGGGCACGAGGCTGTCCGCATGGTCGTCCGGTGGCGACGGCGCCACGCTCATGCGTCGCGTCGCCTCAATGCGCGCAGTCGCGGCCAGAGCGCGCGCTTGGCGCGGGCGTCGGCGCGCAGGGCCTGCGGCGAGGGCCACGACGGCGCGTCGCGCAGCGCGTCGGGGTCGTCGCGATGACGCGCCGCGGCGCGCAGCAACGCATCGACCAGCGGGTCGTCGGGCCATTCGAACGCGACCGCATGCGCGGTGCCCGGCAGGACGATCGCCAGCCGATCGAGCGGGTGCCCCAGGGCGGCCAGCACCTCGCGCTGCACCGGGTCCCACTGCGGCACGGCGCTCATTCGGCCGCCACCGGTCGACGCGCCTGGCGGCGGGCGAGCAGCGGCCCGAAGATCGCGAAGCCCGCCGTGGCGGCCAGCAGCACCTTGGGCGCATCGATCACCAGGCCGATGATCACCGCCAGCAGGATCAGCAGGGCCAGGAACGGCACCTTCTCGCCCTGCGGACCGGACTTGCCGCCCTTGAAGCTGGGGTAGCGGAACCGGCTGACCATCAGCAGGCCGGCCACGACGGTGACGGTCAGCGCCGCGTAGCGCAGGTCCTCGCCGGCCCAGCCCAGGTCGTGCATCGCCCAGACGAAACTGGCCACCAGGCCGGCAGCCGCCGGGCTGGGCAGGCCGATGAACCAGCGTTTGTCGACCGTGCCGACCTGGCTGTTGAAGCGCGCCAGGCGCAGGGCGGCGCAGGCGGCATACAGGAAGGCGCCCAGCCAGCCGATCCGGCCCAGGGTCGCGCTGTCGAGCTTCAGCGACTCCAGCGCCCAGTGGTACATGACCAGCGACGGCGCCATGCCGAAGCTGATCAGGTCCGACAGCGAGTCGTACTGCACGCCGAATTCGCTCTGGGTGTTGGTCATGCGCGCGACGCGGCCGTCCAGGCCGTCGAGCACGGCGGCGATGAAGATCGCGATGCAGGCGGCCGCGAAGCGGCCCTGCGACGCGGCGATGATGGCGAAGAAGCCGGAGAACAGCGCCGCGGTGGTGAACAGGTTCGGCAGCAGGTAGATGCTGCGGTTGCGGCGAGGCGGCGAGGGCGCGTGGTCGGGTTCCATGGCCGAAGTGTAGCCGGCAGCGGGCAGGCGCCGCATTACGTGAGGGATGTCACGGCCTGTGGCCGATGCCGGACGCCGGATGACGCCCATGGCCCCGAAAGGTGACCAGCGACACGCTCGATGCTTGCGCCAGCCCCCGGCGGAGTGCTGCAATCCCCGGGCCGCCACCGGCCATCCCGCAGGTACCGCCATGAACCGCGTCGTTTTCTCCGCCCTCGTTGCCTCGGGACTGGTCCTGGCCCTGCCGTCGCCTGCCAACGCCTGGCAGCAGGTGTACCAGTGGAAGGACGCCAACGGCGTCACCCATTACTCGCAGACCCCGCCCCCGGCGGGCAGGTTCGAGTCGCGCACGATCGTGAACCGCCAGCCCACCGCCACCGAGAGCGCCCAGCCGGGCGACCGGCCGGCCGAGCCGCCGCAGTGCGCGCGCGCGCGCAGCAACATCGACCTGATCAACAGCGGCGTGCCCCTCCGGGTCGACAGCGACAACGACGGCACGCCCGACCGCGACCTCAACGAGTCCGAGCGCCAGCGCCAGCTCGACCTCAACCAGATCGTGCTGCGCGCCAACTGCGGCACCGCCGCCACTTCGAAGAGCGGAAAATCCGGCGCCGAACCGCCACCGCCGCCGAACAACAACACCTTCTGAGTCCTCGCGGCAGCCGGCCCGCAGGCAGCCCGGCACCCGGGCAGGCCGACATGGGGCACAATGGGGGCTTCGTGTCCGCTCCCCATCGACCCCCATGCGCCTCTCGCAGTTCCATCTCCGCACCGAAAAGGAAACGCCCGCCGATGCCGAGGTCGTCAGCCACCAGCTGATGCTCCGCGCCGGCATGCTGCGCAAGCTCGCCGCCGGCCTCTACACCTGGAGCCCGCTGGGCCTGCGCGTGCTGCGCAAGGTGGAAACCGTCGTCCGCGAGGAAATGAACCGCGCCGGCGCGGTCGAACTGCTGATGCCGACCATCCAGCCGCGCGAGCTGTGGGAAGAAACCGGCCGCTGGGAGAAGTTCGGCGGCCAGTTGCTGAAGATCAAGGACCGCAAGGAAGCCGAGTACTGCTACGGCCCCACCGCCGAGGAAGTCGTCACCGACTTCGCGCGCCAGGAGATCAGCAGCTACAAGCAGCTGCCGGTGAACTTCTACAACATCCAGTGGAAGTTCCGCGACGAGATCCGCCCGCGCTTCGGCGTGATGCGCGCGCGCGAATTCCTGATGAAGGACGCGTATTCGTTCCACATCGACGATGCGTCGCTCGATGCCGAATACCGCAACATGTACGACACCTACGCGCGCATCTTCACCCGCCTGGGCCTGAAGTTCCGCGCGGTGTTCGCCGACACCGGCGCGATCGGCGGCAGCGCGTCGCACGAATTCCACGTCATCGCCGACTCCGGCGAGGACGCGATCGCCTATTCCGACGCGTCCGACTACGCCGCGAACGTCGAACTGGCCGAAGCGGTGTCGCCGGGTGAACGCGCCGCCGCGAGCGAAACGATGCGCAAGGTCGAGACGCCCACGCAGAAGACCTGCGACGACGTCGCCGCGCTGCTGGGCCTCCCGCTGTCGCGCACGGTGAAGTCGGTGGCCGTGGTTGGTGCCGACGCCGAAGGCAACGCACAGTTCGTGCTGGCGCTCGTGCGCGGCGACCACAGCGTCAACGAGATCAAGCTGTCGAAGGTGCCCGGCCTGGCCGAGCATCGCATGGCCACCGAAGCCGAGATCCTCGAACACCTCGGCAGCGAGCCGGGTTTCCTCGGCCCGGTCAAACCCGCAAAGGCCATCCGCGTGATCGCCGATCGCAGCGTCGCCGCGATGCACGACTTCGTGGTCGGTGCGAACGAGACCGGCTTCCACATCGCCGGCGTCAACTGGGGCCGCGACCTGCCGGAACCCGACCTGATCGCCGACATCCGCAACGCCGTCGCCGGCGATCCCTCGCCCTGCGGACAGGGCACGCTGGGCATCGCGCGCGGCATCGAGGTCGGCCATGTGTTCGCGCTGGGCCGCAAGTATTCCGAAGCGATGAAGTGCACCGTGCTGGATGCGAACGGCAAGGCCGTCACGCCGGCGATGGGCTGCTACGGCATCGGCGTCAGCCGCATCGTCGCGGCCGCGATCGAACAGAACCACGACGACAACGGCATCGTCTGGCCGGACGCGATGGCGCCGTGGCAGATCGCCGTCTGCATGATCAATCCGAAGAACGACGCCAATGTCGCCGCCGCGGCGCAGGCGCTGTACGACGAACTCACCGCAGCGGGCATCGAAACCCTGCTCGACGACCGTGGCCTGCGCCCGGGCGCGATGTTCGCCGACATCGAACTGATCGGCATTCCGCATCGCGTGGTGGTGTCCGAACGCGGCCTCGCGGCTGGCACATTCGAGTACCGCGCGCGCCGCGCGACCGACGCCGAACAGCTCGACCGCGAAACGCTGATGCAGCGGCTGTCGTCGCGCTGATGCGGCGATGCCGCACGCACCCGGAATAATCCGCGCGGATCGTCCCCCCATTGCCCCCCGCATGACTCCCGGATAATCCACTGCCCGGGACCACCATCTGCGCCGACGCTTTTTTTTGATTATGATGCGCGCGTCGCGCGGATTCGCGGCATCCCCCGATTTTCTGGAGTGTGTATGGCATTCGATTTGAAAGACCTGTCTGAAAAGGATCTCAAGGCATTGATCACGCAAGCCAAGAAGCAGCAGTCGGCGCTGAACAAGCGCAAGCCTGTCGCCCAGATCCGGAAGAAACTGGTTGCGCTCGCGAAAGCGGAGGGCTACACGATCGCCGAGCTGTTCGGCGGCAAGGCACCGGCCGCGAAGAAGGCCGCGAAGAAAGCCGGCACCACGCGCAAGGTCGCGCCGAAGTACCGCAATCCGGCCAATACCAGGGAGACCTGGAGCGGCCGCGGCAAGCAGCCGCGCTGGCTGGCGGAACTGGTCAAGAAGGGCAAGAAACCCGAGGATTTCCTGATCAGGAAGTGAGTCCCGCTCGCTTCGACGGTTTCGGAACGCCGGCCAACGCGCCGGCGTTTTTCGTTTTCGCCAGCATCAGAGATTGCGGCGGGTCGGGATCAGGATGTTGCCGAACAGCAGGCCGGCGACCAGCGCGAGCAGGATGTTGAGCGCGGTCACCACCGCCGCCTGCCCCGCTTCCATGTTCTGCTGCTGCACCAGCGCCAGCAGGCCGCGGAGGCTGGCGCTGCCGGGCACGAGCATGATGATGCCGGGCAGGCGCACCAGCGCACCGGGCAGGTTGAACCAGCGCGCGTGGGCGTTGCCCGCGGCGGTCATCGCCAGCGCCGCGACGAAGACGCCGGCCGTGCTGCCCCAGGCGCCGCCGACGAATTTCGAGATCAGGTAGCCGCTGGCCGCGGACAGCATGACCAGCGGGTAGTGACGCCGATCGGCGCGGAACAGCACCGCGAAGGCATAGGCACCGCACAGCAGCGCGGCCCACTCCACCCAGTCCGGCTGCGGCCGCAATGCACGCACCACGGGCTGCAGGCCGAGCATCTGCGCCGCCGTCAGCGCCACCATCATGCCGATGGCCAGCTTGAGGATGGTGCTCATCGCCCCGGCGAAACGCGCGGTGCCCGACACCAGGTTCTGGTTGGTCAGCTCGTTCACGGCATTGGTCAGCGCCATGCCGGGCATCAGCACGATCAGCGACGAGATGATGACGGTGTTGAGGTTGAGCGGCCCGACGAAGCTCGCCACCAGCACGGCGATCGAACCGGCGAACATCGCCGCCAGCGCGTCGTTGGCTTCCTTCAGGCGCGGCCGGTTCTGGGTGGCCAGGTCGAGCAGGCCGATCAGCAGCCCGATGACGCCCGCCGTCGCGATGTCGAGCCACGGCAGGCGCCAGAGGCCGGCCACCGCCGCAGCAGCGAGGCCGAAGGCGAGGATCGCCATGGCGCGCCCGCGCCAGCTGCCCGGGCGGTCCAGCGCGCGCAGCGCGCGATGACCCGCGTCCAGATCGAGCTCCCCGGACATCACCGCCTCGGCGATGCGGTCGGCCTCGCACAGCTTGTACAGGTCGGTCTCGCCCGGCGACAGCCGCACCACGCGCACGGTGTCGTGCGGCGCGCGCCCGCTCTCGCCGAAGGACAGGATCATGCCGGTGGGATTCGACCAGGCGCCGCACTCCAGGCCGAGCTTGGCCGCCACCGAGGTCACCGCGCCTTCCAGCCTGTGCGCCGTCGTGCCGTAGGCATGCAGGCGGCTGGCCAGTTCGACCACGAAATCGACACGGGCCACGAAGTCGTCGTGCGCGAACTGCTGTGCCATCGCCGCCGGGCTGTCGAAGGGTGCGACACGATAACCCACGGTGCCGTCGCGCCGCGAATCGGACCTTCGCCCGGGGCGCCCACCCCGCGCCTGCCTCCGGCAGGCCGCATATCCGCCAGGATCGGCATGCCACCGTCTGCCCGTTCACGTTCATCGTGTCCTGATCCGCCCTCGTTTCGACGTTTGCTTCACGAGGGCCAAAGGGCTGCACCGCCCCCACCCGAAAACCCCTTTCCGGAGAACCGCCATGAACCACCTGCTGCGCGCCGTCCCCGTGCTCCTCGCCCTTGCCGTACCGGCCCTTTGTGCGCAAGCACAGACGGCACGGACTCCCGGTCCTGCCATGGGACAAGGCTCCGGCCCCTCCATCCGCGCCACGGGCGCGCACGCCTCGCCCCAGGAGCGCGCGGAACTGACGCGCCGCTTCGTCTCGAAATGGAGCGCCTACGTCCAGCGCGTCTACGGCGTGCAGCCCAATGTCTGGGCCCGGCGCATCGGCCCGTCCCTGGGCACGGTCGATGGCGACAACCTGCGCAACGCCCTGTCGCGCGATACCTTCGAAGGCGCCATGGCGGAACTGACCGGCGATGGCGCACGGCTGTCCGATGCGCAGATGCAGGCGAAGATGTCCGCCATGGCCGGCGACAAGGTGCTCGGCGCGCTCGGCAATGACCTCGTGTACACGCCGATCCAGCCCTGCCGCATCGTCGATACCCGGGTCGCCGGCGGGGCCATCGCCGCCAACAGCACCCGCAGCTTCGTGGGCATCAACGCCAGCAATTTCACCAGCCAGGGCGGCAGCGCCACCAACTGCGGCACCCTCGGCCTCAGCGCGACCGCGCTGGCACTCAACACGACCGCAGTCAGTCCGAGCATCGCCGGCTATGCCACGGTCTTCCCGTACGGCACCGCCCAGCCGCTGGCGTCGAGCGTGAATTACACCGCGGGTGCGGTCGTGAACAACGCGATCATCGCGCAGGTTCCCAACCCGCTGGCCTCCTACGACTTCACCATCTACAGCTTCGCCCAGTCGCATTACGTGGTCGATATCGTCGGCTACTTCGCGCCGCCGGTGGCCACGGCGCTGCAGTGCGTCGAAACCCCCAACACCGATCTGGTCATCACCGCCAACGGCGGCACAGGCAATGCGACTGCGCCTGCCTGTCCGGTCGGCTATACCCAGACGTCGACCAACTGCGAGACCACAAGCTGGTTGATGCCGATCGTCTATTTCCAGAGCGGCACCTGCTCGGCGCGCAACGGCGATACGATCAACCAGACGCTCCGCGCATCGCGCACCTGCTGTCGCGTGCCGGGTCGCTGATCCACCGGGTTCGCCCCCCGCAAGGCCGTCGGTCATCCCGGCGGCCTTGCGCCTTTCGATGACCGACAAGCCTTCGCCAAGAAACCGGAGTCTTCCATGACCGCATCACCGATCCCCATGCGCGTCCGCTGCGGCGCGGCCGTCGCCCTGCTCGCCCTGTGCGGGCTTTCCCATGCCGCAGGGCCGGCGCGCGAAGAAGGTGGCCTCAGTCCCGCCGAACGCGGCGCGCTGGCGCGCGACTTCGTGCGCAAGTGGGGCCATTACGTCGGCAAGGTGTACGACATCCCGGTGGACGCATGGGCCCGCCGGATGGTTCCCACCTTCGTCGCGGCCGATCCGCAGAACTTCCGCGCCGCCCTGGGTCGCGAGACCTTCGAAGGCGCCCTTGCCCAGATCAACGGCACGGGGCACCGCCTGTCCGACGACAGGGTCGTCAACCAGTTCCTGCGCGAACGCAGTGCGCGCGGGATCGACGCCAAGGCCGCGGCCAGGGCCGGCGGAAAGGCCCTCGGCTCGACCACCGGCGACCTCGTCTATACCGCAGTGACGCCCTGCCGCATCGTCGACACCCGCATCGCCGGCGGCAAGATCCCCGCCAACAGCAGCCGCAACTTCGTCGGCGTCGCAATCAGCGCAGGCACCGGGTTCGCCTTCCAGGGCGGCAGCAGCACCGATTGCGGCGTGGCCGCCGTCGGCGCCAGCGCGATCGCCGTCAACGTCACCGCAGTGAGTCCGTCCATCGCAGGCTACGCCACGGTGTACAAGTCGGGCGACGCACGCCCCCTCGCCGCCAGCGTGAACTACACCAGCGGCGCCATCGTCAACAACACCGTGGTGGTGGGCATCCCCAACCCGCTGGGACTGACCGATTTCACGATCTACTCCTTCGCCCAGTCCGATTACGTGGTCGATATCGTCGGCTATTTCTCGCCGCCGCAGGCGACGTCGTTCGACTGCATCAACACCACCGTGTCCACGTTCACGATCAACGCCAACACCACGAACTTCTTCAACAACCCGACCTGCCCGGCCGGGTACAGGGCGACCACGCCCTATTGCTGGACGGCGGCCACGGGCGTCTACAGCCAGGGCAGCGGCTACAACGCGAACGCGTCCGGCAATGCGACCTTCTGCGCCTGGCAGAACACCACCGGCGGCAACCAGACCGTGTTCGGCGGCAATGTCTGCTGCCGCGTGCCGGGCCGCTGATCTCCACCATCGCGCAAAAGAAAAAGAGCCGGGGAAACCCGGCTCTTTTTTCGTCCCCGCAAAGACAGGCGGATTACAGCGCGTCCTGCAGTTCCGGCAGGATCTTGAACAGATCCCCCACCAGGCCGATGTCGGCGATCTCGAAGATCGGCGCGTCGGCGTCCTTGTTGATGGCGACGATCGTGCCGGCGTCCTTGATGCCGGTCAGGTGCTGGATCGCGCCGCTGATGCCGACCGCGACGTACAGCTCCGGGGCGATGATCTTGCCGGTCTGGCCGACCTGCAGTTCGTTCGGCACGTAGCCGGCGTCGACCGCCGCGCGCGAGGCGCCGACGGCGGCGCCGAGCTTGTCGGCGAGGTCGTAGACGATCCTGAAGTTCTCGGCCGAGCCGACGCCGCGGCCGCCGGAGACCACGCGACCGGCGCTCTGCAGGTCCGGGCGATCCGACTTGCCGGCGGCGAGGCCGACGTAGCGGGTATGGGTCGGCAGCGCGGTGTCGACCGACACCGCCTCGACGGCGGCGCTGCCGCCGCGCGCGGCTTCGGCCCACGACGCGGTGCGCACGGTGGCGACCACGACGCGATCGACCGCCGCTTCCACCGTGACGATGGCATTGCCGGCGTAGATCGGACGCTTGAAGGTGTGCGTGCCTTCGACGGCCATCACGTCGGAGACCTGCGACACGCCCAGCAGCGCGGCGACGCAGGGCATCAGGTCCTTGCCGAAGGTGGTGCTGGGGCCGAAGACGTGGCTGTAGCCGGCGGCGACCTTCGCCACCTGCGGCGCCAGCACCTGCGCGATGGCGTTGGCATTGGCGGCGTTGGCGACCGTCAGCACCTTCGACACGCCGTCGATCTGTGCGGCCTCGGCAGCGACACCCGCCGGGTCGGCGGCCAGGACGACGATGTCGATGGCGGCAGGATTCAGCGCCTTCGCCGCGGTGACGCACTTCGCGGTGGACGCATTGAGCTTGCCGTCGTGGTGTTCGGCAACGATGAGAATCGTGGTCATTACAGGAGCCCCTTCGCCTTGAGTGCGGCGACCAGTTCGGCCGCGTCCTTCACCATCACGCCCTTGCTGCGCTTGGCCGGCGGCGCGTAGTGGGTGGTCTTGAGCGTGTCGCCCGATTCGACGCCGAGGTCGGCGAAGGCGATGGTTTCCAGCGGTTTGCTCTTGGCCTTCATGATGTCCGGCAGCTTGATGAAGCGCGGTTCGTTGAGGCGCAGGTCGGTGGTGACGACGGCGGGCAGGTCCACGTCGAGGGTTTCCAGGCCGGCGTCGACCTCGCGGACCACGGTGGCCTTGCCGTCGGCCACGTCCAGCTTGCCGGCGAAGGTCGCCTGCGGGCGGCCCCACAGCGTGGCCAGCATCTGGCCGGTCTGGTTGGCGTCGTCGTCGATCGCCTGCTTGCCGAGGATGACCAGGTCGGGCTGTTCGCGCTCGACCAGCTTCAGCAACGCGCGCGCGGCGGTCAGCGATTCGATCGGCTGGTCGTTGACGACGTGGATGGCGCGGTTCGCGCCCATCGCCAGGCCGTTGCGCAGGTGCGGCTGGGCGTCGGCCGGGGCGATGGTGGCCACCACCACTTCGGTGGCGATGCCCTTGTCGCGCAGGCGCAGGGCTTCTTCCAGCGCGATGTCGTCGAAGGGATTGGGCGACAGCTTGACGCCGTCGGTGATCACGCCGGAGCCGTCCGGCTTGACCTGGATGCGGACGTTGTAGTCCACCACGCGCTTGTAGCCGACGAGGATCTTCATCGTTCGGGGGGTCCTGGGTGCGGAAGAGAACCCGGCGGCGGACGGGCCGCGCCGGGCGAAGACTCGGAATTTTACCTGATCGGTCGGACCTTATCGGTCTTCGCCCGAGTGCTTGCTCGGTTCTGGCGACGGTATACGAAGGTGCGCCGGTACTGTGCTCAGTCCGCGATCCGATCCGCCAGCGCCGCCACGAACCGTTCCGCCGCACCCGGCGCTTCGGCGAAGAACAGTGCGGGTTCGGTCAGCTCCAGCTCCAGCAGGGTCGGCTGGCCTGCGGCATCGCGGATCAGGTCGACCCGGGCGTACAGCGGCGCGGCACCCGTGCGGGCGCGCAGCGCGGCGAGGACGGCGTCGCCAGTGGCCAGTTCCTCGGGGCCGGGCGTGCGCGGGGCGATGGCGTCGGGGATGTCGGCGTGGTCGGCGCCGTCCCGCCCGGGCCGCAGCAGGGCCGCCTTGCGGATGGCGTGGCTGAACGCGCCGTCGAAGTACAGCAATGCGGTCTCGCCGCGGCTGTCGACGGCATCGAGATAGGGCTGGAGCATCGCCGCGCGCCCGGCCGCGAGCAGGCGGCCGACATGGTTGGCAGCGGCGAAGGTCTCGTCGCGCCGGTAGCGCTGGGTGTCGATCGAACCCGCGCTGACGGTCGGCTTGACCACCAGTTCGGCGGCCTCCGGGAAGGCCGCCAGGGCGGATTCCAGTGCCGGCAGCGGTTCGGCGTCGGGTTCGACGAAGCGCGTCGGCACCACCGGGACCCCGGCCCCGGCCAGGTCGGCGAGGTAGTGCTTGTCGGTGTTCCAGCGGACCACGTCGAGCGGGTTGAGCAGGCGGGTCGCGGCATCGGCGCGCATGCACCAGGCCAGGAAGTCCGGCAGGCGCGCGTGGTAGTCCCAGGGCGAACGCAGCACGGCCCCGTCGTAGCGCGACCAGGACACCGTGGCGTCGTCCCAGGCGCGGACCTCGGCTTCGATGCCGGCACGGGCGCAGGCCGCCAGCAGCGGCGGCATGTCCTCGTCGCGGTGGAGCGCGGCGATGGCGGTGACGAAGGCGATGCGCGGCATGGCGGAACCGGACGAGGGGAAGACCGCCAGTCTAGGGCCTGCGCGCTGCGGACGGCGCGACACCGCAACATGCCCCAAAGTACGGGGTGTCCCGGTCATCTGCAGCCGGTAGAATCGCGGCTTTCATGGACCGACGGTCCGGACAGGAGCCAGCCCCCATGCGACGCACGGTGTCGGAATGAGCAACACAGCCTCTTCCAAGGTGTATCCCAATGCAGCCGACGCGCTGCGCGGCCTCGTCGCCGATGGCCAGACCCTCGCGGTCGGCGGTTTCGGCCTCTGCGGCATCCCCGAAGCCCTCATCGAAGCCCTGCGCGATTCCGGCGTGAAGGATCTGACCGCGATCTCCAACAACGCAGGCGTCGATGGCTTCGGCCTCGGCATGCTGCTGGCGACACGGCAGATCAGGAAGATGATTTCGTCCTACGTGGGCGAGAACAAGGAATTCGAGCGCCAGTTCCTCTCGGGCGAACTCGAACTGGAATTCAACCCGCAGGGCACGCTGGCCGAACGCCTGCGCGCCGGCGGCGCCGGCATCCCGGCCTTCTTCACCGCCACCGGCTACGGCACGGTGGTCGCCGAAGGCAAGGAAACCCGCGAATTCGACGGCAAGCACTACGTGATGGAAACCGCGCTCAAGGCCGACGTATCGCTGGTCAAGGCGTGGAAGGCCGACGCCGCCGGCAACCTGGTGTTCCGCAAGACCGCGCGCAACTTCAACCCGGCCTGCGCCATGGCCGGCAAGGTCTGCGTCGCCGAGGTCGAGGAACTGGTCGAGGTCGGCGCGCTGGATCCGGACCACATCCACCTGCCGGGCATCTACGTCGACCGCATCGTCGTCAACCCGACCCCCGAGAAGCGCATCGAGCAGCGCACCGTGCGAGGAGCGAAGTAATGGCCTGGACCCGCGACCAGATGGCGCAGCGCGCCGCACAGGAACTGCGCGACGGCGCCTACGTGAACCTCGGCATCGGCCTGCCGACGCTCGTCGCCAACTTCATCCCCGACGGCATGGACGTGTGGCTGCAGAGCGAGAACGGCCTGCTCGGCATCGGTCCGTTCCCGACCGAGGACGAGGTCGACGCCGACCTGATCAACGCCGGCAAGCAGACCGTCACCGCGCGCGCCGGCGCCAGCTATTTCGGCAGCCACGATTCGTTCGCGATGATCCGCGGCGGCCACATCGACCTGGCCATCCTCGGTGCCATGCAGGTCACCCACAGGGGCGACCTGGCGAACTGGATGGTCCCCGGCAAGATGGTCAAGGGCATGGGCGGCGCGATGGACCTGGTGGCCGGCGTGCAGCGCGTGGTGGTCCTGATGGAGCACACCGCGAAGAACGGCGAGCACAAGATCCTGCCCGAATGCACCCTGCCGCTGACCGGCGTGGGCGTGATCGACCGCATCATCACCGAACTGGCGGTGATGGACGTGACCCCCGAAGGCCTGACGCTGGTCGAACTGGCCCCGGGCGTCACCGAGGCCGAGCTGCGCGAGAAGACCGGCGTGCCGTTCGCGGCCTGATCCGACTGCTTCGAGGATACGAAAAACGACAGCCGGGGCAACCCGGCTGTCGTCGTTTGCGTGCGATGGCCTCAGCGCGCGATCAGCGCCCGGGAACGCGGCAGCAACGCCGCACCGCGGTGAGCACGGCCGCGGTATTGCCACCGTTGCGCGCGCCGCAGATGCCGCCGCCGCGCAGGCTGGAGAACACGATCGGCATCGACCACGAGCCGGACTCGCAGTCCAGCTGGGTCGCGGTGTAGCCCGCAGGACAGGCCGGCGCAGTGACCTGGCCGGTTGCGCCGATGGCGATGGTGGTCGTCGCCAGGGCGCTGTCGACGCACGACAGCGCGGTCGCGCGCGGCGCGGCGAAGAAACCGACGATGTCGACCACATAGTCCGAGGTCGCATGACTGTAGATGGAAAAGTCGTAGGTGGTCGCCGGATTGGGCACGCGCACCACGCTGGCGTTGTTCACGACCGCGCCGGCGCTGTAGTTGAGGCTGGCGGTTCCCGGGACCGTCGTGCCGGCGGGAAACACCGTGGCGTAGCCGGCCTGCGCCGGCGACACCGCGGTGACGGACAGCATCACCGCCCCCGGCACCTCGCTCTGCAGGCCGCAGTTGGTGGCGCTGCCGCCCTGGTCCGAGTAGCTGGTGCGGCCGGCCGCGCGATAGCTGCGCACCTGGCCGGCGGCGACCGCGCCCTGCGCGATGCGGGTATCGACGATGCGGCAGGGCTGGACCGGCGTGAACGCCAGGTCCTGCGCCAGGTCGCCGAGCGCGCGTGCAACGATCGGCGAACGCGAGATCGCGCGCTCGTCGATGCGCGCCGCTCCGCCGTTCAGCGCCGCGATCGCGCCTTCGAAGGTGTCGCGACGCAGCGCGTCGCGGAGGTTGTCCGGATCGCCATGCACGAAGGTCGGGACCATGCGCTGGCTCCAGGCATGCACGTCCACGCCGTAGACGCGTTCGGCATGGCCGCCCCACTTCAGGACGAAGGCGCGGATGAGCGCTGCGCGCTCGACCGGTGCGGCAGGCCCTTGCCCGACCGGTCGAACCTGAACGGAAGATGCCGAGGCGAAGAATGCGACCGACAATGCGAAGGTACAGGCGGCGGATACGACGAGACGAACAGGCTTCATGGACTCCATCCCTTTGCTGTGGTGAGTGGGGGAACCGGGCTGGCGCTGCGGCAGCGGGACGAAGGCGCGGCCCATGGACGATCCGCGCCGTCCCGGGCCCATCCCGTACAATGCGCGCATGCTGCCAGAGACACTGCCCCTCGCCAATCAGTTGCTGATCGCCCTGCCCTCGCTGGCGGACCCGAATTTCTCGCGGAGCGTGGCGCTGGTCTGCCAGCATGACGCCGACGGCGCCATGGGCCTGCTCATCAACCGGCCGTCCGAGTACACGCTGGGCGAAGTCTTCGAGCAGATGGGCATCGCCACCGACGACCTCCGCCTGCGCGAACGCCAGGTGCTGGCCGGCGGCCCGGTGCACCCCGAGCGCGGCTTCGTGCTGCACGACGGCCAGCGCACCTGGGACTCGACGCTGAAGGTGGTCGACGGCCTGTACGTCACCACCTCGCGCGACATCCTCGAAGCCATCGCCAACGGCGAGGGCCCGCCGCGCTCGACGGTGATGCTCGGCTGCGCCGGCTGGGGCGCGGGCCAGCTCGAACAGGAACTGTCCGAGAACACCTGGCTGACCGCCGACAGCGATGCCGAACTGCTGTTCAGCCTGCCGCTGGACGCCCGCTGGCAGGCCGCCGCCGGCCGGATCGGCGTCGACCTCACCCGCGTGACCGACTACAGCGGTCATGCCTGAGTCGATGTCCGAACCGACGTTCGCGCACTACCTCGTCATCGATTTCGAAGCGACCTGTTGCGACCTCGGCACGGTACCGCGCCATGCGATGGAGATCATCGAGTTCGGCGTCGTCATGACCGATGAGCAATTCCGCGTCGTCGACGAATTCCAGAGTTTCGTCGAACCGGTGCGACACCCGGCGCTGACGCCGTTCTGCACGCAGCTGACCTCCATCCGCCAGCAGGACGTCGACGGCGCCCCGACCTTTCCGGAATGCGTCGATGCCTTCAAGGTCTGGCTGTCCCGCTACCGCGACTTCGCGTTCTGCTCCTGGGGCGACTACGACCGCAACCAGTTGCAGCAGGACTGCGATTTTCACCGGATTCCGAATCCGATCTCCGCACCGCACCGCAACGTGAAGCGCCTGTTCTCGGAACGCCAGGGACTGAAGAAGAAGTACGGCCTGGCCGAAGCCGTCGCGCGTTCGGGACAGCCGTTCGCGGGCACGCACCATCGCGGCATCGACGATGCCCGCAACATCGCCGGCTTGCTGCCGTTCGTGTTCGGCAGCGCAGCGGTGCGCGCATGAGCATCCCCGCCGACAGCCCTGTCCTCGCCTTCGATGTCGGCGCGCGCCGCATCGGCGTGGCCGTGGGCAGCGGCTTCGGCCTGACCGCGCGGCCGCTGGCGGTGGTCGACGTGCACGATGGCGTCATCGACTGGGCGCACATCGACAGGCTGCACCGCGAGTGGCGACCGGCCGGCTTCATCGTCGGCGACCCGATGACCCTCGATGGCGGCGACCAGCCGATCCGCGAACGCGCCCGCGCCTTCGCCCACGCGCTGCGGGAGCGCTTCAAACTGCCCGTGGCGATGATGGACGAGCGCAATTCCTCGCAGGAAGCCGCGCGCCGCTTCGCCGCGGGCCGCGCCGAGGGCCAGCGCCGCCGCCGCGACGCCGAGCTGCTCGATGCGATGGCCGCGGCGATCATCCTCGACCGCTGGATGGCGATGCCGCAGGACGCGGTGATGATCGACGAACCGACTTCCGACCAGCCCTGACGCCGAGACCGCCATGCCAACGTCTTCGCAATACGACACCCAAGGTCGCCTGCGCCACCTGCTCACCCTGCAGGACATGCCGCGCGACACGCTGACCGCACTGCTCGACCGCGCGCAGCATTTCGCCGACGGTCACGACGCGCGCCACGCGCTCGCCGGCACCGCGATCTGCACGCTGTTCTTCGAGCCGTCCACGCGCACGCGCCTGAGCTTCCAGCGCGCGGCGCAGCGGCTCGGCGCCGACGTGCTCGCCTTCGATGCGTCGACCTCGTCGACCACCAAGGGCGAGACCGCGCTGGACACGCTGAAGAACATCGAGGCGATGGGCGCGCGCGGTTTCGTCATCCGCCACAGGGACGACGGCGCGGTCGCCGAACTCGCCGCCGCGGCGAATCCCGGCACCGCCCTGCTCAATGCCGGCGATGGCCGCAGCGCGCACCCGACCCAGGGCCTGCTGGACATGCTCACGCTGCGCCAGGCGAAGGGCGCGGACTTCTCGACGCTGAAGATCGCGATCATCGGCGATATCAGGCATTCCCGCGTCGCCCGCTCGGACCTGCACGCGCTGCGCGTGCTCGGCGCCACGCACATCCGCGCCTGCGGCCCCGCCTCGCTGCTGCCCGACGACGGCACGCTCGACGGCTGCCACGTCACCCACGATTTCGACGAAGCGCTGGACGGCGCCGACGTGGTGATGATGCTGCGCCTGCAGCGCGAGCGCATGGAGCAGGGCCTGGTGTCCTCGCTGGAGGACTACCACCGCGACTACGGGCTGACCGTGCAGCGCCTCAAGCGCGCCGCACCCGACGCGGTGGTGATGCACCCCGGCCCGATGAATCGCGGCGTGGAGATCGACGACGCCGTCGCCGACGGCCCGCAGTCGCTGATCCTCAAGCAGGTGAGCAACGGCGTCGCCGCACGCATGGCGGTGCTGGAGGCGCTGCTGGGCTGAGGCGTCAGCCTGCGGCCGTGGCCATCGCCGCCCCGCGCCGCGCGCGCGGCCGGCTGGGGAAGGCATGGCGCAGGATCCGCCAGATCACCTGGCCGAACTGCTTCGGCAGCGAGCCGGTGTCGTAGTGCTGGCCGTAGCGCGCGCAGATCTCGCGCACCTCGACCGCGATCGCGGCGTAACGGTTGGCAGGGATGTCGGGATAGAAGTGGTGCTCGATCTGGTGGCTGAGGTTGCCGGACATCAGGTCCATCCAGCGGCCGCCGGAGATGTTCGACGAGCCGCGCAGCTGGCGCAGGTACCAGTGGCCGCGCGACTCGCCGATGGCCGACTCCTTCGAGAAGGTTTCGGCGTCGGCGGTGAAGTGGCCGCAGAAGATGATCACGTAGGTCCAGACGTTGCGGATGACGTTGGCGATGGCGTTGGCCACCAGCACCGTCAGCCACCACGGCCCGGCGAGCAGCGGGAAGACGATGTAGTCGCGCAGCACCTGGCGTGCGACCTTGCGGCCGACGGGACGGGCCTGCTCGCGCAGCTTCGCGAACGTCACCTTGCCGGCGAACCAGCGGCCCACGCGCAGGTCCTGGATGGCGATGCCCCACTCGAACAGCAGCGCGAACACCACGGCGACCACCGGCTGGGCGAGGTAGAACGGCCGCCAGCGCTGCTCGGGGAAGATGCGCAGCAGACCGTAGCCGATGTCGTCGTCCATGCCGCGCACGTTGGTCCAGGTGTGGTGGCGCCAGTTGTGCGTCTTTCGCCAGTTGTCGGCGGTGCCGGCGATGTCCCATTCGTAGGTGCGACCGTCGAAGCGCGGGTCCTGCATCCAGTCGTACTGACCATGGATGACGTTGTGGCCCAACTCCATGTTTTCGAGGATCTTCGACAGGGCGAGCAGCAGCGTGCCGGCGATCAGCATCGCCAGCGCCGCCGGGTGCAGCACCGCGCCGAGCAGGCCGCCGGCGATCGCACCGGCGCCGATCAGCACGCGGCCGGCGATGCCGGTCCAGCGCACCGACGCGTGGATGCGGCGGATGTAGTCGGCGTCGGCCTGGCCAATGGTCGCGACGACGCGTTCGCGCAGCGCATCGAGTTCGGCGCCGAAGCGTTCGAGTTCGTCGGCCCCGAGGGGGCGGTTGCGGGGCTTGGCCATGCGCTCAGAGGTCCAGGACGAGATCGCCCGCGGCGGCGTTCACGCACAGGCGCAACGCGGTGGCGGGCTCGGGATCGCGCGCGCCGGTCAGCACGTCGCGGGTGGTGCCGGCGGACTTGCCGCAGGCGCAGGTGTTGCAGATGCCCATGCGGCAGCCATGCGCGGGGCGCAGGCCGGCGGCTTCCAGCGCGACCAGCAGCGGCTGGTTGCGCGGCACGCGCAGGGTCGTGCCGCTGCGCGCGAGGCGGATTTCGGCCTCGCCTTCTTCGCCGGGCTGCGCGGCAGGCGGGCTGAAGGCTTCGGCCTGGAACGACGCGGCATGTGGTTCGCACAGCGCGCGGGCATGGGCCACGAAATCGGCGCTGCCGCAGGCGATCGCGTGCGGCAGCGAGCCTGCGTCGACCAGGGCCGCGAGCGTGGCGGCGTCGAGCCTGCCATGCGCGAAACGCGGATCGGCCGCGCGCGTCGTGGCGATGTGCACGCGCAGCGACGGATGCGCTTCGGCCAGCGTACGCAGTTCGTCGACGAAGCAGGCTTCGCCCGGGGTCCGCACCCAGCAGGCCAGGGTGATCGCACGGGTGATGCCACGCGCGGTCTCGGCACGCAGCAGCGCGATCATCGGCGTGATCCCGCTGCCCCCGGCGAGCAGCAGCACCGGTGCCTCATCCACGGGCAGCGCGAGCGTGCCGAAGGGTTCGCCGATCGTCAGCACGTCGCCGATGCGCGCGGACTGCACCAGATGCCGGCTCATCCGGCCCCCGGGGACGGCTTTCACGGTGATCGAAACCCGGCGGCCGGGCAGCAGGGTCGGGCTGTAGCTGCGGGCGACCCTGCGTCCGTCGATCTCCGCACCGACCATCAGATGCTGCCCCGGGGCAGGCAGGCGGACATGCCGGTTGGCGGCCAGCACCAGGGTCACGGTGTCGTCCGCCGCCATCTCCCGGGCCACGACACGGGCCAGCGGGCGCCTGCGCGACCAGGTCGGCGAGACCCGTTCGGCCCAGAAATCGAAGACGTGATCCGGGACCAGGGCGGTCCAGGCGCGACGGGCGAGCGGTACGGGCGCAGTGTGCATGCCGCCACTATACGCAGACGCATACAGATGTCTATACATGTGTATATACATTTCCGGGGCTATCATGCGGACTCTTCCGGAGCCGCCCTGCCTTGACCGACGCCCTGCCCCCCGACACCGAGGCCGCGCATGCCCGCAAGACCGGGATCTCCCGCGACGACCTTCTGGCTGCGGCCCTGCGCCTGATCGGCCCGCATCGCTCGGTGTCCACGCTCAGCCTGCGCGAGGTCGCCCGCGAGGCCGGGATCGCCCCGAACAGCTTCTACCGCCAGTTCCGCGACATGGACGAGCTGGCGGTGGCCCTGATCGCGCTGGCCGGCCAGTCCCTGCGCCGGATCGTCGGCGCCGCCCGCCACCGCGCCGACCGCAGCAGTCGCGGCATCGTCCGCGGCTCGCTGCAGACCTTCTTCGAGCAGATGCGCGCCGACGACCGCCTGCTCCACGTGCTGCTGCGCGAGGGCACGGTGGGCTCGGATGCGTTCAAGGATGCGGTCGACCGCGAACTCACCGCGTTCGAGGACGAACTCAGGCACGACCTGGTGCGCCTGGCCGCGAGGGACGGGGTGGTGCTGCACGAGCCCGCGCTGGTCGCCAAGGCGATCACGCGCATGGTGTTCGCGCTCGGCGCCACCGCGCTCGATTCGCCGCCCGAACGCGACGCCGCCCTGATCGACCAGCTGAGCACGATGGTGACCATGATCCTGGCCGGCGCGCGGCTGATGGAAACCCGCAAGGGCGGCGGAGCGACGCCCCCCGGCGGGCGGGCGTCCTAGCGCAGCAGGATCAGCGTCGCCAGGCCGAGGAAGGCGAGAAAGCCCATCACGTCGGTGACCGTGGTCAGGATCACGCCGCCGGCCAGCGCCGGGTCGAAGCCCATGCGCCTGAGTCCCAGCGGCACCAGCACGCCGGCGGTGGCGGCGAAGCAGAGGTTGATGGTGAGCGCCGAGCCGATCACCAGCGACAGTATCGGGTCGCGGAACCAGACGAATACCACCACGGCGAGCAGCAGCCCCAGGCTGAGGCCGTTCAGCAAGGCCACCCGCAGCTCCTTCCACAGCAGCGTGCGTGCGTTGGATGCGCCGACCTGGCCAAGGGCGAGACCGCGGATCATCAGCGCGAGCACCTGGGTGCCGGCGTTGCCACCCATGCCGGCGACGATCGGCATCAGTACGGCCAGGGCGACGATCTTCTCGATCGTGCCCTCGAAACGACCCACCACGCTGGAGGCGAGGAAGGCGGTTCCGAGGTTGATCGACAGCCACAGCAGCCGGCGGCGGAACGCGCGCGGCACCGGGCTGAACAGGTCTTCCTCCTCGTCCAGGCCGGCGGCGCCGAGCGCCTGGTGCTCGGCCTGGCCGCGGATGATGTCGACCACGTCGTCGATGGTGATGCGGCCGAGCAGCACGTTGTTGTCGTCGACCACCGGGGCGCTGATCCAGTCGTGGTCGGAGAACATGCGCGCGACCTCGTCGGCGCTCTCCTCCACGCCGATCGCCGGCTGTTCGTCGTCGACGAGCTGGTTGATCGGGGTGCTGGCGTCGCGGGTCAGCAGCGACTGCAGCGCGATCCGGCCCAGGTACTGGTGGCGCCGGCTGACCACGTACAGGTGATCGGTGTGCTCGGGCAGTTCGCCGCGCAGGCGCAGGTAGCGCAGCACCACGTCGACGGTCGTGTCGGCGCGCACCGTCACCACGTCCGGGTTCATCAGGCGACCGGCAGTGTCCTCGTCGTAGGACAGCACCTGCTCCAGGCGCTCGCGGTTCTCGCGGTCCATCGACTTGAGGATCTCGTCGATCACCGTGTCCGGCAGGTCCTCGACCAGGTCCGCGAGGTCGTCGATGTCGAGGTCCTCGACCGCCGCGACCAGTTCGTCCTGGTCCATGTCCGCGATCAGGCTCTCGCGGACGTCCTCGCCGACGTGGACCAGCACCTCGCCGTCGTCCTCTGGGTCGACCAGGCCCCAGACCACGCTGCGCTTGGCCGGCGGGAGGGATTCGAGGAGGTTGCCGATCTCGGCGGGCGACAGGGTGTTGACCAGCCTGCGCACGGGGCCGAGGCGGCCGCTGTCGAGCGCGTCGGAGAGCAGACGCAGCTGGCGCGCGGTCTTGTCGTGGCGGATGGTCTCGGCCATGCGATGCGTCCGGTGGCGTGGGGCGCACCCTTCGAGGCGAAGCCACGACGGCGCACGGGGTCAGGTGTCCATCCGCTCATTATCGCCTGTCATGAGGGGCATGCCCAGCCCGGACGCGGGCCGGATCGCGGCGGAAGAAAAGGCCGCCCGCGCAGGACGCGGACGGCGGTGCGACGACGGGGTCGCAAGGGGAAACGATCGGCAAGGCATAGCAAGCGCGGCATCGCCACCGCATCGCGTCATGGCATCAGGACGCGTGCGATCGGCGATCGGCGAACGAAACGCGACGCGCCACCGCGAGCATGACCCTGCGCATTCGCCTGGACATGCCATGCGGGCAGGCCTCGCGCGGCGACGCCACGGGTGGAGGTGCCGAGGGGGCTTCGAACGGAGGCGGTTTCACTTCGTCCGGCAGAAGCGGACCCGGCCCTGCTTGCGGACTCCTGCGTGGAGCGGCGCTCCCCGCCGGATGCTCGCGCGGCAGGCAATGGGACCGATCCGGCCGCGCCGCGTGCTGCGCGGGCAGCGCGCCGGCAAGTGCGAGCACGGGCAGCGACAACCCCAGCGCGAAGGCGTGCGGATTCAACGGAGAGCGTTCCCTGGACGTCGGTGATGACGCGGAGCGGCGCTGGCGCGAGGGCGAAGCCCCGGCAGCGCGCATGCGGCTGCTCCGGAATACCCCGGTCGACCAGCACACCCGCCCGGAAACCGCGAAATCGCCCCGCTTCGTGCGCCGAACTGAGATGCGTATACGGTTTTGGATCCCCCGGCGGGGCACAATCGGCGCATCGCGACACCGAAGTGGCAACAGGGGCGGGACGCGAAACATGCTGCATCGCACCACTGCACCATCCTGTGCGGGAGATCTGCCTGACGCGGATTCGCGACGGGCCGGCTGCCGCATGCGCCCCGTCGGCCACGTGCGTGCGGACCACCGGAACGAGGCGCCATCGCCATGAGCGAAATCACCGTATTGCTGGGACAGGCCCGGGAAGGCGATCCATTGGCGTGGGACCGCGTCGTGCAGTTGCTGTATGCCGACCTCAAGCGTCTGGCGCGCAGCACCTCGATGGATGGCGGACAGGACGTCACCGCCCTTGTCCACGACTGCTACCTGCGCATGTGCCGCTCCGGCGCGGACGCCATCGCCAATCGCGCGCACTTCCTGTCGCTCGCGGCAATGGCGATGCGCCAGCTGGTCATCAACCATGCCCGCGACCGCGTGGCGCAGAAGCGCGGCGGCGGCCAGATGCATACCACGCTGGGCAAGGCCGACCTCGACCTGTCCGCCAGCGCGCGCGCCGAAGCCGAGGAACTGCTCGAAATCGACGCCGCGCTCAGGCGCCTGGCGGAGACCGACAGGCGCCTGGTCCAGGTGGTGGAGTGCCGCCTGTTCGCGGGCCTGAGCGAAGAGGAGACCGCCACCGCGATGGGCGTCTCCCTGCGCACCTCGCAACGACTCTGGCAGGAGGCCAGGACGCATCTTCGGATGCTGCTCGACGACGCGGCCTGAGTCAGCGATGTCCCTGCGCGATCGCCTGCTCGAACCACGGGGCCTGTTCCACGGCGCCCTGTTCAAGGACATGCTGCGCACGCACTTCGACACCGGCTGCCTGCAGCAGGGCGTGCGCGTCGGCGCGTTCCGCATCGTCCGCGAACTCGGTCGCGGCGGCATGGGCGTGGTCTACCTGGCCGAGCGCGCGGACGGCGAATTCGAACAGAGCGTCGCGCTGAAATGGCTGCACGACGCCAGGCTCTCGCCCGAAAGCGCCGCGCTGTTCCGCCGCGAACGCCAGTTCCTCGCCGAGCTGTCGCATCCGAACATCGCGCGCCTGATCGACGGCGGCCGCACCGACGAAGGCCATCTGTGGTTCGCGATGGAATACATCGAAGGCCTGCCGATCGACCGCCATGCCGACACGCACCGCCTGGACGAGCGGCAGCGCGTCGAACTGATGCTGCCGGTGCTGCAGGCCGTGGAATTCGCGCATGGCCGGCTGCTGATCCATCGCGACATCAAGCCCGGCAACGTGATGATCGATGCCGGCGGCCGCGCGAAATTGCTGGACTTCGGCATTGCCGGCCTCGCGCAGGAACGCGACCAGGCATCGGCGTTCACGCCCGAGTACGCCAGCCCCGAGCAGCGCGCGCTGGGGCCGGTCGGCACCGCGTCGGATGTCTGGCAGCTCGGCCGGCTGCTGCAGGCGGTGCTTGCCGCAGGCGCGGCGCAGCCACCCTCGCGCGACCTGCAGGCGATCATCGCCAAGGCCACCGCCGACGCCCCCGGGCAGCGCTACGTCACCGCCACGGCGCTCAAGTACGACCTCGAGCGTTTCCTGGCCCGCAGGCCGGTACAGGCACGCCAGGGCGGCGTGGCCTATCGATGGACGCGGCTCGCGCAGCGCCATCCGGTCGGCAGCCTCAGCGCCGGGCTGGTCACGCTGGGCGTGATCACGCTGGTCGCCGGTTTCCTCCACTACGCCGCGACCGAGCGCACGCGCCTGCGCCAGGCGCGCGACGAAACGCTGGCGGTGAACCGCTTCCTCAACGAGGACGTGCTCGGCGCCGGTGACCCCTTCGTCGGCAGCGCGAAGGACACGCCGATCTCGGACATCCTGGAAGCGGCGCTGGACAAGGCCGAACGCCGTTTCGCCGACCACCCCGGCATCGCCGGCCGCATCCAGACCACGATCGGCTACACGCTGATGAGCCGGGGCCATTACGCCTCGGCCGAAGACGCCTCGCGTCGCGCCAGCCGGCTGCTGCTGGCCAGCGACGGCGAGAACGCCGAGAGTAGCGGCGAAGCGCGCCTGCTGCGCGCGATGCTCGACATGCAGATGGGCGATGCGCAGGCCGCGCAGTCGAAGCTCGAAGCGCTGCAGTCGCGTTTTCCCTACGACAAGCAAGCGCCGACGCTCCTGCAGTTCAGGATCCAGGGTTCGCTGGCGTGGAACGCGCTGCTGGGCAACGACGCCGACACCTGCGCGCGCATCTACATGCACATCCTCGCGCATGCGCGCGGCATCCCCGACAACGAACTGAGCGATGGCTACAACGGCCTGAGCCTGTGCCAGAGCAACCTGGCCCGCTTCGACGACGCCCTGCGCAGCGCGCGCCGCTCGGAAGCCTACAGCGTGCGCTTCAGCGGCGCGGACAGCGGCATCGCCTCGCTCTCGCGCGTGCGCGTGGCGACCGCGCTCAGCGGCCTCGGACGGCACGACGAAGCGACGCGCATGCTGCAGCGCGAAGTGGCCCACCTCGGCCGCCTGCTCGGCAGCGACCACGGCACCACGGTCACCTACGTGAACCTGCTCGGCTCGATGCACCTGTGCGCGAACGACAACGTCAACGCCGCGGCCTGGCTGGCGCGCGCCGTCGATGGCCGGCACCGGACCGTCGGCGCATCGCATGCCTGGACCACGGGCACCACGGCGCAATATGTCGTCGCGCTGATCCGCGCGGGGCAGCCCGACACCGCCCGGCCGCTGGTCGATCAGCTGTCGGCCCTCGGTCCGGTGAACGACGATCCCAGCGCCCAGATATGGATCGACCGTGCGCTCGGCGAGTGGCACCTGCGACGTGGCGACCGCGAACAGGCCCTGGCCTACTACCGCAGCGCGCGCGAACTGGCGCTGGCCTCGAACCAGCGCATCCGCTCGAACCTGCATGCGATCGAAGCCGGCTACGGCCTGAGCCTGGCCCAGGCCGGACGCACGACGGAAGCGCTCGCTGCGTACGAACGCGCGATCGCCGCGATTCCCGACGCCAGCCGCTGCAACAGTCCGCTGACCGTCGATGCCGAACGTGATCGCCAGCGCCTGCTCGCGGCGGCACGACCGCGCTGAGTCCGCGGACCCAGACCTGCGCATGGAGGCCTGCGCATGTCCCAGGCGCTGAAGCAGGGAGTGGCGCCGCGACACGCGACACCGCTCCCGGCCCCCTCTTCAAAGCCCGCTTACATCGAAGTCGACGTGTAGGTCATGAAGATCACCCCGGGTGAATTGGGCGATGGCATGCCGGTGACCGTGGTGCCGTCGGTGGACAGCTTGATCCGGCCATCGGGGCGGTAGACCCAGCCCGCACGCCTGGCGCCCAGCGACACCATCTGGTCCTGCTCGCCCCAGCCGTTCACCAGCTCCCGGACCTCGGACTTCGCATTGCCGTTGGCGTCGATCTCCTGCACGAAATACTTCGTGGCCAGGCGCTGGGTCTGGTCCGGGCTTGGGCTGTCGAAGGAGGTGGTCACGTTGGCGCCCGATTTCATCATCTGGGCCCAGCCGAGCAGGTAGCGCGGCGTGCCGGCGCTGTCGTTGCCGAGCGAGACCAGCTGCGGGTAGGACAGGAAGTGCGTCGAGCTGCTCTTGATCCACAGCGTGGACAGCCGCGCGCCGGCACTGTTGAAGCGGACCAGCCCGATGCGCGAGCGCTCGGCAATGGACGGATTGGCCGAACCCGCCATGACGCCGATGAACTCGCCGTTGGCGGTGGGCAGGATGGAGGTGCTGCCGCCGTTGAAGCGCAGGGAGCTGGTCGTCGACTTGTAGATGCTGTGGGTCAGGCCCGCAGTCAAGCCCTCGACGCGCATGAAGATCCCGCCCCTGGTGTAGTCGCCTGCGGCGTTGTTCCAGTCGGTGGTGCAGAACGCGCCGAACTTGCCGGTGGTGCTCAATACCGGCCGATTGGCCAGCGTGTGGCCGTGCGCACATGCCCACTTCCAGCCGCGGCTCGTGTCGATGGAAGTGCTGGTGGGGACCGAGGCACGGGTGACCGCGATCATGCTGTCGCCCTGGTGCTGCGTGCCGCCTGAATCCCTTCCGGTCGTCGATTTCAGAGCCACGCCATAGTGGCTGCCCGACATCACCAGATCGTGATGGCCGTATTCCCAGCTTCCGTTGCGGCCCGCCTGGTTGATGGCCTTGCTGACCACATAGCTGTTGTACCCCGTGAGGGCGTTGGTGGGCGCGGCAGGGCTTCCCTTCCACTCGAACAGCCACATCTGGTCGTCGTACGACTCCGCGGTAAGCCAGTCCCTCCAGCTGTTCCCCTCGACCGTGTTCGGCAGTGCCGCGACCAGATCCCTGGTCGCACCGGTCGCGCCGGACGACCGGCGGCAGAGGGCCGCGACCGTCGAGCAACTCGCATCCGCGACGATGCCGGCCATGTCCTTGCAGACGGGAAACACCCGGGAAGTGAAGTTGCTCACCGCGCCGGTGCTGCTCACATCGCCGGAGATCAGCATGCCCTCATGGGCGCCGGCCGTGGTCGTGCTGGTCAGCGAAGCGTAGAACTTCCTGACCCCGCCGGTGGTGCAGGAGGTCGAATACATCCGGCGCGGAACCACCGCGCCGGGATGGTAGGACAGGATCCTGATCACCCAGGGGTACTCGCCTGCGGTCGTGCGCGAGTTCGGCAGCGTGTAGGTGCCCGAACTGGTGGTGCCGGCCGCAGGCAGGGTCTGGGCCAGGGCGGCAGGCGCGAGCAGTGCCAGGGTCAGGGCCGCCGCCAGGCGGATCGCCGGGGCGATGGTTGGTGCGTTCATGTGGGCCTTCCTTGTGTGAGTGCGTATGCGCGGACGGACAGCCGGTGCCGAACCGGGGATGCGTCGGCAGTTCCGTGACCGGGCGTGCAATCCGTTCCCCCTGGCCATCCCCGGCCCTTGCGGGTGGATGGCAAGCGCCTTGCACATCGCACCGCCATCCCGGGCGCGAGATTGGCCGGCGTCGGCATCAAAGGGATCAAAGCGATCAGACGCGCATCACGACGTCATCACGGGACGATCACGCCCCTTGTCGACGTTCCGTTTCCAGCTTGGTCTGTGCCGTTCTTGCCGCCCCCTCCCGGGGCGGACGGGTGCCATCCCGCAATGGCTCATGGCAGACTAGGTTCGAAGGATCGGAGGCTGCCAGACTGCTCGCTGCAGTCTTTTGCGCCGCTGCAGGAAGGTACTTTCACGGAAGACGATACGATCATGCGATACCGATGGGACGACTTCAGCCTGGATCGCGATGCGATGCTCCTGATCCACCAAGGACGCCAGCTGGATGTGTCCCGAAAGACGCTCGAATGCATCCATCATCTCATCGCCAATCGCCATCGCGTCGTCGGTTACGACGAGTTGATCCGCACGCTCTGGGGGCACGACAACGTCACCAATCACCAGTTGTCGCAGGTGATCCTGTCGGCGAGGCGTGTGGTCGGCGACGACGGCCATGCGCAACGACTGATCCGGACCGCCCCCGGACTCGGCTATCGCTGGGTCGGCCCGATCAGCGAAGGCGACGCCCCGTCACTCCACGCGCCCGTATCGCCCATCGCAACGACCTCGGCGATCTCCCCGGACCTTGCAGCCACGGTGCGCGGCAACGGCACGCCGACCTCGACGCCCGAGCACCCGGCACCGGAGGCATCGACGGCATCCGGCACGGCCACCGATGACCCGCCAGCGGGCGCAGGCAGAAGACGCGCTCCGCGCTGGCTGGGCTGGGTCGCGACCTCCGTGCTCGGCCTTTCCGCCGCCGCCATGTACGGAACGATACGCGGCACCCCCTCCGCCCCGACGGCACCGCCGGAGGCGACCACCAGGGCGGACCCGGTCACCGCGCTCCACGCTGCGCTCGATGCCGGCAGATACGAGGATGTCCGCGAAGGGCTGGCGCAGTTGCCTCCGGGCATCGCGAACAGCCCGCAGGCCAGGCTGCTGGAAATCAGGCTGGACCTGGCACGCGGCAGGACAGGGCTCGCGCTGCAGAAACTCGAAAGACAGCAGGCGCGCGCCGATGCCGCGCAGGACCCGCTGTGGCAGGCCCGGGTCATGACGCTCAAGAGCATGATCTACGCGAAAGACGGCAATCCTGCAGTGGAAATCACCGCCATGGCGCAGTCGGCGATGGCGCTGCTGGAATCCATGGGCGATGACGCGCCCGCCGAGGATGTCAGCGCTGCGGTCTTCGGCCGCGGCGTCGGATTGATGCGGGAAGGACGATCCGACGAAGCCATGCGCGATTTCGTCAGGGCGAAAGACATCCGCATCGCGATCGGCGACCTGGACGGCGCTGCCCAGGTGCGCGGCAATCTTGCCCGGGCCTGGATGCGGACCGGGCGCATGCGCGAAGCGCTCGATGAGTTGCAGGCCATGCTCGACACGGCCAGGAGCTCCAGGGATGCGATCTCCCAGATCTACACGCTCAATACGGTCTCTCGCATCCAGGTCGAACTGCTGCGCTGGGACGACGCGCTGTCCGCGAATGCCGAAGCCCTGCGTCTGCTGCGACACGCCCCCGAATCGGACCGCCGCCGACGCGCGCTGATGTTGCGCGCATTCATCCTGAGCGAAAAGGGTCGGCTGCACGAGGCCGCCGCGCAGTTGGAAGAAGCCAGGCAACTGGAAAGCGGCGACGACACCGGCAGCCCATCGATCGAAGCCATGCACCACCTCGCATCCGGCGATCCCGCCGGTGCGATCGCACGGCTGCAGCAAGGTTTCGGCACGAAACCCTACACCTACGATTTCAACCCGATGCTGGAGGACACCGAAGGTCCGCTGCTGCTCTGGATGCTCGCGGCCCGCGATCTGACCGCGCTGGGCAAGCCGGTTCCGGAGCTGCCCGCAGCGCAGAGGGTCATGATCCTGAGTCCGAAGACCGCCACCGGTCGCATCGCGCGCGGGCGCTGGCTGTGGTCGCAAGGCGATACCAAGGCCGCCGAAGCGGATTTCAGGCTGGCGCTGCAGGAGACGCGACGCATGGGCCACGCCTATCGCATGACGCTGGCCGGAGAGGCGCTGATCGAATTGTTGTTGCAGCGCGGCGATGCGCGCGGCGCCCGGATCGTGCTGGGGGATGTGCGCGCCCATCAACCGACCTACGTCGACCGCGACTACCGCAGCAGCCTGATGGACCTGCGCGTGGCGCTCGCACTCGACGACCCGGCACGGATACGGGCGGCCTATGCGCGGGTACGGGCGCTGGCCGGCGAACGCGCGCTGCCTGCGGATGTGGTGCGACAGGATGCAGATTCCACCGTGAAAAAGAGTCCCTCTCCATGAAACACAGCGCTTTTTGCAAAGCGGGTGTGTTCACACCTTGGCGCGCGAACCTGAGTCCGTTTTTTGCACTGCGCCGCGTCGCCTGCCTTAATATGTAGCAGGCCAGTTTTACAGTTCCACCACGCGGTCACCGAACTGGATGGTCTGGGGCCGATGGGCGATGTAAATGCGGTGCAGGTCTAGTTCCGACAAATTGCGGTTGATCTGGAGTTCCGTATTCACGTCGAGATCACTGGTGGATTCGTCCAATAGGAGAATCCGCGGCTTGCGGTACAACGCCCGTGCGATGAGTATGCGTTGCTTCTGACCCGCCGACAGCGTCGACCCCATGTCACCGATCGGCGTATGGTAGCCCATGGTCATCTGTCCGATGTCCTCGTGCAGACAGGCGATGACGGCGCATTCCTCCACCCGAGCCTGATCGAGTTCCGGATCGAAGAACGCGATGTTTTCGCGAATCGAACCCGCAAAGAGAGCGTCGTCTTGGAACACGCAGGAAATCTCGCTCCTGAGCTCGTCGACCGGGATCGTCCCTATCGGTTTGCCGTTGATCAGGATCTGCCCGGACTCCGACCGGTAGACGCCCAGGATCAACTTGAAGATCGTGGTCTTGCCGATACCCGTGCGCCCGGTGATCACCGTGCACCTGGAGCCGGCGCTGGAGAAGCTGAGGTCGCTCAGAATGTAGCGTCCGAATTCCGAGTACCTGAAGGACACGCCGTCGAACTCCACCGAGGGCGGGTCGCCGCCGCCGGGCGGATGCAGGACGGGCAGGGACGATTCCGGCTGGGCGCCGTCTCCCGTGGGTTCGAGGTAGTTGAGCTGTTCCGGCGGCGTCAGCACGATGTCGGAAAGACGCTCGAAATGCAGGCGCAGCATCTTGAAGCGGAAGTACAGCTGCACCAGACCGCCGGTGCCGGACATGAACTGGTCCTGGTAGCTGAGGTAGGCGAACAGCATGCCGATCGTGAACTTGCCCTCGGCGATCATCGTGGCTGCGAGGAAGATCGCCAGCAGGCGCTGTCCGCCGGAGATGAGCGAGCCGGTGGTGTCGATCGCGATCCCCATCCACTGCTGCCGGACCTTGACGTTGATCGCCTCGATGGTGAGGTTCTGCCAGCTCATGCGGCGCTGGTCGACCAGCCCGGCCAGCTTCAGCGGGCGGATGCCGCGGATGCTTTCGAGGAAATTCGAGGATACGCGCGCATCCGCGACCAGCGCCTCGTTGCCGATCCGCTTCATCGTCTCGAACGTGGCCAGTTGCAGCAGCACCAGTGCGACCAGTGCGCCGATCGCGGTCATCGCCAGCAGCGGACTGTACATCCAGATCATCACCAGGGTGGCGATTCCGACCAGACCATCGAGAATGCCCTCGATCACACCCGTGGTGACGGTCTGCTGGATCGACGACACCGAGCCGAAGCGCGACATGACGTCGCCCAGATGGCGGCGCTCGAAGAAATCCACCGGCAGATGCAGCAGGTGGGTCAGGATGCGCGAGGACCACTGGAAGCCGACGTTCACGCTCAGATACATCACCATCCACGAACGGATCGCGCCGACCGTGAGGCTGACGATCATCAGCAGCCCCATGCCGGCGACGACGGTGAGGATCAGATTGCGATCGCCGGAGGCCAGGCCATTGTCGATCAACCACTGCATCACCGCGGGCGAGATCAGGCTCACCACTTCCAGCAACAGGGCCAGGCACAGGATATGGGTCAGCGCCGAACCCAGGCCTTGGGTTCGCCCGATGATCGAACGCAGGGTCGGCGTCTTGCGCTCGTCGCGGGTCTCGAACTGCTGGTTGGGCTGGAACTCGACAGCAAAACCGGTGAACTTGGCGGAGGCCTCCGCATAGGTCAGCTTGACCACGCCGAGCTGCGGGTCGTGGACGACGATCTTGCGTCGGCCGGCCTTCTTGAGCACCACGAAGTGATTCAGACCCCAGTGCAGGACGCACGGCGTGCGCAGATGCCTGAGCGACGCCAGCTCGGCGCGGACCGTCTGGGCCGACAGCCCGAGGCGAGCGGCCTGGGTCATCAGCTGCTTCAGCGTCAGTCCGTCCGGGGTCATGCCCAGCCGAGCGCGGAGGTCCGCGAGATCGGTGCGACGGCCGTGGTAGCCGCTGATCATCGCAAGGCAGGCCAGTCCGCATTCGGCGATTTCGGTCTGCAGGACGAGCGGAAGCCTGCTCAGCGCCCGCCAGGGCGTGAAGTTGATGCGTCCGGGTGCGATTGCGTCGGCGGACATGGTCGGATGGGACTGCATCGTCTGCCTCATCGGGTGTCGGTGGAGAAAGGGGTGTCACATCGCGGATCGCGCGTCGCAGCTCGTCCGCATCGCCGGCGGCGTGGGGGGGGGGGGGCTCAGGCGCCGAATAGGATCCGCATCGGATCGAGCATCCACTCGTAGAGGCGCCGCCTGGCGATCGGAATCCTGACTTCCGCGGTCTGTCCCAGCAACTGTTGCCGTGCGAGCGCAGGGGTCGACGCGGACGGATCGATTTCGATCACCGCGCGATAGTTCAGGCCGGAAGCAAGGCCGCGTTCGTCCGAGACGGAACCCAGCGGACCGACCGAGATCTTCTCCAGACGGCCAACGACCTTGCCTTTGGCGAGTTTCTTCAGGCCCGTCAGCTGTAATTGCACCCGGGCGCCGGTGCGCACCTGCGCCTTCACCGTGGGCGAAACCGCCGTGATCGCGACCAGCGGTTCATCGGGCGCGATCACGAACAGCGCTTCGCCCAACGAGACGCGCTCTCCCGGAGTCCGGGTCATGGAGTACAGGGTGCCATCCATCGGTGCAGTGATCTGTTCGATCGTGCCATCGCGGGTGTCCGCCCCTTTCGCGCCATTTTCGTCACCCGCTTCACTTCGCATGCTCAGCACGACGGTACCGCGCTTCACGGTCTGGCCTTCCGCAGCATGCACTTCGATGATCGTCCCGCTCACGGGCGAAGCCAAGCTGGAAACGCCGGACCTCGGCAGAATCAAGGCCTGCGTCGTCTCCGTGACCGTGTAGCTGCCGAAGTACAGCAAGGCCCCGGTGAGCGCCAACAGTACGCTCGCCGCGATCGAATACACCCGGAACGACACCGGCACGGCCAGACTGGTCTTGCCCAGCCAGGGGTTCGCCTTCGACATGAGCACTTCTTGCCGGAACAAGCCGCGCCCCATCCCGCGGTTCGTCTCGTTGCTGCCGCCCGCAGGAGTCAACGGATCAGGCACGGACACAGCGACTCTCCTTCATGGAATCTCCTTCCGGTGCGGACCCGACACCGCCCCCGGCGCGAGCGCAAATCGCGGCGACTGCATGGCGCGTAGCCGAGCCCGCACTGTTTCGAACGTGGCCCACTGTCCGTCATTCCGTATCGCATCGCGAAACATCTTCGGCAACGTCCGCCAGACCGTCAAGCGACGATGCGGCGGGAGCGAGCGTGAATCGCGACGCCCAGACGCCAGCCTCGCGGCGCTCTTCGAGCGAGGCCTGCGTCTCGATCGTCTGGAGCTTCTCGCGGACCACGACCGCCGAAGGCGGATCCAGCACTGGCAGTATGGCGCGCCCCAGTGCGATGGCTTTGCCCCGTTGGACATCGGCGCTCAAGGCGACTTCGTTGCTGTTGAACTCGCCGGTCGCCAGCAGCATGAACAAGTGGTAGATGGCGAGCGCGTTGCCGCGCTCGGCCGCGCGCTGCAGCCCATCGATGGCGTGCGCGCTGTAATCTGCGGCCCGGTTCAGCGACAAGGCGCCCGATCGGGTCTTCAGTTGCGGTCGCAGAAAAAACCGCACTGCGGCCTGCGGACTCCCCAGCCGCACGGCCTGCAGCATCCTGGCGTGGGATTGCGCGGATTCCGCCGGACCCAGGGACGCGCAGAAACTCTCGTAGCGTCGATGTGCGCTCTCGATCGCCTGCACCCGTGCCACGATGTCGAGCTCCGTTCGACCACCAGCGCTCGACGAGGCGGCGCCATCAAGGAGCGCGCGACCGAACTCCTCGCTGGCTTCGCGGCTCGCGCACAACTCAAGCAGCATGCCGAGGGTGCAGGCGGCACGTACGTCGCCAGCATTGGCTGCGATGGAGAGTTGCACGAACATCGGAGAGGCAGCGCTGGGAGGATTCACAGCAAGGCGTACTGCGTCGTGCTCCGAGCGGGCGTCCGACTCGGCAACCATCCCGGACGACGCGATCGAAGCCTTCGACTTTGGCCCATTTTTTCCAATCAACATCGAAATCACGCTCGCCGCAAGGAGCAACGCCACTATCCATACCTGACTTGATTTGATCAAGGCGCCCTTACTCCTTCGCATTCACGGCAGGAAGCGACGCTACCGTAAGGATTGGCAGCGCCGCTGAACTTCTGCTTAGACAGCCGGACAGACACCGGCCGTAGTTGTGGCCGTGTTATTGCCGGCCCGTGCCTGGAAGTAGTTCCTGATCCAAGTCGCCACGCCGGTCTGGGCCGCTATCCCAAGGTAGACAGCGTCGCGGCCGGCCTGCGTCGCGCCCGCGGCGATCTGCTTGCAGATATTGATTACCTTGGTCCGATTGGTTGGTTCGCCATACAGGTAAAGCCCGTAGAGGACGCCCGCCACGGAGGTCACCCACTTGTTCGCCAGGAACGTGTTGAGGACGGCATCGCCGATGTCGACACCGCCTGCGACCGCATCGAGGACCTGATCATCAGACACCAGCGCGATTCCCGGGCGATACGTTTCGATATTGCTGTACATGAGATTTCTCCTTTGATTGCTGTCGGAATAATGTCGGTGCATCAGGACGCCGGGCTGACGCCGTTGCCGTAGACATCCCTGCAATCGGTGATCGTCCAGTGGAAACGCCGACGCTCGGAGAGAGGAGCGCTGGCGTTGAATGTGGCCCAAGGGAAGTAGCTGCCGCTGGTCGCAGTACTGGTGGGCGCTTGCCAAGCCTTCGTCTTGTCGGAGTTCTTGTGGATGACGTAGTAACCTTCGTCCAGCGACAGATACCACCAGGTGTTGTCGCTGCAGGTAAGGGCAGCCACATAGCCGCTGCGCACCCCAAGGCAGCTGGCGGAGAAATCTGGCGTGATAAACCACTGGTTGCCGTGTGTCGAGTTCCAGCCCTGCCAGATCATCGAAAAGTTCCGTCGACTCGCTGGCGATGTGGTGTTCTTCTGCAGCCGGAGATCGTTGACGTTGCCCGATGCTGTGTTCGTCATACCGGAGACGAACGCGACGTTATAAGTCCCGTCAGCTTGCGTTGTGGCATCCCGCGGCCTGAACGAGCAGTTCATCAGCAACCGGTCATCCAGGTCTTCCTGGGCGATGGCAGGCGTGCTGACAAGGCATGCAGCGAACAGCACAGGGGCGAATCGTTTGAGCATTTGCATATCCATAACTCCTGTAATGATGAGACGCGGACCTCTCCGGTTCGATCGCTGCGTCCCGGATCGGCACGCAAGGCGCTTACGACGAGGGCCGGAAACGCTGTCGCGCGCCCACCCCTGTCACGGCGTAACTTGTGATGAAGCGCCGCCGAGCGCATGCCGAATCAATCATCAATGGATACCGAATCGATCATTGATCGATCATTCATTGATCACGAATCGATCATAAGACCGCCACGAATGGCGCTTGCGCTCGGGCTACGGTCGAGCGCGCCCCGTCGGCACCCATGACTTTCGACTACAAGCAACTGATTTCATTCGCTTTCTGCCCCCAAAGAACGGGACATCCGATTAGGCTCATTGGCAACCAGAAACGGGGTCAGGTTCATTTCCAGCGAAGTGAACCTGACCCCGTTTCTGACCCCGTGTCTGTGTTTCGGAGAATTCCTACCTGCCAACCAGGTATTGCCCGATAGGCCAGTCCTCGGCAGCCACTGATGCTGGGGGCATGGCCAGACTCCCACGTTTCGACATCCCCGGCATCCCGCTGCACATCGTCCAGCGAGGCAACAACCGGCTTCCCTGCTTCCTGGGCGATCACGACAGGCGACGCTACCTGTCCTTGCTGGCAGATGCCTTGACCGCGACCGACTGCCAACTGCATGCATACGTGCTGATGGACAACCACGTCCACCTGCTGGTCACGCCATCGTGTAACGGCGGAGCCTCGAAGATGATGCAACGGCTGGGGCGACGCTATGTCGCCGAGTTCAATCGCCGCCACGGGCGTACTGGGACGCTGTGGGAAGGCCGGTTCAAGTCATCGGTCGTCGAGAGCGACCGGCATGTGCTGGTCTGTTGCCGCTACATCGAGCTCAACCCGGTCAGGGCAGGGATGGTGGTGAAAGCGGAGGCCTTCCGGTGTCCAGCCATGCCGGGAACGCACTCGGCCACCGGGATCATCTGCTGACGCCGCACCCCATCTATCTGGCCCTTGCCGCAGAGTCCCGCTCACGCGCAGAGACCTACCGGGCGATCGTGCGCGAAGGATCAGACGACGCAGAGATCGACGGCATCCGCCTGCATCTGCAACAACAACGGGTCCTGGGCAGCGAAGGTTTCAGGCAGATGATCGAAGCGAAAACGCGACGGTTCGCCGGTGTCCGGCCAGCGCATCGACCACGGAAGCCCTGAACGGGTTAGCCCTGAACGGGGTCAGGTTCACTCCCCCGGAAGTGAACCTGACCCCGTTTCGGGAGACGGCGCATCCCCGCCCCGCCCCGGGCATCCCCAGTTGAGGATCGGGGTGCCGGGTGGCAGCACCTTGCGGAACATCTCGACGCGCGACACCTTCGGATTCACCACGACAGGTTTGCGCGCGGCCTCGAGCAGCGGCAGGTCCGCGCTGCTGTCGGAATACGCGGCTTCGACCGGGCCGCCGTAGCCGGCATCGGCGAGCATGCGCATCTTCATCGCGTGATGGCAATGACGCACCGCACCGATGGCACCGTACTTCGGGCCGACCTGCGTGCCGATCACCGGCAGGTCGCCGTGGCCGGCGAAGGCGAGGATGGCGCGGGCCAGTTCCGGCGGCGCGCCGGTGGCGACGATCACCCGGTCGCCCGCTTCGCGATGGCGACGCAGTACGTCGAAGGCGATGGGCAGCAGGCGGGGCCTGATCGCTTCGACATGCGCGTCGACGTAGCGGTCGGTCATCGCATCGAACTCGGCGACGGTGCGCATGCCGAGCGTGCCGACCCAGACGAAGGCCGAGATGCCGCGCCGGCGCGTGGGCAGGAAGGCGATCATCGGGCCGAACACCGGCGCGATCAGCAGCGCGAGCAGGCGTCGCCACCAGGCGCGGCCGATCAGCCACGCGAACAGATGGCTGCCGGAATCGCCGTCGTACAGGGTGTGGTCGAAATCGAAGACGACCAGCGGCGCGTCGGCCGCCGGGGCCGGGAACTGCGTCGTGCTCATGCCGTGAAGAACAATCGCCGCAGCGCCGCACCCGGGTCGGGATCGCGCATGAAGGATTCGCCGACGAGGAACAGATCGATGCCGGCATCGCGCATGCGCTGCACGTCGTCGCCGGTGGCGATGCCGCTTTCGGTGACCAGCGGTCGACCGGCGGGCATGGCGTCCTTGAGCGACAGCGTGGTGTCGAGCGACACCTCGAAGGTGCGCAGATTGCGGTTGTTGACGCCGATCAGCGCCTCGCGGCCGTCGATCGCCGGCAGGCGCAGAGCGCGCTGCAGTTCGTCGGCATCGTGCACTTCGACCAGCACGTCGAGGCCGAGTGCCATCGCCTCGCGGTACAGCGACAGCAATTGGTCGTCGTCCAGCGCGGACACGATCAGCAGGATGCAGTCGGCGCCGAGCGCACGCGCTTCGACGATCTGGTAGGCGTCGACGGTGAAATCCTTGCGCAGCACCGGCAGCGCGCAGGCGGCGCGCGCCTGCTGCAGGTAGGCGTCGGCGCCCTGGAAGAAATCCACGTCGGTCAGCACCGACAGGCAGGCCGCGCCCGCGGCCTCGTAGCTGCGCGCGATCGCCGCCGGATCGAAGTCCGCGCGGATCACGCCCTTCGACGGACTGGCCTTCTTCACTTCGGAGATGACGCCCGGCAGACCCGCCGCATGCTTCGCCTGCAGGGCCGCGACGAAGCCGCGCACCGGCGATGCAGCGGCAGCGCGCTCGCGCAGTTCGGCCAGCGGCACACGCGCGGTACGGTCGGCGATCTCCTCGTGCTTGCGGTCGAGGATGCGCTGCAGGATGTCGGCACGGGCGGGGTGCGATGCGGCTGTACTCATGATGTTTTCGCGAACCAGTCGTAGGCGCGTTCGACTTTCGCGACGCGCGTGATGTAGCGGGTGTACCAGTCGCGCCGGCCGCGGGCACGGATGGCGGCGTGCTCGACGTGGTGCTTCCACGCCAGGATGTCGTTCTCGCTGCGCCAGTAGCTGACGGTGATGCCGACGCCGTCTGCGCCGCGCACCGACTCGACGCCGAGATAGCCCGGCTGCTGCGAGGCCAGCGCCAGCATCGCTTCGGCGGCCTCGGCATAGTCTTCGGCGTCCGCACCGCTGCGTTGCGAGGTGAAGATCACCGCGTGGTACGGCGGTTCGGGCGTATTGGCGAAACCGGCGTCGCTCATGACGCGGCCAGCGTCTGCGTGGTGGCGATGAAGTGTTCGAGCTTGGCGCGGGCATCGCCGCTGGCGATCGCCGCGCGCGCGGCCTCGATGCCGTGGGCGATGCTGTCGGCCACCCCGGCCACGAACAGCGCCGCGCCGGCATTGAGGCAGACGATGTCGCGCGGCAGGCCCGGCGTGTTGTCCAGCGCCTCGATCAGCATGATCTTCGATTCGGCGGCGTCGGCCACGCGCAGGTTGCGGCTGGCGGCCATGCCGATGCCGAAGTCCTCGGGATGGACTTCGTACTCGCGGACCTTGCCGTCGCGCAGTTCGCCGACCAGCGTGGCCGCACCGAGCGAGAGTTCGTCCATGCCGTCGCGCCCCCAGACCACCAGCGCACGCTCGGCGCCCAGCTCCTGCAGCACGCGCGCCTGGATGCCCACCAGGTCGGGATGGAACACGCCCATCAGGATGCTCGGCGCGCCGGCGGGATTGGTCAGCGGCCCGAGGATGTTGAAGATCGTGCGCACGCCCATTTCGCGGCGTACCGGCGCGACCACCTTCATCGCCGGGTGATGGACCGGGGCGAACATGAAACCGATGCCGGTCCGGGCGATGCACTGCGCCACCTGCGCCGGCTGCAGCTCGATGTTCGCGCCCAGCGCTTCGAGCACGTCGGCGCTGCCGGACTTCGACGACACGCTGCGGTTGCCGTGCTTGGCGACCTTGGCGCCCGCGGCGGCGACCACGAACATGCTCGCTGTGGAGATGTTGAAGGTATGCGCGCCGTCGCCACCGGTGCCGACGATGTCGACCATGTGCCGGCGGTCGGCGAGTTCGACCTTGTTGGAGAACTCGCGCAGCACGGAGGCTGCGGCGGCGATCTCGCCGACGGTTTCCTTCTTCACGCGCAGGCCGGTCAGGATGGCCGAGGTCATCGACGGCGAAACCTCGCCGCGCATGATCTGGCGCATCAGATCGACCATTTCGTCATGGAAGATCTCGCGGTGCTCGATCGTGCGCTGCAGGGCTTCCTGGGGGGTGATGGGCATGCCTGTGACCGTCCGTTTCTGCTGGCCGCCGTCGGCGGGCGCCCATGATGGCGGCTGCGGGCGCGGCGGACAACCAGTCGGCGACCCGTCGGCAACCAGCGACAGGCGGTCCGCGGCCGGGAACGGGCTCAGGCGGCGCGGGTGATGAAGTTCTTCAGCAGCGCGTGGCCGTGCTCGGTGAGGATCGATTCGGGGTGGAACTGCACGCCCTCCACCGGGTGCTCACGGTGGCGCAGGCCCATGATCTCCTCGATCGAACCGTCCTCGTTCTCGGTCCAGGCGGTGACTTCGAGGGCGTCCGGCAGGGTGTGCCGGTCGACGACCAGGGAGTGGTAGCGGGTGGCCTCGTAGCGGTCGGGCAGCCCGGCGAACACGCCCTTGCCCTCGTGGCGGATGTGCGAGGTCTTGCCGTGCATGATGCGGCCGGCGCGGACCACGTCGCCGCCGTAGGCCTGGCCGATGCTCTGGTGGCCGAGGCAGACGCCGAGGATGGGAATGCGGTCGCCCAGTTGGCGGATCACGTCCACCGACACCCCGGCCTCGTTCGGCGTGCAGGGACCGGGCGAGATCACGATGCTCGACGGCGCCAGGGCCTCGATCCCGGCTACCGTCAGCTCGTCGTTGCGCACCACCTTCACCTCCGCCCCCAGCGCCTGGAGATATTGCACGAGGTTGTAGGTGAAGCTGTCGTAGTTGTCGATCATCAGCAGCATGTCGGACCTGGGGTCGGGCATCGGCCCGTGGGCGCCGCGGGGTGGGCGCGGCCATTCTACGGCCCAACCCGGCCGCAGCGGCAGTGACGGCTCAGGCACTGCGCCGGCCACGCAGTGCCGACACCCGGCCCCAGACCAGGGGCAGCATCGACAGGGCGACGATCGAGAGGATGACGGTGCTGAGGTTTTCGCGGATCACCGGCAGGTCGCCGAACGCGTAGCCCAGCGCGGTCAGCGACAGCACCCACAGCAGGGCGCCGCCGATGTTGTAGCGCAGGAACACCGCGCGATCCATGTGCCCGAAGCCGGCGGCGAAGGGCGCGAAGGTGCGCACCACCGGCACGAAGCGCGCGATGACGATGGTCCGTGCGCCGTGCCTGGCGAAGTACAGGCGCGACTGCGCATGCCCCGCCGCGATATGCCGCGACCGGCGGATGAGCGCGCCGCCGAAGCGCTGGCCGATGGTGAAGTTCAGCGCATCGCCGAGCACCGCCGCAGCGATCAGCGCCGGGGCCACGGCGTGGTAATCGAGCAGGCCGGCGCCGCAGAAGACGCCGACGATGAACAGCATCGAGTCGCCGGGCAGGAAGGGAAAGACCACCAGCCCGGTTTCCGCGAACACGATCAGCGCGAGGATCGCGATCGTCCAGGCGCCGTAGTTCGCGCACCAGAAGGTCAGATGGTCGTCGAAATTGGCCAGCAGGTCGACGAAGTAATAGAGCACGTCCATGTCCACCTCTCCTTCACCAGGAATGCGCCAGCTCCACGAAGCCGAGCGAGTTGTCGCGCAGGCGGCCGAGGAAGCTGTCTTCGCCGCCGCGGAAATGATCGATGCCGGCCTCGACGCGCAGCGAATCGGTGATCGCGTATCCGTAGCGCGCACGCAGCAGCCAGTCGCGGCGCGGCCGTCCCGCGACCAGGAACAGGTCGAAGTCGCCGCGCGTGTCGAACACGGCCTTGGCGTAGCGCACGGTCACCCCGTACTGGTCGCGGTCCAGTTCATTGCTGATCAGGGCCTGGCCTTCGCGGAGCAGGGCCAGCACCGGATCGTCCGGTGGCGGCGCGTCGCGCAGGCGCTTCCAGAACACCTGCGCACCGAGGGTTTCACCTTCGCGCAGCGACCATTCGGCGCCGGCGACGAGCGAGGTGTGCGAACGCCGCGGCGCGACGCGCGGATCGCGGCTGCGCGCATAGTCGACCCAGGCGATTTCCCCGCGCAGCGCGGCCCTGCCGCGGACCATGGCGAGGTCCGCGCCGAGCATGCGCATGCGCGTCGCGCGCGTACCGAGTTCGACGCCCTGCGCCGAAACGCCGCGCAGCGCCAGGGTCGGGAACGGGTCGTAACCGCTGACCGCGCTGACCGACCAGTCCGCGGCGCTGCCCAGGCGGTCGTAGCGCACCGCGAACACCGGATCGGCATCGGGGTGCCGCGTTTCGCGGAAGACGACGCCGGCCGGCAATGCGATGGGCACCCGGCTCTGCTCGAAGCGGTCGACGACATGCACCTGGAGATTGCCGCCGCCGGCCTGGCAGTCGAAGTGCGCGCCCCAGACACCAGTGCGCTGGTCCTCGGACTCGGGGGCCAGCAGGCGGTGGTTGGTCGGCGCGACCAGATCGGTCGGGTTCACGCCGTCCGCGCGCCCCCACAGCACCAGGCGCTTGCCGAGCACCGGTGCGCAGGGCACGTCGGCGAGTCGCAGGTAGAACTCGCGCAATTCGGCGTCGCCACGGCGCCCGTCGAGTCGTTGCGGCGAATGCGCGAGCATGGCGTCGGCGGAGACCTGCACGCCATCGGCGACCGCCCAGTCCATGCCGAACGCCAGGCGCGCGGCGGCGGTGCCGTCGCGGTCGTCCAGCATCCGGCTGGACGACCACAGCCCCACCGCGAGTTCGCCACGGGTCGCGGGCGCTTCGGCCCACGCCTGCGAGGACGCGAGCACCGCCAGCGCGGCGAGCGCACGCGAGGCCAGGCAGCGCGGCGCGCGCGGGCGTCGCCCCCGGGACGCCATCGGATCGGACGTCGACACGGCGACGCTCAAGGAGCGGACATCGCGTTCGGCGAGAAGACGCGGTCGTCGATCGCCATGCCGACATCGAAGCGCGAGAAGGTGATCGTGGTGCGATGCCCGCTCTGCAGGTTGGTGCCGATCGCCTTCATCGGCTGCCACTTGCCCTTGGCAGCGGCCATCGCCCGGATGTCGGAGAACGCGAACTGCTTGTAGGGCTTGCCGCCGCGATCGAACACCTCCACGAACGTGGCGACGTGGTTGTCCTTGCGCAGCCAGCTGATCCGCTTCGAATAGCCGGAGTCGGCGGCGACCTTGTCGCTGGCCGGCACCGATTCGACGACGTAGTGCGCGACGCCCTCGCGCGTGCGCTCGCCGACCAGCGTGTGCGTCCAGTCGGCGACGCGATGCCCCATCACGTCGCCATAGCTGAAGTCCGTGCCGATGAAGCTGTCGCGCTTGTTCGACGCGATCAGCCGGCGCACGCGCTTCATCGCCGGCAGGTAGACCCACATGTCGTCGTCCTTGCCGGTGTTCTCGATGAGCAGCGTCGATGTGCCGCGGATGTCCGCCGGTGCTTCGAAACGCACGAAACGCTGGTTGCCCTGGCCATCGGCAGCGAGCCGGGAGGACATCTCGGCGCGGCGCACGCGCTTGGCGCCGCCCTTGGTCTCGAGCACGAACTCGGCGCTGCCCTGCGAACTCGTGAACCGGGTCGCGCTCCAGTTGCGCTCCATCAGCTCGGCGGCGCCGGGCGTCGCCGACCAGGCGACCTGCGAGTAGGTCAGGAAACCGATCGCGGCCAGCACGATGAGGATGGCCGCACCGCGATCAGCGGAGCGGCGCGGACTCACGAACGCGGGCTTGAGCGCGAGGATCGCGCTGGGAATCAGGGTGAGCGCAGTCAGGACCGCGCCGAGCATGGCGATGATGATGAAGGTCGAGAGCCACATATGCACCTTGTAGTCGTAGGAGAACAGGAGGACCGCATAGCCGCCGGCGACGGCGGTGGCGACGAACAGGCAGGCCTTGCCGGCGGTACGCACCGCCGAGCCGACCGCATCGGGCAGCGACAGCCCCTGCGCGACGTACTCGCGGACGCGGTAGATCAGGTAGATGGCGTAATCCGCGCCGATGCCCACGGCCATGGCGCTGATCAGCGAGTTGGGGATGTTCAGCGGCACGCCGGCGTAGCCCATCACGCCGAACACCAGGGTCACCACCACCACCAGCGGCGCCAGCACCAGCAGGCCGGCGAGCAGGGAGCGGAAGGCGACGGCGGCGACCACGAAGATCACGGCCAGGATCTGCGCGATGTTCAGCAGCTTGCTGCGCACCATCACGTCGGTGACCGCGAGCGTCTGCGCGACCTCGCCGCCGAAGGACACCGTGGCCTGCTTCGGGAAGCGCTTGCCGACGTATTCGGTGAGGTCGCCGACCAGCGATTCGATCTCGGCATTGCTGTTGGTGCGCAGCATGATCGAGACCTTGGCGCGCTGGTACTCGTAATCGACATGCCCGGAGAAATCCTCGGGGTCGCCCGAGAGCGAGTACAGGAACAGGTATTGCGCGATCAGCTCGCGATCGGCCGGCAGCGTGTCCGAGGGTGCGCTATCGCCGGACGCCGCGCCATGCATGCGCCGCAGGAAGTCGTCGATCGACAGCGTCTTGCCGACGAACGTGCGGCGCGCGGCCTCGCGCTGCAGGTCGCGGATCGCGGCAAGCACCTCGGGATCCTTGACGCCATCGGCCTGGCCGGTGTCGACCATGACATACAGCACGTTGGTGCCGCCGGTGCTGGCGTTCAGCAGGCTGTCGTCCTGCTGGATCGGCAGGCTGTCGGCGAAGAAGGTCTTGCTGGCGTTGTCGATCCGCACCCGGCTGCCGCCGATCACTGCGGTCACCACCACTGCCGCAATCAGTGCGAGGATCCAGCGCCGACGCGTCGGCGCCAGCACCGCGGACGCGATGGCGCCGCTGATGCGATCCCAGACGCGCGGGCGGGTTTCGGTGTCGATCTGCGCCATCGACGGCGGACGCAGGCTCGCGCGCACCGCCGGGGTGAAGGTGAACTCCAGGACCACCGCGGTGAGGATGCCGATGCCGGTGAAGATGCCGAAGGCGCGCACGGTCTCGACATCGAAGATCACCAGCGAGAAGAAGCCGAGCGCGGCGACGCCACCGGCGATGATCATGACCGGACCGACCGCGGACAGCGATGCGATCGTCGCTTCGCGATTGGCCTGCAACGGCGCCATGCCCCGGTGCTTGACCAGGTCGACGTAGGTTTCGTAGTAGCGCTTGAGCAGCTGCACGGCATGGCCGGCGGCGACCGCGAGGATCAGGATCGGCGTCGGCGAATTGAAGATGTCCATGGGCACGCCCATCAGGCCCATCACGCCGACGCCCCAGACCACCGACAGCACCGCGGTGACCAGCGGCAGCACCAGACCCTGCACGGTGCGGAAGGCCTCGAAATGCAGCAGGCCGATCACCAGCACCGCGATCGGGAACAACCAGTTGATGCGGTCGGCGAAGATCTCGGCCTGGTGCAGGAACACCGGATTGCCGCTGATCGCGATGCGCAGGCCGGGGTTCTTCTCTTCCGCAAGGATGCGGTTCACGTCGGCCAGCATCGCGCCGAAGCCGTTCGCGTTCTCCTTGAGTTCGAGCAGGATCGTCGCGGTGCGTCCATCCGATGACAGGACCGTGTCGCGATAGACCGGATTGCGTTCGATCGCCTGGCGGATGGCGTCGCGGGCTTCCTCGCTGTCCGGCGTGCCGTCGACGAGCGGGCGCGCCTCGAAGCTGTCAGCGCTGCCTTCGATGCCCTTGGCCTGTCGCGAGGTGAGGCTGAGCAGGGTCTGCTTGCTCACCGTCGGCGATTCGTACAGGCGATCGGTGATCCTGCGCACGGTGTCGACGACCTCGGGCTGCAACGCGTCGCCGCTCGCCGGCGTCACCCCGATGACCACAAGGTATTTGGAGCCGAAAATGCGCTCGATCGTGTTCGTCGCCTGGATGTAGGGATGGCTCTGGGGCACCACCGCCGCCGGATTGATGATCACCTGTTGCCGCGACGCGAACAGGCCGAAGAACACCGTCAGCACCAGGGTCGCCGCGATGACCCAGCGCCGGTGGTCGACGATCCACGTCAGGTAGCGCCGCATGTCGAGCGTGCTGCCGCCCGCCGTCGCGGATGACCCGCCTTCCAGATCGACCATGTTGCTCATGCCTGTCCCTCGTTGACCATCGCGGACCGCAGCGCCCCGGAACCGTCTTCGTTCCTGATGCGCTCGCGGAGCTTGTGTTTCTGCACCTTGGCCGAAGGCGTGTACGGCAGCGGACCCGTGGCGACGATGCGGTCGGGCACCCAGCCATCGAACGCCGCCGCCAGATGCGAACGCAGGCGGTCTTCGGCATGCGCGGCATCGGCATCGCCGGCCGCCACCCAGGCCAGCGTGGTGCGCGCATCGACGTCGTCGCCCGGCAGCAGCGCGGCATCGGCCACGCCGCCGACGGTGCGTGCTTCGAACTCCACCAGCGCCGAACTGACCGCACCGGCGCCATGGCGGACGACGTCGCCGATGCGATCGATCACGTCGACCCGCGCGCGCGCGTCGATCGTCGCGAGATCGCCGGTCGACAGCCAGCCGTCGAGCGAGGGTTCGCGGCAGGCGATCCAGTGTCCGCGCACCTGCAGTTCGGCCAGCGCGCCCTCGCCTGTCGTGCGCACTTCCACGCCGAAGACGGGCTGGCCATGCGCCAGGCGATCATCCGCAGGATCGAAATGCTCGATGGTCGCCAGCGGCGAGGTCTCGGTCATGCCCCAGGCATGCGACACCGCGACCGACAGCCCCTGCGCGATTCCTCGCGCCACGGCGACGGGCATGCGCGTGCCGGCCACGACCGTGCGGCGCAGGCTGGAGAAGCGCTGCCCGGTCGCGCCGCAGTACTGCAGCAGCGCAAGCCAGTGCGCGGTGACGGCGGCGAGCACCGTCACGCCGTGCCGCTCGGCGGCGGCATGCCAGAACGCCGGATCGCGCACCGGCGGGCACAGCACCAGCTCCGCGCCCACCAGCGGACAGACGAAGGGCGCGCCCCAGGCATTGGCATGGTAGAGCTGCATCAGCGGCATCACGCGGTCCCGCCCGGTCAGCGCCAGCGCACCCGGCAGCGCGCATCCCCAGGCGTGCAGCACGAGCGCACGGTGCGTGTACTCGACGATCTTCGGCAGCCCGGTCGTGCCCGAGGAATAGCAGACGTGCGATGGCGCGCATTCGTCGAATTCAGGCAGGTTGAACGTGACCGTCGAGTCCGGCGGCGTCGCAGCCATGTTCGGCACCGACATGGCCAGCGCGGGCACGCCCATCGCCTGCGCGAGCGACTCCGACAATGCCTCGTGATGCGCATCGTGCAGCACCAGCCGGACTCCGGCCCGCATCAGCAATGCATGGACATGCGCAGCTTCATGCTGCGGATTGACCAGATGGGTGATCACGCCAGCCTGCAGGGCACCATAGAGCCATGCGAGTTGTTCGATCGAACTGTCGCCGATGCTGGCGATGCGATCGCCGGGGCGAAGCTCCATCGTCATCAGTTGCAGCGCCCTGGACGATGCCAGTGTCTGCAGGTGCGCATAGTCGGTTTCCTGCGCCTCGCCATCGCGCGAGATGGACACCACACGGCGATCGGCATGCACGCGCGCCGCATGCGCCAGCAGATCACCGGCGCGCAGCGGAAAGCGGCGGGGCCGCGCGACCGCGGGAAAATCGTACTGGGCGACGTCCGCTTCCATAGGCCCGAGATGGTAGGTAGCCACCATCGGGCCTTCAATGGAATCTATGTACCATGCAAGGCTTCATGCTGCGCCGCGCCAACCGTGCATCCACTGCGCAAAGCCGGCGAACCGAGCGCATACCCGGGATCGAGAACGGTCGCGCAGCGAAGTCAGGCGAATTCGAGATACGTGCGGGTGAGATCGTGACGCGGCTGTTCGAACAGCGTCTCCGCTGGCGCCTGCTCGATCAGGCGTCCTGCGCCGTCATCGAGCTTCCAGAACAGCGCGACCTGATCGGCGACGCGACGCGCCTGGCCCAGACTGTGCGTGACCAGCACGATGGTGCGATGCTCGGCGAGACGCAGGATCAGATCTTCGATCTTCTGCGTCGAGATCGGATCGAGCGCGCTGCAGGGTTCGTCCATCAGCAGCACGCTGGGATCGAGCGCGAGCGCACGCGCAAGGCAGAGACGCTGCTGCTGCCCGCCGGACAGCGAACCGGCATGCGCATCCAGCCGCCCATGCACCTCCTGCCACAGCCCCACTTCCTTCAGCGCCGACTCGATGCGATCCGACAGTTCTCCGCGATTGCGGACGCCGTGCTCCTTCAGCGCGAACTCGATGTTGCGCCAGATCGAGAACGGGAACGGATTCGGGCGCTGGAACAGCATGCCGACATGCCGCCGCAACAGGATCGGATCCTTGCCCAGGCGGGCGTTGTCCAGCCAGCTGTAGCACACCGACCCCGACACCTTGCAGCCCGGGATCAGATCGCTCATCCGGTTCATGCAGTACAGCAGGCTCGACTTGCCGCAGCCGGAGGGCCCGATGAAGGCCGTCACGGAGTTTCGACGGATGCTGAGCGACACGTCGTCGACCACGACCTGCTCGCCGTAGCGTACGGTGACGTTGTCCAGGCTGATCGTTTCCCGGCGCTCGTCGCAGTCGCAGGGCCCGATGACCGCGCTGCCCGCGTTCTCCATCGGCATCGCGAAACTGGGCAGGGCCTCGGCCAGATCGTTCATCGCATTCCACTCCATGGTTGACTGTCGTTTCATCGCCGCCTTCCTGCGGCACCCCTGTATTGCATGCGCGCCGGCAGCGACTAATGCGTTGCGCGCGTCCCCGTCATCCTGCGCTGCATCCATGCCAGGCTGGCATGGACCGACACCGACAGCACGGCCAGCACGAGCAGCAGGGCGAAGGCCGAGCCGTACGCATTGCCGATACCACCCGGCACGTTGGTCGACAATTCGTAGATGTGGACCGAGATCGATCGACCCGAGTCCATCACCGACGATGGCATCCGGTCGGAATATCCGCTGGTGAACAGCAGCACCGCGGTTTCCGCCAGGGCGCGCGTCAACGCCAGGATGATGCCCGCGCAGATGCCGGGCAGCGCCACCGGCAGGATCACCCGCAGCAGCACCGCGCGCCGGGTCAGGCCCAGAGCCGCACCCGCGCCGCGATGCCCGGCGCCGGACGCTTCCAGCGCCGTGGTCAACGCCCGCGCCAGGGTGGGCAGGATCATGCAGCCCAGGGTCAGCCCGCCCGCCAGGATCGAATACCCCAGTCCCAGCTGGCGACAGAACAGGCTCAAGCCGAACAGGCCGAAGACCACCGACGGAATGCCCGCGAGGATGTCGAGGCTGGAGCGCATGACCGCGGCGATGCGGCCGTGCGGATCGCAGCCTTCGGTGAGCATCACCGCGATCGCGAACGCCGGCGGCAACGAAGCGCCGAGGCTCACGCCGACGATCATGAAGGTGGAGACCAGGATCGAGGCGATGCCGCCCGCGCGTCCGGCGTTCTCGGGGTTGCTCGTGAGGAAGGCCGGACTGATCGCACCGACGCCTTCGACGATCACCATGCCGATCGGCCACAGCAGCGCGGCGGATGCGATCACGGTGAGCGTCCACAGCAGCGCGCGCCAGAGGCGGTCTCGTGCGACCGGATTGTCGAGGATCGACGACATCATGCCTTCAGCCTCATGCCTTCAGCCTCGTCCTGCCGCGCAGGGACATCCATTCCGACACGGCGACCATCGCGCTGACGAGGAACAGCATCATCAGCCCGGACACGAACAGCGAGGTGCGATGGTCGCCCATCGCATAGGGCATTTCCAGCGCGATGTTCGCGGTCAGGGTGCGCACCGGATCGAGCAGGGCGCCGGGCATCTGCACGATATTGCCGCAGACCATGAGCACGACCATCGTTTCGCCGATCGCACGCGCCGCGCCCAGCAGCAGCGCCGAGAAGATGCCGTGCCCGGCGACGGGCAGCACGACGCGCAGCATCGTGGTCGACTCGGACACGCCCAGGGCGGACGCGGCCTGTGCGTACGTCCGCGGAACGGCCTCCAGCGCGGCCTGCGTGAGCAGGGTGACCGTGGGAAAGATCATCATCGACAACACGATGATGCCGGCGAGCAGGCTGGCACCGGGCGGCGCGAGCTTGCCGAGCAAGGGAACCACCACGGTGGCGCCCCACAGCCCGAAGATCACGGTGGGCACGGCGGCGCTGGCCTCGGTCAGCATGCGCAGAAAGCGCGTCGCGGCGGTGCGGCCGCGGAAGGTCGTGAAGATCGAGAATGCCAGACTGAAGGGGGCGACCAGCAGCAGCGCACCGAAGGTGATGGCGACACTGGTGACGACCATCGGCGACAGGTTGAAGCTGCCATCCGTCGGCCACCAGCCTTCGTCGGTGAAGAAGCGCAGCAGTCCGCCCTTCTCCAGCAGGGGCAGGCTCTCGCCCACGAGGAACCAGGCGACGAACAGCACCACGACCGTGCCGAGCAGCGCCAGCGCGCCCATCGCGCCCCAGAACACCGCGTCGCGCAACATCAGCGCACGACGCATCGACGGCGTCAGGCCGATGCCGGCGAGCTTGGCTGGATGCGGTTCCATCGCGTTCTCCGCCGGGATGCCGTCATCGCGCGATCAGCGCGATACCGGCACCATGTACTGGCCACGGATGATCTCGGCAGCCTTCGGCGTCGCGGTGTGTGCGATCAGCGCCTGCACGTTCGGCGCCGCCGGCGACTTGTAGACCAGGTTCAGTTCGCGGACCATCGGGAAACGCCCTTCGGCCACGGCCTGCGTGGTCGGCGTCATCCCGTCCAGCGGCACCAGGCGAATGGCCGCGCCGTTGCCTGCCTCGTACTCCGCCGTGCCGATGGACACGTAGGTGATCGCACCCGGCGTGCTCGACACGGCCTGGATGCCCTGCTGGTTGTCGCCGATGATCATCTGCGCCTTGATGTCCTTGTAGGACAGCCCGACGTAGTCGGAAAACACTTCGAGCGTCGAACGGCCTTCGGCCTTGCTGACCACCGTGATCGGCAGATCCGGCCCGCCCACCTGCGACCAGTTCGTGATCTTGCCCGTGTAGATGTCGACGAGCTGCGCCCTGGCGAGGCCCGGCACCGTATTGTCGCGATGCACGATCACGCTGACGCCATCGCGTGCGATGAGGGTGTGGCCCAGTTCCGACTCGTCCGGCTTCAGCGCGCGCGAGACCATCCCGATGTCGGCGACGCCGTTGCGCACATCGGTGATGCCGCGCGACGAACCGCCGGCCTGCACGTCGACGCGCATTTCGGGCCTGCCCTTCTCGAAATCCTTGGCGATCTCCGCCATCAGCGGCGACACCGTGCTGGATCCGACTACCGTGAGGCGCGCTGCGGCAGTTGCGGCTCCCGGCGAGGAAGCGCCATCGCCGCAGGCCGAGATCGACGAGATGGACACGAACGCCAGCAGCGGCGCGACGAAGCGAACGGTACGACTGCGAAATTCCATTTCCTGCCTTTCTCCAGAGATTTGATGTGCCGTCCTCACCGGCGACGCATCCGAAGCGACGACCGATCCATGGCCGGATTCACGCAATCCGCCATCGCCACCGGACAACCATTCGTCGGCAGCGCATCGTCAGGTCGCGCCCGGCCACGACCGCATGAAGGCATCGCAAGCATTGCGATGCACCTGCCATCGCGCATGATGGCGTCGTGCGGTTGCCGCAAACGCATGCGTTTCGCGTTGAGCGGGAAGACAGGATAGAGAGTGTCCTCCGGGAAGCGGAATAGGAACTCTGTACTATAGCCGCCCCGTCGCATCGACCTGTAGATTCGCACACCACGGAAAATGCACCGTTTCTTTCGCAGTACCACACACCCCATATAGAGAAGGATTCTCTTTGTCATGACCGAGACCGCCACCCACACCGCACCTGCCGACCTTCGCTCGACCTCCCGCCGCGCGGAACTGCAGGACAAGGAAGCGAAGCCGGACAGCTACTTCAACCTCATCGCCTACATCGGCTCGAACGCGATCGCCGGCGAGATCATGGCGATCGAGAACTACTCGGAAATGGTGCCGCTGATGCCGGACACCGAGAGCAAGATCGAAGCCGTGAAGCAGGCGCACGAGGAAACCAAGCACATCCTCATGCTCGGCAGCCTCGGCCGCCGCCACGACTACAACATGATGCGCGAGATCGTCGAACCGCAGTGGTTCAACATCCGTCGTCACTTCAGCACCGCCGTCGCGAACAAGGACCTGGCGTCCTGCCTGATCATCCAGGACCTGATGACCGAGACGATGGCGATCGTGCTGTATCGCACGCTCGGCCGCGAAGGCGACAGCGACACCTCGGCACTGGCGGCGCGCATCCTCGAAGACGAGCTGGAACACCTGGAGATCGGCCTCAAGCGCATCCAGGGCCTGCTCGCCGAAGATCCCGAAGGCGTCAACGAAAGCCTGCGCTGGGCCCATCACCGCGTGATGCCGGAACTGTTCAGCATGGTCAGCACCAGCTGCCACTCCCTGTGCGACCGCCTGAACATCGACTGCGGTTCGCTCTCGCTCGGCGACATCAAGAGCGACATCGACGAACTGCGCATCGAAGCGCTCGACGCCTACGTCGAAACCCTCGACCGCGCCGGTTTCGACCCCGAAGTCACCGCGCCGCTCATCGAGTCGATGCAGTCCTACGGCGGCATCCCGACCGTGAAGCTCGGCGCAGCCGCGAACTGAGCGACGGTCGCGGCAGCGCCGCAGAGGCAGCCCCGTCCACCTCCGGGTGGACGGGTGCGCGAGGAGATTCTTCGTGGGTGAAGGCATCATCGGTTTTTCCCGGTTCGTCCTGATGGACGGCACCCTGCTGGTCGGCCTGTTCCTGCTGATCACATGGCTGGTCGTCCTGGTGCAGCAACGCGTGCCCTTCCAGTCGATGCAGACCAGCCTGCTCGGCGCGTCGAACTGGAAGTCATCGTTCGTCGCGAGCGTCGGCGGCGTCATCACGCCGTTCTGTTCGTGCTCGACCATCCCGGTACTCAGCGGCATGCTGCGCGCGGGCGTGGGTTTCGCGCCCAGCTTCGCGTTCCTGATTTCATCGCCTGTGGTCAACGAAGGCGTATTCGCGCTGCTGCTGCTCACCCACGGTCCCGTGCCCGCGACGATCTTCATCGTCGCCGGACTCGTCATCACCTCCGCAGCCGGCCTGTTCGCCGACAAGCTGGGCCTGTCGCGACACGTCACCCTCGGCGGCAAGCCGACGACCGATGCGCGTTTCGTCGGCAGCGGTGGCCCGACCTGGCCGGGATTCGGACCGGCGAGCCGCTTCGCCTGGCTCGGCGCGACCCAGGAACTGCGCAAGTCCGCGCCCTACCTGATCGTCGGCCTCGTCATCGGCGGCCTGATCTATGGCGCCGTCCCGCGCGACATGCTGCTCGGCGCGGTCGACTCCGTTTCGCTGCCCATGCTGTTCCTCATCTGCGCGCTGATCGGCCTGCCGCTCTACATCTCGCCGCTGATGGCGATCCCGATCGGCCTGTCCCTGATCGAGAAAGGCTTCCCCGCCGGTCCGCTGGTGACGTTCCTGGTCTCCGCGATCGGCACCAGCCCGCCGGAAGTCGCGCTGCTGCTCCGGATGTTCAGGCTGCCCCTGGTCATCGCGCACACATTGACCGTCATTCTTTCCGCGCTCGCGCTCGGCGCGATCGTGCACGTGGTGATCTGATCCGGCGCGCCTGATCCGGCGCGCCCGGCACGACACCGCACCCACCTCCTGACAGAAGGATTCGCCCATGTTCGGTCTTTTCAACAAAACCGCGAATGCCGAGAACGCCGAAGTGCTCAAGCGCGCGCTCGGGCCGCAAGCGATCACCGTGATTTCCGCCAGTTGCTGCATGCAGGGCACCGCGGAGGCCGACGACCGCACCCGCGAGGCCGCCCAGGCCGCGCTGGCTTCCGCCGGCCTGGACTGGCCGCTGCAGACCATCACCCTGACCCAGGCGCAAGGCGTGCTGCCGAAGATCGCCAGCGAACTGGACAAGGCACAGAGCGCGCTGGCCGCGCAGGTTACCGAACTGTTCACGAGCTACGGGCTGTCGGCGTTCCCGGTACTGATGGTCGACCAGCGCGTGGTGTCCTACGGCGGCGCACCGGATGCCGCACTGATCCTGGACGCCATCGATGCACGGAAGGCACATGAAAACGCTGCGTGACACCGAACGCCTCGGCAAGCGCGTCTTCCTCACCGGCGGCACCGGCTACCTGGGTTCGCTGATCGCGGCGCAGGTCCTGCTCGACGGCTGGGTCGACCACGTGGTCATCCCCACCCGCCGCAGCGATGCCGGCGACGGCATGCCAGAGGAAGTGCGCAGCGAACTGGTCGCGCTCGGCGCCGAGCCGGAACGTTTCGCCGCACAGGTGACGACCGTGCGCTGGGCCGGTGGCGAACATGCCGGCATCGACGACCTGCGCACCATGCTGGTCGACAACGCCATCGACACGATCATCCATTGCGCGGGCTGCCTGGACTACTTCGACGAAGCGGCGCTGCGCGCGCTGAACATCGAGTTCACCGGCCGCCTCGTCGATGCCGGCAAGCAAGCCGGCATCGGTCTGTTCGCGTTCGTGTCCACCGCCTACGCCGCCGGCTATTCCGATGCCGCGGTGCCGGAGACCGCGCTCGACGACCCGCCGCAGGATCCGACCCACTACACCTCGACCAAGCGCGCGGCCGAGCGCATCGTCGCCGCAGGCGGCATGCCCTACCTGATCGTGCGCCCTTCGATCGTGATCGGCCGCGCCAGCGACGGCGCCTACACCGGCAAGCGCTATGGCGTGTACCAGCAGTGGATCGGCGTCGAACGCCTGCTGTCCGATCGCTATCACGCCGAGCTGCACACGGTCGCCACCGACCAGCCGCTCAACGTGCTGCACCAGGACGCCTTCCAGAGCGCGATGGCGTCGATCCTGCGCTGGGTGCCCGACGGCGCGCACGTCAACCTGGTCACCTGCGGGCGCACCGCGCCGGGCATGAAGGCCATGTGGCGGATGATCTGCGACTTCACCCGGCCACGCACGGTGTATTTCCACGAACACCTGCGCCACATCGACATGAAGACGCTGCACCTGCGCCAGCGCAGCTACCTGACCTTCGCCCGCACCAACCTGGAGATCGGTGCCTATCCCTGGCGTTTCGACCGCGAGTGGATCGACCTGCTGCGCAGCGAGCGCGGACTGGCCTTCACCGACACCACCTTCGATACGGTGCAGGTGTGCTACGACCGTTTCACCTCGGGTTCGGCGAACCTGCAGCGCTATCGCGAGAAGTTCGCGGACCAGTTCCCGGACCAGGTGCATTACGTGGATGTGGCGCCATCGACCGCCAGGCAAGAGGAATTGCTCGAGCATGAAGCCCACTGAATCCCCCGTCCCGTTGCGCGCATCGCCCTGGGATCGCGCCCTGCGCACCCTGGCCGAGTCCGCCGGCATCGAAGCCGCGGTCGCGCAGGCCGCCCAGCCGACGCTGTGCCTCGGTGCCGGCTACTCCGATCTGCTGCGGTCCTGTCTCGCAGGGCCGGGCACGTCGCCATTGCTCATCGCAGACACCGACAACCGTCGTCTGCGCCGCACCCGCCAGACGGCGGGCCAACGCGCGCAGGCGTTGCGCCTGTTCGCCTTCGACGACCTGCGCCGCGATGCCGCCGGCGTCGAAGCGGCCTTCGTCGGCGGCCCGGTGCGCGACCTCGACGGCCTGCTGGCCTTCGAGGAGAACCTGCGCCACCGCCTGCGCGAACATCCCGCCGTCGCCGACGACAGCCTCGACGTGCTGGTGATGGATTTCGTGCTCAACCGCGTGACCGCACACGACCGTCCCGCGGCACTCGGCGAAAGTCTGCGCACCCTGCGGCGCGGCGGACGCGTGTACGCCGCCGTGTTGCTGGCCGACGAGCCGCTGCCCGGCGCGCACACGATCAAGCACGCCCCGAGCGACGTGCCGCTGCACATGCCGACCGAGCGCGAAGCCCTGCTCGCGTTCGAGCAGGCGGGCTTCCATGGCATCCGCCTGCACTGGTCCGCCATCGAAGACCCGGCCGCGCTCGACCGGATCGGCCAGGTCGACATCCGCATGTGCCTGATCGAAGCCTTCAAGGGCAAGCAGGGGCCCTGCTTCGAGCTGGGCCAGGCCGTGGTCTACAACGGCCCCTGGCGCGAAGTCCACGACGACGACGGCCACGTCTATCGCCGCGGCGAACGCGTCGCCGTCTGCGCCAAGACCTACGACCTGCTGATGCGCGAACCCTACACGGGCTGCTTCATCGGCCTGCGCGCGGCGAACGAGCCGTCGCTGTCGGACGCCGCGCTGTTCGACTGCAACACGCCGGCACTGCGCGATCCCCGGACGACGAAGGGTCTGGCCCCCTTCACCGGCGAGCGCGTGGACACCGGCGCCTGCGGCCCGGGCAGCGGCTGCTGCTGATCGAGGCCGCCCGGGCGGCCCTGCGTTTCGACACGCGGGGCCGCATCATCCTGAATCCATGCAACACGGACGGCGCCGTCCGCTCCGGGAACCGGCTTTCGTTTGCACCTATACTGAAACGAGGAAGCCGGCTCCGCGGACGCACCGGCGGGTTCGAATGGACGCGCCATCCCATGCACCCGACCACCTCCAGCCCATCCCCTGCGGATGGCAGCGGGGCGGAAGCGGCTTCCCGTTCGATGGTCTCCATCGAATCGCGACGACAGCCCAGGATGCCCATGCCAGCCAGCCCCACCCCCGCCGAACTCTTCGGGCAGTACGCCCGCTCCGGGCACCTCGCCTTCCTCGACATCGATTGTCTCTCGGTGTCCCTCGCGAAACTCGATGGCGGCGCGGTGCACATCAGCCAGCCGCTCTATCTGGACGGCGAACTGCACGAATCCCCCGAAACCCTGCGCAGCCATTGCGCGTCCCTGTTCACGATCTGGGCGGCGGTCCGCGAACCCTGCCTGATCGACCTCGGCCGCTGCGAATGCATCGGCCGGCGCATCGTGCGCCGCGAAGCGAAGGACGGACGACGCTTCGCGGTGCATGCGCACGGCATGGTGGACGATCAGGCCCTGTTCGTCCTCGCCAGTTCGACCCGACGCTGGAAGGACGACGTGGCCGCCAAGCGCGCGATCGCGCAACTGGCCGAGCGCGCGCATGCGCTGTTCCTGCCCGCGATCGACAGCCCGCCCGCCGCCAGCAGCGACATCGTCGCGGATGTCGATTCCTTCCAGTTCACGGCGCGGGAAACCGCGATCCTGAGACTGCTCGCGGAAGGCCTGAGCAACAAGCAGATCGCGCGCCAGCTGGGCACCAGCCCGAATACCGTGCGCAACCAGATCCATGCGGTCTTCCGCAAGACCGGCGTGTCGAACCGCACCGAACTGGCCCTGCTGCGCTTCAACGCGCAGGCCTGAGCGGCCCGAAAGGCAGGAGTGCGGGACTCAGCGTCCGGAGCCGGCCTCGCCCGCGGGCAGTGGCGCGGTGCGTCGCGGCGACTGGCCGGCCGGCGCCGCCGCGTTGAGCGCGGCGGCCGTCTGCTGCGCGCCGCCCGGGCGGCTGGTGATCTGGCAGCGGCCGCTGCTGGCGATGTCGAGCACGAAGCCGTTCGTGGTCTCGGATTTCACGCCGACGCAGAACTGTCGATCGGCCGACACCCAGCGCTCGCCGACCTTGAACATGCTGCCTTCGTTGTTGGCGCGGTTGGCCGGCGGCTTGTCCGCGTCCATGCTCCAGGCCGGTTCGCTGCGACTGGTCAGCACCTCGTGGATGATCACCGCATTGCCGGCCAGGTTGGCCTCGTAGTTGCCGGTACGCTTGCGCACTTCGATGGTGAAGTAGCGGTTGGCCTGGCCGGGATAGTTCAGCGTGACCATCTGGATGTTGGACGATCCGGCGAGGCTGGCGCGATCGACCGTCACCGTGGTGTTGCTGCCGCCGGCGTTGATCGCCAGCTTGCGCGCAGAGGCCACCCAGCCGAGGCGATTGCGCGAATAGATGTTGATGTGCTTGGGCAGCGTGCCGTAGGTCGCGTTGGACACGCCGTTGTTCCAGGCGTCGCTCATCACGTCCCAGGGGTTGTCGTAGGGATCGCTGTCGCCATCGGAATTGTTGGCGTGCGGCAGGCCGTAGGCGTGGCCCATCTCGTGCGACAGCGGCGCGAGGTTGTTGAACGACCACGGCGGGTTCCAGGTCGTGCTCCAGCACTTGTTGATGCCGTCCAGCGTGGAGCAGCGCCCGCCGCCCCAGGCATAGCCGTCGAGGTCGCCGTTGAACATCATGTTGATGCCCTGCACGCCGCCGTTCACGGCGAAGTTCACGTCGGGGTCGAAGACCGCGGTGCAGTCGGTGTAGAGCTTGCCCAGGTCGGCCTTGTCCTTGCCGTTGGCATCCTTGGTGACGTAATGGCTGCGCGGCTGCGGCAGCGAACGCCAGCCGTAGGCCTGGCTGCCGGCGAGGTTGATCTGGCCGTAGGACACTTCCTGCCAGTAGTGGTCGAGCTGGCCGATGGCGGTGCCGTACTGACCCTGGAAAAAGGACTGCGGCTTCTGCTCGGTGGCGATGTCGCTGAATTTGCACATCAGCGTCACCCAGGTGGTGACGCCGGTGATCTTCTCGCCGCCCGCCACGGCCTTCGCGGGACGGCCGCCACGCGCCCCGGCGGACACGAGGTCCCCGACCGGCACGATGGCGTCGATGCGGCGGGTCGGCATGCCGCCGGCCTTGGCCGCCACCGGGACGGTCGACACCGCGACGCGGCGACCGTAGAGCGCGTACAGGTCGTCGGCCGCGCGCAGCGCCTCGGTGGTGTCCAGTGCGTGGCGCGCGCCGGCATCATCGACCAGCACGGCATCGAACAGGGTGCCCGGGCGCCCGTCCGCCGGAGTGCCGGGGCGCAGATCGCCCCACACCAGCTCCAGCCGGCCGACCGTCAGTTGCGGGGTGTCCGCCGCCTGGGCGTCACCGACGGGCGCGTGCCGCCGGGCGGCATCGGCCTGGAGGCCGCAGGCCAGCACGAGGGAAGCGAAGACGAGGGTGCGCACGGGTCGCATGGCGGAACTCCGGGGAACGGCGGGACCGGCGGATCGTACACCGCGGCGGACGGGCGGTTCGCGACCGCCGTCGTGTTCCGCCGTCGGCCGGCCCATGCCTCGGGACCGACGGCACATCCGGCCGCGCGCCCGGGGTAATCTGTTGCGCCCCGCGTCCGGCCCGGTTCCGTCGCCATATGCCCTACCTCGAATTGTCACTGCGCTGCAGCGAAGCCGAACAACCGCGCTACGAGAACGCGCTCGAGGACGTGGGCGCGCTGGCGGTGACCCTGCTCGATGCCGATGCCGAAACCCCGAACGAGCGCGCGATCCTCGAACCGGGGGTCGGCGAGATGCCGATCTGGGGCGAAGTGGCGCTGTCGGCGCTGTTCGACGCCGAGGCCGACCCGCTGCTGCTGCTGGCCGCGCTGGAGGCTTTCGACCCCGGACTCGACTGGTCCGGCGCGGGCTTCCGCAAGGTCGAGGACCAGGACTGGGAACGCGCGTGGATGGACCAGTACGTCCCGCTGCATTTCGGCGCGCGCACCTGGATCGTGCCGTGGAACCAGGATCTGCCCGAGGGCGCCGACGCCACAGATGCCGCGGTGATCCGGCTCGACCCGGGCCTCGCGTTCGGCTCGGGCACGCATCCGACGACGTCCCTGTGCCTGCAATGGCTGGACGGCCTGGCCGCCAGCGGCGAGCTGCAGGGCCGGCAGGTCCTCGACTTTGGCTGCGGCAGCGGCATCCTCGCCCTGGCCGCGCTCAAGCTGGGCGCGGCCCAGGCCATCGGCGTCGACAACGATCCCCAGGCCATCGTCGCCACCCGCGACAACGCCGGACGCAACGGCGTGGGCGACCGCCTGCAGGTGTTCCTGCCGCAGGACGAGCCGGCGACGCGCTATCCGGTGGTGGTCGCCAATATCCTGGCCTCGGCGCTGGACGCGCTGGCCGACCTGCTCGCGGCGCGGGTCGCCCCGGGCGGGCGCATCGCGCTGTCGGGCATCCTCGCCGGGCAGGAAGACGAACTCCTCGTCCGTTACGGCACATGGTTCGACGATCTGCGCGTCGCCCGCGAGGACGATTGGGTGAGGATCGACGGCGTTCGCAGATAAGCACCGACGAACCTGATGGAATAGGCCGCATGTTCATCAACTGCCCCTACTGCAAGGCGCTGGTCTCGACCGATCCGGTCACCGACCTGCCGCCCACGCATTGCCCGCATTGCGACAGCCTGCTGCGTCGCGACCCGGAAATCCCGGACGATGCAGCGGAGATGGCGCCCATCGACCTGGGCACGCTGCTGGACCCGCGTGCGATCGCCGACGCGCAGGCTGCGGCGGATGCCGACGCCGCGGCACGCGCGGTGGCGCAGGTCCAGGCGGCACGCGCCGAAGCGACGGCGGTCGAAGCGGCAGCGCTCGACTCGATCCCGTTCGAGTCGTTGTGGCACGACCCGGCGTCCACCGAAACCGCATCGGTCGGCGATCCCGCCGCGCATGCGGACAGCGAAGCGATCGATGCCGACCTGGCAGCGCGCGACGAACGCCCGGCGCCCGCACCCGTCGCTGCCGCACCGGCCAGGCCGACACCACCGACTCGACGCCTGCCCAGCTTCGCGCGCACCGCCGACGGTGCCGCGCGACCGGTGCGCGAACGCTGGCTGATCGTCGCCGTGCTCGCGCTGGCGGTGCTGCTGGTGCTGCAGTTGCTGCTGGCCGACCGCGCGCGCCTCGCCGCCAACGCGCAGTGGCGGCCGCTGCTGGCCACGCTGTGCGGCGCGCTGCGCTGCGAGCTGCCGCCGTGGCGCGAACCGGCCGCGTTCACGCTGCTGCAGCGCGACGTGCGCCAGCATCCGACGCGTCCGGGCGCGCTGCGCGTGTCCGCGACCTTCCGCAACGACGCACGCTGGTCGCAGCCCTGGCCGCGACTGCAGTTGACCCTGTCCGATGTCAATGGACGCGCCGCGGGACAGCGCCGCTTCGAGGCGCAGGAATACCTCGGCGGCACGCCAGGACAGACGGAGCTGGCCAGCGGCGAAAGCGCGACCGTGGCGATGGACATCCTCGAACCCGCGCCGCAGATCGTCGCCTACGACTTCCGCTTCCAGTGAACGCGGCACGCCGCATCCGTTCCGTCCACCGCACCCGGCGACGCATGCAGCCCTGATTGTCCTGCCCGCAACAACACCGCTCATCGGCCAGGCACGATCGCGGGACGATTCGCGCCGTGCCGCCATGGCAGCCGGCAGCCGGCCACGCTAGACTCGCTCCCCCGCTGCCCGCGGCCATGGATGGATCTGCCGTCCCCTTCCCCGAGAACCCGTCCTTGAACGTCGAACGCCACGACTCCGCATCCCGTTCCGCCGCGCGCACGCCGCTGCGCGAGCATGTCGCGAATTCGGTGCGCCGCTACATCGGCGACCTCAACGGCTCCGACGCGAACAACCTGTACGAAGTCGCGCTGCGCGAGCTGGAAATCCCGCTGTTCGCCGAAGTGCTGCGCCACTGCGACGGCAACCAGAGCCGCGCCGCGACCATGCTGGGCATCCATCGCGCCACGCTGCGCAAGAAGCTCAAGGACTACGGTCTCTCCACCTGACGACCCGGCTGGCGGCGCGACGCCGCCGCACATCGACTGCCCGTACATACGCCGGCGTGCTGTGCCGAGGGACCGGCCGCTCCCACCCGGGCGGCTATAATCGCGGTTTCCCCGCCTCCGCACGCCCCGCCTCCCCATGACCAGCCACCTGCCCAGCGCCCCGGTGACGATCCGCCGCGCGCTGCTGTCCGTGTCCGACAAGACCGGTCTGCTCGAACTCGCCCGTGCCCTCGCTGCCCGCAACGTCGAACTGCTCTCCACCGGCGGCACCGCGAAAGCCATCCGCGACGCCGGCCTGCCGGTGCGCGACGTGAGCGATGTCACCGGCTTCCCGGAAATGATGGACGGCCGGGTGAAGACCCTGCATCCGATGGTGCATGGCGGCCTGCTCGGCCGCGCCGGGATCGACGATGCGGTGATGGCCGAACACGGCATCGGCGCGATCGACCTGCTGGTGCTCAACCTGTATCCGTTCGCTGCGGTCTCCAGCAATCCCGACAGCAGCTTCGAGGACGTGATCGAGAACATCGACATCGGCGGCCCGGCGATGCTGCGCTCCGCCGCGAAGAACTTCGCGCGCGTGACCGTCGCGACCGATCCGGCGCAGTATCCCGCGCTGCTCGCCGAACTCGACGAAAACGACGGCGCAGTCAGCGGCAAGACCCGCTTCGCGCTGGCGGTCGCCGCCTTCAACAATGTCGCGCAGTACGACGCCTTCATCAGCAATCATCTGTCCTCGCTGCTCGACGACGGCAGCCGCGCGCTGTTCCCGGCGCAGAACAACAGCAATTTCGTGAAGGTGATGGACCTGCGCTACGGCGAGAACCCGCACCAGCACGGCGCGTTCTATCGCGACCTGTGGCCGGTGCCCGGCACGCTGGCGACCTTCACCCAGTTGCAGGGCAAGGAGCTGAGCTACAACAACCTCGCCGATGCCGACGCCGCGTGGGAATGCGTGCGCCAGTTCGACGCGCCGGCCTGCGTGATCGTCAAGCACGCCAATCCCTGCGGCGTGGCCCAGGGCACGGGCTGCGCCGACACCTACGAACGCGCCTACGCCACCGACCCGACTTCGGCCTTCGGCGGCATCATCGCCTTCAACACCCGCCTGGACGGCGCCACCGCGAAGACCATCCTCGACCGCCAGTTCGTCGAGGTGCTGATCGCACCGGACTACGACGACGAAGCGCTGGCCTACGCGAAGAGGAAGGCGAACGTCCGCGTGCTGCGCATCCCGCACGGCGAGGGCCGCAACAACATCGACGTCAAGCGCGTCGGTTCCGGCCTGCTGATGCAGACCGCCGACATCCGCGAAGTCACGGCGGACGAACTGAAGGTCGTGACCAAGCTCGCCCCGACTGCAGAGCAACTCGCCGACCTGCTGTTCGCCTGGCGCGTGGCCAAGTTCGTGAAGTCCAACGCGATCGTCTACGCCAAGGACCTGTGCACGATCGGCGTCGGCGCCGGCCAGATGAGCCGCGTCTACTCCGCGCGCATCGCCGGCATCAAGGCCGGCGACGCCGGCCTGGTCGTGCCCGGCTCGGTGATGGCCTCCGACGCCTTCTTCCCGTTCCGCGACGGCATCGACGCGGCGGCGGAAGCCGGCATCCAGGCCGTCATCCAGCCCGGCGGCTCGATGCGCGACCAGGAAGTGATCGACGCCGCGAACGAACACGGCCTGGCCATGGTGTTCACCGGCGTGCGGCATTTCAGGCATTGAGGTCGTCCTCCCTCCCCGCATGCGGGGGAAGGTTCGACGTCCCGCGCCAGCCCTCCCCACACGCAGGGGAGGGCACGGAAACGAAAGCCTGACACGCCGGCTCGCGCTTGGCGGCATCATCGACGCACTGCTCGGCCCCATCCACGCCCACTGACTCCATGACCCTCGTCCTGCTCTTCGCCGCCGGCCTCGTCCTGCTCCTGCTCGGGGCCGATTGGCTCGTGCGCGGCGCCTCCCGGCTCGCGCTGGCCCTGGGACTCGCGCCCATCGTGGTCGGCCTGACCGTGGTGTCGCTCGGTACCAGCGCGCCCGAACTCGCGGTGAGCATCGGCGGCGCGATCTCGGGATCGCCCGATCTGGCGCTGGGCAATGTCGTCGGCAGCAACATCGCCAACGTGCTGCTGATCCTCGGCCTGGTCGCGCTGATCGTCCCCCTGCTCGTGCACCGGCAACTCGTCTGGCTGGACGTGCCGCTGATGATCGCGGCCAGCGCGGTGGTGCTCGCGATGGCCTGGGACGGGCGCATCGCGCGCTGGGAAGGCGCATTGCTGGTGCTCGCGGCGATCGCCTACATCGTGTTCCTGCTCCGCATGGCCCGGCGCCATCCCGAGCAGGTGCCCGAAGACCCCGAGCTGACCGACGCGACCGCAAGGCCCGAGACGGTCGGCGTGTTCCGCCAGATCGTGCTGATCGTGGCCGGCCTGGCGATGCTGGTCGGCGGCGCACGGCTGCTGGTCGATGCCGCCACGCAGATGGCGAGCGCACTGGGCATGAGCGACCTGGTGATCGGCCTGACCGTCGTTGCCGTCGGCACCTCGCTGCCGGAGATCGCGGCCTCGATCATGTCCGCCCTGCGTGGCCATCGGGACCTGGCGGTGGGCAACATCGTCGGCAGCAACATCTTCAACCTGCTGCTGGTGCTGGGCGCGACCGCCGCCATCGCCGATGGCGGCATCCCGGTGAGCGATGGCGCGCTGCGTTTCGACCTGCCGGTGATGACCGTGGTCGCCGTGGCCTGCCTGCCGATCTTCTTCAGCGGCCATTGCATCGCCCGCTGGGAAGGCGCCCTGTTCCTCGGCTATTACATCGCCTACACCGCCTGGCTGCTGATGTCGCATGCGCAGCACGACGCGCTCGACGATTTCCGCCTGGTGATGCTGTGGGTGGTGGTGCCGTTGACCGTCGTGACCCTGGCGGTGGTGACGTGGCGCAATCTCCGTGAGCATCGACGCTCAACGGGCGTCGGATAACGCGCATCGCCCTGCGCAAGCGCCCCGGCCACCGTCCTGCCGTTGCCCGCGGCCTTCGCGACATGCCACGCTTCGAGCCTGCAACCTCCATCGCACATTTTTTCCAGGAACCCTCCATGCGCCTGACCCGCACCATCGTCCTCGCCCTGTCCACCCTGCTCGTCGCCGCCTCGCTGTCGGCCTGCTCGTCCGATGCGACGAAGGCGGCCGTGGCGATCAGCAAGTTCAAGGTCGAATGCCCGGCCCAGCTCAAGGCCACCTTCAGCGCCGACGCCACCTTCTCCTCGATGGGCGACGCGTTCGCCACGTCCCTGAGCGACGACACCTGCGGCTGCATCGCCGACCGGCTGCGCAAGCTGCCGCCGGAGAAGGTCGTCGCGTTCGACACGCAGAAGTCCACGGGCGAGCTCGAAACGCTGATGGCGCCCTGCTCCGCGATCGCGGTGAAGCCGCACATCGGCGACCTGTGCATGGCCGCGGTGAAGCAGCTCGGCGGCGACGCGAGCCTGGCGCGCCCCCGCTGCGAATGCGTGCAGCGCAGGACCGGCGAGATGGACGACGCCACGATCGAGAAGACCTTCGGCAACATCCAGCAGGGCTTCGCGCGCGTGGCGGAAAGCTGCAAGTCCGCCTGACGCCCGCCTTTTCGACAACCGGATTCGACCTCGTCATGAAACTCCTCGTCATCGGCGCCGGCGGCCGCGAACACGCCCTCGCCTGGAAACTCGCGCAATCGAAGCGCGTGAGCGAAGTCCTCGTCGCCCCCGGCAACGCCGGCACCGCGACCGAAGCCAAGTGCCGCAACGTCGACGTGAAGGCGACCGACATCGACGGCCTGGTCGCGCTGGTGCGCGCCGAAGGCGTGACCACGACCGTGGTCGGCCCGGAAGCGCCGCTGGTGGCGGGCGTGGTCGACCGCTTCCGCGCCGAAGGCCTGCGCATCTTCGGCCCGACCGCCGCCGCCGCGCAGCTGGAAGGCAGCAAGGCGTTCGCGAAGGACTTCCTCGCCCGCCACGGCATCCCGACCGCGTACTACGCGGTGCATACCGAGGTCGACGCCGCACTGGCCTACGTCCGCGACAAGGGTGCGCCGATCGTGGTCAAGGCCGACGGCCTGGCCGCCGGCAAGGGCGTGATCGTGGCGATGACGCTGGAAGAAGCCGAGCACGCGGTGCGCGACATGCTCAGCGGCAACGCCTTCGGCAGCGCCGGGTCGCGGGTGGTGATCGAGGAATTCCTCGACGGCGAGGAAGCCAGCTTCATCTCGATGGTCGATGGCGTCACCGCGCTGCCGATGGCGACCTCGCAGGACCACAAGCGTGTCGGCGACGGCGATACCGGGCCGAACACCGGCGGCATGGGCGCGTACTCGCCCGCGCCGGTGGTCACGCCCGAGGTGCATGCGCGCGTGATGCGCGAAGTGGTCGAGCCGACCGTGCGCGGCATGGCCGCGGACGGCGTGCCGTTCACCGGCTTTCTCTACGCCGGGCTGATGATCGACGCCAGCGGCGCGCCCAAGGTCATCGAGTTCAACGTGCGCTTCGGCGACCCCGAGACCCAGCCGGTGATGCTGCGCCTGGATTCCGACCTGCTCGACCTGGTCGATGCCGCCATCGACGGCCGCCTGCACGAGACCGACGCGCGCTGGAACCCGAAACCCTCGCTGGGCGTGGTGATGGCCGCTGCGAACTACCCGGAGACACCGAAGACCGGCGACACGATCCATGGCCTGCATGTGCCGGTACCGGTGGGCGCCAAGGTCTTCCACGCCGGCACCGCGCTGGATGCCGACGGCAAGGTCGTCACCGCCGGCGGTCGCGTGCTCTGCGTCTGCGCGCTGGGCACCTCGGTGGAAGGCGCGCAGCGCTCGGCCTACGCCGCGCTGGCGAACATCGGCTGGGACGGGGAGTTCCACCGCAACGACATCGGCTGGCGGGCGATCGAGCGCGAGCGGGGCTGACGCGCCATAGGGTGCGGCCCCCGATCGATATCATGTGAAAAGGGCCGGCAGCGATGCCGGCCCTTCCTCGTTGTGGATGCCGTGGCCCGCGCGTGCGGCGGAAGTCCGCTCAGCGCGTCTTCTTCGCCGCCTTGCCGGCGCCATGGTGCCGGGCCAGCTCCTCGATGAGGTTGCGCACCAGCTTGCGCTGGGCTGCGGGCAGCTTGAGGAAGGCATCGATCGCGAGCTGGTCGTGCGGATTCAACTTCCACTCGCCGCGGGCCTCGCGGATCCGCTTGTCGTCGCCGAACTGCAGCTGCTGCGGTTCGATGGACAGCATGCGCGCCAGGGCGCGGAGGCTGGCCTGGCGCGGCATCGCGCGGCCGTTGAGCCAGCCGGACACGGCCTGCTGCGAGACCGGCTCGCCGCCGAAACGGGCGAGCAGCCGAACCAGTTCGGCCGGACTCTCGCTCATGCCGGCCTGGCGCAGGGCCGCACGCAGTCGTTCGCTGAACGCGTCTTGTTCGGTTTTCATGGCGCGACGTTAGGGCCGCGCCATTCGCGAATTGAAAACGGCTGTTGGCGATCACATGCAATCTATGTTTCGGGCCAACAGACTCCGGTTGTCCGTTCACGCAGGTTTCACAACCTGTCAGATGAATCAGGGTCGCAGCTGTGATCGAATCTCCACATCGCAACGGCGACACCGCGGGACATGGTTCGGCGCGACCATACCCCGGCGTCTCGTGACCGGCGCGTGCGCCGCGCTCACGGCTTGCGCCCGGCCGCGGCCGACTTGACGAACTCGTCGATGAGGTGCCGCAGCAGCTTGCGCTGCGCCGTCGGCAACTGCAGGAAGGCTTCGATCGCCAGCTGGTCGCGCGGATCCAGCCGCCATTCGCCCTTCGCCTCGCGCACGCGCCTGCCGTCGTCGCCGTACTGGAGCTGCTGCGGCTCCATCGACAGCATTTTCGCGAGCGCCCTGAGATTGGCCTGCCTTGGCATCGCCCGCCCCTTCAACCAGCCGGAGACGGCTTGTTGCGACACCGGCTCGCCGCCGAACCGGGCCAGCAGTCGCACCAGTTCGACGGGACTCTCCCCGAGGCCCGCCCGTTGCAGGGCAGCGCGCAGCCGTTCGCTGAACGCGGTTTGTTCATTCCTCATCACCTGACGTTAGGCCGGTGCACGCCGGCATTGGAAATTTATGATTTGTACAGTATCAAACTTTTTGTTACGGTGCATGCCGGCATCGACCACGGAGGGCAGACGATGGCAAACGGGCATGGACGCGGGCGGAGCGGCGCGCCGGGACGGTCAGGTCGCGGGATCGAACCACCACGATTGCTGGCGCGGGCGCGGGCCGCCGACGCCCTGCCGGGCATGTCCGCCGCGTCCCGATGCTCGCCCCTGGCCGACGCGCATGCCTCGCAGCTGCAGGCCGCACTCGGCTATTGCGCGCGACGGCTGCTGGCGGACCTGGAGCGGGACGGCGCGGCCTCGCCGCTGGCGCGCAGGCTGACGCCGACCAGCGCCGCACTGCTGCGCTGGTGGTTCGCCGGCACGATCGCGCGCACGCGGGTCGACAACTTCCACCCCGGGCACCGCGAAGCCATCGTCCACGTGGTGTTGGCGCACGAAGTCTTCGGCACCAGCGATGCGGAACGGCTCTTCCGGCTGGCCTGCACGCCGGAGGCGACCACGCAACCGCCAGGCCCCGAGCCGCGCGACCGGCGACTCGTGCTGTGCAGCGCGCCCGGGGTCGGCCGGCGCTGGGTCCTGCAGGCCCTGCTGGTCTGGCAGTGGGCGAACCACATGGCGGCGCGCGCCGCGGGCCGGGAAGATCCGCGCTTCAGCGACCGCTTCACCCTGCTGGTGCCGACGGCCGCACGCCGGCACTGGGAAGACACCCTGCTCGGCCCGGTCGCCGTCGCCGGTCTGCGCACGGCCGGCGATGCCGGCATCCTGCGCCGCGCGCGCCTGTTCCTGCCGCCGGCGCTGCGCGCGCCATTCCGGTTCTGGCTGATGCTGCAGGCCTGCACCCACGACGCCCTGCGCGTGCTCGCCGACGACACGCAGGCTGGCACGGTGTCGCTGGTCGCGGGACGTGGCCCGCGCCTCGCCAGCGGCCTGCCGGCGCCGTCGTTCTCGGGATCGGGCGCCATCCCGCTGCAGGCACCACCCAGCCTGCGCGTGACCTGGGCGGACGGCGACGCGCCGCAGGCGCCGTGCGACGGCCCCTGCGTGTCCGAGTTCGGGCCGGCGCGCGCGATCCGCTACGGCGTCGCCAAGCTGCCCGTGCTGCAGTGCGCGCCGAAGCGTCATGCCCTGCGCGAAGGCGAGGCCCGGCGCCCCGGCGCGCGCCCCGCCCTGCGTCGGGACCACACCGCGCAGTTGCGCCTCGGCCTGCGCGCCCTGGCGCATCGCGAATCGGCCTTCGCGACGCTCGACCCGGCGCGCACGCCGCGCATGCGCGTGCTGTGCGACACGCCGGCCCTGCAGCGCGCGGCGCGCGCCCGGCTGCTCGAACTGGGCGTACCCGCCGACGAGGTCGCGCTGGAATATCCGCCCGACGCGGTAACGGGCGACGGCAGGCCGCGCATCGGCATCGCTGCGCTGTGGCCCGCGCCGCCGGCCGACCCCCGCGTCTGCGTGCTCGTGGTGCTGCGCAACGCGCTGCCCGACGCGGACGAGGCCGCAGGCGGCATGGCCGCAGCGCTGGCGGCCGGCGCACCCGCGCTGTGGCCGCAGCCCGAACTCGCACGGCTGCGTGCGGCCAACCGCGAGCGCGCGGCGTTCGGCCAGCCACCGGACACCCTGTTCGACGTGCTGACCGTGGTCGAGCATCGCGACGTGCTGCCGCTGTACGCCCCCTGGCGACGCCTCGGCCTGGCCAGCGTCGATCCGCGCCCGCCCGAGGCCGTGCCGCCAATCGGCGACGTGGTCGTCGCCACCGCCTGCGTCGACGCCGCGCGATACGAGATCGCGCTGCCACCGACCTGCGCCGACATCGCCGCACTGGACACGCCCGAGCGCCTGGCGGACCTGCCGCATCGGCTGCTGCGCGCCAGCCGCGCGCTGCCGGTCCGCAAGTCGATCTATCCGCTGGCCGGCTGGCACGAGGACGACAGCGGCCTGCGCCGCGGCTTCATCGAAGCGGCCGAGCACGACCCTTGCATCGAAAGCCACTGCCTGCTCGATCCGCACCGCCATGCCTCCCGCCATCGCGACACCCTGCTCGCGCTCGGCATGGACGGGCGCGGCCGCGTCGATGCGCTGGCGAAGACCGCGGCGCACGTCTTCCTCATCGAATTCCTGCCGGCCTGCCCGCCCGATCGTCCCGGCGGCGGCGCGTCGCGCCACGATGGCGGCGAACGCGCGCTGCGGCTGTGGCGCCGGCGCACGAACACGCTGCCGCCGGAGCAGCGCGATCATCGCCTGTGGCGACGTGTGCGACTGCAGGCGCCGCTGTTCTGGTCGTGCAAGCGCCATGGCGTGCCGCTGAGCGCGCTGCTGGAAGCGCTGGCCAGCACCCGCAGCCTGGTCGTCGCCGGCCCGGCGCACGCACCGGTCGCCGGAGGTGTCGCGCGCTGACCGCTCACGCCGGGCAGCCTGCGTCTGCTAGGCTGCCGCGGTCGATGACAGCCGCGGGGCGCGCATGGCGTACAACCAGTTCGAACTGCTGCGGCAACGCCGGTTCCTGCCGTTCTTCGTGGTCCAGTCGCTGGGCGCCTTCAACGACAACGTCTACCGCCAGGCCATCATCGGCCTGCTCGCCTCGATCGGGCTGTCGGCCAGCCAGCAGTCGATGTACACCAATCTCGCGCCGGCGCTGTTCATCCTGCCCTTCTTCCTGTTCTCGGCCACCGCCGGGCAGATCGCCGAGAAGCTGGAGAAGTCGCGGCTGATCCGCATCACCACCATGATGGAAATCGTCATCATGTCGGTGGCGGCGGTGGGTTTCCTGCTGCAGAACATGCCGCTGCTGCTGGTCGCGCTGTTCGGCACCGGCCTGCAGTCGGCGCTGTTCGGCCCGGTGAAGTATTCGATCCTGCCCTCGGTGCTCAAGCCCGAGGAACTCACCGGCGGCAACGGCCTGGTGGAGATGGGCACCTCGATCTCGATCCTCATCGGCATGTTCGCCGGTGGCCTGATCTTCGAACTGGCCGGCCGCCACGGCCCGGAAACCGCCGCAGCCGCGATCGTTCTGCTGGCGATCACCGGCAACCTGGTCAGCCGCATGATCCCGCCGGTGGACGCGGGCATGCCGGACCTGAAGGTCAACATCAACCCGATCCCGGAATCGCGCCGGGTGATCGCGCTGGCGAAGAAGCAGCTGGCGGTGCGCAATTCGATGCTCGGCGTGTCGTGGTTCTGGTTCTTCGGGACCATGCTCACCGCGCAGATGCTGACCTATGCGCAGATCAACCTCGGCGGCACGGCCTCGCTGTATCTCATGCCGCTGGCCCTGTTCTCGATCGGCACCGGCATCGGTTCGCTGCTGTGCGAGAAGCTGTCGGCGCGCACGGTCGAGATCGGCCTGGTGCCGCTGGGCGCGTTCGGCATGAGCGCGTTCCTGCTCGACCTGTATTTCGCGCGGCCCGACGCGGCCGTCGCCACCGGACTGAGCCTCGCCGAGTTCGTGCGCGCGCCGGGCAGCCTGCGGATCATGATCGACTTCACCGGCATCGGCCTGTTCGCCGGCATCTTCATCGTGCCGCTGTTCGCGCTGATCCAGAGCCGCACGCCGAAGCAGGAGATCTCGCGGGTGATCTCGGCGGTGAACATCCAGAACGCGATGTTCATCGTGCTGGCCGCGGTCGCCGGCATCGCCCTGCAGATGGACCAGCTCAGGATCGGCGACACCGTCGTGCCGATGCCCGGCCTCACCATCCCGCAGCTGTTCCTGTGCCTGGCGATCGCCAACACCCTGGTCGCGATCTGGATCTTCACGATCGTGCCGGAATTCCTGATGCGCTTCCTCAGCTGGGTGCTGGTGCGCGCGCTGTACCGGCTGGAGCTGCACGGCATCGAGAAGCACGTGCCCGACGAAGGCCCGGCGCTGATCGTGTGCAACCACGTCACCTACATGGACGCGCTGATCCTCTCGGCCAGCATCCCGCGCCCGGTGCGCTTCGTCATGTACTACCGGATCTTCAACATCCCGGTGATGCGCTGGATCTTCCGCACCGGCAAGGCCATTCCGATCGCGGGCGCGAAGGAAGACCCGGAGATCATGCGCCGTGCGTTCGACGCAGTGGATGCCGCACTGGCCGCGGGCGAGATCGTCTGCATCTTCCCCGAAGGCGCATTGACCCGGGACGGCCACATCGCGCCGTTCAAGGGCGGGGTCGAGAAGATCCTCGAACGCCGGCCGGTGCCGGTGGTGCCGATGGCGCTGCGCAACATGTGGACCAGCATGTGGAGCAAGCGTGACGGGCGTCTCGCGCGGATGCGCGTGCCGCGCCGCTTCCGCGCCCACATCGAAGTGATGGCCGGCGAACCCGTCCCCGGCCGCGATGCCAGCGCCGCAGCGCTCGAAGCCCGCGTGCGCGCGCTGCGCGGCGACGCGGCCTGATCACGCCTGCCGCCTGCCCCCGCCCGCCATGCCGTACGCGGCCGTTTGCGCCGCGCCGCGGATTGGGCACAATGCCGGCTGAACATCCGCCCGAGGGCGGCATCCCCACAGCTCCCGGAGATCCCGAATGAACGCGTACAGCACGCCCGGCAAGATTCCGAATTACCTCGCATGGGCCATCGTGTCCACGTTCTTCAGCCTCTGCCTGTGCTGCGGCATCCCGGGTCTGTTCACCGGCATCGCCGCGATCGTGTTCGCCGCGAAGGTGAACTCGAAGTTGAACGCGGGCGACATCGAAGGCGCGCGCCAGGCTTCGAACACGGCCAAGATCCTGTGCTGGATCACCACCGCCTGCGCGATCATCGGCGTCGGCTACGCGATCTTCAACATCTCCACGCTCGGCATGGACGGCTTCCGCGAAGCGATCGAGCAGGGCATCCAGGAAGCCCAGCGCAAGCAGGGCGGCTGATCCGTGCAGGCGCAGCAGTCCACGACGCCCTCGACCAAGGTGGTCGTCGCCCAGGCGGCAGCGCTCGCGGTCGCGGGCGTCGCCGGCGTCGTGCTGTTGCGCACCTTCGACCCGGTCACCAGCAGCGGGCTGTTCCCGCAGTGCCCGTTCCACGCGATGACCGGCGGCTGGTGCATCGGCTGCGGCATGACCCGCGCGATGCACGCGCTGGCGCATCTCGACCTGCCGCGCGCGTTCGCCATGAACCCGCTGATGGTGCTGTTGGTCCTGCTCTCTCCGGCCATGCTGGCCTGGTACTGGGGCTGGCGCCCGCGCGCGCTGGCCCCGCTGATGCGGCTGCTGGGCGAACCGAAGTTCTGGCTGGTGCTGCTGCCGGGCTACATGCTGCTGCGCAATCTGCCGTGGTGGCCGTTCACCCTGCTCGCGCCCGGCTGACGCGCCCGCGTTCATCGAGCCGGGGTTAGCTTCGCGACATGCCTGCAGTCCTCCGCCTGTCCCTCGCCGCGTGCGTGTCCTTCGCCGCACTCGCCCTCCCCGCCGCACCCGCCCCCGCGCAGACGTCGACGCTCAACCGCTGCGTCGACGCCAAGGGCGACACCGTCTACACCGACCGCCGCTGCGACGAGATCGGCGCGCAGGCGCGCGGCATCCGCTCCCCCACCGGCGCCACCCTGTCCACGCGGCGCATGGCCTGCGCGCGCACCCTGCGCGACCTGGTGCACGAGATCTCCGCAGCGATCGACCAGCGCAACGTCAACCGTCTGGGCGCGGTCTACCACTGGGTCGGCCACGACGACGCCAGCGCCTCCCGGGTCTACGACCGCCTGCAGGCCATCGTCGATCGCCCGCTGGTCGACATCGCCCCGCTGCGCGCCAGCCCACCGGTGGAGCCGCCGCCGAGCGACTCCCCGCCACGGCCCGACGCACCCGTGCCGCCACCCGAGGCCCCGGCCGCCATCGCGGCGACCACTCCGGACGAAGGCCAGGACGCCGTCGCGCCGCCGCGCCCGGTCCGTCGTGCGCCCTACGGGCTGCGCCTGCAGCAGACGCTGCGCAACGGGTCGACACCCTCGCGCACCGACCTGCGCCTGCAGCGCCATTTCGATTGCTGGTGGATCACCCTCTGACCGCGCGAACCGACGCCCGGCACGCGCGTTCCGCGCAGGGCGTCACAAGCCGGAACACGGAACCGCGACCATCACGACAAGCGGACGAGCGGTGCTTGCGGGCCACCCCGCCCTCGCGCAGGATCGATGCGGGCAAGGCGGACCGGGCCATCCCTTTCACGGATCGAGCACCTGGAATTGCCCTCTGATGTCGGCTCGGACGCCGCAGTTCCAGGTTGCTAGGGAGAGGCAACGCATGAAACGTTCCACCTTGTTCATCGCCGTCGCGGCGATCGCCACGCTCGGTTTCGGCGCCGCGGCGACGCAGGCCGCGCGCAACCCGCTGTTCTCCGCCACGAAGTCCGCGAACGCCGCCGACGACGCCGGCTATCGCGCGCTGTCGGGCAACCGCGCCACCACCGCGCTGCAGGTCGTGCACGCCGACGCCAGCCTGATCGGCGAGCAGACCGACGTGCTGTCGCTGGGCCTGGGCGACCTCGGCACCGCCTTCAGGCAGTACAGCCGCCGCAACCCGGACGGCACCCAGGTCTGGTACGGCACGCTCGGCAAGCGCTTCGGCATGCTCGACACCCTGCGCTACCGCGCCACCGGCGAGATCGCGGACGACCCGAACAACTCGGTGATGATCGTGCGCCAGGGCAACCAGCTGTCCGGCACCATCCGCGCCAACGGCCAGCTCTACAACCTGCAGCCGCTGGCCAGCGGCGGGCATGCGATCGCGCGCATCGACGAAACGCGCATGCCGCCCGACCATCCGGCCGCCTACACCGACATGTGGCGCGCATCGCTGGCCGAACATCCGCAGGTGAAGGCCGCGACGGCGCGCGCCACCGCGCTCGCGCCGGTCACCGTGCGCGTGATGATCGTCTTCAGCACCGCTGCCGCCAGCGCCGTGGGCAACACCACGACCAAGGCCAACCTCGCGATCTCCGAAAGCAACCAGAGCTTCGCCAACAGCGGCGCGAACGTGACCTTCCAGCTCGCCGGCGTGTACACCGCGAACTACGTCAATTCCAGCTTCGATACCGACCTCAGCCGCTTCCGCGGCACCACCGACGGCTATCTCGACAGCTACCACACCACGCGCAACAACATCGCCGCCGACGTGGCCGTGCTGATCACCACCAACACCCAGTACTGCGGCCTCGGCTACCTCAACTCGACCGCGGCGACCGCATTCAGCGTGACCGCCGCCTCGTGCATGACCGGCTATTACTCGTTCGCGCACGAGATCGGCCACAACTTCGGCGCCCGCCACGATCCCGCCACCGACCCGAGCACCTCGCCGCACGCCTACGCGCACGGCTACCGCTCGCCGACGAACGCCTGGCGCACGATCATGGCCTACAACTGCACCAACTCCGGCGGCTGCCCGCGCATCAACTACTGGTCCAACCCGGCGAAGACCTACAACGGGCAGGCCATGGGCACCACCGCCACCAGCAACAACACGCGCCTGCTCAACGAGCGCGCGGCCACGGTCGCCGCGTTCCGCTGAGCCGGACGCGATCGATCCGCCATACCCGGCTGTACGGACGGGGCCGCAAGGCCCCGTTCCGTCGGATGGCCGCCCCCTGCACTGACGCCCCTGCGCGCCATCGCCTAAAATCGCGGCTTCCCTCATCCCGCGGACACCGACATGGCGCAGCAATACCCCGAATGGATCTGGCACAACGGCACGATCAAGCCCTGGGCCGAAGCCACCACCCATGTCATGTCGCACGCGCTGCACTACGGCTCGTCGGTGTTCGAAGGCATCCGCTGCTACGACACCCCCGACGGCCCGGTGATCTTCCGCCTCAACGACCACAACAAGCGCCTGTTCGCCTCCGCCAGGATCTACGACATGGCCATCCCCTACGGCCTGGACGAGATCAACGCCGCCTGCCGCGAGGTCATCAAGGCCAACGACTTCACCACCGACTACCTGCGCCCGGTGGCCTATCGCGGCCTCGGCGGCTTCGGCCTGTCGGCCGACACCCCGACCGATGTCGCCGTCGCCACCTGGAAGATGGGCCAGTACCTCGGCGCCGAAGTGCTGGAAGCCGGCATCGACGCCTGCGTCTCCAGCTGGCAGCGCTTCGCCCCGAACACCATTCCGGCCGGCGCCAAGGCCGGCGGCAATTACCTCTCTGGCCAGCTGGTCGCGCGCGAAGCGCGCCGCCTCGGCTTCGGCGAAGGCATCGCCCTGGCCTCGACCGGCCTGCTCAGCGAAGGCGCGGGCGAGAACCTGTTCCTCGTCTTCGACGGCGCCCTGCACACCACGCCGGTCAGCGCCGCGCTGCTCAACGGCCTGACCCGCAACACCATCATCACCCTGGCCCGCGACAACGGCATCGAGGTGATCGAACGCGACCTGCCGCGCGAATACCTCTACCTCTGCGACGAACTCTTCATGTGCGGCACCGCCGCCGAACTCACCCCGATCCGCTCGGTCGACGCCCGCCAGGTCGGCACCGGCAAGCCCGGCCCGGTCACCCGCAGGCTGCAGGAGCTGTTCTTCGGCCTGTTCAACGGCAAGACCCCGGACAAGTACGGGTGGCTGGAGCGGGTGTAAGCCCGGCGACATCGGCACGACGAAAAAAAGGCCGCGCACATGCGCGGCCTTTTTTCGTCGGCACTCTCGGATCGCCCACGCCAGCCGGACATCGCGATGATCGGCATCGGGATGCCGCATTCGATCGACGCACCGCGCCCGGGCATCGGCACCGGTCATCGGAAATGTCCCCGGGCACTGGCCGCTCGCGCGGCCGTGCCGCGTTGCGCCTGAGCAGGAACAGGGGAAATCCGACGTTCCACCGGCGGGGGCCGGGAGGGTCCCGCGATGCGTGGAACGCGTCCAAGCTCACAGCACGGAAAAGGAGGAGCGCCATGACGTTCTGGTTGATGGCACCGGCACGGGATGCCGGCACCGAGGTCCACCGCACTGTCTTCTTCCGTGGCCGATGGCCGGCGATGCTCGCCGGATCGGTCGCGCTGGCCGCCGGACTGCTGGCCGCATCCGGACTGAAAGCGCAGGACGAGCGCGGCAATCTGGTCGAGTCGCCACGCCTGGCGTCGCCGACGCTGCAGCGTGCGGCCGTCGGAACGGCGCTGCGCGCGCCGCGCATCGCGCCCCATCGTGCGGACCTTCCGCCGCCGCGTGTGCGCTGCCAGTTCGTGTGCAGCGCGATCACGCCGCGCACGCCGATCGCCCAGGTCGTCGTCGATGGCGAGGCGCGGGAGATCACGCCGGCGCTGCGACTGGATTTCGCGACCACGCCGCAGGCCATGCGCGAGGGCGATTTCGGCAGCGTGCCGCTGATGGCGATTCCCGAAGCGCGCGTGCAGCCGGGTGCGGGCATCGATGTCGAGCGGCTGCGCGTGCGCGAGACGCCGGTCTTCCTCGACCGCGTGCGGGAGTTCCGCGTGGTGCCGCGCGATGCCGGCATGGACACGACGCGGCTGCGCAGCGTCCGCCCGAATGCATCCACCGCCGTGGACACGTCGCCCGACCTGCGTGAAGCGATGGTCGCCGACCTGCGCGGCGGCGCGCTGCAGCAGATCCGCGCGATCGCGCAGGGCGTGGAGATGCAGCGCGGCACGCCGCAGCGCACGCTGGTCTTCGAAGGCCTGCAGCCGGGCATGAGCTACGAGATCCGCCTGGTGCGCGATGGCGTCGAGGCTGCGGAAAACCTCGGCGAGAACGTCTGTCGCGTGCCGGTGTGTCCGGCCGACTACGTCGTTCCGTAGCGCGCCCCGCCCATTCGTCATGCCGCCGCCAGCGCGCCCTGTCGCGCGGCGGCCCCCGTGCTTCCAGGAGAGAGCGCCATGCAGGACACCATGCGCAATACCGGACTCCACGCCCCTCGTCATCGCGCCCCTCGTCGCCATGACGCTCGCCGCACAGCCCCACGCGCGACGCTGCTGCTGGCATCGCTGGCCGCGCTGCTGGCTTTCAGCGGCTCGGTCGCCGCGCAGGCGAGCTGGCGCATCGACAACATCAGCCCGGTGCAGTCCGACCGCGACGGCGGCGACCCCAACAGCGCCAGCGGCGGTCGCGTCAACAAGCTCGCCGCGCATCCGACCAACAACCAGGTCTACTTCGCGGCGAGCGAATGGGGCGGCCTGTTCCGCACCGCCGACGGCGGCCGCAACTGGACCTACGTGCAGGGGTATCGCGCGCAGGCGACCTGGGATGTCGAGTTCAACCCGGGCAACGCCAATGTCCTGGTCGCGACTTCGCGCTTCGACGGCAAAAGCACGCCGCAGTCGGGCGTCAATGTCAGCCGCGACGGCGGCACGACCTGGGCGGTGCCGACCGGGGCGCGCCCGGCCGCTGGCGACTGCCGTTTCGCGGTGGACCGTACCGAACCCGAAGCCTTCGGCATCGCCTTCGACCCGGCCAACAACAACCGCATCTTCGTCGGCACCGGCTGCGGCCTGGCGGTGAGCACCGACAACGGCGTGACCTGGGACTACCGCGACCCCACGCCGACCACGCCCGGCGGCTCGCGGGTGTGGGACGTCATCATCCACCACGGCGTGATCGACATCTGCGGCGACGAAGGCCACCTGCGCTCGAACGACGGCGGCACCACCTTCGTCGCCGGCGCGGTCGATCCCGGCGGCACCTGCTCGCTGGCGGCATCGCCGGACGAGGCGAACACCATCTTCCTGTCGGTCGGCACGCAATTGTTCGAAAGCCGCGACGGCGGCGCGACCTGGCCGACCACCTTCACCAACCCCGGTCCGCAGGGACGCATCCCCTTCGTGCGCGTCAACGACCGCGCCGGCGCCGCCTTCGACCTGTGGTTCGGCGACACGCAGTTGTTCCGCGCGGCCTGCACCACGCCCGCCAACCCGGCGTCCAGCGCACAGCGCTGCCCGTCGAACAGCTGGAACAACGCGCAGAACGGCGCGCACTGGGACGTGGGCGACATCGCCTTCAATCCCACCGGCGGCGTCGGCGCCTGCCCGACGCTGTATTCGAACGACGGCGGCGTGTACTTCAACCTCCGCACCGGCAGCGATTGCCACGACCCGCGCTGGGAACAGCCGACCACCTCGGTCACCGCACTGTGGCTGTGGGACATGGCCGGCAACGAACGCGCGGCCGCGGACGAGGAAGGCGTCTACATCGGCCAGCAGGACACCGGCGCCTTCGGCACCCGCGACGCCGCCCGGGCCACGCCCACCTGGCGCAGCCCGGGTTGCTGCGACGTGTTCGACGTGGAGGCCGAAGCCAACCGCGTGGTCTACACGATGTGCTGCTTCAGCCCCGGTCGCGCGACGCGGATGTTCCTCGACGGCGACAACATGGATGGCGGCTCGGAAATCCCGACCTATCCCGCCGGCAACCTGCTGGGCTTCCGCGATCTGGACAGCATCGCCAACTACGCCGCCAACAGCTATGCGGTGGTCTCCAGTGCGGGGGTGTTCTTCACCACGAACATCGGTGCGAATCCCGTCACCTGGCAAACCCTGGGCACCGGCGTGCCGGCCAACGCCTGCGGCATCCACGCATCGCGGCGCGGCGACGGCACCGCCGTGTTCCTGCTGCGCGCAGGCCTCGGCGCCTGCGGCATGGGCGGCACCGGTTCGCTGTGGCGGCACGACGGCGCCACCACCACCGGCGCCTGGACACAGGTGCAGCGCAACGGCAACAACCAGTTCGGCGCGTTCGCGGTGGATCGCAACGACGCCAACCACATCATCGCCAGCGACATGGCCGGCGCCACGCCGCAGATGGTGCGCACCACCAACGGCGGCACCAGCTGGACGGCGATGGCCGGCGTCGACGCCCTGCTCACCGGCAACGGCGCGTTCCTCGGCGAAGTGCAGCAGGGCGCGACCGGCGGCGGCTACCCGCAGGCATCGCTGGTCGCGATTAGCCCGCTGGACCGCAACGTCTTCGTGGTCGGCGGCCAGGATTCGGGCATCCATTACAGCGCGAACGCCGGCGGCAGCTGGACCCTGCTGTCGGACCCGGTGAACAACACCGCGCTGCGACCGCACATCTCGCGCCCGCTGTACGCGCATTTCGAACGCCTGGGCAACCAGCGCTCGAACCTGTACATCGGCGCGCGCGGCCGCGGCGCGTGGCGCATCGGCATCAACCAGGAAAACCGCTGGGCCGGCGCGATCTGGCGCTTCACCGGCACCACCTGCACCGGCGACAACTGCCCCGGCTGGCAGCGTCTGGACAACAACATCCGCAGCGTCGACATCGCCGCCGCGTCCGACCGCCTCTACCAGCTGCACTACGACGGCACGATCTGGCGCGCGACCGGCACGCCCTGCACCGGCGAAAGCTGCCCCGGCTGGCAGCGGCTGGACAACAATCCGAAGACGGTGTCGATCGCGGCCGGCGGCACCAGCCTGTACCAGTTGCACAACGACGGCATGATCTGGCGCTCCACCGGCACCGCCTGTTCCGGCGACAGTTGCCCCGGCTGGCAGCGGCTGGACAACAACCCGGCCACGCGCGCCATCGCGGCCAGCGGCGGCAAGCTCTTCCAGCTGCATCGCGATGGCCGCATCTGGGAATGGACCGGCCAACCCTGCAGCGGCGACAACTGTCCGCACTGGCGCATGCTCGACAACAACCCGCGCACGATCGGCATCGCGACCAGCAATGGCACCCTGTTCCAGCTGCACGACGACGGCCGCGTGTGGCGCGCGACCGGCACGCCCTGCAGCGGCCAGAGTTGCCCGGGCTGGACGATGCTCGACAACAACCCCGCCACCGCCGACCTGTCCACCAATGGCGGCACGCTGTTCCAGCGCCACCGCAACGGCAACCTCTGGCGTTCGACCGGTGCCGCCTGCTCCGGCCAGAGCTGCCCGGGCTGGCAGCGGCTGGACAACAACCCGCGCAGCACCGCGATCAACGGCGGCCTGTACCAGGACCACGCCGACGGCCGCATCTGGCGCTCCACCGGCGCCGCCTGCAGCGGCGAAAGCTGCCCGGGCTGGACGATGCTCGACAACAACCCGCGCACGAAATTCAGCCTGGCCGCCGAGGGCGACAATGCGCGGCTGTACCAGCTGCACGCGCCGAAGCTCTACCAGCTCCACAACAACGGCGCGATCTGGCAATCCACCGGCGCACCCTGCAGCGGCGAGAGCTGCCCCGGTTGGCAGCGGCTCGACAACAACCCGCGCACGCGCAGCATCGCCGCAGCCGGCGGCCGCCTGTACCAGTTGCACGTGGACGGCAGGATCTGGCGCAGCACCGGCCAGCCGTGTTCGGACGATGTCTGCCCGGGCTGGGAACTGGTCGACAACAACACCCGCACGGTGAAGATCGTCGCCTCGGCCGGCCAGCTCTTCCAGTTGCACAACAACGGCCATGTCTGGCGCTTCACCGGCCGCACCTGCACCGGCCAGAGCTGCCCCGGCTGGGTGCGCCTGGACAACAACGCCGCGACCCGCGACATCGTCGCCGGCGGCGGCCAGCTGTACCAGCTGCACACCGGCGGACGCATCTGGCGCTGGACCGGCCGCGCCTGCAGTGGCGAGAGCTGCCCGGGCTGGACGATGCTCGACAACAACCCGGCGACCACCCGCATCACCGCGGCCGGCGGCCTGCTGTACCAGTTGCACACCGGCGGCCGGATCTGGGTGCATACCGGCGTCGCCTGCACCGGCAACAACTGCCCCGGCTGGCGCATGCTCGACAACAACCCGCGCACCACCGACATCGTCGCGGGCGGCCACGAGCTGTACCAGCGCCACAACGACGGTCGCATCTGGGAATCGACCGGCGTCGCCTGCACCAACAACAACTGCCCCGGCTGGCGCATGCTCGACAACAACCCGCGCACCCGCGCGCTCGCTGCGGCCGGCGGCCTGCTCTACCAGTTGCACGACAACGGCGTGATCTGGCGCAGCGACGGCCGCCCCTGCGTGCAGCAGAGCTGCCCGGGCTGGGTTCGGCTGGACAACAACCCGCGCACGGTGTCGATTGTGTCCGCGGAGGAGTGAGCCACGACATCGCGCGCTGCCGGCGATGCGGACGAAAAAAGACGCCACCCGCGAGGGTGGCGTCTTTTCCCGGTCGTCGAGCATCCCGCGGAATCGCTCCGCCCCGGCGGAGACAACCTGCATGCCTCAGTCGGCGAACTCCAGCGTCGCCACCACGCCTTTTTCATCGCCCGGCACCACGCGCACGCGCCAGCCGTACAGCGCGCACAGGCGGCGCACGATCGACAGGCCGATGCCGCCGCCCTGGGTGTGCTCGGCATGGCTGCCGCGATAGCCGCGCTCGAACAGGCGTGCGGCGTCCTCGGCGCTGAGGCCGGGACCGCTGTCGATCACGTCGACGGCGTTCGCGCGCAGGCGCACGATCACGTCGCCCTGCAGCGTGTACTTCACCGCGTTGCCGATCAGGTTGCTCAGCGCCACCGTCACCGCCGCGTCCGGCGCATCCACGATCACCGGCCCCTGCGTGTCGTCGACGTGCAGCACCAGCGGCTTGCCGGCCAGCTGCCCGCGGTGGGCATCGAGCAGTTGCTCGGCGAGCTTGCCGACATCGGCCGCGCCATGGCCGCGTTCGTTGCGCGACAGCAGCAGCAGGGCGCCGATCAGGTCGGTGCACTGCTGCTCGGCACGCTGGATGCGCTGCAGTCGGGTCTGCGTCTTCTCGTCGAGGCCGGGCCGGGCCAGCAGCAGCTCCACGGCGCCGCGGATCACCGCCAGCGGCGTGCGCAGTTCGTGGCTGACGTCGGCGTTGAATTCACGGTCGCGCTTGACCACGTCGGTCAGGCGCCCCGCGTAATCGTCCAGCGCCTTCGCCAGTTCGCCCACCTCGTCCTCGGCGAAGTGCGAAGCCAGCGCTTCCGGCTCGCTGCTGCGCCCGGACCGGCGCAGGCGTCGCGCCAGCTCGGTCACCGGGCTCATCACCCGCGACGCCGCCCACCACCCGACCAGCAGCGAAAACACGGTGAACAGGATCACCGAGCCGAAGATCGCGCGGTTGAACTGCGTCTCGCCGCGGCTGGCGCGGGTCATGTCGTAGGCGAGGAAGAACCATGCATCGGGCGTCTTGCGCACGGCGAGCTTGTAGGAGAACGGACTGCCGTCGGGATTCCTCCCGCCGAGGCGGTGGATGCCGTCGCCGAGCTGATACCAGTCCGGCTCGTCGATCTTCAGCGATTCGAACTTGTCCGGCCCGACGACCCGTCCGTACATCTGCTGGACGGGCAGGTCGGGGCTGCGCGTCGGATCCGCGAAATAACGCCGCGCGAACTCGTTGATGTTCTGGTTCATCACGTCTTCGACCAGCGCATTCTCGACCCGGTTGCGGGTCCATTGCGTGGCGAAGGCGAACAGGCTGGTCAGCCCGAAGCCCAGCAGCAGGAACGAGAGGATGATGCGGCTGCGCAGCCGCCGGCGGTAGGTGGGACGCACGCGCCGCGGCGCGGGTCGATCAGCCGGCATCGGGAACGGCGATGCGGTAGCCGATGCCGTGTCGGGTCTGGATCAGCGGCACGCCGAAGGGCTTGTCGAGCACCGCGCGCAGGCCGTGGATGTGCACACGCAGGCTGTCCGAATCCGGCAGTTCCTCGCCCCACACCCGGGTTTCCAGTTCCTGCCGCGTGACCACCGCCGGCGAGGCTTCCATCAGCGCCTGCAGGATCTTCAGCGCGGTCGGGTTGAGCTGCAGCAGCTTGCCCTGGCGGCGGACTTCGAGGGTGTCGAGGTTGTATTCGAGATCGCCGACCTCCAGCACCCGCGTCTGCGTGCCCTTGCCGCGGCGGGCCAGCGCGTTGAGGCGAACTTCCACTTCCTGCAGCGCGAACGGCTTGATCAGGTAGTCGTCGGCGCCGGAGTCGAAACCGGCGATCTTGTTGTCCAGGCTGTCGCGCGCGGTGAGCATCAGCACCGGGGTCTGCTTGCGGGCCTCGCCGCGCAGCTTGCGGCAGACCTCCAAGCCATCCATGCCCGGCAGGTTCAGGTCGAGCACGATGGCGTCGAAGTCGTGGACCACCGCCAGGTGCAGGCCGGTGATGCCGTCGGCGGCGAAATCGATGGTATGGCCGCGGTCCTCCAGGTAGTCGCCCAGGTTGGCGGCGATGTCCTGGTTGTCTTCGATCACGAGAATGCGCATGGGCGTTCGGATTCCTCTGGCGTTGTGCTCGGACCGCTCGCACCGCGATCGGTTCCGCAGCGGCGTGGTGGCGACCACCACCGCATTCTGGCACAGCGTTCGTCCCCCCCGCGATGCATCGAGGCGCGCGGGCGGCACATGGAAAAAAGCGGCCCGGCGATGTACACCGCCGGGCCGAACATTCGGTTGTTACCCCGATTACCGGTTCTGCATCTGGCACCTGACGAGGATGGCGGGATGGACAGACATCGGCCCGCACACGCTACGCCCGCTCCGATTAAAGCGCCGTTAAAGCCCCGTGACAGGCGACCGGGGGTCCGCCGGACGGCGCGGGGTCACTTCGACGATGCCGGCGCGCGACCGATACGTTTGGCGCCTTTCGCCAGAAGTTCGACGATTTTGCCCGCAATATCCACGCCTGTCGCCGCCTCGATCCCCTCCAGCCCGGGCGAGGCGTTGACCTCCAGCACCAGCGGGCCGCGGTGGGCCCGGATCAGGTCCACCCCCGCCACCCCCAGACCCAGCACCTTCGCGGCGCGGACCGCCGCCCGGCACTCGTCCTCGCTCGGCTCGACCGCCTCGGCGGTGCCGCCCCGATGCAGGTTCGAGCGGAAGTCGCCGCTCGGCGCCTGCCGGCGCATGCCCGCGACCACCTCGTCGCCGACCACGAAGCAGCGCAGGTCCGCCCCCTCGGCCTCGGCGATGAACTCCTGCACCAGGAAGTTGGCGTACAGCCCGCGCAGGGTCTCGACCACGCTGCGCGAGGCCGACGGCTTCTCGGTCAGGATCACGCCCGCGCCCTGCGAGCTTTCGTTGAGCTTCACGACGTGCGGCGGCGGCCCCAGCATCGACAGCAGGTCGATGGTGTCGTCGGGGTTGTCGCCGAACACCGTCGCCGGCATGCCGATGCCCTGCGCCGCCAGCAGCTGGTGCGCACGCAGCTTGTCGCGCGCCCGGGCGATGGCGTCGGCCCCGTTCGGCGTGTAACTGCCCATCAACTCGAACTGGTGCAGCACCGCCGTGCCGTAGCGCGTGATCGACGCCCCGATGCGCGGCAGCACCGCGTCGTAGCCGGAGATCGACTTTCCCTTGTAATGCATGTCGAAGCCGTCCGACGCGATACGCATGTAGCAGCGCAGCGGATCGAGCACCCGCGCGCTGTGCCCGCGCTCGCGCGCCGCCTCCACCAGGCGCCTGGTCGAATACAGCTTGGTGTTGCGGGAGAGGATGGCCAGCTTCATGGATGTGGTCCGCCGCGGCGACGGCCGCAGCTTGCGGCGGAATGATGACAGTTCCTGCGCGGCGCCACACCGTGCGAAAAGAGGCCCGGGGCTAGGATGACCGCTGGCCGCCGGGGACGCGTGGCATCGCCTGCCGACGGCCGCGGACGACCGGATGGCGGTGCATCACGCGCCCCGAAGCGCTGGACGTATCAAATCCAGCGCCCGAAACGCGATGCCGTAACGAAGCGATTCCGGAAGGCCATTCGTGTCTCCGCGATTGCACTCAGACACGCCTCAACACAATACATTTGAGAAAGGATGCCCAGGGTGGAAGCGTCGGTCCGAAAGCATCCTTCTCTCTCCAGATCGCCGCGAAGCCGAGCCAATTCCGCATCTCGCTTGTAGCGCTTGATCATCGACGACTGTCACCACGCCGCAGTCTTTGAAAGTCTTCTTGAGGGCGGGATGCCGCTTCGATGTCGTCGTCGCGCGATCCCCGCCCAACACCGGGACCTTTCGGGCCACCGGAGACATCCGGCTGCTGGGCCTGGTTCAAACCAGGCGCGGCCCCTTCGGTGCCGGTCCATCCGGTCCGTCCATCCCTTGCGTTTGCGTGGGCGGCTGGAAGCTCTGCTGCAGCGCTTGCTGCTGGTTGATGGCCACCACCTTGTCGCTGCTCTGCGACAGCTTCTGCCCCGCCAGTTCGCGCACGTCGCCGATGGCCGTTCTCGCCCATTCCGCCGACAGGTTGACCAATGGGTTCACCATCACGTCCTGCCACGCGCCGCGTAGCGGGTTGCCCGCTTCCGCCCCGCGTAGTGCGATCACAAGCTCGGCACCGCGCAATGCGTTGTCGCGGTCGCCGTGGAGATGGCGCGGAACGGCGGCGTTGAGATCGTCCACCGAGGCAATGGTGCCGTTCTCGATCCGCTGGATGATGCCAGGCCAGTTCCGACGTCCGTCCTGGTTCTCCAACTTGGAGATGACCGTGACCATGCGGATCTGGTTGTCGGCCGTGGCGTTGCGATACAGGGTCGTATCTTCGAGCTCGCGCACGGCACCGCCTTCGCGAAGCAGATGGTTGACCTGCCGAACGTCCTGGTTGTGGACGAAGGTGATGCCCGCATCCGAGCGCATGAACTCGTTGAGTCGACTCTTGATGCCGACCGGCACGTCATAACCATTGTCGGTGACGGTCTGGCGGTCGCCCCTGATCTCGTTTCCCTGGCGTCGCAGCGCTTCACTTGCCTGATCATACTCGGCTTGGGTCAGCGCGAGATTGGGCCGCTGGCCCGGTTGGCGCGCCCAGTCCTGGTAGGCGTTGAGCAGTTGATCGGCATTGCGGTTCGCATCGTTGCGCTGCTGCCCGAAATCGGTTTGCAGCGTACCGATGGAATAGCCGCTATTGTAGATTGGTTCCAGTTGCCCCTCGCGGAAGATACCGGCTTCGCGGGGGTGGCCTCTCGCCGTGTCGCCTTCGCGATGAATGTAACCGGCGAAAGCCAATTCATAGGCGACATTGCGTCCACGGCTGCTGCCTTCGGATGCTACGCCGACTGCGAAATAGATCGTTGCCCTCAGTTCGTTGTCGGTCAGTGTCGCGGGTCGCAATTGTGCGTTCACGGTCTTCCCTCCTGGCGTGCCGTATGCCTATTCCCTGATGTCGATGATCCGGATGCCCTGCACGGCTCCGACAGGGGACAAATCCTTGCCGCTCAAGCGAACCGCCTTGCTGCCTGTGACGACGAGCAGAGTGTTGTCGTCGAGGTTCACGGCATGGGCCGGGCGTGTGATCCAGCAGTTTCTGCGGCTGTCGTGATCCGAAATGATCTTGGCGACCGGCTTGAACCCGGACTCCGCTTCCTGCTGCGAAGGCGCTCGCGTTCGGGCGACATAGGCGGCGGTTTCGCAGATGGGCTGGCCATCGAACAGGTGGCGCACATCGACCGGCGTATTGGCCGCCCTGGGCACCCCATCCGCACCCATGACCATTTTGCGCTCGAACAATGTCGCGCCCAGCACGACATCGTGCCCCCTGCCGTGTCCGTCTTCCCAGCCGCCATACGATGCGGGTTGCTCGACATCGACAGCGGATGGCATCGCGCGAATGGTGGCGTATCGATGGCCGCTTCGATCCGTGAACCTGTAGGCCAGGCGCTTGCCGGTACCAACCGGATCAATCGACGCGACCTGGACATCCGTAACGCGCTCACCCGAGAAGAATTCCAGCGCCTGCACGACACCGTCCGTCGGCGAGGACATGAGCCAGAGCTTTCTGGGCTTGTTGCTGTCTGCGATGACGATGGCAGCTGTCTGGAAATCGCGCTCCGCCACCGCTGTTTTCGGCCACGGATCAAAGGACTCGGATGATTTCGCATCCCGGTTGCCGGACGACTGCGCGCAGGCGCCTGCTCCGGCAGTCAGGACAACGCTCAAGGCCATCGGCATCAGGCCCTGTCCATTCAGGAAACGTCTCGCGCTCTTCACCATGCGTCCGTGTCAGCTGGATTTGAGGCACAAGTATGCCCCGACGCCTCGGGCACCTGCATCCCATGCCCCACAAACAACAACGGCGACCTCCGGAGAGATCGCCGTTGCCGTTGAATCTGGAGCGGGTGATGGGAATCGACTCACGACCCCATCTAGCCCTTATCCATCAACTACTTAGCCAAAAAGCGGGTCTGAAAAACGATACCCAAAACGATACCTCTGAGGCGCCCACGGTAGCGCAATGATATTGACGCAAGCAACGTGCTTGCGTGGCGCCAGATGGCATCAGACAGGTGGATTGCCTAGTCCAAACACTTTCGAGCGAAACAGGGCTTTTAGCAGCCCGTTTCGTCTTGCGCGTTGAGCGTGCCCTGCTTGGATGTTCGCTCCCCCATACGAGGAGCAACGATGTCGCAGAATTTGCAGTTGAGTATCGCCGTCCACCTGCTGGCCGGGCTGATGAGCCGGAACGATCGTCGGGAAACCGATCGGCAGGAGGACATCGGGCATTCGCTGGATGTCGCCGCCCTGCTGATCCGTGAAAGCGGCCGCCGCTCGTCTCCGGGCGGGCATCAGACCCCCGAACCCCGGCGCGCCGTGCCCACGCGGGAGGTCATGGTGGACAGGGAGACCCCCTCGGTCGGGGAGACGTATCACGATCACGACGAGCCCCAAGGGGTGGAGGTCCAGAAACGCCGCCCCGTTCGTCCATAAGTGCGGCCAACTGGCTTCAGCAGAATGCCCCGGACACCGGGGCATTTCTGTTATTGGTTCTGACTTGGACGAGGCGATGGCTCCGGACGGTTCGAGGGCTCCTGGGCCGGGGCCGAACTGGCGTCCTCATCGGGCTGGCGATCCCAGCTCACCACATAGTGCTTGAGCATCCACCAACTCAAGTTTTCGACCGCCTCTCCGCTCTTCCGAGCGATTGCGAGATACCTCGTTTGAGCGTCCGGGTTGATCGCTTTGTAGGCCTCCCGCTGGGCTTTTTCGCACTTCCGCAACGAACTCAGACGTCGCGCCCGCTTGGCCATCCATTCCCCTCGGCTCAGCTTGCCTGGATGGGGATGTAGAAAATCGAACTCCTCCATCTGCACTTCCGCGCTCCACAAGTCGCGCTGCGCTTGGTCGTGCGCCTTCAGCCGGCGCTGAAAGCGCATCGCATCGTGCTGGAACTGCTTGAGAAGCTGAAGCAGGCTGCGAACATCGGATTGAAACCAGCGGTCTTGAACAAATTCCTCAAACCGACCGAACTGGAAACGCAGCAACTTGATGGTGCATTCAAAGCTCCGGTCAATTTTCTTATAGAAGCCCTCGCCCCAAATTTGGACGGCTTCGGCCATTTCCTGTCGGGTGGCGGCCATCCTGTTTTCCCTGATTTGCGCCTTGATCGCCGGGTCACGCTTGCTCACGGGCAGCAAGAGGCTGTGCTCGATGGCTTGCGTATCGATTGCCGCCTCTGCCACGTCCTGCTCCTCTTGCTCGCTCTCGACTTCCTGAGGAGCGCCCTCGCAGGTATGGCCGTCTGGATCCGGCATGGAGTGGACGGCTTCGCCCAGTTCGGCAAGGGTGGCCTTGACCATGGCTGCGTTGGCATCCACGATCTGCTGGTTGTCGTCCGCCCTTTCGCAATCCATGCCTCGGCGCATCATCGCGGTGACGTCCTTGCCCAGATGCAGAGTGGGCGAGCGGGACAGGGCGACAGCGCCCATCAGATCGCCCTTCTCCAAGGCGGCTTCGCTTTGTTCCTCAAGGCTGCGATGGTCCACCCGGCTTTCGATGCTGGCAGCCTTGAGTGCATCGTTGGTGATCCTGGCCACCATGGCGCGGACCCATTCGACTTCGTGCCGACCGGATATTCCACCATCGAGCTCACGGGTCTTTTCCGCCATGCCATCCATGTCGACCCGTCGGGTCGTCGCCAACAGGTGAGCATGATGGTTCAAACCATCGCGCCCTGGCGGCGAATGAATGCTGGCCTGAATGACGAAGCCATAACGCTCCACGAGCGCTCGGGCGATGGCTGAAGTCAGCTTCGATCGTTGCAGGTTATCCAACTCGTGGGGCAGCGCGATCTCGAACTCGCGCGCCACGGTTGCGTTGCACCTGCGCTCGGCCTTTTCGGCCTCGTCCCACAGCTGTTTGGGGTTGTTCACCCACAGCGGCGCGTGCTCGGGCGCCACGATGCGTGTCTCAACGACACCGCTGCGGCGGCGGTAGTCGTAAGTAATCCCGGTGCGGCTGTCCTTGATCCGCAGGCCGGCGCGATACGCAGCCGCTGCGGTTGAACTGTAATTCTTGGCACGACTGAAGGTCTTTACTCTTGCGTGGTATATCGCCATCAAATTCTCCATTGAAGCCCCTGCCCTGTCTTTTATGGAGAGTTTTTCGCTTTACGTAACCGGCATTTCGCGTTTCAATGGTTACTTGCCTTTCAAGCACGCGTTCCCCAACGGGGAATGCCTAAGTGCGCTCTTCGTTTTTCCGGTTTTTCTCTGCTTTTGCCTTTGTTTTTTCGCTTTTTGCTTAATGGAAGTCTCGGCTACGGGTATCGAGTTCACCCAGCCATCCGCTCATGTCGCGCAGCCGATCGGCGATCAGGTTTCCCACGCCATCCACGCAATCCCAGCGGCCGTCGACCACGAGCAGGCGTGAGCCGACCAGCTCTTTGCGTTGCCGTTCGCCGAGCGCTGGCCAGACGATGATCTGCACATTGCCCTTCTCGTCCTCCAGCGTGACGAAGGTTGTGCCCTTGGCTGTCGCCGGCCGCTGCCGCAGCACCACCAGGCCGGCCACGCGCACCCGCGCGCCGCTTCGCTTTCGCATCACCTGCTCACTGTCGAGGCAGCGCTCCCGGCGTAGCCGATCGCGCAGCAGCGACATCGGATGGACCCCGAGCGTGAGGCCTGTGGACGCGTAGTCGGCCTGCAGGTCCTCGGCCACGCTCGGCGCCGGCAGGGCCACCTCGTCCTCGTCAGGGCTTTCGGCAAACAGAGGCCTTTGCACCTCGATGCCGGCCACCGCCCACCTCGCATCGTTCCGGTGGCCAGCCAGATGTTTCAGCGTGCCGGCCTCGGCCAAGAGGGTCTGCTCCCGCTTGGTCAGCACCGCACGCTTGCACAGGTCCACGACATCGCGGAACGGCTTCTCTGCGCGCGCGGCAACGACGCGCGCCACCGCATCTTCCGAGAGGCCACGGACCTCGCGCAGGCCGAGGCGGATCGCAGGTTGCTTGTCCGCGTCCGGCCACGCTTCCAGCGAACTGTCCCAATCGCTCACGGTGACATCGACGGGTCGGATCTCGATGCCGTGCCGGCGCGCGTCCTGCGTAAGCTGGCTTGTGGTGTAGAAGCCGAGCGGCTGCGAATTGAGCAGGGCGCAGGTGAACGCGGCGTGCTCATGGCATTTGAGCCAACAGCTGGCGTAGGTGAGCAACGCGAAGGAGACCGCGTGGCTTTCCGGAAACCCGTAGCCGGAGAAACCGACGATCTGGTCCCAGCACCTGATTGCGAATGCTTCGGTGTAGCCGTTGCGAAGCATGCCTTCGATGATCTTCGTGCGATGCACCTCCATGTTCCCTGCCCGCTTCCAGGCCGCCATGCTGCGCCGAAGCTGATCGGCTTCGCCGGCGTCATAACCGGCCGCCACGATCGCCACGCGCATGACCTGCTCCTGGAACAACGGAACACCCAGGGTGCGCTCGAAGATGCCACGCATGGCTTCGTTCTCGTAGGTGATCGGTTCTTTGCCCTGCCGCCGCTGCAGGAACGGATGGATCATGCCGCCTTGAATAGGTCCGGGCCGGATGATCGCCACCTCGATGACCAGATCGTAGAAGCACTGCGGCTTCATGCGCGGCAGGAACGACTGCTGCGCGCGGCTCTCGATCTGGAACACGCCAAAGGTGTCGGCACGGCTGATCATTGCGTAGGTCGCCGGATCCTCCGCCGGGATCGTCGCGGGGGACAGGTCGCGCCCGCGATGCTTGCGGATCAGGTTCAAGGCTTTCTGGATGCAGGTGAGCATGCCAAGTGCCAGGCAGTCGACTTTCAGCAGCCCCAAGCTGTCGAGGTCGTCCTTGTCCCACTGGATGATGGTACGGTCCGCCATGGCGGCGTTTTCCACCGGCACGAGGGTCCACAAGGGCGCATCGGAGATGACAAAGCCCCCTACATGCTGGGAGAGATGTCGAGGGTGATCGATGAGCTCACGCGCCAAGCCGACGACGCGCCGGATGATCTGCGCATCGGGATCGAACCCCGCATCACGCAGCCGGTCTTCGATCGGGCTGTTGCCCGCCCACCAGCCCACGCAACCGGCCAAGGCGTTCACTTGGTCGGGGGGCAACCCCAGCGCCTTGGCTACATCGCGGATAGCGCTCTTCCCGCGGTAAGAGATGACGGTGGCCGCCAATGCCGCGCGCTCCCGCCCGTAGCGCTGGTAAACATACTGAAGGACCTCTTCCCGTCGCTCGTGTTCGAAATCGATGTCGATGTCGGGCGGCTCGTTGCGCTCCTTGCTGATGAAACGCTCCATGAGCATTTCCATGCGCGTGGGATCGACCTCGGTGACGCCGAGCACGAAACACACCGCGCTGTTCGCAGCCGAACCACGCCCCTGGCACAGGATGCCGCGCGACCGCGCGAAGCGGACGATGTCGTGGACCGTCAGGAAGTAGGCTTCGTATTCGAGCTCACGGATCAGGCGAAGTTCGTGTTCGATCTGTGCTCGAACCCGCTCGACCACCCCGCCAGGTCAGCGCCAACGAATGCCCTCCTCCGTCAATGCGCGCAACCAGGATGCAGGTGTATGCCCTTCCGGCACGATCTCGGCCGGGTAGCGATAGCGCAGTTCCTCCAGGGAAAAGGTGCAGCGCGCAGCCAAGCGCACCGCCTCGGCCATCCACGCCAGCGGGTAAACCCGCGCCAACGCGTCGCGTGAACGCAGGTGCCGCTCGCCGTTGGGAAACAAGTGCGCTCCTGCCTCGGCAATCGTGGTGGTATGGCGGATGGCCGTGAGCGTGTCCTGGAGCGCGCGGCGGCGACGGATGTCCATATGGACATCCCCGGCGGCCACGATCGGAAGACCCAGGTCTTGTGCGACCTGCTCAAGGGCGGCGGCTCGGTGCGCATCGTTGCGGTCGCGGTGGAGCTCGGCGGCGAGCCACAACCGATCGCCGAACAACTCGCGCGCCCAGGAACCGTGCGCAAAATCGATGGGGTCGTCCGGCACCCACAATGCGATCGTGCCCGGCAGGCCGTCGCACATGTCGTCCCGCGTGATCAGATATTCGCCCTTTTCCGACCGACGCCGGGCATCGGTGATCAGCCGGCACAGGCGTTCGTAGCCGGCCTTGGTCTCGACCAGCAAAACGAGCTTCGGTCCGTCCTCAACGCGGATCTCGTTGCCCACGATGAGCCGAAGGCCTGTGCGCTTTGCGGCTTCGTGCGCACGGACGATGCCGGCCATCGAGCACTCATCGGTGATCGCCAATGCCCTATAGCCGCAGGCGGCCGCACGCTCGAACAATTGCAGCGCGCTGGCCGCACCGCGGTGGAAACTGAAATCGCTGAGGCAATGGAGCTCGGCATAGGCAGGAGGCTCGATCATGCGAACCATCCGTGCAGCATCCACGGCCCTTGCTCGCCTACGGCGCAGAAGGCCCAAGCCCGCTGCCCCTGCATCGTTTCGAGGATGTAGTAGTCGCGACGTGCGTCTTCACCATCCCACCACCCCGTCTCCAGCCGCTCCGGCCCGGCGAGCACACGCACCCGCGTGTCGCGCAATGGCACCGGGCGTGGCAGGAGCCAAGTCGGCCGTGTCGGGCGGTTCGGTGCGCAGGGGATGGCGCCGGCT
>JAHCAU010000015.1 GCA_019634715.1 Lysobacter sp.
TCCCGGCACGCTGCTGGTGATCTCGCACGATCGCGAGTTCCTCGACAACGTCACCACCCACACCCTGCACCTGCACGACGGCAAGGCCAAGCTCTACGCCGGCAACTACACCCAGTTCGAGCGCCAGCGCGCCGAACACCTGCGCCAGCAGAACATCGCGTTCGAGAAGGAACAGGCCGAACGCGCGCACCTGCAGAAGTTCATCGACCGCTTCAAGGCCAAGGCCAGCAAGGCCAAACAGGCGCAGTCGCGCATGAAGCGCCTGGAGAAGCTGGCCGGCACCGAGGCGGTACGCGCCGAGCGCGAGTTCCGCATCGAATTCCCGGCACCGGCGAAGATGCCGTTCGCGCTGATGCGATTGAACGATGCCGATTGCGGCTACGGTGCCGATGCGACCATCCTCCACGACGTCGGCTTCGGCCTGGAGGCCGGCGACCGCATCGGCCTGCTCGGCCCGAACGGCGCCGGCAAGTCGACGCTGGTCAAGTCGCTGGTGGGCGAGTTGTCGCTGCTGTCGGGCGAGCGCTACGCACATCCCGACCTGCGCATCGGCTACTTCGCGCAGCACACCGTCGAATCGCTGGTCGAAGGCACCTCGCCGATCGATCATCTGCGCGAACTGTCCCCGGATGCGCCGACCCAGGCGTTCCGCGACTTCCTCGGCAAGTGGTATTTCCCCGGCGACCGCGCGTTCGAGGTGATCGACGGCTTCTCAGGCGGCGAAAAGGCGCGGCTTGCGCTGGCCCTGATCGCCTGGCGACAGCCGAACGTGCTGCTGCTCGACGAGCCGACCAACCACCTCGACCTCGACATGCGCGAGGCGCTGGCCGAAGCGCTGAGCGACTTCGACGGCGCGATCGTGATGGTCTCGCACGACCGCCATCTCATCGGCCTGGTCTGCGACAAGTTCGTGCGCGTCGCCGACGGCGTGGTCGAGCCGTTCGATGGCGACCTCGACGAATACGCCGCCTGGCTGCGCAGCCGCAGCGGCAGCGAGCAGAAGAAGGCCGAAGCCAAGGCAACGGCGAAGCCCGTCGAGGCCGCGCCCGCACCTGCGGCGCCGGCGGCGCCGACGAAGAAGATCAATCCGCACAAGCTGGCCAAGGCCGAAGCCCGCGTCGCCGGGATCGAAGCGAAGCTGGCGGACATCGAAACCGCGCTCGCCGATCCCGCTGCCTACGCCGATGGCGGCAAGCGCGCCACCGACCTCGGCCGCGAGCAGCAGGCGCTGCGTGCGCAGTTGGAGGAGGCGGAAGCGGAACTGTTGGCCTTCTACAGCTGATCGTCCTGCCACGGGAGCAGGACGATGTGCGCGACGTGGTTCAGCCCGCCGCGCAGTCCAGGCTGAGCAGGCAGTCCTCGTCCGGCAGCTCGCCGGCACGGTGCGGCGGCTGGTACAGCGCGTAGAGCGAGGTTTCCTCCAGTTCGATCCGGTCGCCCAGCAGGGCCGTGATCACGTCGAGGTCGCGCAGGAAGGCATCGCGCGTAGGCGCCGCCACGCCGATGTCGGTGTAGTGGCGGACGAACAGCGTGACCATGCGCGCGATCCCGGCCATCCGCGCGCTGGCGCGATCGAGGCGCTCGGACACCAGCGGGTCGTCGCGCAGGCTGCGTGCGACGTGGGCGTAGAAGTGCTCGTCCTCTTCCGCGATGTGATGCAGCAGGTCCGCATGGAAGCGCGCCAGCGTGCCCGGCAGCTTCGCGAACTGGCAGCGATGCGCCTGATCCTCCAGCCGCGCCAGCGTGGCCTGCAGCGAGGCATGATCGGCCTTGAGATGCTTGATGAGGTTCGGATCGTAGGCCGATCGCCTGGCGTGGCCGGCATCCGCGGCATGATGGGCGCCGGATGCGTGGCGGGTGGTGTCTTCGGTGTCGCGGAGGCTGAGCGAGAACATTGGGCGGGTCCCACGGGCGGCATGCCCGGATCGTGCGCGCATCGATTTCCTGAGGCGTTCACGGCGTCGATGCGCTCCTGCTCCGTGTCCGCATTGTGGTGGGGGTCCGTGTTCCGGCATGCCCGCTCACCCGAACCGCAAGAGCGGTGCCAGCGACGACATGCAATCTGTGGGGTGCGTCCCATATCGCGACATGCGCAAGCCGTGCCGGCCTGCCGCGTCGCCCCGCGACCATGCGCGGTTTGGCGTCCCGTGCACGCTCGCCCCCGGCCCTCGCGGATCGCGCGCGTCGGGCCGCGCGAGGGACATGCCCGCGCATGACGATCGGCATGTCGATGCGTCCGCCTCGTCGTGTCGTCGGCGGTCGAGATCGATCCCCGGTGACACAGTGCGGCAGAATGCGGCGGAATCGATGCGAAGCCCGCCGGATCGTGCGATTTGCGCGGCAGGGAGTGATCTTTCGCGTCGCTTCGATAGACCGCTTGGATTGCGATTGCGGGTTGGATTGACGGATGGCAGCGGCCGAGAACTGTGGTGCCGGGAGCGATACAGCGTCTCCGCGCGGAGCGACGAGACGATCCGGGGGCTGAGCATGGGCGGACAGCGGGTTATCATTCCAGCCTTGGTCCGGGGGGGGGCGTGCCATGCCAAAAGCGACGCTTCGGATATCCGAATGATCCATTCAGGGGGATGCATGCGTCGATCTGCAGTGTGGTTTTCAGGCGTCTTGATCGCCTTGGCGGCTGGCGCATACGCCGCGCCGGCCCTATTCCGGGCATCACAGCATGGGGCTGAGGCGAGAGAGGGGCGGCGACCTGCGTCGTCGGTGGGACTGCCTCGGCCGAGGCCTGTCGTCAGGCTCGACGCGATGAGTGAACTCATCGCTGCCAATGGTTCCAAGCCGCTGCTGGTTCCGGTCTCGCTGCGTCTGGCGGGAGAGTTGGATGCGCCGGGGGCCGGAGTCGCATCCGTCACGGTCATCGTTGGAGAACAGCAGTTTCCCGCAGTGATGAATGGCGTCGCTTTTGAAGCGAACCTGTCCGGTGTGAATCCCGACAGCATGGTGCGCCTCGAAGCCGTTCGCGGTACGTCGCGCTACCGGGCCCTGCTCGGTAGTGCGCTGCTTCTGAAAAGACAAGCAGGCAGCGACCGGCGACTGGACATCGCAGAGAGTCCGTCGTTGCGTATTTCGCCGATGAGTACGGCTGCGCACTTCTTCATGTTGCGAGGCTTGGGCGATCGCATGCCCATGAGCGATGCCGAAATCGACGAGTCTCTTCAGACACTGCTGCCTGAGGATCTGGCGGTTGCTGCAAATGCGATCCGTGCGGTTGCTGCCGGCGAGGTGGTGCTGCCTGGCACCCATGCCTCTTTCGACGCATTGCTTCAGGACAGAAATGCGTATCGCATTTTCCTGAATCGGAATCCGTCGATTCGCACGAGTGCGGATGCGAATGTGCGCTCGATGCCCTTGGGTCCGTTTTCGCCGGCTGATCTGCAGCGTGACTGGGTGCTTGCTACCACGCAGGGGCGCCCGGGGATGGCGTATACGCACTCTCCTGTTCAATTGATGCTTCGCAGGCTGGGCGGGTACTGGGTGCATTCGAATGAGGCCCGCTCCCGGCCGGAGTTCGATGCAAGGCTGACTGCGCAGGGCGATATGGAGACGGTACCTTTGGGACAGCCGTACGTCGATCATTGGGTGTATAGCTACAGCCCCAGCACCTACGATGCCAGCCGCTACGTTTCCCGGTCGACGATCCTGCGAGAAACATATCGCAGGGTCTTCGCGGGGGCTTATCGCCAGCTCTGGATTCGAGTGCGCGACCAGCGCAACTGGATCCCGCCGCTGCCGGGCGAGGATCGCGGCAATGAAACTGTCCTCTCCTTCTGGCTTGCATCCGATCTTTCCGGTGCCGCCAAGCCTGCAGTCGATTCGCATGTGCTGGGTCGACGTGCGCTGCCGTATTTCTGCAAGCAGGCGTCCGGCGTGCAAGGTGAGCCGGATCGTCTTGCGATGTGCGAGTACGCGCTCCATCAGCTCGGTTCCAATGGCGTCGGCGTCGTGGAAGGCCTGGGGCGCAAGGTCAATGATGCATTAGTTGCGATCGCTTCGTCCGGCACTGCCGGCCTGCAGTGGTCTATCGACGGTTCGGGAAGTTTTTCGACGACCGATGGCGTGATCGACGTCAAGTATTGGCGTCTGGGCGTTTCGGACGAGGTTGGGGACATGATGATCTATCTCGCGAGCACTGGTTCTGGCGACGCGATGCAGACCATTGCCGGACGTGTCGTCGTGCTCAATGGGAACGGCCCTGTCTATTTCAGCTCGACGGACCCGGTGGGATCCTGGATTTATGGATCGTTCGACGTGCGTGGTCCTTATGCCTATGACGAGTATTCGATGGGATATGCGCAGGCTGACCGTTTTGACCGTGCAACCGACGGCACGCAAGTACAAACAGCACAGTATTGGATCTACAACGCGCCTGATGCCCCGCCCGACAGCATCTTCCGCTACAGATCGGGCTGGATGCTGTCCAACGGCGGCTTCTTCGATACTCGTTATCGGGCCAACGTTTCCACCGGCGAGACCGGGCTGCAGCATTACTTCAGTTGTGGACAGGCTCTGCAACGAGGCGCGACCCAATGCGGGCCGGCGCGAGTGAGGTATTTCAAGCCAATTGCCAAGGTCGGCAGCCGCTGGTATGGCATTGAGGAGGTCTACAATACCGCCATTACGGATTACGTCGCGCCGATCCTGCACGACCGCTCTTCCCGGCCGAACTATTACGAGAAGCTGTCGCCCTGAGGTAAAACCCATGCCCATCTACGCCTTCGAATGCGAAGCCTGCGGTCACGCCTTCGACCGCCTCCAGAAGATCGCCGACCCCGATCCGGCCGAGTGCCCGTCCTGCGGGCAGCCCCGGGTCAAGCGCCAGCTGACCGCGCCGTCGTTCCGGCTGGCGGGTGGCGGCTGGTACGAGACCGATTTCAAGAAGGACGGCGACAAGAAGCGCAACCTCGCCGAGTCGTCCACCGGGGGCGCCAGGCCGGAGGCGGCCGCCGCGCCTGCAGCGGCACCGGCAGCACCTGCGCCGTCCCCCTCGTCGTCATCGACATGAAGGTCTCCAGCATGCGCCATGCCCTGTGCCTGTCCCTGCTCCTGGGGGGAGCAGCCGGTTGCGCGTCCACCCCGGCGAGCGCTCCCGCCGCAGGCATCGATGCGGCCCAGCCGCAGGCCCTGGCCGATGCGGCGGACGCCCTGCTGGCGGGCCTCGCCCGTCGATGCGGCCAGGCCTATGCCGGCGTGGTCGAGATCGACGTGCCGGAAACCGCCGATTCCACCTTCGCCGGCAAGCCGCTGGTGATGCATGTGCGCGAATGCGGGCGCGATGTGGCGCGCGTGCCGTTCCACGTCGGCGACGACCGCTCGCGCACCTGGGTGTTCACGCGGACCCCGGTTGGGTTGCGCCTGAAGCACGACCATCGCCACGCCGACGGCAGTCCCGATGCCTTGACGATGTACGGTGGCGATGCCGGGCGCGCCAGCGCGGCGGATGCCCCGACGCTGCGGATCGCGTTCCCCGTGGACGCAGAGTCGGTGGCGATGTTCAGGGCGCAGGGGCGCGAGGTGTCGGTGACCAATACCTGGGCGGTCGAACTCTCGGGCAACCGCTTCGTCTACGAACTCTCGCGGCCGGGCGGGCGCCTGTTCCGCGTGGTCTTCGACCTGGATCGCCCGGTGCCCGCGCCGCCGCCGCCGTGGGGCGCCGACGAAGGTACCCCCTGACCGAGGGAATTCCGGATCCACCAACGACAAGCCCCGCCGAAGCGGGGCTTGTGCGTTTCCGGCCGGCGCGTTTCGACCCGGCGCGTTTCTGGTCGGCACGTCCGCCGTCAGCGCGTGCCGAAACGTGCGCGGCAGCCGCGGTTGACCCACAGCCCGTTGCGCCAGTCGTAGCCCCAACTGCTGCCTTCGATGCAGGGGCTGTCCGACAGTTGCTGGATCAGGCGCGGCACGCCGCGATTCCGGTCCCAGGCGCAGGTGGTGTAGCGGTTGTTCTCGCTGGTGCAGGTCACGCTGTAATCGCTGCCGCCGCCGCTGCGATCGACGCGGAAGATCCCGCGGCAGCCCTTGTCGACCCAGAGGTAGCCGTTGCGCAGGCCCCAGTTCTGGCCTTCGCGGCACGCCGTGTCGGACAACTGGCGCACCAGGCGCGGCGTGCCGTAGAGATTGCTGCCGCACTGCCGGTAACGGCCGTCGGCGCTTTCGCAGCGGATGTCGGTGCCGATCCCGCCGCCGCCGTTGTCCCAGCGCGCTTCCCTGAACTCCGCGCGGCAGCCGTTGCGGACCCAGACCTGGCCGTTGGAACTCGACCAGCTCTGGCCTTCGATGCATGGCGTGTCGGAGAGCTGGCGCACCAGTTCCGAACGGCCGCGCCACGGCGTGCGGCAGGTCTGCTGGCGCTTGTCGCGGCTTTCGCAGCGGATCGTATTGCTGCTGCCCTGGCCGGGCGGGTAGTTGCCGCCGTTGTTGTAGCCCAGCGATTCGGCGATGTCGGCCTTCACGCGGCTGAAGGTCCAGCGCGACAGGCGGACCTGGTCGAGGTAGAAGCGCATCTGGTCTTCCGGGATGCGCCGGCCGCCGGACTGTTCCGAGTACTCCTGCGAGATCACCCGCCGCTGCTCGGTGGACGACAGTTCCCAGAGACGCTCGGGGGCATAGGCACGCGCCCCGATCTGTGCATGGACGTGGGTGGCCGGCAGGGCCGCGAGCGCGGCGCCGGCCAGGGTCGCAGACAGCAACAACGGGATCGTGAACCGTGTCATGCGTGCATCTCCCATCGGTGGGGCGGAAAGAAGCGTCCCGCGAGAACCCGGGACGCCGGTCTGGTTTCGATCGATGATTTTCAGCGTACTCCGAAACGTGCGCGGCAGCCTTCGTCGACCCAGAGGCCGGCCTTCTTGTCGTAACCCCAGCTGCGACCCTTGACGCAGGGCGACTTCGACAGGGTTTCGAGCACGCTCGGCTGGCCCTTGCGGGCGTCCCAGGCGCAGGTGGTGCGGCGCCCGTTCTCGCTGGCGCAGGTCAGGCTGTACCTGCCGCTGCTTTCGCCGATGCGGAATTCGCCGCGGCAGCCCTTGTCGACCCAGATCGAACCGTTGCGCAGGCCCCAGCTGACGCCCTGCTGGCACGGCGTGCCCGAAAGCTGGCGGATCAGGTCGGGGTTGCCGTAGAGATTGTTGCCGCAGGTCTTGTACTTGCCGTCGGTACTCTCGCACTTGACGACCTTGCCGCTGAACTGCGGGCCGAACTCGGCGCGGCAGCCGCCGGACACCCAGACCTTGCCCGGACTCTCGCCCCAGGTGCTGCCCTTCACGCAGCGGGTGTCGGACAGTTGCCGGGTCAGTTCGGACTGGCCGGGCCACTTGGTTTCGCAGGTCTCGCGGCGATTGTCCTTGCTCTCGCAGCGCACGCTGCCCTTGCTGCCGAACTGGGCATGGGCCTCGGGCGCGGCGGACCAGGCCAGGAAAGCGGCCGCGCACAGCGCCAGGGTCCGGAAAGGGGTCAGCATGGGGAAATCCTCGGTAGCGGGTGGGCGGGGTGGTGGATCGTGGCGCCATGTCGTGCCGGTGTCCCGGGACGCCAGGGCACGCGGCCGGCGCAACCGCTAAAATGACGGGTCCATCCGGCCTTTGCCGGGCGATCCTACCCCGGAGCTTCCCCCATGCGCACCCATTTCTGCGGCCTCGTTCACGAGACCCTCATCGGCCAGACCGTCACCGTATGCGGCTGGGTCAACAAGGCCCGCGTGCAGAGCCACCAGGCGTTCGTGGACGTGCGCGACCACGAAGGCATCGTGCAGGTGCTGGTGGAGAGCGACCAGCCCGAACTGTTCGCGGCGGCAGGCGCGCTGGGTGCCGAGGATGCGGTGCGCGTGACCGGCACCGTGCGCGCGCGCTACGCGCCGAACGACAAGATCAGGACCGGCAGGGTCGAGATCGTGCCGACCGCCATCGAGGTCTTGAACAAGGCCGAGGCGCTGCCGTTCCACGCGCACGAGAACCCCGGCGAGGAAGTGCGCCTGAAGTACCGCTACCTCGACCTGCGCCGCCCGGAGATGCAGCACGCGATGCGCACCCGCATCCGCCTGGTGCAGGCGCTGCGCCGCTGGCTGGACGCGCGCGGCTTCCAGGACGTGGAAACGCCGATCCTGACCAAGGCCACGCCGGAAGGCGCGCGCGACTTCCTGGTGCCGGCGCGCATGCATCCGGGCGAGTTCTACGCGCTGCCGCAGTCGCCGCAGTTGTTCAAGCAGATCCTGATGATGGCCGGCTTCGACCGCTACTACCAGATCGCGCGCTGCTTCCGCGACGAGGCCCTGCGCGCCGACCGCCAGCTCGAATTCACCCAGCTCGACATGGAGTTTGCGTGGGTGTCGGAGCGCGAGGTCCAGGACGCCACCGAGGACATGATCCGCGAGGTGTTCCGCGAGACGATCGGCGTCGAGCTGGACGCCGAATTCCCGCGCATGACCTATGCCGAGGCGATGCGGCGCTATGGTTCGGACAAGCCGGACCTGCGCATCGCGCTGGAATTCGTCGATATCGCCGACCTGGTGAAGAGCTGCGAGTTCAAGGTGTTCACCGACTGGGCGAACCATGCCGACGGCCGCGTGATCGCGCTGCGCGCACCGGGCGCCGCCGCGTTCTCGCGCAAGCAGATCGACGAGTGCGGCGCGCATGCCGCCAAATACGGCGCCAAGGGCCTGGCATGGATGAAGATCGAGGATGCATCGAAGGGCCGCGACGGCATCAACTCGCCGATCGCCAAGTTCCTGGACGACGCCACGCTCGCCGCCATCGTGCAGGCCACCGGCGCGCAGACCGGCGATGCGATCTTCTTCGGCGCGGCGGACTACAGGACTGCCAGCGACTTCATGGGCGCGCTGCGCCTGAAGCTGGGCAAGGACCTCGACCTCGTCGAGGACGGTTGGCGCCCGCTGTGGGTCGTCGACTTCCCGATGTTCGAGTGGGATGAAGAGGCGCAGCGCTACGTCGCCCTGCATCACCCCTTCACCGCGCCGGCCGTGGACGACATCGGCGACCTGCGCGCGAACGCGAAGACTGCGGTGTCGCGCGGCTATGACATGGTGCTCAACGGCAACGAGATCGGCGGCGGCTCGATCCGCATCCACAACTCGGCGATGCAGAGCGCGGTGTTCGACCTGCTGGGCATCGGCAAGGAGGAAGCGGAGCTGAAGTTCGGCTTCCTGCTCGACGCGCTGAAGTACGGCGCGCCGCCGCACGGCGGCATCGCCTTCGGCATCGACCGCATCGCCGCGCTGATGGCCGGCACCGACTCGATCCGCGACGTCATCGCCTTCCCGAAGACCACCACCGCGCAGTGCCTGATGACCGGCGCGCCGTCGCCGATCCCGGACGCGCAGCTGGCCGAGGTGCACGTGCAGGTTCGTCCGACCGAAGCGTGACCGCCACGCTGTCGTAGAGCGGATCGAAGATCCGCTGCACAGTGTTCCGGAGACGGGGTAGCGGATCTTCGATCCGCTCTACTAAAGACAGGATCATCCGTGATGTCGTACGCCATCCGCCGCGCCATTCCCGCCGACGCCGAACGCGTCGCCGAACTCGCGCGCCGCTGTTTCACCGAGACCTTCGGCCACCTGTATCCGCCGGAGGATCTCGCGTACTTCCTCGCGATCAGCTACACGCCGGAGACCCAGCGCGAGGCGCTGGAGGATCCGCGCTGCGCGATCTGGCTGCTGGAGGACGGCGACGAGGCGATCGGGCATGTCTATGTCGGCCCGTGCGGCCTGCCGCATCCGGAGGCGGACGAGGCGCACGGCGAGATCAAGCGCCTGTACATCCTCAGCCACGCCCACAACGGTGGCTGGGGCGCGCGGTTGATGCAGACGGCGATGGACTGGCTGCTGCGCGACGGTCCGCGCACGCTGTGGGTGGGCGTGTGGAGCGAGAACCTCGGCGCGCAGCGATTCTATGGGCGCTACGGTTTCGGGAAGGCCGGCGAATATCTGTTCCCGGTCGGCGCGACCCGCGACCACGAGTTCATCCTGCGCCGCGAACCCTGATCCGTCCGGGGCTTGGGAACCGCTGCCGCGGTGCCCATGTCTCCCTCGGTCGCGCCCACCCACGCGACGCAGGCACGCCCGCATGCCCCTGTCTCCCGCTCCGGATGTTCTCCTCGTCCACGGCATCTGGAACGCCCGGCACTGGCTGGCGCCCTTCGCCCTGCGCCTGCGCCGCGAAGGCCTGGCACCGCAGCTGTTCGGTTATCCGAGCATCCTCGCGGGTCCGGAGGCCGGCGCCGAGCGACTGGTCGAGCACCTGCGCCGCAGCCCGACGGCATGGCTCGTCGGCCACAGCCTGGGTGGACTGGTGATCCTCGAAGCGCTGCGCCGCGCGCCGGACCTGCCGGTGGAACGTGTGGTCTGTCTCGGTTCGCCGCTCAACGGCAGCCGGGTGGCCGCGGCCCTGGGTGAGCGCGCCGGGTTTTCCTGGGCGTTGGGGCGAAGCCGCGACCTGCTGGTGCGCGGCTGCCCGCCCTGGGACGGGCGGGCCGAGGTCGGCGTGGTCGCTGGGGGGCATGCCCGTGGCGTCGGCGGCCTGTTCGCACCCATGGACGGACCCTCCGACGGCACCGTGGCCCTCTCCGAGACACGCCTGCCGGGCATCGCCGATCACTGCGTGGTGCCGGCCAGCCACACCGGGCTGGTGCTCTCGGCCGAGGCGGCCCGCCGGGCGGCACGGTTCCTGCGCCACGGCCGGTTCGCGGATTGAGGCGACATGCGCCTGGCAGAGGTGGCGGCCGGCACCGATGCTTGGGGTAAAATGCCGGACTTGGCACTTCGCCACAGGTGAAACAGGTGCGGCATGGGTAGAGGTCCTTCCATCGAAGCCCGCAAGAACGCGGTCGACGCGCAGCGCGGCAAGATCTTCACCAAGATCATCCGCGAGATCGGCGTCGCCGCACGCGCCGGTGGCGGTGATCCCGCCGGCAACCCGCGCCTGCGCACCGCCGTCGACAAGGCGCTCTCGGTCAACATGTCCAAGGACGTGATCGAGCGCGCGATCAAGAAGGCCACCGGCGAACTGGAAGGCGTGGTCTACGAGGAAGTGCGCTACGAGGGCTACGCCCCCGGCGGCGTCGCGGTGATCGTCGACTGCCTGACCGACAACAAGGTCCGCACCGTCGCCGACGTGCGCCACGCCTTCAGCAAGTTCGGCGGCAACCTCGGTACCGAAGGCTCGGTGTCCTTCATGTTCCGCAAGCTCGGCGTGCTGTCCTTCGCCGGCGGCGCGGACGAGGAGAAGGTGACCGAAGTCGCGATCGAAGCCGGCGCCGACGATGTGGCGGTCTATCCCGAGGACGGCGCCATCGACGTGCTGACCGCACCCGAGGCCTTCGCCGGCGTGAAGGCGGCCATGGACGCCGCCGGCCTCGTAGCCGACATCGCCGAAGTCACCTACCGCGCCGACAACGACAGCCCCGTCGGCGGCGACACCGCGCAGCAGGTCGTCAAGCTGCTGCGCTGGCTGGAGGATCTGGACGACGTGCAGAACGTGTATTCCAACGCCGAACTCGGCGCGGATGCTTATGCATAAGGCCGGGCATGGGGCACGGGGAATGGGGAATCGCGATTGGCGAAGCGACCCTTCCGCAGCCCCGATGACCAGAGCTTTGCGCTGACGTACGGCAGCACTGGATCTTGGCCATTCCCGATTCCCGATTCCCGATTCCCGGTGCCGGCGGCACCGTGCGCATTCTCGGGATCGACCCGGGTTCGCAGCGCACTGGCGTGGGCATCATCGATGTCGATGCCGCGGGCCGCGCGACCCACGTCTTCCATGCGCCGCTGAACCTGCTGGCCGCCGACGAGACGAAGGAACAGTTCCCGCTGCGGTTGAAGCGTTTGCTCGACACGCTGGGGGATATCCTCGACACCCACCGCCCCGACGAAGTGGCGATCGAGAAAGTGTTCATGGCGCGCAATCCCGACTCCGCGCTGAAACTCGGCCAGGCCCGCGGCGCCGCGCTGTGCGCCGTGGTGCTGCGCGACCTGCCGGTGCACGAATACGCCGCCAAGGAAATCAAGCTGGCCGTGGTCGGCACCGGCGGTGCCGAGAAGACCCAGATCCAGCACATGGTCGGGATGATGCTCAACCTCAAGGGCAAGCTGCAGTCCGACGCCGCCGATGCGCTCGCCGTCGCCATCACCCATGCGCACGTCCGCGCAACCGCGAAACGTCTGGGCGTGAGCGCGCGCCAGGCGTGGAGGAAGTGAGGATGGCCGGTATGCAGGCGGCACATGCCAATGCGTTGTTTCCGCCTTTCCCCCCTTTGCAAAAGGGGCAGGGGGGATTTGCCTTTCATGCGCCGCAAAAGCAAATCCTCCTCGATCCCCCTTTTGCAAAGGGGGAAAACACGCCTTCACGGCTCATGGCTCCGGAGCGTCTACCCATGATCGGTCGCCTCAAGGGCATCCTCGTCCACAAGCAGCCGCCGTGGGTGAAGCGGCGCGCTTGCGAGGCACTGCCTCGCGCGCCGCTGAACGCCCGGCCATGGAGGGCCGGGCCGGACTTTCCGAAGCCCGCTTCGTCGCGCCACGGATGGCCGCGATTGCCCATGCAGTCGGGAGCACAGTGATGATCGGCCGCCTCAAAGGCATCCTCGTCCACAAGCAGCCCCCCTGGCTCGTGGTGGACGTCCACGGCGTCGGCTACGAGCTCGAAGCGCCGATGAGCACCGTCTACGACCTGCCCGACGTCGGACGCGAGGTCGTTCTGTTCACCCACTACGCGCAGAAGGAGGACAGCGTGTCGCTGTACGGCTTCCTGCGCGAATCCGAGCGGCGCCTGTTCCGCGACGTGCAGAAGGTCAGCGGCATCGGCGCGAAGATCGCGCTGGCCGTGCTGTCCGGCGCCAGCGTCGACGAGTTCGCGCGGCTGGTGCAGACCGGCGACATCGCCGCGCTCACCCGCATCCCCGGCATCGGCAAGAAGACCGCCGAGCGCATGGTGGTCGAATTGCGCGACCGCGCCGCCGACTTCGCCACCGGCACCAGCACGCCGATGTCCGGCGTGCCGGCCGATGCCCAGTCCGAAGCCACGATCGCGCTGCAGCAGCTCGGCTACAAACCTGCCGAGGCCGCACGCATGGCCCGCGACGCCACCGCCGCCGGCGACGAAGCCGCGACCATCATCCGCAAGGCGCTGCAGTCCGCGCTGCGCTGACGCCTCCCGCATTCCATCCTGACCGAGGGCCTTACGGCTTTCTTCGATGAGCAGGCTTCAATGAGCACACCTTCTTCCCAGGAAACCGCCAATCCCGGCCATGGTCATGGTGGGCACAGGGCAGGCACCGCGGCGCTGGTGGTCGGTGCCATCGGCGTGGTGTTCGGCGACATCGGCACCAGCCCGCTGTACGCCATCCGCGAAGCGTTTTCGCCGACCTACGGCCTGACTCCCGACCACGACACGGTGCTCGGCGTGCTGTCGCTGATCTTCTGGGCGCTGACCATGGTCGTCACGATCAAGTACGTGACCATCATCATGCGCGCCGACAACGAAGGCGAGGGCGGCATCATGGCCCTCATGGCGCTGGCCCAGCGCAGCCTGCCGGTGAACTCCCGTTCCGCGTATCTCGTCGGCATCCTCGGCATCTTCGGCGCCTCGCTGTTCTTCGGCGATGGCGTGATCACGCCGGCGATCTCGGTGCTGTCGGCAGTGGAGGGCCTGGAGATCGTCGCGCCGCAGCTGCACGACTGGATCGTACCGATCACGCTGGTCGTGCTGATCTCGCTGTTCGCGACCCAGCGCTTCGGCACGGCGAAGGTCGGCAAGGTCTTCGGGCCGATCACCGTGGTGTGGTTCCTGTCGCTGGCCGTGCTCGGCGTGGCCGACATCCTGCACGAACCCGAAGTCCTGCACGCCATCAACCCCGTGTGGGCGATCAGGTTCTTCGCGGAATACCACTGGCACGGGATCTTCATCCTCGGCGCCGTGGTGCTGGCGGTGACCGGCGGCGAGGCGATCTACACCGACATGGGTCATTTCGGCGCCCGGCCCATCCGCTACGCCTGGTACTTCTTCGTGCTGCCGGCGCTGATGCTCAATTATCTCGGCCAGGGCGCGCTGGTGCTGGAGAACCCGGCGGCGATCAGGAACCCGTTCTACATGGGCGTGCCCGAATGGGGGCGCATCCCGATGATCGTGCTGGCCACGCTCGCCACCGTGATCGCCTCGCAGGCGGTCATCACCGGTGGTTTCTCGGTGGCCCGCCAGGCGATGCAGCTGGGCTACATCCCGCGCATGCGCATCGTCCATACGTCGCACGACACCATCGGCCAGATCTACATCCCCGCGATCAACTGGATGATGCTGCTGATCGTCGTCGGCCTGGTGCTGACGTTCCGCAGTTCCTCGGCGCTGGCCACCGCCTACGGCGTGTCCGTGTCGGCGACCATGCTCATCGACACCCTCCTGCTGGCGATCGTCGCCAACGCGCTGTGGCCGAAGTCGCGCCGCTGGGTGCTGCCGCTGTGCGTGGTGTTCCTGGTCGCGGACATCGCCTTCGTCGTCGCCAACGGCGCGAAGGTGCTGCAGGGCGGCTGGTTCCCGGTGGTGCTCGGCATCACCCTGTTCACGCTGCTGCGCACCTGGCGCCGGGGTCGCGAACTGCTCCGCGCCGAGATCCGCAAGGAAGGCATCCAGCTCGACAGCTTCCTGCCCGGCCTGATGCTGGCGCCCCCGGTCCGCGTGCCCGGCACCGCCGTGTTCCTCACCGCGGACAAGACCGTGGTGCCCCACGCGCTGATGCACAACCTCAAGCACAACAAGGTGCTGCACGAGCGCAACGTGTTCCTGACCGTCGACACCCTCAACGTGCCGTACGCGCCGAAGGACAAGCGGTTGAAGATCGAATCGATCGGGAACGATTTCTATCGCGTCGTCATCCGCTTCGGCTTCATGGAAACCCCCGACGTGCCGCTGGCGCTGATGCGCAGCTGCGACAAGGGCGGCATCCACTTCGACCCGATGGACACCACCTACTTCGCCAGCCGCGAGACCATCGTCGCCAGCGCCCACCGCGGCATGCCGATCTGGCGCGACAAGCTGTTCGCGCTGATGCACCGCAACGCCGCCCCGGCGACCGGGTTCTTCCGCATCCCCGGCAACCGCCTGGTCGAACTGGGCGCGCAGGTGCAGATCTGATGAGGGCCGGGAATCGGGAAGGGAGAATCGGGAATCGCAAAGGCGTTAAGCTTCCCGTGCGGCGCCGGATCCGCTCCGGCGCGGCTGCTCTACCCATTCCCGACTCCCGATTCCCCATTCCCGGCTCCTCATGACCGACCGCATCATCGCCTCAGGCGCCACCCGCGAAGACGATGTCGTCGACGCCAGCATCCGCCCGAAGCGGCTCGACGAGTATCTCGGCCAGGTGCCTGTGCGCGAGCAGATGGCGATCTACATCGAGGCCGCGAAGCGCCGCGCCGAGGCGCTTGACCACGTGCTGATCTTCGGGCCGCCGGGCCTGGGCAAGACCACGCTGAGCCATGTCATCGCCAACGAGCTGGGCGTGAACCTGCGGGTCACCTCCGGCCCGGTGATCGAGAAGGCCGGCGACCTCGCCGCGCTGCTCACCAACCTGCAGCCGCACGACGTGTTGTTCGTCGACGAGATCCACCGCCTGTCGCCGATGGTCGAGGAAGTGCTGTACCCGGCGATGGAGGATTTCCAGATCGACATCATGATCGGCGAGGGTCCCGCCGCGCGCTCGATCAAGCTCGACCTGCCGCCGTTCACCCTGATCGGCGCCACCACCCGCGCCGGCCTGCTCACCGCGCCGCTGCGCGACCGTTTCGGCATCGTCCAGCGCCTGGAGTTCTACAGCGCCGAGGAACTGACCCGCATCGTGCGCCGCTCCGCGCAGATCCTCGGCATCGCCTGCGAAGCCGAAGGCGCCGCCGAGATCGCCCGCCGCGCGCGCGGCACCCCGCGCATCGCCAACCGCCTGCTGCGCCGCGTGCGCGACTTCGCCCAGGTCAAGGCCGACGGCCGCATCGACCGCGACGTCGCCGCGGCATCGATGAAGATGCTCAAGGTCGACCCGGAGGGCTTCGACGACCTCGACCGCCGCCTGCTCAGGCTCATCATCGAGAACTTCGATGGCGGCCCGGTCGGCGTGGAATCGCTCGCCGCGGCGCTGAGCGAGGAGCGCGGCACGCTGGAAGACGTGATCGAGCCGTACCTGATCCAGCAGGGCTACCTCGTGCGCACCGCGCGCGGGCGCATGGCCACGCGCAAGGCCTACCTGCATCTGGGCCTGAAGCCGAAGCCGGGCACCAGCGGCCCTGCCGACCTGTTCGCGGATGCTGCGGACATGGCGGATGCGCCGGATGCGTGACCGTCCCCGCCGCGCATGAACGCCACCGGGAACCCTTCCTTCAAGATGAATGCCATGTTCACCCATCCCGTCCGGGTTTACTGGGAAGATACCGACGCCGGCGGCGTGGTCTACCACGCGCAGTACCTGGCGTTCCTCGAACGCGCGCGCACCGAATGGCTGCGCGACCTCGGCTACGGCCAGGAACTGCTGCGCCGCGAACACGACCTGGTGTTCGCGGTGCGTGCGATGACCATCGACTTCCGCCGGCCTGCGCGACTGGACGACGCGCTGACCGTGTCGGTCGCCCTGCGCGCATGTCGCGGCGCCAGCCTGGTGCTGGCGCAGTCCATCGAGCGCGAGGGCGAACGGCTGCTGGATGCCGAAGTGCGCTGCGCGTCCCTGCGCGCTGGCGACTTCCGTCCCCGGCCGATGCCCGATGCGATGCATGCCCGGCTGAAGGCGCTCGAAACGCGCGCGCCTTCGTCCTCCACCGAATAGCCCAATCCAGAATCGAACGCGGAGTAACCGGATGTCCCTTCTGCCCACGCTCTTGCAGGCCCTGCAGGCCACCGCCATCGAGCCGCTGCCCGAGACTGCGGACGCCGCATCGGCCGCCGTCGTCGTGCCCCATGCCAGCAGCCTGAACTACCTGGAGCTGATCGCCGCGGCCAGCCTGCCGGTGCAGGTGGTGATGGCGCTGCTGCTGCTGGCCTCGTTCGCCTCGTGGGTGATCATCTTCCGCAAGAAGCGCGTGCTCGACCGCGCCCAGCAGGAAGCCGACCAGTTCGAGGAGCGCTTCTGGTCCGGCGGCGACCTCGGCCGGCTCTACGAGGCCGCGACCCAGCGCAAGCAGCACATCACCGGCCTGGAAGCGATCTTCGAAGGCGGCATGCGCGAGTTCAACCGCGTGCGCCAGCGCCGCGGCATCGATGCCCGCTCGCAGCTCGAAGGCGCCCAGCGCGCGATGCGCGCCGCGTCCTCGCGCGAACTCGACGGCCTGGAACACAACCTCGAGTTCCTCGCCAACGTCGGCTCGATCAGCCCCTATGTCGGCCTGTTCGGCACCGTGCTCGGCATCCTGATGTCGTTCCACGGCCTGGCCAGCATGAAGGAAGCCACCATCGCCACCGTCGCCCCGGGCATCTCCGAAGCTCTGCTGGCCACCGCGATGGGTCTGTTCGCCGCGATCCCGGCGGTCTGGGCCTACAACCGCTTCGCGACCCGGGTCGAGCGCATCGCCTCGCGCTACGACACCTTCGCCGAGGAGTTCTCCTCGATCCTGCAGCGCCAGGCGCACCTCGACGACGCGTGAACCCGGCGACCCCATCGCCGCCACCGCCCCGTTGACGCCCGCAACCCTCGCGAGACCCGCCCATGGCACTCACCACCGCGCGCCGCCACCGCAAGCGCAAGCTGAAGGCCGAGATCAACGTCGTCCCGTACATCGACGTGATGCTGGTGCTGCTGATCATCTTCATGGTCACCGCGCCGCTGCTCAACCTCGGCACCGACATCAACCTGCCGCAGTCGCGCGCCAAATCGCTGGAAAGCCCGAAGGACCCGATCGTCGTCAGCATCTACGCCGATGGTCGCTACGCGCTGATGCTCGAGCGCGGCAAGAACCGCGAGCTCGCCGCCGCCGACATGGTCGCCGAGCTCAAGGCGATTCACGCGCAGAACAAGGACGCCGTGGTGCTGGTCAACGGCGCCAGCGACGCCAGCTACCAGACCGTGATGTCCGGCATCGACCTGGTCAAGGACGCGGGCATCGCCAAGGTCAGCCTGGTCAGCCTGCCGAAGGAAGGCAAGTAAATGCGGGAGACCCGCGCCGACACCGTCCTGGCCGTCGCCATCGCCGTGCTGCTGCATGGCGCGCTGCTGTTGCTGCTGGTCATCGGCTCGTGGTTCCGGCCGCCGTCCTCGGCCGCCGCCGGCGAACCGATCAGTGCGGATGTCGTCGATCTCAACGCCCTGTCGGCACGCACGCGCGCCGCGCTGCGCGTCGACCCCGAGCCGCTGCCCGAGCCGCCCGTGCCACCCGAACCCGTCGAGGAGTCCGTGCCCGAGGAGCCGCTGCCTGCCGCGTTGCCGGAAGAGGTGGCCGAGCCGCAGCCGAAGCCGCAGGAGCAGTTGCCCGATCCCGACAAGGTCGACCGGCAGGAAGTGAAGCCTGACGCGACCTCCGCCGAAGTCGCGGCGCGCGAGCAGGAAGCCAAGCGCCGCCAGGCCCAGGTCGACCTCACCGAACGCGAGCGCCAGCAGCAGGCCGAGCAGCGCGCGAAGAACGAGATGCAGCGCCAGCGCGAGCAGCAACTGGAGGACATCCGTCGCCAGCGCGCGCAGGCGCAGCGCGAGGCCGAACTGGCCCAGGCCAAGCTGCAGCAGCTCGCCGACGCGCGCGCGCGCCAGGCATCGACGGCGGCCAGCAACGCCAGCCCGCCGCCGGGGCAGGGGGGGCAGTCGCCCGATCTGCTCGCGGCCTACCAGCAGGCGCTGCAGCAGGCGATCCTCGCCAACTGGAACCGCCCGGACAGCGTGCCGCTCGGGCAGCGCTGCAAGATCGTGATCCGGCAGATCGCCGGTGGGCAGGTGATCGATGCCCAGGTGGATCCCAGCTGTCCCTACGACGAGCCGGGCCGGCGATCGGTCGAACGCGCGGTGCTGCTGGCCCAGCCGTTGCCGTACAGGGGCTTCGAAAGCGTGTTCAGTCGCACCGTCATCCTGAATTTCCGGGCCGAAGACCCCTGATCCGGCCAGCGCCGTTCATCCAAGTCCGTTTTCGTTCATCTTTCTGACCGCTTTCGCGGCCAAGCTGTGCCTTCGTCGCGCTGCCCGCACATGGGCACCGGCGAGTCCTCCGGATGACCGTTCCGCATGACAGCCCATACGACCGTGCCGCTTCGCCTGGACCCATGATGACCCGACTCTCCTCCGCGCCCCGTCCCGCCTTCCCGGTCGCCGCCGTGCTCGCGCTGCTGTGCCTGCTGGCGCCACTGTTCGCCTTCGCCCAGACCCGGGGGCTGGAGATCGACATCGTCGGCGGCAATGCCGCGGCCCTGCCGATCGCGGTCGTGCCGATGCCCTACCAGGGCGCCGCCGCCGCCCCGCAGACCGATATCGCCGAAGTCGTCGCCGCCGACCTGGCGCGCTCGGGTCAGTTCCGCACGCTCACCGGCACCGGCCTGGGCACGCAGCGGCCGACCCGGGGCAGCGAGATCGACTTCGGCTTCTTCCAGCAGGCCAAGCAGAGCTACATCGTCGTCGGTCGCGTGCTCGATGCCGCCGACGGCAGCTACCGTGTCGAGTACGAGCTGTACGACATCGCGAAGAACCGCATGCTGGCCTTCGCGCTCACCGCGCGCGCCAACGCGATGCGCGACGTCGCCCACCAGATCGCCGATGCGATCTACGAAAAGATCACCGGCGTGCGCGGCGCGTTCTGGACCCGCATCGCCTACGTGGTGCAGACGGGTCTGGGCAAGAACGCGCAGTACGCGCTGTACGTCGCCGATGCCGATGGCTACAACCCGCAGACCGTGGTGCGCTCCGACAAGCCGCTGATGTCGCCGGCCTGGAGCCCCGACGGCCGCAAGCTCGCCTATGTCAGCTTCGAGCGCGGCAATTCCTCGATCGTGCTGCAGGACATCGCCACCGGCGCGCGCGAGACGGTGTCCAGCTTCAAGGGCATCAACGGCGCGCCGAGCTTCTCGCCGGACGGCAGCCGGCTGGCCATGGCGCTGTCGAAGAGCGGCAACCCCGAGATCTACGTGATGGATCTCGGCAGCCGCGCGCTGACCCAGCTCACCAACCAGTTCGGCATCGACACCGAGCCGACCTGGAGCGCCGACGGCAGCCGCATCTATTTCACCTCCGACCGTGGCGGTCGCCCGCAGATCTACCAGGTCCCCGCCAGCGGCGGCGCGGCCACGCGCGTCAGCTTCCAGGGCACGTACAACGCCCGCGCCACGGTCTCGTCCGATGGCAAGAAGATCGCGATGGCGCAGGGCAGCGGCAACAATTACCGCATCGCGTTGATGGACAGCAGCCTCGGTTCCGCGCGCTGGTCGATGCTGTCGCCGGGCACGCTCGACGAGTCCCCGAGCTTCGCGCCGAACGGCGGCATGGTTCTGTATGCTGCGCGCGAAGGCCGTCGGGGCGTGCTGTACGCCGTGTCCGCCGACGCCCGCGTGCGCCAGCGCCTGGTGGTGTCCGGCGGCGACGTGCGCGAACCCGCATGGGGACCCTACCGCTTGCCGCGTTGACCCGCATCCTAATTTCCATTGCCCATCGGGCAGATTTCCCGCGACACATCGACCGACAGACGAGGACACCATGAACACGACGACCAAACTGCTGCTGACCGCGATGCTCTGCGTGACGGCCGCCGCCTGTTCCACGAAATCCAAGAAGCAGGACGTGCCGTCCGATCCTTCCGGTCCCGGTACCACCCCCGGCCAGGTGCGCGATACCGGCCCGAGCGCCAGCGGCGTCTACGGCCCGGGCGATCTCGATACCGATGCCTGCCTGCGCCAGCGCACCGTCTACTTCGATTTCGACCAGGATGCGCTGCGTCCGGAATTCCAGAACATCGTCGCCTGCCACGCCAAGTACCTGCGCGACCGTCCGGGTTCGCGCATGACCCTCGAAGGCAATGCCGACGAGCGCGGCAGCCGCGAGTACAACCTCGGCCTCGGCGAGCGCCGCGGCAATGCGGTGTCCTCCGCCGTGCAGGCCAACGGTGGCTCGGGCAGCCAGATCACCGTCACCAGCTACGGCGAAGAGAACCCGACCTGCACCGATTCGACCGAAGACTGCTGGGGCCGCAACCGCCGCGTCGAGATCGTCTACACCGTGAAGTGATGCAAGCTGCGCGGGGGCATCGGCGACGATGCCCCCGTCGCATGCGCAACAGCAGTCTTCCTACGCAACGGGTCGTGCCCCAGTGAATTTCCGACGCTTTCCCCTCATCGCTCTCTTCCTGCTCGCGTGTGCGATCGCCATGCCGGCGCAGGCGCAGCGGGTGAGTACCGCAGATCGCCTCGACGCGCTGGAGCAGCAGTTGTCGGCGATGCGTTCCGGCAACATGGACCTGCTCAACCAGCTCGGCCAGCTCAAGTCCGAAGTGCAGGCGCAGCGCGCGCAGATCGAGGAACTGCAGCAGAAGCTCGAACAGCAGGCCCAGAGCGGCCGTTCGCAGTATCTCGACCTCGACAGCCGTCTGGAGCGCCTCGAAGGCGGTGCTGCCGGTGCGACGCCTGTCGTCAGCATGCCCGCGACGCCAGTGCCCTCCGCGCGGCCTGCCACCAGCGCGACCCCGGCGGCGCCGGCCGTGCCGACTTTCCAGGACACCCCGCCGCGCGTGTACGGCGATGCCGCCACGCTCGGTACCGGCGCCGGCGAGCGCAACGCCTACAACGCCGCCTTCGAGACCTTGAAGGCCGGCCGCTATGCCGACGCGGCGCGCATGTTCCAGGGCTTTCTCGATGCCCATCCGGCCGGCACCTATGCGCCGAACGCGATGTACTGGCTGGGCGAGAGTTACTACGTCACCCAGAACTACGCGCTGGCCCAGGCGCAGTTCCAGGCCTTGATCGACCGTTACCCGACCCACGACAAGGCGGCCGGCGCGCTGCTCAAGGTCGGCCTGTGCCAGCAGGGCCTGCGCCAGCTCGATGCCGCCGAGGCCAGCTACAACCAGGTGCTCGGCCGCTATCCCGGCACCGAGGCGGCCCGCGTCGCCGACGACCGCCTGCGCGCGATCCAGCTCCTGAAGGTGCGTTGAGGCCGGGCAGGGCGGCTGCGCCGGTTCGAAACCCGGCGCGATGCGGTCGCGAACGGTAAAATGCGCCGATGAACGTCGCGCCCGCCGCGCCCGCCGTGCCGGCGGACCGCCTCAAGATCACCGAAGTCTTCCTCTCGCTGCAGGGCGAGGCCCGCGATGCCGGCTGGCCGACGGTCTTCGTCCGCCTCACCGGCTGCCCGCTGCGCTGCCAGTACTGCGACACCGCGTATGCCTTCTTCGGCGGGGAATGGCGATCGATCGACGATCTGCTCGTCGAAGTCGCGTCGCATGGTGTTCGCCACGTCTGCGTGACCGGCGGCGAGCCGCTGTCGCAGAAGCGTTGCCTCGACCTGCTGCGCCGCCTCTGCGATGCCGGCTACGCGGTGTCGCTGGAGACGTCCGGCGCCATCGATATCGCCGACGTCGACCCGCGCGTCTCGCGCGTGCTCGACATCAAGACGCCCGGGTCCGCCGAAGTCGCGCGCAACCGCTGGGAGAACCTGCCGCTGCTCACCGCGCACGACCAGGTCAAGTTCGTCATCTGCAGCCGCGAGGACTACGAATGGTCGCGCGACGTGCTCCGCGAGCATCGCCTGCACGAGCGCTGCGACGTGCTGTTCTCGCCGAGCAAGAGCGAGGTGTCCGCGCGCGATCTCGCCGACTGGATCGTCGCCGATCGCCTGCCGGTGAAGTTCCAGATGCAGCTGCACAAGCTCCTGTGGAACGACGAGCCCGGTCGTTGAACGAAGAAAGAGAAGGAAAGTCCCGCATGAAACCCGCCGTCGTTCTCGTCTCCGGAGGCATGGACTCCGCCGTCGTGCTCGCCATCGCCCGCGAACTGGGCTTCGCACCGCATGCGTTGAGCGTGCGCTACGGCCAGCGCCACACCTCGGAACTCGATGCCGCCGCACGCGTCGCGGACGCGCTGGGCGCCGCCGCGCACAAGACCGTGCATGTCGACCTGCGCAGCATCGGCGGCTCGGCGCTCACCGACGAGCACATCGACGTGCCCGTGGACTCCGACGGCCACGTCATCGGCGCCGACATCCCGGTGACCTACGTGCCGGCGCGCAACACCATCATGCTGTCGGTCGCGCTGGGCTGGGCCGAGGTGCTGGGCGCGACCGATCTGTTCTGCGGCGTCAATGCGGTCGATTATTCGGGCTATCCCGACTGCAGGCCGGAATTCATCGCAGGTTTCGAGGCGCTGGCCAACCTCGCGACCAAGGCCGGCGTCGAGGGTGCGGGCTTCCGCGTGCACGCGCCGCTGCTGCGCATGAGCAAGGCCGACATCGTCCGCGAGGGCCTGCGCCTGGGCGTGGACTTCAGCCAGACCGTGTCCTGCTACCAGGCCGACGCCGAGGGCCGGGCCTGCGGCCATTGCGACGCCTGCCGCCTCCGCGCCGAGGGTTTCGCGGCGGTGGGTGTGGCCGATCCCACGCGTTATGCCTGAATGGAATGGGCGGGCTGACCATCCCGTCCTTTTCCGCTAGAATGCGCGCCCCGGTGCAATGCCGGGCCGGTCAATCCGGACAATGGGCCGTTAGCTCAGTCGGTAGAGCAGAAGACTTTTAATCTTTTGGTCGTAGGTTCGAATCCTACACGGCCCACCACTTCCCCCAAGCCTCACGTCCGCGCCTCGTCGCATCCGCAGTGGCGATGTCGTGTGTCGCCCTTGCGCCGAGGCCACGCCTCGATCCTGTCCACGAAGACGTGCCGGCATCGCTGCCGTCGCCTGCGCATGCTGCGATGCGGCAAGGATTCACCGGAGTTCAGAGACGAAAGCCCGCATTCGCGGGGGATTCGACGTCGCTCCTGGCGAATGTGCACGCGGCGCTTGCAATGGCTCGAATCGTCGTATAGAAAATATATCGTATACGATTGTTCAGGGTCAGCTTGATGACAGCCGCGATACCTCAGCCCCATCCCGATGCCCAGCGCCTGCTGGCCGAGTTGCGCCCATGGCACGAGCGTGCCGACCGCATCGGTCCGGCCGAACGCGAGGACCGCATCGCATGCGTGCGTGCGGCGATGGCCGCGATCGGGGTCGACGCGCTGCTGGTGAATGCCGGCGCCAGCCTGCGCTATTTCACCGGGATTGCGTGGGGCGCCACCGAGCGACTGGTCGCGCTGCTGGTGCCGCAGAGCGGCGAACCCTTCCTGATCGGCCCGGAATTCGAGCGCGGGTCGCTGCATGCGGCCAGCCAGGTGCCCTTGTTCCAGATCGGCTGGGAAGAACACGAGGATCCGTGCGTGGTCCTGGCCGACGCGCTGCATGCCCTGCGCGTGGAGACCCTGGCGCTGGATCCGGAGCTGCCGTGGCGGCTGGTCCTCGGCCTGCAGCGCAGCGAAGCCGCGCGGCGGCTGGTCGATGGCGCGCCGGTGATCGATGCCGGCCGCATGCACAAGTCCGAGGCAGAACTCGCCCTGATTCGCCAGGCGATGGCGATGACGCTGGAAGTGCACCGGCAGGCGGCGATGCTGCTGCGGCCGGGCATCGGCACCGGCGAGGTGAAGCGCTTCATCGACGAGGCGCACCGCGCGCTCGGCGCCGATGGCGGCAGCACCTTCTGCGCGGTGCAGTTCGGCGTCGCCACCGCCTACCCGCATGGCCTGCCCGGCGAGCAGACCCTGCAGGCCGACGACCTGGTGTTGATCGATACCGGCTGCCAGGTCGATGGCTACCACTCCGACATCACCCGGACCTATGCCTTCGGCCGCCCGCACGCCGAGCATGCCGAAGCCTGGTCCCACGAGCGCGACGCGCAGCAGGCCGCGTTCGACGCCGTGCGTCCGGGCGTGGCCTGCGAGGAGATCGATGCGGTGGCGCGGCGTTCGCTCGCGCGCAACGGCTACGGCCCCGCGTATCGCCTGCCGGGCCTGCCGCATCGCACCGGCCACGGCCTCGGCCTGTCGATCCACGAGCCGGCCTATCTCGTGCAGGGCGATACGCGTCCGCTGGCGCGCGGCATGTGCTTCAGCAACGAGCCGATGATCGTGGTGCCGGAGCGCTTCGGCATCCGGCTCGAAGACCATTTCCATGTCACCGACGACGGGGCGCGCTGGTTCACGCCGCCCGCGACCTCGTTCGTCGATCCTTTCGGATTGCGGGGGTGATGCGCAAGGTGAAGTGATGCCGCGACGCCACGCACGCGCGCGAATGCCGACAGAGCATGCGCGGGGCGGGTGCAACAGGGGATCAGCAGGAAACAGGATCAGGCCGTCGCACGGGGCTGGGGGCAGCCGTTGCGTCGACGACCGCCGGAGCGGGGCAGCCATGCCTCGTGCCGATGCATCGGGCCGTGCGGCGACGCGCGGACCGCTGCGGCAGTCGCGGAGCGCCGGCACGGGCTTCGTCCATCGACGTCGACAACCCGTGCACGACACCACGCCGGCGCCCTACGCCGGACGACACCACAAGAGGGCGCGCATTCGCGCAGCCCCGGACGCATCGGGTGCGTCGACGTCTCTCGTTGTTCCACTTTTCGACAGCAAGAGAGGGGAGACAGATGTCTTTCGCACAGAACAAACGCAAGGCGCTGCTGGTGGGGGCTTCGGCCGCCGCCGTGGCGGTACTCAGCTATGCCGCGACCACCGGGAACTGGTTCCCGGGCGCGAGCCGCATCGGGCAGGGCGGCGCGATGCATGCCGCCGCGCACCCGGGTCCATCCGCATCGCCATCGGCCGAGCGATCGCATGGCCCGGGCTCGCCGTTCGTCCCGATGGCGTCGCGGCGGATGCCCAGCCTCGAAGACCAGATCGTCGGCGGCCACATCCAGGCATCGCCGCTCAGTCCGAGCGCACGCCTGCCCCGGCAGCCCGCGGTCGCACGCGAGCACACCAGCTACGACCACGGCCATCCGCGCACGGACATGCTGCGCCGGCCGTCATACAGCACGCCGAACGCCTACCGGTTGCGCACCGGTCGCGCGGCAGCGCTCGCGGCGGCATGCAGCCCATCCTCTTTCCAGAGCCTGAGCGGCGCGTCGCTGGTCTCGGCGGTCAAATCCGCCGACGTCAACTGCATCAACGAATTGTTCGGCCTCTCGGGCAGCACTGCGTTCAACACGTTCCGCGAATCGCAGATGGTCACGATCGCCAATGCCCTGCGCACGTCGGCGGCCGGCTACAACGGCACCAACGCCGACAGCACCTTGCAACTTGTGCTGTACCTGCGCGCCGGCTACTACGTGCAGTTCTACGACCCGGCGGTGGGCAGCTACGGCCAGCCGCTGCGGGACGCGATCGGCCCGGCGCTGGATGCCTTCTACAACAACGCCAACTTCGGCCTGGTCAACAACACCCACGGCGAAATCCTGGCCGAGTACGTCACGCTGATCGACAGCAGCACGCAGAACGCGCGCATGCTGCCGGTGGTCAAGCGCCTGCTGTCGTCCTACGGCAACGCGCACAACGCGCATCACTGGATGAAGGTCGCGGTGAACAACACCTTCACCGTGATGTTCCGCGGGCACCAGAATGCCGACTTCCGCACGCTGGTGCAGAGCGACACCTCGATCGTCGACAGCCTGTACAACTTCGCCAACGCCAACTTTTCGCGCCTGGGCACGGCCGAGGACTACATGGTGGTGAACGCGGGTCGTGAAACCGCTCGCTTCCTGCAGTACAGCGGCGCGGTGAAGTCGCTGGCCAGCTCGCGCGTCAAGGCGCTGGGCGATCGCAGTTCGCTCACCGGCAGCACGGCGCCGATGTGGATCGGCCTGGGCGACCTGGTCGACTACTACGACAAGGCCAACTGCGCCTACTACAGCATGTGCAACTTCAAGGCGCGTGTCGAAGCGGCGGCCCTGCCGATCACCCATACCTGCAGCCCGACGCTGAAGATCCGCGCGCAGTCGATGACCGCCGCGCAGCTGTCCAGCACCTGCTCCATCGTCGCCGGCCAGGAGACCTTCTTCCACAACCAGCTAGCGACGGGTCTGACGCCGGTGCCGAACGACAACAACACCGCGCTGGAAATGGTGGTCTTCAACAGCAGCACCGACTACGGCACCTATGCCGGCGCCATTTTCGGCATCGACACCAACAACGGCGGCATGTACCTGGAAGGCAATCCCGCCGCGGTCGGCAACCAGGCGCGCTTCATCGCCTACGAGGCAGAGTGGATGCTGCCGAGCTTCGAGATCTGGAACCTGACCCACGAGTACGTCCACTACCTCGACGGCCGCTACAACCTCTACGGCGACTTCGGCGCGTCCATCGCCAAGAAGACGGTGTGGTGGATCGAGGGCCTGGCCGAGTACATGTCCTACTCGTACCGCAACCTCGCCTATGCCGCCGCGCAGCAGGAAGCGGCCAAGGGCACGTACCCGATCAGCACGATCTTCCGCAACGACTACAACAGCGGCCAGACCCGGGTCTACAACTGGGGCTACCTGGCGGTGCGCTACATGTTCGAGAAGCGCCGCCCGCAGGTGACGTCGATCCTCGGCTTCGTGCGCCCGGGCAACTACACCGGCTACGAAACCTTCATGAACGGCATCGGCACGCAGTACGACGCCGACTTCAAGGCATGGCTGCCGTGCGTCGCCAATCCGAACGCCAGCGGTTGCGGCGGTACCGTCAACACGCCGCCCACGGCGAACTTCAGCGTCACCACCAGCGGCCTGGTGGCCAGCTTCACCGACAACTCCACCGATCCCGACGGCAGCATCGCCTCGCGTTCGTGGAATTTCGGCGACGGCACCACCTCCACCGCAGCCAATCCGAGCAAGACCTACGCCACGGCCGGCACCTACAGCGTGGTGCTGACGGTGACCGACAACCGCGGCGCGACCGCGACCCGCACGCAGTCGGTCACGGTCACCAGCGTCACCCCGCCGGCCGACAACGTGCTCGCCAACGGCGTGGCCCGCACCGGCCTGGCCGCAGCGACGGGGCAAAAGCTCGCCTTCGTGATGGACGTGCCGGCCGGCGCGACCAACCTGAAGTTCACGATGGCCGGTGGCACCGGCGATGCGGACCTCTACGTGCGCTTCGGTTCGGCGCCGACCACCACCGCCTACGACTGCCGTCCGTACCTGAGCGGCAACGGCGAAACCTGCACTATCGCCAATGTGCAGGCGGGCCGCTACCACGTGATGGTCAATGCCTACAGCAGCTTCTCGGGCGTCAGCCTCACCGGCAGCTACACCGCCAGCGCCGCGCTGCCGGAATGCACCGCATCGCGCACCGATGAGCTGGGCAGGAACTGCAGCCGCAGCAACCTGTCGGCGACGCAGGGCAACTACGTCTACATGTACGTGCTCGTGCCGGCGGGTACGCCGCAGCTGCGCATCACCGCGTCCGGCGGCACCGGCAATGCCGACCTGTACGCGAGCACGGTGTCGTGGGCGACCACGTCGTCGAGCTACGTGTCGCGCAACGCGGGCAACGGCGAGTCGATCGTGATCGCCAATCCGCCTGCGGGCTACCTGTACGTGTCGCTGCATGCCGCCACCAGCTTCAGCGGGGTGAAGGTGAGCACCGAGTACTGATCCTCCGGCAGTACTCCCTGTGCCGGTGGGTGGCACCCGCCGGCCTTGCCGCCATGTGTTGCCGGTCACCCGCCCCCGGGGACACCGGATTCGCGGCCGGGGCGGATGCGCATGACGCGTCCGCCCCGTTTTTGCGTGTCTGCGTTGTATGTCCGTGTTGTTTGAAAGCGTCGCGACTTGCGTCGCTCCTACAAGAACCAGGTCTGCTCTTGTGGGAGCGACGCAAGTCGCGACACCCTCCGAATTGCGCCGGCATGCTCCGGTGCCTTGATTTGTCGAAGAACCGCGCGCTACGGTGCGCCTGGTTGCCCTGGAAGAACGAGAACGTGATGCATCGCCTGATGATTGCCCTGTGCTGTTCCGCCGGTCTCCTGGCTGCGACGCCGGTCCTGGCCGCGGAACCTGCATCGCCCGTCGCTTCCACGCAGAAGCGCACGAACGCCTTCGTCGCCACCGACATCGATCGCGCCAACGGCCGCGTGCGCATCGACCTGGCGACCTTGCCCGGTGAATTCCTGATGGTCGCCACGCTCGAACGCGCCATCGGTTCCAACGACATCGGCCTGGACCGCGCGCAGAACGTCGATCCGCTGCTGGTCGAATTCCGCCGCGCCGGCAGGCGCGCGCTGCTGGTGCAGAAGAACATGCGCTTCGTCGCGCGTTCGGACGATGCCGACGAAGCCGCCGCCACGCGCGATGCATTCGCCGAATCCGTGCTGTGGTCCGGCGAGATCGCGACCGATGCGGCCGGGCGGCAGTGGCTCGACATCGGCGGCCTGCTCGCCAGCGACCTCATCGGCGTCGCCGACCGCCTGGACGCGAAGAAGCAGGGCAAGCACGCGCTGTCCGCCGAGCGCAGCGCCGTGCTCGCCGAAGACACCCGCGTGTTCCCCGACAACGTCGAATTCGCTGCGCTGCTCACCTTCGCCGGCGAAGGGCAGGGCGCGTTCGCGCGCCAGGCGGCCGCCGATGCCCGGCGCATCACCGTCAGGCAGCGCGTGAGTTTCGTGCGCCTGCCCGATGCCGGTTATCGCCCGCTTGCCTACCACCCCGGCTCCGGCGCCTACAGCCATGCCTTCTTCGATTTCGCGCAGCCGATCGACCGCAACCTCGAAGTGCGCCTGCAGCCACGCTTCCGTCTCGAAAAGACCGATCCCGGCGCCGCGCGCAGCCGGGTGAAGAAGCCGATCGTCTTCCATCTCGATCGCGGCACGCCCGAGCCGATCCGCAGCGCGCTGCTCGAAGGCGCGAACTGGTGGAAGGCCGCGTTCGAGTCCGCCGGTTTCATCGACGCCTTCCGCGCCGAACTCGCGCCCGAAGGCCTGTCGATGAGCGACGTGCGCTACAACACCATCACCTGGACGCATCGCGCCACGCGCGGCTGGTCCTACGGCGGCGGCCTGGTCGATCCGCGCACCGGCGAGATCATCAAGGGCTACGTCAACCTCGGTTCGCAGCGCGTGCGCCAGGACCTGCTGATCGCCGAGGGCCTGCTCGCGCCGCATCGCCCGGGTGCCGATCCGGCCTTGATGGAAGAAGCCAAGCGCATGGCGCTCGATCGATTGAAGCAGTTGTCCGCACACGAGATCGGCCATGCGCTCGGCTTCGCCCACAACTTCGCCGCCAGCCGCACGGGCGAGGGTTCGGTCCTGGATTATCCGCATCCGATGATGACGCTCGGCGCCGACGGCCAGCCGCGGCTCGCGTCGGCCTATCGCACCGGCACCAGCGACTGGGACCACTTTCTCGTCGCATACGGCTATGGCGAGTTTCCGCCCGAGCGCGAAGCGACGGAACGGGCGCGGCTGCGCGCCGACATCGCGGCGAAGGGCTATGCGTACGTGTCCGATCCCGATGCGCGCGTCGGCGGCGACGTGCATGCCGAGGGCGTGCTGTGGGACATCCCCGGCGATCCGCTCGATGGTCTCGACCACCTGCTGCGCGTGCGCAGGGCCGCGCTCGCGCGCTTCGCCGAGGGCGCGCTGCCGCCGGACCGCCAGAACGGCGATGCCGAACGCCGGTTGGTGCCCATCTACCTGCTCCATCGCTACCAGGCCGAAGCCGCGATGCGCCTGCTCGGCGGTGGCGAGTACCGGTATGGCCTGCTCGGCGACCAGGCCGGCGGCGTGCGCGTCACCGACGGCGCGCGCCAGGCGAAGGCGCTGGCCGCCGCATCGTCCTTGCTGTCGCTCGACGTGCTGTCGCTGCCGCCGTCGGTGCTCGCCGTGCTGTCGCCGCCGTCGAACGAATACGCGCGCGGCGTCGAATACATCGACACGCGCATGGCGCCGGTGTTCGATCCCGTGCAGGCCGCCGCCGTGGCCGCCGCGCTGGTCGCGCAGCAGGGCTTCCATCCCGCGCGCCTTAACCGGCTGGCGTGGCAGCATGGCCAGGACACCGCCGTGCCGTCGCCTGCGAGCGTGTTCGATGCCCTGGTCGCGCGGCCGTGGCGGGAAGCGCCGGCAACGGGGCAGGGCGCGCTGCTGCAGTCCTCGCGCAACTGGACGATGCTCGACGCCGCGCTGCTCGCGCTCGACGGCGGCGAACTGCATCCCGGCGTCGCCGCGCAGTGGCGCGCCGCGCTGCGCGCCTTCGCGGATGCGCAGGGTCGCGCGAAGGATGCGGATCGCCAGGCCGCCGCCGCGCACGTGCGTCGCTATCTCGACGATCCCGCCTCGGTGAAGCTGCGCCCGCTGCCGACGATCCCGCCGGGCGCGCCGATCTGAAATTCGCGTGGCATCAACAACGAATCAACGCGCCTGCGCGTTCCGGCAGAACTTCTTCCGGTATTCCATCGCCTTCGGCATCAGCGCCTGCAGGTTCTGGATGCGCGTGCCCGGGTTCGGATGCGTGGACGAGAACTCCGGCGGCGCCTGGCCGCCGCTGGCTTCGCTCATTCGCTCCCACAGCGGCACCGCTTCCTGCGGGTCGAAGCAGGCGGCGGCGGCCAGCATCAGGCCCACCTCGTCCGCCTGGGTCTCGTGCTTGCGCGCGTAGGGCAGCAGGTAGCCGTAGCCCATCGCCGCCTGGATCATCTGCTGCTGCTGCGGGTCCATGCCGCTCATGCTGCCGGCCATCTGGCCGATCTGGCTGAGCTTCTGCTGCGACATGCGCTGAGCGCCGTGGCGGAGCAGGGCATGCGCGATCTCGTGGCCCATCACCACCGCCACCGCATCGGCGTTCTGCGCCACCGGCAGCAGGCCGGTGTACACCGCCATCTTGCCGCCCGGCAGGCAGAACGCGTTCGCCTGGTCCGACTGGATCACGTTCACGTCCCACTCGAACTCGCGCCAGAACCCGTTCGGCTGCTTGCCGTTCTCCGCCGCCAGCGCCGCTTCCACTTCCGGCACCTTCGCGATCAGCCGCCGCGCGATCTCGCGGACCTGCCGGGCCACCTGCGAATTCGGGTCGACCGGGCGCTCCTTCGACAGGATGTCCTCGTAGGCCTGCAGGCCCAGCGCCTTTTCCTCGTTCACCGAGATGCTGCTGTCGATCAGCACCTGCTCGCCGGTGTACGGGTCCTCGGTGCGGTTCGAGAACCAGTAGTACGCGCCGTACAGCACGAAGCCGATGAGGATGATGAAGCGCGGGTTGATGCCGCCGCCCCGGCGCTGTCCGCCGTGCGATTGCCGGCCGCCGCCGAAAGGGTTCTGTCGCATCGTCTGGTCCTCGGGTTCGTCTGTCGCAGTGCGTTGTTGCGGCACAGGGATGGGCCGCTCGCGAATCGATCGCGCGGGCGATCGATTCGTGTTGATTCAGATGTCGCGCACCACGCGGAAGCCCACCACCGCATTGGTGTCGTCGTACTCCGCCTGGCGCCGCCACGCTGCACGTGTCTGCGCCGGTGCGTTCGACCACGCGCCGCCGCGCACCACGCGCGTGCGGCAGCCGGGGTTGACCCAGGCCTCGCCGTTGGTCGGCGCGCGGCGGTAGCCATCATGCCAGCAATCGGCGACCCACTCGCTGACGTTGCCCTCCATGTCGTGCGCGCCGAACGCATTCGCACGGAAGCGCGCCACCGGCGCCGGCCCCCAGTAGCCATCGCGGTAGCCCACGAATGCATTGCCCCAGCTGCGCCCCGCCGGCGAGCGGTCGCCGCCGCCGGTGAGGTTGCCGGTGCCCGGCGTCGGCGGCTGGTCGCCCCAGGGGTAGCGCCCCGGCTGGCCCGCGCGCAGCACGTATTCGAATTCCGCCTCGCTCGGCAGCCGGTAGCGCTGGCCGCTGCGCTCCGACAGCCAGCCGGCGTAGGCCTCTGCATCCTTCGCGCTGACGTGCAGCACGGGCATGTCGTCCGCCGCCGGGCGTCCCAGGTAGTCGTGGCGCCAGTCCACGCCGCTGCGGCGCACGAAGGTGCCGCCGCGTTCGTCGTACACCAGCGAATGCCCGCGTCGCTCCGCGCGCGGCCTGTGCCCCGTGGCCTGCAGGAAGCGGCGGAACTCGCCCACCGTCGTCTCGGTGACCGAGATCGCGAAGCCGCGGTCGAAGCGCACGTAGCGCGACGGCCGCTCCGAGCCGGTCGCATCCGGCTCGGTGTCGCGCGCGCCCATGCGGAAACCGCCGTGCGGCACCACCACCATCCGCGGCCCGCGCCCGCCGCCCTCCAGCGCATCGGTGAAACGCTGGCCCGGCCGCATCAGGCCGTAATGCGTGGCCAGATCGATGCGCGTGCGCAGTTCCTTCGCGGACGCATCGCCCGGCGGCGCGATGCGCAGCATCACCGCCAGCAGCTCGCGCGCCTTTTCGAGGTGGTTGCGCCGCCCCGGCTGCGCCAGCAGCGCCAGCCCCTCGTCGCGCAGCAGCGCGACCTGGAAGCGGCGGATCTGCTCCACCTGCTCGCGCCCGGCCTCCACGGTGCCGAAGCCCGGCCGCACCTTCTCCGCTTCGCCCAGCCAGCGCTCGGCGGTGGCGAAATCCGCGCGGATCGCCGCTTCCTCCGCGCGCCGGATCAGCGCGCTTTCCACCGCCGCCACGCCCTGCATCGCGCGGGCCTGCTCCGGCTGCAGCGCCAGCACCTTGCGGAACAGCGGCAGCGCGCCGTCGCCGCCCTGTTCGCCCAGCCTGTCGTCCGCCAGCGCACGCTCGCCGGCCTCGTTCAGCGTCCACAGCTCGTCGGCCAGGTCCACGCGTTTGAGGTAGGCCGCGCCGTCCTCGGTGCGCTGCATCTCCACCGCGCGCATCACCGATGCGATCGCATGCGCCCGCCGCAGCGCCGCCTCGTCGTCGCCGGCCTCGGCCAGCGCCTCGTCGCCGGCCTCGCGCAGGCGCTGCAGGGCGCGATCGAGGCCTTGCGCGGCCTGGCCATCTTCCCGATTGAAATCGAGCAGGGCGAGGTAGAGGGGGATGGCCGCTTCGCCGTCCTCGAACAGATGGTCGCGGGCCAGCGCCGCTGCGGCCCGGCGGTGCGCCGCCTGCGGGTCTTCCGGGTCGAACACCGCGATCGGCCGCCGCCAGGTCAACTGCTCGGCGATCGCATGGTCGCCACCGATGGTCACCTCGCCCTCGCGCCGCGCCGCGCCCTCGGGCGCCTTCGCCCCATCCTCACGGTCGCCGCCGCAGGCGCCCAGCAGCCCCAGCGCGGCCGACAACGCCAGCCCCCGCCATGCCACCGCCTTCGCCCGTCGATTCGTACCCGCGTCCACTCGTCGCTCCCGTGCCCGGCGGTCACCGTAGCGGGTCGCGCCTGACCCGGACCGCACTCCGGTAGCATAACGGCCCCTCACTCCCGGACCGAGCCCGTGCCGCGCTGGATCGACACCCCCGCACCGCTGAACGCCCTGCACGACACGCTCATCGCCGCCGCGTCCGCCGGCACCCCGCCCGTGATCGGCCTCGACACCGAATTCGTCCGCGAACGCACCTACTGGCCGCAGCTGGCCCTGGTGCAGATCAGTACCGGTCTGTCCGACGACGACATCCTGCTCGTCGACCCCCTGCGCCCCGGCCTGCCCGAGGCCCTGGCCGCGATCCTCGCCGACACCCGCATCCTCAAGGTCATGCACAGCGCCGGCGAAGACCTCGTCGCCCTCAAGCACACCTGCAAGGCCCTGCCCGAGCCGCTGTTCGACACCCAGGTCGCCGCCGCCCTCACCGGCGTCGGCGCCGGGCTGGGCTACCAGCGCATCCTGCTCGAACTGCTGGGCGTGAACGTCGACAAGGGCGAGACCCGCTCCGACTGGCTGCGCCGCCCGCTGTCCGATTCGCAGCTGCACTACGCCGCCGACGACGTGCGCCACCTCCACGCCCTGCATCGCGAACTGGTCGACAAGCTCGAGCTCTTCGACCGCACCGAATGGCTGCAGGAAGACTGCGCGCGCATGCTGGCCAACGCCGCCCAGGACGACGCCGACCGCTGGCCGCACCTCGGCATGCGCTCGGCCCAGTTCCTCGACCGCGACGGCCAGGTCCGCCTGCTGCGCCTGCTGCGCTGGCGCGAGGCCTACGCCCGCGACCACGACCGCCCGCGCAGCTGGATCCTCGACAACGAACTCGCTGCCGGCCTCGCCCGCACCCCGCCGCGCGACCTCGCCGACCTGCAGCGCGCCTTCGACGCCTCGCCCAAGGCCCCCCGCAAGCTCGCCGCGCAGATCCTCGCCGCCGTGCAGACCCCGCTGCCCGACGAAGCCGACATGCCCCTTGCCCGGGGCGACGACCGCGACCGCGCCACCTACAAGCAGTTGCAGCAGGCCGTCGCCGCCCGCAGCGCCGAGCTGGGCCTGCCCGACGGCGTCCTCGCCTCCCGCCGCTGGCTCGAAGCCCTGCAGGACGGCGAAGACTGGCCCGGCGCCCTCTCCGGCTGGCGCCGCACCCAGCTCGAACCCGCCCTGGCCCCCGTCCTCGCCACGATTGGCAAGCGCTGACCCACCGGCTTATACTGCCGTCCCGCGCGGGACACCGCCCGCAGCCGCAAGTCCCCCCAAGGCTTGCCGCACCGCTACACGGGGCCATAGCTCAGCTGGGAGAGCGCGTCGTTCGCAATGACGAGGTCGGGAGTTCGATCCTCCCTGGCTCCACCAAATCGAAAAGCCAGCCTGAGAGGGCTGGCTTTTTTGTTGACTGCGATCGGCTTCGATCTCGCACTTTTGATACCAGCCAGGCAGGTGCCCCGGCTCGCCACTGCGCCTATCATCCAGAGACAGTCAGTTGGGCATGGCCACACCGTCGAACAGGGGCGACACGGATGACACCAGAAGCCAGGGCGCGTGAACAGATCGACCGCAAGCTGGAACTCGCGGGTGGGGTTGTACAGGACTTTGAAGAATTTGAATCTCGACGCCGACGTTTGGCGTCACGGTGCGCGAAGCGCTGAGGGGCTGATCAGAAATATGACAAGGCTCAGCATGAGTTGCCTAGAGCAAATGATTAAGGATAGATCGCTAATGAGTTTTCGGCAGCGGGGCTGCGACATCGTACGTTCCACGACAGATACCCAAAAGGTGAAGTGTGCCAGTTCCTATAATTGATCTTTTTGCTGGCCCAGGAGGTCTTGGGGAAGGATTCGCATCCCTGCAGGGCCACAAGCGACAGCCATACTTCGAGATTGCCCTTTCCATTGAAAAGGATGCTATCGCACATCGTACGCTGACCCTCAGGGCAGTGTTCAGGCGTTTGCGTGGAACTAAGCACGTCAAGCACTACTACAGCTACATACGAGGCGAGATCGACGAGTCCGCGTTCCGCAGCGTTCCTGCTGTGGCCAGCGCCTTCGAGCATGCAACTATCGAGGCGAGGTGTTTGGAGCTTGGCAAGTCCGACGAAGCCAGTATCGACAGGGAAATTTGTGCGGCACTGAAGGGGCAGGAAACCTGGGTGCTGATCGGCGGCCCGCCCTGCCAGGCCTATTCGCTGGCGGGGCGCTCCAGACGTGCCAATGACAAGGACTTTCACAAGGATGAAAAGCACTTCCTCTACAGGGAGTACCTGAGAATCATCCAAGTGCACAAGCCCACCATCTTCGTGATGGAGAATGTCAAAGGTCTACTCTCTTCGAAGCATTCCGGCGACCCGATGTTCGAGAAGATCATCGCGGATCTTTCGATGCCGACAGAAGGGCTCGAATATGAGATCCGATCTTTCACCAAGAAAGGCGACGGCAGTTCACTGCAACCCACCGATTATCTTATTCATTCTGAGCGCCATGGAATTCCGCAAAGCCGGCATCGCGTGATATTGCTCGGTGTGAGAAAGGGGCTGGGCATGCCTCAACACCAATTGCTGGCTGCAGTAGCAAGGCCTGTCACGGTCAAACAGGCGATTGACGATCTCCCCCGAATCCGCAGCAAGCTGTCGCGTGGCGACTCGGTGGAGGCATGGCGTAAGGCTGTTCAGGCAGCCCCTTCATACGTCAAGGGGTGGGGGGTGGAAAACGAATCCGACATGATCGAAAAAATGCGTGCCTCTGCCGTTGCGGCAACCAGCATTACGACTGGTGGCCCCTTCATTTCACGAATCTACAGAAGGCCGAAGAAGCCGACCGAGCTTCAGCAATGGCTGCACGATCGAAGCCTGGGTGGCGTCTGTCAGCATGAAGCACGTGCGCACATGGCATCTGATCTTGCCCGCTATATTTTCTCGGCCAGCTTCGCTCATATATGGGGATATTGCCCGCGGCTGGATGTGTTCCCTCCCAAGCTGCTTCCCGATCACATCAATGTACATGTCGATCGGGACTCCGAAGCCATCCCCTTCAAGGATCGATTCCGTGTGCAGTGCAGAAACGAGCCGTCCACCACGGTGGTGGCTCACATTGCCAAGGATGGACACTACTACATCCACTACGACCCCTCTCAGTGTAGAAGTCTCACTGTCAGGGAAGCGGCACGACTCCAGACGTTTCCCGACAACTACGTCTTCGCAGGCAACCGCACGGAGCAGTACACCCAAGTCGGTAATGCGGTGCCTCCGTTGCTTGCCCACAAGCTGGCCAAAATCGTTCGTAGTCTTCTGAACGAGATGAGCAGGAGGAGGCGGATGCAGGCTGGTGATGCCGCACAGAAGAGGCCGACGGGAAGCATGCCGCGAAATCTGCCAGAACAGCTTCCGGTGCTTGCCGAAGCGGGCTAGTCAATGCTCTGACCAATCACTAGGACATCCCCATCGCCATGCAACCACTCCTCCACCGCTTGTGCAGTCTCCTCGGCCGAGTGCTTCAAGGCGCACTCCCAGACGATCGCCACGCGCCAGCCGAGAGCGTGGAGCATCTCTGCATGACGCCTGTCGCGAACGACATTTCCCTGGAATTTCTGCCGCCAGAAATCTTCATTGGTCCTGGGGGTGGTTGTGTAGCGGCAGCCTTCATGTCGGTGCCAGAAGCAGCCATGGACGAACACCACTGCTCTGCGCTTCGGGAACACGAGGTCGGGGGAGCCGGGCAGCCCCCGCACATGAAGTCGATATCGAAAACCCTTAGCAAAAAGAAGGGAGCGCAGTATCCGTTCCGGTCGGGTGTTCTTTCCGCGAATGCTCGACATCATGCGGCTGCGCTGCGGAGTGGTATGAACGCGCATTGTCTTGAGCATCTTACGCCTGAATGTCTGCAGAAATGGCAACTCCGCGCTTCCGCTTGGCAATGCGAACAGACGAAGACCACACCCGAAGCAGCAATTCGGAGCTTACCATGCGTTTGACTCACGAGAAGACGCAAGAGGAAGCCGATGGCTCGTGATCGCAGTCATCCGCCGAGCGCGGCCTGCCTTTCCGAATCGATGCGGGACCTTGGGTACTCGCTCGAAACTGCCATTGCCGATCTGATCGACAACAGCATTTCCGCTGGCGCGGACACCATCGACATCATTTCCGATGTGTCCGGTGAGCATCCTGTGATGGTCATCCTCGACAACGGCAGAGGGATGGCAGAAGACGATCTGCTCGATGCGATGCGTCATGGGACCGGCAACCCCAGGCAGCATCGGTCGCCGAAGGATCTTGGGCGCTTCGGCCTTGGTCTGAAGACAGCGTCGTTTTCCCAATGCCGCTCGCTGACTGTTGTGAGCACACGCGGTGGAATTGTCTGCGGAGCCGAATGGAATCTGGATCGTATCGATGCTGCCGACGACTGGATTCTTACCATCCTGGACGATGCGGACATACATGGGTTGCCTTATGTCGAACGGCTCGGTGCCCGGGGCACGGCCGTTATCTGGCGAGAACTCGACCGATTGATGGAGGACGAGGCTGGGGATCGTCGAGACGAGATCGTCAATGAGAAGCTTGAGGCGGTGGGCAGACATCTGTCACTTGTCTTCCATCGGTTTCTCTCGGGTGAGATCAAGGGAAATGCCAGGATTTCTCTTACCGTCAATGGTCGTCCGATTACGGCATTCGATCCATTCTGCAGGAAAAATCCTGCCACCCAAGTGCTTCCGGAGGAGATCGTCCGCATCGGCGAGGCCGAGGTGCGCCTGCAGCCTTACGTGCTTCCACACCACAGTCGTCTGTCCGCGTCCGAGTACGACTACTACCAGGATCGCAGTGACTTCATCTCCAATCAGGGGGCCTACGTCTATCGAAACGGCCGCCTGATGGCCTGGGGCGACTGGTTCAGACTCGTGCCGAAGGGCGAGGCCACCAAGCTGGCGCGGGTACAGATCGACTTTCCCAACAGCCTGGACGAAGCTTGGACCATCGACATCAAGAAATCCCGTGCCCGCCCGCCGCATGGGGTGCGGGAGCGGCTGCGTCAGATCATCAACAGAATCACTGCTCGCAGCGTGACGGTGCATAGGGGGCGTGGGCAGAAGCTCTTTCAGGAGAGCCAAGCCCCGTTCTGGGAGCGCTACGCAGATCACGGCGGCATCCATTTCGCAATCAACGAGCAGCACCCGCTCATCGCATCCCTGGGCACAAGACTTTCGTCCGAGGATGTGGATCTGCTTCGTGTCCTGCTTGATTCGATTGCCGCCTCCCTACCGGTGGAGATGATCTATTCGGATTACTCGACCCATCCGCGCGAGATCAACCAGAGGGCGGTGGATGAAAGCCAGACTCTGGAGCGCCTGAAGAGTCTCAGGAAGGTGCTCTACGGCGACGGGCCGGGCGATCCGAATGCCTTTCTCCAGATCGTGCGCTCGACGCACCTTTTCGATGGCCAGATCGAACTGGCCGAAAAATTCATCAGCGAGACCTTTGCATGAGCCTCACAGTCATCACGGAAGAACGAAACATTGCCAACGCGCTCATCTCAGGCCTTGCCAACATGGCCGAGACGCCGACGCGCGAGCAGGTGGAGGAGAAGGCGAGACAGATCGCCGCGATCTTCGGCTATACGGGTGATCTCCGCAATATCGTCACCGAGGCGATGATCTCGGTCGACACGCGCATGGGGGCCGGTGTTTCGCTGGTAGATGTCACTGCGAAGCACGACGATCAGTGGGTCCACAAGCGTGAGGATGTCGCCTGGACGTATGCGGAATCCTATGGAAACTTTCTTCTCAAGGAAGGTTGGCCACCGCAGATGGTCCAGTCGCTGAGCGACGTGACAACCCGCATTCTCGGTCACCTGCAGGATCCGTTGAGCGAGGGCACAACCTGGAACCGTCGCGGCCTTGTCATCGGTCATGTGCAGTCGGGCAAGACGGCCAACTACACCGGTCTGATAGCACGTGCCGCCGACGCCGGCTACAAGTTCATCATCGTCGTCGCCGGCATTCACAACAATCTGCGCAAACAGACGCAGCAGCGCATCGATGAGGCCTTCATCGGCCGGTCCAGTGATCCCGAGGATCGTCGCAGTATCGGTGTCGGCCTCGCGCCGGGCTATCCGCATCCGGCTACCCTCACCAACATCAACCAGGACTTCAATAAGAACACGGCGGAGAAAAGCGGCTGGAAGATCAACGACTTCAGCAAACCCATCATTCTGGTAATTAAGAAGAACGTAACGACGCTCACGGCACTTCACAAGTGGCTGAAGGGGCTGAACGCCGAGGGCGATGGCCGGATTTCCGACGTGCCGATGCTGCTGATCGACGATGAGGCCGACAACGCGTCGATCAACACGAACAAGGAAGATCTGGATCCGACCCGGACGAATGCGATGATCCGGCGCATCCTCGGGCTGTTCGCAAAATCGTGCTATGTCGGCTACACGGCGACACCGTTCGCCAACATCTTCATCAATCCCGATGCCTATGACCATGACGTTCTGGAAGAACTGTTCCCTCGCGACTTCATCTATTGCCTGGACGCACCAACGACATATTTCGGCGCCGAGAAGGTGTTCCTCGACGAGGCGACCAGTCAATCGATCGTGAGGCCGATCGACGACTGCGAGGATCTCATCCCATACGCCCACAAGCGTGACGACCCCGTCCACGAGTTGCCCCCCAGCCTCTATCGCGCATTTGACGAGTTCATCGTCGCCCGCGCCATCCGGAACCTGCGTGGGCAGACCGGCAAGCATTGCTCCATGATGGTCAATGTGTCGCGCTTCGTGCCCGTACAGAAGGCCGTGCGTGACTTCCTGAGTCTCAGGGAGAAGAGGATTAGGGAAGCGGTACTCGCCAACTACGCGATGCCGGAAGAGGTTTCCTCAAGAAACGCGTACATGCAGGGGCTGAAGCATGCCTTCGATGCCGAGTATGCCGATGCTGGGTTTACCTGGGCGGAAGTGAAGACTGCCCTCAGCGGCGTCTTCGAGCATCTCCACCTCTATGTCATCAACAGTAAAAGTGACGAAGTGCTCGACTACGCCCGCTACGCGCAGGAAGGAGTCGGGTTGACCGCGGTCGCGGTTGGTGGTTTGAGCCTCTCCCGAGGCCTGACCATCGAGGGGTTGACCGTCAGCTACATGTACCGCAACACGAAGATGTACGACACCCTCATGCAGATGGGTCGCTGGTTCGGTTACCGGCCGGGCTTCGAGGACCTCTGCCGCGTTCATCTCTCGCGCGATTCGATTGGTTGGTACTCTCATATCGCCGAAGCAGCAGAAGAACTTGTACAACAGGCTAAGCAGATGAGTCGAAATGGATTGAGTCCTGATTATTTCGGCTTGTATGTTCGGTCACATTCGAAGAGCCTGTTGATTACTGCGGCGAATAAGATGCGCGCGGCAGAAGAAGTTGTTATTAATCAAAACCTTACCGGACAGCTCGTTGAAAGCACCTCGTTGCCATTTGACAAGGAAATCAACAATGCAAATGAGCGGCTGATAGAGCATCTATGGAAAAGGTTCAGCAACCGAGTTCAGTCAACGGAAAAGGGATGGTTCATCCCCAATGTTGAAATCGGCGATATTGAAGATTTTTTGGTTGGGTTCAAAACACACAAGAATTCATCCCTGAAAAAGATGATGGCTCTAGATTATTTGGAAGCCATAAGAGATCAGTATCCGAATGGCGATGTATTACTGATCTCCAAGGGGGCTGGTGATGCTGACAGCTTCAGGCTTGGTCCGCAGGATCGGACGGCAGAAGGTGCGACTGCGGATGAATGGAAAATATCCGGATATCGAGTTGCAAGTCGGGGCGACGAGAAATATGGGTTGCGTGACGAGCAAATTCTCGACGCCCAGAGCAGAGCGGCCTCTGGTATCAAGAGTAAAACCGGGAAGCCATCGGATTACCATTATCGAGTGGTGCGGAATAAGCCGCTATTGATGCTTCATGTATTGACTCCAATAGATAACGAGGAGTTTACAGGGTGTCGTATTCCGGCTTTCGGTGTGAGTTATCCAGATGGACTCTATCGAACTGAGGTCAAAGTTGTTGTCAATCGAGTCTGGCTGAAGCAGATGCAGGGTCCTGCGGACAATCCTGATGACGAGGATGACTACGATGCCTAAGTACTCTCCGTGGGATGACATTGCCCTTCCGGGAGCGGACTTCAATGTCCGCCAGGTTGCGGTGGGAACGGCCGTGCCCTGTTTCTGGGGACGTGATGCCAGTGGCGCCTGCCTGTTCATCGTGGAGCTTCAGGGCGACCACGCAGCCCAGTACCGGAAGAACGCGGTCACGGTGAACGGCATCGATGTCGATCTTCGTGCCGGAGATCAGGGGCAGCAGCACTTGGTCCTCGCCCTTGAAAGGCAGGTCGACCGCGATCTCTTCGAAGGACTGTGCCGCACCCTTGTATCCTCGCTGGAGCACGCCACCGACTCGGCGAGTTCTCTCGCGGTTTCTCTGGCACACATCCGCCGCTGGAAGACCTTCCTATCAGGCCGGAGTCAGCACCTGTCCATCGAGGAAGTCCGCGGTCTCTTCGCCGAAATCGTCTTTCTGACGGAACTGATCGATCGGCAGATGTCGAGCAGTGACGCCGTCGAGGCCTGGCTCGGTCCGGAACGATCACATCAGGATTTCATCTTTGGCAACACAGCCGTCGAGGTCAAATCGCTCTCTGGCGCAGAGCGGAGCAGCGTCCGCATTTCATCGGAAGACCAGCTCGAATCCCTGAACGATGCGCTGTTCCTGCGCGTGTACCGGCTGAGCAGCTTGGCCGACGCTGCAGGAGCCCGCTCTCTCAACGGGATCGTCTCTGCATTCCAGACGCGGCTCGGCGAGGCGGACGCCGTCGAGGCCTTTGACAGGAAGCTGGTTGCGCACGGCTATGCCCCGCTCCCTGACTACGATGAGCCTCGCTTTGTCGTCAGCGACGTGCGCAGCTACCGTGTCGGTGAGGGTTTTCCGCGTCTGATGCGGTCGGAACTGCCAACAGGGATTGCCAACGTGGCCTACGACATCAGGCTGGAAACGATTGCTCCCTACGAGTGTGACGAAGCAGCCATCTTCGGGGAGGATTGATGGAGCAGACCAACGAAGAGTTCTTCCACGACTTCCGACAGGAACTGTTGGCGGGCGCCGAAGCCAATGGCAGCTTCCAGCTCTCCGAATTCATGGAGACCATCGCGAACGACCTTGTCGAGACCGGCTTCACGGAAGGTTTCGAACTCTGTCATTTCCGGGCGCAGCGTGGCATGCGCGTGGACGGCTACTGGTTCAATGACGAGGGAGTTCTGGACCTCTTCATCGCGGACTTCGACTCCCGAAACGAGCTGGCATCGCTCACCAGAACGGAAGTAGCCGCCGCATTCAAGCGTGTTGTTAACTTCTTCGAGGCCAGTGCCAACAAGGGCCTCGCCGGCGAACTGGAGGTCACATCGCCGGAGTACGGCCTCGCCAGACAGATTGCAGATCGCAAGGACACCATTCGACGGGTCAACCTGGTTCTCTTCTCCGAGCGCGCGCTAAGCGAGAAGATCCAGGCCCTTCCCGATACGGAAGTGGCAGGAGTTCCGGCTGCTCACCACATCTGGGATATCTCTCGACTTCATCGTCAGCGAAGCTCCCGCAGCCACAAGGAGCCACTCGACCTCGACTTCGAGCAGATGTTCGGCAAAGGTATTGCCTGTCTTCCCGCACATCTGGGGACGGATGCCTATCAGTCCTATCTGATGGTCATGCCTGCCGAGGTGCTGGCGACCCTGTACGAAAGATTCGGAGCGCGATTGCTTGAACAGAACGTCCGAACATTCCTGCAAGCCCGCGGCAATGTGAACCAGGGAATAAGGGCAACGATCATGAACGAACCTGGGATGTTCTTTGCCTACAACAACGGGATCACGGCAACTGCACAGAGTGTCGAGACAGGGATGACAGATTCCGGCCTTGCGATCACGAGGGTTGTCGACCTCCAGATCGTCAATGGTGGCCAGACCACGGCATCGCTGTTCCACACACGGAAGCGGGACAAGGCCGATCTTTCCCAGATATTCGTCCAGTTGAAGCTGTCCGTCATCGACAGCCTACAGAGCGAAACGGTCGTTCCAAGGATATCGGAGTATGCAAACACCCAGAATCGGGTGAACGCCGCCGACTTCTTTTCGAACCACCCGTTCCATGTTCGGATGGAAGGCTTTTCCCGGCGGATCTGGGCACCCGCGCAAAAGGGAGCCCCGCGCGAGACGCGCTGGTTCTATGAGCGCGCACGCGGCCAGTATGCCGATGCACAGTCGAAGCTCACGCCTGCGGAGCAGCGTCGCTTCAAGGCAGAGCATCCCAAGCCGCAAATGTTCACGAAGACGGATCTTGCGAAGTTCGAGAATGTCTGGGATGACCACCCCAAGTGGGTGAATCTCGGCTCCCAGAAGAACTTTGCGCGCTACGCCGCCCGAATCGGCAGCGAGTGGGAGAAATCATCCGATGCGTTCAACGAGTTCTATTTCAAGAGGGCTGTCGCACGTGGCCTGATCTTCCGCGCCACGGAGCGCATCGTTTCTGCACAGCCTTGGTACAACGGCGGGTACCGAGCAAACATCGTGGCCTACACGCTGGCGGTACTCGGTGACATCACGAAGCGCAGGAAAGAGAGCATCGACTTTCTGGGCATTTGGAATGCACAGAAGGTAGATCGGGTGCTCGAAAATGCCATTGCTGTCGTTTCGGCAGTCGTGAATGACGACATCATTAGGCCACCACAAGGGATCTCCAATATTTCCGAGTGGTGCAAGAAGGAAGCGTGCTGGACGAGAATGCAGGCTCATAGCCAAGCGATCGCCAATCTCCTCGCGCCTGAGTTTTACGATCGGCTTGTTCCGCAAGATGATCAGGCTGCGATCGTCAAGACTGCGAAGCAGACGCAGAGGATCGACAATGGCATTGAGGCGCAGCGAAAAGTGCTGACTGTTCCTGCTGTGGAATGGGGTCGTATCCTTCAGTCCCTGCTTGAGAAGGGAGTGCTCGCACCAAAGGAGGATGGAGTGCTCAGGGTTGCCATGCAGATTCCTTCTAAAATCCCGACAGAAAAGCAGAGTTTGATATTACTGAATATCCTTGAAAAAGCGCGCATCGAAGGCATTGGTATAGGCGGGCACTGAGATATAAGGTTGATTGTCAGTCGCAACACTTCTCGATTTTGAGCATTGCATCTTTTAGATGCCGCAGGTTGGGTCATCGATCCAGCGATTCATCCGGTCAGCCATGCTGGGTCGATGACCCAGCCTACAAGTCCGGAGAGTCATTCGAGGATGTGCCCACCGTTGTCGTCCCAGTGTCGCACCGTGCTCGGCGCGTCAAGGTCGGGGCGAGTTGCGGCGCAAACCTTGACGCGCCTGCGCGCGATGCGATTTGGACTCGCCAACGGCGCCCACTCCGGGCGTCGGGCCAAACGGAGTGCCGCCATGTCCAAAGCCAACGCCAAGTCGAAGCTGCAAGCGCCCTGCGTCCTGCTTGTCGAAGTCCCGCCCCAGTTCATCGCCCTCTGCGAAGACAGCGGCGCCAGCCCGCAGGCCGCCCTGCGCGGCATGGCCGCCATGGTCTGCGGCCTGCGCTACGACGAAGACAACCGCCTCCACCCGCTTCCAGACACCGCAGCATGATCGCCGCCCGGGCGCAGGCGTTCCCTGCGCCCGGGATGGCGCGCCGGGCCTGACGCCCCCGTCAGCGGCGGGGCAGGCGGCCCGCCTGCCTCGTCCTGCGTTGCCGCTCGAAGGGCCGGCGTTGCCCCAATCTGGGCCAGCGTTGCCGGTCGAAGGGGCAGCGATGGCCAAAAAAGCGCCATCGTCGGCTGTCGGAGGGGCAACGCTGCGGGTCGAAGGGCCGACGCTGCCCCTCCGAGGGGCAGTGATGCCGATTGAAGGGGCAGCCGGCGCTTATCCAAACCTTGCCAGCCTCGGGGCCTGATCGTCCTGTGTGGGATGGTTCTGCAGCTGCGCCGATGGCGGCGTCTTCTGCTGGTTCGCCATGTTCACGGCGTCGACGGTGGCCTGCAGCGGCGGCGCGGCGGCGGTCGTGTCCACTTTGAGATCCTTTGCGGCTTCGCCATGGCCGCGCAGGTACACCTCGCTGCCGATCATCATCACCGTGCCGATGCTGCCGGCATCGCCAGGCCTTCCTGCCTGGCGCGCTGCATCGCCAGTGCGGCATGGTCGTCGGAGACATGGCCCGGCAGGTCGCGCCGGATGCGCGCGAACAACATCTGGTCATCGAAGCCGAGTGCGGCCAGCGCCTGCGACTGTTGCGGTGTGCGTTGCTGCGCCTGTGCCGCCGTATCGTGACGCGACACGGTCTGGTCGAGCCGCTGCGAACTGGTGTCGATCGGTTGCGACGACATCCGCATCACGTCCACCGCGACGCGAGGGCATTGCTGTTCGGACTGGAACGGGTCGCGCCGATCGAGCAGATGGGTCTGCCCGGTGGCCGGATCTTTCGCCAGTTGCGCCTTGTGCGGCGGGATGCCGTTCTCCACAGCTGTTTGCAGCAGAGCCGCCGCGACGCGATCGGTATGCTCGCCATGCGGGATGCCTTGTCGCGCTTCGTACAGCGACACCTTGTGCCGCAGCTCGCGGAAGGCATCATGGCCCGGGTGCTCGGGATTGCGCACGTCCGGCGCCTGTTGCCGGCTGGGGGCGAAGTCGGGCGGGAATGCTGGGAATGGTGCATCCTCGCTGCGCCCGCGTGCCCGCACGTCGGCCAGCGCCCGGGCGATGTCTTCCGGCGTCGTGGTGGCTGCAATCCGGACGGCGCCATCGGCATCGATGCGCACGTGGTGGATCGGGCTGTCGGGCGTGAACCGGCCGCTGGCATCCTGACCGAGCACCAGCGACGTGGTGGCGGCCGTAACGCCTGTATCGGCGCGCGTGCGTTGCACGGCGAGATAGCTCGCGTCGAAATACTCCTGGCGCGTCTCGCGATCGATGCCGTGGTGGAGATACGCCTCGCGCAGCATGGCCTTGTCCTGCGCCTCCGGGGTCGGCGGCTGCCATTGCGGCATGCGGTCGAGTTGCTGCCGGTGGTCTTCCAGCGCCGGGAGCAGGCGCTCGCGGGTGAGTTCTAGTTCGAGCGCGCGCGTGGGTTCGGCAGTCTTGCCTTCATGCGTCCACTCGCCCTGCGCATCGCGGCGATAGTGCCTGCCGTCCGAGGCCTGCAGCAGGTCGGGGTTCAGTGCGGTGGTGACGGCATCGGGCATCGCGCCGGCAAGCGTCTGGTCGTAGCCGTAGGCCTTGTGGCCGATCTGGTACCGCGCGGCGATCTCGGCAGGGCCTGCGCGCAGATTGCCATCGATGATCTGCACCGCCTGCGCGCTCAGTTGCGCGGCGCGCTCGGCGTCTGCTTCGATGGTCTTGAACTTGCTGGGCATCTCGCGATGATCGAGATCGGTCACCACTTCGCGCAGCCATTGTCCGGTCTCCGGCTGATAGTTCCAGTCGCGTGCGCGCAAACTATGGGCATCGCTGTTGTTCGCTGGCAGCACGAAGGGATTGCGCGGTTCCGGCACCGCACCCAACGCCTGTTCGACAGCTTTCGCAGATGCGGCCGCACTCAACTCGCGCGCCTTGTCCGGTGGCGCCGCGAAATCCTGATGCCGCGTCACGTCCTGGCCGTCATCGACCAGGTCGGCGCGCAGGTCCTTGCGGAGCCACTGCTTGCCGTTGAAAGCCCAGTCCACGCCCTCGCTCTGGATGTTGTAGATCTGCCGCTTCTGCCACAGTTCCATCCCATGCTCGGCGGCTTCCGCGAATAGATACGCGGAACCGGTCACCAGCACCGCCGTACCCCCAGTGCCTACGCCCACGGCCACGGCTGTGCCAGCCCCGACCGCCGTCCCCACCAGCGCGCCGCCGGTCTGCGCGCCCTGACGCACGTAGGCATCGCGCGCGGCGCTGTCGTTGTGCAGGGTGTTGGCGAAGACCTGTGCGCGCTGGCGGGTCTCGTTCCATTCGTAGGCGGTGACGGCTGCTTCAGCGGCGAGGCCGAGGTTGAGGCCTCGCATGGACAGCGAAGACGCGTGTGCGTCCGGCGTTGAAACGTCGTGTCGAAACGAATTCAAACGCGCGCTGTCGATAAAGGCGCCTTGGGCCTGATAACCGGCCCGGAATCTCTGGTAGTCGTTCGCATCGATGAACTTCTGATCGTAGGCTTCGTCCAGCAACTCCGACGTCATCGTGCGATGTGCGCCAGGGTGCCTGCTCATGATCTGCGCCGAATCAAAAATAACGTCATCCGCCCAGATACGGGTGACGCGACCGGCTTCGCTTTCCTTCGCGGCGACCTCCAACATGGAGTAATCGCCCGCGCTTTTGCTCGGCAATGTGCCTTCTCGAACGCGTTGTTCGGTATCAGGGGTCGGGAGAACCGCAATGTTTCTGTCGGCGAAGTATTGGAGAAGTTCATTGCCGAGAGGACCTTTTTCGATCTCGCTCTCAATGATCTTTGTGATGGCGAGTTTGCGACCTTGTTCTTTTGCAATATCAGAATACAGGTCGAGAAGTTCAGGTCCGCCTGAGCGATAGGCAAAAACAAGGCTATTGGTGTCGGCGAGTAAATAGCCGTTACTCATGATTGCCCTCCCTGTTCATCATGCGTCTGCGCTTGCAGATGACGCCGGACTTTCCCAAGAAGACTCGTGCAGTCATGGAAGTCAAGATTTGGAATCCACCGGTCTACGAGACGACCAACTTTCCACCAAAGATCGTCATCTATTTCGTTATTATGGTGCTCTTGTCTCAAGAATTCGGCATAGTCTCCCGGCATCTCTTGCTTGAAATGCTCCACGAATGCCAGCACTTCGTCATCACGCCACTGGCGCCACTTCGCGCGCTCTGCCATGACCTCCTCGTAGTCGGCAACCATCTCGTCAAATATCTGCTCATTTGTTTTTTTTCGCGTCCATGGCCGATTCAGGTAGCGCAATATATTCGCCTTCAGATTCTCATCCGCTAGAGCATTAATCTTGGCTTGCAATTCTGGACTGATGGAGTTTTTGCTGTTCATGTCGCGATGTCCTTTCGGGTGCTTCGTTGTCTTGAGAATAGCTCACTGCGCGGCAAGGAAAGCGGTTGGCATCGCCGGTGGTACGAAGGGATTGCGTGGTTCCGGAACCGCAGCCAACGCCTGTTCGACCGCTTTCGCGCTTGCGGCTGCGCTCAACTCGCGCGCCTTGTCCGGTGGCGCCGCGAAATCCTGATGCCGCGTCACGTCCTGACCGTCATCGACCAGGTCGGCGCGCAAGTTCTTGCGGAGCCACTGCTTGCCGTTGAAAGCCCAGTCCACGCCCTCGCTCTGGATGTTGTAGATCTGCCGCTTCTGCCACAGTTCCATCCCATGCTCGGCGGCTTCTCCGAACAGATACGCAGAGCCGGTCACCAGCACCGCCGTGCCGCCAATGCCTGCGCCCACGGCACGCGCTCGCGGCGCAGGGCATTGAGTCAGGATGAGTACGAGCGCATTTTCCGCAAGAAGTGATTCCCGAAGCCAGATAGCCCGGATAGTCCTTCAGATATTCCCGGATGCGCGGCGGTATGGGCGGTGGCGGCAGACCGTTGCTCAGGGTGGGTGCCGGGTCGCGCTTGAAGGCCTCGGCATGGGTCTGGAAATAGTCCCACAGGTCTTGCACGTCGCCGACCCAGCCGCTGTCGCGGTGGGCAACTAGAATTTGGTTTCGTGCGGTTGTCAGCCGCAAGGCAGTTGCATGGTCGCCATTCTTTTCTGCTGCCTCGATGTGGTCGTAGAGCGTGACAAGCAAGTCTGTGGCCTGCCGCTCCAAGGCCCAGATCGCCCCATCAAACCGCCACGGCCGCTCACGCTGACCGACATAAGTGTTCAATGCGTCCTGCAGCTTGGTCAGGTACTCGGGGTGGTCCTTGAGGCCCTCGCGCAGGCGGCGGGGAACAGGCGGCGGTGGCAGGCCATTGCGCAGGAGGGCGGGGGAGGAGGTCATGAGGGGTATCCCCAGTCTGGGGCGGACGGGCTTGGGGATGTCGGGTTTGCGTCTCGGCTGCATCGGCAACCCGCTGGTCGGTAACAGCCCCAGTTCGCGGGCGTTGCGAGTGTTGATGATGTCGAGATCCCGCAGAAGCTGCAGATCATGCAGCGGATCGTTACGGTTAGGCCGCAGGCCAGGCGAGAGGGCTGTGTTCTGGTCGTGATCCTGTGCAGCCATGGCGGGTCCTTGTCCGTCGGCACAATTTTACGCGGTGTCTGTCACGCCCCGGACGCTGTGCCGTTCAGATTGGCGACGTGGGGCATGCAGCGGCGTGATGGCTCTCGGCTGCCCATAAAAAACATTGAATATCAATGACTTGATGGCTGAAAAAGAAATCCGCTTTCCAGCCGTCCTTCCCGCTGCCTTCGGCCGTCCAATCCGGACCACGCGCCCCGTCATCGCGTGGCTCGAAGCGCCGACCTAGGGCAATTCGACCAACCCGGCGCGCTCAGTCGTCGGGATGGGCGTAGGGGATCAGCCCGCGTTCGCCGACGCAGCACAGCCACGGATAGCCGATCATCAGCTCGTCCAGGTCCAGCCAGTCCGGGTTGAACTGGTCCACCAGTCGGCGTTGCCAGGCATGCGGCAGTGCGCGCACTTCGGCGCAGCGTTGCCAGGCTGCCGCTTCGTCGCCGAAGGCCTCGCACCACACCAGGCGCAGGCGGGCGGCCTGCTTCGTGCCGAACAGGCGGAGCTGCTGGTCGCAGTTGTCGAGTGCGAAGCGGTGGATCTCGGCGAAGTCGCGGGCCACGTCGATGTAGTAATCCGCGCGCCGGGCATGGGCGAGCAGGTAGACGAGGCAGATGCTGTCCGGTTGCGAGCGCGCCGTCAGCCGGTCGAGCATGCGCGCCTTGGCTTGCTCCGTGGGCGTGCGGGGGCGTGCCGGCGAGGGCGTGTAGTAGGGATTGAAAGTGGATGGCATCGTTTGCGGTGCTCGTGCCTCGGGGTTGGAAGCTGGTGTTGATCCCGGCGTTGCCGGCCTGGTGCCCGATCATCCTGCGCCGGAGGATGCTGCTGCGTCGATGGCTGTGTCCGTTGCGGTTCGCCATGTTCACGGCGTGGACGGTGGCGCGCAGCGGCGATGCGGGCGATGGGTGCGCATGCCCATGACGATTGCAATATGCGTGCCATCGTCGATTGCGTTGCCCGCGGCCGCGACAAGGCAGGACGGGTACGAAAATATTGCGCGGCAGCGCACATGCGATGCATGCATCGGCCATCGATGCCGGCGGTTGGCCGGCGTTATCCCGCCGCATCGCGAGCCCCTGCACGTTCCGGCGTTGCGTGCCTTGCACGCCAGCGCAGGCGATCTGGAGCCTGGCAATGCGCCGAGGCCCGGCGCGATGGATCGATCGAAGAACGCGGTCGATGCATGTCCCGGGGTTTGGCATGGAACATGCGGTTCATCGGGTTCACCATCGCGGCGCGGGACGTTCGACGCGCCGTCGGTCCTGCGCCGCGCCCGGATGTCTGGCGTTCGGCGTGGCCACGCGTGAACATGGGCCGTCACATCCCGCTCGTCGCCATGAGGTCCGCACATGGATTCAGCAGATGCCCTGACGCTGGCTCGCTTCCAGTTCGCCTTCACCGTCAGCTTCCATTTCATCTTTCCTGCCTTCAGCATCGGCCTGGCGAGTTTCCTCGCGGTGCTCGAAGCGCAGTGGCTTCGGACGAAGGATGACCTCTACCTCGATCTGTTCCGTTTCTGGATCAAGATCTTCGCGGTGACCTTCGCCATGGGCGTGGTGTCGGGCATCGTGATGTCGTATCAATTCGGCACCAACTGGGCCGTGTTCTCGGACAAGGTCGGTCCGATCATCGGGCCGCTGATGGCGTACGAGGTGCTGACGGCGTTCTTCCTGGAGGCCGGCTTCCTCGGCGTCATGCTCTTCGGCATGCGCCGCGTGGGCAAGGGATTGCACTTCGCCGCGACCCTGATGGTGGCCATCGGGACCGTCCTGTCGGCATTCTGGATACTGAGCGCCAATAGCTGGATGCACACGCCGACCGGCTTCGCCATCAACGAGGCCGGCCAGATGGTGCCGGCCGCAGGTTGGTGGACGATCGTCTTCAACCCGAGCTTTCCCTATCGCCTGGCCCATACCGTGATCGGCGCCTATCTGACGACCGCGATGATCGTCGGCGCAGTGGGGGCCTACCAGTTGTTGAAGCTCGGAAAACGCAGGACGACGACGGCCGCTGCGCCATCCGATCCGCTCGAGGTGCGACGGGAAGCAGGGCACGCGCGCTCCGAAGCGGCCGCGCGAAAGATGTTCTCCATGGCCATGTGGATGGCGGCCCTGGTGACTCCCCTGCAGATCGTGGTGGGAGACGCGCACGGACTCAATACGCTCGAGCACCAGCCCGCGAAGGTGATGGCGATGGAAGGCCATTACCAGAGCCATCCCGATGGCGCGCCCCTGATCCTGTTCGGCCTGCCCAACCCCGAAACCCGACGCGTTGACTACGCGATCGAGATCCCGAAGCTTTCGTCGCTGATCCTGAAGCACGATCCCGATGCGCCGATGGCAGGCCTGGATACCATTCCCGACGACGCGGAGCCGCCCGTGCGGATCGTCTTCTGGTCCTTCCGCATCATGGTGGCCATGGGCCTGGCCATGCTCGTGCTTGGAGGGTGGAGCCTCCTGGCGCGCGCGCGAAGGCGTCTCTACGACTGGCCATCCCTGCATCGTTTCGCGGTGCTGATGGGGCCTTCCGGATTGGTGGCGGTCATCGCCGGCTGGGTGACCACCGAGGTGGGCCGTCAGCCCTTCACCGTGTACAACGTCCTGAGGACCGCCGACAGCGCCTCGCCGCTCGACGCATCGGCGGTCGCGTCGTCGCTGATTGCGTTCGTCGCGGTGTACTTCGTGGTGTTCGGCTTCGGCATCTGGTACATCCTCAAGCTCATGGCAGGGGGCGTGCACGTCGACGAATCGCCGATCGAAGGGGATTCAGGGCCGATCCGCACCGCCGGCATCACGCCGGGTCCGGCCATGCAGCTGAAGGAAGGCGACCATGTTCGGAAATCTTGACCTTTCCGTGGTCTGGGCCGGAATCCTGATGTTCGCCGTCTTCGCCTACGTGGTCATGGACGGCTTCGACCTCGGCATAGGCATCCTGTTCGGAGCGTTTTCCCCGGGACGCGAGCGCGACCAGGCGATGAACTCGATCGCGCCGGTATGGGACGGAAACGAAACCTGGCTGGTCCTGGGCGGAGGAGGCCTGTTCGCCGCCTTTCCGCTGGCCTATGGCGTCATCATGAGCGCGCTGTACCCGGTGATCATCGCCATGGTCCTGGCGCTCGTGTTTCGTGGGGTGGCGTTCGAGGCGCGCTGGCGAGATCCGGCGCATCGGCCCTGGTGGGACGCGGCCTTCACCGTGGGTTCGATCGTGGCCGCGTTCTGCCAGGGCGTCGCGCTGGGCGCGATCCTGCAGGGCATCAAGGTGGTCGGCCGGGCGTATGGCGGCGGCTGGACGGACTGGCTCACGCCCTTCTCCGTGTTGACCGGACTCTGCGTAGTCGTGGGCTATGCCATGCTGGGCGCCTGCTGGCTGATCTGGAAGACCGACGGCAGCTCCCAGGAACGCGCCTACCGGTGGGCCGGCGGCCTGGCGATGGGCTTGCTGCTGGGCATCCTGGCCGTGAGCCTGGCGACCCTCGGCCTGGAATTCGACTACCACCGGCGCTGGTTCACCTATCCGGCCGTGGTGTTGACGGCGCAGGTTCCGCTGCTGACGTCGATCATCGCCTGGGCGCTGTTCCGCTCCCTCGAACGGCGCAGGGAAGCATGGCCCTTCTGGCTGGGCATCCTGCTGTTCCTGCTCACGTTCGCGGGCTTGTCGATCAGCGTGTTTCCATACGTCGTACCGCAGGCCATCACCATCTGGCAGGCTGCAGCACCCCGCGAAAGCCAGGCATTCATGCTTGTGGGCGCATCGATCATGATTCCGACCATCCTGGCTTACACCGCATGGTCCTACTGGGTCTTCAGGGGGAAAGTGAAAGACGAGGGGTACCACTGATGCCTGGTCGGCGTGCGATGCATTTGCCTGTGTGGGTGCGCCGCATCCTCTGGTTCTGCGCACTCTGGCTGGCGAGCGTCGTCGCGCTCGGCATCGTCGCTGCGGTCATCCGCGCATGGCTGCTGTAGATGGGGTTCGGGGCAGGCTTGAACGCGTGCAGTGCGCACCGGGTCGACGGCCCTGCTCGCGCCTCATCCGAGCAGCGCGGACACCTGGATCAATCGGCCGGCGTACATTCGACCCAGTCGCTGTACACATGCAACATCACCGGATCCCGGCAAGAAGCGCGTCAGAAATCGTCGACGTACTCTAGGACCAACCCATGCCGGGCACCGACCTCATCGGCGACGGCGCGCACGCTGTCGGCGTACGGCGAGGCCACCTCGATCTCGATTGCATGCACGTCGCTGCCGCTCATGTCGTCGGGCAGCCCGGCGGAACTGGAGTCGTCGTCGTCCATGTGCGGCATCAGGTCCGCCAATTCCTCGGCGCTGTGCACGCCGTCGACGCCGTGAAGCGCAGTGATCAATGCATCGAAACCGCTGCGCGGACCGGTGGCCCGCAGTCTGATCGTCGCCATGGTGTTCCTCTCTGCAAGTTCGCGGTGGGCATGACTATAGACCGCCTGAACACAGCGTTCGCCAGCTTGTCATGCACCGCTGACGCGACGTTCAGGGACCGACGCATTGTTCGCACGATTCCGATCATGCTCGGCGCACGGACGGATTGCCCGCCGAGGCGCTGTTCGCGCCTGAAATCGAGCAGTCCCGCGTCCCCCCGCCGCCCATGTGATTTCCCGGTCACATCGGCGCGAACAGATCCTCGATGTCGGCTTCGTCGAATGCGAGCTTGGTGCGGGTGCCGCCTTCGAGCAGGGCGCGGGCGAGATCGCCTTTTCGCTGTTGCAGGGCCAGGATCTTCTCTTCGACGGTGCCGGCGCAGATGAGCTTGTAGACGAACACCGGCTGCGTCTGCCCGATGCGGTGCGCGCGGTCGGTCGCCTGCGCTTCCACGGCGGGGTTCCACCACGGGTCGTAGTGGATGACGGTGTCGGCGGCGGTGAGGTTCAGGCCGACGCCGCCGGCCTTGAGGCTGATCAGGAACAGCGGCGCTTCGCCGGACTGGAAGCGTTGCACCAGTTGCGCGCGGTTGCGGCTGCTGCCGTCCAGCCGCAGCCAGGCGATGTCGCGCGCGCGGAGCGCGTCTTCGATCAGGTCCAGCATGCCGGTGAACTGCGAGAACAGCAGGATCTTCCGGCCTTCGCTCAGCAATTCGTCGAGCATCGCCAGCAGCGCGTCGAGCTTCGCCGATTCCTTGACCTTGCGTGCGGCGTCGAGCTTGATCAGGCGCGGGTCGCAGCAAGCCTGACGCAGTTTCAGCAACGCGTCGAGGATGACGATGCTCGACTGCGCCAGTCCGCGATGCCGGACCGCGTCCTTGACCTTGTCGTGCATGCTCAGGCGCAGGGTTTCGTACAGCGCGCGCTGCTTGCCGCTCAATTCCAGCGACTGCACCATCTCGGTCTTCGGCGGCAGGTCCTGCGCCACCTGCGCTTTCGTGCGGCGCAGCACGAACGAAGCGATGCGGCGATTGAGCTGTTGCTGGCGATCGCTGTCGCCATGTTTTTCGATGGGCGTGCGGAAATGCCGGGTGAAGGATTTGCCGTCGCCGAGCAACCCGGGCAGGACGCATTCGAACTGCGACCACAGCTCGCCCAGGTGATTCTCCAGCGGCGTGCCGGTGACCGCGATCTTGCGACGCGCGGGCAGGACGCGGGCGACCTGCGCAGCCTGGCTGCCGGCGTTCTTCAGGGCCTGCGCTTCGTCGAAGATCGCCAGCGAGAACCGCTGCTTCATCAGGGTTTCGCGGTCGCGCGGCAGCAGGGCATAGGTGGTGATGGCCAGGTCGCAGGTGTCGAGCGAGGTGTACTCGTCGTGACGCGCGCTGCCGTGGATGATGCGCACGCGCAGCACGGGCGCGAAGCGTGCGGCCTGCTCCTGCCAATTGCCGATCACCGAGGTCGGGCAGACCACCAGTGCGGGCGCGTCCAGCCGTCCGGCTTCGCGTTCCTTCAACAGGTGGGCGAGGATCTGCACGGTCTTGCCCAGGCCCATGTCGTCGGCCAGCACGCCACCGAGGCCGGTCCGGGCGAGGAAATCGAGCCAGGTCAGGCCATCGCGCTGATACGGGCGCAGGGTCGCTTTCAGCATGCGCGGAACGGCCACCGGGCGACGCCCGTTCGCCTGACGCAATTCCGTCGCCAAGGTGCGCAATGCGGCGGCGGTCTTGCCGCGCAACTCCAGTTGTGCGATCTGGCTGAGGTCATCGAGGATGCCGGCGGCGGCTCGGGGCAGGCGCAGGGTCTGTTCGCCCGCCACCAGCCATTGCAGCAGCGGAGCGACGAGGCTGCGCAATCTGGCCAGCGGCAGCGCCACCATGCGCCCATCCGCCAGCGTGATGTACCAGACCGCATCCGCAGGTTCGTCCGGTGGAGTGCTGGACAGGTTCAAGCGGCGATCGCTCAGGGCGCGCTGCAGGATCGGCAACAGCGAGATGCGTTCGCCGTCGAGTTCGATGCCCAGTTCGGCATCGAACCAGGCTTCGCCAGAGGGGCTGCTGCCGACGCTGGCGTACCAGGCATCGGGCGTGCCGCCCAGCGTCAGCGGGAAGCTCGGATCGGTTTCGATCCGGAAACCGCGATGCGCCAGCGCGATGACCTGCTGCATCAGTTCGGCGGGGTCGTAGACGGGGTTGCCCGGCGTGCCACCGACGTAATCGTGCATCGCTTCCGCACCGGCGACGCGGTGATGCAGGCCGTAATGCAGTTGCACACGGCGGAATTCGGCGCTGGCGAGCATGCCCTCCGCGACGAGTTCGTGCGTGCGGCTGCGTCGGACCACTTGCAGCGTGCCGTCCTGGATGCGGCGCAGATCCTGCGTCGCTGGCGGTCCCGGCAAGCGGTGGCCGGCGTAGTCGTACTCCAGCCGCACGCAGGGCAGGTGCTTGTGGGGGTCGCGCGCCCATCCGCTGGATTTCAGCGGAACCTGCAGCAACCTCAGCACGGGCGTCGGTGTGGCATCGATGGGCGGCGCCACGTCGATCGGACTGGGCACCGGCAACCGGGCCAGGATCGGGTGCGTGCGCATGTGCTCGACGAATTCCCGCGCGTGCTCCGGCTGCAGTGGCGGCATGCGCAGCAGTGCGCCGATCTGCGCCGGATCGAGATCGCCGGTGATGCGCTGCAGGGTGAGGGTGCGGGTGTCCAGCAGCCAGAATCCATCGGCCTGCAGCAGCAGGCCTTCATCGGCGCACAGGCGCTGCACGCCCGAATCGTCGATCCGCCAGTGCCATTGCAAGGCGCGCTCGGGGCCTAGCTTCAATTCGCCGGAGATTGGCTTCTGCCAGAAGCAGGGCGCTCCCGATTGCAGCAGGTCTTCCAGCAGCATTCCGGCGTGCGCGCCCTTGATCAGGCGCATGTCCTTGTGCCGCGAGTGCCACATCGGTGGCCGCAACTGCATGCGCCCGAGCCTGTCCAGCCAGGCATCGTCGAGCAAGCCGGCATCCAGATCGTTGCCTGGCCCGCTGAGCCGGATCGACTCGGGCTTGCCCCAGCGTCCCTGCCGGGTCTTCTGCACCCAGACCATCCTCGCGCCCAGTTCAGGGGGCGATGCGCTCTCGAACAGATCGAAGACGACCGCGATCTGCCGCGACCGTGCGTCATGCGGTGCGGTAATGGATTGCAACGCAGGCTGTGCCGGCGCCAGCGTGTCGATCCAGGCCTTCCATTCGGGTGGCGGCGGCAAGCGCTGGCCCGGCGCGAGCGTCCCGACAGCATCTGCGGCCTGCTCCGAGGCCACCATCAACAAAGCAGCGGCATGCTTGCAATTCCAGCCAACGGGACAACTGCATTCGGCGAAATATTCATAGCCCCGGCCGTACGGCTCGATGGTCACGGACGTCGCATAAGGCGTCGGCTCGCTCCCTTTGACGCGTGCGGTGAGCGTCACGGATTCGTTGTCGTCCTGGCGCTGGATGTCCGAAACGCGACGCAGGCACGCGTCGGCGCGCTCGAGCGTGCGCTTGTCGAAGCGGCTTCGCCATCGGCGTGGATCGAGCGCGTGGGAGAGCGAAAACAGCGGCATGCGTGACATCGGCACTCACGGGGAGCGCCAATGTACAGGCCGGAGCGGACCGTGATCCAGCGCATGTCGAACGCAGGAGGGCGCGACGATAGCGGACTCCCGGGCGCTTTGCGATACGGGAAATCGAGCGGGCTTCAAGGACCGACGCAGCATGCTGCGATGCGCGCCGCATTGCGGTCGCGCACGACGACAGGCATCACGCCTCGCCGCTGGCATCCCGCAACTGCTGCTCCAGCTTCGCCTTCAGCGCGTCGTCGATCTTCAGCTGGCGCGCGAGTTCGTCGAGGTAGGCGCGCTCCATGAAGTTCTGTTCGTCGGCGGCGAGCAGGCTGGCGAGATACATCTCGGAGGCAAGTGCGGGCGTGGTGGCGGCGCGGGCGATCTCGGCGGGGTCGAGCGGCTTCTGGAGTTCGGCGTGCAGCCACTGCTGGGTCTGCGGGTCGGCGTCGATGCGGCGGAATTCGCCTTCGATCAGTTCGCGTTCGCGGTCGTCGACGTGGCCGTCGGCCTTGGCGGCGGCGATCAGGGCCTTGAGGATGGCCTGGCTGTGGCTCTCGACATCGGGCGGCGGCAGTGCGACCGGCGGGGTGTCGGGCATGGTGCCGGCGCCGCTTTTCTGCTTCTGGTATTCGCCGTAGGCCTTGTAGGCCATCACGCCGAGTGCGGCGAGGCCACCGTAGACCGCGACCTTGCCGCCCATCTTGCGTGCCTTGCGGTTGCCCAGCAGCAGGCCCAGCGCGCCGCCGACCAGGGCGCCCTTGCCGAATGGGCCGCCGACGGCGCCCTTCACGTCCTTGCTGCCGGTCAGGCTTTCCATGTCGCCGCCAAGGCTTTGCTGGGCGGTCTTCATGAGTTGGTCGAGAAAGCCGTGGGTCTTCATGCGGATGGGGTTCCGGTTCGGGAGGAACGCATGGCATGCGGCCGGTGGCTGCTCGCTTCAATGCCCCGGAAGTCACGGATGGCCTGTCGTGCGTTCAGGCAGCCGGGCGGCTTCTGGCGCAGGATGGCCGTCCGGGCCTGCCAAGGCGGTCACGGCAGCTCCCGCGCGTTCGGTTACAACCCATCCACCCGATCCGGAGGCAGCCCCCGATGCCCATGTCGTCCCCCGCCATCCCGCGCGCCCTCGTCCTGGCCGTGTCCCTCGCGATCGTCGCGTGCAGCGGCACCGCCGATGCCGACGGCACCCGTCCGGCCGCCGAGAAGCGCCGCCCCGACAAGACCCGCCCGCAGATCACCGCGCCGTCGTCGACCGCGCCCGCGGCCGAGAAGCCGCGCATCACCGGCGGGCCGAACCGGCCCGTGCAGTTGCCGGACCCGCCGTTCACCAGCACGCCGTTCGCGACCTTCAACGAGCCCTGGGCGATGACCTTCCTGCCCGATGGCCGCCTGCTGGTCACCGAGAAGCGTGGCCAGCTGCGTCTGTTCGATCCGGCGACGAAGACCACCGGCACCGTCACCGGCGTGCCGACCGTGCAGTACGGTGGGCAGGGCGGCTTCGGCGACGTGGTGCTGCACCCGCAGTTCGCGAGCAACCGCTACGTCTACCTGAGCTATGCCGAGGCCGGGCCGAACAGCACGCGCGGCGCGACCGTGGTGCGCGCGCAGCTCACGCTGGACGCCAACGGCGGCGGCAGTCTGGGCACGCCGCAGGTGATCTGGCGGCAGACGCCGAAGGTGACCGGCGAGGGCCACTACGGCCACCGCATCGCCTTCGGCGCCGACGGCAAGCTGTGGATCACCTCCAGCGACCGCCAGAAGATGACGCCGGCGCAGGACATGGCCAGCAGCCTCGGCAAGCTGGTGCGGCTCAACGACGACGGCAGCACGCCGAGCGACAACCCGTTCTTCGCGCAGGGCGGTGCCGCCGCGCAGACCTGGACGCTGGGCCATCGCAACATGCTGGGCATCGCCTTCGATGGCGCCGGCAAGCTGTGGGTGCACGAGATGGGTCCGGCCGGCGGCGACGAGCTGAACCTGATCGAGCGCGGCACGAACTACGGCTGGCCGGTGGTGTCCGAGGGCAACCACTACGACGGCGCGCCGATCCCCGATCACGACACGCGGCCCGAGTTCAACGCGCCGGAAGTCGCATGGCGCACCACGATCGCGCCGGCCGGTTTCATCATCTACTCGGGCAACCTGTTCCCGTATTTCAGGGGCGACGGTTTCATCGGCGGCCTCGCCTCGCAGGCGCTGATCCGCATCAAGTTCAACGGCAACACCGCGCGCGAGATCCAGCGCTATTCGATGGGCCGTCGCATCCGCGAAGTGGAGCAGGGGCCGGACGGCGCGATCTGGCTGCTGGAGGATGGTTCGAGCGGCCGGCTGCTGAAGTTGACGCCGGTGCCGATGTAAGCCGGCGCGTCGCCGCTGATGCGTCGTTCTTGCAGGAGGGTCTTCAGGCCCGAATCCCGCGCTCTTGTAGGACGGCCTTCAGGCCCAGCCCCGCGCTCTTGTAGGAGGGCCTTCAGGCCCGAGCTTTTCGGGTTGCGCGAAGAGCGGAAGAGTTCGGGCCTGAAGGCCCTCCTACAACCCCGCGAACAGCGTCGCGGCGAGCAGGATCAGGAACGCGATCATCACCAGCAGGAAGGCGTGCGGCGCGGCGGCGGCGAAGAAGCCGTACTTGCCGGCGATGCCGGCGACGCCGAACAGCACGGCGAACAGCCAGGACGGGAAGCTGGGGGGCGTGAGTTTCATGCGGGCGTGCCCTTGGTGTCTGCGAAAAATGAGATGCGAAGAACGATGGCGCGTTCATCGCCGACGAGATCATCGTCGGTTCAGAAGCCGATGAACAGCCCGCCATTGACCGGGATGTTGGCGCCGGTGATGAAGCCGGCGTCGTCGGCGGTGAGGAACTCGACGGTGCGCGCGATCTCCGACGGCTTGCCCAGGCGGCCCACCGGCACCTTGTCGACGATGCCGGCGCGGATGTCCTCGGGAATGGCCATCACCATCGCGGTCTCGCAGTAGCCCGGCGACACCGAATTCACGGTCACGCCCTTGCGCGCGACTTCCCGGGCCAGCGCCATCGTGAAACCGTGCATGCCGGCCTTCGCGGCGGAATAGTTGGCCTGGCCGAACTGGCCGGTCTGGCCGTTGACCGAACTGATGTTGACGATGCGCCCGAAGCCGCGGGTGCTCATGCCGTCGATGACGTGGCGGCTGAGGTTGAACACGCTGTCGAGGTTCACGCGCATCACCGCGTCCCACTGCGACGGTTCCATCTTGCGCAGCGTGGTGTCGCGGGTGATCCCGGCGGCGTTGACGAGGATGTCGATCGATCCGGACTCGGCCTCGACCTTGCGCGCCAGCGCGCCGCAGGACTCGAAATCGGTGACGTCGACCGGCTCGAAGCGGATGTCGAGGCCTTCGGTCTCGCGCTGGAAGTCGGCGATGCGATCGGTGCGCGCGCCGAGGTCGGCGGCGACCACGCGCCGCCCGGCCTGGGCGAGGGCGATGCAGATGGCGGTGCCGAGCCCGCCGATGCCGCCGGTGACGACGGCGATGCGTTGGTGGTTCATGTCGATCCCCGGGCGCCCGTGCCGTGGCCGGGCGTATCCGGTCTGGCGGGCGCCATGCGCGACGATGCCGCGCGGTCAGGCCGCGCGGCATCGGGAAATGGATGGGTCAGTCGTCCTGTCCGCCGGTACCGGTCTTGTCCCGGGGGCGGGTGGTCGGGCTGCGGCCGAGGCCGCCGCCGGTGAGGTTGTGCTGCAATTCGCGCCACATCTCGAGGTTGCGCTCGGTCAGCTGGTTCATCATCGTCCAGGGCGTCTGGCCGATGAGTCCGCCCATCTGCTGGCGGAACTGCTGCTGCTGGTCGAGGAACACCTGCATCGAGCGTTCGAGATAGTTGCCCATGAAGCCCTGCAGCGAGTCCCCGTAGAACCGGATGATCTGGCTCAGGAGCTGGGTCGACAGCATGGGTTCGCCGTCCTGCTCGTGCTCGGCGATGATCTGCAACAGGACCTGACGGGTCAGGTCTTCCCCCGATTTTGCATCGCGTACCTCGAAATCCTCGCCTTCGACGATCAGCTGGCGTACGTCTTCGATCGTGATGTAGCTGGAGATCTTGGTGTCGTACAGGCGGCGGTTCGGGTATTTCTTGATGATCCGCGAAGCTGCCATGGAGCCCTTGCTCTAATTGGAGTTATGTCGCCTGAGCATGGCCCACCCGGTGCCCACTTGCAACTCGTCGGCCAGCCGGTGCCGTTCGGCGGCCGCGCTTGTGATCCCCGTACGGAAGCCAAGTGATTGATATCGCGGAAATTGCGCCAGACAGGACACAGCCCGGCGCGAAGGCCGGGCTGTGCGGGTCGGTGGCGTGTCGGCGGCAGGCGATGTCACCAGCCCATGTGGTGCCCGCCGTTGATGTCCAGGTTGGAGCCGGTGATCCAGCCGGCTTCCTCGGCGGCGAGGAAGGCCACGCCGTAGGCGATCTCCTCCGGGGTGCCGAGGCGGCCGGTCGGGATGTCGGCGACGATCTTGGCGCGGACTTCCTCGGGCACGGCCATGACCATGTCGGTGGCGATGTAGCCGGGCGAGATGGTGTTGACGGTGACGCCGAGCCTGGCGTTCTCGCGCGCCAGCGAAATGGTGAATCCGTGCATGCCGGCCTTGGCGGCGGCGTAGTTGGCCTGGCCGTACTGGCCCTTGAGGCCGTTGATCGAGCTGATCTGGATGACGCGGCCCCACTTGCGGTCGCGCATGCCTTCGATGACCGGGCGGGTGACGTTGAACACCGAGTTGAGGTTGGTGTTGATCACGTCCTGCCACTGCTGGGCGCTCATCTTGTGGAAGGTGCCGTCGCGGGTGATGCCGGCGTTGTTGACCAGGATCTCGACCGGACCGAGCGTGCGCTCGACTTCGCGCACCATCGCCTCGGCTTCCTCGGCCGAAGTCACGTCGCCCTTGGCCAGCACGATGTCGTAGCCCTGCGCCTTGAGCTGGGCCTGCCACGCCTTCGCCTTTTCCTCGTTGCGGTAGTTGGTGGCGACCTTGTGGCCCATGTCGGCCAGGCGCTTGCAGATGGCGGTGCCGATGCCGCCGGTGCCGCCGGTGACGAGCGCGACGCGTGATGTCATGTGGGGTTCTCCGTCCGGTGAAGGGCAGGCGCCGCGCGTCGATGACGGTCCGGCGTCCTGTTCGAGTCGATTCTATGCAGGTTGTGTTGCAGCGCAATTGTGCAGTGCGGCGACGGTCGTGGCAGCACTTCCGATTTGTTCCGGCTGGAAGTCCGTGATGGCGCGTGCGAGCAGACGGTCGACGCTTTCAATACCGTGCAGTACGCGGGGATTCTGGTGCAGCGCGCACCAGGCCAGACGCAGCGTCGGCAACGGGTCGTCCGCATCGATCGGCAGCGCGGCCAGCGACTTCGACAGCTTGCGGCCGCTGCCGTCCACGATCAGCGGCAGGTGCGCGTAGCGGGGCGTCGGCAGGCCGAGCGCACGCTGCAGCAGGATCTGCCGCGGCGTGGAATCGAGCAGGTCGGCGCCGCGCACCACGTCGGTGATGCCCTGGTCGGCGTCGTCCACCACCACCGCGAGCTGGTAGGCCCAGTAGCCATCTGCGCGGCGCAGCACCACGTCGCCGACCTCGCGCGCCACGTCCTGTTCGATGCGGCCGTGGAGGGCATCGTCGAACGCGATGCGGGTGTCGTCGGGTACGCGCAGGCGGATCGCCGGCGTTTCGCGCAGCGCGCCGGGGCGACAGCTGCGGTGGATGCCGCCGGCGGCCACAAGGTCGCTGCGGCTGCAGTGGCAGGCGAAGGCGAACCCGGCATCGAGCAGGCGCGCCAGTGCGGCGTCGTACAGCGCGTGACGATCGCTCTGCCGCACCACCGGCGCGTCGGACACCAGCCCGAAGGCGGACAGCGTGCGCAACTGCGCGTCCGCGGCGCCGGCGACCTCGCGCGGCGGATCGAGGTCTTCGATGCGCACCCACCATTCGCCGCCGGCACGCCGGGCCATCAGCCAGCTGCCGAAGGCGGCGACCAGCGAACCCAGGTGCAGCGGGCCAGTGGGCGATGGCGCGAAGCGGCCGCGATGGCGGCCGGCCGTGTCTGTCACATAGGTGTCTGCGCGCTGAATCATCGGCTGGACGGGTCCTCGCGCCCGTGTCTCGGCGGCTTGAAAGCGCCGGCTGGCGCCATAGCTTAACGGTCGAACCGCGCCTTCCGCGCGGAGCGCTTCCGGAAACCCGCCATGTTCAAACGCATCGTCCTCTTTCTCGCCACCAACCTCGCCGTGCTGCTGCTGCTCAGCGTGGTCATGTCGGTCTTCGGCATCGACCCGCGCACCAACGGCGGCCTGCTGGTCATGGCCGTCATCCTCGGCTTCGGTGGCTCGATCATCTCGCTGCTGATGTCCAAGTGGATCGCGAAGAAGACCACCGGCGCCTACGTCATCACCCAGCCGCGCAACGATGTCGAGCGCTGGCTGCTGTCGACCGTGCAGCGCCAGGCCCAGGCGGCCGGCATCGGCATGCCGGAAGTGGCCATCTACGACGCCCCCGAGATCAACGCCTTCGCCACCGGCGCCAACCGCAACAACGCGCTGGTCGCGGTCTCCACCGGCCTGCTGCGCGCGATGGACCACGACGAAGCCGAGGCCGTGCTGGCGCACGAGGTCAGCCACGTCGCCAACGGCGACATGGTGACCATGGCCCTGATCCAGGGCGTGCTGAACACCTTCGTGATCGTGCTGGCGCGCATCGTCGGCCGCGTGGTCGATGGCTTCCTCAATCCCGATCGCGAGGAGGGCAGCGGCGGCCTCGGCTACTTCGCGACGGTATTCGTGCTGGAGATGATCTTCGGCCTGTTCGCCAGCATGATCGCGATGTGGTTCTCGCGCTGGCGCGAGTTCCGTGCCGATGCCGGCGGCGCTCAGCTGGCCGGCCGCGGCAAGATGATCGCCGCGCTGCAGCGCCTGTCGCACACCTACGGCGCGAGCACGCTGCCCAAGCAGGTGCAGGCCTTCGGCATCTCCGGCGGCGTCGGCCATGGCCTGCGCAAGCTGTTCCTCAGCCACCCGCCGCTGGAGGAGCGCATCGAGGCCCTGCGCCGCCTGGAGGGCGCGCCGCAGGGTGTGCCGCAGCGGATGTTCTGATCCTCGCGATGCCCCTGAAACGACGAAGCCCGCCTTTCGGCGGGCTTCGTGTCTGTGCAATGGCGATGAAGGGAAGCGATGATGGCCCGCTTCCCGCTTCCCGGCCTCACTCGAAGTCGTAGTTCATCTCCGGGCCCGCAGCGGCCAGGAAGTGGCCTTCGACGTAGTCCACGCCGGCCGAGAAGAGGATCGACATGCTCGCCGCGTCCTGCACGAACTCGGCGATGGTGAGGATGTCCAGGTCGCGAGCCTTCTGCGCGATCTCGCGCACGCGCTGCTGGCTCTCGTTGTTCTTCGGGATGTCCTCGATGAAGCTGCGGTCGATCTTGACCAGCTGCGGCTGCACGTGGGTGAGCAGCTGGAACGAATCCAGGCCCGCGCCGAACTGCTCCAGGCCGAGGCGGCAGCCGAAGCCGTTGATGGTCGCGGCGAACTGCTGCACGGCATGCAGGTGGGTGAAGACCTTGGCTTCCTGCAGCTGCAGCGCGAGGTATTCGCCGGAAGCGCCGCGCATCGCCAGCTGCTCGCCGATCAGGGTCGTCAGCGCATCGTTCTGCAGCGAGGCCTGCGAGACCTTCACCAGCAGGGTCACCGGCTTGCCGGCATGCTCGCGCTGGGCGATGAGTTCGATCGCGCGCGCGACCACGTAGCGGTCGATCTCCTCCAGCATGCCGTGCTCTTCGGCGATCTGGATGAAGGCCAGCGGCGAGACCAGCTCGCCGTCGCCGCCGTCCAGGCGCAGGAAGGTGTCGTAGACCGGGTGGTTGTCGCCCTGCAGGTTGATGACCGGCTGGAAGTGCAGGACGAAGCTGCCGTTGTCGAGGGCATCGCGCAGGCGCTGCACCCAGGCCTGGATGCGCTCGGCCTCGGCGCGGTCCATGGCGTTGGGGTCGAACAGTTCGAAGCGGTTGCCGCCGACGCCGGCCGCCGACTGCACGCCGGACGCGGCCTTGGCGAGGATCTGGCTGACGCTGGCGTTCTTCTGGCTGATCTGCACGCCGCCGATGCTGGCGGTGATCACGCCGGAGCGCTCGCCGATGGCGAAGACCTCGGCGGCGAAGGTGTTGCAGATGCGCGTGGCCAGGGTTTCGGTCGCGGCATGATCGCTGTTGCGCACCAGCACCGCGAGGGTGTGCTCGGAGAAGCGCGCGGCGATGGCGCTGTCGCCGATCTCCATGCGCAGGCGCTCGGCGATGGCGGCCATGATGGTATCGGCCGAATGCAGGCCGATCTCGTTGATCAGGCGCTGGTAGTGGTCGGGCTCGACCATCAGCAGGCCGTGCTGGGTGCCGTTCTGGGCGGCATCGGCGACCACGTCCTCCAGCGCGTGCAGGAAGGTCGGGCGGTTCAGCAGGCCGGTGGCCTGGTCGAGCTGGCGCAGCTCCTCGACCTTGCGCGCCAGTTCCGGGTCCACCGTGGTTTCCTGGCGACGGAAGATCACCTGCTGGCAGGCCTCGCCTTCGTACTGGGCGAGCGTGAACTCCATCACCGCGGGGAAGGCGTTGCCTTCGATGTCGCGGGCTTCGAGTTCGTAGCGCGCCGGCGGCGCCTCGCCCTTGCTCATGCTCTTGAGCAGTTGCTTGAAACCGTCGACGTGCCTGGGCGCCACCAGGTCGAGCAGGGACATGCCCTCGATGTCCTCGAACGACTCGTAGCCGAACATTTCGAGGTAGGCGCCGTTGGCGCGGATGTGCATGCCTTCGTGCACGTAGGCGATCGGGTCGCGCGAGGATTCGATCAGCGCGTCGCAGCGGCGCTCGGTCTCGCGGACCTGGGTTTCGAGGCGGCGCTGGGCGCGGCGGGCTTCCAGGTCGGCCCATTCGCGGCGGACCGTGGCCAGGATCTGCGGCGGTTTGTGGCGCAGCGCGAGCGCGCGCACGACCCCGTCGAGCAGTTCGGAGTAGGCGTCGGTGTCCACCTGTTCGACCACCGCGACCAGCGGTATGTCCTTGCCGGAGGCGGTGACCTGCTGTTCCACGGTCTTGAGGGCGATCGACGTGCAGGGGTGGCCCGCCAGGATCAGGTCGATGGGTTGGCCCATCAGGGCCGCGCCGAGTTCCTCGGCGGTCAGCGGGCGCACCGGACGCACGGCGATGCCGGCATTGCGCAGCCCGCTCACGATGCCTTCCGCCTCCTCGGCACTGTCATCGACCAGCATCAGACGCAGTGCGGGGTCCTGGCGTTTCGACATGCGGGTATCTCCGGAGGGGCAAAGAATGGCAAAGGAAGTGGTGCGGGTGACGCGATGACAGCGAGTGCGTTGACAGCCTGCAGCGCCGACGGACATCCCCCCATGCCCGCCGCCGTCTGGCACTAAGCTTGCGGCAAGGGCGGGGTCCCCGACAACGGTCGCTTGCCCGGGTCGCCGGCCACTTCGCGCACCAGCTTCGGGACCAGGTAGCCTGACACACGGCCCATCAAGCCGGCATGCAGGGCGATGGCCTCGTCGTCGGGCACCTCGAAATGCGCCGCGCCCTGCACGCGATCGAGCTGGTGCAGGTAGTAGGGCAGCACGCCGGCGGCGAAGCCGCGCTCGGACAGCGCGGCCAGGGCCTCGACGCTGTCGTTCACCCCGCGCAGCAGGACCGCCTGGTTGAGCAGGGTCGCGCCGGCGTCGCGCAGGCGGGCGAGGGCGGCATCGACCGCGTCGTCGAATTCGTTGGCGTGGTTCGCGTGCAGGACCACCGCGACCGGCCAGGGCAGGGCGCGCAACCAGGCCGTCAGGCCGGCGTCGACGCGTTCGGGCAGCACCACCGGCAGGCGGGTGTGGATGCGCAGGCGGCGCAGGTGCGGGATCGCGGCGAGCCGGTCGGTCAGCTCGGCCAGCTTCCCGTTCGACAGCGACAGCGGGTCGCCGCCGGAGAGGATGACCTCGTCGAGGCTGGGATCGGCGCGGATCGCCTCGACCGCCTCGGCCCACTGCCCGGCGGCGGCGGTTTCCTCGCCGTAGGGGAAGTGGCGGCGGAAGCAGTAGCGGCAGTTCACCGCACAGCTGCCGGTGGCGATCAGCAGCGCCCGACCGCGGTACTTGTGGATCACGCCGCGGCCGGCCTTCGCGGCGGCGTCGCCGACGGCGTCCAGGCCGAAGCCCGGCATCGGCCGCAGTTCCTCGTCCAGCGGCAGCACCTGGCGGAGCAAGGGGTCGTGCGGATCGCCGTGGCGCATCCGGGCCACGAAGCCGCGCGGTACGCGCAGGGCGAACTGCCCGGCGGCTTCGGCCGAGACACCCGGCACCCGGCCGTCGAGGCCGAGCAGGGCGAGCAGTTCGGCCGGGTCGCGGACGGCCTCGCGCCAGAGGCGCTTCCAGTCGGGGCCGGCCAGCGGGACGGGCTGCGTCGGGAGGGGAGCTGCGGGTATCATAGGGAGTTCAGTCGGGCCGTTCGTTGGGACGCACCGGCGTTCCCGGGGCCAAGGCCCCATAGTCTAGCGTCCGGTGGCCTTGCCGCTCCGGGCGGACCCTCAGAAGACCTCATCAGGAGCACCCCATGGCCAGCCTGGGCATGAACGACGTCAAGACCGGACAGAAGATCCTGGTCAACAACGACCCCTGCGTCATCACCGAAACCGAGTACGTGAAGCCGGGCAAGGGCCAGGCCTTCACTCGCATCAAGTATCGCAACATCAAGTCCGGGCGCGTGGTCGAACTGACCATGAAGGCGACCGACTCGCTGGAAGTGGCCGATGTCGTCGACACCGACATGCAGTACCTCTACAGCGACGGCGAGTACTGGCACTTCATGAACCAGGAGTCGTTCGAGCAGGTGCAGGCCGACAAGGCCGGCATGGGCGGCGCCGAGAAGTGGCTCAAGGGCGAGGAAGCCTGCGTGGTCACCCTGTGGAACGGCAGCCCGATCAACGTCCAGCCGCCGAACTTCGTCGAGCTGAAGATCGTCGAGACCGACCCGGGCGTGAAGGGCGACACCGCCGGCACCGGCGGCAAGCCGGCGACCCTCGAAACCGGCGCCGTGGTCCGCGTGCCGCTGTTCGTGGCCCAGGAAGAGACCATCAAGGTCGACACCCGCTCCGGTGAATACGTCTCGCGCGTGAAGTGATTGATTCGCAGAGCGCGGCGCAGCCGCGCTCGTCGCGAATCAATCACCCCGGCGAAGGCCGGGGTCCAGCGTTCCGCAAGCCCGCCGCAGGCGGGCTTCTGCGTTTCATGCCCTTGCATGCTTTCGTAGGAGCGGCTTCAGCCGCGAGTTCTTGCTTCTCGTCGAGATCGTCGCGACTCGCGTCGCTCCTGCAATGGACTTTCGACCAGGAGGCCCCATGCCCCGGAACCTCTACTGCTGGCGCTGCGACCTGGTTCTGCCGATGCTGGATGAGGACGAGTGGGCGCAGTTGGAGCCGTTGCTCGCCAACCCGATCGAAAGGATCAAGTCCTATCGGGAAGCCCATGGCGTCGACCTCAGGGAGGCCCATGAACACGCATTCGACGAGGCACTGGCGTTCTACAACGCGCTGACCGGGTTCGACGAAACCAACGCCAACGCCCTCTGGCACCACCGCCTCTCCGACTACGGCCCGCCCTGCACCCACTGCGGCAAGCCCCTGCGCACGCCCCGGGCCAAACTCTGCGCCGCCTGCGGCCGTGACCGCGATCCGCCACTCCCGCCCTGAAACCCACCGGCCCCGCCCGGAATGCGACAATGCCGCATGACCGACGACACCACGACCGGGATGGCCCGGCCTGACATCCCCGAACACTGCCACCTGCTGATCGAAGCCGGCCACGTGGTCCCGATGGACCGCCCCGGCGTGGTGCTGGAAGACCATGCGGTGGCGATCCGCGACGATGTCATCGTCGCCGTGCTGCCCATCGCCGAGGCCCGTGCCCGCTTCGCGCCGCAGGAGACCGTGTCCAAGCCGGACGGCGCGCTGATCCCCGGCCTGGTCAACGCCCACACCCACAACCCGATGGCGCTGATGCGCGGCGTCGCCGACGACATGCCGCTGATGCGCTGGCTGCAGGAGCACATCTGGCCGGTCGAGGGCGCGATCATGGGCCCCGAATACGTCGCCGACGGCGTGACCCTGGCCATCGCCGAGATGTTGCGCGGCGGTACCACCTGCTGCAACGAGAACTACTTCTTCCCCGACGTGCAGGCCGCGACCTATCGGCGCTTCGGCTTCCGCGCCCGCGTCGGTCTGCCGGTGATCGATTTCCCGACCGCCTGGGCGAAGAGCGACGACGAATACTTCGACCGCGCCTGCGAGGTGTTCGACCAGTGGCGGCACGACGCGCTGGTGTCGACGACCTTCGCGCCGCACGCGCCGTACACGGTGTCCGATGCCAGCTTCGAGCGCATCCGCATGCTCGCCGACCAGCTCGACATCCCGGTGCACCTGCACACCCACGAGACCGCGCAGGAAGTGGCCGAATCGCAGAAGAAGCACGGCCAGCGCCCGCTCGCGCGGCTCGACCGCCTCGGCCTGGTCAACGACCGCCTGATCGCGGTGCACATGACCCAGCTCACCGATGGCGAGATCGCGCTGTGCGCGGAGCGCGGGGTGGGCGTGGTGCATTGTCCCGAGTCCAACCTCAAGCTGGCCTCGGGCTTCTGCCCGGTCGGCAAGCTGCTGAAGGCGGGCGTGAACGTCGCCATCGGCACCGACGGCTGCGCCAGCAACAACGACCTCGACATGTTCGGCGAGACCCGCACCGCCGCGCTGCTGGCGAAAGCCGTGGCCGAGGATGCCGCTGCGCTCGACGCCTTCAGTGCATTGCGCGCGGCGACGCTGGGCGGCGCGAAGGCGATGGGCCTGGACGACCGCATCGGCTCGATCGAAGCCGGCAAGCAGGCCGACCTCGTCGTCGTCGATCTCGCCGCGCTGGAAACCCAGCCGTTGCATCACGTGCTGTCGCAGCTGGTCTACGCCACCGGCCGCCACCAGGTGACCGACGTGTGGATCGCCGGCAAGCCGAAGCTCCGCGAGCGCGTGCTGGTCGGCATGGATCTCGACGGCATCCTCGCCAATGCGAAGCAGTGGCGGGCGCGGATCGGTGGCGTGAAGGCGCCGGGAATCGGGAATTGAGGCAATTGGGATGAGCGGAGCTGTCGGATGAATGTTGATGATCTGGTCAAGCGCCTGCGAGAGGAATTTCCCGGTATCGAGGTGTTCGCACAAGATGCTGTCGTCGTGATTCCTTCACCGAGTCCCGTCATCGGGAAGATTGAAATCGAAGCGGATACGCATGGCTGGATCGTCAGCATCGGTGATCTCACTCACGGACATTTCGATCATTTCACGCCTGGTCTCGATCGAAACGCCATGCTTGTCGAGGCTGCCCACGAGGTGATGATGTTTCTCGGCGATGTGTTCGCCGAGCGGATCGAATTCTTCAATGATGAGCAATCCTCCGGTTGGAGGCGCGCTGATGTGCCGATGCCTCGGGCGATCCGTTGGTCCAGGGCGTGACGCAGACAATCAAGGTGCATGCATGAGTACGGCAAGAAATCACGACAACTTCAGCCAGCCCGAACTCGACAAGTTCAACGCCCTGGCCAACCGCTGGTGGGACCCGGAAGGCCCGCAGAAGCCGCTGCACGCGCTGAACCCCGCGCGGCTGGGCTACGTGCGCGACCGCGTGCCGCTGCGCGGCGCGCGCGCGCTCGACGTCGGCTGCGGCGCGGGCCTGCTCAGCGAGGCGCTGGCGCGCGAAGGCGCGGACGTGACCGCGATCGACCTGGCGCCGGACCTGGTCAAGGTCGCAAAGCTGCACGGACTCGAATCCGGCGTGAAGGTCGATTACCGGCTGTCCTCGGTCGAAGCGCTCGCGGCCGAAGCGCCCGGCAGCTTCGATGTGGTGACCTGCATGGAGATGCTGGAACACGTGCCCGATCCCGGTTCGATCATTGCGGCCTGCGCGACCCTGCTCAAGCCCGGCGGACGCCTGTTCGTGTCCACGCTCAACCGCACGCCGGCCGCGTTCGCGCTGGCGATCGTCGGCGCCGAGTACATCGCGCGCATGCTGCCCAAGGGCACGCACCAGTACCGCGACTTCATCAAGCCGTCCGAGCTCGCCGCGTGGCTGCGCGAGGCCGGCTTCGTGCTGGAGGACGTCAGTGGCCTGTACTACGACCCGCTGCGCCACAGCGCGCGCGTCGGCAAGCGCACCGACGTGAACTACCTGGCCTGCGCGTTGAAGCCGTGAACGACGCTTTGTAGGAGGGCCTTCAGGCCCGAGCTCTTGAGCAAACGTTGAGATTCCCGTGCAAAGCTCGGGCCTGAAGGCCCTCCTACAAGAGCAAGATTCCGGACATGTTGCGGAGCAAGCTCCGCTCTACACCCACCATGAGGCACTCGCTTGACCCAGACCCGTTTTCCCCGCGGCGTGCTCTTCGACCTCGACGGCACCCTGCTCGACAGCGCGCCGGACATGGTCGCGGCGATCAACCTGATGCGCGCCGAGCGCGACGAGGCGCCGATGGCGCTGGCCGATCTGCGTCCGCACGTGTCCAAGGGCGCGCGGGCGATGATCCGCGCCTCATGGGGCCACTTCGACGAGGCGACGCGCGAAGCGATGGTCAAGCCCTTCCTCGACACCTACGAGCGCGAACTCGGCAAGCACTGCGCGCTGTTCGACGGCATCGCCGAGATGCTCGATGCGCTGGAAGCCGACGGCGTGCGCTGGGGCATCGTCACCAACAAGCCGTACTACCTCGCCGAGCCGCTGATCCCGATGCTCGGCTGGGCCGACCGCTGCGCCGTGCTGATCGGCGGCGATTCGCTGCCCGAGCGCAAGCCGCACCCGCTGCCGCTGCTGCATTCGGCCGAGGTCATCGGCATCGCGCCGTCGGACATCGTCTATGTCGGCGACGACGAGCGCGACATCGTCGCCGCGCGCGCCGCGGGCATGCCCTCGATCGTCGCGCTGTGGGGCTATCGTCTGGCCGAGGATGACCCGGTGGCCTGGCTGGGCGATGTGATGGTCGACGCGCCGAATGCCTTGCTCGATCCGGCCGCGTGGCCGGGGACCGCCATCGCGCTGCCATGAGCGACGGCGCCAACCTCGACGATCTCGACGACTTCCTGGGCAAGTGGCGCGGGCGCTGGCCGGAGTGGCGCATCGCCCAGGTCTTCGTGCCCGAAGCGCAGCGGCCGCTCGCCGAGGCCTGGTTCGCGTTGCTGCAGGAATGGACCGACGCCGCCTGGGCCGGCGACGACCCGACGCCCGGTGCCGCCAAGCTCGGCTGGTGGTCGGAAGAATTGCGCGGCTGGTCGAAGGGCCTGCGCCGGCATCCGCTGGGCCGCGTGCTGCAGAAGCAGCCGGCGCCGTGGTCCGCGCTGGCCGATGCCGTGCCCGCGCTGCGCGCGGTGCGCGAGCCGCTGCGCGCCTGGGCATCGCCGGACGACGCCCGCGCCGCGCTCCAGCCGCTCGCCGACGCGCTCGCCGCCTGCGAAGCCGTGCTGTTCGCGGCGGATCGGGCGGGCGAAGGCGACGCTTTCGCCGTGCTGGCCGCGCACGCGCTGTGGCATCGCGAGAACGACGGCATGGCTGACCGGGTCCGTGACTGGGCCGGGCAACTGCTCGCGCGCCCCGGCCTGCGTGCCGCCTCGCGCCCGCGGCGCATCCACGACGCCCTGACCGCCGGCCGCCTCTCGAGGCTGTCGAAGGCGGGCGACATCGCCGCGCTGCCGCCGCTGGCCGCGCTGTGGCGGAGCTGGCGGGCGGCCTGAGCGTCGCCTGTCGCCGGTCTCTGCTTCAAAACAGACCGTTCCGGTCCTGATTCCCGGTCCGGCTCGGCCGGCGTGGGTACAATGGCGGCCCTTCCGTTGTCCGGACCCCACCCGTGACGCCGCGACCGCAACATCACCCCTTGCCCGACGTGGCCGGCGATGCCGCCGCGGCCGCCCGCCCGCTCGACTGGGTCGGCATGCGCCGCATCGCCCTGCCGCTGCGCATCCGCGGCGAGCACGGCGACAGCCTGCAGGTGCCCGCCTCGGTCGACGTGTTCGTCGACCTGCGCGAAGCAGACGCCCGCGGCATCCACATGTCCCGCCTGTACCTGCGCCTGCAGGACAGCCTGGTCGAAGAAGTGCTGACGCCCGCCCGCCTGCGCCGCGTGCTGCAGGAGTGCCTCGATTCGCAGGGCGTGCTGTCCTCCTCCGCGCGGCTGGTGCTGCGCTTCGACCAGATGCTCAGGCGCCGCGCGCTGGCCACCGACAACGCCGGCTGGAAGCGCTACCCGCTCGAGATCGATGCCCTGCTGGCCGACGGCCACATGACGCTGGCGCTGTCGTGCGCGATCGACTACTCCAGCACCTGCCCGGCGTCCGCCGCGCTGTCGCGCCAGCTCAACGCGCAGCGCTTCGCCGAGGATTTCGCCGCCGCGCACCCGCTGTCCACCCAGGTGGTGCGCGACTGGCTGGCGTCGGAGCGCGGTCTCGCCGCGACGCCGCATGCGCAGCGCAGCACCGCCGAGATCCGCGTCGAGTTGCAGGCTTCGTTCGACGAACTGCCGGTCGCCGACCTGATCGACCGCGCCGAAGCCGCGCTGGGCACCCCGGTGCAGACCGCGGTGAAGCGCGAGGACGAGCAGGCCTTCGCCCGGCTCAACGCCGAGAACCTGATGTTCTGCGAAGACGCCGCGCGCCGCGTCGCCGCCGCGCTCGCCGACGACGAACGCGTGCAGCGCTTCGATGTCCGCGTCTCGCACTTCGAGAGCCTGCACCCGCACGACGCCGTGGCGCAGGTCTCGGGCAAGGGCCGCGCTGCGGGCTGATCGCCCGGCCGGGCGCGGCGCGCGATGAGGAGGGGGGCGTCGGCAGGCCGTCAGGGCGTGCCGCTCTTGCCGGCTTCCAGCACCAGCAGCGGGTCGACGCGCACGTCGAACCAGTTCATGCCCCAGTGCAGGTGCGGGCCGGTCGCCCGCCCGGTCGCGCCCACCGCGCCGAACACCTGGCCCTGCGCTACCCGATCGCCCACCTTCACGTCGATGCGCGAGAGGTGCAGGAAGTTCGAGCTGACGCCCGCACCGTGGTCGATCAGCACCGTGCCGCCGGTGAGATAGAGGTCGGGTGCGGCGAAGGTCACGATGCCGGCGGCCGGCGCCTTCACCGGCGTGCCGTTCGCGGCGGCGATGTCCATGCCCGAGTGCGGCGATTTGGGCGTGCCGTTGTAGACGCGCTGGTTGCCGAAACGGCCGCTGATGCGGCCCTGCACCGGCCAGAGGAAGGGCTGGGCGAAATCCTCGCGGGCATCGTCGCGATTGCGCGCCGCCGACACCGCAGCCTGTTCGCGGGCGATGCGCGCGGCGATGGCCGGTGGCGGGTCGACCGTCTTCGGCGGCACACCGTTGATGCGTTCGATGGGCCAGTCGCGCGGATCGATGGCGATGCGCACGTCCTGCACCGCGCCGCCGGGCGCGCGCACCTTCACCACCGCGTCGCCGGTGGCGTCGCGACCGATGCCGAACGCGAACCTGCCCTCCGGCGAAACCCGGAGGCTGCGGCCGGCATGTTCGACGGTCGCACCGGGCGTCGTGCGGCCGATCACCAGCGCGCCCTGCTGCGCCCGCGCAGGCAGGGCGACCGGCGTCGTCGCCGTCGCCGGCCGCGACTCGCGTGCGGCGGGTGCGTTGCGCACGGCCGGTGATGCGGCGTTCGCCGCCAGCGAGGCGGCCAGCAGCAGTGCCGCTGCGAACAGGCGTCGCGTCATCGATCGAACGCCAGGCGCATGCCGCGCGGTTCGCCGACGAGGCTCGCGCCATCCCAGGCGAGATGGCCGTTGACCCAGGTCGAGGCGATGCGCGAACGGAACGTCCTGCCTTCGAACGGCGACCAGCCGCACTTCGACAGCACCTGCGACCGTTCGACGGTGAACGGCGTGTCGTCGATCAGCACCAGGTCGGCGAAATAGCCCTCGCGCAGGAAGCCGCGTTCCTGCACGTCGAACAGCTGCGCCGGGGCATGCGCGAACTTCTGCACCACCTGCGCCGTCGAGAAGTGGCCTTCGTGCACGCACTCCAGCGCCGCGTTCAGCGCGAACTGCACCAGCGGCAGGCCGCTGGGCGCGCGCAGGTAGGGGGCCTGCTTCTCTTCCAGGGTGTGCGGCGCGTGGTCGGTGGCGAGCACGTCGATCACGTCCTCGGCCAGCGCGCGCAGCAGCGCCTCGCGGTCGGACGGGTCCTTGATCGCCGGGTTGCATTTGATGAAGTTGCCGAGCGTGGCGTAATCGCGGCTGTCGAAACGCAGGAAATGCACGCAGGTCTCGGCGGTGATGCGCTTGCGGCTGCCGTCCTGGCGGATCAGCGGGCCTCGCTCGAACAGCGCCAGCTCGTCGGCGGTGGAGATGTGCAGCACGTGCAGGCGCGCGTCGTGCTTCCTGGCCAGCGAGATCGCCAGCCGGGTCGACTTGATGCAGGCTTCTCGCGAGCGGATCTCGCCGTGGAATTCGACCGGCACGTCGTCGCCGTACTTCGCGCGGTACTTCGCCATCTCCGCATCGATCATGGGCGTGTCTTCGCAGTGCGTGATGATCGGCGTCGGCGCGTCGCGGAACACCGCGTCCAGCACGTCGGGGTCGTCGACCAGCATGTTGCCGGTGGAGGCGCCCATGAACACCTTCACGCCCGGCGCCGTCTTCGGGTCCAGCGCCCGGATGGCGTCGATGTTGCCGGTGCTGGTGCCCATGTAGAAGGCGTAGTTGGCGCGCGCGCGGCCGGCGGCGCGGCGGTACTTGTCCTCCAGTGCCTCGGCGTCCAGCGTCGGCGGGCTGGTGTTGGGCATCTCCATGAAGCTGGTCAGGCCGCCGGCCACGGCCGCGGCGGCTTCGCTGGCGATGTCGGCCTTGTACTCCAGGCCCGGCTCGCGGAAGTGCACCTGGTCGTCGACCATGCCCGGCAGCAGGCGGCGGCCGCCGGCATCGATCACGGTCTCGCCCGCGCGGCCGGACAGGCCCGTGCCGATTTCGGTGATCCGTCCGTCGGCGAAGCGCAGGTCGCCGTCGAACTCGCGACCCTCGTTGACGAGGCGGGCATTGACGATCAGGGTGGGGTCATGGGGGCTCATGGCGGACTCGATGGAGTGTCGTGGCGGGGCGGCGCGGGTGCCGGTCTTTCAGGCACGGGATCGTGGCCGCCGGGGCAGAGGGGGTGGCAGCGGGCCAGCCGTCGCACCGTGAGCCAGCTGCCATGAACCGCACCGAAGCGCTCGATGGCGGTCATCGAGTACTCTGAGCAGGTCGGGACGAAGCGGCAGCGCTGGCCCAGCATGGGACTCACCCAGCGTTTGTAGAAGCGGAGTGCGACGATCAGCAGACGGTCGATCAAGGATTTGATCCAGCGGGAAGCGAACGGGACTGCCAATGAGGCGAGCGGTGCGTCATCCTCGTGCGAAAACGAGGTTGCCGCTGCAGTCCCGGCAGGGTATAACACCCCGCTTTCCCGCCTCAAGGGAAGATACGAAGGATTCTCCGACGTGGCAGCGAAAAAACCCGTGAAGAAGGCCGCGAAGGCCACCAAGCAACCCGCCCGGGCGGCCGTGAAGAAGACTGCGGCCAAGCCCGCCGCCAAACCAGCGGCGAAGGCACCCGCCAAGGCCCCGGCCAAGGCAGCCAAGCCCGCCGCCAAGGCAACGGCGGCGGCGACCGCGAAGAAGGCCCCGGCCAAGCCGGCGGCGAAAGCCGTCGCCAGGCCCGTGGCCAAGCCTGCCGCCAAGGCGGCGGTGAAGCCGGCCGCGAAGAAGGCCGCCGCCAAGCCCGCCGCGAAGCCTGCGCCCGCCGCCAAGGCCGAGACCAAGGCCAAGGCGCCGGTGAAAGCGCCGGTCAAGGCTGCGGCACCTGTCAAGGCGCCGGCCATCAAGTCCCCCGCACCGAAGCCGCCGAGCAAGGTCGAGGCCAAGCCGGCCGCTGCACCGAAGGCCGAAGTGCCCAAGGCGGCACCGGCCAAGGCCGAGGCCCCGAAGGCCGCGGTCAAGGCGTCCGCCCCGAGCAAGCCGACCCAGACGGCCGTTCCCGCCGTGACGCCCCGTCCGGCCGCCGGCAAGGTCGCGGTGGCCGTGGCCTCGCGCCCGGTCTCGCCGGCCCCGAAGACCGAGTACAAGGTCGTGCCCTACAAGACCGACGAAGCCACCGGCCGTCCGATCGTCCCCGAGGGCTACAAGCCCGGTGTGGACGAGGAGTACATGAGTCCGCTGCAGCTGGAGTATTTCCGCCAGCGCCTGCTGCAGTGGCGCGCCGAGCTGATCGAGGAGTCGAAGCAGACCATCGAGAACCTCAAGGACGAAGTGCGCGACGTCGGCGACGACGCCGAACGCGCCACCCGCGAGACCGAGAACTCGCTGGAACTGCGCACCCGCGACCGCTACCGCAAGCTGATCGGCAAGATCGACAGCACGCTCAAGCGCGTCGACTCCGGCGAATACGGCTACAGCGTCGACTCCGGCGAGGAAATCGGCCTGCACCGCCTGGAGGCCCGCCTCACCGCCGAGCGCACCATCGACGAACAGGAACGCTGGGAGCACCTGCAGAAGCAGCAGGGCGACTGAGCCCGGCCCGGATCGTCGAGATCACGAAAAACCCCGTGGAAACGCGGGGTTTTTCATTGTTCGTCTTCCGGCCTGAGCGGAGACATGGACCATGCCTGCGAGGCCATGAGTGACCTGGCCTCCGCATCGAATTCGGCGCGGTAATGATGCTCGTGGGGTGACGGGATCGAGAGTTCGCCTTCGCTGAAGGCGCGTTCGCTCAGGCAGTTTGCGAAGCGTTCGATCGGGCCGTATGCGTAGAGCAGATTGTGCCGGTCCCACACGAGCGTCGCGCTGATGGCCGGGTCGTGCAGCCACAGGTCGAAGCGTGCATCGGCAGCGAAGAATCCTGCGAACGTCCGCAACCATGCGATGACACTCGGCTTGTCCAGCAAGGGGCTCTGGTACCGCCCCGGGTGGGCTTCACCGCGAGGCGTGTGGAGGACGTACAGGAGGTGGAACGGGCCTTCGAGTGGCGCCAGCAGGCTTTCGAAGAGATCGGCATCGCCATCGGGCACGCCGGCCACGAGGCGGTGTCGCTCCCGGCGGTAGACGGGCGGATGTCTGTGCGGCACCCACTCGCCGTCGACCTCGTGGAACAGCTTCTGCGGTTTCAATGCAAATCCTTCAGATCCAGCCTGCGCAGCGTCGGCGCCTTCAGCGCGGTGAACGCGACCACGCCCAGGGTAACGCAGCCACCCAGGACCACGGCGTTCGCGAGGCCGAGCAGGCGCGCCATCGAACCGGCGTAGAAGGCGCCGAGTTCGTTCGAGGAGCTGATGAAGATGCTGTTGATCGACGACACGCGGCCGCGCATGTGGTCGGGCGTGGCGAGCTGCATGATCGTCGAGCGCAGCACCACCGACACGCCGTCGAACATGCCCGAGAGCAGCATCAGCAGCACCGACAGCCACAGGGTTTCCGACAGGCCGAAGCCGATGATGCACAGGCCGAAGCCGGCGACCGAGCCGAGCAGGAAGCGCCCGGCATGCTGCTGGATCGGCTTGCGCGCCAGCCACAGGCCGACCAACACCGCGCCGGCGGCGGGCGCGCTGCGCAGCAGGCCCAGGCCCATCTCGCCAGCGTTGAGGATGTCCTTGCTGAAGGCCGGCGCCAGCGACACCGCACCGCCGAACAGCACCGCGAACATGTCCAGCGCCATCGCGCCGAGCATCACCGGGGTGCGGAACACGAAGCGCAGGCCCTCGCCGATGCTGGCGAAGATCGGTGTGCGCTCGTGCGACAGGGCCGGCTCGGTGGTGCGCAGCGTCGCCAGCGCCACCGCCGCGGCGAGCGCCGCGATCGCGCCGAGCGCGTAGGACCAGGCATTGGGCTCGACCGCGCCTTCGCCGAAACCGCCCAGTTCCTTCGCCAGCCAGATCGCGCCGGTGCCGATCACCGGGCCCAGCACCAGCGCGCCCTGGAACACCACCGCGCCGATGCTGGACGCGCGCGCGAACTGGTCGCGCGGCAGCACGCGGGCGAACAGGGTGTTGTAGACCGGACCGAGGAAGGCGCGGACCATGCCGGTGAACACGATCGCGCCGTAGATCAGCACCAGGCGCGGCCCGCTGTCCTCGACATCGCCGAACAGCCAGCCGGCGGCGACCGGGACCAGCAGCAGCGGCGTGATCGCCAGGCCGAGGCAGGCGATGGTGCCGAGGCGTCGCTTCGGCAGGTGGTCGACCAGATAGCCGGCGAACGGCGCGACGCAGAAGAAGGGCAGCACTTCGGCCAGGCCGAGCAGGCCGAGCTTCCACGGGTCGCCGGTGAGGGTGTAGACGTGCCAGCCGACGGTGACCGCGACGATCTGGTACGACACCACCGTCAGCAGGCGGTAGGCCATCAGCCGCAGGAAGGCGGGGTGGCGCAGCGGCGATGCGCTGGCAGCGGGTGGGCCGGATGTGTCGCCGGTGTCGCTTGCGTCCATATGCCCGTGCGCTCAGTGCGCGACGCGCGCGCCGGCAGCGTCCGAGGCCCGGGCCTTGATGAAGGCCAGCAGCGCGACCAGACCGTTGCTGCGCGTCGGCGAGAGATGCTTCGCCAGGCCGATGTCGGCGATGTAGGTGGTCTCGGTGGCGAGGATCTCGTGGGCGCTGCGCCCCGAATAGACACGCAGGGCGAGGTAGACCAGACCGGAGACGATGGCCGAGTCGCTGGCGGCGGTGAAGTCGAGCTTCGCCGCATCGCCGGACGCGACGATCCACACCATCGACTGGCAGCCGTGCAGGCGGTGTTCCTCGGTCTTCAGCGCCTCGTCCATCGGCGGCAGCTTGCGGCCGAGGTCGATCAGGTACTGGTAGCGCTCCGACCAGTCGCCGAAGAACGCGAATTCCTCGCGGATGGCGTCCTGGGCGGCGGTGGCGGTGGGCTCGAGGGGGAAGGTGGTCATCGGTCGTAGATTGTAGGAGCGGCGAGAGCCGCGATGGCTCGTGCCGTTGATCCGTGAAGAGCGTTCCGTCCGCTGCGCGGCCGGGTTCATTTCTTTTGCTGGCCCAAAAGAAACGAACCAAAGAAAAGGGCCTTCCCCGACAAGGCGAACCTGTTACCGGTTCGGCTGCGGGGATTTTCCGACTCGCCATCCATGGCTCGGTCGGAAAACGACGCGCCTCCTGCGCGTCGCCCTCCGGGTCTGGAGGGCGGGTCGGTCATTCGTTTCAGGCGCGCTTCCAACGCACCCCTTGCGGCGTGTCCTCCAGCAGCACGCCTTCGTCGGCGAGCTGCTTGCGGATCGCGTCGGAGCGGGCGAAATCGCGGTTCTTCTTCGCTTCGTTGCGTTCGTCGACCAGCGCCTGGATGCGGGCGTCGTCGTCGCCGGATGCGCCGCGCGCGAACCAGGCTTCGTGCGACTGCTGCAGCAGGCCGAGGGCGAGGCCGGCGCCGAGGAGCTCGGATTTCAGGCGTCGGCGCGCATCGGCGTCCGTGGCCTTGCGCGCTTCGCCGGCGATGCGGGCCACTTCGGAGAGCGCGAGCGGGGTGTTGAGGTCGTCGTTGAGCGCATCCTCGACGCCAGCCGGGATCGCAGCCGTCGCATCGACATCCGCCAGGTCGCGCAGCGTGCCGTACAGCCGGTCCAGCGTCTTGATCGACTGCTCGATCAGCCCATCCGACCATTCCAGCGGCTGCCGGTAATGCGCCGAGAGCAGGGCGTAGCGCAGTGCCTCCGGCGGCTGCTCGCGCACCAGATCGTGCACGCGCTGGATGTTGCCGACCGACTTGGCCATCTTGGCGCCGCCGAAATTCAGCATGCCGTTGTGCATCCACCAGCGCGCGAAGGTCTTGTGGCTGCCGTCGGCGTGCTTGTGCGTGCATTCGCTCTGCGCGACTTCGTTCTCGTGGTGCGGGAACTGCAGGTCGACGCCGCCGGCATGGATGTCGATGGTTTCGCCCAGGTGGGCCTCGGCCATCGCCGAGCATTCGATGTGCCAGCCGGGGCGGCCGACGCTCCACGGCGAGTCCCAGCCCGGCAGGCCCTCGGTCGAGGGCTTCCACAGCACGAAGTCGCCCGGATTGCGCTTGTACGGCGCCACTTCGACGCGCGCGCCGGCCAGCATTTCCTCGGGATCGCGGCGCGAGAGCTTGCCGTAGTCCGGGAAACTGTCCACCGCGAACAGCACGTGGCCCTCGGCGGCGTAGGCGTGGCCCTGGTCGATCAGGCGCTGGATCATCGCGATCATGTGCGGGATGTGCGCGGTCGCGGCCGGCTCGATGTCCGGAGCGAAGTCGCCGCTCACACCGAGCATGGCCATGTCGTCGCGATAGGCGGCGGCGAACCTGTCGGTGATCGTCGAGATCGGCACCCCCTGTTCCAGCGCGGCGGCGTTGATCTTGTCGTCAACGTCGGTGATGTTGCGGGCGTAGCGCAGCTTTCCGTAGCGACGGCGGAGCAGGGCGGCGAGCACCCCGAACACCACCGGGCCGCGCGCGTTGCCGATGTGCACGTAGTTGTAGACCGTGGGGCCGCACACGTACAGCGTCGGGCCGGCCGCGGGATCGAGGGGTGCGAAGGCCTCGACCTTGCGGGTCAGGCTGTTGTACAGATGCAGGCTCATCGTGAACGCGTGCGTGGGAGTGGTCCCGATTCTAGCCGTTGCCTCCCCCGCACGACAGCGGGCATTCAGGGTGATGGCGACATCGGTCGGCCCGAGGCTCTACACTGGCCTGCTCATGCGCCCGATTCCCGCTGCCCTTGCCCGCTGTGCCTGCCTGTCGTCGCTGATCGCGCTGTCCGCTGCGCATGCCGACGAGAAGAGCGGTCAGCAGCCGTCCAATGTCCGCACCGAATACGCACAGGTCCTGCGCGTGGAGCCGGTCTACCAGACCCTGCGCGCCCAGGCGGTCGAGGAGCGCTGCGAGCCGCCCTCGGAAGTGGGGCCCGCCGCGCGGCTGTGCCGTCCGGTGCGGGTGCAGAAGGAGTTCCAGCGCCCGGTGGCCTACGACGTGGACTACATCCATCGCGGCGTGACCTACCGTTCGCGCCTGCCCATCGATCCAGGCAAGCGCCTGCGGGTGCGGATCACCGTCACTCCCGACATCCCGCCCGGCGAGAAGCGCTGAGTCGGCGCATAAGGGCATGATCGATCCTCATGAGCATTCCTCATGAGCATCCAGGCCCCGCCTGCGCGGCGCTCGTTGCCCGGCCCGGATGGCGGACTCCCGTGAAATTGCCGTGAAATTGCGATGAATGCCACGAATCGGCAGGCAACACGTCCGGGCATGCGCGCCCGTCGCCGGATGCTTGCGATGCAGGGCCACCCGTGCGAGCATGCGCGCCCTATGAACACCTGCTCCTTCCTCGGCGCCCAGCCGCTTGCGACGACCAGTGCCCGGATGGCCTCCGGCATGACCTCGCGCGCGCGCCGACCGGAACCCCACACGCCAGCTGGGTGATCCGGAGCTTCGTCGTTGCCGCAACGACACACAAGAATCCACCGATCAGGCCCGGCTCCCGCCGGGCCTTTTCTTTTTCCGCCTTTCCTCATTCCGCAACCTCTCCCCGTCATCCTCGCGCAGACCGCGCCCCCACCGAGACCTTGCCATGAAGCATTTCCTGAACACCCAGGACTGGAGCCGCGCCGAACTCGACGCCGTACTCGTGGAGGCCGCCCGCTTCAAGCGCGAGAAACTGGGCGATCAGCTCAAGGGCAAGTCGATCGCGCTGGTCTTCTTCAACCCGTCCATGCGCACCCGCACGAGCTTCGAACTGGGCGCGTTCCAGCTCGGCGGCCATGCCGTGGTGCTGGCGCCCGGCAAGGACGCGTGGCCGATCGAGTTCGACCTGGGCACGGTCATGGACGGCGAGACCGAGGAGCACATCGCCGAGGTGGCGAAAGTGCTCAGCCGCTATGTCGACCTGATCGGCGTGCGCGCCTTCCCGAAGTTCATCGATTGGGCCAGCGACCGCCAGGACAAGGTGCTGGCCGCCTTCGCGAAGTACGCGACCGTGCCGGTGATCAACATGGAGACGATCACCCATCCCTGCCAGGAACTGGCGCACGCGCTGGCGCTGCAGGAGCACTTCGGCACGTCCGACCTGCGCGGCAGGAAGTACGTGCTGACCTGGACCTACCATCCGAAGGCGCTGAACACGGCGGTCGCGAACTCCGCGCTGACGATCGCCACGCGCCTGGGCATGGATGTCACCCTGCTCTGCCCGACGCCGGACTACATCCTCGACGAGCGCTACATGGGTTGGGCCGAGCAGAACGTCGCCGAGAACGGCGGTTCGCTCACCGTCAGCCACGACATCGACAGCGCCTATGCCGGTGCCGACATCGTCTACGCCAAGAGCTGGGGCGCGCTGCCGTTCTTCGGCAACTGGGAACCCGAAAAGCCCATCCGCGACCAGTTCAAGCACTTCATCGTCGACGAGCGCAAGATGGCGCTGACCAACAACGGCGTGTTCTCGCACTGCCTGCCGCTGCGCCGCAACGTCAAGGCCACCGATGCGGTGATGGATGCCCCGTACTGCATCGCGGTGAACGAGGCCGAGAACCGCCTGCACGTGCAGAAGGCCGTGATGGCCGCTCTGGCGAAGCAATGATTTCCCTTCCCCACGGAACGTCTTCCATGAACCAGTCCAACGACATCGTCCTCGCCTTTTCCGGTGGCCTCGACACCAGTTTCTGCGTGCCCTACCTGAAGGAACGCGGCTGGAACGTCCACTCCGTGTTCGCCGACACCGGTGGCGTCGACGCCGACGAACGCGCCTACATCGAAGCGCGCGCGCAGGAGCTGGGCGTGGCTTCGCACATCACCATCGACGGTGGCCCGGCCCTGTGGGACGGCTTCGTCAAGCCGTTCGTGCGCGCGGGCGAGGCCTACCAGGGCCAGTATCCGCTGCTGGTGTCGGACCGTTACCTGATCGTGGACGCGACCCTCGCGCGAGCGCGCGAGCTGGGCACGAATGCCATCGCGCACGGCTGCACCGGCATGGGCAACGACCAGGTGCGCTTCGACCTTGCGGTGAAGGCCAGCGGCGACTACCGCATCGTCGCGCCGATCCGCGAGATCCAGAAGGAACACACCCAGACCCGCGCCTACGAACAGGCCTATCTGGAAGAACGCGGCTTCGGCGTGCGCGCCAAGCAGAAGGCCTACACGATCAACGAAAACCTGCTGGGCGTGACCCTGTCCGGCGGCGAGATCGACACGTGGGAGGCCCCGGGCGAGGGCGCGCGTGGCTGGTGCGCGCCGCGCGCCGAGTGGCCGGCACAGGCGCTGCAGGTCGCGGTGCGCTTCGTCGAAGGCGAGGCAGTCGCGATCGACGGTGTCGAACTGCCCGGCGCGCAGATCCTCGCGAAGCTGAATGCGCTGTTCGCGCCCTACGGTGTCGGCCGCGGCATGTACACCGGCGACACCACCATCGGCCTCAAGGGCCGCATCGTGTACGAAGCGCCGGGTCTGATCGCCCTGCTCGCCGCGCACCGCGCGCTGGAGGAGGCCGTGTTGACCAAACAGCAGAACCGCTTCAAGCCCGAGGTCGCGCGCAAGTGGGTCGAAGTGGTGTACGAAGGCTTCTGGCACGACCCGCTGAAGACCGACCTCGAAGCCTTCCTCGCCTCGTCGCAGGCCACGGTCAACGGCGAAGTGGTACTGGAAACGCGCGGCGCGCGCGTCGATGCCGTCGCCGTGCGCTCGCCGCACATCCTCAACGCCAGGGGCGCGACCTACGCGCAGTCGGCGGACTGGGGCGTGGAGGAGGCCGAGGGTTTCATCAAGCTCTTCGGCATGAGCAGCACGCTCTGGGCCGAAGTCAATGGTGGCGTCAATGGCGGCAACTGATCCGGAATCGATGACCGACATGCTCGACGACATCCTCAAGCACCTCGATGCCCTGGTGTCCTTCGACACCCGCAACCCGCCGCGCGAGATCTCGCCGTCGGGCGGCATCTTCGACTACCTGCGGGCGCAGTTGCCCGGTTTCGACTGCACCGTCACCGACCACGGCGCCGGCGCGGTCTCGCTGCTCGCCGTGCGCGGCGCGCCGACGCGCGTGTTCAACGTCCACCTCGACACCGTACCGTCTTCCGAAGCCTGGAGCGCCGATCCTCTGACGTTGCGCGTGGCCGACGGCAGGGCGATCGGTCTGGGCGCCTGCGACATCAAGGGCGCGGCGGCGGGATTGATCGTCGCCGCGCAGCGCACCACCGGCGACGCCGCGTTCCTGTTCTCGACCGACGAGGAAGCGAACGATCCGCGCTGCATCGCCGCGTTCCTCGCCAGCGACCACGGTTTCAGCGAAGCGATCATCGCCGAGCCGACGCAGTGCGAAGCGGTGCTCGCGCATCGAGGCATCGGCTCGGTGCTGATGAAGTTCCGCGGTGCTGCCGGCCATGCCTCCGGTGCCGACGCGCTGCAGCGCAACGCGCTGCACCATGCGATGCGCTGGGGCGCGAAGGCGCTGGAACTGGTCGAGGGCGAATCGCATCGCCGCTTCGGCGGCCTGACCGGCCTGCGTTTCAACATCGGCAAGGTCGAAGGCGGCATCAAGGCGAACGTCATCGCGCCGAGCGCGGAAGTCCGCTTCGGCTTCCGGCCGCTGCCCTCGCACGATATCGACGCACTCCATGCGCGCTTTGCCGATTGTGCCGCTGCCGGCACGCTGGACTCGTACCAGGAAACCTTCCGTGGTCCGCCGCTGCCCGCAGGCGACGTCGCCGATGCCGAAGCGCGTCGCCTGCTCGCACGCGACCTGGCCGACGAACTCGGCCTGCCGATCGGCAATGCCGTGGATTTCTGGACCGAGGCCTCGCTGTTCTCGGCCGCCGGCCTCACCGCCTTCGTCTACGGCCCGGGCGACATCGCCCAGGCGCATACTGCCGACGAATGGGTGGCGCTCGACCAGCTCGAACGCTACGCCGCGTCGATCGTCCGCATCCTCGACGGAACCGCTTCGACATGACCCCGCTGCTCGACCAGAAAGTCCATGATCCCCAGACGCGGCAGACCATCGTCCGCCTGCTGTCGAGCATGGCCGGCGCCAAGGAGATCTCGCAGTACCTCAAGCGCTTCTCGCAGCTCGATGCCGCGCGCTTCGCCGTGGTGAAGGTGGGCGGCGCGGTGCTGCGCGACGATCTCGATGCGCTGACCTCGTCGCTGGCCTTCCTGCAGGACGTCGGCCTGACGCCCATCGTCATCCATGGCGCGGGTCCGCAGCTCGACGAGGAACTGTCGGCCGCGGGCATCGTCAAGCAGACCGTCAACGGCCTGCGCGTGACCACGCCGGAAGCGCTGGCGATCGTGCGCCGGGTGTTCCATGCGCAGAACCTCAAGCTGGTCGAGGCGCTGCAGGCGCAGGACGCGCGCGCCACCTCGATCGTCAGCGGCGTGTTCGAGGCCGATTACCTGGATCGCGAGACCTACGGCCTGGTCGGCGAGGTCAAGCGCGTCGAGTTCGCGCCGATCCACGCCAGCCTGCAGGCCGGTTCGATCCCGGTGATCGCCAGCCTCGGCGAGACCGTCGGCGGGCAGATCCTCAACGTCAACGCCGACTTCGCCGCCAACGAGCTGGTGCAGATGCTGCAGCCGTACAAGATCGTGTTCCTCACCGGCACCGGCGGCCTGCTCGACGGCGACGGCAGGGTGATCGATTCGATCAACCTGTCGACCGAATACGACACGCTGATGGACCAGCCGTGGATCAACGGCGGCATGCGCGTGAAGATCGAACAGATCAAGGCGTTGCTCGATCACCTGCCGCTGGCCTCATCGGTGTCGATCACGCGCCCGGATGAACTGGCGAAGGAACTGTTCACCCACAAGGGATCCGGGACGCTGGTGCGTCGCGGCGAGCGTGTGCTGCAGGCATCGTCGTGGGACGAGGTCGATCGCGAGCGCCTGCGCGAGCTCATCGAATCGGCGTTCGGCCGCAAGCTCGTCGGCGACTACTTCGAGCGCACGCGCCTGCATCGCGCCTACATCAGCGAGAACTACCGCGCGGCGGTGATCCTGACCGAGGAGGGCGGCGTGCCCTACCTCGACAAGTTCGCCGTGCTGGACGAGGCGCAGGGCGAAGGCCTGGGCCGCGCGGTCTGGCAATTGATGCGCGACGCGCAGCCACAGCTGTTCTGGCGCTCGCGCCTGGGCAACCCGATCAACGGTTTCTACGACGGCGAAGCCGATGGCAGCGTGCGCCAGACCACCTGGCGCGCCTATTGGTACGGTCTGGGCGACCTGGATGGTGCTGGCAACGATCTCATCCGCACCTGCCTCGAACACTGCCGGCAACGACCGGCGACACTGGAAGGCTGAGCCATGTCGCACTGGGAGACGCCGAACCTGCATGGCCGACACGTCTCGCTGTCGCCGCTCGACACGGCGCATGCCGACGACCTGCGCGCGGCCGCCGCCGATGGCGAGCTCTGGACCTTGCGCTACACCAGCGTGCCGGGTCCGGGCGCGGGCGAAGCCGAGGCGTACATCGCGACGGCGCTGGCCCAGCGCGAGGCCGGCGCGGCGCTGCCGTTCGTGGTGCGCGACGCGGTCGGGGATGTCGTCGGCAGCACGCACTTCTACGACATCGATCGCAGCGTCCCGCGCGCCAGCATCGGCTACACCTGGTACGCGACGCGTGCGCAGCGCAGCGCATTGAACACCGAAGCGAAGCTGCTGCTGATCGACCATGCCTTCGATGCATGGAAGTGCGAAGCCGTGGTGCTGGAAACCAGCCACGAGAACATCCGTTCGCAGACCGCCATCCTGCGCCTGGGCGCGAAGCGCGACGGCGTGCTGCGCGCGCACATGCGCCATCGCGACGGCACCCTGCGCGACACCCACGTCTTTTCCATCCTGCGCCACGAATGGCCGGCGCTTGCGGACGCGCTGCGTCGCAAACTCGAGAATCCTCCGAATGTCTGAGCCATCCTCCCTTCGCGTCGGCATCGTCGGTGCGCGCGGCCACGTCGGTGCCGAGCTGATCCGCCTGGTCGTGGCGCATCCGCGCTTCGAACTGGCCTATGTCGGATCGCGCGAACTCGCCGGTCAGCCGCTGGCCGATCACATCGATGCCTATCGCGGCGATCTGCGCTATTGCTCCCCCGCGAACGCGGAGTTGCCATCGCTCGGCGCCGATGCCGTGGTCCTGGCCCTGCCCAACGGCAAGGCCGCCGACTGCGTGGCCGCGTTCGATGCGGTCGGTGCCGATCCGGTGATCATCGATCTCTCGGCCGATTACCGTTTCGACGACGGCTGGTATTACGGCCTGCCCGAACTGACGCGCGACCGCTACGCCGGCAAGCGCCGCGTCAGCAACCCGGGCTGCTATGCCACCGCGATGCAGCTGGCGGTGGCGCCGATGCGCGGCCGGCTCGCGGGTCCTGTGCAATGCTTCGGCGTCTCGGGCTATTCCGGTGCGGGCACCGCGCCCTCGGACAAGAACGATCCGGACAAGCTGCGCGACAACCTGATGCCGTACGCGCTCACCGGGCACATCCATGAGCGCGAAGTCACGCGTCATCTCGGCCATGCGGTCGAGTTCATGCCGCATGTCGCGCCGCACTTCCGCGGCCTGACCATCACCGCGAACCTGCACCTGTCCACGGCGATGACGCGCGAGCAGGTGGTCTCGGTCTATCGCGATGCCTACGCCGACGAGCCGCTGGTGCGCGTGCTCGACGATGCGCCCTGGGTCAGCCGCATCGCCGGCCGCCACCATGTCGAGATCGGCGGCTTCGCGCTGTCGGACGACGGCCGGCGCCTGGTCGTGGTGTCGACCGAGGACAACCTGCTCAAGGGCGCGGCGACGCAGGCGCTGCAGAACCTCAACCTGGCCTTCGGCCTCGCCGAGACCACCGGGCTTCCCTTGTGAAATTCAGCGCCTCCGTGATCGAGCGCATCGAGAAAAAGCCGTCATCCTCGCGCAAGCGAGGACCCAAGGCACCGCCGCGGCCATGCATGGGTCCTCGCATGCGCGAGGATGACGGGGTCTCCGGGCGAGGCATGTCTTCCACCAGCAACACCATCCTTCAGCAGGCAAGCGTATGAGCGAGTTGCTCTGGCAGAAACCCGGCGTCAAGGTCGACGCACGGATCCAGCATTTCCTCGCCGGCGAGGACGTGATCCTCGACCGCGAATTCTTCCTGTTCGACATCCAGGCCAGCCTCGCGCATGCCGAAGGGCTGCTGCGCATCGGGATCCTCGGTGCCGACGAGCTCGCCGGCATCCGGGTCGAACTCGATGCGCTGGCCGACGACTGGCGCAACGGCCGCTTCGTGCTCGACGAACGTTACGAGGACTGCCATTCCGCGATCGAGGCGCGACTGGTCGAACGCCTCGGCGATGCCGGCCGCAGGATCCACACCGGCCGCAGCCGCAACGACCAGATCCTGGTCGCGACCCGGCTGTGGCTGAAGGATCGGCTCGCGCGCCTGCAGTCGCTCTGCACAGAGGCCGCCGAGGTCGCGCTCGCGCGCGCCGAAGCGGAAGCCACCGTGCCGCTGCCGGGCTATACGCACCTGCAGCGCGCCGTGGTCTCGTCGCTGGGCATGTGGTGGGCGGCCTGGGCCGAAGGCTTCATCGACGATGCGCAGCGCGCGCGCGACACCCTGGCCTGGGTCGACGCCAATCCGCTCGGCAGCGCCGCCGGCTACGGCGTGAACCTGCCGCTGGACCGCGACCACACCACGCAGGCGCTGGGCTTCGGCCGGCTGCAGGTGTCCGCGACCTATGCGCAGCTGTCGCGAGGCAAGTTCGAGATGGCCGCGATCGAAGCGCTGTCGTCGGCGCTGCTCGACCTGCGTCGCCTCGCCTGGGACCTGAGCCTGTTCACCAGCGCCGAATACGGTTTCGTCGCGCTGCCCCCGCAGTACACCACCGGCAGTTCGATCATGCCGAACAAGCGCAATCCGGACGTGATCGAACTGATGCGCGCCACCTACGCCAGCGCTGCCGCCGCGCGCACCGAGATCGAGCATCTGCTGTCGCTGCCTTCGGGCTATCACCGCGACCTGCAGTTCAGCAAGGGTGCGATCTTCCACGCTTTCGGACGCGGTATCGGCGCGCTGGAGCTGCTGCCCGATTTGCTGCGCAATCTGGAATGGAAGCCCGATGCGATGCGCGCCGCGCTCGATCCGTCGATGTACGCGACCGACCTCGCCGTCGACCTGGCGCGCGAGGGCCTGCCGTTCCGCGAGGCCTACCGGCAGGCCTCCGATCCCGCGCGCTGGGCCGAAGGCGACCCCGAGGCCAGCCTGCAGGCGCGCGTGTCGCCGGGTGCGGCCGCCGACCTGCGGCTCGACGCGTTGCGCGCGCGGCTGTGAACGGAATGAGCAGATCATGAGCACGCGCGCCGCGTTCGAGGAACAGAGGATTCCCGCCTGGAAGCGGGCCGTGCTCAAGGTCGGCAGCAGCCTGCTGTCGGGTGCGGGCGGCCTGTCGCCGCACCACGCCGTGCATCTGGCCGCATTCGTGCATGCCTGCCATGCGCAGGGGCGCGAGGTGGTGATCGTGTCGTCCGGCGCGGTCGCCGCCGGGCGCGGTGTGCTGCACGCCAAGCCGCATCCCGGCGCAGCGATGGCCGAGCGCCAGGCATTGGCCGCGCTGGGCCAGGCCAGGCTGATGGGCTTCTGGCAGGGTCTGTTCGCGCGGCCGGTCGCACAGGTACTGCTCACGCACGACGATGTGCGCGACCGCCGCCGCTACCTCAACGCACGCGCCACGCTCGACGAACTGCTGCGCTGCGGCGCGCTGCCGATCGTCAACGAGAACGACACGGTCTCGGTCGACGAGCTCAAGCTCGGCGACAACGATACGCTCGGCGCGATCGTCGCCGCGCTGATCGGTGCCGACGTGCTGTTCCTCGCCACCGACATCGACGGCCTGTACGACCGCGATCCGCGCGGCAATCCCGATGCCGATCCGATGCCGCTGATCGTCGATCCCGGCGACGACATCCTCGCGATGGCCGGCGGCGCAGGCTCCAGCGTCGGCACCGGCGGCATGCGCACCAAGATCCTCGCTGCGCAGCGCGCCGGCGCCGCGGGCATCGGTACCGTGCTGTTCAACGGCACGCGAGCGCAGGTCGCGCATGCGCTGGGCGAGGATCGCCTGATCGGCACCCGTCTGGTCGCCGGCCGTAGCCGCATCGCCGCGCGCAAGCACTGGCTGCGCCACGCACCGGCGCAGCCCGGTGCGATCCTGGTCGACGCCGGTGCGGCAGCCGCGCTGCGCGACAAGGGTGCCTCGCTGCTGCCGATCGGCGTGGTCGGCGCGGAAGGCGAGTTCCGCCGCGGCGACCTGATCGAAGTGCGCGTGGAAGGCGCCACGCATGCGCTCGCACGTGGCGTGACCCAGTATTCGTCCGCCGACATCCGCCGCCTCGCGCGCAAGCGTTCGCACGAGATCGATGCGCTGCTCGGCTACAACTACGGCGACACCATCCTCCATCGCGACGATCTGTCGCTGCTCGACGCACCCGCGCAGGAAAGCACCGATGTCTGAGACCACCACCGAATCGTCCTCCGACATCCGCAGCCAGGCGCTGGCCTGCCGTGAAGCCGCGCAGGCCGTTGCCGCACTCTCGACCGATGCCAAGAACGCACTGCTCCGCGCGATGGGCGAGGCCCTGGAGGTCGACGCCGAACGCATCCTCGCCGCGAATGCCGAAGACCTGCGTGCTGCGGAAGCGAAGGGCACGGCCGGTGCGATGCTCGATCGGCTGAAGCTCGATCCGCAGCGCTTGTCCGCGATCGCGAATGCGTTGCGCGAGGTGGCCGATCTGCCCGATCCGGTCGGCATGGTCACGCGCCGCGAAACGCGGCCGAACGGCATCGAGATCGCGCGCGTGCGCGTCCCGCTGGGCGTGGTGGTGATGATCTACGAAGCCCGGCCGAACGTGACCGCCGATGCCGCCGCGCTGTGCCTGAAGGCCGGCAACGGCGTGATCCTGCGGGGTGGGTCGGAGGCGATTCGGACGAATGTGGCGATTCGCGGCGCGCTTGAGCGCGCCCTGTGCGTGCATGGCGTGCCGCCTGCCGCCATCACGCTGGTCGATGACCTGCGTCGCGAAACGATGATCGAACTGCTGCAGCTCAACGACATCGTCGACCTCGCCATCCCGCGCGGTGGGGAAGGGCTGATCCGCTTCGTCGCCGAGCACGCGCGCGTGCCGGTGATCAAGCATTACAAGGGCGTCTGCCATCTCTACGTCGATGCCGCCGCCGATCCCGACCTGGCGCTCGACCTGCTGCTCGACGGCAAGGTCTCGCGGCCGGGCGTGTGCAATGCGCTGGAGACGCTGCTGGTGCATGCCGACGTCGCCGATGAATTCCTGCCGCGTGCGGCTGCGATGCTGTCCGCGCGCGGCGTGCAGCTGCGCGCGGACGTGCGCGCGATGGCATGCGTGCCGGGCGCCGTGCCCGCCGTCGAGGACGACTGGGACGCGGAATTCCTCGATCTCATCCTTGCGGTGCGCGTGGTCGATACGCTCGACGACGCGATCGCGCACATCCGTCGCCACGGTTCGGACCACACCGAAGTCATCGCCACGCGCGACGAGACCGCCGCCGCACGCTTCGTCCACGCTTTGCGCAGCGCGGTGGTCATGGTCAATGCCTCGTCGCGCTTCTCCGACGGCGGCGAGCTCGGCCTCGGCGCCGAGATCGGCATCTCCACCACGCGCCTGCACGCCTACGGCCCGATGGGCGCGGAATCGCTGACGATCGAGCGTTTCGTGGTGCATGGCACCGGGCAGACGCGCAATCTGCGCAACTGACGGCGCGCGATCTCCATGCGCGAGCGTATGCCGAATGCGACGTCTGTCGACGATGGGCGTCGCAACATGCTGTTACACTACGTCCGCCTGAGGTGACCGCCGGCCTGGCCGGTGGTTGAAACGGGAATCCGGTGCGCCGCCATGCCTGCATCCTTGCCTGCATGCGCGTCAATTCCGGAGCTGCCCCCGCAACGGTAGGCGAGACAAGGCTTCGCAGACAGCCACTGTGCATCCAGCACGGGAAGGCGCGAAGCCGGAAGCGCGGACATCCGGAATTCCGGACACCGCCTTCGCTCGCGAGCCCGGAGACCGGCCTTGGTGCGACGTGACATGCGGCGGGCGATGTCATGGCGATCAGTTGCGCGGATGCCGCGTGCGCGATGGCCAGAGATGCACCTGTCCGTGTGTTTGTTTCCACGGGTCCGCGCGGGTAGGCGCGGGCAAGGAGCCAACCAGTGCGCTTTCCCATCTCCGAACGCCGTCATGCGTTGACGGCGTCTGTGCTGTTCCCGTTCGTCTTCGTTCTTCCTTCCGCGTCCGCTTCGACATCCGCCACGGCAGCCGACAGGACGCTCGAGGACGATGACGCGCTCGACCGCGTCGTCGTCACCGCCTCGCGCACCGCGCGCACCCAGGATCAGACCCTCGCCGCGATCACCGTGATCGACCGCGCCGAAATCGACCGCCTGCAGCCGCAGTCGCTGCAGGCCCTGCTCGCCGGCCGCGCCGGCATCGCGCTCGCGAACAACGGTGGCGCGGGCAAGGCGACCTCGGTCTTCCTGCGCGGCACGGAGTCCGACCACGTGCTGGTCCTGGTCGACGGCATCAAGCTCGGATCCGCCACCAGCGGCGGTGCGTCGCTGCAGGACATCCCGCCGGAGCAGGTCGAACGCATCGAGATCGTGCGCGGGCCGTTCTCCAGTCTGTACGGTTCCGAAGCACTGGGCGGCGTCATCCAGATCTTCACCCGGCGTCCGCAGGGCGGTTTCGTGCCATCGTTCACCGTCGCAACGGGCAGCGAACGCACCCGGCGCGCCACGCTCGGCATCGGCGGGCGGCATGGCGATGTCACGCAGGGTGGCTGGTATGCGATCAATGCAGCGCACGGCAGCACCGAGGGCATCAACGCTTATCGCGGCCCGCGCAATTTCGACCCCGACCTCGACGGTTACCGCAACGATTCGCTGGTGCTGCAGGGCGGCTGGCGCTTCGACGCGCGCTGGGATGTCGAGGCGCGCGTGTTCCGCGCCGAAGGCCGCAACGAATACGACGGCAGCGCCAACAACATCGCCGACACCGTGCAGCAGGTCGTCGGCGGGCGCCTGCGTTACGCACCGACCGATGCCTTGCGCATCGGCCTCAACCTGGCCGGCAGCGCCGACCTGAGCGACAACTACCGCAACGAGGTCTATTCGTCGACCTTCAGCACCCGTCGGCGCATGGTCGCGCTGCAGGCCGACGCCACGGCTGGCGACGCGCTGCTCACGTTCGGCGTCGACTGGCAGGCCGACCGCGTCGAAAGCAGCACGCGCTACGCCCGCGACCGCCGCATCGACCGCGGCCTGTTCGCGCAATGGCAGCAGGACTTCGGCGCGCAGTCGCTGCAGGCCAGCCTGCGTCGCGACGAGGACAGCCAGTTCGGCGGCGTGACCACCGGCAGCGCGCTGTGGGGCTGGGCCATCGGCGATGCGCTGCGGCTCAGCGCGCGTTACGGCACGGCCTACAAGGCGCCGACGTTCAACGAACTGTACTTCCCGGGCTACGGCAATCCCTCGTTGCAGCCCGAGCACGCGCGCAGCGTCGAGATCGGCCTGCGCGGCGAACATGGCGCGGGCGGCTGGTCGCTCAATGCCTTCGAGACCCGCATCGACGACCTCATCGCCTACGACGCCGACCTGCAGCCGACGCCCGGCCCGAACAACATCGATCGCGCGCGCATCCGCGGCGTCGAAGCGGTCGGCGACCTGCGCGTCGCCGACTGGGACCTGCGCGCCAGCGCGACCTGGCTGGATCCGCGTGCCGATGGCGACAACGCCAGCCGCGGCCACCACCTGCCGCGTCGTCCGGCGCGCAGCGGACGCGTCGACATCGATCGGCGCTTCGATCGTTTCAGCGTCGGCGCCAGCGCGATCGGTGCCGGCGAGCGCTACGAAAACCTCGCCAACACCCGGCGCCTCGACGGCTACGGCCTGGTCGACCTGCGCGTCGGCTTCGCGTTCGCGCGCGACTGGTCGCTGCAACTGACTGCCGGCAACGTCTTCGACAAGCGCTACGAAACCGCCGAGTTCTACAACCAGCCGGGCCGCCACTGGCTGCTCGCCCTGCGCCACCAACCCGGCGCCCGCTGAGCGCGCGCCGTCCTGTCCTCCAGACACGAGATCATCGAATGAACGTCCTGCCACGTCCCGCACGCCATGCGCTGTTCGCCGTCTTCGCCGCGTTCATGGTCGCCACGCGCTACCACCACTTCGGCGATGTCCTGCACCTGCCGGACGCGTCGATGGCGCTGTTCTTCCTGGGCGGACTCTTCCTGGGCACGCGGACGCGAGGCGATCACCTGCGTTTCGCGGTGCTGATGGCGCTCGCGGTGGGCATCGACGTGGTCGCGGTCGGTTTCGCCGGGGTGAGCGATCACTGCGTCACGCCCTCGTACGCGGCCCTGCTGCCGGCCTACGCCGTACTCTGGTACGGCGGCCGGATGATCGCGTCGCGCCATGCCGTGGAGCCTCGGGCGATGGTGCTGACCGTCGCCGCCGCGCTGGTCGCCGCGACGCTGTCGTTCGCGATCTCCAACGGCGCGTTCTACTGGTTCGGCGGCCGCTACGAGAACCCGCACGTCGCCGAGTACGTCGCGCGCTTCCTGCAGTGGGGACCGCTGTTCGTGCGCACGACCCTGCTCTACATCGTCGCCGCGATGGTCCTGCAGGTCGTGGCCGTGCGCAGCCTCGGCGCGCGCAACGCGCAGACCGCCCGACGCTGATCCATACCGGAGCCCATCACCATGTCCAAGCCACATCCCGTCGACGCCCTCGTGCCTGCTTCGCCGCGCGCGCAGGCGGCCATCGCCGTCGCGCTCGCCGCGCTGATGATCTGCACGCGCGGCCAGCACTTCGCCAGCGTCGACGCCTTGCCCAGCGCGTCCTGGGCGGTGTTCTTCCTCGTCGGCGCGCTGTTGCGGCCGGCGTGGGCGCTGCCGCTGTTCTTCGCGCTGTCCACCTCGCTCGATCTGCTCAGCCTCGCCAGCGGCACGATCAGCGACTGGTGCCTGTCGCCCGCGTACTGGGCGCTGGCCGTGGCCTACACGGTGCTGTGGTTCGGTGGTCGCACGTATGCACGCCTGCATCGGGAAGATTGGCGTTTCGTGCCACGGTTGGCGCTGGTGCTGCTGGTCACGGCCAGCGTGGCCTATCTCGCATCGAAAGGCGGGTTCCACTTCTTCTCGGGCCGTCATCCCGACCCGACCTTCGCGAACTTCGTCGCGCGCATCCCGCGCTACTACCCGCCGGCCATCGGCACGCTGGCCGGCTATGTCGCTGTCGCGATGCTGGTGCGCCTGCTGTGCCGCGTGGTGGCGTCGCGGCTGGCCGTGAGCACGGGTGCGCGCGCATGAGCCGCGGGTCCGAACGCCTCGGTCTGACCGAGGACGAGCACTACCGCGAGCGCGCACAGCGCAAGAAGGCATTGGTCGACCGGCGCATCGAACGCGCCACCATCGATCGCGGCGTGGTGGTGGTGAACACCGGCAACGGCAAGGGCAAGAGTTCGTCCGGCTTCGGCATGCTCGCGCGTTCGCTCGGGCACGGCTTCCGCTGCGGGGTCGTGCAGTTCATCAAGGGCAGCTTCTCGACCGGCGAGGAAGCCTTCTTCCGCCGCTTCATCGAAGGCGAGGACACGGTGCTCGACTACCACGTGATGGGCGAAGGCTTCACCTGGGAAACCCAGGACCGTGGACGCGACATCGCCGCAGCCTCGGCCGCATGGAATGTGGCCGCGCGCATGCTGTCCGATCCCGGCTACGACTTCGTGCTGCTGGACGAGCTGAACATCGCGCTCAACAAGGACTATGTCGCGGTCGATGCCGTAGTCGCCGCGCTGGCCGCGCGACCGGAGCGCCAGCACGTCGTCATCACCGGGCGCGGCGCTCCGGATGCGCTGGTCGAAGCGGCCGACACCGTGACCGAAATGCGCCTGGTCAAGCATGCGTTCAAGGCCGGCATCAAGGCGCAGAAGGGGATCGAACTGTGAGTGCAGCCATCCGCCATTGCCCGGCGCTGCTGGTGTCGGCGCCGGCCTCGGGACAGGGCAAGACCAGCGTCACCGCCGCGCTCGCGCGCTGGCATGCGCGGCAGGGCCGGCGCGTGCGCGTGTTCAAGACCGGGCCGGATTTCCTCGACCCGATGATCCTCGAACGCGCCAGCGGCGCGCCGGTCTTCCAGCTCGACCTGTGGATGACCGGCGAGGCGGACGTCCGCGCTCGGCTGTACGACGCGGCGGGCGAGGCCGACCTGATCCTGATCGAAGGCGTGATGGGCCTGTTCGACGGCGCGCCGTCCAGCGCCGATCTCGCGCAGGCGCTGGGCGTGCCGGTGCTTGCGGTGATCGACGGCTCGGCGATGGCGCAGACCTTCGGCGCCCTGGCGACCGGGATGGCGCGCTATCGCGAGGGTCTGGCGGTGCATGGCGTGGCCGCCAACCGCATCGGCAGCGAGTACCACGCGACGCTGCTGCGCGACAGCGTGCCGAACGATCTGCACTGGCTGGGTGCATTGCCGCGCGATGCGCAGCTGAGCCTGCCCGAGCGTCATCTTGGCCTGGTCGCGGCCGCCGAGTTGTCGGATCTGGATGCGCGCCTCGACGCGCTGGCCGATGCCTGGGCCGCGCATGCTTCCACCGGACTGCCGCCGCCGGTGGCGTTCTCACCGTCGCAACGACTGCCGGTGCCAATGCAGCTGCAAGGACGTCGCATCGCGATCGCACGCGACGCCGCGTTCTGCTTCCTCTATCCGGCGAACCTCGACCTGCTGCGCGAGGCCGGTGCGGAGCTGGCGTTCTTCTCGCCGCTGGCCGGCGATGCGCTGCCCGACTGCGACGCGGTGTGGCTGCCCGGCGGCTATCCCGAACTGCATCTCGACGCACTGTCGCAGCGCCATGACCTGCATGCGGCGCTGCGCGCGCATCGCGACTCCGGCAAGCCGCTGCTCGCCGAATGCGGCGGCCTGCTGTTCTCGCTGGATTCGCTGGCGGACCGCGACGGCACGCGCGCATCGATGGCCGGCCTGCTGCGTGGCGACGCTGCGATGCAGGCGCGCCTGGCCGCGCTCGGTCTTCAGGAGGTCGATCTGCCCGAAGGCACGCTGCGCGGCCACACCTTTCATTACGGCCAGGCCACCGTGGATGCCGAACCGCTGGCCACCGCGCGCAACCCCAACAGCGGCCGCAGCGCCGAAGCGGTGCATCGCGACCGACGCATGACCGCGAGCTTCGTCCACTTCTATTTTCCGTCCGCGCCGGATGCGGCGGTGGGGTTGTTCCTGCCGTGAAGGTCCTGTCATGAGCATCGCCGTTGCCATGCTTGCGGGCATGGGCCTCGACGCGCTGCTGGGCGAGCCGCGCCGCCTGCATCCGCTGGTCGGCTTCGGGCGCATGGCGCAGGCGGTCGAGCGTCGCCTGCATCGCGATGCGCGCCTGCGCGGCGTCGCCGCGTGGTGCGTGGCGGTGCTGCCGGCGGTCGCGGTCGCGGCGACCATCGTGCATCTGCTCGCGCTGTGGTCGGCGTGGGCTGCGACCGGATTCTCTGCGGCGATGCTGTATCTCGCCATCGGCCATCGCAGCCTCGGCGAGCATGCGCGCGCTGTGGAAGCGTCGCTGCGCGCTGGCGATCTCGACGCCGCACGCACAGCCGTCGGACGCATGGTCAGCCGCGACACCCAGGCGCTGGATGACTCTCAGGTCGCGGCGGCGGCCACCGAATCGGTGCTGGAGAACGGCGCCGATGCGGTGTTCGGCGCGCTGTTCTGGTTCGCCGTGCTCGGCGCGCCGGGCGTGGTGCTGTACCGGCTGGCGAACACGCTGGACGCGATGTGGGGCTATCGCACCGCGCGCTACGAACGCTTCGGCTGGGCGGCCGCGCGCATCGACGATGGCCTCAACTACATCCCCGCGCGACTGACAGCGCTGACCTATGCCGTCCTCGGCGACATGCGTCGCGCGCTGCGCTGCTGGCGCACGCAGGCGCCACGGTGGGACAGCCCGAACGCCGGCCCGGTGATGGCGGCCGGCGCGGGCGCGATTCGCGTGACGCTGGGCGGACCCGCGCCGTATCACGGCGTCTGGGAGGACCGGCCGACGCTGGGTGCTGGCGATGCGCCGGATGCGGACGCGATCGCCGCTGCATTGCGGCTGGTGCGCCATGGCGCGTGGGTCTGGTTGTGCGTCGCTGCCGTCGCTGCCCTGGCGATGTGCTGGATGGGAGGACGATCGCATGCTTGAACACGGCGGCCGCCTGCTGCGCGCCGCGCGGCACTACGGCATTCCCGCGGAAGACTGGCTCGACCTGTCGACCGGCGTCAGCCCGTTCGCATGGCCGGTGCCGTCGATTCCCGCATCGGCGTGGCATCGTCTTCCGGAAGACGATGACGGTCTGATCGAAGTGGCGCGCGACTGCTACGGCACGCCGCACCTGTTGCCCGTCGCAGGCACGCAGGCGGCGATCCAGGCGCTGCCGCAACTGCGCCCGCGTTCGCGCGTCGGCGTGATCACGCCCGGCTACGCCGAGCACGCGCATGCGTGGCGGCGCGAAGGGCATGCTGTCGTCACTTTGCCGGCGGATCTCCTGTTGGCCACGGTGGAGCAGTTCGACGTCGTCGTGCTGATCCATCCGAACAACCCCGGCGGTGACCGCTTCGATCCTGCCGATCTGCTCGAACTGCATGCCGTGCTGGCCGCACGCGGTGGCTGGCTGGTCGTGGACGAGGCCTTCATCGACGTCGAGCCTGATCGCAGCCTGTGCGCGCATGCCGATCAAGAGGGACTGGTCGTGCTGCGCTCGGTCGGCAAGTTCTTCGGGCTGGCCGGCGCGCGCGCGGGATTCGTCTGCGCCGCGCCGTCGTTGCTGGATGCGCTTCGTGAACGGCTCGGCCCGTGGACACTGGGCGGGCCCACGCGCCATGTCCTGCGCGCGGCGCTGGCCGATGTCGCCTGGCAGGCGAGGGCGCGCGACCGGCTGCGCGCAGCCGGTGAACGCCTGCGCGCCACGCTGTCCGCGCGCGGCATCGTGCCGACCGCGGGCTGCGCGTTCTTCCAGTGGTGGCGACATCCCGACGCGCATGCGCTGCACGAGGCGCTGGCGACGCGCGGCATCCTCGTGCGCCGCTTCGACGACCCGGCGAGCCTGCGCTTCGGCCTGCCTCCCGATGACGATGGCTTCGTGCGGCTCGACACTGCACTGCTGGAGGTACTGCGATGAGCGCGCATGTGCTGATGGTGCAGGGCTGCACCTCCGATGCCGGCAAGAGCACGGTGGTCGCCGCGCTGTGTCGCTGGCTGCGGCGGCGCGGGGTGCGCGTGGCGCCGTTCAAGCCACAGAACATGGCCCTGAACTCGGCGGTCACCATCGATGGTGGCGAGATCGGTCGCGCCCAGGCGGTGCAGGCGCAGGCCTGCGGCGTGCCGCCGCACACGGATTTCAACCCGGTCCTGCTCAAGCCCAGCAGCGACATCGGTGCGCAGGTGATCGTGCACGGCCATGCGGTCGCCCGGCTCGACGCCACCGCCTACCACGAGTACAAGCGCATCGCGATGGATGCGGTGCTGGCCTCGCATGCCCGGCTCTGCGCGCAATACGACGTGGTGGTGGTGGAAGGCGCGGGCAGTCCCGCCGAGATCAACCTGCGCGCCAACGACATCGCCAACATGGGCTATGCCGAGGCCGTGGATTGCCCGGTGATCCTCGTGGTCGACATCGATCGCGGCGGCTCGTTCGCGCACATCGTCGGCACGCTCGCGCTGCTGTCGGAGAGCGAACAGGCGCGCGTGCAGGGCTTCGTCGTCAACCGCTTCCGCGGCGACATCGCGCTGCTGCAGCCGGGCCTGGACTGGCTGGAAGCGCATACCGGCAAGCCGGTGCTGGGCGTGCTGCCGTACCTGCATGGCCTGTGTCTCGAAGCCGAGGACGCCTTGCCGCGCGACAGCAACGCCAAGTCAGGTGCGCGCCTGCGCGTGGCGGTGCCGGCGCTGCCGCGCATCAGCAACCACACCGATTTCGACGCCCTGCGCCAGCATCCGCAGGTCGAATGCGCCTATGTCGGTCCCGGCGAAACGCCGCCATCCTGCGACCTCATCGTGCTGCCCGGCAGCAAGTCCACCCGCGCGGACCTGGCTTGGCTGCGCGCGAACGGCTGGGGAGAGGCGCTGGCACGACACCTCCGCTACGGCGGCAAGGTGATCGGCATCTGCGGCGGCCTGCAGATGCTCGGTCGCGCCGTGCACGACCCCCACGGCATCGAAGGAACGCCCGGTTCCAGCGAAGGATTCGGCTGGCTCGACCTCGAGACCACGCTCGCGCCGCGCAAGCAGTTGCGCAACGTCGAGGGTCGCCTCGCCGATGCGCTGGGCGGCGCGGCCGTGCGCGGCTACGAGATCCACTGCGGCATCAGCAGCGGATCCGCACTGTCGCGGCCATCGAGCGTGATCGAAGGCGGACGCGGCGACGGCGCGATCTCGGACGACGGCCGGATCCTCGCCACCTACCTGCACGGCGTGTTCGACGCCCCTCATGCGCAGGCCGCGCTGCTGCGCTGGGCGGGCCTGCGCGATGCCGAGGCCATCGATGTGCATGCCCTGCGCGAAGCTTCGATCGAGCGCCTGGCCGATGCCGTCGATATCCATCTGCGCCACGACCTGCTCGAGCGATATTTCGGACTGGAGACCGCATGCGCACCCTGATCCTCGGCGGCGCCCGCTCGGGCAAGAGCGCGCTGGCCGAACGCCTGGCCACCGACGGCGGACGCGAGGTGGTCTACGTCGCCACGGCGCAGGCGCACGACGACGAAATGCACGATCGCATCGCGCATCATCGCGAGCGCAGACCCGCGCACTGGCGCAGCGTCGAGGAGCCGCTGGCGCTGGCCGACGTCCTGCGCCGGCACGCGCGCGAGGATCGCTGCCTGCTGGTCGATTGCCTGACGCTGTGGCTGAGCAATCTGCTCATCGATCCGGAACCCGCGCGCTTCGAACGCGAACGCGCCGCCGTGCTCGACCTCCTGCCGGGACTGCCCGGCGACGTGCTGCTGGTCAGCAACGAAGTCGGGTTCGGCATCGTGCCGATGGGCGCGCTCAGTCGCCGCTTCGTCGACGAAGCCGGTCGCCTGCATCAGGCCATCGCGACGCAATGCGAGCGCGTGCTGTTCGTCACCGCCGGCCTGCCCATCGCACTCAAGGGTGCACTCAACGGAGATTCGCCATGAACACGGCCTGGTGGCTGCGACCCGCCGCGACACTCGATCGACACGCCGCCGCCGCGGCGCACGCGCGGCAGCAGACGCTGACCAAACCGCCCGGTTCTCTGGGCCGGCTCGAATCGCTGACCGAGCATCTCGCCGCCTGCCAGGGCGTGACGTGCCCGAAGCTCGACACCGTCTGGATCAGCGTATTCGCCGCCGACCATGGCGTCGCAGAGGAAGGCGTGTCGGCCTTTCCGCAGGTGGTCACCGGCGAGATGGTGCGCAATTTCGCCAGCGGCGGCGCGGCGATCAGCGTGCTCGCGCGCACGCTGGGTGCGACGCTCGACGTGGTCAATCTCGGCACGGTCAACGACCCGGGCGAGATCGATGGCGTGCTGCGCGCGATCATCGCGCCGTCCACCGCCAATCTCAGCCGTGCGCCGGCGATGACCCGCGAACAATGCGAAGCCGCGCTGCGCATCGGCGCCGAGCGTGTCGCCCGTGCGCGCGCGGCCGGCGCGGACCTGTTCATCGGCGGCGAAATGGGCATCGCCAACACCACCGCGGCGACCGCGCTGGCCTGCGTGCTGCTCGACGAATCGCCGGCCGCGCTGGCGGGCGCGGGCACCGGCCTGGACGATGCCGGCATCGCGCGCAAGATCGCGGTGATCGGGCGCGCGCTGCACCTGCATGCGGATGCCATCGATCCGTTCGAGCGCCTGCGCTGCCTCGGAGGTTTCGAGATCGCAGCGCTGGCCGGCGCCTGCATCGCGGCCGCACAGGTGCGGCTGCCGGTGCTGGTCGATGGCTTCATCGTCACCGCCGCCGCGCTGGCTGCCGTGCGCATGAATCCCTCGGTGCGCGACTGGCTGCTGTTCGCGCACCGCTCGCACGAACGCGGGCATGCGCGGCTGCTCGATGCGCTCGGTGCCGAACCGTTGCTCGACCTCGGCCTGCGCCTCGGCGAAGGCAGCGGCGCTGCGGTTGCGGTACCGCTGCTGCGCACGGCCTGCGCGCTGCACGCCGGCATGGCCACGTTCGCGCAGGCGGGGGTGTCGGAGAAGACGGCGCCGCCTGTCGAAGCGCGCCTGGAACCGGTGTCGTGACGACGACCGTCATCGACCTGCTGCGCCACGGCGACACCGGGCAGCGCAGCTACCGCGGCCAGCTCGACGATGCCCTCACCGAGACCGGCTGGGCGCAGCTGCGTGCGTCTGTCGAAGGAGGCATGTGGGATGTCGTGGTCGCATCGACGCTGCAGCGCTGCGCCGCGTTCGCGCGCGAGTTCGCGATGCAGCGCGGCTTGCCGCTGCATGAAGACGCGCGTCTGGCGGAATACCACTTCGGGCGCTGGCAGGGCGTGCCGATGGAAACGCTGGCCGAGGCCGACGGCGATGCGCTCGGCCGCTTCTGGCGTGACCCGGTCGCGCATCCGCCGCCGGGCGGCGAGACCTTCGATGATTTCCGCACGCGATTGTCCGCTGCGCTGGACGATATCGTGGTGTCTTCCACCGGAAAGCGCGTGCTGGTCGTGACCCACGGCGGCGCGATCCGCCTGCTGCGCTGCGTGGCCGAGCGACGCGATTTCGGCGACATGGCCGGCATCGATGTGCCGCATGCGTCGCTGCATCGCCTGCGCTGGCCCGCAGGCATCGCGGAACCGGCCTGATGCGCGGCCTGCTGGTCGCGCTGGGGTTCCTCACCCGCATCCCGGTGCCCGTGCGCGTGTTCGAGGATGCGCGTGCACAGCGCACATCGCTGGCGTGGTATCCAGTGGTGGGCGTGATCGTCGGCGCACTGGTGACGGGCTTGTTCGTCCTCCTGCCGCGCGAGCATGCATTGCTCTCCGCCGCGTTGACGCTGCTTGCGTGGGTGGCGCTGAGCGGTGGCCTGCATCTCGATGGTCTCGCCGACAGCGCCGATGCCTGGGTCGGCGGCTTCGGCGACCGCGCGCGCACGCTGGAGATCATGAAGGATCCGCGCAGCGGCCCGGCGGGCGTGACCGCGATCGTGTCGCTGCTGCTGCTGAAATTCGCGGCGCTGGCGAGCCTGCCGGTCGAAAACGCCTGGCTGCTGTGGCTGTCGCCGCTGCTCGCGCGCGCTGCGCTCACAGCCGCATTCCTCACCACGCCCTACGTGCGCAGCGGCGGGCTTGGCAGCGCGCTGAAGGAAGCGCCGCGAGTCGGCTGCATCTTGGCGCTGCTGTGCGCCGTCGCGATCTGCATCGCCTGTGGCCTGTCTGGCGCGTGCGCGCTCGCTGCCGCGCTCGTCGTCTTCGCGTTCTGGCGCCGCGCCTGCCTGCGCCGCCTCGGCGGTTTCACCGGCGATACCGCCGGCGCATTGGCGGAGACGGTGGAAGCGGGTGTGCTGGTGGTGCTGGTGTTCGGGGGCTGAGGGGGGGGGCGGTCGCGACTTGCGTCGCTCCTACAAGAGCAAAGCGCTTTCTGTAGGAGCGACGCAAGTCGCGACCCGCGGGTTGGTGCAAACAAAAAGGCCACCCTTGCGGATGGCCTTTTCGCGGAATCATTTGGTCGGGGAGACAGGATTCGAACCTGCGACCTCTACGTCCCGAATTTTACGCACAACGCAGGAAAAAGTTAAAAATTGCCGTTTAAATTGTGGTCATGGCGTAGAACGTTGACTCGTGTGGGGCAAGTGTGGGACAAATTACCCCATGGGATCTGGGGGAGTGCCATGGCCAGAGAAGTTCGGCAAGCGGGCGTGGAGCTGCATGGCAATAGCTTCCGTTATCGCCTTCGCTTGATGGAAGAAGGCCAGAAGCGGACGGCCACCTATCAGCGCTGGCCCTTCGTCGTTGGCGCCGAGGGCAAGGCGCTGGCGGCGGACGATCCACTGCGCCGGGAGAACGCGTTGGCCAACGCCAATGCATTTGCCTTGCGCGATCGGCAAAAGCGCAAGTCGCCCCAGCGGGTGGGTGGTTTCGAAGACCCCAAGGGCACGCTCCTGGAGTGGCTGATCCGCTACCAGATGGAGGCGCTGGAACTGCGCCGCTACGACCCAAGGTTCCTCGGGCCCATGGTCGAGTTCATCCAGGCCAGGAGCAGGCGCAAGAAGGGGGACGACCCCATGCTCGATCCAGTGCCGGTGGAGAAGCTGACCTTCCATTGCGTGCCGCGGGTGGCGGAGAGCGTGGATCACGACAAGAGCCAGATCCGCAGCATCCTGCGTCTGGCCGGCGAGCACACGACGATCGACGACATGCTGCATTCCCAGGTGCAGTCGCTGGGTTCGCAGCACATCCACCAGTTGCTGGCACTGTGGGCCAAAGGCAAGGCCCGCGCCAAGACCAAGCGCAAGCTTCTGTCCATGCTCGCAGCCGTGTGGAAGCATCACGAGGAGTTCCATGGCATGCGCCTGGAGAAGCCGTGGGCATCCATCACCATCCGCGGCGATGGAGAGAAACCGAAAGCCCGTGCCATCCCCAAGGCGGAACTGGCCAAGATCGAGGGGGAACTGGGACGGCTGCATCCTTTCGTGCGTGGTGCGATCGAGTTCCTGCGCTGGACCGGGGCGAGGCGAAGCGAAGCCAGCAAGCTGCGCTGGGAGAAGCTGATGTGGCCGGAGGCCGGCGCACCGTCGGCCCATTTCGAACGCACCAAGGCCAAGCGCGGTGTCTATCGCGCCCGCTTCGTCTACCTGGAGGACGAGTGCATCGCGGCACTGGCGCGCATGGTCAAGCCCGTGGACCAAAAGGGTGAACCGATCGTCTACGACGCGGCTACGTTTGACTGGCGCAAGTTCGACTGGCCGAAGAAAGGCTGGGTCTTCCCTTCGCCGAAGAACCCAGAGGAGCGGGTCGCGGGCCAGACGATCTATCAGGCCTTCACCCGCTGCGTCGAACATGCGGGCGTGCCCCATGCCAGCCCTCATCACCTGCGCCATACCAAAGCCACGGTGCTGACGGCGACGGTGCCCCAGGCGATGGCCCAGGAGATGTTGGGCCACGAGGACGCGGCTACCTTTGCCATCTACCGCCACTTGGCCGAAGAGGCAGGCTACATGGTTCGCGACAAAACGGGCATGTTGGTCGGCGCTGACGAACTCAAATCCAAGGAAGACATCGTTTCCGCGCTCAAGAAGCTGCCCCTCAAGGATCGTGCGGAAGTCCTGAGCCAATTGTTGGGCGGTTGATCCATGGAGTGCCGACGCTGCTAACCTAGCCCGGTGAGAGGGCTAGGGCCATGAGCGATCAGATGATGGAAGACACCAGCAAGGGTGCGCGCCTGAGCAAGCAGGCCGCGTTGCGTGAGCACCTAGAGCACATGCCGCCGGGCGCGCTGCTCAGCACCAGTATGGCCGCGATCTACCTTGGCGTGTCGACCAAGACGATGGCTCGTATGCGCAAGGTCAAGGGCATGGGCCCGCCGTTCATGGAGCCCATTGTGGCGGAAGGGGCGGAGCGCACGACTCAGCCTCACAAATACCGAAAATCTGATTTGGATATCTACATCACTAAGCGAGTAAACGTGGGTGGCTTCGACTTCGCAACCTTGGTCGAGCCGTGGCGGGTCAATGGCAATGGTGCGATTGAAGGCAGTGCTTTGGTGCTGTCCATCGAAGAGTTGCTACAGAGCGAGTTACCGGTGGCCACGCTGTTGGATACCCTTGTGGAACCATGGGCATCGTCGGATGCAATGAAGCCCTATCGTGACGAGCTCGAAGCTGACTTGCGCCAGGTCATGGCCAAAGTGGACAGCAACCTACAGACGCTACAGTTGGAAGAACGCACAGCGCCAGCCACGGGTGCGCCCAGTGAACGCCGAATTTAGGCCGCGAACAAAACAGCTGCTGAATAAATGGAGCCTGCGGGCTCCATTCTCTTGTCCGCAGTTGTCCCGAGTTGACCCTGCTGTCCATAGGTGTCCCAAGTTGTCCCCTGTTTTGTTCCGCCAGAGCTACTGGTTGGGTGCGTAGATTCTCGCTCCATGACCTCGGCATCCCGCTGAGCATTTGGAGAAGAGCAATGAGCAGCAAGAAGAAAAACCAGCGCCAGCAGCACAGGAAGGTTCGCAACAATTCCTCAAAGAGTCGTCTGAGTGTAATTGTTTCCCACGAGGCGAATTGCATCATGGACCGGATGTTTAGTGGCGGAGATTTGAGTCCTCCCAATCTGCTCACCTTAGGGGTATTCCGCGCCATTCTTCCAACAATGCTTGCGCATGACTCGATGAAAGACCACGATTTTCAGAAGGGAGATAGGCTCTTTTGGACAGACCTGGTCTACCCGGGAGATTCAGACATAGTCCTTACGAGCGAGCTGCTAGACATAGGGGATGGATCGCATAGCTATGTGCTCGTCGATGCGCGAAGCGATGAAGTCGAGGCGGAAGCGGCGTAGCTGATCGCATAGCGTCAGTCATATTTTGGATTTTTGCCAATCCAACCCTCGCCCGTTTTCTGGAGAGCGGGACCGCAGCAGAGAGTCAAGCCAAGCAGACTCTCTGCCTGTAGAAATACTCGCCGCACAGGTCATCAAACCTAACCCGTGCAGCCATATTGAAGAACAAAACATATGCTGCTTCAAGGACTTGGTCCGAAGAGTCCAGGCTGCACGGGTTTTCTGCACGGGCGTCAACTTGCGTTGGATAGCTTTTTACACGCTGTAGGGAACGCCGTTATCCCCTTCAAGCCGAATTTGTCTGTTGGATTTTTGATCTTTAACCCGTGCACTCGTGCAATGAGTGAGAAACAGCATGTGGATCAATCATCTATCCCTGCACGAGCAGCTGCACGGTTTCCAGAAGTGCTCGTGCACCAACTCGTGCAGCCAGTTCATCGCACCGGGGAGATCTCCTTGTTTCCAAACGCGCTTGACAAAACAACCCGTTGCCTTTCTATGGATTGGCGGGGTCAACGTGACCCCACCTCTTCACACGAATGGATCAAAGTCATGAGCAATGTCATCGATTTTCGGTTGCCTCCTAGTCGGGGCCGACGGAAGCGCAAGGACAAGCGGATCAAGATTGGGCTGACGCAGGAGCAATTGTTCACTTTGGACCAGGAAGCCCTACGGCTTGGATGCTCGCGATCGGATGTTCTTGGCGGATACCTGTCCGCCTTGATCGAAACGCGCCAGAGAGCTAATCGCTGATCCAGTCGATCAACGAATACCTTACGAACAATTACCAGGATCGTGTCATGAGTTTCCAGTCTCGCGTCGTTCCCAATCAAGGCCAAACCAAGCCTGCACTACCGAGGGTATGCAGGCACGGAAAAGTCTTGAATTTTCCCGCGGGCCAGGGGCAGTGGGCTGCTACGAATGCGGATGGCAAGCAGCAGGCCAATGACCCGCAGGCGACAGCTCAAGGGCAAGCCTCCGAAAGCCTGGAAACGAACGAGAAAAAGAAGAAGGAACCGACACCCGAGTTGCGCTTCGTCCGCGCCATGCTTAGGGATGGGAGCCCGTTTCGCCTCGGCCGACGCGATGGCAAGTATGGAACGCCGGACACGACTTTCTATCAATGGGTGGAGGATAAGGAAGGCGCACGCTGGCAAGCCATGAATGAGAGCGACCTGGAAGGGATCGCGACTTCATGGCTTATGGACAATTGCGCTAGTTCCGTCTCCAAAGCCAAGGCGACGTCTTGCATTGGCGTCCTCCGCAGCTCCCTGATCAATTCACGGCTGGAGCTACCGCAACGAGAGCAGGCAATCGATGTTGTGCCGCTGCGCAACGCGTATCTGCTAATCGACAAACGAGGTGTAATCCGGGCTGTCAAACCGGACCACCGGTTTGGTCAGACCCACTGCATCCAGGCTGATCTGGATTGGAGCAGGGTCGGCGAGGACGGGATCTACAATACCTTGGAGCCCGAAGCGGGGAGCTACTGGCACACTTACCTGAGCAGCACATTCACCGATCTCGGCGTTTATGAGGTGGCTCAGGAAGCCTTCTCCATGGCATTGCTGTCGCAGGGCTACGAAAAGGCTGTTTGGATGTATGGCGAGGGCGAGAACGGCAAGTCAGTCATGCTCCACATCCTGCGGTCGCTCGCACCCAATGCGACAGCCGCTATTCTGCTCAACCGTCTGGTCAAGAACGAGTTCGGCACCAACCAACTGATCGGAAAGAAGCTGGCTTTGGTGTCGGAAATGCCCAAGGTGCTATCAGCTGACATCCAGGGCCTGCTCAAGGCATTGGTTTCCCGCGATGCGGTTCCTGGTGAGTTCAAGGGTCGGGACCAGTTCACCTTTATTCCCGAGGCCGCTTGGTTCATGGCATCGAACCACCATCCCGTGATGCCGGAGCACGAGCACGGTTGGTGGCGCAAGGTCATCACGCTGCCGTTCCTCAATCGTGTGGATACGGCCAGCAAGATCATCGGCTTGGAAAAGCTGATTACTGGTGATCCGACTGAGATGATCCAAGTCATCGATTGGCTGCTGATCGGCGGAGCACGTCTGACCCGCCGCGGTCGATTCCTGTCGGATAGTGAAATGCCAGAGGCCATCCAGCACATCACCCATGCACAGCGAGTTGAGAGCGACACAGTTGCCGCGTGGGCGGAAGATGCCGAACCCCGCTACTCCGCCAACGTCTGGACCAGCAAGCAGGCCATCTATGACCACTACCGCGATCATGTCCAAGCTTGCGGTCGGCAGGCCAGTGCAGCGAATTCATTCTGGAAGCGTATTGCCGAACGATTTCGCAATGAGAAGCTGGATACAGCGGGCGAGCAAATGACGATCAATGGCAGGCGCGAGCGCTATATTCAATTGGTTGTCGCGGACGTGAAACCCGGTAAGGTGCTGATGACCCTGGCACAAGTTGAGGCAGCTGCTGCCAAAGCGCCGCAAATACCTGACGCCGATTGGCCGGAGAGCCTGAAATGATCGACGACTACGGTTCTTGGGACGAAACACCCCTCCACCAAGCTGTTCGTCAGGCGTGGGTGGAAGAGTGTCGCGCTCTTCTGGGGAACGGTGCGGATCCGAATGCTATCGACAGTTATGGGAGCACGCCTCTCTCCAGCCTGCTGCTCCGCGCAGAACTGATGCTGGACAACGGGATTGAGTTCAGTAGGTTGCGGACCCGAGAACAATTTGAGCGGGAACTAATTGAAATTCTAGTAATGCTGTTGGATAACGGCGCCACCTACGAGAAGGCGACGCAGCACTACATGTTCAATGTGCTGCCGAAGGTCAAGCTCTGGTATCGCGACCAGGTCTTCAATTGGCATGTTATGAATATGGAAATTGCGACCGCGCCAGCGTTGGCACCAACACGGAAAGCGGCGCGGCTCTAACAATAGAGCTATCAATGCTCTGATTATGTTTCATTGTGTTGCTTGACATCCCGCCCGGCGCTGTTTCCATGGAAGTAGGAACACCGGAGACCGCCCATGAAAATTCTTTCGGTTCTAGCTGCAGGCTTGCTTGCCGCGGTTGGAGTGGTGCAAGCCCACGAAGTCAAGCCACGCGAACTGATGCTCGTCAGCGTCCACCCTAATCTGGAGCAAGGCAGCATCCATTCGCTCTTTTTTCCTGACCCTTTCGCTTGCGAGATGGGTATCTGGCCAAACGAAATCCAAGCACAGAAGGCGCAACAAAAAGCCCACTTGGACGCCTCTCACCGCAGGGCCATTCTCCAGGGAGAAAGCACGCTTGCCCTTCGCATGAAGCATCTGGCGCGGATTGGCTATCTGGATCCTACCTTGCGACAGCGCATGGACGCTATCTATGACGAGCTACGCACTGTCTACGGCTACGAGTTCATTCCAACCGAAGGATTTCGCTCGCCAGAACGCCAGGATGCATTGCTCGCAAGTGGCACTGGCGTGACGACCGTTGGTGCCATGCGCAGCTGCCATCAATATGGTTTGGCGCTGGACAGCGTTTTCATGGTCAATGGCACGCCGTCGTGGGATATGTCTGATGACCGAACGCGCCAAGCCTATTTCAAGCTCGGTGAACTGGCCACGCGCGACGGTCTTCAATGGGGCGGCCTTTGGACCAATCCGGCCGACTACGCCCATATCGAGTTGAAGTCGGAATGCTGGGCGGCAAAGCGCTCTGCCGATACCTACTTCGCGGCTATCGATCTGCGCTCTCCCAACGCGCGCAGCAGCTGGAGGTCCCTCCAATGAGCAGGATCCTGACCCATCGTGAGCTGCGCGCCTTGGCCCTGATGCCCCGCGGTATCTCGCCGCAACGCATGAGCTGGCCAGCCCTTAAGAACCTAGTGTGCTCGGACCTGATGCGCAAGGCCCCGGCCAGGCAACGCCGGCAGGCGCACGTCGACCACGCCGACGCGAGGGGTGCTATTGCCAAATGGGCGCATGCGCATATCTCACGCGAACCATCTGAGTCCGTTCGAGCTGGCGGAGATCGCTAAAGTGCTCAGCACATAGCGGAGTGCGTCGCTAAAGAATTATTGGAGTTACTTTGTGGAAATGCTCATGAACGGTATGGACAAAGCGAAATGTCGATCTAACCTGGAGTCATAGCAACGTAGCCCACAGGACCGAAGCCATGACCATCAAGAACCATGCATATCCATTTCGCAAAAGCTCTGCTCTTCTGTTTGCACTGATGTTGGCTATTTCGACGCTCTGGCCTGCGTTCGCCGCGGATCGGGCGTGGAGGCTCGCGGACAGTCCAAGTGCGTATATGGTCGATTCTCAACGATGCGAAATGACAGGCGCCGTTTTCCTCGGCGACGAGCCGGTGTCGGGGGCTGTGATCACCTTAGCAATAGGCGGCATGATCGTCGCCAAGGCGAGGACCAGTCACCGTGGCATTTACCGAGTCACTTTTTCGGCAAGACCCGGCGATCTGGTCCAGGAGTCTGCGCTCTCTGTCCCTGCTTTCGTCGGCTCGCGTGCCCTCGTTCGACTTGATTCGTCGATGACGAAGCCGACCGCCGCTTGCAAAAGCGCGGCGATCACTGTAGGTGAAATCGAGCGTGTTTGAGTGAGGCTTCACCTTGCCCGTTTGGGGAGGTCCAAGTCTTCTTGCGGGATCGGTTCGGACGCGCGGCCTTGATCAGCGAACACGCTATTTTTCGCGTCTTTCAATCGCTGCCTGGTCAGGGGGCGTCTGTAGTAGGTGTGCCGGAAACACCGAAGGTTGCATGACGTGCTCCAGCAACTCCGGTGTGGCATTGGGGGGCAGGTGTTTGAAGGCAATCACCTGGTTTCCTTGGGTTTTGACCAGGACGCGCATGGGCTGCGTCGCATCGCTCAACAGCGTTTCCCCGTGAGCGATGATCGAACGTTCTGTTTGAAGGTCATGATCAAGATTGGAAAGAGTGGACCGCAGCTCATTGATGAGATCCGTGCGGATATTCGCCAGTGTTGATTTGAAAATCACCTTGGAATCAATACGCATGATGAGGTTGGTGATGTTCTGCTCAAACACCGACCGCAGGCCATGCGGGGAAAAGGCCTGATCGAAATCTTGCTGAATCGTCTGATAGCGCTCCCTTTTCAATAGCGTCTCTCCCGGAAGCACAGTCAGAAGCGACCACGCTTGGAATCGGACCCGAGAGCAGAGCAATGCCTCTTGGAACAAGGTATCGATCGCGCCCAATTCCTCACGAATTTTTTCCGGGAAGTCAGAGGCGCCAAACGTCTGGGTATCCTGAATATCGAGCAGCGCCTGGATTCGGTCCTTAAGTATCTGATGGATCTCACGCCTCTTGTCCACCATCTTTTGATACTGGTCTTCAAGGGTCTGGCGGTTGTGAGGAGTGTGCTCGCCTTGAAGAATAGGCACGGATACTTCCTTGAGCATGTCCATGGCGCCCATCAATGCGCCTCGACGCTGAGCGTCCACTTTGCCCTCGACGCGGTTAATGGTGGTCTTGATTCCGTCAAGCTTCTGGCTGATATCCGCCAAGTGCTTTTGGGCTACCACCACGGAGGCGACTTGCCAAACTGCGGCCGCGTTCATGGCGTTGCTCAGGCTTTCGGGTCTGGTCAACAGGCCGTGTTCCTTGATGCCACCGCTCCCACCGTTGGTCATTGCCCGATATGTTCCCTCGATGACACTACCTGCTGAATCCTTGGCGTTCAGCAGTGGCCCATTGATCGCCACCTCAAAAACGGTCTCTGGCACTCCCTGTGCCGCGATCGCGCCCGCCGGGCCCGCCTGGAGGAGCGCGTTCAGTCGGCTTATCGCTTTGGTGGGCTTGTGGCTATTGCCTGACACCTTATCGAACAAGGTCATTGGTAGCTCAGTCACTGCAATGGCGTTCTCACCCTCCACGTTTTGAATGATGAGGGAGGGCGACTGCAACGGCTGTCCTAATGAGCCAGCGGGATGAGTTGACTCGGGTGCGCCTTCGTCAGAATTGACCACCGCGGATGCGCTGGCGTTCGGTGGGCGCCGGCTCGTGATTACCCAAACTGAGGCGCCGCCAACAGTGGCTGCTATGAGCATGCTTACAATCGTTTGTGCGTCCATTCATCCCCCTGATGCGTGTCCCGAAATTTACCTTATCAGCCTAGGTCAGCGCACCTTGATCTTCTGACCACCATCCGGTGGTGTATGCACGGCACGCGCTCTGGTTCATTGTCTACGCGGGTTCAGTCAGCTCGTCACTGCGTGGTAGGGCGACGGAGTGGGACCAAGGGGGGGACGAGGCGCGGATGTGTTCCACGCGCGAATTCGCCTTAAGGGTGGTCGGGTGGCCCGAACGCGCCGTGGTCTACTAGGCGCAGCAACGCCATGGCTACGTCCAGCGCGGCGGCCGCCCACTCTTCGTCGTCGCCGTCGAAGGGTTGTTCCCCCGAGTCTTCCTTGCCGCCGTGGAACAGGTTGTTGCGCACCCGGCGCGCCGCTTCGACCAGGGCGATGGCGTCGGACGGCGGCTGCCCCGGTATGTCTAAGGGGCGTAGGCGGAACTCTGCCTTCCGCAGACCATGGGCTAAGATCATTTCCTGAATCTTGGGCCGATCGCGTGTCGGCGTCAGGATCTTGCGACGGGTTTCATTCGACACCTGATCTATGAATTCTCCCCGTCGCAGCGCTGCCACAGTGGCGTTGACTTCTCGCCAGTTGACCATGGCGTCTCGTAGGCCGGGACGGATGAAGCGCGAGCGTTGCTTGAGTTTGAACTCCAGTCGACCGAACGCGCGGAGCAAAGAGATGGCAGGTTGGTCGGAGACAGGCATGGGCCCATTCTAGCTAACAGGCAGCCTTACACGGCCCCGCTTGTCGGTCCGTCATTTCCGCCGCGTCCTCCACCCTTTCATCCACCAATTGGTATCGTCCAAGGTATCCAGCGCATCGCACACGGCGAACTTCGCGTCTCGCTGCCATGATCCGTTGGGGCTTCATGCGGCAAGGAGTTTGTCGCGGCGTCGAGCTGCCGTGTCAAGATAGGGCGATGACGACCACCGATCGGCTCAAGGGCCTGCTCGACGCACTCTCACCCATGCGTCTGGACTTGCTTGCGACCTACCCAAGCGATAGCGAGGTCTGGTTGGCGTTCGCTAGCAGGGCCGACATGATCGAGGACCAGGCGGGAGGGCGCGGTGGCCGGTGAATATGCGGATCAAGGAAATGCTGGCAAAGCACGGGCGGTTCATCGAAGCGATGGAGTTGGGCGATGACTGAAGGCGTGGTGGCCACCGATCACGGTCAACCGTGGCTGGAAGATGGCCGCGTTCAACGGGCGCTCGAATGGGCCGACCATGTGCGGCTCTGGATTGAGAACAATCTCTATGGCGTGGTGCTGCACGCTCCCGAACCTGATCACATGGCGGTGGTCGCGTTCGCGGTCGTTTTCGAACACCAAGCCTCTGCAATGGTCTTGGTCAAGCACGGTTTGCTGGGTTCGGCCACTGCGTTGATGCGGCCTGCTTTCGAGGCATTTGTCCGCGGTCTCTGGCTGCAGTGGGCTGATGAACAGGAATTGGCGCGCTTCCAGAAGGGACACGACACGGCTACGCCTGACAAGATCATCCGCATGGTGGTCAAGCGATCCGGCGTCGAGCGCTATGGGGACCTGTTGGACACCTGGCACCAATCGGAAAAGACCATGCACGGCTACGTCCACCATGGTTATCAATCCTTGGTGCGCCGTTCGGGGACCATCGACACTTCGCCACAAGAAGTGGTGGACCTTTTGGGCTTTAGCACGTCCATAGCACTACACGCCACTTTGGAAACTCTTGAGCTTGCGGAAAAAAGGGTCCCTGTGGGTGAGGAGGTAACTCGGCCTCTATGGGTGGTGGAAAGGCAACTTGAGGTGATTGCCATGCTGCGCGCCATGGGATTGATCCAAGTATTGGGTGAAGCTGCGCCGGCGCCTCCCACCTTTGCCAGTGATGTTGCATCTGAGGAGGCCGCGCGGACGGCGGCGAACTAGCGATCCGGCGATACCGAACGGAGCGAAAATCCTCACTCAACCGCCGACGACGGGAGCGCCCGTTACGAGGCTTTGTCGTCCCGTTCTTGGCAACGCTTGGCGTGTTCAGCCAGGTGAGCTGGATTGGGGTGGTTTGCGGTGGACGCTGGCAGGCGAAGCGACTGGCCATGTAGGGATGCGTAGTCGGTGACCATTAGTGACGGGGCCAGCCCCACGGTGTGTTCGGGCGTGATCCAGAGCAGTAGGCAATCGAATAGAGTGTGGAGGTCCGCGCGCATCAGGAGGCCGTTGTCGACGCGGTCGGTGTGCCCGCCGCGATAAGGAAGCACGTGAGCCGCTTCCAGGACTTCCACCGCTGAGCACCCGGTGATGGCGCACTTTCTGCCGTAGGCATCGAGGAGACGGGCTCGGAACAACGACTGACCGCGGCGCATGGCGACGGCCCGCATCGTCCATTCACGCGCGTCGCTTTCGGAGTTCAGGGCAGGCAGGCTTTCAAAGGCGTCATCCTGCGCCTTGTCCTCCGCTTGCGTGAACTCATCGACGCTTAGGGGGACGGCCCCCCACACGCCCTCTTCGTTGGCCGTCAGGTCCCAGTGACCATGGACGCTCGGGCGGTATGGCTGATAGGTCACGCCCCTGAACTTGCCTTGCCGATAAAGACGATCGCGTGGATGGCCTGCGTTCGTCCGCCAACTGATTCGATGTTTGTCGTAATGCCGACGATTCGCGTCGTTGACAGTCAGATGCGCCAAGTTGTAGCTGACGTCGGAGTGGTCTTCTTTGGGGTAATGCTCGCTCAGCCACGCTTGGATATCTCGGGTCGTCGAGGGCCTGCCCAGGGCCTCCACTGCTTCTGCGACGTGCCAATACTTCACCAACTTTTGTTGCGTGTTGGCGAGTTCCTCAGTGGGCGGCGCACCGCCGCGCTGAAATGCCAGTTCGAACGCATTGGCTTCCAGCGACATTACCCGGCCCACCAAGCTGACGTCGGGCTCGAAATCGTTGCTCACGCGAGCCGCGTTCCCCGCACTGACCTCGCCCGGATCTTCGGAGGTAGCCACCACCACGCGAATGGGCAAGTTCTCGTCCATCGCCTGCTGGAGGTGTCGGCGGAAGATGTGCTTGCCCGCACCTTTCCAGTGCGCCGTCCCGCTGACGTAGCGCGACATATCGGGCGAGAAGTTGTGCGCCCAGAGGCTCACGATCAGCTCTCGCGGGTTCTCCGACAAGGCCGAGGAGGTGAACTGCGGGTTGGTGAGTTCAACACCATATTGGCGAAAAGCTTCAGTGATGCGCATGTAGGCTTTGTCGATGTCAGGGCTGGCGACTGCGCTGACGGGTTTCGTAGTCCTGGAAATCCTTGCTCGTGCATCCGCGCTGAATCCAGGTAGTGATGTTGGCGTTGCAGAGCTCCTCGGAATAGCCGTCCACGTTGGCCATGCCCTGGGGTGGTGCGGACCACATCTTCTGCAGCACGTAGCTCGGTTCGATATCCATCCGAACAAGGTAGTTGTAGATGTGTCGGTAGGCCGGGCTGTCAATGGGGAGTGGTCCATCAGCGGTATAGATCTGATGAAATCCCAGGTCTGCGTAGGGCGACCAGTTTGAGCGCTGGACACCTGCCATGAAGACCAATGGGCAAGCGGAATAGCAGTTGTTGTAGAGGGTGGTTTCCAGTCCCTGCTGGCGGATGAATTCACCAGCGCGCATGGCCTCCTTCACAAGTCCGCCACCACTGCCCAGCGCCACTTCCTCAATGTTCGGGTTAGCCTCGATGGCATCGACGATCTCCTGGGCATACCCCTCTTCAATGTCGCCCAGCACCTTCAGGGTCTTTCCGTCACCAATGACCACGTAGAAAGACGAAGTGCCTTCCTGCTTGATGTATTCCTTCGGAAGTCCCAGCTGTCCTGCGCAGTCCAGATTCCAAGTGACTACCCGTTCGTCGTGGGACATTTTTAAGACACGTTCGGCCACGCCAGCGAAATTGTGGAGGGAATTGCTCATGATTCGCAGGTCGGAAGCATTCTCCGTGGTCTGTGTGTCGTAGTCCGGTGCGTAGGTGATTTCGATCGACTTCACGATGCCTGACTTGCCCAGCAGTTGACCGAGCACGAAACACTTGTGCTCGGGGATATGCATCTCATTGAAGGCTGTGCCGGCATGCGTGAAGCCGTCTATTGCAACGCCAGCTTCGAACACTTTCGTGCCCAACGCCTCGCGTTCTTCCGCCAGCTTTCGCAGCCGGGCGACCACCGCCGGGTCGTCGACGTGAACTCTTCCCTCATTGGGCATAGGCTCCTCCACCGAAACCGGTTCGGGCTTCGGTTGAACCGGATGAGGTTGCGGTGCCGCCTTGGGCGATCCGGGCGGTGTGGGCGCGTCGCACCCGATAAGCATGGCCACCAAGGCCAGGCCGATGATCCGTTGGCTCATAAAAGTGTTTCCCTAAGTGGGCCAAGAATACCGGAACGGCCCCGAGGTCACCTGTGGGCAGGGCGGGTTGCCCTACTACGCTGCGGCGCCTTTTCGCTCACGGTGGAACTGTAGCGCACAGCGAAGGATTGAGTGCTGGTCAAATCCTGAGCCTGTCCGTTGGCGGGTGGAGGCTATACTGCCCAGCACCGCAATCCCGATTTCGAAGATGAAGCCCACCCTTGATTCGATCGCATCGGCAAGAGCAAAGCTAGCCGAGGAACTCCGTCAGCTGGAACAGCAGGAAGAAGACCTACGGAAGGAGCAATCGGAAGGCGCCTTTGCGCAGGTAATGAGTTTGCTAGACCAATTCGGTTCGCTTTTCGACGCGAAGCAGCGGGCCGAAGTCGCCGCGATGGTCGCGCCGAAGGTTCGGGTCCCCAAGAAGGTGGCGGCCCCAAAGGCCGAGGCGCAGCCCAAGTATTGGCTGCCGCACACCGGTGAGACGTGGTCGGGTCGCGGCCGTCCGCCGCGTTCGTTCACCGCTTGGGAAGGCACCGTCTCCCATCGCGAATGGAAGGCAAAGCACCCCAAAGAGAAGTTCCCGAAGTTCCCGGGCTGAGGATGCGCTGGCAACCGCCGGCGCGCACCGTTTCGATTGCGCGCGTGACCTGCAGAGCCCGCCCGCGCCGAAAATAGGCCAATCCGCCTATCTGTCGGTTGTTCCGTCGCCGTAGCGATTCAGCCGCCGCCCGCCCCTGAGAGCCGCACTAGGCGTCTGCAGGCAAGTGTTTTGTCGGGCGTCCCCGTGTGACGGCTTCCTGGGGTAGAGGTCAGCCCCATCCGGCCGTGCTGCCTGTGTCGGTCCTGACGGTTGTTCGCCGGGTGAGTTCTCCCGCCGCGAGGCCTCTCAAAGTGGAACCGTAGCGCACCTGCCCATTTCGCAAGGTCTAGCCTCCTTCACTTCATCTGATCGCGCTGTGCTGGCCGTGGCAGGAGTGACCACGGCCGCTCCCCGCAGCTTCCGTTGCGGCCCCCGCTGTGCGCGCTGGCGCGTGCTCGCTCATGGGTGCGTAACCGGGCTGTCGGCACGCCGGGCCGGCTCCACGAGGCACTTCCGCCTCGGGAGAACTCAGCATGAAAGCGAACGACCTGTGGCTGGAGCAAACCGACCGAGACGAACAGATTCTAGAAGCCGCCGAGCGCATCCTACGCCGGAAGCTGGAGCGTCAGGGCAAGATCACCGACCCGACCAGCTCCGCCGCCTTCCTCCGCGCCCACTGCGCTTACCGGGACCGCGAAATCTTCGGCTGCGTCTTCCTCGACACCCGTCACGCCATCCTGGCGGTCGAGGACCTCTTCTTCGGCACCGTGGACGGCGCCGAGGTCCACCCCCGCGAGATCGTCAAGCGGGCGCTCCTGCTGAACGCCGCCGCCGTCATCGCCTTCCACAACCACCCCTCGGGCAACCCTGAGCCCTCCACCGCCGACCGCGCCATTACGGCGCGCATCAAGCAGGCGCTGGAACTGGTCGACGTCCGGCTCCTCGATCACATCGTCGTCGGTGCCGACGGCACGGCCAGCCTGGCGCTGCGGGGGTGGGTGTAGCCCATCCCCAGGTCCGGCCTAAACTTCTTGTTTTTCCTCCTCGAATGAGGGAGGATAACCGGAAGTCCTCTATCTTTGGCCAGCGCTTATGACCACGAATCCGAAATCTGTCGCCGATCGCCTGGCTGAGTTGGGGTTGGAAGAAGGCCGTTTGCGCGAAGCCGTGTTTCAGGGGCACTTGCAGCGGACTCGACTGACTCGCAATCACCCCACGATCTACCACGGTCTGAACATGTGGGGGGAACTGGTTGCCGCGCTCCGCGAACAACTCAGTCCGGAGTGGGTGCGCGAAGACATCGGTAGCTACGCCTTGACGGTCAACGAATTGCTCAAACTGGCCATCGCTGTTGCGTCTGGCGACGAAGGCACTGGCGACCCGGCGGCGCATCCTTCGAACCGCTCTCGGAAGGGGCGAAACACGGTGGACGCGATTGAGGCCAACCGTCAGTTCGAGTTGTTTGAGTTGTTGCCGCCGAAGAGTGACAACGAAGAGAGCTACCAGACTTGGGTGCTCATGCATCACACGGACCATGTGCGCGGCGAGATCCGCGTGGAGCTCTCGCTCCCGTTGAGCATCGGCGCGGATGGCAAGATTACCGCTTGGGCCGAACGCATCATCCTGAGCAGCATCCCGTTTGACGACCAGTTGGTGGAGATCAATCCGCCCAGTGGTCCGGACATCGACATCGATATCCAGCGCAAAGCATAACGAGGTCGTTATGTTCAATCGGTTGCGATTGACCTTGGCGCGCAAGCGCCGGGGGATGAAGAAGCGCGAGTTGGCGGAACGCATTGGGCTGACGGAAAAGTCGGTTTCGAACTACGAAGCCGGCTCCCAGGAGCCAGAGGCCACGACGCTCGGCAAGCTTGCAGAAGCGCTTCGGTTTCCCGAAGCGTTCTTCTTTGGTGATGATCCTGAGCTTCCCACACCGGATGTGGCCAGCTTTCGCTCCTTGTCGAAGATGACTGCTTCCCAGCGCGATTCCGCCTTGGGGGCGGGGGCGGTGGCGCTTTTGCTCAACGACTGGATCGAATCTCGCTTTCAGTTGCCTTCCCCTGATGTGCCGGATCTCGGCCGTGAAGGTGGCGGCGCATTGGAGGGCGAGGGCGATGGCACTTCCCAGGAGCCCGAAAGCTATCCTTCGCGCGCTTCTGCTCAAGATCCCGAGGCTGCTGCGGGGATGCTTCGGGCGCATTGGGGCATCGGGGAGCTGCCAATCAAGAACATGATCGCACTTTTGGAATCCAAAGGCGTCCGGGTCTACTCACTGGCCATCGACGCCAAGGAAGTCGATGCTTTTTCGATGTGGAAGGGCGGACGGCCCTTTGTTTTCCTCAATACGTTCAAATCGGCGGAACATTGCCGATTTGATGCGGCTCATGAACTCGGGCACTTGGTGATGCACCAGCACGCTCAGCCCCAAGGCCCGGATTTGGAGCGCGAAGCCAACGCCTTTGCGTCTGCTTTCCTTATGCCGAAATCCAGTGTCTTGGCAAATGCGCCCCGGGCGGCCACGCTGCCTAGCTTGGTCCGCCATAAGAAGCAGTGGTTGGTTTCTGTCGCAGCTTTGAATTACCGGATGCACGCATTGGGACTAACCTCCGACTGGACTTATCGCACCCTATGCATCCAGATAGCGCAAGTAGGCTATCGAACCCATGAGCCGGACAGCATCAATCACGAGAAGTCGTTGATTCTCGAAAAGGTTTTCACTGCTTTACGAAACGATGGGCTGAGCAAAGCGGATGTGGCACGCCAACTCGCGATTCCTGCCGAAGAGATCAATGAGTTGACGTTTGGATTAATGCTCAATGCGTTGAAGGGCGGGCGTGGAGAAGACGCAGCGCCGCGCGCGAGTCGAGCCTCGTTGCGTTTGGTTAAGGGTTAACCACTCCTACACTACTGCGACGCCCTGCTGATCTTCAACCGCGTATCGTCTGGGACTAGCTTGCAGTTCTAGCGGTCGGCTACTCGTGCCTTGCGTCTAATGTCGGCATGTAGGATTTTTCCTACCCTCCATAGCGTCACTTTCGGATAGCGGCAAGGCTACTTATGGGCAAATCTGTCGGGGTCGCCAGGCCATCGCGCCCGAGATCGGACATCACCGCCTGCCATCGGCCCCGCGGTGCCGTGAAGGGGGCTGAGGCAACGCCTCACCAAGCGCCGGCGATCCGGCTGCCCCCTTGTGGGGGCAGTCGCGTTTTGGGGCTACCATCGCTCTATGAGTAAGATCCTCGTCGGCACCGCCAGTTGGACGGACGCTAGCCTCATCAAGTCGAAGCTTTTCTATCCACCGGAGGCGAAGAGCCCCGAGGAGCGGCTGCGCTACTACGCCTCGCAGTTCCCTATCGTCGAGGTGGACAGCAGCTACTACGCGATGCCGTCTGCGGCCAACGCCGAAAAGTGGGCCGAACGCACGCCGGATGATTTCGTGTTCAACATCAAGGCGTTCCGTTTGCTGACCGGGCACCAGACGCCGCAGGCGTCGCTGCCCAAGGACATCCAGGGCGAGCTGGCTTTGCACTTCGTCGAGAAGAAGAACCTCTACTACAAGGACACGCCGGCCGAGATCCGGGACGAGATGTGGCGGCGCTACGAACTTGGCATCCGGCCGCTGAAAGAAGCCGGCAAGCTGGGTGCGGTCCACTTCCAGTTCCCTCACTGGGTGCGTCCCGCCAAGGGCACGGTAGCCCACGTGGAGGAATGCGTTCGCAGGCTTGCGGACTACCGCATTGCGGTCGAGTTCCGCTCAGCTGGTTGGTTCGACGGGCAGCGTGACCAGCAGACGCTGGATTGGCTGAGCGAGCTCGGCGCCGCCCACGTCATCGTCGACGAGCCGCAGAACACGCCCGAGAAGTCCGTGCCCCAGGTCTGGGCGACCACACGTTCCGACTTGGCAATCGTGCGCTTACATGGCCGGAACGAGGAGACCTGGGACATCAAGGATGCGAACGCGGCCTACGACCGCTTCAACTACGACTACACCAGCGAGGAGCTCGATGGGCTAGCCAAGGAGATCGAGGAAATCGCTGAGGCGGCGGGGGAGGTTCATGTGATCTTCAACAACAATTATGAGGATCAAGGAGTTAGAAATGGCAGGGTTATGGCAGCGAAATTGCGCTGCGGAGAAAGCGCAGAAAATATTGAAGGTCTCTCGTTCAATAACGAGTGCCTACTGTAGTGTAACCTTGGCAGCTGCCGGGTAAATTTTTTCGCACTTCACTCCCGAGTTTACGGTCCCTGTCAAGCCATAGACAGTCAATGCCGGAACTTCAAGCTGCGGCTTCACATTGCCGAACTTCTGTATAAATTGCCTCGCCACTGACCAGTTAGCTGTGGTAATTAGAAGCTTGACGGGAAAAGCATTACCTCTTGTTCCGATCACACACGCTCGCACGCAGTCTAGAAGGGCTGTCCTGTTCAAGTCATCCAAGTGCAAAAGGGGTTCGTCAAGGAAGTAGCTTCCCCCTAAGGTGCATGCCCTAGCTAAGAACATAGCAAGAGCAAGATCTTGTCGCTGACCTTGGCTAAAGTATTGGGTAGACAGCACTTCAGCATTGTCTATTGATCCGCTCAGTGAAAACGACTGCTCCGCAGTATTGAGGTTGATCTGTTTAAAAATGCGATTGACCTGCATGTGATTGAACAATTTTCCGATTGCAGGTCCAAGCTCTGCGAAGAAGAGCTTTCCAATTTTTGTCTCACTGTCTCGAATGAAAAATCGTAGCTCTTCGGCGGATTCTATTTCATGGTCAAGTCTGCTAATTCTCTCCTGAATTTTATGGATATCCGCCCGGATTTCCTCCGACAGTTTGCGAGCTCGCGCGCTGCCTAAAGAGTTTGACGCCTGTTCGAGGAGAGCTCCTACTGTTTTTAGCCGCATGTCCTGCACATCGAACTTGGCTTGAAAAGCCTGAAATTCTTCGGAAAATCTCTCGCCAATGCCGAGTTTTTTGGAGATGTCGACCAGTTTCGCTTCCAGTTGTCGAAGTTCGGATATTCTGACATCAAGAGCCATGATCGACTGCCGTTGCTGCTCAAACGTCAGCCGTAGTGTTTTCTCGTTGTGGATTATTCCTTCTAAATCAGACTGGAGGACGACCAAGCTTTCCTCTAATCGTCTCTTGGTTGATTGAGCTTCACTTGGCAGTGCGGCAAGTGAACTATCGTTGCTTACTTCAGAGTAGCCGCTTTCAACTTCAGCGAACAATTCATACAGTAGAACATCTCGATCATACGCCAGCAGTTTCGTCTCTAGCTCGGCAATGAACTCAGGGCGAAATTCATTGGCATGAAGCCTTGCGCTCAATTCATCTTTTCGTTGAGAAAAGCTCTGCGTAACGGAAAGTGCTTGATCAAGGTTCATCTGAAGCGGGGAGATTTCGCTAATCCTACCCAGCAGTGCACGGCGGGCTTCTTGCAGTGACCTGATGTCGCCGTCTGTTGCGCCTTGCAAGGTAGAGCCTGCATCAATTGCTGCGATCAACGACTGCTCGGATTGCCACTGGTGAGAACAGCATGGACATCTATTGGAAGGGGCGATCGACAGCACTTGGCGAGCCGCATCCGTTAAGGAAAGCAAGAGCTGCTCTAAACGTGCTTTGCCTTCAGTTTGCCTTTCGATCTGTCCTTCGATCTCCGTCAGTTGCTTCTTGAGCGCTGCCAAGTCACCAACTTTGTTGATGGAGTCAATTAGGGCCGCCACTCGCATTGAGTGCTCGTTCTCTTCATTCTTCAAACGATTCCATGCATTTATGTCGGACAATTTCATCCGGATAGACGTCGCCGAGTTAATAGCCTCCGCGTGTGTCGACACAGAAAGCCTCTGGCGGATAGTGCCAACAGAGATGGCCCCATCAGCTCCAGAAGTCCGCAAGATGGATTCGAGATTTTCGTTAAGGTATTTAAGCAGCGTGTCTAATCGAGATAATTTAGCTCCGAGCGATGAGGTATCGGAAATACTCTTCTGCTTTGCTGCGGAATTATTTGCTATTTCAACTTCTGTAGACTTCGCGGCCGTTTGAAGCGCCGAAAGATCAAGGGTGAGTTGTTCGACGGATACCGATGGGTCGCGCTTGGCGACAACTGTCTTGAGTTCTTCTATTTGCCTGCGGCGAACCTCCAGCTCTGCATGCTGATTGCTATAAGTTGACTTGAGCTTAACTAATGTGTCGCTGTCGATGCTATCAGGTCGATCCAAATCCATGAGTTGGATAGCTTCATGAATCAGTTGCGTGAAGTCCCCGGATTCTTGATCAGATGCTGCAGATTGAGCTTCGAGGTCGGAAACTCTCTTTGTTCTCACTGTCATCAAATCTCGTCGGGCCGAGTGTAGCTTTGCCAAATAAGTATCTAGCTCTGCTAACTCAACCTGCAAGGATGATGTTCCAGTCAGATCGGCAAATATTTGGCGGCGAAGCGCGTTCGATTCTTCACTGTCATCAATGAGGTAAGCAAGCGAATCGGCCGGGAGGCATCGCGTAGATTTGATATACTCTTGGAGACGCGACTGAATGGCTGGGCCTTTGGTTTGCATCCCTTCCAGACTGCACTCTGGCGCAATCAGTCGCAATGCATCGGTTCCAAATACTGGCTTGCCGGTTGTTGGTTCAAGCCTGAGACGGTTAGTTCCCTCGCGAATGGCTTTGTATGCCCCATCCAGCGTGCGCATGTGAGCAACAATTTCTAGTGGTAATGCGTCGTCACGGGCACATTGGAGATCTGAGCCCCGAAAGTCTCCAATAACCGATTCAATCGCTTTCCAGATTGAGGTTTTGCCTGTGCCATTTGGTGCATACAACACAACTAGAGGAGATCTGAGGTCCAACTCCACACTTTTGGCAATCGCCTTCACCCCGGATATGCCAACGTAATCAAGGTAGGTTGTCACGCCAAATTCTCCATGAATTGCTTGGCCGCCCCAGTGCCCTTTTTGTTTGCTATGCGTTCGCGTAGTTCCTGCAAATGAGTAGGTATCGTAGACGCGTTGCTTAGCGTCTTGGTTTGTATGTCGACCCAAGCGAGGCTTAGTCGCTCAAGAACCTGATCGACCAAGTTGTCTTTTTCGATCCAGTATTTTCTGGAGACATACCTGGATATTTCAGCCTCAGGCTTGAGGTCGTTTATATCAACTGGTCCGCTGTCGAATACGATGCAGACATGAGCCTCACGCTGTTCACCCTCATCCCTCGCCTTTCTAAGCCGCCCTGCAATTGCGGTGTCGAGCTTTTGAAGAAAACCATCAAGTCCATTCTTGTCAAGGGACGATGCATTGACTATAAATATTTCTGCATAGTCGCTTCGCCAAAACTTTGCTGTAATATCGTCATCAAGAGACAAGTCGGCAAACTGGGAGAAGTTGACTTTTCCTAGCTGGTCATTAAGTTCAGTCATGTCGTTCATGGTCAATTCCTTTTGCATGCTTTGATGACATTGTCGAAGGACGTCTGGTTGTTTGCTGCTATTCCTTCGTGCGCATCGACTACAAGGCGCTTCAATGGTCCGATATCCCTGACGAAAATAAAGTCTGAGCGATTTCCGATGCTTGTGGTCGAGAGATCTTTAAATGGCTCATATTCGTCCTCAGAAGCAATCGTTCTGTCATCGCATAAGATTTCCCATCTTTTTTCATCAAGTCCTTGATCCCGGCCTTGTCCAAAGATGGTGAGTGTCTCGCTCATTGGAAGCGCTTCGGTTTCATTTCGTAACTGAATAAGCATGTCCTGTTGCCATTGCAAGCTAGATACCCACAGCGCTACGGACCTTTCGTTGATAATGAGCTGCCCGCGTCTCGGGGGATGAGATTGCCAGCCTATTTCAGCCGTCCCTGGGCACTTGACAGCTGATGCTAGCAAGGCATTCGCGCCTTGAAGACACAATTTGATATCGCTTACGTGGCCTTGCGGAAGAGGCGCTGAAGAAGGACTGTCCGAAAAAAAAGGCCCTTTCACGAATTCCGAAGCCAGTCGCGCAGGCTTCGGTTCATTGGAATTGTTGATATGGTCTCGGACGTCAGTGAGTAGGGCTTGGTTGTTCGCGCTTCCTAGTCCAGATGCATGGCAGTAAAGCAGCAGGTCCTCCTCAATTGGCTGCCGTTCATAGGCTGGTAAACCGTCTACAAGATCAAGGCGGCTATTCTCGATCCATGCGTGCAGCCCTGTTGTCGTTGCGTAAGGAGGTAGTCGCATATTTCCCAATACCGCCTGCGGATACCATGATCGTGCTGACCAGCCGAACACATTCTCGCCTTTGTGGAATACAGATCCATCTGCATCTTTGTAGGCGTTCTCATAATGATGAGATGAGAAGTAGAGGCCGGTCAGGTTTCTCCATTGCTCCGATCCATCTCTGTTGTCCGGAGCCTTGGTTGCGACGTTACACACGAGAATTGCCGCGTTTTTTGCGCCAAGCATATATGCCAGACCGGATATAGCCCCGGTCCAGGCGGCGGTCGCTTGGCCTTTGTCCTGAAGCAAGCTAGCTGTTATCAAGACCGCATTTTCGTCGACTCTAAGAAAGTCTACAATTTCACTAACGACTGAAGGATCGTTGTCTTGTCCGGTTCGCTTAAGGGCGTCTGCGCATATGAGTGGCACTAGCCACAAGTCGCCAAGCTGTATTGCCGTTGATTCGGCAAATTCCATTACCTCCAAATCAACAGCTTCGTTTCGCTGCTGAAGATATCTCTTCCCAAAAATGACACAGGCTTGAGAGTTCCCGTTCTTCACCCAAACGGAGCCGAAATTTATGGGTCTGGTTCCGGTGAGATTGGTTGCCCACCCCTTATGAAATTCTGTGCCAAATTGGTTCGCATACGCTTCAATATCAGCAAGTGACGCTAATGGCGCTGCTCCAAATGTTGCAATCATGACTATGTCGCGTGGAAAGCCACGGACGAGTTGATCTATCTCGTTCCAATCGCTTGACCCAAACGCATATTCCGGACACAGGACTAAGGATGTCTGGCCTGGCTGAGCATTTTCAGTAAGTTTGGATGCTCCTACTGGGGCCTCGCGCAGTAGCCCTTGCAATATCGTTATGCCGAGTGGATTTGAGTGATTTTCTGCAATCTCTTGCGGTGTGCGCTGCGGTAGTTGAAGAAGGCAGGTCCATATCCCTCTTCCTCGTTTCACCGCGAACCTGGTCAGATCCACACGGTGCACAGGTGACGCTTGTTGGGTCGTCATATCCTTTGAGGCCCCCATCCTCGTCCGGAACGTGGTTCGGTGTTTCGCGCAGTAGCTCACAAAATTGCATTTCTGAGAAGTTCTTGTCTAGGTGGAGCTCTTTGGCATAAGCCCCTGATCCTAGTCGCCGTCTCCATCCATGAGACGGGCCGGCCGTTCACTAAGCTTGATCGGCACCCCCTTGGGGTGTAAGGATTTACACCATGAGCCTCACCGACCGCCAGCAAGCCGTTCTCGACCACCTGCGCCAGCACATGGCCAGGCACGGGCGGCCGCCGACGCTGTGGGAAGTCGCCGAAGCCTTCGGATTGGCCAGTCCCAACGGGGTTGCCAAGCATCTGCAGGCCTTGGCAGAGAAGGGCTTCATCGTGCTGGAGCGGGGCCGGGCCCGCGGAATCCGCCTGCTGGGGCCGAACCCGCAGGCGGACGGGATGGTGCTGCCAATCCTGGGCAGGGTGGCCGCCGGCACGCCGATCGGCGCAGGCGGAGAGTTGGGGGAGGGTCTGCTGGTCGATCCCCGGCTGTTCAAACGCACCCCGGACTACCTGCTACGGGTCCACGGCCAGTCCATGCGAGACGACGGGATCTTCGATGGCGACCTGGTAGCCGTGCAACGGGCCGACACCGCCGACAGTGGGACCACCGTGGTGGCCCGCCTGGGCGAGGAAATCACCATCAAGCGCTTGAAGCGCACGGGCCGGAAGCTGCTGCTCCTGCCCCGCAACCCGGATTACGCACCCATCGAGGTGCCCAAGGACGTCGACTTCGCCATTGAGGGCATTTACTGCGGCCTGATCCGGGGGGAGTAATGGGCCAAGTTCTCGCGTTGAGCGACCTCCTGGACGAGCGCCGGGTCTGGCGCGGCCGCCCCGTTGCGCCGCCACCCAGTGCCCAGCCCACCGGTCACCCGCACCTCGATGCGGCACTGCCGCTGGGTGGTTGGCCCGAACATGCGTTGACCGAACTGCTGCTGCCGGCCGACGGGGTGGGGGAACTGGATCTGCTCATCCCGACCTTGGCGCGCCTGACGACCGCCGGTGCCCATGTGGCCCTCATCGCGCCGCCCTACATTCCTTACGCGCCGGCCTGGCAGGTGCGCGGTGTCGACCTGAGCTACCTCCATGTGCTGGACGCGCAACCCAAGCAGGCGCTATGGGCTTTCGAGCAAACCCTGCGTTCGGGCGCCTGCGCCGCAGTGCTGGGCTGGCCGAGCAAGGTCGACCACCACGGGCTTCGCCGCCTCCAGGTAGCCGCAGATGCCGGCCACGCCCTGGGCTTCGTCCTTCGGGATCGCAAGCACGCTGAAGAAGCCTCGCCGGCCGCGCTGCGGCTGGAACTGGACCGTGACCGACAGGTGCGGGTGCGGAAGTGCCGAGGCGGCCCGGCACCGACCGCTTCGTTCGCGATCGCCTCGCTTCATTGATGTCCTGCCATGCTCTGGGCCTGCATCCTGCTCCCGCATCTGGGGATCGATAGCGTTCTTCGACGCCACCCGACGCCGGA
>JAHCAU010000016.1 GCA_019634715.1 Lysobacter sp.
CGGCTTTCGAATCGCCGGCATGCAAAGCCGGTGCGATGCATCGCACCCTATTGCGCGGCGTCGCCTGACGCTGGCGCCGGCGTCGTCACCGCCTCGCTGAACCGCAGGATCCCCTGCGGGCCGAACATGCGGAACGGGATCGATTCCAGCGACATCCCGCGATTGACCTGCACCACGAAGTGCAGGTGCGGGCCGGCGCTGAAGCCGGTGTTGCCCGACAGGCCGATCGGTTCGCCCTTGCGCACCGGCTGGCCCAGGCGCACCAGCACGCCGCCGGTCTTCAGGTGCGCGTACAGCGCCATCGTGCCGTCGTTGTGGAGGATGCGTACGTAGTTGGCGCGGCCGGCGTCGGCGGCGGCATTGCGGCCGGCGCCGCTGAAGCCGCTTTCCAGATCCATCACCGTGCCGGCGCGCGCGGCGACCACCGGGGTGCCTTCGTCGATGGCGAAATCGACGGCATGCCGGTTCTCGGCATCGCGATGGCTGTGTGCGCCGCCCCAGCTCTGCGCGATGCGCAGTTCGCGGCTCTGCAGCGGATAGGCGTATTCCACGTCGCGCGGCTGCGCATTCGGTGACCCGGGAACGATGCGCAGCGGGAGCACCGCGGATGGCGTCGCGCGCAGCCGGGTCACCAGGCGGCGTTCGTAGGCGGGCAGCAGCGCGCGTGCAGGCAGGGCGGGTTCGGCGGCGGGTGCGCGGCGGCCCGCGGGCGCGGACAGCAGCACTTCGACCGGGCCGGCCATCCGGTTCTCGGCCCAGGCCTCGACGCCGCCCGCGCCTTCGCGCAGGCTCAACGCGACGCGCGCGATCTCGTCGTCGTCGGCGCGTGCGGCGCTGGCGAGCACGGCCAGCGATATCGATGCGACCGCGGTGACGACGCGCATCCCGGGACTCAGCGGCAGCGGCGGTCGAGCTTCAGGGCTGCGATCACATCGCGCAGGTCGAACGCGGCGACCGATTTATCGGCATGCACCGCGTACAGCGCGCCGCTGGGGAAGCGGGCGTTGCCTTCGTCGCGCAGCGCGATGCCGTCGGTGGTCGCCACGGTGCGCCCGGTGATGCTGCCCACGCGCCTGAGCGTCCTGCGCTCGAAGACGTGGAACACGGTCAGCGGCGCCAGCTGGTCGACCGACACCCAATAGCCTCGGCGCGGGCCGCAGGCCCACAGCGCCACGCCTTCGGCCTCGAAGGAAAAGGTGTCCTCGGGCAGTTGCCGACCCGTCGGCTTGCCCGCGAGCGTGTACTCGCGCAGCGTGGATTTCGGATGGTACTCGTCGGCGATCAGCAGGCGGTCGTGCGCCGGATCGCCGGCGATGGATTCGACGATGCGCAGGGCGCCGTGCTCGCTGGTGTCGCCGAAACTGCCACGCGACTCGGCGCGCACGCCGCCGTCGGCGGAGAACGCCAGGCGGTAGCGGCGCACGCGCTGGTCGAGTTCGGCCAGCGGCGGCAACTGGTCGAAGCGCTCGCCGTACATGAAGCTGTCGGTGACGTAGGCATCGGCGCCCCGGCCGTCGGCATCGGGGTTGAGCCACAGGCCGTAGGGCGCGCGCAGCTCGCTGTCGCCGAAAGTGGCGAGCGGGCGGAAGTCCGGCAGCGACAGCACCTGGATGCGGCGGTTGTCGCGCTCGGCCACGAACAGGCGGTCGCCGTGTATCGCGATCCCGTTGGGGCGCTTGAACTGGCCGGGCTCGGTGCCCTTGCCGCCGACGGCACGCAGGCGTTCGCCGGTGTCGGCATCGAACACGACCAGTTGGTGGCTGGACTTGGCGGTGGCGATCAGCCATGTGCGGCCGTCTGGGTGACGCCAGGTGGCCAGGGAATCGAGCTCGTCGCCGGGCGATTCGGCCGAGACATAGGCCTCGGGCACGACGATCGGCACGGAGGGCGGGGCGGGGCGCGGGGCGGTGGCGGGGCCGGCTGCGGCGAATCCTGTCGCGCAGAGGAGCAGGCCGGCCGCGAGGAGACGGCGGTGGGTCTTAGGCATGCGGACGAGTATCTGCGAACAGGGGCGCCGATGGACAGCTGCTTATGAAATATCGTTCTATGCGGATGAAGCGATTGACATGCTGCGGCGCAGCGCTATCCTGTGGCCATCCATCAAGACCGGCTGAGGGACAGGCCCTTTGAAGCCGGGGCAACCTGTTGGTACCGACCGCGACGCGGCCGGGACTATGAAGGTGCCAATTCCTGCGGGGACCCTGTGTCCGCCGTGAAGATGGTTGCGCGTGGCGATCCTGCGGATCGCCGTCGACAACGACTCTCCGGTCTCCCCGCGGCCTCTGATGGCCCCCTCCACGGAGACCGCGCCATGTCCTTCGCCGCCACCCCCGCCCTCGCCGAGTCCGTCGTCGACGCCTGTCGATACGTGCCCCATGTCGCCGACGTGCCGTCCGCGCCGCGCGCCATCCGTGGCCGCCTGCGCGCGACGCTGGCGATGCGCCATGCCGGCGAACGCAGCGTGGACATCGCCTGGGAAGCGGTCGGCCCGGTCGACGCACCGGTGCTGGTGGTGGCCGGCGGCATTTCCGCGCACCGCCACGCCATCGCCAGCCACGACTTCCCCGAGAACGGCTGGTGGCAGAACCAGAGCGGTACCGGCCTCGATGCGCGCCGTTTCCGTCTGGTATCGATCGACTGGATCGGCGCCGACGGCACGCTCGACGCCGCCATCGACAGCGCCGACCAGGCCGACGCCATCGCCGCCGTGCTCGATGCGCTGGGCGTGGAGAAGGCCGCGGCCTTCATCGGCAGCTCCTACGGCGCGATGGTCGGCCTGCAGTTCGCCGCGCGCCATCCGCAGCGCGTGCGCCGCCTCGTCGCGATCAGCGGCGCGCACCGCGCGCATCCCTACGCCAGCGCGTGGCGCGCGCTGCAGCGCCAGGCGGTGGCGCTGGGCCAGCTGCAGTGCGACGAAGGGCAGGGCCTGGCGCTCGCCCGCCAGCTGGCGATGCTGAGCTATCGCACGCCGAACGAATTCGCCGAGCGCTTCGACGAAGCGCCGCAGCTGGTGCACGGCCGTGCGCGCGTCGCCGCCCAGGATTACCTCGAACACTGCGCCGCGACCTGGGTCGCGCGCACCTCGCCCACGGCTTTCCTGCGCCTGTCCGAATCGATCGACCTGCATCGCGTGGATCCGCGCGAAGTGCGCGTGCCGACCACCGTGGTCGCGATCGTCGAGGACCGCCTTGTGCCGCTGGACGATCTGTTCGCGCTGGCCGAAGGCCTGCCGCGCGGCGAAATCCGTGTGTTGCGCTCGAAGTACGGGCACGACGCTTTCCTGACCGAGCCGCGCGAGATCGCGGACATCCTCGGCAAATCCCTCGAAGACGTGTGTGGAGACGTGGCATGAGCGCGACCCTGAATGGACCTTTCAACGGCGGCGAGCCGCAATCGGCGACCCGCGCGGTGCGCGCCGGCATCGACAGCGACACGGCCTTCGGTGCGGTGACGCCGCCGATCGTGCTCTCGTCGAACTTCAGCTTCGCCGGCTTCGGCGAGAAGCGGCAGTACGACTACACGCGCAGCGGCAATCCCACGCGCGATCTGCTCGGCGAAGCGCTGGCCGAATTGGAAGGCGGCGCCGGCGGCGTGGTCACCTCCACCGGCATGTCCGCGATCACCCTGCTGCTGCACGCGCTGCTCAAGCAGGGGGAGCGCCTGGTGGTGCCGCACGACGCGTACGGCGGCAGCTGGCGCCTGTTCAACGCGCTGGCGAACAAGGGCGCGTTCGAACTGTCGACGGTCGACCTGACCGATCCGCGCGCGCTGGCCGATGCGCTGGCGCTCAAGCCGGCGGTGGTGTGGATCGAAACCCCGTCGAATCCGCTGCTGCGCATCACCGACCTGCGCTTCGTGATCGAAGCCGCGCACGCCGCCGGTGCCCGCGTGGTCGTCGACAACACCTTCCTGTCGCCGGCGCTGCAGCGCCCGATCGAATTCGGCGCCGACTACGTGATCCACTCGACCACCAAGTACATCAATGGCCACAGCGACGTGGTCGGCGGCGCGGTCGTCGCGAAGGATGCGGAACAGCACCAGCAGCTGGTGTGGTGGGCGAACGCGCTTGGCCTGACCGGTTCGCCGTTCGACAGCTTCCTGACCCTGCGCGGCCTGCGCACGCTGGATGCGCGCCTGCGCGTGCACCAGGAGAACACCCATGCGCTGATCGCGCTGCTGCAGGACCATCCGGCGGTGCGCAAGCTGCACTATCCGGGCCTGGCCTCGCATCCGGGCCACGCGCTGGCCGCGCGCCAGCAGAAGGGCTTCGGCGCGATGCTCTCGCTCGAACTCGACGGCGGCGAAGAAGCGGTCCGCGCCTTCGTCGACGGCCTGCAGTACTTCACGCTGGCCGAGTCGCTGGGCGGCGTCGAAAGCCTGGTAGCGCATCCGGCGACCATGACCCATGCCGCGATGACGCCCGAAGCGCGCGCCGCCGCCGGCATCGGCGATGGCCTGGTGCGCCTGTCGGTGGGCATCGAACACGCCGACGACCTGGTCGCCGACATCGCCGCCGGCCTCGCGCGCGCGCAGGCCGTGGTCGATGCGCGAAAACCCTGTACCAAACAGGTCGTGCTGTGAGCGGAGAGGTCGTCATCGCGCATATCGGCGTCGCCGCGCGCCCGCAGTCGCGCGCGGCCGATGCGCCGGCGCGGATCGCGCTGCTCGGTACCGGCACCGTGGGCAGTGCGGTGCTGGCGCGGCTCGCGGGCTGGGACGGCACGCGGCCGGGCGAGCGCCTATCGCTGCAGTACGTGGCGAATTCGAGGTTCGGGTTCAGGCCGGCGTCCACGGCCGAGGCGGCAGCGCGTGCGGTGTCGGGAGTGGCATCGCACGCGCCGCCGTCGCTTGATGCCGTGGCCTGCGCGCTCGGCGCGCACGGCACGCGCGTCGTCATCGATGCCACCGCCAGCGAGGCGGTGACCGCCCGCCACGCGGCCTGGCTGGCCGACGGCATCCATGTCGTCACCGCCTGCAAGCTCGGACAGGGCACGTCGCTGGCGCGCTGGCGCGAGATCCGCGAAGCCTGCGCCCTCGGTGGCACGCATTACGGCGACAGCGCGACCGTCGGCGCGGGCCTGCCGCTCTTGCGCTCGCTGCGCGCGCTGCAGGCCGGCGGCGACCGCATCCACGCCATCGCCGGCGTGCTCTCCGGTTCGCTGGCCTGGTTGTTCAATCATTACGACGGCCTGCGGCCGTTCTCGGGTTTCGTGCGTCAGGCGCGCGATGCCGGCTACACCGAACCCGATCCGCGCGACGACCTGTCCGGCGAGGACGTGCGGCGCAAGATCCTGATTCTCGCGCGTGCCGCCGGCGTGGCCCTGGACAGCGCCGCGGTGGAGGTCGATTCGCTGGTGCCGCAGACGCTGGCCGTGCTGTCGGCGACGGACGTGGATGCCGCGTTGCCCGAGCTGGATACGCCGCTGCGCGAGCGTTTCGCGGATGCCTACAAGCGCGGCGAGAAGCTGCGCTTCCTCGCGCGCCTGGAAGACGGTCGCGCGCGCGTCGGCCTGCAGTCGCTGCCGGCGGACCATCCGCTGGCCGGCGGCGCCGGCACCGACAACCGCGTCGCGATCTGGAGCGACCGCTACGACCGGCAGCCGCTGGTGATCCAGGGGCCGGGCGCGGGCGCCGGTGTCACCGCCGCGGGCCTGCTCGACGACGTGCTGGAGATCGTGTCGAGACAGTGAAAGTGCCCCTGACATCAAGCTCCCTTTTGCGAAGGGGGCATGTCGTTCCGGGGCATGGCCAGGCGCGTCACCTCGGCCGCGTCGCGTAGTCCCGTGCGAAGTACTGCGCCAGCGGCTCCGGCCGGTGCAGGCCGTAGCCCTGGGCCATGTCGACGCCGAGCGCGCGCAGCAGCGCGATGACCTGCTCGTTCTCGACCTGTTCGGCGATGGTCTTCTTGTGCAGCACGTGGGCGATGTCGGTGATCGAGCGCACGACCGCGGTCGACAGTTCGGAATCCTGCAGGTCGCGCACGAAGCTGCCGTCGATCTTGAAGTAATCGACATCCAGCGAGCGCAGGTAGTTGAACGAGCAGAAGCCGGTGCCGAAGTCGTCGAGCGCGAACGCGCAGCCGAGCGCGTGCAACTGCGCGATCAGCGCCTGCGCGCGCGCCAGGTCGCGCACGGCGCTGGTTTCGGTGATCTCGAAGCACAGCTTGTGCGCCGGCACGCTGCTGCGCCGGACGCGATCGACCACGTAGCGCTGGAAGCCTTCGTCGACCATCGAAGCGGCGGTGAGGTTGATCGCGCACAGGTGCACTTCGGCGGCAGCGGCCGGCCGCGCCTCCAGCCAGCCCAGCGCGAGTTCGATCACGTGACGATCCAGCTGCACGCCCAGCTGGAAGCGTTCGGCCGCGGGAATGAAGTCGCCCGGCGCCAGCCGTTGGCCAGTGACCGGATCGCGCATGCGCAGCAGCAGTTCGAAGTGACGGCCCTGTCCGTCGCTGCCGTCGAGCGGCTGGATCGACTGGCAGTCCAGTTCGAACAGGCCGCGATCCAGCGCTTCGCGGATGCGCACCGCCCAGCGCATCGCGGCGGTGCGCTCCTGCAATTCGCCGGGCTCCTGGTTGGCGATGCAGATGCGGTTGCCGCCGAGTTCCTTGGCGGTGAAGCAGGCGGTGTCTGCCTGCGACAGCAGGTGGGTGTGGTCGCCGTGGCCGCCGACGAAGGTCACCAGGCCGATGCTGGCGGTGGCGTTCAGCGCCTGGCCCTGCCAGCCGACACGGTAGTCGTCGATCGCCAGCAGCACGCGTTCGGCGGCGCGCAGCGCGTACGCGGGCGAGCCGTGCAGCAGCAGCGCGAACTCGTCGCCGCCGATGCGGAACACCTCGTCCTTGCGCTCCACCGTGGCGCGCAGCAGCGAGCCGGTGCCCCGGATCAGCGCGTCGCCCGCGGCGCTGCCCACGGTGTCGTTGATCAGGCTCAGGTGGTCCAGGTCGAGATAGACCAGTCCTGCCTCGATGCCGGCGCGTGCGGCGGTGCGCTGCAGGGCCTCCTCGAACGCGCTGCGGTTGGGCAGGCCGGTGGCGCTGTCGGTCACCGCGCGCAGCAGGGCGCGCCGCGTCGCCGCACGCTGCTCGGCGATGGACGCGGTGAGCATCAGCGGCACGTTCGCGAACAGGCACATGAAGCCCAGCAGCAGCGCCACGTCGAACGGATCCTGCGGCGAGCGGAACGCGCCGATGCCCAGCGCGGTGATCGAGGTGATCACCAGCACGGCGATGCCGGTGCCGACCAGCGTCCACAGCGGCTCGAAGCGCACCGCGCTCCACAGCAGCAGCGCCAGCGGCAGCGACACCAGGCCCAGCGAGTACAGGCCGCTGTAGGTGCCGGCGATGTAGAAGACGCCGGCCGAGAGGATGGCGCAGGCCAGCCAGATCGCCTTCTCGCGGTGCACGGACATGCGATCGCCGAGCAGGGGTGCGACATCGCGCGCATCGGCATGGGTGAGGTAGAGCAGGGTCGGCGCGACGCAGGTGATGCCCAACAGGTCGCCCATCGTCCAGCGCGCGTACGCGTGCCAGAAATCGCTGCCGTCGGTCATGCCGTTGGCCAGCAGGCCCAGGGTGCCGATCATGGCCGAAGTCGCCGACATCGTGACCGCGCCGCACATCAGGGCGAAACCGCTGCGCACGCTCAGCCGCGCGGTGTCCTCGGTGAGCGCCCGGCAGGCCGTGTAGCCGGCGAGCGCGGCGACGATGTTGCTGCCGACCGAATAGGGCAGGAAGCCGGCCGGGACCGGTGCGAACAGGAGGTGGTTGACCAGGATGGGAAGGGCCACGAACAGCGACCAGCGCGGGCCGTAGCGGAGGACGGCGGCATAGGCGACGCCGGACGCGGGCCAGAACAGGGTGACTTCATCGGGCGCAAGGATGAGCACCCCGGCGAACCAGGCGCCGAGCAGGTACAGCGTCGACAGCCACAGGAGCCGCAGCACCCCGTCTTCCCCCGGTCGTGTCGTGTCCCGGCGAGCCGCCACCCCGGCGCCCCGCGGGATGCGTGTCCCGGGCGGCGAAGTGGGCCTGTTCCGTGGGCGACTCTCGCAGAATCAGTCGTCGATGCGCAAGACGCCCTGGCGGGTCCTGTCGAGGTGCAGGCGCAGGACGTCCGGCCGCGAATAGTGGCCGACCGGGTCGAAGTTCTGCCGCTCGCGATAGACCCGGGCGTGGTCGAGGTCGACGCAGAACACGCCTTCGCCGTCCTGCGGCGGCAGCAGCCACTGGCCATCCGGGCCGGCGACCGCGCTGCCGCCGTCGGCGCAGACCGCCGGCATGCGTTCACGGAGCAGGGCCGCGTGCGGATGGCTGTCGGGAATGTCCTCGCGACGCCACGGTGCGCCGACGCTGACCACGTAGCTGCGACCCTCGCGCGCGGCGAAGCGGGTGATGTCCTCGGTGTTGCGCCGGCTGCCCGGCCACACCGCCAGATGCAGGTCCTCGCCCTGCGCCGACAGCGCCGCGCGTGGCAGCGGCATCCAGTTTTCCCAGCAGTTCAGCGCGCCGACCGTGAACGGGCCGATCGGGAACGTGCGCAGGCCCGCGCCGTCGCCGGACGACCACACCAGCCGCTCCTCGTAGGTCGGCATCAGCTTGCGATGCACGTTGCGCAGCTCACCCGCGTCGTCGATCAGCATCAGGCTGCAGTACAGGCTGTGTCCGCCGCGATCGTCGGCACGTTCGATCGTGCCCAGCGCCACCCACAGGCCATGACGTCGCGCGGCCTCGCGGACCGGATCGAGATCGCCGCGCGCGACCGATACCGCCTGCGTGCAGTAGTGCGCATACAGCGACTTCTGCAGGTCGTCGTCGAAGCGTGCGCCCTCGGTGTGTTCGAGCCAGAACGGATAGCCCGGCAGCAGCGCCTCGCCGAACACCACCAGTTTCGCGCCCTGCAGTGCAGCATCGTCGATCGCCGCGACGATCTTCAGCGTGGTGGCTTCGCGATCAAGCCACACCGGCGCGATCTGGGCGAGGGCGACGCGGAGGGTGGATATTGAGGCAAGGTCGTTCATGAGGAGCTATTGGTCACCGGGCTGACGTTCTGTTTGTATCTGTTTCGAAATGCCTCGATTTCACTCAGATACTGCGGGAGGCCAATGCGGATGTAGCCGCTCAGTCCCTTCTCTGGCAGTGATAAGTCCACCGAGTCGATCGGATCCTCTTGGCCTTCTTTCCATTCGGAGAATTTGGCGACTACCAGGACTGATCTCGGTTCAAGAATCTCTCCGGAAAGAAGAGGCTTGTCATTCGAGAAGTAGGTCCACAGGGCTAACGCCTTGTGATTCAGTGCGACGTAAAATTGGTGCCGCCAGAATTCTTCGATTTCCTTGAAGATAATCTTGTATGTCTCGCTAGCGATCTGGGATGAGAGTTTTTCTGCTCTCAGAATGTGCCGCGCGCTTGTTAGCCAATTCAGTCGATCTGCTTTCGGTGGGAAGTTCTTTCCGTTCTCCGTCAGAACGTCATATGCCCATTGCAGTGATTTTTGAGTTTGCGAGATGAGTTCCTTATCCCTGTCTCGCACGCGATCTTCGTTGATCTTGTTTGTGTTCGTTCGATAGCTCAAAAACGCTAGAATAATAGAGGCTAGGGTTATAAGGCTAATGGCAAGCTTCGCATACTCGATCCAGTTCATTCCTTGGGGAGTGTCCATAAGCGTCCCTTGAAAGTGATGTCAGCACTCGATCACGTTCACGGCAAGCCCGCCGCGCGAGGTTTCCTTGTACTTGTCCTGCATGTCGCGGCCGGTGTCGCGCATGGTCTTGATGACCTTGTCGAGGCTGACCTTGTGCTTGCCGTCGCCGCGCAGCGCCATGCGCGAGGCATTGATCGCCTTCACCGCGCCCATCGCGTTGCGTTCGATGCACGGGATCTGCACGAGGCCGCCGATGGGGTCGCAGGTCAGGCCGAGGTTGTGTTCCATGCCGATCTCGGCGGCGTTCTCGATCTGGCCCGGGGTGCCGCCGAGCGCGGCGGCGAGGCCGGCGGCGGCCATCGAGCAGGCGACGCCGACTTCGCCCTGGCAGCCGACCTCGGCGCCGGAGATCGAGGCGTTTTCCTTGTACAGGATGCCGATCGCGGCGGCGGTGAGCAGGAAGTCGAACACGCCCTGTTCGTTGGCGCCGGGGCAGAAGCGGTCGTAGTAGTGCAGCACCGAGGGAATGATCCCGGCGGCGCCGTTGGTCGGCGCGGTGACCACGCGTCCACCGGCGGCGTTCTCCTCGTTCACGGCGAGGGCATAGAGGTTCACCCAGTCCAGTACGGTCAGCGGGTCGCGCATCGCGGCTTCGGGCTTGGTCGACAGTTCCGCGTGCAGGCTGGGCGCGCGGCGCACCACGTGCAGGCCGCCGGGCAGGGTGCCGCTTTCGCGGATGCCACGCTGCACGCAGCTCTGCATCGCATCCCAGATCTCGCGCAGGCCCTGGCGGATGCCGGTGCCGTCGCGCCACGCGTGTTCGTTGGCGAACATCAGGCCGGCGATGCTCAGGCCGTGGGTCTCGCACTGCTGCAGCAGCTCGGCGCCGCTGTGGAAGGGGTAGGGCAGTTCGGTGGTGTCGGCGACGATGCGGTCTTCGGCCGCTTCGTCCTGGTTGACCACGAAGCCGCCGCCGACCGAGTAATACTCGCGGGTCGCGATCTCGGCGCCCGCGGTGTCGAAGGCGGTGAAGCGCATGCCATTGGTGTGGTACGGCAGCTTCTGGCGCTTGTTCATGATGAGGTCGTGCTTCTCGTCGAAGCCGATCTCGTGGGCGCCGCCGAGGCGGATACGCTTGTCGCCGCGGATGCGCGCCAGTGCGTCGGGGATGACATCGGGGTCGATCAGGTTCGGCCAGTGGCCTTCCAGGCCCATCAGCACGGCCTTGTCGGTGCCGTGGCCGCGCCCGGTCAGGGCCAGCGAGCCGAACACCTCGGCACGCACGCGGCCGGTGCGCGCGAGGTCGCCGGATTCCTGCAGCCAGCGCTCGACGAAGCGCGCGGCGGCGCGCATCGGGCCCACCGTGTGCGAGGAACTGGGGCCGATGCCGATCTTGAACAGGTCGAAGGTGCTGACAGCCACGGGATGCTCTTCCGTCGGGACGACCGCCGGGCCATGCGGGCATGCCGGGCGATGCGTCGTTCTGCGAGGGGGGGGCGGCGCGCGCGTCGCCCTGCGTCCCGAACCCGCGACCGGACGTGTCGGCCGCGTGCCGGCGAAACGTAGACGATATTCTAGGTCGTCATGTCCACGGCTGTCTCATGCGCTTTTGGCATGGAAAAAGCCATGCGCGCCCGTATGTTGGGGCGCGATGCGCACGGGCCAGGCCCTGGCGTTCAGTCGTACCAGCGATTGCGTATCGATGTCATCTGCACGCCGGCTTTCCGCGCGATCGGTACCTGCGACTTCATGAAGGCGATGGCCCTGGCGCGATCGGTCACCTTCGCGGTCAGGCTGACGCGGTAGGGATGGCCGGTGTTCCGCCGCGGGTGGTACTTCAGCTTGACCCGGGTGACCTCGATCCCGGCGTCGCACACGCCGCGCGTGTCCTGCCCGAACGCGGCGGCCCATGCGCCGAGGTCCCGCGTCCAGTAGGTCGCGACCAGGCGCCGTTTGCGTGGTGTGTCTTTCATCGATATCCCCCTGTGGTGTGATCCTGACCGTCATGTTGCCCCCACCGGACGCTCTGTCCGGCCCGGGCGACCGGTTCGATGCCGGTATGATGCCGAGGCCCCGCTTCCGAACAGGTGTCCGACCGACATGGCGACCGACCCCGCCCTCGTGCTGTATCAGCGCGACGACTGCCACCTGTGCGATCTCGCGCTGGCGGTCCTGGCCGAGGCCCGCGTGCCTGCGTTCGAGAGCGTGTTCATCGATGACGATACGGCGCTCGAAGCCGGGTACGGCCATCGTGTGCCGGTGCTGCGCGACATGCGGCGCGGCATCGAGCTGGACTGGCCGTTCGACGCCGACGCGGTCGCCGCCCTGCGGGCATCCGCTGGTTGATGGAGATGACGATGGCGACGATGCGGAATCTCTGCGGAGTCCTGGCGCTGTTCGCGATGCTGGCCGGCGTGATGGGCCGCGTCGGCGCTGCGCCCCCGGCAGGCGGATCGGCCGAGGCCGATGGCGCGCCCCCCGCCGACCTGCTGCGGATGCACGACGACTTCGTGACCGCCTTCGTCGAGAGCGACGGCTTCGGCTATGCGCGCGTGACGCCGATGATGCGCGTCATGCATCGATACCGGACGCAGGGCCAGCCATCGCTGTGGGTCGCCAACGTGGAACTGGTGGGGATCGCGAAGCACGATCCGCCGGTGGTCTTCGCTTCGCCGTTCCAGGGCTTCCTGCATGCGCCGGACATGCCGTCGGGCGACGGGATCGCCGTGCGTCCACGGCCGGAGGCACGGCCGCTGACGCCGGTCGAGCATGAGGCCGTGCAGGCGCTCGTCGCGGGGACACCGCTGCTGGTGCAGGCGGACGGCGATGGCCTGCGCGCGACCGGGCCGATCCGTGCGCGCAGCGAATGCCTGGCCTGCCACAAGGGGAAGCGCGAAGGCGACCTGCTCGGCGCGTTCGTCTACACCCTGCGTCCGTTGCCGCCGGACGCACGCTGACGCAGGCATGCCGAGACTGCGCGCGCCGTAGAGCGGAGCTCGCTCCGCTCTACGGGAGACCAGGGATCACTTCGCGACGAACACCACTTTCGTCGTCACCTTGATCTCGTTCGGGATGACGCTGGTGTCGGCCCAGTCGCCGCTGCCCACGCCGAAGTCCAAGCGCTTCACCGTGGCCGTGCCCGACAGCACCGGCCTGGCGCCGGGGGTCCAGGTGAAGGTCAGCGTGACCGGCTTGTTCACGCCGCGCAGGCTGAGCGTGCCGTCGGCGGCGTACCTGTCGCCGCCCAGGCTGCGAAACTTCGTCGCGGTGTAGCGCGCCTGCGGAAACTTCCTGCTGTTGAAGAACGACGCGCCGCGCAGTTCGCCGTCGTAGTCGGCGTTGCGGGTGGTCGCGGTGGCGAGCGGGATGGTCACGTCGAGTTTCGCGGTGGCCAGCTGCGCCGGGTCGAAGGAGAAGGTGGTGGCGAAGCCCGGGAAGGTGCCGTTGAAGGCCTCGCCCTGGTACTTGCCGGAAAAGCCGAGGCTGGAGCCGGTGGTCTGGGCGTAGTCGGCGGCGAAGGCCGGAATGGCGGCGAGGGCCAGGGTCAGCGGGAGGATCTTGCGCAGCATGGGGAGGTCACTCGTCGGGGGTCTGCGTGGAAGAGGGCGTCGGTGCGGGATCGGTTGCGTGCACGGTGGCGCCGGCACCGGCGGCGGGTACCTTCAGCCAGCCGCGCGGCAGCATGCGCGCGAGGGTGGCGTCCTGCTGGAACAGGTGGTGGTAGAACGCGGCGCCGGCATGCGCCACGACCATCAGCGCGAGCAGCCAGAACATCAGTTCGTGGGCCTCCTTTGCGGCCTCGCGCAGCTCCTGGCTCTTGCCGGCGATCGCAGGCAGGTTGAACAGGCCGAACCATTGCAGCGGATAGCCTGCGGCGGAGTTCATCACCCAGCCACTGATCGGTATCGCGAACAGCAGCACGTAGATGCCGAAGTGCGTGAGCGATGCGATGCGTTCCTGCCAGCGCGGCGAACCCGGCACCGGACGTGGCGCGCCCGCGGCCAGGCGCCACAGCACGCGCAGCGCGACCAGGGCGAGGATGGTCAGGCCGATCGACTTGTGCAGGGCATAGGTCCTGATCTTGTCCGGGCCATTGGGCAGGTCGCCCATGGTCAGGCCGATGTACGCGATGGCCACGATCAGGACCACCGTGGCCCAGTGCAGGCACTGGCTGACGCCACCCCAGCGGTCGGAAGGATTCTTCAGGCTCATGGTGTCGTATCCGTGCGGAAGGTCTGTCAGGAAGAGGCCGGCGGCGCGGCTTCGGTTGCGCGGCCGGTCGCGGTGTCGTCGGTGGTGTCGTCGCCCTTGCCGCTCTGGCGCACGGCTTCGGCTTCGATCCGCAGTTCGACGCTGTCGCCGATCACGCTCGACCAGGCGGTGATGCCGAAGGCCTTGCGGCTGAGGGTGGCGGTCGCGGAGAAACCCACCGTGCGCCGGAACGGCGGCAGCGGATGGCGCTTGAGCGCGTTCAGCGTCACGTCGAGGGCGACCGGCTGGGCCACACCGCGCAGGGTGAGTGTGCCGTGGATACGGGCGCGGTCGGGGGCGAGCGGTTCGACCCGCTCGGAGACGAATTCGGCGGTCGGGTGGTGCTTCGCGTCGAGCAGGTTCCCGGCCAGCGTGGCCTCGTTCCATTTCGCATCGCCCAGGTCCACGCGGGCGATCGGCACCGAGGCCCTGAGCGAGGCGCTGGTCCAGTCTTCCGGATCGAAGACCAGCGTCCCGGTGCTGCCGGAGACGGTGCCGATGGCGTTGGAGAACCCGGCGTGGCTGATCGCGAACATCACCCGCGTGTGCACCGGGTCGAGCCGCCAGGTTTCCGCCTGCTTTCCCTTGTTCGCGGCCAGCGCCGACAGCGGCAGCAGCAGCGACAGGACGGCGATGTGGCGAAGGCGGCGCGGGGCGGTCGGCATGGGCGATCCCGTGGGCAGGTCTGTCGGATTCTAGGCCGATGCTGCAGGATATGCCGCCCCGCGGCTGCAACGGTTCATTGCGCGTGGGGCGGCGCCGGGAGAGGCGCCAACGGATCTTTCATCGACAGGGAAACGTCGCATGCAGACGGCAAGCCGGCGCATGAATGCCGCACGTGCCATTTCGATCCGGATCGCGCGGGCGATCGGCCTGGCCGTCGCAGCCGCCGGCGTGGCGGCGTCGTGCGCCTGGGCGCAGTCCGGCGCGATCGCGCAGCGCTTCGTGCGCTTCGGCCCGGCCGATGGCCTGCCGGCGGAGATCAATGCGCTCGCGGTCGACCGGGCCGGCGTGCTGTGGGCCGCGACCGGCGACGGGCTGATGCGCTACGACGGCACGGCACTCAGGTTCCTGCGGCGTGCCCGTGGCCTGCAGGGCGCCTTGCCCGACAACAACCTGGTGTCGCTGGCGATCGATCGCGACGACCGCGTCTGGGTCGCCTCGCGCGGGGCCTTGAGCATGCTGGACGCGCGGCGTCGCGATTTCGCGCAGATCCGCTTCGAGGGCGATGCCGCAGGCTGCGACGACGACATCGTCATGCTCGCGGCGGCACCGGACGGCGCGGTGTGGCTCACGGGCCAGGGGCCGGTGCTGTGCCGGATCGGGCGCGAGGGTGCGATCCAGCGGATCCAGCTGGACGCGAGCGACGCGATGCGCGGTAAACCCTCGACGATCCTGGCCCGTGGCGCGGACGATCTGCTGATCGGCACCATGGCGGGCCTGTATCGACTGCGCGGCGGGCGCCTGCGTGAACTGGGCGCGTCGCGACTGGGGCAGGCCATGGTCTTCCACATCAAGCCCGACGACGACGGCACCGCCTGGGTCGGCACCGATCTCGGGGCCTTCCGGGTCTCGCCACGGGACGAGGTCGCCGCAGCGCCCTGGCGCCTGCCCGCACGCGCGACCAATGCCGTGATCTCGCCACGCGGCGACGGCGGTTACTGGATCGGCACCGCGCTCGGCCTGTTCTCGGCGCAGTCGGCCGCGCATCCTGCCGTGCAGGTGCGGCCGCCGCTGCACGAGGACGGGCTGTCGAGCGGCGTGTTCGACCATGTGCGCGACCACGAGGGTGGCTGGTGGTTCGCGTCCTACATGCAGGGGCTGTCCTACCTGCCGCCAGCTCACGGGCGCTTCGGGACGATCGAGGCCATCGGCGGCGAGTCGATGTCGCGGATCGATCCGGTCGATATCGTTGCGGGTGTCGGCGATGCGGTCTGGCTCGTCGGTGCGCGTGCCCTGTACAAGCTGTCTACGGGCGGCGCGCCGTCGCGGCTGGTCGATGCGGGTGCGCTGGGCCTGCAATGGTTGAATACCGCGACGACCTGCCCCGACGGCCGGCTGTGGGTCTCCGGGTTCGACACCGCCGGCATCGATCGCGTCGTGCAGGTCGATCCACGCACCGGTGCGGCGATGCGTGGGCATCGCGCGCGGGTCGAATCGGCGAATTCGCCGCAGGCCCTGTTCTGCGGCAGCGATGGCGCGCTGTGGGTGTCGCTGTACGGCGGTGCGCTGCGCGTGCTCGATCGCGATGCGCGTGTCGTGCGCGAGTTGTCTCCGGCCGAGACCTTCGGGGGCGATGTCCAGGACTACGTCCTCATGCATGCCGGGCCGGACGGCGCGCCCTGGTTCTACGACCATCGTGCGCTGCATCGCTGGCATGCGGGACGATTCGAGACGGTCGTGCCGAAGACTGACAGCGACGGCGAACGCATCCAGGCTGTCGCCTTCGTCGCGCCCGACACATGGTGGATCGCGCGCTTCGGCGCGCTGGAACGCCATGCCTGGCGCGATGGCCGGTTGCTGCGGCAGGCGGTGTTCGGCCAGGACGAGGGCCTGCCCGGCGTCGATGTCGGCAGTCTGCTGGTGGCCGGCGACCAGGTCTGGATGGCGACCACGCGCGGCCTGCTGCAGTACGACACGCGCCAGCGGCGTGCGCGCCTGCACGTCATGCGCGATGGCTTGCCCGGACTGGATTTCTCGCAGGCGTCGATGCTGCGCGGCGCGCATGGCCGCGCGCTGGCGATGGCGAAGGAAGGCCTGGTGTGGTTCGATCCCGCGCAACCGCTGTCGGTGCCGATGGCATCGGCGTTGGCGATCGATGTCGTCGAGCTGCGCCGCGGCGAAGACGTTGTGCCGTTCGCGATCCCGCGTCCACCGGGAGCGGACGTCGCGCTGCAGGTGACCATGGCCCCGGGCGACCGCGACCTGCGCATCGTCGCGCGGGTGATGTCCTTCGCCGATCCCGCGCTGCACCGCTACCGCTTCCGCCTGCACGGCTTCGATCCCGATTGGGTACAGCAGGAGGCCGACGGCGAACGCGTGTTCTCCAGCCTGCCGCCGCGCACGTATCGCCTGGAGGTGCAGGGTGCGAATGCCGACGGCGCGTGGTCGCCCTCGCGCCGCATCGAGGTGGTGGTGCAGGCGCCGTGGTGGCGGCGCGGCTGGGCCTTCGTCCTCTACGCACTGGCGCTGGCCGGCATGGTCGCGTGGGGCGTGCGGCTCGACCGCCGGCGCGCGCGGAGACGACATGCCTACCAGCTGGCGAGGCAGAAGCAGGCGCTGGCCGAAGATGCTTCGCTGGCCAAGAGCCGATTCCTCGCCAACCTCGGCCACGAGGTGCGCACGCCGATGACCGGCGTGCTCGGCATGAGCGAACTGCTGCTGGGCACGCCGCTGGACCCGCGCCAGCGCGGCCACGTGCAGGCGATCCACCGCGCCGGTGAGCACCTGATGCGCCTGGTCAACGACGCGCTGGATCTGGCGCGCGCCGAGGCCGGCCGGCTGGAACTGGCGCTGGTGGATTTCGACCTGCATGCGCTGCTCGACGAGGCCGTCGCGCTGATGCGTCCGCTGGCCGAGCGGAAGTCGCTGCGTTTCGTGGCCGAACGCGATGCCGACGTCGCGCGCGGCTGGCATGGCGACGCCACGCGCATCCGCCAGATCGTGCTGAACCTGCTCGGCAACGCGATCAAGTTCACCGAGCGCGGTGAAGTGCTGCTGCGGCTGGCGGCGCTGTCGCCGCAGGGCGTGCGCATCGAAGTGATCGACACCGGACCCGGTCTCGACATCGAACAGCAGCGCCGCCTGTTCCGCCGCTTCGAGCAGGCCGAGGGCGCGCGCACCGCCAGCCGCTACGGCGGCAGCGGGCTGGGACTGGCGATCTGCCAGGAGCTTGCGGTCGCGATGGGCGGCGGGATCGAACTGCGCAGCGCGCCGGGCGAAGGCGCGTGCTTCATCGTCCGCCTGCCGCTCGAACCGGCCGTGCTGGCTGTGCGGCCCGAGGATCTGCGCGATCAGGCGCCCTGCGCGTCATGCATGGTGCTGCTGGTCGAGGACGACGCCATCGTCGCCGATGCGCTGGGCGGCCTGCTGCAGGTGCAGGGGCATCGCGTGACGCATGCGGCGCACGCGCTCGCGGCGCTCACCGCCATCGCGACCCATGTCTTCGACGTGGCGCTGGTCGATCTCGATCTGCCGGGCATGGATGGTCTCGCCCTTGCGCGGCACCTGCGCATGCAGGGCTTCATCCGCCCGATGCTCGCGATCACCGCCCGCGCCGACGGCGATGCCGAGCCGCAGGCGCTCGACGCCGGCTTCGACGGATTCCTGCGCAAGCCGCTGACCGGAGAGATGCTCGCCGAGGCATTGGCTGGGCATCTTTTGGTGTCCGCCTAGAGCGTATGCCGGGTCATGAGGGTCGCTTCCGGCTAAGCATCAGCAGGAAGAAGACGATGAATCCGATCCACGAAAAGAACAGGCTTGCTAGAACGCCCGCAAGCTTGGCTTTTCCCGAATAATCTTTGTTGAGAAGAACAAGGCAGATAGGAAGGATGATGAGAAGCAGGAAATAGATGATCGCGAGAAAGTCGCCCATGGTGAATTCTCAATAGCTCCCGCAACGCCAGCCGCTATCGCTGACTGCGACGCATGACCATCTGGAAGTTCCATTGGTGACCGGCACCCCGAACATCGTGTACAGATAATTCGACATTCTCTGCCGTGCCGATCCATTTGCACCTTCACCCGAGTAATCGTATCTCTGGCCGTTCACTTGCTCTCGGGTGACCGGAATGATGTTCCCGTACTTGTCTGTAGCGCTTCCTTCGACTACGGCTACTGTGTTATTGATGCTTTCGTATTCCAGGGTGACCTTCGATCCGTCCGAAAACACGATGGTGACCATGGTTTTCCCCATGCTGTCGTTCCACATGCTGGCGATCGTGACGCCGATTTGATGGATCAAAGAACCAGCCAGTGGCAGGGCGTTTCGAACGGATGCGACTCGATAGGTGTTAAACCATGTATAGAGTGTCGACCTTGGCGCACCCGGCCCAGCTACATCGAATGCGGACAGATGCTGTGCGGTCCCATCTGCCGTGAATGTGAACCACGATTTCATCGTCCCGCCCGTGCTGTGCCAGTATGAAGCCAGTTCCAGCACCGCAAGCTCCACGTCAGGCTCGACCGGTAGCGAGGTCGTTTCGTGATGACAGGCTCTTCCCTCTTCGCAACTGCGCATGACCTCGTACTTGCGGACCTTGCCCTGAGGCAGGTCATACACATAGTGCGTATCGATTCCCGTCGGGCCAGTGCCGCGGCTCTGCGCTTGCGCCTGATAGGTCGGTTCGCTGCAATTGTCGCAGCGGATGACGGCTGCAGAGGCGTTGAAACAAGGCAGGACGAGTAAAGCGAGCAGAAAACGCTTCATGATTCCTCCGTTGAATACAGCGTCCATGGCCGCTCTTCATGAGCAACGGCCCGGAACGTAGCCGGGACTGGAATGGCAGTCAAGTCTTTGGCGCCTGGCGGAAATATTCCCGCGGGGTCGTGAAAATCTATGACTTGAAATGCTGGCTGATGCCTGCCAGCAATGCCGCCTTGCTTGTATTCAAGCAAGGCATGGCCTGCGAAGTAACGCTATAGCAGGTCAGAGGCGCCTGTCAATATTTGTTTAAATTTATTTAATCATTTTGTTTCATTGCGCTCGCGGCAAGCATGCCGCGTCGCGGCGTTATCTCGCACTCACCGAATGCACCGCTTCCACCAGTGCGGCGACATGATCCGGGTTCATGTCCGGCGACATGCCGTGGCCGAGGTTGAAGACGTGGCCGTCGCGGGAGCCGCCGTTGCCGGCGGCGTAGCTGTCGAGGGCGAGGCGGACCTGTTCGCGGATGGCGTCGGGGCTGCCGTACAGCGTGGCGGGGTCGAGGTTGCCCTGCAGCGCGACCTGGCCGCCGGTGCGGCGCGCGGCGTCGCCGAGTTCGATCAGCCAGTCGACGCCCACGCCTTCGGTGCCGGAAGCAGCGAGATCTTCGAGATACGCTGCGTTGCCCTTGCCGAACAGGATCAGCGGGGTGCGCTCGGTGCCTTCGCCGCGTTCGAGTTCTCGTGCGATGCGCACGAGGTAGGGCAGGGAGAATTCGCGGTACATGGCCGGGCTGAGCACGCCGCCCCAGGTGTCGAAGACCTGCAGCGCCTGCGCGCCGGCGGCGCGCTGCGCGGCGAGGTAGGCGATCACCGCATCGGTGTTCACCGACAGGATGCGGTGCAGCAGTTCGGGGGCGTTCAAGGCCATCGCCTTGATCTTCGAGAAGTTGTCGCTGCCGCCGCCTTCGATCATGTAGCAGGCCAGCGTCCACGGGCTGCCGGAGAAGCCGATCAGCGGCACGCTGCCGTCCAGTTCGCGGCGGATCACGCGCACGGCGTCCATCACGTAGCGCAGTTCGGTTTCCATGTCCGGCACGACGAGTTTCGCCACGTCTTCGGCGGTGCGCAGCGGGCGCTCGAACTTCGGGCCTTCGCCTTCGACGAAATACAGGCCCAGGCCCATGGCGTCGGGCACGGTGAGGATGTCGCTGAAGAGGATGGCGGCGTCCAGCGGGAAGCGGCGCAGCGGCTGCAGGGTGACTTCGCAGGCCAGGTCCGGGTTCTTCGCCATCGCCAGGAAGCTGCCGGCCTGCTTGCGGGTGGCGCGGTACTCCGGCAGGTAGCGGCCGGCCTGGCGCATCAGCCACACCGGCGTGCGGTCGGTGGATTCGCGGCGGAGGGCGCGCAGGAAGCGGTCGTTCTGGAGCGGGGAAGCCTGGGTCACGGGAAATCCTGGAAATCGTGGGGAGTGGCGCGCACGTCGGCGTCGCGTGTCAGTTCGGCGAGTCGACGCCTTGCGCGAAGACCAGCTGGAATCCTTTCTTCAGCGTCTGGTCGCGGGCGCGCTCGAACGCGGCGAGCGCGCTGGCCTGGTCGGCGAACTGTTCGCGCTTGAGGGTGCTGCGCTTGCCGGTCTGGCCGGTTTCGCGGACCAGGCTCCAGCCGCCGAAGAGATCGGCTTCCAGCTGCAACTGCACGAAGCGCGGGGCTTCGGGACCGTCGGGACGTTGTTGCAGGAGGAGGCGCATGGGGGTGGATTGTAGCCGCTTGCCCCGTGTCGGGGCGCCGGTTCGCCGCCCCGGACGCCGGGGTGGACTCAGCGGCGGAAGCGCCAGAACGATTGCCCCTGCTCCGTGCAGGCCTGGATCCGCTGGCGCTTGCCGGGCGGCAGGTCGGTGCGCATCAGCCCGCCGATGTCGTAGAGCAGGGCCTCGGCCTTCGCGAAGACGCTGTGGCCGAGCAGTTCGACGTTGAAGTCGGGCACGGCGATGGTGTCGATGCCATCGGCGACCGTGTAGGGCGTGAAGTAGCCGGCGCGCGGATGGCCGTGCAGGCCGCGGGACGAGGATGCCCACAGCGCGAGGTCGCGGCCGGAGGCGTACAGGGTGGTGCGTTCGGCGAACTGGCCGTACAGGCCGGCGAGGTCGAGGAACAGGTCGCGGTCGATGTCCGGCGCGGCCAGGAAGATCTGGCCGAGGCGGACCTGGCCGCGGCGTTCGGCATCCGCAGCGATCCGCTGCAGCGCGCGCAGCAGCCCGCGATTGCCCATGCTGTGGGCGATCAGGTGGACGGCGTCGGCGCCGCTGCGCTGGCAGAAGTCGCAGAGGAAGTCGGCGATCGCGCGTTCGCTGGCCTCGATCGCGGCGCCGTCCTCGATGTAGCCGCCCAGGTCGCCCTGCGAGGGCCAGCTGAAGAACGCGGTGGGACCCTGGACATCGAGGTCGCAGCCGAGTTGCGCGGCGCGGATCGCCGCGTCCTCGAACGAGACGCGATAGCCGTGCAGGAAGACCAGGGCATGGGAGGTCCCGAACAGCGCGCGCGCTTCGGCCGAGGCGGCCTCGATCTGGCCGTGGCAGGCGTCCGCGTCGAGCGGGGTGACGGCCTGCAGGCGCAGGCGGTCGCTGCGCAACTGCAGGCGCAGCAGCCGACGCAGCCAGCCGTTGCCGGTTTCGCCGGTGCGATGGTTCCTCGGCACCAACACGTCGGCGCGGCCGTGGGTGGTGCGGTCGTTGCGTTCGACGCCGAAACCGCCGCGACCATCGGGCCGCCGGTTCGTGCCGTACCACACCGGGTAGAGCCGGTCGGCACCTTCCGGGCCGATGGTGACGGTCGGGCCTTTCAGCCAGTCCGTGTCGTCGACGTGGCGGACCCGGGCCTTGTGGCGGGCGTGATCGTGGTCGGGGTACTCGATCTCGATCTCCCCGATCACGTCGGCATCGATGTCGATGAGGGGGAGTTCCCCCGGGGGCCGGCCGAGGGTGTCGCCCGGGAGGGTCACGTGGATCGCGTCCTCTTCGATCGATGCGTCCAGCGACGCCATCAGCTCGCGCAGTGCGCGCTCGGTGTCGCGCAGTGCGGTGTAGCGTGCGGCGAGCTGCCGTTCGATCCGCTGCGCGATCTCGTGCGCGCGCTCCCGGTCATGGGCGGCGATGGCGGCGCGAAGCGCTTCGAATTCTCTCGCCAGCGCGAGATCCAGCGTCTGGACTTCCATGGTGCCGGTGACCGTCTGCATGGCTGCCTCCCGTGGCGAATGGACACCGGGATGATCGCATGCGCAGCCGCGGCATCAACCTTCGCGCAGGGTCTCCATCACCGCGTCCTCGGGCACGTCGGAGACCACGCGGGCAGCGCCCGGGGCTTCCCAGAGCACGAAGCGCAGCCCCTGGGCATTCGCCTTCTTGTCCAGGCGCATGCGCGCCAGCAGCAGGTCCGGTTCCAGCCCGGCGGGGATTCGGGTGGGCAGGCCGAAACGGCCGAGCAGGGCCTGGATCCGTGCGGTATCGGCGGCGGCGGCCATGCCCAGGTGCGCCGACAGGCGCGATGCCAGGACCATGCCCACGGCCACCGCCTCGCCATGGTTCAGGGCGTCGTTGCCCACGCCGCTGTAGCCCTGTTCGGCCTCGATGGCATGGCCGAAGGTGTGGCCGAGGTTGAGCAGGGCGCGGTCGCCGTGCTCGAAGGGATCGCGCTCGACGATCTCGGCCTTGTGCTGGCAACTGCGGGCGATGGCCTCGGTCAGGGCCTCGTGGTCGCGGGCGAGCAGGGCGTCGGCATGCGCCTCCAGCCAGTCCAGGAAGGCGGCGTCGCCGATCGCGCCGTACTTGATGACTTCGGCCAGGCCGGCGCGCAGTTCGCGATCGGGCAGGGTGGCCAGGGTGCCGGTGTCGGCGAACACGGCGCGTGGCGGGTGGAAGGCGCCGACCAGGTTCTTGCCCTGCGGCAGGTCCACGGCGGTCTTGCCGCCGACCGAGGAGTCGACCATCGCCAGCAGGGTGGTCGGAAGCTGCAGGCAGTCGATGCCGCGCATCCAGCAGGCCGCGGCGAAACCGGCGAGGTCGCCGACCACGCCGCCGCCCAGCGCCAGCACGCAGGCGTCGCGGGTCGCGCCGAGCCCGGCCAGCGCCGCGAGCACGTCGCCGAAGTGCGCCAGGGTCTTGGCCTGTTCGCCCGCCGGGATGACCGCGCGATCGATGCGCAGCTCCGGCCGCACGTTGTGCAGCGCGGCTTCGACCCGGCGCGCGTACAGCGGCGCGACATGGGCATCGCTGACGAGCAGCGCATGGCGGCCGCGCACGCGCGCGGCGAGGGCGATGCCGTCGTCGAGCAGGCCATCGCCGATGCTGATGTGATAGGGGTGATGGCCGCCGACATGGACGACGCGTGCTGCGGAAGGACTCATGGGGATTCACTCATGTCTTTGCCGGCGCCGCGGCTGCAGCGGCAGGGGGCCAGGCGGCGCGGAGGCGTTCGGTCAGGTGTTCGGCGGCGGTGTCCTTGTCCAGCCCGGCGGGCTCGAACACCAGGTCGGCGGTCTCGGTGTACAGCGGCGCGCGCAGCGCGGCGAGGCGCTGCAGCACCGCTTCGCGGTCGTCGCCGGCGATCAGCGGCCGGCTGGTGTCGTCGGCGAGGCGGTGAAGCTGCTCGGCGACATCGATCTTCAGGTACACCACGAAGCCGTGGCGGCGCATCGCCGCGCGGTTCTCCCCGGCGAGCACCGCGCCGCCGCCGCTGGCGAGCACGCAGGCCGGTCCGGCGAGGACATCGGCGAGCGTGGCGCACTCCTTCGCGCGGAAGCCGGCTTCGCCTTCGGCCGCGAAGATCGCCGGGATGTCGCGGCCTTCGCGGGCCTCGATCTCGCGGTCGAGGTCGACGAACGGCAGCGCATGGGCCTGCGCCAGCCGGCGACCGAGCGAACTCTTGCCAGCGCCCATCGGGCCGATCAGGACGAGGTGGCGTGCGGGTTGCATCGGCGGATTTTAGCAGCCGGGGGCGGGTGGCCGGTCTGCCGCCCTCTGCGGATTTGATCCGTGTCGGGTGCGGCGGCCCCGGCATCGGGCGACAATGGCGCATCGCCGATCGCGGCTATCGATGGATCCCCCCGCCATGACGCTGTACGCAGAAGCGCTCGCCACGTTCTCCGACCTCTTCGCCCAGGCCAGGGCCGCCGGCATTCCCGAACCCACCGCGATGACCGTGGCCACCGCCACGCCGGGGGGGCAGCCGTCCGCGCGCATGGCCCTGCTCAAGGCCCACGATGAACGCGGCTTCGTGTTCTACACCCATCTCGACGGTCGCAAGGGACGCGAACTGCAGGCCAACCCGCAGTGCGCGCTGCTGTTCTTCTGGAAGGCGCTCGGCGACGACGGCGTGCAGGTGCGCGTCGAAGGCGAGGTCGAGATCGTCGACGACGCCGAGGCCGACGCCTATTTCGCGATGCGCCCCCGCGACAGCCAACTCGGCGCCTGGGCCTCGCATCAGTCGGAAACCCTGGAGAACCGCGAGACCTTCGAGCAGCGCTTCGAAGAAGCCAAGTTGCGTTACGAGGGTGGCGACGTCCCGCGCCCGCCGCGCTGGGGCGGCTTCCGCGTCAAGCCGCGCAGCATCGAATTCTGGTACGGCGCGCAGTTCCGCCTGCACGAGCGGCATCTGTACGAACGTGGTGCCGATGGACAGTGGACGAAGCGGATGCTGTATCCGTGAGAGGCCGGGAGTCGGATTCGAGAATCTGCAAAACGAGCGCCCCTGCGCTGAATCGCTGACACGACTAACGTCATCCTCGCGCAAGCGAGGACCCATGCATCAGTCGCATTCACGGCTGGGTCCTCGCTTTCGCGAGGATGACGATGATTTTTTCGATGCTTTCCGCAGCATGCAGTACAAGCCGTGGTCCGCGTGCGGCAGCGCTCGTCGTAGACTGTCCGCCCTGACTACGCTGACATCCGCCATGGGCCCGCAACGCATCGTCTGCCTCACCGAAGAACCGACCGAGGTGCTGTACGCGCTCGGCGAGCAGCACCGCATCGTCGGGATCAGCGGTTTCACGGTGCGGCCGGCGATCGCACGCAAGGAAAAGCCCAAGGTCAGCGCGTTCACGTCGGCGAAGATCGACGAGATCCTGCGCCTGGAACCGGATTTCGTGGTCGGGTTCTCCGACATCCAGGCGGAGATCGCGTCGGCGCTGATCAAGCAGGGCGTCGAGGTGTGGATCAGCAACCACCGCAGCGTCGAGGGCATCCTCGCCTACGTACGCCGCCTGGGTGCGCTGGTCGGCGCGGCGGAGAAGGCGAATGCCTACGCGGACGAACTCGCGCGCGGGCTGCATGCGATCGAAGCGGAGGCGGCGACGCTGCCGCGCCGGCCGAAGGTGTATTTCGAGGAATGGGACGATCCGCTGATCAGCGGCATCCGCTGGGTCGCGGAGCTGGTGCGCATCGCCGGCGGCGACGACGTGTTTCCCGAGCGCGCCGCCGAGTCGCTGGCGAAGGCGCGCATCCTCGAAGATCCCGATGAAGTGGTGCGCCGTGCGCCGGACATCATCCTCGGCTCGTGGTGCGGCAAGAAGTTCCGGCCGGAGAAGGTCGCGGCGCGACCGGGCTGGGACGCGATCCCGGCGGTGCGCGACGGCGCGCTGCACGAGATCAAGTCGCCGATCATCCTGCAGCCCGGCCCGGCGGCGCTGACCGAGGGCGTGCGCGAGATCGCGCGGCTGATCCGTGCCTGGTCGATGCGGGCGCAGGGCGCCTGAGCGGACGCATCGCCCGCAGGACCAGCGCGTACGACCGGCAACGAAGAAGCCCCGGTGCGACCGGGGCTTCCATTGGATCCCGCAGCCGCCGGAGGCGGCCACGGGCATGTCACGGGTGGCGATGCCGCATGCGGATCACGGCTGCGGGAACAGGTACTGCACGGTGTAGCTGCCGCTGCCGGAGTACGAACGCACCTGGATGTAGTAGTAGCCGGCCGTGCCGTTGTAGTTGATCGACTCGGTCGAGGTGGTGCCTTCGCTCTTGGCGACCTGGGTCCAGGCCGAACCGTTCCACCGGTACAGGTAGAGGTCGAAGTCGGCGTTGGACGGACCGGTCAGGCGGACCTGGTAGGTGCCGTTGCCGCCCTGCGTGTAGCCCTGTGCGCTGGGCACGTTGGCGGAACCGCCGCTGGCCAGGGTGCCGGTCTGCGACAGCCAGCTGCCGGAGGATGCCGTGCCGGTGAAGTTCTGGCCGGTGACGTTGGCACCGTTCACCGTCGCGCTGCGGCTGGTCGGCGAGAAGGTGTAGCCGCTCAGCGACGGGGTCAGCGTGTAGGTGCCGTTGGCCAGGTTGGCGAAGGTGAACTGGCCACTGGTGTTGGTGGTGACCGAGGTGCTGCCGTTGCTGACGCTGACGCCCGAAATGGCGGCGCCGGCGCTGGTGGTCACGGTGCCCGACACCGAGTAGGTGGTGCTGCCGCTGGCGCCGGTGAAGTTCTGGCCGGTGACGTTGGCGCCGTTCACGGTCACGCTGCGGCTGGCCGGCGTGAAGGTGGTGCCGCTGAGCGACGGGGTGAGCGTGTACGTGCCGTTGTTCAGGCCCGTGAACGTGTAGACGCCGCTGCTGTTGGTGGCGACCGAGGCGCTGCCGTTGCTGACGGTCACGCCCGAGAGGGCGGTCCCGGCGCTGTTGGTCACGGTGCCCGACACCGAATAGGTGGCGCCGCCGCCGCTGCTGAGCGTGGTCTGCCAGGCGCCACGGCCGTAGGTGCCGGCGGTCAGGATGTGGGGCGAGTCGTCGATCTCGAGGTCGCTGATCACCAGGCCTGCCGGCATGCCGTCGGAGAACGGCACGAAGTTGGCGCCGCCGTCCACGCTTTCGTACACGCCGATGTCGGTGCCCACGAACACGCGCTGCAGGTTCAGCGGATCGATCACGACGGTGTTCGCCGGGATGTTCGGCAGGCCGGCGCCGACGGCGGTCCAGGTGCCGCCGCCGCTGGTGGTGCGATAGAGCTTCGAACCGCTGAAGCTGGCCCGCGTCACGAACGCACGGCTGCCGTTCGTCGGGTCGATGGCGACGTCGGTGATGCGGCCGCTGGGCAGCGCACCGCTCACGTCGGCGACATTGGTGCTGGCGGCGTTCGCGCTGTAATACACCTTGCCCGCATCGGTACCCGCGTAGACGTGCACGGTGCTGCCGATCTTCTTCGCGGTGATGACGCTGACCGTGCCGCTGACGCGCGGGCTGATCGTCGTCCAGCTCATGGTGCTGGCGCTGGTGAGGGCGCGCGAGACGTAGTAGCCGCCGACGAAGTGGTAGCCGCCGGCCACGTCGGTCGGGGTGACCCACGGGAAGCCGCCGCCGGTGAGGCCGTTGCTGCCGGCCGCGGCGAAGGTGCCCGGAGCGCCGGACTGCGTGGAGCGGTAGATCGACGGCGTGCTGCCGCTGGGGTAGCCGTTCTGGAACACGATCGCGGCGTTGGTGTCGTCGATGGCGTTCATGAAGCCGTCGCCGTTGACGAAGGTCAGGTCCCACACGTTCGAGGTGGTGCGCCTGGACGAGGAGTTGTCCTGCGCGCCGCCGAACACGATGTTCGGATCGGTCGGGTGCACCACGATGTCGTAGTACTGGGTGATGTTGAGGTTCGAGTTCATGTTCGTCCAGCTGCTGGCGCCGTCATCGGTGCGCCAGATGCCGCCATCGCCGCCGATCCAGATGCGGTTGCTGTTGTTCAGCGAATAGCGGACGACATGCGTGTCCTGGTGGACCTGCTGCGAGCTGCCCCACTGGTTGGTCAGCGTGGTGAACGAGCTTCCGCCGTTGGTCGAGCGACGCGGACGGATCGCGCCGACGATGATCGTCTGCGGATTGGTCGGGTGCACGCCCAGCGACAGGTTGTAGGTGCACTGGCCGTCGCATGCGGAGGTGCTGACCGAGCTCCAGGTGCTGCCGGCGTTGTCCGAGCGATACAGGTTGGTGTTGGTCAGCGCATAGATCACCGAGGTGTTGCTCGGCGCGACGGCCAGACGCATGCGGCTGGCGGTGTTCGCGGCGCCGAGCAGGGTCCAGGTGGCGCCGCCGTCGGTCGAGCGGTAGACGCCGCTGCCGGGGGCGCTGGCGAGGATGGTGCTGGTGCCGGGGAGGGCGACCAGGTCCTCGACCTTGCGGTCCATGACCTGCGTCCAGGTGACGCCCTTGTCGGTGGAGCGGTAGATGCCGCCGTTGGCGTCGCCGCCCTGGTTGCAGCGGTCGCCGAAGCCGGCGGCCAGCACCACGTTGGCGTTGTTGGCCTGGGTGACCAGCGAGGTGACGGTCGACAGCTTCATGCCGTTCCTGCGCGAAGTCCAGTTGACGCCGCCGTCGGTACTGAGGAAGACACCGTCGCTGAGATAGCCCGAGCAGTCACCGTCGAAGCGGTCGCCGGTGCCGGCCCAGACGTTCTGCGGGGTGGCGGTTTCGACATGGATCGCGCTGATCGACTGCGAGCCGACGTTGACGAAGGTCGGCGTCCAGCTGACGCCGGCGTCGGTGGTCTTCCAGATGCCGCCATTGGCCGCGCCGATGTAGACGATGCTGTCGTTGGTCGGGTGCGGGGTGACGGCGTTGATGCGGCCGGCGACGCGGCCCATCACCCAGTTGCCCATCTTCATCGACGACGGGCCGAGTTCGCGCCACGGAGAGGTCTGCGCGCGGGTGCCGAGGCTGCGGCCGGTCCGCGCCTGCTGCACCAACTGGTTGCGCATCACGGTCAGGGCGGCGCGGCGCTGCTTCGCAGCGTTCGCGTTGTCCTTCAGCCCGCGCGACTCGATCCACCAGCGCCTGCGCTGTTCGATCTGCCACGCTTCGCCGTTGGTCTTGTCGCCGCGCGCATCGGGCGCGCGCAACGGGTCGTTGCGATTCTGTTGTGCATCGGCCGTGCCGGGCGCGATCAGCGCCCCGGCGACGACCAGACAGGCCAGCCCCAGGAATTTCGGTTCCATCTTCAAGACTCCACGTGTGATTTTGAATAGTCGTGTGCGATGCAAGGACGGCCACCGCTCCGCGAGGGGGTGGCTGCCGGACGCCTTTCGGTCGAACGCATGCTGCGATGGCATGACGCATTGCGAACCACGTCCTGTGCCCGGCGCGCATGCCACGCGAACGGACCACACGTTGGGGACGGCCGCTGCGTTCGCGTCTGCGCGCGAATCGCATCGAGGCCGGTGACGGGGCGTGCCGAGGATAGTCAATGCTGCGGCGCAAAATCGGTGCATTCCGGCGCAGTTCAGCGTCTTCATGAGGCGTATCGCTACTTCATGGAATCAGTACGCGGGCGTGTGGCGCCGGAACTGCGACCGTGTTGACGAAAAACGCGTCGCGTCATGAAAAATCGCCATGACGCCGCGCGTGCGGATGACTGCGTGGATCGTCAGGAAGCGCGCGAATCGAGGCGCTTGCGCGCACGCATGGCGCGAGCGGCAGCCCCGCTTGCGCGGGCGGACGCGGGCAGGGCGTCGCGTCGGATCAGCGCGCAGAGAACTCGCGCGTGAACTGCATCGTCGAGCGTGCGCCGCCCTCGCGTTCGATCGCCAGATCGAAGCGCAGCGTGTCCGGTGCGGCGACCCCGGTGGTGCCGATGTGGTCGATCATCGCCTGCTCCGGCGGCGCGCCCGGCACCTCGGTGCGCAGTTCGCGCAGGGCGAGCGTGCGCCGGCGTCCCTGCAGGTCGGTGACCGTGGCCTGGACCTTCGCCGGGATCGACATGTCCTGGCCGTCCGGGCCGCGGCGCACCGAAACCATCAGCAGCACCGTGCCTTCGTCGCGGGCGATGCCGTAGCCGCGCGCCATCGTCTCGTTGAGCAGATCCGTGCGGACCACGTTCGCGCGCACGGTCACGTCGCCGCTGCGGCTGACCGCTTCCTGCGGTGTCTCGATGATCCGCGCCGGCTTGGGTGCGTCCCCGCCGCAGCCCGCGAGCATGGTCATGACGGCGAGGGTGAAGGCGACGGTGAGGCGGGGCATCGTGCGCATGGCGGCGTCCTGTCGGGGCGATCAGTCGTTGGCGGCCGAGAGCTGGCGGCCGCGCTCGGTGGCGTTGGCGATCGCCAACGCCACCAGCGCGCGGAAGCCGCCGGCCTCGAAGGTCTCCACCGCGGCCTGGGTGGTGCCGCCGGGCGAGGTCACGCGGCGGCGCAGTTCGGCCGGCGGTTCGCCCGATTCGGTGAGCATGCGCGCGGCGCCGAGGATGGTCTGAAGTACCAGCGTGCGTGCGGCCTCGGGCGGCAGGCCCTGGGCGACGGCGGCGTCCTCCATGGCTTCGGCGAGCAGGAAGACGTAGGCCGGGCCGCTGCCGGAGGTGGCGGTGACCGCGTCCATCCGCGCCTCGTCGTCGATCCAGACCGTCGTGCCGGCCGACGACAGCAGCGAGGCGGCGCGGTCGCGGCCGGCGGCATCCACTTCGTCGCTGGCGAACAGCCCGGTGACGCCGGCGCCGAGCAGGGCGGGGGTGTTGGGCATGGTGCGGACCACGGCGACACCGCCGCCGAGCCAGCGCTGCAGCTGCGCGGCGGTGATGCCGGCGGCGATCGACACCACCAGCGGCCGGTTCGCCTGCGCCAGCGGCGCCAGCGCCTCGCAGACCGTGCGCATCACCTGCGGCTTCACCGCCAGCACCCACAGCCCGGCGGCTGCGGCGGCAGTCGCATTGTCGGCACCGGCCTGCACGCCGAAGTCGGCAGCGAGCGCGTCGCGCAGCACGTCCACCGGCTCGGAGACGTGGATGTCACCGGCCGCGGTGCCGCGCGCGATCAGGCCGCCGATCAGGCTGCGGGCCATGTTGCCGCCGCCGATGAAGGCGACGCTGGATTGGGAACTCATGGGCTCTCCAAGGATGGCGGGTGCGGGGTGGATGCGGGTTTCGCGGCGCGCGCCCCGAACAAGGCGCTGCCGATGCGGACCAGGGTCGCGCCTTCGGCGATGGCGAGCGCGTAGTCCTCGCTCATGCCCATCGACAGGGTGTCGACGTCCGGGTGGCGGGCGGCGAGGGCGTCGAACAGGGCGCGCATGCGGCGGAAGGCGTCGCGGCGGCGGTCCATGTCCGGGTGCGGCGCGGGGATCGCCATCAGCCCGCGCAGGGCCAATTGCGGCTGGGCGGCGATGGCGTCGGCGAGGCCGTCGATGTCCGCGGGGAAGCAGCCGTGCTTGCTGGCCTCGTCGTCGATGTTCACCTGGATCAGCACATTCAGCGGGCGCTGGCCCGGAGCGCGGTGCTTCGCCAGGGCCTCCACGAGCTTCGGCCGGTCCACGGTCTGGACCCAGTCGAAGGCTGCGGCGGCGTCCTTCGCCTTGTTCGACTGCAGGTGGCCGATCAGGTGCCATTCGATGCCCAGGCCGGCGAGCGCGGGCTGCTTGGCCAGCGCTTCCTGCACGTAGTTCTCGCCGAAGGCGATCGGCCCGGCCGCAGGGCGCGCGCGCAGCGCGGCGGCGACCGTGGCGATGGCGTCCGCCGGCTGGGTCTTGCTCACCGCCAGCAGCCGTGCCGGTGCCCGGCCGCTTCCTGCGGCGGCCGCCGTCATGCCGGAGAGGAGGGCGTCGAGCGCGGCGTGGGGAGGCGTGTCGGCGTCCTGCATCGTCATCGGTAAGGCCTGGCGTGGCGTGGTTGCGACCTGCGTCGCGAAACCGCAAGTGTAAGACCAATTCCCGGGCCGGAAGGCCGGGGTGACAGTCGCGGGTCCGGGGCTATACTCCGTTGGCTGGCGTCGCATCGCACGCCGTCAAGACATCGAACATCGGGGAACTTGTCATGGATATCGCCGAACTGCTGGCCTTCTCGGTCAAGAACAAGGCATCGGACCTGCACCTGTCCGCGGGCCTGCCGCCGATGATCCGGGTCGACGGCGACGTCCGCCGGATCAACATCCCCGCGCTCGACCACAAGCAGGTCCATGCGCTGGTCTACGACATCATGTCGGACAAGCAGCGTCGCGACTACGAGGAATTCCTCGAGTGCGACTTCTCGTTCGAGATCCCGGGCCTGGCCCGCTTCCGCGTCAACGCCTTCAACCAGAACCGCGGCGCCGGTGCGGTGTTCCGCACCATTCCCTCGGAAGTGCTGACCCTCGAAGACCTGGCCACGCCGCCGATCTTCCGCGAGCTGATCGACCAGCCGCAGGGCCTGATCCTGGTCACCGGCCCGACCGGCTCGGGCAAGTCGACCACGCTGGCGGCGATGATCGACCACATCAACAAGAACGAATACGCGCACATCCTCACCGTCGAGGATCCGATCGAATTCGTGCACACCTCGCAGAAGTGCCTGATCAACCAGCGCGAAGTGCATCGCGACACCCATGGCTTCAACGAGGCGCTGCGCTCGGCGCTGCGCGAAGATCCCGACTACATCCTCGTCGGCGAAATGCGCGACATCGAGACCATCCGCCTGGCGCTGACGGCCGCGGAAACCGGCCACCTGGTGTTCGGCACCCTGCACACCAGTTCGGCCGCGAAGACCGTGGACCGCATCATCGACGTGTTCCCGGCAGGCGAGAAGCCGATGGTGCGCTCGATGCTGTCCGAAAGCCTGCGTGCGGTCATCTCGCAGGCGCTGCTGAAGAAGGTCGGCGGCGGCCGCACCGCCGCGTGGGAGATCATGGTCGGCACCCCGGCCATCCGCAACCTGATCCGCGAGGACAAGGTCGCGCAGATGTATTCCTCGATCCAGACCGGCCAGAACTTCGGCATGATGACCCTGGACCAGCACCTGCAGGACCTGGTCAAGCGCAGCCTGATCACCCGCCAGCAGGCCAAGGGCTACGCCAAGGACAAGCGGTTGTTCGAGTAAATGCCGGGAATCGGAATCGAGAATCGGGAATGGTCACGGCCATGACGATTGCACTCCTTTCCGAAGCCGGCTGTTGACGATTCCCTGTTCACGATTCCCCATTCCCGGCTCCGAAGGAGCACTCCATGAGCACCATCGATTTCACCTCCTTCCTCAAGCTGATGGCGCACCAGAAGGCGTCCGACCTGTTCATCACCGCGGGCATGCCGCCGGCGATGAAGGTGCACGGCAAGCTGTCGCCGATCACCCAGAACGCGCTGACGCCGCAGCAGAGCCGCGACCTTGTGCTGAACGTGATGACCCCGGCGCAGCGCGAGGAGTTCGAAAAGACCCACGAGTGCAACTTCGCCATCGGCGTTTCCGGCGTCGGCCGCTTCCGCGTGAGCTGCTTCTACCAGCGCAACCAGGTCGGCATGGTGCTGCGCCGCATCGAGTCGAAGATCCCCACGGTCGAGGAGCTGGCGCTGCCGCCGATCATCAAGACCCTGGCGATGACCAAGCGCGGCATCATCATCTTCGTGGGCGCCACCGGCACCGGCAAGTCGACTTCGCTGGCGGCGATGATCGGCTACCGCAACCAGAATTCCTCGGGCCACATCATTACCATCGAGGATCCGATCGAATTCGTGCACAAGCACGAGGGCTGCATCATCACCCAGCGCGAGGTCGGCATCGACACCGACAGCTGGGAGAACGCGCTGAAGAACACCCTGCGCCAGGCGCCGGACGTGATCATGATCGGCGAGGTGCGTACCCGCGAAGGCATGGACTACGCGATCGCCTTCGCCGAAACCGGCCACCTGGTGCTCTGCACCCTGCATGCGAACAACGCCAACCAGGCGATGGACCGCATCATCAACTTCTTCCCGGAAGACCGCCGCAGCCAGCTGCTGATGGACCTGTCGCTGAACATGAAGGGCGTGGTCGCGCAGCAACTGATCCCGACCCCGGATGGCAAGGGCCGCAAGGTCGCGATGGAGATCCTGCTCGGCACGCCGCTGGTGCAGGACTACATCCGCGACGGCGAGATCCACAAGCTCAAGGAAGTGATGAAGGAGTCGACCAACCTCGGCATGAAGACCTTCGACCAAGCCCTGTTCGAGCTCTACCAGGCCGGCGAGATCAGCTACGAGGACGCGCTGCGCTACGCCGACTCGCAGAACGAGGTGCGCCTGAAGATCAAGCTGGCCCAGGGCGGCGACGCCCGCACCCTGGCCGCGGGCCTCGACGGCGTGGAAGTGGCCGAGGTGCGCTGACGCTTCGGCGCCCTCCCTCAAGGGGAGGGCTGGGGTGGGGATGGGGGGTGTGCCCGGCATCCTTGATTCCTGCAGCCCGTAGTGAACCCGCCCCCGTTCGCGTGGTCCGAGAAGGGCCGGGCGCCTCCCCTGCGGAAGGCCCCGGTCCTTTTCCATTAAAGTAGCCGTCCCACTTTCCACCCACCGGCCGCGGATGCGGCGCCAAGGGCCTGATCCGTGAACGCAGTGGTCGAGACAACCCCGGAATCGTCAATGGAAGAACAGGTCGTCGAGGAACAGGCCATCGAAGACCAGGCGCTGCAGGCCCTGCCGGTGCCGGCCAGCGACGGCGAGCGCATCGTCGCCGCCCTGCTGGAGAAGGGCCGGCTGAAGGAAGCCGACCTCGTCCGCGCGCAGCGGCTGCAGGAGGAGACCGGCGGCGAGCTGCTCGCCCTGATCGCCCGCCTGGGCCTGGTGTCCGAGCGCGACCACGCCGAAGCCTGCGCCGACGTCCTCGGCCTGCCGCTGATCGCGGTGAAGGAACTGCCCGATCTGCCGCCGGAAGGTCTGGAGCTGAGCCTGCGCTTCATGAAGCAGTTCGCGGTGGTGCCGGTGGCCGACGGCGGCGACCGCATCGACGTACTGATGGCCGACCCGCAGGACCCCTATGCGCTCGATGCCGTGCGCCTGGCGACCCAGCGCGAGCCGCGCCCGCTGGTCGGCCTGCGCTCGGAGATCGGCGACCTGGTCGAACGCTGGCACGGCCAGGGCCGCAGCGCGATGGGCGCGATCGTCGAGACCGCCGAGGGCGAGACCGGCGATGTCGACGACGTCGAGCACCTGCGCGACCTCGCCTCGGAAGCGCCGGTCATCCGCCTGGTGAACCTGATCATCCAGCGCGCGGTCGAGCTGCGCGCGTCCGACATCCACATCGAACCGTTCGAGAACCGGCTGAAGGTGCGCTACCGCATCGACGGCGTGCTGGAAGAGGGCGAAAGCCCGCCGGCCAACCTCACCGCCGCGGTCATCTCGCGCGTGAAGATCATGGCCAAGCTCAACATCGCCGAGCGCCGCCTGCCCCAGGACGGCCGCATCATGATCCGCGTGCAGGGCAAGGAGCTGGACCTGCGCGTGAGCACCGTGCCCACCGCGCACGGCGAATCGGTGGTGATGCGCCTGCTCGACCGCGAGACGGTCGTGTTCGATTTCAAGAAGCTCGGCTTCACCGACGACTTCCTGCCGCAGTTCCAGCACGTGCTGGAGCAGCCGCACGGCATCCTGCTGGTCACCGGACCCACCGGCTCGGGCAAGACCACCACGCTGTACACCGCGCTGTCGAAGATCAACACGCCCGACGTGAAGATCATCACCGTCGAAGACCCGGTGGAATACCAGATCGAGGGCATCAACCAGATCCAGGCCAAGCCGCAGATCGGCCTGGACTTCGCCCATGCCCTGCGCAGCATCGTCCGCCAGGATCCGGACATCATCATGATCGGCGAAATGCGTGACCTGGAGACGTGCAAGATCGCGATCCAGTCCGCGCTCACCGGCCACCTGGTGCTGAGCACGCTGCACACCAACAACGCCGCCGGCGGCATCACCCGCCTGCTCGACATGGGCGTCGAGGACTACCTGCTCACCTCGACCATCAACGGCATCCTCGCCCAGCGCCTGGTGCGCCGTCTCGAGCCGGTCCACGCCGAACGCTACGAAGCCTCGCCGGAAGAGATCGAGAAGTTCGGCCTGCGCCGCTACCAGCCCGAAGGCACGATCCACCTCTTCCGCCCGCGCGGTTCGGTGCTGGCGCCCACCGGCTATCTCGGTCGCACCACGATCATGGAATTCCTGGTCATGAACGACGAGATCCGCCGCGCGGTGATGCGCCACGCCGGCATGGGCGAGCTGGAGCAGCTGGCGAAGGAGGCCGGCATGCGCACCATGTACGAGGACGGCATCGTCAAGGCGATGGCGGGCCTGACCACGATCGAGGAAGTGCTGCGGGTCACCGAGGATGCCTGAGCCGGCCGCGTCCTCCGCGGCGCCCGTGTTCCGCTGGGCCCGGCTAGAAGACCTGTCCGGCCCCGAGGTGCATGCGCTGCTGTCCGCCCGTGAACAGGTCTTCGTGGTCGAGCAGGCCTGTGCCTACCACGAGGCCGACGACCTAGACCCGGTGTCCTGGCATCTGACCGCCCATGTCGACGGGGTGCTCGCGGCCTGCGCGCGCGTGGTCGATCCGGGAAAGAAACACGACGCGCCGTCGATCGGCCGGGTGATGACCGTCGCGGCCTTCCGCGGACGTCGCCTGGGCGAGGCGCTGATGCGCGAGGCCATCTCCGGCACGCGCGCACGCTTCCCGGGACAGGCCATCCGCATCAGCGCGCAGGCCTACCTGCTCGGCTTCTACAATGCGCTCGGCTTCGAGGCCGAGGGCGCGCCCTACCTCGAAGACGGGATCCCGCATATCGGCATGCGCCTGGCCCCTGCGCAGGCGCGGCCTGCGGCGCCGGACCGATCGGCCGGGCAGGCTTGATCGACGGGCAGCGTGGCATGGAATATCGGGCAGGGTTTGAATGGGCAAGGGGCATGGAATGAAGAAGGGAGTCGTGATCGCCGGGATCGCCGTCGTGCTGGCCGTGGCCGCCGCCGGTGCCGGGTGGTGGCTGTTCGGGCGCAAGCCCGTCGAAACCGTCGCCGAGGCCGCGCTGCCGGTCGAGAAGGCCCCGCCGGTCGAGGTCATCGCCGATCCCGCGAAGCGCGCCGAGGGCATCCGCGCGCACATGGCGCGCTTCCGCCATCTCTGGCGCGAGGCCAGCTACATCGAAGTACGCCAGCTGGCCGTCGATGGCGATGCGCTGGCCCAGCGCCGGCTGTCGGAGATCTACGAGGATTGCCTGGCCTATGCCGGGCCGCTGCGCGCCAGCCTGGAGATGCTGCGCGAGTTCGCCAGGAGCGAGCCGGCCTCGAAGCCGTCCATTTCGACCATCTACAACGATCGCAACCGCTTGTGCATGCAGGCCGCGTCCGATCTGCAGCGCGACATGAAGATCGGCGAATACTGGCTGCACCGCAGCGCCAAGGCCGGCGACCAGGTGGCGGAGATGCGCTTCTTCAGCCGCAGCGTGCCCATGCTCAGCCATACGCACCTCAAGCACTTCCTCGACCGGGTCCGTGCCAACGGCCACCCGGACGCGATGTTCGAGATGTCGCTGCTGCTGCCGCGCGTCGACCCGCGTACGCCCTGGCCCGATGCCGCCCAGGCCGCGGCCCTGCGCGGTCCGGAGGCGGAGCAGGCCTGGGCGCTGGCTGCCTGCCGCGCCGGCTTCGACTGTGCGCGCGGCTCGCGGCTGATGGCGATGGTCTGCATCAACGCCCTGTCCTGTCGGTACGAGAACTACGAGCGCCATCTGATGTCCACGTCCGCGTATCCGCCGCAGCGGCCGAAGGTCGAGGCGCTGATCGCGCTGATCAACGGCAACCTGCTCAAGACGACGCCCTGATCGTCGAGGGCGGCGGTCTCGGGATGTGATCCCGGCCGCGCCCATCATGGTCCGTGGCCGTTGCGCGCGGACCCGTGGAACCGTGACCGCTGCCGCCCGGGGAACCTTTCCGGGCCGTGCGGTTCCCAATGGGGGGCGTCGGCCGATATGCTCCGGGACCCCGTGCGAAGGGCTTCGGCCCGCGCCACGCCCGAAAACCCGCCTGTCTCCACCATCATCCGACGCTCACCGACCGCCTTCGCTGCCCGCCCATGCCCCTGTACCGCTACAAAGCCCTGAACAGCCGCGGTGAAGTCCTGGATGGCCAGATGGACGCCGCCAGCGACGCCGACGTGGCCCTGCGCCTGCAGGAACAGGGGCACCTGCCGGTCGAGGCGGTGCTGGCCAGTGCGGCGGGCGAGTCGGCCTGGCGCGCGCTGTTCAAGCCCAAGCCCTTCGCCGGCGCGCGGCTGGTGCAGTTCACCCAGCAGCTCGCGACCCTGCTCGGCGCCGGCCAGCCGCTGGACCGCGCACTGTCGATCCTGCTGGAGCTGCCCGAGGACGAGGCCGCGCGCCGCACCATCCTCGATGTCCGCGACGCCGTGCGCGGCGGCACTTCGCTGTCGGTCGCGCTGGAACGCCAGCACGGCGCGTTCTCGCGCCTGTACGTGAACATGATCCGCGCCGGCGAGACCGGCGGCAGCCTGCAGGACACCCTGCAGCGCCTGGCCGACTATCTCGAACGCAGCCGCGCCCTGCGCGGTCGCGTGATCAACGCCCTGATCTACCCGGCGATCCTGCTGACGATGGTCGGCTTCTCGCTGCTGTTCCTGCTCGGCTACGTGGTGCCGCAGTTCTCCGAGATGTACGAGAACCTCGACGCCGAGCTGCCGCTGTTCTCGCAGTTCGTGCTCTGGCTGGGCCTGTTCGTGCGCGACTGGTGGTGGCTGATCGTCGCCGTGCCCGCCGCGGCGGCCTGGTGGTTCGACCGCAAGCGCCGCGAGCCGGCGTTCCGCGCGAAGTTCGACGAATGGCTGCTGCGCCAGCGCGTGGCCGGGCCGATCGTCGCCAAGATGGAGACCGCCCGCCTGGCCCGCACCGTCGGTACCCTGTTGCGCAATGGCGTGCCGCTGCTCACCGCGATGGGCATCGGCGGACGCATTCTCGGGAACCAGGCGCTGATCGCCGATGTCGAAGCTGCGGCAGGCGAGGTCAAGAACGGTGTCGGGCTGTCGACCGCGCTGGGCAAGGGCAAGAAGTTTCCGCGCCTGGCGCTGCAGATGATCCAGGTCGGCGAGGAGTCCGGTGCGCTCGACACGATGCTCCTCAAGACCGCCGACACCTTCGAGGCCGAAACCGGGCAGGCGCTGGACCGCATGCTCGCCGCACTGGTGCCGGTGATCACGGTGGTGCTGGCGGTGGTGATCGGCTTCGTGATCATGGCCGTGCTCCTGCCGATGTACCAGCTCAGCGGTTCGCTTTGACCCCGCCGGCCCGCCGGCTTTTCCTCACTTCCCGAACGGACTTATCGCCATGCGCCCTTCCCGCCGACCCGCCCGCCGCAACGCCCGCCGTCCTTCTCCGCGTCGCTCGCAGGGCGGCATGACCCTGATCGAGATCATCATCGTCATCGTGCTGATCGGCGGCGTGCTGGCGGTGGTCGGCAGCCAGATCTTCGGCAACAAGGACAAGGCCAACCACAAGCTCGCCGGCACCCAGGTGATGCAGGTCGGCGCGGCCATCGAGCAGTACAACTCCGACGTGGGCGAATACCCGCGCACCCTGCAGGACCTGACCACCGATCCGCAGATCAGCGGCTGGCTCGGCCCGTACGTGAAGGACAAGCTGCTCAAGGACCCGTTCAACAAGCCGCTGCAGTACACCGTGCCCGGCCAGGACGGCCCGTTCGACCTGGCCAGCCTCGGCAAGGACGGCCAGCCGGGCGGCAGCAGCGTCGACGCCGACATCAAGTACGAACAGTAAGCAGGCCGGCGACGCTTCGGCGTCGCGGTCCGGGCGCCCGCCATGCTCACCGTCTTCCATCCCCGGCGTGACGCCCCGGCCCGGACCCGGGCCTCGTCGGGCTTCACCTTGATCGAGATCCTGGTCGTCGTCAGCCTCGTCGCGGGGCTGACGGTGATCCTGATGATGTCGATGAACGGCGGCATGAACGGCCTGCGCCTGCGCTCCGAAGCCAAGACCATCGCCTCCGAACTGCGCCGCGCGCGGTCGCAGGCGATCTCCACCGGCACCGTGCAGGCGTTCCGCATCGTGCCGGAAGACCGCACCTGGACCGGCGCCAGGGGGCGCAAGGGCGAGATCCCCAAGCCGCTCGTCGTGACGTTCACCGGCGTGCGCCAGGTGATCGAGCGCGACGGCGAAGGCGTGATCCTGTTCTTCGAGGACGGCGCTTCCACCGGCGGCCGCGTCCAGCTCAGGCACGAGCGTGCGGCCCTGAACGTCGATGTCGCCTGGCTCACCGGCGAAGTCAGCCTGCATCGCGGCGAGGCGACCGCGCGATGACGCGTTTTTCCGCCGCCGCGCGCCGCCAGCGCGGCTACACCCTGATCGAAGTGGTGGTGGCCTTCGGGCTGCTCGCCTTCGGCATGACCCTGCTGCTGGGCACGCTGACCAACGCCACCCGACAGGTGCGTGCCGCCGACGAATACGGCCGCGCCGCGCTGCACGCCCAGAGCCTGCTGGCGCAGATCGGCGTGGGCCAGGCGCTGGCCGCGGGCCGGCGCAACGGCCGGCTCGACGAAGGCCGCTACCGCTGGGACGTGGTGGTTTCGCCCTGGCGCGACCCGCAGGCCGCGGGGCAGGGTGCGCAACCGCAGCCGCAGGCGCTGGTCGGGCCGAAACTGATGCGCGTGGAAGTGTCGGTGGCCTGGGGCGAGGGCGGCCCGCGCGAGCGCCTGTACCTGGAGACCTTGCGCCTGGTCGCGCCGACCGACCCCAATGCCGCCGGGGTGGTGCCGTGACGGCGGCCTCGACCACGGCGCGCGGCGCCGCCGGGCGGCGCGCGCGGTCGCGCGGCTTCACCCTGATGGAAATCCTGGTGGCGACCATGCTGCTCGCCGCCGCGCTGTCGCTGGGTTTCGCCACGCTGCGCGCCTCGTCGGCCGCCGCCACCCGCGGCGAGGAGCGCTCGGCGCGCAACGAGCGCATGCGTTCGGTGCACAACTTCCTGCGCAAGCGGATCGGTTCCGCGCTGCCGATCGCCTTCGACGTCAACGAATCCACCGGCCAGCCGCTGCGCTTCGTCGGCGAAGAGGACGAGATGCGCTTCGTCGCCGACCTGCCGGCCTACCTCGGCCGCGGCGGTCCGCACCTGCACGACATCACCGTGGTCGACGATGGGGACGGCGGCCTGCGCCTGCAGGTCGAGTTCTCGGTGGTGCTGGTCAACGAGGTCTTCGGCGAGCGCGAGGCCGGCCCGCCGGAACGCCTGGCCGGCGGCCTGAAGTCGGTGAAGTTCGAATACCGCGCGCTCGATGCGCAGAACCGCATGGGCGACTGGCAGACCCGCTGGGAGCAGGTCGACCGCATGCCGCTGCAGGTGCGCGTGAGCATCGTCGACGGCCGCGGCGACGCCTGGCCGCCGATGGTGGTCGCGCTGCCGCAGGGCGCGAGCTTCAGCGTCTCGCAGGTGCCCATATGAGCCGCGGGATGAGCCGGCGCGCGCGCGGCGCCGCGCTGCTGATGGTGCTGTGGCTGGTCGCGATGCTGACCGCGGTGATCGGCGCGTTCGCCCTGACCGCGCGCATCGAATACCTGCAGGGCCGCGTGCTCAGCCAGGGTGTGCTCGCAGACCAGGCCGCGCGCGCGGGCCTCGAGTACGCGATGACCCGCGTCGTCGACATGGAGCCGACCCGGCAATGGCTGCCCGACGGCCGCGAGTATCCGTGGGAATTCGCCGGTGCCGAGGTCACCGTCACCGTGGTCGACGAATCGGGCAAGGTCGACCTCAACGGGGCCGATCTGGACCTGATGGCCAACCTGATGCAGGCCGTGGGCGCCGAGCGCACCCTGGCCCGCAGGCTGGCGGCGGCGGTCATGGACTGGCGCGACTCGGACGTGCTGACCCAGCCCGAGGGCGGGGCCGAGGACGCCGACTACGAGAGCGAGGGCCTGCCCTACGGGGCCAAGGACGCGCCGTTCGAGACCGTGGCCGAGCTGCGCCTGGTGCTGGGCATGAGCAGCGAGCTGTACGAGAAACTCGAGCCGCATCTGACGGTCTACAGCGGGCAGGGACGGCCGAACGAGCAGTACGCGAGTGCGGAAGTCCTGCGGGCGATGGGCATCGACCCCGAGCGCGCGCTGACCGAACGGCGACGTCCGCGCCTGCCCGGCGAAACCCAGCCGCTCGTCGGTGCCGGCACGGGCACGTATAGTATCGACAGCCGGGCGCGCCTCCGGGACGGGCGCGTCTCGATCCTGCGCGCCGTGGTGCGCGCCGGGAGCAGCGGGCTGCCGGGTTCGGCCTACACTCCGCTGCGCTGGGAGGAGGGCGCCCTCGCGCGCACCGCCACGCCACCGCCCGGTTCGCCCAACAACGACCCGCGCCGCTCCGGCGGCGCGTCTTCCAAGTGATCGGGATTTGATCGAGGGACTGCATCTGAGCGCCGTGACCACCGACAACACGACGTCCCCCGGGGCGGGCTCGAAACGGACACAGTCCGGGCTGGCCCGGGCGTGGCCGGGGCTGCGCGGCTTCCTCGGCTGGTGGCTCGACGCGCTGGCGAGCTGGCTCCCGCTGCGCGCGCGCGCGGTGTTCGGGCTGGGCCAGCAGCGCCTGCTGCTCGGCCGCCAGGGCGACGACCTCGTGCTCGCGATGACCCTGCCGGCGCAACCCGGCGAGCCGACCGTGCGCAAGCTCGCTGAGCTGCCCTGGGAGGCGGTCGACGGCGAGCAGGAACCCCTGTCGCGCCTGCTCAGCCCGCGGATCGCCAACCTGCCGCGCTGGCTGGTGCTGCCCGCCCGCAGCGGCCTGCGTCGCCGCCTGCAGCTGCCGGCCGCCGCCGCAGAGCGCCTGCGCGAAGTGCTGGGCTTCGAGATCGACCGCCAGACCCCGTTCGCCGCCAGCGACGTGTTCTATGACGCCCGCCTGATCGGCCGTCGCGGCGATGGCCAGATCGACGCCGAACTCGTGGTCGTGCCGAAGGCCAGCCTCGAAGCCGCCGTGGCCGCGCTGGGCGCGCCGCTGGGCGCCACCCTGTCCGGCGTGGACATGGTCGACGCCGAAGGCCAGCCGCTGGGCGTGAACCTGCTGCCGGCCGCGCAGCGCCGGCATCGCCGCGACCCGCGCGCGGCCTGGAACATCGGCCTGGTCACCGTGCTGCTGGTCGCCACGGGCGCCGGGCTGTGGCAGGTCCGCGCCAATCGCGAGGCCGCCGCCGAGGCTTTCGAAGCCGAGACCAAGGGTCGCGCCAGGCAGGCGCAGAAGGTCGCCGACGAGAAGCGACTGCTGGTCGACACCGTCGAGGGCCTGAGCTTCCTGCAGGAAACCCGCAACGGCCGCCCCACCAATGTCGAAGTGATGGACGAACTCAGCCGCCTGCTGCCCGACGGCACCTACCTCGAAAAGGTCGAGGTCCAGGGCGAGCGGGTGATGATCATCGGCCTCAGTTCCGAAGCCGCCAGCCTGGTCGAGCGCCTGCGCCCGTCGAAGCTGTGGAAGGCGCCGCAGCTGACGGGTGCGCTCATGCCCGACCCGACCAAGGGCAAGGACCGCTTCACCATCAGCGCCGACCTGGCCGTGATTCCGCCCCGCACCGCCAACAGGCCCGCGAGAGGCCAGAAGGCCCGTCCGGAGGGGCAGCCATGACCGCCGCGACCCCGGCTTCCACGACCCGTTCCCCCGCCCCCCGCGATCGCTGGGTCGCACTGGGCCTGCTGATCGGTGTGCTGGTACTGGCCTACTTCGCCCTCGTCCACCCCTGGTGGACCGTGCCGATGCTGGATCTGCAGGAACGGATCGACACCCTCAAGGATCGCGATGCCCGCTCGCGGGCCACGCTCGCCCAGGCCGGCGAGGTGCGCAAGCGCCTGGCCAGCGTGCGCGAGCAGTCCGCGCGCATGCCCGGTTTCATGGACGGCACGGTCGAGTCCGCCACGTCGGCGCTGGTCGCGCGCCTGGAAACGGCGGTGCTCGAGGCCAGCCCGAAGAACCGCAGTTGCGCGATCCAGAACCGCTCGCCGCTGACCGAGCCGCGCAAGGAGCGCTTCCCGCGCGCGGTGGTGCAGGTGCGCCTGCGCTGCGGCACGCCGGAACTGGCGATGGTGCTGCATTCCCTGGAAAGCGGCACGCCGCGGCTGTTCGTGGATAACCTCAGCGTGGTCGCCAACCGCTTCTATTTCTCGCCCGACCAGTCCTCCGCCAACGGTGGCCTGGACGTGAACTTCGACCTCTACGGCTATGTCGCGCCGACGGCGGGAGGCAATGCCGATGCGCGTTGACAGCCTGAGCCCGCGTACCTGGGTACTGGTCGGCGCCGCCGGCTGGGCGATCGTCGTGTGGGGCCTGGCGCTGGCAGGCATGGGCGGGCGCCTCGGCGACAGCGATGCCGATACCGCCGCACAGCCGCTGCCCGACACCAAACTGCCGGCGTCCACGCGCCCCGGGGTGATGGAGCAGTACGCCGAGATCCGGACCCGTCCGCTGTTCTCCGAGAACCGCCGCCACCAGCCGTTCACGATCGACGCCAGCGGCGAGGAAGGGCAGGCCAATACCTTCGACTACACCCTGACCAGCGTGGTGATCAGCGGCGGCGTGCAACTGGCCATCCTCAAGCCGGCCGCCGAGGGCGCGCAGCCGGTGCGGGTGAAGCTCGGCGAGGCGGTGGAAACCGCCCCGCAATGGACCCTCGCCAGCCTCGAACCGCGCGCAGCGGTGTTCCGCGGCCCGGAAGGCGACCGGCGCCTGGACCTGCGCGTGTTCAACGGTGTCGGCGGCGCCAATCCGCCACCGATGAACTTCGCGCCGCAGCCGGCCATCGTCCCCGACCCGACCCAGCCGGGCCAGGAAGTCCCTGGTCCGCAGGCCGCCCCGGTCGTGCCGCCCCCCCCGCCGCCGCCGAGCGGCAATGTGTCGACCGAAGTGCAGCTCGAGGCGATCCGCAAGCGGATCGAGGAGCGCCGCGCCCAGTTGAGGCAGCAAGCCGCACAGGAAGCGCAGAACGCCGCGCCGCCTGGACAGACACCATGACGTTTGCCCCGAGAGTTCACAGAATGAATCTCCAAGCCGCAGCACGCACCACTTTCGCCGCCGCGCTCTGCGCGATCTTCGCGGCACACGCCGCGTCGCCGACGCCGGTGATCAAGCGCAACGCCCGCCAGAGCACGCCCAGCACGTCCGCCGATGCACCGACCCAGGCGCCCGCCGCGAAGCCCGAGTCGGAGGACGACGCGCGCGCCAAGCCGGTGATCCATCGCGGCAGCGGACAGGTCATCAACCGCGATGCCGCCGGTTCGCCGATGCCCGACCTGGGCGCGACCACCGGCGAGACCACGTTCAACTTCGAAGGCGAGTCGCTGCACGCAGTCGTCAAGGCGATCCTCGGCGATCTGCTCGGCCAGAACTACACCATCGCGCCGAACGTGCAGGGCACGGTCACCTACGTCACGCCGAAGAAGATCAGTCCGGCGCAGGCACTGTCGGTGCTGGAGATGATCCTCGGCTGGAACAACGCGCGGATGATCTACAGCGATGGCCGCTACAGCATCGTGCCGGCCGATCAGGCGCTGGCGACGGGCGTGGTCGCGCCGCGCAGCAATCCGGCGGCGAACGCCCGCGGCTTCGAGTCCCGCGTGGTGCCGCTGCGCTACATCTCGGCCGCCGAGATGGAGAAGCTGCTCAAGCCCTACGCACGCCCCGGCGCGATCGTGACCGTCGATCCCGGCCGCAACGTGCTGACGCTCGCCGGTTCGCGCGCCGAACTGGAAAGCTACCTGCGCACCGTCGAGGTCTTCGATGTCGACTGGATGGCCAGCATGTCGGTCGGCGTGTTCCCGCTGCAGTCGAGCCGCGCCAACAAGGTGGTGCAGGATCTGGAGAAGGTCTTCGGCGAGGGCAGCAAGTCGCCGGTGGCCGGCATGTTCCGCTTCATGCCGATCGAGAGCGCGAACGCGGTGCTCGCGATCACCGCGCAGCCCGAATACCTCGACGACATCCAGCAGTGGATCGAGCGCATCGACGGCGCCGGCGAGGGCCTGCGCCTGTATTCCTACGAACTGAAATACATCACCGCGAAGGATCTCGCTGCGCGCCTGGGCGACGTGTTCGGCGGCAGTGGCGGCAGGGGCGGCAACGATGGCGGCGGTGGCATCTCGCTGATTCCGGGCGGCCAGTCGGTGAGCATCTCCGGCGGCGGCGCCAGCAAGGACGGCGGCATGGACGGCGGCGGTGGCCCCGGCGGTTCCGGTGGCGGCCTCGGCAGCGGTTCGCTGTCGCTGGGCAGCGGCAATCAGGGCGGCAGCGGCAGCGTGGTGATCGAGGTCGGCGGCGACAAGGTCGCGGTGTCGGCGATCGAGGAGAACAACACCCTGCTGGTGCGCTCCACGCCCTCGGCCTGGCGTTCGATCATGGACGTGATCGAGAAGCTCGACATGCTGCCGCTGCAGGTGCACATCGAATCGCAGGTGGTCGAGGTCAAGCTCACCGGCGAGCTGGCCTACGGCGTGAACTGGTTCATCGAGAACGCCGCGCAGGAGAACAACCTGCCGAACGTGTCCGACCCGCTGGGGTCGATCCCGCGCAAGTGGAGCACGCTCGGCGGCACCATCGGCGGCCGCGGGACCAACGGTGGCCTGGCCTGGACCCTGATCAAGAACGATGCCGCGGCGATCATCACCGCGCTCGACAAGGTGACCGACGTGCGCCTGCTGCAGACCGGCTCGCTGCTGGCGCGCAACAACGCCGAGGCCACCCTGAACGTGGGCAGCCGCATCCCGGTGACCTCGGTGTCGGTCAATCCGATCCTCGGCAACAACAACAGCATCAGCCAGGTGCAGTACCTCGATACCGGCGTGATCCTGAAGGTGCGTCCGCGCGTGACCAAGGACGGCACGGTGTTCCTCGACATCGTGCAGGAAGTCAGCTCGCCGGGCTCGGCCGCCGACGCCAACGGCAACGTGCGCATCGACACCCGCCGCCTGAAGACCGAGGCCATCGTGCCGACCGGCGACACCGTGATGCTGGCGGGCCTGGTCCAGGACGGCAGCAGCAAGGGCTCCACCGGCATCCCGGGCCTCAGCCGCATTCCGTGGGTGGGCGGCCTGTTCGGCCGCCAGACCACCAGCAAGGACCGGACGGAAGTGGTCGTGCTGATCACCCCGACGATCATCCGCAACCAGCAGGAGCTGCGCGACTTCACCGACGATTACACGCGCGGCTTCCGGGCGATGGAGCCGATCAAGTCGCCGAAGAAGGCGCCTCGCGTCATCGCCGACTGATGGCGTACGCACGCTCGCGGCGATGAGCGCTGTCCCGGTCGTGCTGGTGCCGGTGGGCGTCGACGACGACGCGCTCGACGCCTGCCTGGCCGCGCTGGAGCAGGGTACGCCGCCGCGCACGCGGGTCTGGCTCGCGGACGACGCGCAGGCAGGCCCGCGCGGGCGCGCGATCATCGACCGCTGGCTGGCGCGCACCGCGCTGGAGGCCGGTTATACCCGCCGTCCCCGTCCGATCGGTGAGGCGGCGCATCTCGACGACATGCTGCGTGCCTGCGGCGACGAGGACGTGCTGGTGCTCGCCAGCGATGCCGTGCCGCTGCCGGGCTGGGCGGGCCAACTCGCCGCCTGCGCCGCGCGCGACCCGGCCATCGCCACCGCCACGCCCTGGTGCAACGCCGGCGAGACCGCCTCGTGGCCGCGCATCGGCGAAGTGCTGCCCGTGCCCGACGAACCCGGCCGCCTCGCGCGCGCCGCGGCCTCGCTGCCACCGCACCACCCCGAGCTGCCGGGCGCGGTGAACCATGCGGTGTTCCTGCGAGGCAGCGCGCGTGCGAAGGCCGGCGGGCTCGATGCCGACAGCTATGTCTCGTGGTATGCCGCACTGATCGACCTGTCGCTGCGCATGGCCGGCCTCGGCTGGCGCAACGTGCTGTGCGAGACCGCCTTCGTGGCGCGCAGCGGCGAGGGCGTGCCGCTGGGCGACGATGTCGAAACCCTCGGCGTGCGCTGGCCCACCTGGCATCCGCGACTGGCGCGGTTCCTCATGGACGATCCGCTGCACGCGCTGCGCACGCGCCTGCGCGAGGCCTATGAGGCCGAGGGCCTGCACGACCAACCGGATCTGTTCGGGCAGGACGCTTCGCCAGCGGAAGAGGTGCCGTGAACCCGGGCGCCGAAAATCCCCCCGCCGCCCGCTGCGCGGCCGTCGGCCCCCTTTTGCAAAGGAGGCGAGTGCATGCCTCCACCTTTGCACAAGCGCACTTCCCCCCTTTGCAAAAGGGGGGCAGGGGGGATTTGCCTTTGACGCGCCGCCCCGCGCGCAGGACGAAAGGCGCCATCCATGAGCGCTGACACCGCCATGCACGCCGACACGCCTGCAGCATGCACAGCAAATCTCCCCGCCGCCCGCTCCGCGGCCGCCGGCCCCCTTTTGCAAAGGAGGCGAGTGCATGCCTCCACCTTTGCACAAGCGCATTTTCCCCCCTTTGCAAAAGGGGGGCAGGGGGGATTTGCCTTTGACGTTCCACCTTGTGGGCTTGGCGGCGGAGACGACGCATGAGCGCCGATACTCCACTCGACATCGCCGTCGTCGTCGTCACCTACCGCAGCGCCGAAACCATCGCCGACTGCCTGCAGCGCCTGCGCGCGGCCGGAGGCGTGGTCGAGATCCGCGTCGTCGACAATGGCTCGGACGACGGCACGCTCGATCTCGTGCAGCGCATCGCCCTGCAGGATGCGCGCCTGCGCTTCATCGCCAATCCCGACAACCCCGGCTTCGCCGTCGCCTGCAACCAGGGGGCGCGGGACAGCGAGGCGCCCTGGCTCGCGTTCGTGAATCCCGATGGCCTCGTCGAACCGGATACCTTCCTGCGCCTGCACGCGCATGCCACCGAGGCCGGGCGCAAGGGCGCGGACAGCGTGCTCCTCGGCGCCGACCTCGTCGACGAACAGGGCGTGCGCGATGGCGCCGCGCGCCGCCGCGATCCCGACTTCGCGGCGATGCTGCGCAACCCCGCGGCTCGCCGCCTCGACATCCCGGCCGATCCCGCCGCCCCGCTGCAGGTGGTGCCCGCGATCTCCGGTGCGGTGATGTTCATGCCGCGCGCGCTGTTCGAGCGGATCGGCGGCTTCGACGAAGGCTATCGCCTGCATGCCGAAGACCTCGACCTGTGCCGGCGCGCGCGCGAGGCCGGCGCCCTGGTCGCCGTCGCCAACGACGTGCCGGTCGTGCACGTGCGCGGGGTTTCCAGCCGCTCGCGGCCGTGGTTCGTCGAATGGCACAAGCATCGCGGACTCGCGCGCTATTTCCTGCGCTTCGAGGCCCCGCACCGCAGTCGGCGCCTGTGCCTGCTGGTGCTGGCGACGATATGGGCGCGGTTCCCGCTGGCGGCGCTGCGCGCGTGGCGGTTGCGATGAACGTCGTGCGCATCGCGGGTCTCTGGCTGGGGCCGTTGCTGTGGCTGTGCGCGGCCTCCGCGGCCGAAGCGCAGTCGCCGCCGCCGTTCGACCGCCGCGCCTCCGCCGAACTCGACCGTCTCGTCCGCGATGTCTGCCGCAGGGACGTCGTCCTGCTCGGCGAGGACGCGAACCATGGCGGCGGACGCACGCTGGAGATCAAGATCGAGCTGGTGAAGCGGCTGGTCGAGCGCTGCGGCTTCGGCGGCATCGTGTTCGAGTCGTCGATCTACGCCTCGCTCGAACTGGAACGGCGCCTCGCGCAGGGTGTCGCCACCGGAGGCGATATCGTCGACGCCACGGGCCAGCTGTGGTTCCGCGCGCGCGAGGCGCAGCCGCTGCCTGCCTTCCTGCTGCAGGCGGCACGCGATGGTCGCCTGCGCATCGGCGGCATGGACATCCAGCCGGTGGCGCGGCCGGGGCGCTACACCGGCAGCCGCCTCGCGATGGAACTTTCCGCCGTGCTCGATGCCTCGCGGCGAGGCGCGTGTGAAGCGGAGATCCAGCGCCACAACCGCCACGACTACGACGACGCGCATCCGCTCGATGACGCCGCGCAGGCGAGGCTGCACGACTGCATCGATGCGATCCGCGCCGCCACGCAGGCGACCGGTACGGACAGCGCGCTCGCGCGCATGGCCGATGCCTACGGCCGCTACCTCGACATGGCGATGACCGGCGACGGCGACGTGCGCGAACGCGCGATGTTCGATCACCTCATGTGGTATCGCGATCGCTGGCCACCGGGCACGAAGATCGTGGTCTGGTGCGCGACCGTGCACGGCGCCAAGGCGCTGCACGGCGTCGCGCCGTCGATGCGGCCGATGGGTGCCGACGTGCACGCGCGATTCGGCAGGCGCTCGGCGGTGATCGGCTTCACCGCGCTGTCCGGCGCCTTCGGGCATGGCGGCGCGAATCCGCCGCTGCGGCTGCGCGACGCGCCACCGGAAGCGCTGGAACCGAGGATGCTGGCCGAGGGTGCCGACGTGCGCTACCTGGATGCGAAGCGGCTGGCGAAGCTGGGCATCGTCGCCGCGCGACCGATCAACTACCGCACGGTCCACGCCGCCGACTGGTCGCGGATCCTGGATGGCCTGGTCGTTCTGCGCGAGGAACGGCCGGTGACGCCGGTCGCGCCTTGATCATGTCGCCCCGGCCGGCACAGGCCGATCAGCGGTACAGGTTGATCTCGTCGCGCAGCGCGCGCGCGGCGTTCGCGGCGGCTTCGGCGTAATCCTCACTGCTGGATGCGTAGAGGATCGCGCGCGAGGAGCTGATCACCAGGCCGTCGCCGTCGCGGTTGCGCGCGTTCGACACCACCGCGCGCACGTCGCCGCCCTGCGCGCCGACGCCCGGCACCAGGAAAGGCACCTCGTCGCCGACGATGGCGCGCACCTCGCGCAGCTGCTCGGGCCAGGTCGCGCCGACCACCAGCGCGCAGTTGCCGTGCTCGTTCCACTCGCGCGCGACTTTCGCGGCGACGTGCTGGTACAGCGGCCTGCCGTCGACCAGCAGGTCCTGCAGGTCGCCCGCGCCGGGGTTGGAGGTGCGGCACAGGATCACCACGCCCTTGTCGGCGTGGTCGAGGAAGGGCTGGGCCGAATCGCGTCCCATGTACGGGTTCACGGTCACCGCGTCGGCGGCGTAGCGCTCGAACGTCTCGCGCGCGTAGTGCTGCGCGGTGCTGCCGATGTCGCCGCGCTTGCTGTCGAGGATCACCGGCACGCGCGGATGGCGCAGGCGGATGTGCAGGATCAGCATGCGCAGCGCTTCCTCGGCCTCGGCCGCGGCGAAGTGCGCGATCTGCGGCTTGAACGCGCAGGCGTAGTCCGCGGTCGCGTCGACGATGTCGCGGCAGAACTCGAAGATCGCGTTCGGCTGCCCGGCGAAGCGCGCCGGAAACTTCGCCGGCTCCGGATCCAGGCCGACGCAGACGAGGGTGTCGGCATCGTGCCAGCGGTCGCGGAGGCGATCCATGAAGCTGCGCATCGGTTCGGTCGTCGTGCTGCCCGGAGTGGTGTTCATCATTCCAAACTCATGTGTCGTGCGGAAGGTCGTCGGACGGGTGGTCGGCACCGATCCGGGTGAACTGGTGCGCAAATCCGGAGATTGCCCCGGCGGATGCGCAACGCCCGCCGGGAGGGCGGGCGTTGGTGGTGCTCAGTGGGTCCAGGCATTGCCGGCGGCGAAGGGCTGGATCCCGGCCTGCGCCGGGATGACGGCTTGGCAAAGGCGCTCGCGCATGACGCGAGCGCGCCAAGCCGTCACTTCAGTGCCTTGAACTTCAGGCGGTGCGGCTTGGCGCCTTCCTCGCCGAGGCGGCGCTTCTTGTCCTCTTCGTACTCGCGGTAGTTGCCCTGGAAGAATTCGACGTGCGAGTCGCCTTCGAACGCGAGGATGTGGGTCGCGATGCGGTCCAGGAACCAGCGGTCATGGCTGATGACGAACGTGTTGCCCGGGAATTCCAGCAGCGCGTCTTCCAGCGCGCGCAGGGTTTCGATGTCGAGGTCGTTCGACGGTTCGTCGAGCAGCAGCACGTTGCCGCCCTGCAGCAGGGTCTTGGCCATGTGCAGGCGGCCGCGCTCACCGCCGGACAGGCTGCCCACCATCTTCTGCTGGTCCTGGCCCTTGAAGTTGAAGCGGCCGATGTAGGCGCGCGACTGGATCTCGACGCCATTGATGTTGAGGATATCCAGGCCGCCGGAGACTTCCTGGAACACGTTGTGGTTGCCCTCCAGCTTGTCGCGGCTCTGGTCGACGTAGGCGAGCTTGACGGTCGGACCGATGTCGATCGTGCCCGAATCCGGCTTTTCCTGGCCGGTGATCATGCGGAACAGGGTCGACTTGCCGGCGCCGTTCGGGCCGATGATGCCGACGATGGCGCCCGGCGGCACCACGAAGCTCAGGTCGTCGATCAGCAGGCGGTCGCCGAACTTCTTCGAGACGTTCTTGAACTCCATCACCTTGTTGCCCAGGCGCTCGCCCGGCGGGATGAAGATTTCGTTGGTCTCGTTGCGGCGCTGGTATTCCTGCGACTGCAGTTCGTCCAGTCGTGCCAGTCGTGCCTTGCCCTTGGAGCGGCCGCCCTTGGCGTTCTGGCGGGACCACTCCAGTTCCTTCTGGATCGCCTTCTGGCGGGCCTTTTCCTGGTTCTCTTCCTGCTTGAGGCGCTCGTCCTTCTGGACCAGCCACTCGGTGTAGTTGCCCTTCCACGGGATGCCGCGGCCGCGGTCGAGTTCGAGGATCCATTCGGCGGCGTTGTCGAGGAAGTAGCGATCATGGGTGACCGCGACCACGGTGCCGGTATAGCGGGCGAGGAACTGTTCCAGCCACTCGACCGATTCGGCGTCGAGATGGTTGGTCGGTTCGTCGAGCAGCAGCATGTCCGGCTTGCTCAGCAGCAGGCGGCACAGCGCGACGCGGCGCTTCTCGCCGCCCGACAGCTTGCCGATCACCGCGTCCCACGGCGGCAGGCGCAGGGCGTCGGCCGCCACTTCCAGCTGCTGTTCCAGCATGTGCGCGTCGCCCGAGGCGAGGATTGCCTCGAGGCGCTCCTGCTCCTTGGCCAGCGCATCGAAATCGGCGCCTTCCTCGGCGTAGGCGGCGTAGACCGCTTCCAGCGCGGCCTGCGCCTGCAGCACTTCGCCCACGCCTTCCTCGACGGCCTCGCGCACGGTCTTGTTCGGGTCCAGTTCCGGCTCCTGCGCCAGGTAGCCGACCTTGATGCCCGGCTGCGGGCGGGCCTCGCCCTGGAAGTCCTTGTCGACGCCGGCCATGATCTTCAGCACGGTCGACTTGCCGGCGCCGTTCAGGCCGAGCAGGCCGATCTTCGCGCCGGGGAAGAAGGACAGCGAAATGTCCTTGATGATCTGGCGCTTCGGCGGCACGACCTTGCTGACGCCGTTCATGGTGTAGATGTATTGCATGGGGGCTCCGGAGCGTTCGTTCTGATGCGTTTGGGTCGTCCCGGCGCCCGCCCCCGGCGGGGCGCGGGCATCGACGGGCGTACGGTGGCGTCCTGCCGGCAGGGCAGGGCGCGGAGACTGGGGAATGGCCGGATTATCGCCGGAACCGCCCCGGCATCGCCAGTTTTCATAAGGTCTCCGGTGGCCCGGGGGCAGGGTGGCGGCTACAATTCACGGCTCCCCACGCCGCTTCCTGGAGCTCCGATGTTCCCCCGCGATGCCCGCATTGAAGGTTTCGACCCCGAACTGGCCCAGGCGATCGCCGCCGAGAACCGCCGCCAGGAAGACCACGTCGAACTGATCGCCTCGGAAAACTACGCCAGCCCGCGGGTGATGGAAGCGCAGGGGTCCCAGCTCACCAACAAATACGCCGAGGGCTACCCGGGCAAGCGCTACTACGGCGGCTGCGAATACGTCGACATCGCCGAGCAGTTGGCGATCGACCGCGTCAAGCAGCTCTTCGGTGCGGACTACGCGAACGTGCAGCCGCATTCGGGCTCGCAGGCCAACCAGGCGGTGTTCTTCGCCCTGCTGCAGCCGGGCGACACCATCCTCGGCATGTCGCTCGCCCACGGCGGCCACCTGACCCACGGCGCCAAGGTGAACGCCTCGGGCAAGCTGTTCAACGCCGTGCAGTACGGCGTGAACGACCAGGGCCTGATCGACTACGACGAAGTGGAACGCCTCGCCCTCGAGCACAAGCCGAAGATGGTCATCGCCGGCTTCTCCGCCTACTCGCAGGTCGTCGACTGGGCGCGCTTCCGCGCCATCGCCGACAAGGTCGGCGCCTGGCTGTTCGTCGACATGGCCCACGTCGCCGGCCTGATCGCCGCGGGTGTCTACCCGAACCCGGTGCCGTACGCCGACATCGTCACCTCGACCACGCACAAGACCCTGCGCGGCCCGCGCGGCGGGATCATCGTGGCGAAGGCCAACGAGGAGATCGAGAAGAAGCTGCAGAGCATCGTCTTCCCGGGCATCCAGGGCGGTCCGCTGATGCACGTCATCGCCGCCAAGGCCGTGGCCTTCAAGGAAGCGCTGCAGCCGGAATTCAAGGCCTACCAGCAGCAGGTCGTGAAGAACGCGCAGGCGATGGCCAACACCATCATCCAGCGCGGCTACAAGATCGTCTCCGGCGGCACACAGAACCACCTGATGCTGGTCGACATGATCGGCAAGGGCATCACGGGCAAGGCCGCCGAGGAAGCCCTCGGTCGCGCCCACATCACGGTGAACAAGAATGCCGTGCCGAACGACCCGCAGAAGCCGTTCGTCACCTCCGGCCTGCGCCTGGGCACCCCGGCGATCACCACCCGCGGCTACCAGGAAGCCGACTGCGTGGAGCTTGCGAACTGGATCTGCGACGTGCTGGACGCGCCGACGGACGAGGCGGTCCTCGCCCGCGTCCGCGACGCGGTCACGGCGCAGTGCCGCAAGTACCCGGTGTATGGCTGACATGGCGGGAATCGGGAATCGGGAACCGGGAATCGCCAGGAGCGACGACTCGCCTTTCCCGATCTTCCGATTCCCGACTCCCGACTCCCGATTCCCGGTCCGCTGATGCACTGCCCCTACTGCCAGCACCAGGACACCCGCGTCATCGATTCGCGCGTCAGCGAAGACGGCGCGACGATCCGGCGCCGGCGCGAGTGCGAGGCCTGCGGCGAGCGCTTCTCCACGCTGGAAACCGTCGAGCTGAAGCTGCCGGCAATCATCAAGAGCGATGGTCGCCGCGAGCACTTCGACGCGCGCAAGCTGCGCCAGAGCTTCGACCGCGCGCTGCACAAGCGCCCGGTGTCGGAAGAGCAGATCGAGTCGGCGGTGCGTGCGGTCGTGCACCAACTGCGCATGACCACCGAGCGCGAACTGCCGTCGCGGCGTGTCGGCGAGTTCGTGATGGCCGAGCTGCGCAGGCTCGACAACGTCGCCTTCGTCCGATTCGCCTCGGTCTATCGCGCCTTCGAGGACGTGGCCGACTTCCGCGAGGAGCTCGACCGGCTCGAGCGCGACATTCCCGTCGAAAGCCAGTTGCCGCTGCTCGGCGGCGACGTGGTGCCCTTCGACCGGCTGGCCGAGCGCGCCGCCGACAAAGACAAGAAGAAACGCTGAGACGCCATGACCGTTCAGGGATTCACGGCGACCGACCACGCGATGATGGCGCACGCCCTGCGCCTGGCCGAGCGCGGCGCCTACACCACCAGGCCCAACCCGATGGTCGGCTGCGTGATCGCGCAGGGCGACGAGGTGGTCGGCGAAGGCTGGCACCAGCGTGCCGGCGAACCGCATGCGGAAGTGTTCGCGCTGCAGGCCGCCGGCGAACGCGCGCGCGGCGCCACCGCCTACGTCACCCTCGAACCCTGCGCGCATCACGGGCGCACGCCGCCGTGCTGCGATGCGCTGGTCGTGGCCGGCGTGACGCGCGTGGTCGCGGCCATGCGCGATCCGTTCGCGCAGGTCGACGGCGCCGGTTTCGAACGCCTGCGCGCGGCCGGTGTCGCGGTCGAGCATGGCCTGATGGAGGCCGAAGCGCGCCGGCTCAACCGTGGCTATCTGTCGCGCCTGGAGCGCGGCCGGCCATGGGTGCGGGTGAAGCTCGCGACCAGCCTCGATGGCCGCACCGCGCTGGCGAACAAGGAATCCAGGTGGATCAGCGGCGAGGCCGCGCGCCGCGACGTGATGCACTGGCGCGCCCGTGCCGGCGCCATCCTCACCGGCGCTGGCACCGTGCTCGCCGACGACCCGCGCCTGACCGTGCGCTTCGACGACGACACCGCCGGGGAAAGCGTGCCTTTCGTCGCGCCGATGCGCGTGGTGCTCGATCCCGGCCTGGCCACCGTCGCCCGCGACCACGTGCGCGCCGGCAATGCGCCGACCCTCTATTTCCATGCGCCCGACACCAAGGTGCCGCGCGGTTTCGCCGCCGCGCACGCCGTCGCGCCGATGCGCGGCGGCCAGCTCGACCTGCTCGCGGTGTTGAAGCGGCTGGCCGAGCTGGGCGTGAACGAAGTGCAGGTCGAGGCCGGCGCCACCCTGGCCGGCGCCCTGCTGCGCGACGGCCTGGTCGACGAAGTGTTGCTGTACATGGCGCCGCTGCTGCTCGGCGCCGAGGCGCGCCCGCTGTTCGACGGCCTGCACATCGACGACATGACGCAGCGTTTCGAACTCAGGCTCGTCGAAACCCGCATGCTCGGCGATGATCTGCGCCTGCTGCTGCAGCCGAGGCCGGCGTCGTGACCGGCGCCCGCCCGCCGCATCCCCATCGAGGAACCGCATCCCCATGTTCACCGGATTGATCGAAGGCGTCGGCCGCGTCCTCGCCCTCGAACCCGTCGGCGGCGACGTGCGCCTGCGCATCGGCGTCGGCTCGCTGCCGTTCGCCGATGTCGCGCTCGGCGAGAGCATCGCGGTCAGCGGCGTGTGCCTGACGGTGATCGAATTCGACGCGACGTCCTTCGCTGCCGATGCCTCCACCGAAACCCTGGCGTTGACCACGCTGGGCAAGCTCGCGGTCGGCCACGCGGTCAACCTCGAACGTGCGATGCGACCGACCGACCGCCTCGGCGGCCACCTGGTCAGCGGCCACGTCGACGGTGTCGGCCGCGTGCTGTCGGTCCACGACGACGCGCGCGCGCAGCGCTGGCGCTTCGCCGCGCCGGCCGCGCTGCTGAAGTACGTCGCGACCAAGGGCTCGATCTGCGTCGATGGCGTCAGCCTCACCGTGAACGCGGTCGACGGCGAAGGCTTCGAGGTCGCGCTGATCCCGCACACCGTGTCGCATACCGCGTTCGCGTCCACAGCCGTCGGCGACGCGGTGAACCTGGAAGTCGATCTGGTCGCACGCTACGTCGAGCGCCTGCTGTCGGCAAAGGAATCACAATGAGTTTTTCGCCCATTCCCGAATTGCTGGAAGAAATCCGCGCCGGCCGCATGGTGGTCATCGTCGACGACGAGGACCGCGAGAACGAGGGCGACCTGATCATGGCCGCCGAGATGGTGCGGCCGCAGGACATCAACTTCATGGTCACGCACGCGCGCGGCCTGGTCTGCCTGTCGCTCACCCGCGAGCGCTGCCGCCAACTCGGCCTGCCGCCGATGGTGCGCGACAACACCTCGCCGCACGGCACCAACTTCACGGTCAGCATCGAAGCCGCCGAGGGCGTGACCACTGGCATCAGCGCCTACGACCGCGCGCACACCGTGCGTACCGCCGTGCGTCCCGACGCCTCCGCAGGCGACCTGTCGCAGCCCGGGCACATCTTCCCGCTGATGGCCCAGCCCGGCGGCGTGCTCAATCGCGCCGGTCATACCGAAGCGGCCAGCGACCTCGCGCTGCTCGCCGGCTTCGAGCCGGCCGGGGTGCTGGTCGAGATCCTCAATGCCGACGGCAGCATGGCACGCCGCCCGCAACTGGAGGTGTTCGCGCGCGAGCACGGCCTGAAGATGGGTTCGATCGAGGAGCTGATCCGTTACCGCCTGCACAACGAGCACACGATCGAGCGCGTGGACGTGCGCGGGATCGAGACCGAGCACGGCCCGTTCCGCCTGCACACCTACCGCGACCGCATCGGCCACGGCCTGCACTTCGCCCTGCTCCGGGGCGAGGCCGATGCCGCGACCCCGACCCTGGTCCGCGTGCACATGCAGAACCCGCTGGCCGATGCCCTGCACTGGCGTCGCCCCGACTTCGGTCCGGCGGTCGGCGACGTGCTCGCCAAGATCGCCGCCGAAGGCCGCGGCGCCCTGGTCCTGCTCGGCGAGCCGCAGGGCGCCGACGCCCTGCTGGCGCGCATCCGCGAGCAGCCCGAGCCCACGGCCCGCGGCGGTGCCATGGCCGAATGGCGGCGCAACGGCGCCGGCAGCCAGATCCTCGCCGACCTCGGCCTCGGCAGGCTGCGCGTGCTCGGCACGCCCAGAAAACAGGTCGGCCTGGCCGGTTTCGGCCTGGAAGTGGTGGAGTACGTGGGGCTTTGAGCGAGGGCAGTCCGTGGCCCGGGCAAGCGCAAAGCGCGCACCCGGGGCGCACTCGGGACAGGAACAGGCATGCGCCTCGTGGTCCCGGGCGCCGCCTTTGCCTGACCTGTCGAGAATCCCCGGGTGCGGCCTTCGGCCTGACCCGGGCTACAATTCCCGGCCCCCTCTCCCAGCTCGCCGCCCCCCATGTCCCATTACGAAGGCGACCTGCGCGCCCCCGAAGGCGCCCGTTTCGCGATCATCGCCAGTCGCTGGAATCCCCGCATCACCGACCGCCTGGTCGCCGGCGCGCGTGAAGCGTTCGCCGCCAACGGCGTCGCCGAGGACGCGATCGACGTGGTCCGCGTGCCGGGCGCCTGGGAACTGCCGGTGGCCGCCGCGCGCCTCGCCGAGGCCGGACGCCATGCGGGCCTGATCGCGCTGGGCTGCGTGGTGCGCGGCGACACTCGTCACTACGAACAGGTCGCCGACGGCTGTTCCGATGCGCTGATGCGCGTCTCGCTCGACTATCGCCTGCCGGTCGCCAACGGCGTGCTGGCCGTCGACCGCTACGAGGACGCCGAGGCCCGCGCCGGCGGCAGCCACGGCAACAAGGGCGAAGAAACCGCGCTCGTCGTCATCGAAATGGCGAATCTGATGGAGAAACTGGCATGAGCAAGCATCGCAGGCCCGACGGCGTCGATCCCGTGCTGCGCACCCGCGCGCGCCGCCGCGCACTGCAGGCCGTGTACGCCTGGCAGCTCTCGGGCGCCACCGCGCGCGACATCGTCACCCAGTTCGCCCACGAGCAGGCCCGCGAGATCGCCGACCTCGCCTATTTCGAGGATCTCGTCCACGGCGTCGATACGCACCGCGCGGAACTCGATGCCGCGCTCGCCCCGTTCCTCGACCGCGGCATCGACGAGGTCGACCCGATCGAACGCGCCGCGCTGCGCATCGCCGCCTACGAATTCGCCCATCGCCAGGATGTGCCCTACCGCGTCGTGATCAACGAGGCACTGGAATCGGTGAAGCGCTTCGGCTCCGAACACGGTCACACCTACGTCAACGGCGTGCTCGACCATGCCGCCGCCGCGCTGCGCGGGGTCGAGGTGCAGGCGTCGCGCAAGTAGGCTTCGACGGAATTCTTTGCCGGTGGCGCACTCGATTTCCGGTGTCCTGATCCAAGGGAGCGTCGATCTTGATGTCGCGGCTTCATATGATCTCTTTCCGCTGATCGACAAGGCCGGCATCAAGTTCTTTCCACTTGATCATTATTATCTCGCTTACTGGTCCCACAAGCTGGGGCGTCCCGGCCGATGGGAAATGCCGGAAAGCTTCCCTGGGACCTTTCCCGGGTGCGAGGTTCTCAGGGTGCTGGTAGGTGCTGTTCAAGCCAGAGATGCGCCCTTTGCCATTGTCATGACCGAGTATTTCGGTGGCATCGGTGAGCAGTGGGCGGCCTTTGTCGAAGGCGGCAAGATGATTCCGCAGGCAGACATCAATGGAGTTCTTTCTGCGTTCGGTGTCTCGCCTAGCGGTCATCTTGATGCTTTCGAGGCATACGGATTCGGCGATATTCGCCGAAACCCCCAATTTCTCTTGAAGTATGGCCGTTGGTGCCGAATCTACAACGTCTGACCATGCCCGAATTCGACCTCATCGCCCGCATCCAGGCCCGCGCCGCGTCGCGTGGCGACGTGGTGCTGGGCATCGGCGACGACGCGGCGATCCTGCGCATGCCGCCGGGCCGCGATCTCGTCGTCGCGATGGACACGCTCAACAGCGGCGTGCATTTCCCCGAAGACACCGCGCCGGCCGACATCGGCTGGAAATCGCTGGCGGTGAACCTTTCCGACCTCGCCGCGATGGCGGCGACGCCCGCGTGGTGCACGCTCTCGCTGTCCCTGCCGCAGCCCGATGCGGCGTGGGTCGACGGTTTCCTCGACGGTTTCCTCGCGCTCGCGACACAGCACGAGGTCGCACTGGTCGGCGGCGACACCACGCGCGGCCCACTGTCGGTGTGCGTGACCGTGCATGGCCTGGTCGAGCCGCGCGGCGCGCTGCGACGCAAGGGCGCACGCGTCGACGATGATGTGTGGGTGACCGGCACGCTCGGCGATGCCGCCGGCGCGCTGCGCCAGTGGCAGGCCGGTGAGGCGATCACCCCCGCGCTGCGTGCGCGACTCGACCGCCCGATGCCGCGCGTCGCCGCCGGTCGTGCGCTCGCCGGCATCGCCAGCGCCTGCATCGATGTCTCCGACGGGCTGCTCGCCGATCTCGGCCATGTCTGCCGCGCCAGTCGCATCGGTGCCGTGCTTGATGTCGATGCCTTGCCCGCATCCGAGGCGCTGCGTCGCGCCTTCGATCGCAGGACGGTGCGCACGCTGCAGTCCGGCGGCGGCGACGACTACGAACTGTGCTTCACCGCGCCGAAGACCGCGCGGCTCGCCATCGAATCCGCATCCCTGGCCTGCGGCGCACCGGCGACGCGGATCGGCCGCATCACCGCCGATGCGGGCGAGATCGCATTGCACGATGCGCAGGGCGTCGCGTGGTCGCCGCCGCGTCGCGGCTACGAGCATTTCGGCGGCTGAAACGGCTGCCTGGCCCTTGTAGAGCGGAGCGAAGCTCCGCTGCACGGGCTCCGGAGACGATTCAGCGGAGCTTCGCTCCGCTCTACAAAAGCGCTGCGATTCAGCGCGGCAGCAGCTTGCCCGGATTGAGGATGCCGTCGGGATCGAACACGGCTTTCACCTGCCGCATCAGCGCCAGCGTCGGCGCATCGATGGCCTGCGGCATGAAGTCGCGCTTGGCCAGGCCGATGCCGTGTTCGCCGGACAGCGTGCCGCCGAGCGACAGCGCGAGCGCGAACACCTCGGCCATCGCTGCCTGCGCACGCGCCGACTGATCGGCATCGGCCGGGTCGTACATCAGGTTCACGTGCAGGTTGCCGTTGCCGGCGTGGCCGAAACAGACGATCGGCAGCGCATGCGTGCGCGACAGTGCCTGCACGCCGGCGACGAGTTCGGGAATGCGCGACACCGGCACCACCACGTCCTCGTTGATCTTGCCCGGCGCGAGGCTGCGCAGCGCCGGCGACAGCGCCTTGCGCGCGGCCCACAGGCGTTCGCGCGCGGTCTCGTCGGCGGCAGGCTCGGCATCGAGGCAGCCGTCGCCGCGCGCGGCGAGGAGCAGCGCCTCCATCGCATGCGGCAAGGTCTGCGCGTCGCCGTCGGCTTCGATCATCAGCAGCGCGCCGACGTCATGCGGCAGGTCGGCACCGCCGACATCGCGGGCCAGCCGCACGGCGTCGCCGTCCATGAATTCCAGCATCGACGGCGTCACCGGCTGCGCCATCAGCCGAGAGACCGCCGCCGCGGCGGCATCGACATCGCGATACAGCGCGCGGATCGCGCGGCGCGCCGCCGGCATCGGCGTCAAGCGCAGCGTCGCTTCCACGATCAGCGCGAGCGTGCCCTCGCTGCCGATCAGCAGGCGCTGCAGGTCGTAGCCGGTCGCGCCCTTGGTGGTCGCGCTGCCGCAGCGGATCACCTCGCCGGTGCCGGTGACGGCGACCAGCGCCAGCACGTTGTCGCGGCTGGCCCCGTATTTGACCGCGCGCGGCCCGCCGGCATTGCAGGCGAGGTTGCCGCCGACGCTCGAAAAATCGGCACTGGTGGGATCGGGTGGCCAGAACAGGCCGTGCGGCGCCAGCGCGCGCTGCAGCTCGCCGTTGAGCACGCCCGGCTGCACGATCGCGCAGCGGTCGCCGGGGCGGATGTCGAGGATCCGGTGCATCCGTTCCAGCGACACCACGATGCCGCCCGCGACCGGCACCGATGCGCCGGTGGTGTTCGTGCCGCGTCCGCGCGCGATCACCGGCACGCGATGCGCGCGGCAGGCGCGCACGATCGCGACGACCTGTTCGACGGTGGTCGGCAGCGCCACCGCATCCGGCATCGCCTGCCGCTTCGAGTTGTCGTAGCCGTAGGTCAGTCGCTCGCCGGGATCGGTGCGCAGGCCGTCGCCGAGCGCATCGGCAAGGGTGCGGAGCAGGTCGGCGGGCAGGGTCATGCGTGTGCTTTCTGGATCGTGTCAAGTCAGATGAATCTTTCGGCCATCGAATGGAGAGAGGCAGCTCTTGCTGGCGGATACGAAGTCAATGCCAGGAATGCCTGACTCACCGCTTTGACAAAATCCCCATGACGCGCCGATTTCACCGTCAGGATATGCGATGACTTCAAGTGTGGGCTGTTCATCGCCATCGTCTCGAATGCTGTATATCCCCAGGAACATTCGGGCATGCCTGACGAGGGGCTCTCCGCTGTACGGTGTTCTGGATGGAAGTACTTCCGACATGATGTCTACGAGGCACTCATCTGTCAGCGACAGCAACTGGGCGATCAGTTCGGCTTTGTCGAAGTCGGGGTATCTTTTCATGTGCGTGATCGAGATTGTGTGTGCAGTATCTGTCACGAGTTTCGTTTGTTGGGCAAGCACCATGCCCGTATGGGCAGTGCGAGTACAAGTGTCGGCAGCACCACCCACTTCAGTTCCGACCACAGCACGTCGAGCCCGCGCAGGCTGAAGAAGCCGGCGCCGATCGGCGAGACCTCGATGGGTCGCCACGGCGCGAACAGGCGTTCGTGCGACCACGGCCACAGCAGGGCCACGCCGAGGCCGCCGTCGGTGAAGGCGTCGAGCAGCGGATGCGAGGCGGCGCAGAGGGCGATGAACAGGAATGCCTTCATTCGTGTCGTGCGCAGCCACGGCGCGCACAGCGCCGCGAGCAGGCCGAGCGCCAGCGCGAAGGCGATGGAATGGCTCGCGCCACGATGTCCGAACGGGTCGGCGTAGGCGATGCCGAGCTTGAACGCGATCGCATCGAAGTCCGGCGCGATCGCCGCGAGCATGCCGGCGGCGACCAGTCGCGGCGACAGCGCCTTGCGTCCCAGCGCGAGGCCGGCGGCGAGCGGGATCACGGCGTGGGTGAAGATGGTGGGCATGCGCGGCGCCAGCGCTCAGTCGTGGCCAGCACCGGCAGCCACCACGCGATCGCGGCCCTCGCGCTTGGCGCGATACAGCGCCGCATCGGCGAGCCGCAGCAGCGCGTCGGGTGCGCTGCCGTCGTCGGGAAACATCGCGACGCCGATCGAGACCGTGACATCGGGCAGGGCCTTGCCTTCATGCGTCACGCGCATCGCGCGCACCGCCGCACGGATGGCCTCGGCGCGCGCCAGCACGGCGTCGGGCGGGGTTTCGGGCATGATCAGGGTGAATTCCTCGCCGCCGTAGCGACAGGCGATGTCCTCCGGTCGCGACGAGTCGCGCAGCAGGCGGCCCATCGCTGCCAGCAGCGCGTCGCCGCCGACATGTCCCTGGGTATCGTTGAAGCGCTTGAAATGATCGACATCGAACATCATCAGCCCCAGGGGCAGGCGTCGACGCGCGCAGCGCGCGAGCTCGCGAGCCAGCGATTCCTCCAGGTAGCGCCGGTTGTACAGACCGGTCAGTGCGTCGCGGATCGAATGGAAGTGCAGGCGCTCCTGCAACTCCAGGCTCGACAGCGCCATCGCCAGTTGTTCGGACGCGCTTTCGGCCAGCGGCAGCACATCCCGCGCGCCGTCGTCCGTCCAGGTGAAATGCAGCAGTCCGAGCTGGGTGCCCTGCGCGATCAGCGGAATGCATACCGTCGTGTCGCCGGACGCGGGCGCATCGCCGACGTGCGCACACGCCATGTCGCCGATGCGCACCACATGCGGCTGTCCACGCCGCAGTGCCCAGCAGTCCTCCGGGGGCAGCATCCCCGGCAGGCCGTCCGCCTGCTCGCCCCAGCGGATCGCATCCTCGGCATGGTCCTGCGATGCGCGCATGCGGTACACCACGCCCGACGAGCCCGGTGCGATCCGGGCCATCACTCTCGCCGCCAGCTGCAGCGCCTCTTCCTGTGCCATGCAGCTTTGCAGCATGCTGCCGAACGTGCCCAGCGCGCGCAGGTCGCCGCCCTGGCGCTCCAGTTCCGCGACGGTCGCCTGCAGCCGGTCGTTGCTGTGCGCGGTTTCCCGTTCTGCATGGGTCCGCGCCCGGTTCTCGCGGCGCAGCGATGCGAAAACCAGGCCCACCACCAGCAGTCCGAAGGGGATGCCGGCGATGGCCAGCCCGCGCAGCCACTGGGCGCTTTCCCGCCTGGTCTCGGCGCGCACGTCGAGCAGGTCGCGCTCGGCGTCGTTCATCGCCGTGGTGAGCGCGCGGATTGCGTTCGATGTCGCATGCACGTTCTGATCGATGGCGGCGCGGGCGGCGGAGAGACCGTCACGTTCGTTCACGCGCAGGGTGTGCTCCATCTGCACGAGCCGCGCGGCGATCAGGCGTTCGAGTTCGCGGGCGCGCTGGCGCTGGACAGGATTGTCGGCGGTCATCCGCTTCAGGTCTGCCATCCGCAGGGGCAGGGCATCCCGTCCGCGCTGGTAATCGACCAGCGACTGTACCCGCCCCGTCAGCAGGTAGCCGCGCTGGCTCGACTCCGCATCGCGCAGCAGCGCTTCGACGCCGTCCACCTGGGCGATCACTGCGTTGGAATGCGCCACCCATTGCGCATCGCGGATGAAACGGTCGGCACCGACGAAGACCCCGATCGCGATCACGGCGAAGATCAGGGTCGCCAGCAGCGGGCCGACGAAGAGGGCGAAGCGGCGATGGGCCATGGCGGCATCATCGGCCCTTCGGGTGGCGCGCATCAACCGGGTCGTGGAGCGGCGGGGCCGGAGGCGGACGGCTGTCAGCCGTCGTCCGCGCGGAACGCATCGCGCAGCCAGTCGAACGTCGGGGCCTGCGCATCGCCGTGCGCGGCGACCACGTCGAAGCGGCAGGGCAGGCGGGCGAGGTCGCGATGCGCGGCGAGGAACAGTTCGGCGGCGAGCACCAGCTTGCGCCGCTTGCGCGCATCGACCGACGCGGCACCGCCGCCGAACGCGGCGCTCCTGCGGTAGCGCACCTCGACGAAGACCAGGCTGTCGCCGTCGCGCATCACCAGGTCGAGTTCGCCGCCGCGGTAGTGCGCGTTCGCGGCGACCGGCACCAGCCCCTGGCGCTGCAGGAAATCGCGCGCCAGGGCTTCGATGCGCGCGCCGTCGCTGCGCCGCGACGTGCCGCTGCGGGGAGAGGCATGGTGGAGCGTGGTGCGCTCAGCCGCCACTGCGGCCCAGCGAGACGATCTGGCCGTTGCTGAAGGTCGACCATGCCGGCGTGCGCAGCACGTTGCCGAAGCCGTCCAGACGCAGGTCGCCGGTGGCGCCGTCGACCTTGCCGTTGGCATCGTTCGCCAGTTTTTCCAGGTAGGCGGTGAGCAGCCAGGCGTCGTAGCCGAAGGCGAACAGCTTGGCCGCCGGGCCACGCGCGGTCATCAGGCTGTTGCCGGTGGCTTCCGCCGGGGGCAGGCCCCTGAGTCCCTGCACGGTCCAGGTTTCGGCCGGGAAGGCGATTCCGTCCAGCGCCTTGTCCTGTTCGGGCTTGCCGGTGCCGGACAGCAGCTGCGAGGTGCCCACGCGCAGCGTGTCGCCCAGGCCCGCCATCAGCAGTTGCGGGGTCAGCGCGCGTGCCTGCGGTGCCTTCAGCGAGATGAACACGGCATCGACGCCGCCTTCCTTCTGCGTGGCGGCCTGCAGTGCGGCGATGCTGTCGACCGGCTTCTCGGCGATCGTCAGCGTCTCGACCACGGTGCCGCCTCGACTGGCCAGATGGTCGCGGAAGGCGGTCGTGCTGCGGCGCAGGTTGTCGTCGCCGCCCTGCAGGACCAGCACGCGGCGCGCCTTGCGCGAGAGCAGGTACTCGGCGGCGGCGATGCCGTCGTCTTCGGGCGCGAGCGCGAAGCTGGCATTGCCCGACGGGGGCGGCTGCGGGCCGCGGTTGAGCGCCAGCACCGGCACATCCAGCGCATCCTGCTGGAAGAGGGCGCCGACTTCATCGCGGCCGAGCGGGCCGAGCACGTAGTCCGCACCGTCGGCAGCCGCCTTGCGATAGGCCTCGACCGCGCCGCTGGGCGTGCCGGCGGTGTCGTAGAAGGCGATCTGCGGGCGCGTGCGGTGCTCGCCGTAGTAACCGGCCAGCAGGCCGTCGCGCACCGGCGACGCGGCAGTGGCGAGGTTGCCGGTCAGCGGCAGCAGCACGGCCAGCTTGCGCGGCGGCCGGTAGCCGTCGCGGTCGGCGGCGGGACGGTTGCCGGCGTTGAAGCGCCACTGGCCTTCGCGGTCGAAGGGGCGCGGCAGATCCAGGCCGCGGCGCTGCAGTTCGCGGCCCATGAAGTTGTAGAGCGGATCGCCTTCGGCCAGTTTCGCCGCTTCGATGCCGAGGGTGGCGTTGTCGAGGCCCGCGACCAGCCGTTCGATGGCGGCCGCGTTGTCGCGTTGCGCCTGGCCGCCCAGCGTGTCGTGGTTGCGCGCCAGCGCCGAGGCTTCGAACACCACCGGGTGGATCCGGCTCGTCGTCGGCCGGGTGCCGCCGGGCTTGGCCGGGGTGCAGGCCGTCAGGCCCAGTGCCATGAGGCCGATGCACAGCCAGGCCAGACGCTTCGCATTCGTTCGCATGCCGCAACACCTCGTGGGGAACGGCTAGGATTCTACCGTCCGTCCCAAGCCCGAGCGACCCGCACCGATGTCCCGCCCCAGCCCTGCAGGCACGCTCCATGTCGTCGCCACCCCGATCGGCAACCTGAACGACCTCTCGCCGCGCGCGCTGGAGACCCTGCGCGGCGTCGCCGCGATCTGCGCCGAGGACACCCGGCACACCCGCCAGTTGCTGTCGCATTTCGGCATCGAGCAGTCCCTGGTCGCGCTGCACGAGCACAACGAGGCCGGCATCGCCGAGCGCATCGTCGCCCGGCTGCAGGCCGGCGAGTCGCTGGCGCTGGTGTCCGACGCGGGCACGCCGCTGGTCAGCGACCCCGGATTCCGCCTCGTCGCCGCCGCGCGCGCCGCCGGCATCCGGGTCAGCCCGGTGCCCGGACCCTGCGCCCTGGTCGCCGCGCTCAGTGCCGCAGGCTTGCCGAGCGACCGCTTCGCCTTCGAGGGCTTCCTGCCGGCCAAGGCCGGCGCCCGTCGCGAGCGCCTGGCGCAACTGGCCGGCGAAACCCGCACGCTGATCTTCTACGAGTCCTCGCACCGCATCGAGGAGACCCTGGCCGATGCCGTCGTCGCCTTCGGCGCGGACCGCCCCGCGGCGGTTGCCCGCGAGCTGACCAAGCTGTTCGAGACCGTGCTCTCCGGCGGCCTCGGCGAGCTGCACGCCCGTGTCGCCGCCGATGCCGACCAGCGCAAGGGCGAGTTCGTGCTGCTGGTGCAGGGCGTGGCCGACGACACCGAGGCCAAGATCGCGGAAGGCCGCCGCGTCTGCGCGATGCTCAACGCCCACCTGCCGCCCTCGACCGCCGCGAAGCTCGCCGCCGAGATCACCGGGGCCCCGAGGAAGGCGCTTTACGGCAGTTGATGCGCCATTGCCGGCGGCGCTCAGAATTGATCGTGCGACGAGGTCCCGTCGCCGATGTCCCCGGCCATCACCACCCGGTCGCGCCCTTCGGCCTTCGCCCGGTACAGGGCCCGATCGGCGCGGATCAGCAGCGTATCGAAGCCCTTGTCGTCGGGCGCGAGACAGGCCACGCCCACCGAGGCGGTCGGCGCGATCGTCTGCTCGCCGACGCGCAGGCTCACCCCGGCCACGGCGCGTCGCAGGCGCTCGGCAGCGACGAAGGCATGGGCATCGTCGATGCCCTGCAGCAGCACCGCGAATTCCTCGCCGCCGTAGCGGCCGAGGGTGTCGGTGTCGCGGCAGGCTTCGCGCATCGCCATCGCCACGGCCTTCAGCACTTCGTCGCCGACGGCGTGGCCGAAACGATCGTTGATGCGCTTGAAGTGATCGATGTCGACCACCGCGATGGCGAAGTGGTGGCCGTGGGCGAGCGCATGCGCGACCGCAGCGTGCCCGGCCTCGGTGATGTGGCGGCGGCTATGCACGGCGGTCAGGAAATCGGTGGCGATGGCGATCTCCATCTCGCGCCCGCGTTCGCGCATCACCCCGGCGTAACGGCGCTGCTGCCGGTACAGCGCGATCACGCCGGCGAGGATGCAGAACACCAGCGCACCGCCGATCAGCGAGTAGCGGAAGCGGTTTTCGCTGACCGTCGCGCGCAGGCGCTCGTTCTCGACCAGGGTCCTGGCCGCGGCCAGCGCGGCCTCGCTCTGCACGAAACGCAGGCGCTCCTCGAAATCGGCGGCCGCGGATTCGCGTTCGATCCGCGCGACCTCGTCGGTCAGCATCATCAAGCGCGCGGTGGTGTCCGGCAGCTGGTCGGCGCGCACGCCGGCCAGCTGCAGGTCGACGATCTCGCGCACCGCGCGCAGTTCGTCGCGATACAGGCGCAGCCCGGCGAACGCATCGCGCGCCTTGGCGTATTCGGCGTAGGCCTGCTCGCGCTGGCCGCGCATGCGGTGCGCATGGCCGATGGTCTCGAACCCGAGTCCGCGGATCTGGGTGTTTTCGAGGCCGCCGCCGATCGCGCCGATGCGGCGGCCGCGGGCCTCGACGGTGTCGGCCTCTCCGAGCACGCGCGCGGCGTTGGCTTCCTCCAGCAGGATCTCGGCGGTGAGCTTGGGGTCTTCCACCGCCGGCAGCAGGGGTTCGGCCTGCTGCAGCAGCGCCTGCGCCTCGCGCGCGCGGCCGGTGTCCGAGGCGACCTTCGCCATGTTGCGCAGCAGGCGGATGTGCATTTCCGGCTGCGTCTGCGGCGGCGCGTAGGCCAGGCCTTCGCGGGCGTAGCGGTAGGATTCGTCCAGCTTGCCCAGGCGCGCGCTGATCGACGAATACGCCAGCAGCACGTCGGCCATCAGCGCGTCGTTCTTCTCCGTGCCCAGCCGCTGCCGCGCTTCGGTCAACAGGCGCGAGGCATTGCTGAAGTCGCCCAGCCGCGACAGCGCGCGGCCCAGGGCGATCCGCGAGCGCACCTGCAGGTAGACGCTGTTCGTGCGGTCCGCAGCCTCCATGGCCGCCGAGCCGGCCCGGCGCTGGCAGCTCCAGTCGGCGGTCACGCGGCAGGCGTTGGCTTCGGCCAGCGCCAGCTTGGCCCGGGTGTCGTGGTCGTCAGCGACCAGGGCCGCGCGCGCCGCCGGCAGCTTGCGCAGCACCTCCTGCGGCGCGGTCAGCGCTTCGACCTCGAGGGGATGGCGTCGATCCAGCCCCTGCGCGCCGCTGTCCTGCGCGTCGGCGATTGCCGCGACGAGCATGAGCAGGCTGGCGAGCCAGGCGAACGGGATGGCCCGGTGCGATCGGAAGGCGCTGGCGCTGTGGTTCCGAGTGGGCAAGCGGTTTCCTCGCGTCGGATCGTGGGGCGGCCCGGTGCCGCTCGCGCGGCGCCGGCCCTGCGGACGACATCCTGTCGCGTTCGAACGTCGCCAGCGTAGCGCATGGGCACGACCGGCGTGCGACAATGCGCGCGGCGGAGTCGGCCGGACGGTCGCGTCGCGCGGGTTCACTTCGGTGGATGCGCGCGCCGAGGAAAGTCCGGGCTCCACAGGGCACGGTGCCAGGTAACGCCTGGGCGGCGCGAGCCGACGGAAAGTGCAACAGAAAGATACCGCCCAAGACTGTTTCGGCAGGACGGCAAGGGTGAAATGGTGCGGTAAGAGCGCACCGCGAGTCCGGCAACGGACCGGCACGGCAAACCCCACCGGGAGCAAGACCAAATAGGGAGACGATGCTGCGGCCCGCAGTGTCTCCGGGTAGGTTGCTTGAGCGTATCGGCGACGATGCGCCTAGAGGAATGACCGTCCTCGACAGAACCCGGCTTACAGGCCGGCTCCGCCGCCATTCCTTGAATGCGCAGCATTCAAGGAATCCCACGATTCGCGAAGCGAATCGCGGGCCCCGGCCTTCGCTGCCGATCCCCCACTCGCGTCTGCGACGCGAGTCGCCCCCTTGCCAAGGGGGCTTGAGTGGGTTGGTGCTGTCAGGCCCGTCGTCATCCTCCCGAATACGAGGATCCAGGCATCGGTCACGGGTGACCACGAGGGGCCCGTGGAAAGCAGATCCCTCGCTTTGCTCGGGATGCCAGGATTCTCAACCGTGCGAGAGCCGGTCCACTGCCGATCTTCCGATCACCCCTCGATCCCCAGCCGTTCCGCGTACTCCGCTTCCAGCCGGGTATGCGTGCGCCAGAACGGCCGTGCCTCATGTCCGGCGAGGATGTCGTCGAGGATCCCCAGGTGCGTGTGCCAGCCGCCGGAAACGCTGAGCAACTCGTTCGACCGCAGCCGCACGTGCGTCAGCGTGAGCAGGACCTGTTCGCCGCGCGGTTCGAGTTCGAAGCGCACCTCCGAATCCTCGGCTTCCGGCTCGCCGGGCATGTCGCTCCAGGTGAAGGCGAGCAGGCGGGGCGGGTCGCAGGCGGTGACCTGGCCGAAGACTTCGCCGCTGTTCTCGTAGTCGCGGTACTTCTCCGGCGCCGGGTCGTCGCCCTGCGACAGTTCGGCGTTGCGGAAGTGCAGTTCGACCTCGCCGCCGGGCGTCGGCGACATCGGTCCGGCGGCCAGCCATCGCGCGCGCTTGCCGGGGTCGACGAGATGGGCCCAGACCCGCTCGATCGGTCCGGGCAGCAGGCGTTCGAAGCGAAGCGTGTCCGGTGCGGTGAGGGTGCCGTGGTCGTTCATGTCGAAGGGTTCCCGATGTCGGTGGAGGAGGGGGGCGGGTCGTCGGCCCGCAGCAGGATGTCGAGGGCGTCGAGGCGCTCGGTCCAGAACGCCGAATAGCGGCGCAGCCAGGCATCGGCGTCGGCCAGGGGCGCGGGATCGAGGGCGCAGCGGTGGGTGCGGCCGATGATCGTGCGTTTCACCAGGCCGGCGCGTTCCAGGGTCTTGATGTGCTTGGAGGCGGCGGCGAGGCTGATCCGGTGCGGCGCGGCCAGTTCGCCGACGCTGCGCTCGCCATCGCGCAGGCTCGCGAGCATGGCGCGACGGGTCGGGTCGGCCAGGGCGTGGAAGACGTCGTCGAGTCCGGAGATGGAATGTTCAACCATGCGGATGAATATCGCGCTGCCGCGACCGGATTGTCAACCTTGTGGTTGAATATAGCCGACGTGTGGCACGGAATGTGCGGTCGGTCATCCTGTTCAGCGAAGCGGCTTCCGTCACAAAATCTCAAAATTTGAGACGAAACAGGGGCTTGTGGATAAACCTTGAACCAGTCTCTGAACATTGCCGCAAGTCATTGACCTGCTTGATGAATTTGCGCTCACAAAGTTGTTGACAACCCTGTGGGGCACTCCTAATGTGGCGACTTGTGGGAAAACCGGGTGTTTCGTGGTTTTCCGGTGTTGATCCTCCCGCCCGCCGCAGGCGAGACCCCGCAGAGGTACCGTGTTTCAAGGTGAGACCGCCATCACGATCGACGACAAGGGCCGGCTGGCGATCCCCACCAGCTACCGGGACGTGATCGCGCGTGCCTGCGAAGGCCGGCTGGTCATCACCTACAACCCCTTCGAGGCCGGTTCGCTCTACCTCTATCCGATGCCGGTGTGGGAGCGCGTGCGGGACCAGGTCAACGCATTGCCGCGCACCAAGAGCGTCAGCCGCAGTCTGCAGCTGAAGCTGGTGGGTGCGGCGACCTTCGTCGAGCCGGACGCCAACGGGCGCATCGGCATTCCGGCGAGCCACCGCAGTGCGGTGGGCATCGAAAGACGCGCCGTGCTGCTGGGCATGGGCGACAAGTTCGAACTGTGGAGCGAGCAGGCGCACCACGAACAGATCCGCATGACGCTCAGCGATGCGGACCTGGGCGAGGCGATGCTCGACCTGCAGCTGTGACCGCCGGTGGCGCGGGTTCCGTGCCCGCCCACCTCACGGCGCAGGACGGGCAGGGGCTGCATCTGCCGGTGATGTTCGAGCAGGTCATGGACGGGCTGCGGGTTCTGGAGGAAGGAGCGTATCTCGATGGCACGTTCGGCCGGGGCGGTCATGCCCGCGGCGTGCTGCAACGTCTGGGTGCCGGAGGTCGGTTGCTGCTGATGGACAAGGATCCCGAAGCGATCCGCGTCGCCGAACGCGAGTTCGGTGCCGACGCGCGCGTCGCGATCCATCGCGGCAGCTTCACGGATCTCGCAGGCTGGGGCGAAGCCCAGCGCGGACTCGACGGCGTGCTGTTCGACCTCGGCGTGTCCTCGCCGCAGCTGGACGTGGCCGAGCGCGGCTTCAGCTTCGGCAAGGACGGTCCTCTCGACATGCGCATGGACTTCGAGTCCGGCGAAAGCGCCGCCCAGTGGCTGGCGCGCGCCGGCGAGCGCGAGATCGCCGACGTGCTGTGGACCTACGGCGAAGAAAAGCAGAGCCGCCGCATCGCCCGCGCCATCGTCGCCCGTCGCGCCGATGTCCCGCTGCTGCGCACGGCGCAGCTGGCCGACCTGATCGCCTCGGTCGTGCCGCGCGGCGCGCAGAAGATCCACCCGGCCACGCGCAGCTTCCAGGCCATCCGCATCTTCATCAATCGCGAACTGGACGACCTCGAGCGCGGCCTCGACGCGGCGCTGGCCGCGCTGCGTCCGGGCGGACGCCTGGCCATCATCAGCTTTCATTCGCTGGAAGACCGCATCGTCAAGCAGTTCATGAACCGGCACGCCAAGGCGCCGCCGGCGAACCGGCGCATGCCCGTCGAGATCGCGTTCACGCCGACTCTGAAGCTGATCGGCGACGCGCAGAAGGCCACCGAGGCCGAAACCGCCGCCAACCCCCGCGCGCGCAGCGCCGTGCTGCGGGTGGCGGAGAAGCTGGGAGTCGGGAGAACGGAATTCCCGGTCGGTGCGGAGCGTCGCCCATGAGCCTGCGCATTCTCATCGCGGTGCTGGCCCTGGCGAGCGTGGTGTCGGCGATCGGCGTGGTGAACACCCGTTACCGGCATCGCCAGCTGTTCATCGAGCTGTCGCGGCTGGAGAAGGCCCGCGACGAGCTCAACATCGAATTCAGCCGGCTGCAGCTGGAGCAGGCGACCTGGGCGGAAAGCAACCGTGTCGACCAGGTCGCGCGCACGCGCCTGGGCATGAAGACGCCGGAGCCGGCGGACATCGTGGTGGTGCGGCCATGAGCGCGGGCATGCACGGGGTCAAGTCGAGGATCGGCGCGATGCGCGATGCCTGGCGTCGTCGCGGCGAGCGCCGTGCGGCGCCGCGCGGTCGTGCCCAGTTCGACCTGCGCGGTCGCCTGATGCTGGTGACCGGTGCGCTGGGCGTGTGCGCGCTGGCGCTGGTCGCGCGTGCGGTCGACCTGCAGCTGGTCCGCAACGAGTTCTACCAGAAGCAGGGCGACGAGCGCTTCCTGCGCGAGATCGAGATCGCCACTTCGCGCGGCATGATCACCGACCGCAACGGCGAGCCGCTCGCGGTGTCGACGCCAGTCGAATCGATCTGGGCGAACCCGCAGGAACTGCTGAAGACGCCGCAGCACCTGCCGACGCTGGCGGCGGCGCTGGGCGTGGACGCCGAAAGCCTGACGCGCAAGCTCACGCAGCGCGCGGAGCGCGAGTTCGTCTATCTCAAGCGCCGCATCAATCCGAGCGAAGCCCGTCGCATCCTCGCCCACGAGATCCCGGGCGTGTTCTCGCAGCGCGAGTACCGTCGCTTCTATCCCCAGGGCGAGGCGATCGCGCACGTGCTGGGTTTCACCAACATCGACGACGAGGGACAGGAAGGGCTGGAGCTGGCGTTCGACGAATGGCTGCGCGGTACGCCGGGCATGAAGCGGGTGATCCGCGATCGCCATGGCCGCACCGTGGAGGAAGTGGATCTGGTGCGTCCCGCGATGCCGGGCAAGAGCCTGACCCTGACCATCGACCGCCGCATCCAGTTCCTGGCCTACCGCGAACTCAAGCGTGCGCTGGCCGAGACCGGCGCGGCCAGCGGCTCGGCGGTGGTGCTCGACGTCGCCACCGGCGAAGTGCTGGCGATGGCCAACCTGCCCTCGTTCAACCCGAACGCGGTCACCGGCATGAATCGCGATGCGCATCGCAACCGCGCGGTCACCGACCTGATCGAACCCGGTTCGACGGTGAAGCCGCTGACCGTGGCCGCGGGCCTGGAAGCGGGCGTCATCACGCCCAAGACGGTGTTCGACACCAGTCCGGGCTGGATCGCCAACGGCAAGTACCGCACCACCGACACCCACAACTACGGCCTGCTCGACACGACCGGCGTGATCAGGAAGAGTTCGAACGTCGGCGTGTCCAAGATCGTGCACCAGCTGTCGAACGAGCAGTACTACGGTTTCATGCGTCGCGTCGGCTACGGCCGCAGCACCGGTAGCGGTTTCCCGGGCGAGAGTCCGGGCCTGCTGCTTCCGCCGTCGCGCTGGCACGGCACCACCAAGCAGACGATGTCCTACGGCTACGCGCTGAGCGCGACGCCGCTGCAGATCGCGCACGCCTACGCGATGCTGGGCAACCATGGCCGCGCGATCGCGCCGACCTTCGTCAAGGGCGAGGTCGGCGAGGCCGAGCAGGTGCTCGATCCGAAGATCGCCGACGAGGTGGTGCGGATGATGCAGACCGTGACCGAACCCGGCGGCACCGCCACCCAGGCCGCGATCCTCGGGTACCACGTCGCCGGCAAGACCGGCACCGCGCGCAAGTCGCACAACGGCGGCTATTCGCGCCGCTACGTCGCGTTCTTCGCCGGGCTGGTGCCGGTCGACAATCCGCGCTTCTCCATGGCCGTGGTCGTCAACGACCCCGATCCCGCGCGCGGCTACTACGGCGGCCAGGTGTCGGCGCCGGTGTTCCGGAACGTCATGGAAGGCGCGCTGCGCCTGATGGACGTGCCGCCGGACGACATCGATACCTGGATCGCCGCGCAGCAGAAGGCTGCGATGGCGCGCCCTGTGGCGAAGCGTGCCGCGTCGGCACCGACGGCCGCGCCGGCGGTGCCCGTCGCGGCACCGGTGCGTCCCGCGCTGCCGCAAGCCATCGACGGAGGTGCGCGATGAGCCGTCGCATGCGCCTGGACGCCTTGCTGCCCGATGTCGCCGACGCGCCGGCGCTGGAGATCGCCGGTCTCGTGCAGGACAGCCGCGCGATCCGTCCCGGCGACGCCTTCGTGGCGATCGGCGGCTTCGGCGCGCACGGCCTGCGCTTCGTCGCGCAGGCGAAGGCCGCCGGCGCGGTCGTGGTCCTGTTCGAGCCGCCGATGCCCGATGAATTCGCCGCGTCGACCGGTGCGTCGACCGGGGCCGGCCTGCCGATGCTGGCGGTGCCGGGGCTGCGCGCGCGCCTCGGTGCGATGGCCGACCGCTTCCACGGCGAAGCCACCGCCGCGATGGACACGGTCGGCGTCACCGGCACCAACGGCAAGACCTCGGTGGTGCAGTTGCTGGCGCAGGCATGGACCCTGCAGGGCCGTCGCGCCGGCACCATCGGCACGCTCGGCGCCGGCCTGTACGGCCATGTCGTGCCGACCGGCTTCACCACGCCGCTGGTGCTGCAGCTGCACGCACTGCTCGCGGACCTGCGCGACCGGGGCGCGGACGCGGTGGCGATGGAAGTCAGCTCGCACGCCCTGGACCAGGGGCGCGTCGACGGCGTGCACTTCCGCGTCGCCCTGTTCACCAATCTCACCCGCGACCATCTCGATTACCACGGCACGATGGAACGCTACGGCGCCGCGAAGGCGAAGCTCTTGGCGTGGCCCGGACTCGAATCGGCGGTGCTGAACCTCGACGACCCGTTCGGCCGCGCGCTGCATGCCGGCGTTCGCGGCCACGGCGCCGCGCGTGCGATCGGCGTCAGTTCGCGCGGCGAGGACGGTGCGACCCTGCAGGCCGAGCATATCGTGCCGGACCTGTCGGGCCTGAATTTCACGCTGCGCATCGAAGGCGAAGCGCATCCGGTGCGCTCGCCGCTGCTGGGCCGCTTCAACGTCGACAACCTGCTCGCGGTCGGCGGTGCGCTGCATGCGCTCGGGGAATCGCCGGAAGGCGTCGCCGACCTGCTGTCGCGCCTGCAGCCGGTGCATGGTCGCATGAACCGCCTCGGCGGCGACGACCGCCTGCCGCTGGTAGTGATCGATTACGCGCACACGCCGGACGCGCTGGAGCAGGCGCTGACCAGCCTGCGCGCGCACGCCGCGGCGAAGCTGCTCTGCGTGTTCGGCTGCGGCGGCGACCGCGACACCGGCAAGCGTCCGCAGATGGCGGCGATCGCCGAGCGCCTGGCCGACGTGGTGGTGGTGACCGACGACAACCCGCGCACCGAACCCGGCGATGCCATCGTCGCCGACATCCTGGCCGGTTTCGCCAATCCCGCCGCCGCCATCGTCGAACGCGACCGCGGCGCGGCGATCGCACGCGCGATCGCCCTGGCCGGCGCGCAGGACATCGTCCTGATCGCCGGCAAGGGCCACGAGCCCTACCAGGAAATCGACGGCGTGCAGCACCCGTTCGACGACACCGGGACCGCGCGTGCGGTGCTGGAGGCGCGGGCATGAACACGCTGACGCTCTCGCGCATCGCCCAGGCCGTGAACGGCCGCCTCGTCGGCGACGATGCGGCGATCGACGCCCTGGTGACCGACACCCGCAGGCTCGATGCGTCCAGCACGGTGCCGGCGCTGTTCGTGGCGATCAGGGGCGAGAACTTCGACGGCAACGACTACGTGACGCGTGCGGCGGAACTCGGCGCGCGCGCTGCGCTGGTGTCGCGCGAGACGCCGGGCCTCGCGATCCCGCAGGTCGTCGTCGCCGATACCGGGCTGGCGCTGGCGCAGCTGGCGACGGCGGTCCAGCGCGAGCGCAAGGCCAGGGTGATCGCGATCACCGGCAGCAACGGCAAGACCAGCGTGAAGACGCTGATCGCCACGATCCTGCAGGGCGCCGGCCGCACCTATGCCACGCCGGGCAACCGCAACAACGAGATCGGCCTGCCGCTGGCGGTGATCGATGCGCCGGAAGACGCCGAATTCGCGGTCTACGAGATGGGCACCGGCAAGCCCGGCGACATCGCCTATCTCACCGCGATCGCGCCGCCGGACGTGGCCCTGGTCAACAACGTGGCGCCGGCGCACCTCGAACGCATGGGCAGCCTGCTGGAGATCGCGAACACCAAGTCGGCGGTCTACGACGACTTGCGCGATGGCGGCGTGGCCGCGATCAACGCCGACGATGCCTTCGCGCCGTATTTCGCCGAGCGCGCGCACGGCCATCGCCTGATCCGCTTCGGACTCGAGGCGAGCGCCGATGTCACCGCGCGCGACATCCGCCTCGAGGCGGAAGGCTCGCGCTTCGTGCTGGTCACGCCCGAAGGCGAAGCCGAGGTGACGCTGGCCATGCCCGGTCGCCACAGCGTGCTCAACGCCCTGGCGGCGACCGCGCTGGCGCTGGGCGCGGGCGTGCCGCTGGCGACGATCGCCGCCGGCATCGTCGCGACGCGTCCCGTGCAGGGCCGGCTGAACACGCATGCGTTCGGCGACGGCGTGACCCTGATCGACGACAGCTACAACGCCAATCCGGGTTCGCTGCACGCCGCGATCGACACGCTGGCCACCGCGGGTGGCGCGCGCTGGCTGGTGCTCGGCGACATGCGCGAGCTCGGCGACGATGCGGTCGCGCTGCATGCGGAGGTCGGACGTCGCGCCAAGGCCTCCGGCATCGAGCGGCTGTACGCGCTGGGCGAACTCAGCGCCGCCACCGTCGAGGCCTTCGGCGAAGGGGCGGTGCGTTTCGACGCGCACGACGCGCTGGCGGATGCGCTGCGCGCGGACATCGCGGCGCGCGTCGCGGCAGGGCGCGGCGGCGTCGCACCGCTGCGGGTGCTGATCAAGGGGTCGCGCGGCAGCGCGATGGACAGAATCGTGAAGGACATGCTCGCGACCGGCGCGCCCGCCGGCGGCGGGGGTGGGGGAGACATGCATGCTGCTTGAACTGACGCGCTGGCTGGAACAACTGCAGAGCATGTTCGGGCTGTTCGGCTATCTGACCTTCCGCGGCATCCTCGCGGCGCTGACCGCGCTCGCGCTGTCGCTGTGGTGGGGGCCGGCGGTGATCGCGCGCCTGGCCACGCTCAAGGGCGGCCAGCCGATCCGCACCGACGGCCCGCAGTCGCATTTCTCGAAAGCCGGCACGCCGACCATGGGCGGCGCGCTGATCCTGATCACCGTGCTCGCCTCGGTGCTGCTGTGGGGCGACCTGCGCAACCGCTACGTCTGGCTGGTGCTGGCGGTGATGGTCGCGTTCGGCTGGATCGGCTGGTGGGACGACTGGATCAAGATCGTCAAGCGCGATCCCAACGGCATGAAGTCGCGCACCAAGTACGCGCTGCAGTCGCTGTTCGGCCTCGCCGCCGGCCTGTTCCTGTACTTCACCGCCGACGCGCAGTCGGCCACCACCCTGTACATCCCGTTCTTCAAGAACGTGGCGCTGCCCCTGGTCGGCATCGGCGGCACGCTCTTCTTCGTCGGCATCGCCTACTTCTGGATCGTGGGCTTCTCCAACGCGGTGAACCTGACCGATGGCCTCGACGGACTGGCGATCATGCCGACCGTGCTGGTCGCCTGCGCGCTGGGCGTGTTCGCCTACGCCACCGGCAACGTCAAGTTCGCCACCTACCTGCAGATCCCCGTCGTGCCCGGTGCGGGCGAACTGGTGATCATCTGCGCGGCCATCGCCGGCGCGGGCCTCGGCTTCCTCTGGTTCAACACCTATCCGGCGATGGTCTTCATGGGCGACCTCGGCGCGCTGGCGCTGGGCGCGGTGCTCGGCGCGATCGCGGTGATCGTGCGCCAGGAACTGGTGCTGGTGCTGATGGGCGGCGTCTTCGTCATCGAAACGCTGTCGGTGATGATCCAGGTCGCCTCGTTCAAGCTCACCGGCAAGCGCGTGTTCCTGATGGCGCCGATCCACCATCACTTCGAGAAGAAGGGCTGGCCGGAGCCGCGCGTCATCGTCCGCTTCTGGATCATCTCGGTGATCCTCGTCCTCGTCGGCCTCGCCACACTGAAGATCCGTTGATGAGCCACTGGTTCCCGCCCCTGCCGCGTTTCGGTCTCGGCCAGCAGGCCACGCGTCTCGACGCGTTGCCCGGCCGCTTCGACCCGTGGCTGCTCGGCGTGGCGCTGGCGCTGGCCGGCGTGGGCGTGGTGATGGTCGCGTCCAGCTCGATCGCGATCGGCGAGGGCCTGGATGTCGGCCCGTACTACTTCCTGACCAAGCACCTGATGTTCCTCGCGCTGGGCGCCTGCGTCGCCGGCTGGCTGATGCGCACCGAGCTGAAGTCGATCGAGCAGAAGGATCGCCTGCTGCTGGTGCTGTGCTTCGTGCTGCTGCTGCTGGTGTTCGTGCCAGGCATCGGCAAGACGGTGAACGGCGCCAAGCGCTGGCTCAACTTCGGAATCATGGGCTTCCAGGCGGTGGAAGCGGTGAAGCTGATGTACATCATCTGGCTCGCCAGCTACCTGGTGCGCTTCCGCGACGAGGTCAACGCGACCTGGGGCGCGATGTTCAAGCCGCTGGGCGTGGCGGTCGCGCTGGTCGCGCTGCTGATCCTGCAGCCGGACTTCGGCTCGCTGTCGCTGATCCTCGCGATCACCGCGGGCATGCTCGTGCTCGGCGGTGTGCACATGCCGCGCATGTTCGGGCCGGTGCTGGTCGGCCTGCCGGTGCTGGCCGTGATCGCCATCGCCGAGCCGTATCGCCTCAATCGCTTCACCTCGTTCTGGGACCCGTGGGCCGATCCGTTCGGCAGCGGCTACCAGCTGACCAACGCGCTGATGGCGATCGGCCGCGGCGAATGGTTCGGCGTCGGCCTCGGCGGCTCGGTGCAGAAGCTGTCTTACCTGCCGGAAGCGCATACCGATTTCATTCTCGCGGTGATCGCCGAGGAGCTGGGCTTCGTCGGCGTCTGCCTGGTGATCGCGCTGTATGCGGTGCTGGTCGGGCGCGCGTTCTGGATCGGCCTCAAGTGCGTCGAGATGCGCCGCCACTTCGCCGGCTACTGCGCGTTCGGCATCGCGCTGTGGATGGCGCTGCAGAGCTTCGTCTCGATCGGCGTGAACCTCGGCCTGCTGCCGACCAAGGGCCTGACCCTGCCGCTGATTTCGTCCGGCGGTTCCAGCGTGCTGGGCACCTGCGCCGCGCTCGGCCTGCTGCTGCGCATCTCCTACGAACTGGACCGTGCCGAACGCCAGGTCGCGCGCCTGCGCGGCGAGGCGGCGCAGGTGCCGGTCGGGATCGAGCCGGGCACGCCGCCGCAGACAACGCAGCCCTTGCCCTCGACCACCGCATCGGCGCTCGGCAGCACGCCGCGCGGCACCAGCCGCCTGCGCGATCGCGTCGAACCGAGCTTCGGGAGGGGCGCATGAGCGCGGCCGCCGAATCCCCCATGCAGGGCGCCCCCGTGATCATCCTCGCCGGTGGTACCGGCGGACACATCTTCCCGGGCCTCGCGCTGGCCGCGGCGCTGCGCGCGCGCGACATCCCGGTGCTGTGGCTCGGCGCCGAGGGCGGCATGGAAACGCGCCTGGTGCCGCAGCACGGCATCGACATCGAAACCATCGTCATCTCCGGCGTGCGCGGCAAGGGCCTGGGCACGCTGCTGCGCGCGCCGCTGCGCGTGCTGTCGGCGATCCGCAGCGCGCGCGACATCCTGCGCCGCCACCGGCCGCGCGCCGTGGTCAGCTTCGGCGGCTTCGCGGCCGGGCCGGGCGGCATCGCCTCCGCGCTGGCCGGGATCCCGCTGCTGGTGCACGAGCAGAACCGCGCGCCGGGCATGACCAACCGCGTGCTCTCGCGCTTCGCGCGCCGGGTGCTGACCGGGTTCCCGGATGCCTTCCCCGGCAAGGAAACCGTGGTCGGCAATCCGGTGCGCGAGGTGATCGCGCAGGTGCCGCCGCCGCGCGAACGTTTCGCCGGTCGCGGCGACGACGACATGCGCGTGCTCGTGCTCGGCGGCAGCCAGGGGGCGCGTGCGCTGAACACGGCCATGCCGGCCGCGCTGCGCCAGCTCGATGGCGCCGGCGTGATCGTGCGCCACCAGTGCGGCGAGCGCATGCGCGACGAGGCGGAGCAGGCGTATGCCGACGCCGGCGTCGTGGCTTCGGTCGAACCCTTCATCGCCGACATGGCCGCCGCCTACGCCTGGGCCGACGTGGTGGTCTGCCGCGCCGGCGCGCTGACGCTCGCCGAACTGTGCTCGGCCGGCGTCGCCAGCGTGCTGGTGCCGCTGCCGACCGCGGTCGACGACCACCAGACCAAGAACGCGCAGTACCTCGCCCAGCGTCGCGCCGCCGTGCTGCTCAGGCAGGACGACGAACTCGCGTCGAAGCTGGCGATGGAACTGCGCAATTTCGTGCTCGACCCGGCGAAGCGGCTGTTCATGGCCGAAGCCGCACGATCGCTCGCCAGGAACGATGCGGCCGACCGCGTCGCCGATGCCGTGCTGGAGGTGGCGCGATGAGGCCGGGATCGGGCATTCGCGATTCGCGATCCGCGGAAGCGGGGCAGGGCGGAAGCCCGGTCCGTGGCGCGAGACGTTCCCCGACCGATGCGCCGTCCTGCGTGGCCGCCGTGCCTGCGATTCCCCATTCCCGATTCCCCATTCCCGGCTCCTCCCGATGATCCGCCGACTGCTCGACACCCAGGACCTCTCGAAAGCGTTTCCGCGCGTGCACTTCGTCGGCATCGGCGGCGTCGGCATGAGCGGCATTGCCGAGGTGCTGTGCACCCTCGGCTACCAGGTCTCCGGATCGGACAACGCCGACAGCGCCACCACCCGCCGGCTGGCGTCGCTGGGCGTCACCGTCTGCCGCGGCCACGCCGCCGCGAACGTGCTCGGTGCCGACTGCGTGGTCGTCTCCAGCGCGATCAGGCGCGACAACCCCGAATGGATGGAAGCGCGCGCGCAGCGCATCCCGGTGGTGCCGCGCGCCGAGATGCTGGCCGAACTGATGCGCTTCCGTCGCGGCATCGCCATCGCCGGCACCCATGGCAAGACCACGACGACCTCGCTCACCGCCAGCGTGCTCGCCGAGGGGGCGCTGGATCCGACCTTCGTGATCGGCGGGCAGTTGCTCGCCGCCGGCGCCAATGCGCGCCTGGGCAGCGGCGACTGGCTGGTGGCCGAGGCCGACGAGAGCGACGGCAGCTTCCTGCGCCTGAACCCGTCGATCGCGGTCGTCACCAACATCGACGCCGACCATCTCGAGAACTATGGCGGCGACTTCGCGCGCGTGCAGGCCGCGTTCTCCGAATTCCTGCACCGCCTGCCGTTCTACGGCCTGGCCGTGCTGTGCATCGACGATCCGGAGGTCGCCGCGCTCGCCGCCGACATGCCGCGCCATGTCATCAGCTACGGTTTCGCCGCCGAGGCCGACGTGCGCGCCGAGGAAGTCGAGCAGGCCGGTGCGGCGATGCGCTTCACGCTCTGCCTGCCCGACGGCACGCGCACGCCGACGACGCTGGCCTTGCCGGGGCGCCACAACGTGCAGAACGCGCTGGCCGCCGCCACCATCGGCTGGCAGCTCGGCGTGGCGCCGGAGACCATCGCGCGCGCGCTGGAGAAGTTCGCCGGCATCGGTCGCCGCTTCAACCTGCTCGCCGAGCTCACCACGGGGCAGGGCGCGAAGGTGCAGCTGGTCGACGATTACGGCCACCACCCCAAGGAGCTGGAAGCGGTGTTCGAGGCCGCGCGCGGCGGCTGGCCGGATCGCCGGCTCGTGGTCGCGTTCCAGCCGCATCGCTACAGCCGGACGCGCGACCTTTTCGACGACTTCGCCGCCGTGCTGTCGAACGTCGACGCACTGGTGCTGACCGAGGTCTATCCGGCCGGCGAAGCGCCGATCGCCGGCGCCGACGCCAGGTCGCTCGCACGCAGCATCCGCGCCCGCGGCCGCATCGATCCGGTGGTCGTGGGCGGCGCCGGCGATCTCGCGCGGGTGTTGCCCGACGTGCTCCACGACGGCGACCTGCTGCTGCTGATGGGCGCGGGCGACATCGGCCATGCCGCGCAGCAGATCGCCACGCATGGCTTTCACCTGGACAACGAAGAAGGACGCCGGCCGTGAGCATCGCCACGCCATCGCCACGTTTCACCGATCCGCGCGTGTTCGGCCGCGTCGCCGTGCTCATGGGCGGGACCAGCGCCGAACGCGAGGTCTCGCTCGATTCAGGCCGCAACGTGCTGGACGCGCTGCGCGCGCGCGGCGTCGATGCGCACGCCGTCGACGGCATCCCGGCGCTGATCGATGCCCTGCGCGAGGGCCAGTACGACCGCGTTTTCAACATCCTCCACGGCAACCGGGGCGGCGGCGAGGATGGCGTGCTGCAGGGCGCGCTCGAAGCGCTGGGCGTGCCCTACACCGGCTCGAAGGTGCTGGGCAGCGCGCTGAGCATGGACAAGATCCGCACCAAGCAGGTGTGGATGAGCGAAGGCCTGCCGACGCCGAAGTTCGTGCGCATCGCGCCGGGCAGCGACCTGCGCGCCGCCGCGGCCTCGTTGGGCCTGCCGGTGTTCGTGAAGCCGTCCTGCGAAGGCTCCAGCGTCGGCGTGTTCCGCATCCTCGCCGACGGCGACCTCGACGCCGCCGAAGCCTTCGCCGCGAATTATCCCGGCGAGCTGCTGATGGAGCGGATGGTGCAGGGCGACGAATTCACCGTCGGCATCTTCGGCGACATCGCGCTGCCGTCGATCCGCATCGTGCCGGCGGGAGAGTGGTACGATTACCACGCCAAGTACGTCGCCGACGACACGCAGTACCTGTGTCCCGGCCTCGAAGGCGACGACGAGACCATCCTTCGCGACCTTGCGCTGCGCGCCTTCCGCGCCGCCGGTTGCAGCAGCTGGGGGCGCGTCGACGTGATGCGCGACCGCCGCCACGGCTTCCAGCTCATCGAGATCAACACCGCGCCGGGCATGACCAGTCACTCGCTGGTGCCCAAGGCCGCGGGCCGGATCGGCATCGATTTCGAGACCCTGTGCTGGATGGTGCTGGAAACCTCGATCGACGCAGCCTCCAAACCGGAGGTGGGCGGCCGATGAACGCCTTCCTGCGACTCGTCGCGTGGCTGCTGGCCCTGGCGCTGGTGACGCTGCCGGTGGTGGCGGTCATCCAGGGCTGGGTCGGCGCCGAGCGCTGGCCGCTGCGCACGCTGCGCGTGGTCGGCGACCTCGAACGCGTCGATGCCGCGCACCTGCGCGCGACCGTCATGCCGCATGCCCGCCGCGGATTCTTCGCGGTGCGCCTGGAAGACGCGCAGGCGGCGGTGGCGACGTTGCCGTGGGTCGAGTCGGCGGAAGTGCGCAAGCAGTGGCCGGACGTGCTGATCGTGCGCGTCGAGGAACACCGGCCGTTCGCCTGGTGGGGCGAGGACCGGCTGCTCTCCGAGCGCGGCCGCCTGTTTCCCGCCGCGAACGTGGCCGTGCCCAAGGGCCTGCCGCGTTTCGAAGGGCCGGTGTCGCGCAGCAAGGACCTGGTCGCGCTGTACAACGAATCGCGCGCGCTGTTCGCGCCGATCGGCGTCGACGTGCAGTCGCTGCGCATCGATGCGCGCGGCAGCTGGTCGATGACCCTGTCCAGCGGCGCGGAGCTGCTGCTCGGTCGCGATGACGCCCGCCTGCGCCTGGCGCGGTTCGCGCGTCTGCTGCCGCAGTTGCAGGCCCAGGACCCGCGCACGCTCGCGCGCGCCGACCTGCGCTACACCAACGGTTTCGCGCTGACGTGGCGCGAGACGCCGGGAATCGGGAATGGGGAATCGGGAGTCGAGAGAACGCCCGTTGCCGTCCCACCGCTTCCCGCGACCCGAACACTTGCTTCTCGACCATTCCCGATTCCCGATTCCCGATTCCCGGCATTCCCCACATGAACCGCAAAGGCGACAAATCGCTCATCGTCGGCCTCGACATCGGCACCTCGAAAGTGGTGGCGCTGGTGGGCGAGTACGCGCCGGGCAATCCGATCGAAGTCATCGGCATCGGCACGCACGAATCACGCGGGCTCAAGCGCGGCGTCGTCGTCGACATCGAGTCGACCGTGCAGTCGATCCAGCGTGCGATCGAAGAGGCCGAGCTGATGGCCGGCTGCGAGATCCGCTCGGTCTATGCCTCGATCTCCGGCAACCACGTGCAGTGCCGCAATTCCCCGGGCATCGTGCCGATCCGCGACGGCGAGGTCAGCTACATGGACCTCGACCGCGTGCTGGAGGCGGCGAAGGCCGTGGCCATTCCCGCCGACCAGAAGATCCTGCACGCGATCCCGCGCGACTACGTGCTCGACGACTCGCAGGAAGGCATCCGCAACCCGGTCGGCATGACCGGCGTGCGCCTGGAGGTGCATGCGCACCTCGTGGTCTGCGCGCAGTCGGCGGCGGCGAACATCAGCAAGTGCGTGCAGCGCTGCGGCCTGCAGGTGGACGACCTGATCTTCTCCTCGCTGGCCTCCAGCACCGCGGTGCTGACCAGCGACGAGCGCGAACTGGGCGTGGTGCTGGTCGACATCGGCGCCGGCACGACCGACATCGCGGTGTTCGTGCACGGCGCGATCTGCCACACCGCCTCGCTGCCGATCGCCGGCGACCACGTCACCAACGACATCGCGCACATGCTGCGCACGCCGACGCCGGAAGCCGAGCAGATCAAGGTCCGCTACGCCTGCGCGCTGGCCCAGCTGGCGACGGCGGAGGAAAGCATCCAGGTGCCCAGCGTCGGCGATCGTCCGCCGCGTCGCCTGCCGCGCCACGCGCTGGCGCAGGCGGTGCAGGGCCGCTACGAGGAAATCTTCGAGATGGTGCAGGCCGAGTTGCGCCGCTCGGGCTTCGAGGAACTGGTGCGCGCCGGCATGGTGCTCACCGGCGGCGCTTCGAAGATGGAAGGTGTGGTCGAACTGGCCGAGGAAATGCTGCAGATGCCGGTGCGCGTCGGTATTCCGCAGCACGTCAGCGGCCTGGGCGAAGTGGTCGGCAACCCGGTGCACGCCACCGGCGTGGGCCTGCTGCTGATGGGCAGCCAGATCGAGCATCCGCGCCGCCCGGTGATCCCCGCCGGTCGCGCGCTCGGCGTGTTCAACAAGCTCAGGAACTGGTTCAAGGGCGAGTTCTAGCGATTGCTCCACGGATGACGGCACGTCTCGGGACGAGGCGCATGTGAAACGCGATACGGATCCAACAGACAACAGCGATACCTATAAATAGACGAGGACACGGACATGGCATATTTCGAACTGGTCGAAAAGATGGCCCCGAATGCGGTCATCAAGGTCGTTGGCGTGGGCGGCGGCGGCGGCAATGCCGTGGCGCACATGGTCAACGGCTGCATCGAGGGCGTCGAGTTCATCACCGCGAACACCGATTCGCAGGCGATCAAGAACTGCGGCGCCAAGCTCCAGCTGCAGCTGGGCAGCAACGTCACCAAGGGCCTGGGCGCGGGCGCGAACCCGGAGGTCGGCCGCCAGGCCGCGCTGGAAGACCGCGAGCGCATCATGGACGCCCTGCAGGGCGCCGACATGGTGTTCATCACCGCCGGCATGGGCGGCGGCACCGGCACCGGCGCCGCGCCGGTCGTCGCGCAGCTGGCCAAGGAAATGGGCATCCTGACGGTGGCCGTGGTCACCAAGCCGTTCCCGTTCGAAGGCCGCCGCCGCATGCAGGTCGCGCTCAAGGGCATCGAGGAGCTGTCGCAGCACTGCGATTCGCTGATCACGATCCCGAACGAGAAGCTGATCACCGTGCTCGGCCGCAACGCGACGATGATCCAGGCCTTCCGCGCCGCCAACGACGTGCTGCAGGGCGCGGTGCAGGGCATCGCCGACCTGATCGTGCGTCCGGGCCTGATCAACGTCGACTTCGCCGACGTGCGCACCGTCATGTCCGAAATGGGACTGGCGATGATGGGCACCGGCAGCGCACGCGGCGATGACCGCGCCCAGGCCGCGGCCGAAGGCGCGATCAACAACCCGCTGCTCGACGACGTGAACCTGGCGGGCGCCAACGGCATCCTGGTCAACATCACCGCCGGCCCGGACTTCACCATGGCCGAGTTCGACGAAGTGGGCCGCACGATCGAGAACTTCGCGTCGGAAGACGCGACCGTCGTGATCGGCACCGTGCTCGACCCGGACATGCAGGACGAGGTGAAGGTGACCGTGGTCGCCACCGGCCTCAACCGCGCGGTCTCGCGCCAGGCCGTGCGCGACCGCGACGAAATCCCGGCGCCGACGCGTCGTCCGCAGGTGCAGTTGATCAACACCCAGGGCCGTCGCGACGGCACCACCGGGATGATGATCGACGAGCCGGCGGCGTTCACCCCGGGCGTGGGCATCGCCGCCAACCTGCGTGGTCGCGGCAGCGATGCCGCCACCCCCGCCGCCGCCGATTTCGGCAGCGACAGCAGCTACCTCGACATCCCGGCCTTCCTCCGCCGCCAGGCGGACTGACCGGCGGTCGATCCATCGGGGACCGGGCCGGCAGCGGCCCGGGTGCTCCCCGCGTGTCGTGTCCTTTCCCGCCGGGTCGACCGGCCCGGCGGGTTTTCTTGCTTCTGCGGGCGGCAGCGACCAGCTTCCTTGCAGGCGCCGTTGCAGGCCCGGAACGATCCATTTCTTCCGTTCAGGTTCAGCCTGACGCGTGCTAATCTGCCTGCCCACTCGACATGAGTGCTCCCCGGCCGCACGGATCCGCGTGTCGTCTCCAGCACGATTCCCGCACAAGATTCCCCACCGCCCATGGCCCAGCAACGCACCCTGCAGAACATGATCCGCGCCACCGGCGTGGGCCTGCACAGCGGCGAGAAGGTCTATCTGACCCTCCGCCCGGCACCGGTCGACACCGGCATCGTGTTCCGTCGCGTCGATCTGGAGCCCGTCGTCGAAATTCCCGCCCGTGCCGACCTCGTGACCGAGACCATGCTCTGCACCGGCCTCAGCCGCGACGGTGGCAAGGCGATGACCGTCGAGCACCTGATGTCCGCATTGGCGGGCCTGGGCGTCGACAACCTCTATGTCGAACTGTCGGCGCCCGAAGTGCCGATCATGGACGGTTCCTCCGGCCCGTTCGTGTTCCTGCTGCAGTCGGCCGGCATCGTCGAGCAGAATGCGCGCAAGCGCTTCCTCCGCATCCTCAAGCCCGTGGAAGTGCGCGACGGCGACAAGATCGCCCGCTTCGAGCCCCACGACGGCTTCCGCCTCGGTTTCACCGTCGAATTCAACCATCCGGCCATTCCGGCGTCGCAGTCGCGCGCCGTGGTCGAGTTCTCCACCGAGAACTACATCCGCGAAGTCAGCCGCGCGCGCACCTTCGGTTTCATGCGCGACCTCGAGTTCATGCGCGAGCGCAACCTCGGCCTCGGCGGCTCGATGGACAACGCGATCGTGCTCGACGAATTCCGCGTGGTCAACGACGATGGCCTGCGCTATGCCGACGAGTTCGTCCGCCACAAGATCCTCGATGCGGTGGGCGATCTCTACCTTGCAGGCCATCCCATCCTTGGCGCCTACGAGGGCTTCAAGTCCGGCCACGCCCTCAACAACACGCTGGTCCGCGCCCTGCTGGCCGACGCCTCGGCTTGGGACATCGTCACCTTCGACGACCGGACCCCGGTCCCGGTGGTCTACGGCGCCCTGCAGCCGGCCTGAGGTCCTCTGCCCGGAAGGCCTGACGGGCGCCCGCTCATCGTGCATTTCGCCATCCGCGATCCGGCAACTTGCCTGATCCGTGAACTCGCGCGCCGTTTTTAACGGAATCCGAACGAAAAGACCCCGGCTTCTTAACCCCCCAGCGCCATCCGGCCAGTAGGATGCGACCTTCGCGTCCGCCGGGCGCCCTGCAAGGGGTGCCGGTGGATGGACTCAGGACGAGTCCTGCCCCGACGGATCATCGTCGCGGGTGGCGAGCGCAGCCGCGAAGGCTTCACGCGCGGCTGCCGAGAGTGGGGGAGCGGAGATGGCAGTCGGCGTCCCGGCCACGGGCGCACGCATGGCGTGCGGTCCGGTCGCGACCTTGACCACCAGATCGGTGACCTCCAGTCCGATGGACCGGGCCGTTTCGAGGAGGTCGGTCGCCGCAAGCCGCAACTTGGCATGCCAGACCGGTGCATCCACCAGGTACACGAGTCGTCCACGGTCCACGTTCGCCAGGCGCGCATGCGCGGCGACGCCCGGCGGAAGACCCGGACGCAGTTGCAGATCCAACGCTTCGAGCCACATCGCCCGCCGCAGGAACAGCCTGCCCGGGTCATTGGCGTCGCCATCGAGCAGGGCTTCGCTGGCGATCTTCGGGCCCGCTGGGCGGGACGGAGGAGGAGGGTTGTGTCGAGAACGGGACATTGGCCGCATGACTGTACACAGCTTCGATGAAAATACGCAGCACCGGACGGACGCCGACGCGATGTCGCAGGCGCAGTGCGCCGCGCATCCGCCCCGGCCGCCCGCACTGGTGCTCGCGCAGCATCACATGCGCGTCGCCGCGCATTCCCTGGGTCGCGCCTGTGCCAACGCCGCGCGAGCGACGAGGACCTTTGTCCTCGACAACGGCCATCGCGGCCGTATCGCCATGCAGACCCGCCCGGGCGTGGCGGCGTTCGCACTGGTCACGATCGGCGTGGGGCTGGGCGCGATCGGCGACGGCCTCGTCCGCGACCTGCACCACGACCAGCTCAAGGTCGCCGTCGGCGAGCAGGCACGCACGCTGGAAGCCACCCGCCGCGAGGCCCAGCGCGAGGTGAACGCGCTGGCCGCGCGCATGGCCGAACTGCAGGCCGAAGCCAACCGCCTGAACGCACTCGGCGAGCGCCTGACCCGTGCCGCGCAACTGGGCGACGGCGAGTTCGATTTCGACAAGCCGGTGGGCATCGGCGGCGCCGGCCCGGTGCGCGACATGCCCGCGGGCGAGCTGCGCAGCGGCATGACCGGACTGGATGCCCAACTGCGTCGCTCCGGTGGCCAGTTGTCGGTGCTCGAAGCCCTGCTGTTCAATCGTGAACTCGACAAGAGCAGCCTGCCGACCGGCCTGCCGATCCGGGGCAGTTACATCACCTCCAGTTTCGGCTACCGTGCGGACCCGCTGGGCGGCGGCAGCCAGTTCCACAAGGGCGTCGATTTCGAAGCCAACACCGGCGATCCGGTGCTCAGCGTCGCCGATGGCGTCGTTACCTACTCGGCCATGCGCTCGGGTTACGGCAACGTCATCGAGGTCGATCACGGCAACGGCTACGTGACCCGCTACGCCCACAATTCCCGCAATACCCGCCAGGTCGGCGACCTGGTGCGCCGTGGCGACGAAGTGGCCAAGGCCGGCTCCACCGGGCGCTCGACCGGGGCCCACGTCCATTTCGAGGTCTGGGAGAACGGCGTGGTGGTCAATCCCAAGCAGTTCCTCGGTGAGGTCTCGGCACCGGTGGTCGCCGGTCCAGTCGCCAAGCGCGGCTGAGGTCGCCGCCTCCCGGGGCCTTGATACCCCGGGGGGACGGCACCAAGTACAATGGAAAGTTGCAGGGCGCTCTGCGCCCTTTTTTATTGCCGTGGATGGCCGTTCCGGACGGTCTGCCCGGCCCACCCAGACCGGACCCACCCCGCCCATGCTCAATCGCCTGTTGACCAGCATCTTCGGTAGCCGCAACGATCGCCTGATCAAGCAGCTCAGCGGCATCGTCAAGAAGATCAACGCATTCGAAGCGCAGATGGAAGCGCTGTCGGATGCCGAACTCCAGGCCAAGACGCCCGAGTTCAAGGAACGCATCGCCAACGGCGAATCGCTCGACAAGCTGCTGCCGGAGGCCTTCGCGGTCTGCCGCGAAGCATCGAAGCGCGTGCTGGGCATGCGCCACTACGATGTCCAGCTGATCGGCGGCATGGTCCTGCACCTGGGCAAGATCGCCGAAATGCGCACCGGCGAAGGCAAGACGCTCGTCGGCACGCTCCCCACCTACCTCAATGCGCTGGAAGGCAAGGGCGTCCACGTCATCACCGTGAACGACTACCTGGCCCGCCGCGACTCGGCATGGATGGGCCGCCTGTACAACTGGCTGGGGCTGAGCGTCGGTGTCGTGTATCCGGGCATGCCGCACTCCGACAAGGCCGCCGCCTACGGCGCCGACATCACCTACGGCACCAACAACGAATTCGGCTTCGACTACCTGCGCGACAACATGGCGCTGGCGAAGGAAGACCGCCACCAGCGCGGCCTGCATTACGCGATCGTCGACGAAGTGGACTCGATCCTGATCGACGAAGCGCGCACGCCGCTGATCATCTCCGGCCGGGCGGACGAGTCGCCGGAGCTGTACGTCAAGATCAATCGCATCGTCCCGCAGCTCAAGCGCCAGGACGTGGAAGATGGCGTCGGTGATTTCTGGGTCGACGAGAAGAGCAAGCAGGTGCACCTGTCCGAAGCCGGTCAGGAACACGCCGAGGAACTGCTGCGCCGCGCCGGCATCCTCGAAGGCGAAGACACCCTCTACGCCGCGCACAACATCCATGTCGTGCATCATCTGAATGCCGCGATGCGCGCGCACGCGCTGTTCCAGCGCGATGTCGACTACATCGTGCGCGACGGCGAAGTGGTGATCGTCGACGAATTCACCGGCCGTACCCTGCCGGGTCGCCGCTGGTCCGACGGCCTGCACCAGGCGGTCGAAGCGAAGGAAGGCGTGCCGGTGCAGCACGAGAACCAGACGCTGGCGAGCATCACCTTCCAGAACCTGTTCCGCATGTACGGCAAGCTTTCGGGCATGACCGGCACCGCGGATACCGAGGCCTTCGAATTCCAGAGCATCTACGGCCTGGAAGTGGTGGTGATCCCGACGCATCGCCCGATGGTGCGCAAGGATCATCCGGATGCGGTGTTCCTCAACAAGGCCGGCAAGTACCGGGCCGTGGTCAACGAGATCAAGGAATGCCACGCAAAGGGCCAGCCCGTGCTGGTCGGCACGACCTCGATCGAAGTGTCGGAAATGCTGTCCGAACAGCTCAACGCGGCCGGCATCGCGCACGAAGTGCTCAACGCCAAGCAGCACGAGCGCGAGGCGCACATCATCGCCCAGGCCGGCCGCCCCGGTGCGGTCACCATCGCCACCAACATGGCCGGCCGCGGCACCGACATCGTGCTCGGCGGCTCGCTGGAAGCCGAGCTGCAGGCGCGCGAGGCCGAGAACGGCGGCGAGCTCAACGACATCGAACGCCAGCGCATCAAGAACGAGTGGCAGCAGCGCCACGATGCGGTGAAGGCCAGCGGTGGCCTGCACATCGTCGGCACCGAGCGCCACGAGTCGCGCCGCATCGACAATCAGCTGCGCGGCCGCTCCGGCCGCCAGGGCGATCCGGGTTCGTCGCGCTTCTACCTGTCGCTCGAAGACAACCTGATGCGCATCTTCGCCGCCGACTGGGTGCAGCGCATGATGGCGCGCATGGGCCTGAAGGAAGACGACATCATCGAAAGCCCGCTGGTCAGCAAGCAGATCGCCGGCGCGCAGCGCAAGGTCGAGGCCCACAACTTCGACATCCGCAAGAACCTGCTCGACTTCGACGACGTCAACAACGACCAGCGCAAGGTCATCTACCGCCAGCGCGACGAGCTGCTCGACGCGGACAGCGTCAAGGACAATGTCGACGGCATCCGCAACGACGTGGTCGCGGACATGATCGACCGCTTCGTGCCACCGAACTCGATCGACGACCAGTGGGACCTGCAGGGTCTGGAGTCCGAGCTCGCCGCCGAATTCAACCTGCAGCTGCCGGTCGCCGATCACGTGCGCTCGCAGCAGGAAATCGACGCCGAAGGCATCGCCCGCTACGTGCAGGACGAAGTCAAGCGCCTGTTCGACGTCAAGGAAGCCTCGATCGGCGCCGAGAACATGCGCATGCTCGAAAAGCACCTGATGCTGACCGTGCTCGACCAGAGCTGGAAGGAGCACCTCGGGCGCATGGACTACCTGCGCCAGGGCATCCACCTGCGCAGCTATGCGCAGAAGCAGCCGAAGCAGGAGTACAAGAAGGAAGCCTTCGAACTCTTCAGCGAGATGCTGGAGAAGGTCAAGCGCGAGGTCATCTCCCTGCTGGCGCGCGTGCGCATCCGCAGCGAAGAGGAGATCGCCCAGGCCGAGGCCGCCGAGCGCGCCCGTGCGCAGGCCCTGGCCGGCCGGATGCAGTTCCAGCACCCGGACGTCGGCGGCTACGGCGCCGACGAGGAAGCCGCGACGCCCGACTACCAGCACCCCGAACAGTTCGCGGGCGTGGGCCGCAACGATCCCTGCCCCTGCGGCAGCGGCAAGAAGTTCAAGCACTGCCACGGGCAGCTGGCCTGATCGGGGCCGGGAATCGGGAGACGGGAACGGGGGATCGTCGATCGCGGGGATCCCTGCGCTGAGGCGAAGACGGATACGGACACGTTCGTGATGCCGACCATGACCCCCGTGCTTTCCGGGCGTTTCGACTGCCACGGCGCGACCCGCGAAGGCGGGAGAAGCGCGCGATGACCGATTCCCCATTCCCGAATCACGATTCCCGTGCCATCCACGTCGTCGCGGGCGTCATCACCGACGCCCGCGACCGCATCCTGCTGGCGCGACGCACCGAAGGCCGCGACCTGGCCGGGCTGTGGGAATTCCCGGGCGGCAAGGTCGATCCGGGCGAAACGCCCGAACAGGCGCTGGTGCGGGAACTGCGCGAGGAACTCGGCATCGAGGCCCGCGTCGGCGAGCCGGTGATCGCGGTACCGCAGCGCTATCCGCACAAGCGGCTGTGCCTCGACGTGCGCCGTATCGCCGCGTGGAGCGGCACGGTGAAAGGACTCGATGGCCAAGCGCTGGCCTGGGTGCCGCCGCACAGGCTGGCGAGCTATGCCATGCCCGATGCCGACCGCCCGGTGGTCGCGGCACTGCGCGATCCCCCGGTTTACCTGATTACTCCCGAGCCCGACGACGACGCCCGCTGGCTCGATGGCCTGCGGGCGGCGCTGGATGCGGGCATCGCGCGCGTCCAGTTGCGCGCACCGATGCTGTCGATCGCGGATCCGGCGCGCTGGTCGTCGCTGGTCGAGCGCGCCGTTGCCATTGCGCATGACACCGAAGCCGATGCGCTGGTCAACGGCGACATCGCGCTGGCCGAAGGCCTCGGCATCGGCGTGCACCTGCGCGCCGCGCAGCTCGCGGGACTGTCGGCCAGGCCGGCCGTCGCCGGTTCGGTGATCGCGTCCTGCCACACGCTCGACGAGCTCGTGCGTGCGCAGACGCTGGGCTGCGATGCAGCGGTGCTCGGCCCCGTGCTGCCCACGGCATCGCATCCAGGCCAGGCGGGCATCGGCTGGGGCGCGTTCGCCGGATTGCGCGAACGCGTGGCATTGCCGATCTACGCCATCGGCGGGCTTTCGGCCGGGGATGTCGATCTCGCGCGTGCGCATGGCGCGCAGGGCATCGCTGCGATCCGGGGGCTGTGGCCTGCTTGAACTTGGCCGACGTCGTCCGTCGACGTGCTCGCCGGCGGAACATCGGCAGTGCATGAGATCAGCGGTCATCCTCGCGCAAGCGCGGATGACGATGCTTTTTTTCTGAATCGCCCGGGCTGCTCATCGAGAAGCCCGGGCGAAGCGGATCACTTCCCTTCGTCGAGCAGGTGCTGCTGCCAGAACAGGACGCTCGCAGCGCCGAAGTAATCGTTGTTGCTCTTCTTGCGGAAGCCATGGCCTTCGTCGTTGAAGAGCAGGTACCACACCGGCTGGCCGTTGGCGCGCACGGCCTTCACGATCTGCTCGGCCTCGGTCCACGGCACGCGCGGATCGTTCCTGCCTTGCGCGACGAACAGCCTGGACTTGATCCGGTCGGCATGGTTCAGCGGCGAGATGCGCTCGAAGATCGCGGCCATCTTCGGGTCGCGCTCGTCGCCGTATTCCACGCGGCGCAGGTCGCGGCGGTAGCTTTCGGTGTTCTTGAGGAAGGTACCGAAATGCGAGATGCCGACCACGTCGATGCCGGCGCGGATGCGGTCGCTGTAGTGCATCAGCGAGGCCAGCACCATGTAGCCGCCGTAGCTGCCGCCGACCACGCCGACGCGCGAGCTGTCCAGTTCGGGCTGCTTCGCGATCCAGTCGAGCAGGGCGCCGATGTCCTTGACCGAATCCTCGCGCTTCTCCGCGTTGTCGAGCGAGAGGTAGGTCTTGCCGTAGCCGCTGGAGCCGCGCACGTTCGGTACCAGCATCGCCACGCCGAGTTCGTTGGCCATGAACTGCGCGGTCGGGTTGAAGGTCGGCAGCGACTGCGCTTCCGGGCCGCCATGGATGTTGATGATCACCGGCAGCCTGCGGCCCGGCGGCACGTTCGCCGGGCGGTAGTAGAACGCGGGAATCGTGCGAGGCTTGCCGTTGACGCGATCGAAGGTGGGATAGCGCACCAGCGTCGGCGCGACGAACTTCGAGGCGTCGAGGCCGCCGACCTCGCTCTGCGTCCATCGCGTCAGGCGCGCGTCGCGCAGGTCGATCACGTACACGTCGCTGGGCGAGGTCGCGCTGTTGATGCTCAGCGCCAGGCGGTGGCCGTCGGGCGAGAACACGCCGGAACCGAACACGCCCACCGGCAGCGACGGCAGCGCGATCTCGCGATGCGACGGCAGCGACAGCACGCGCAGGCGGCTGATGCCGTCCTCGTTCGTGGCGTAGGCGAGATGGCGACGATCCTGCGACAGGCTGAAACCGGTGACGTCCCACGGGATCGCGCCGCTGAGCACCGTGACCTTGCCGGTGGCCGGATCGTGGTGGCGCAGCGTCTGGAACTCCTGCACCTTGCCGTTCACCGGTTCGTCGGAAACGTAGTACGACGATCTGCCGTCGGGTCCGTAGGCGAAATCGCCGAACGCGGCCTTGCCGCCATCGACCGGGAACATGGTGAGCTTGCCGGTCGCCAGGTCGACCTTGCCGGGGTAGGACTCCGCCGCCGACACGCCCTTCATCACCAGCAGGGTATTGCCGTCGGGCGAGAAGTCGAGCGGTCTCCAGCTGCCGCCTTCGGTCACCATCGGCCGTGCCTGGCCGCTGCTCATGTCGCGCAGCCAGATGTCGGTATCGGTGCCGTTGCGCGCGGTGCTGCGATACGCCAGCCACTTGCCGTCGGGCGAGAACAGCGGGGCGGTGTTCTGCGTGCGCTTGCCGTCGGTGAGCAGCGACACTTCGCGGCTGTCGCCATCGAACCAGTACAACTGCGAGAACTCGTCGCCGCCCTTGTCCTTCGAGAACACGAAGCCGCTGCGGGAGGCGACGGCGGGCGTCGGCGCGACCGCGCCGACCGGCTCGGGATAGAAGGTCAGCTGCTCGCGCGCGCCCAGCGGCTGGCAGACCCGGTGCACCTGATTCGTCTCGGCGAAGCGCGTGCCGATCAGCAGGCAGTCGTCCTTCGTCCAGCCGGCGACTCCGGCGCCACGCGTGTTCTGGTAGCGGCTGAGCCGTTCGACCAGTTCGACGGGAATCTCCGGGATGTTCTCGCTGACGCGATTGCCGACCTCCTGGCGTTGGACGGTGGGCGTCTGCGCATGCGCGGACAGGGCGCTGGCGAAGACCAGCAGGGCGGTGGTGAGGCTTGTGCGGCGCAGCATGATCTGGGTCCCGGTGAGGAAATCCATCGGAGCATACCGCTGTCGCGGCATGCGCCGGCAGTCCGCCGGACATGCCCGGCTTGGCGGATCGATCCGCCAAGCCGCCGTGGAGGCGCCGCGCTACACTCGGCCCGCATCGACGGTGCAGGAGGACGGCAAGGATGGAACGTCGTGGATTCATCGCCGCGCTCGGCGGCCTGGCCCTCGGAGCGGCATGGCCGCGCATCGCCCGCGCGCGCGCGCGGGCGCGCGACACCGTCGCGATCGACGGCGCCGGCGGCACGAACCTGTTCTGGTTCGATCAGGACGACCCCGCGAATGCGAAGGCGATTGCCGACGAACTCCGGGCCATCCGCGCCTCCGGCCTGACCGCGGTGGTGCTCACGCTGTCGCCGTCCGGCCGGTTCTGGATGGACGACGCCGCGTTCGAGAGAACGAAGGCGGCGTTCGACACGTGGGAGCGCATCGTGGCGCGCCATCCAGATCACCTGACCCTCGTGCGGAGTGCCGACGACCTCGAACGCGCGCGCCGCGAACGCAGGCTCGGCCTGATCCATACCTTCCAGGGCGCGGAGCCGCTGGGCGAGGACATCGAGCGCATCCCTCTGTTCCGCGAACGCGGCCTGCGCGTGCTGCAGCTCACCCACAATCGCCGGAACCTCGTCGGCGACGGCTGCATGGAGCCGGGCAATGCCGGCCTGAGCAATTTCGGCCGAGATGTCGTGGCACGACTCAATGCCGAACGCATCGTGGTCGACCTCGCGCACGGTGCGCCACGCACCATGTCCGAAGGCGTCGCCGCATCGCGCGCGCCGGTGCTGATCAGCCACACCGGCTGCCGTGCCCTGGCGGACCTGCCGCGCAACACCGACGACGCCACGCTGCGCGCGATGGCCGACAAGGGCGGCGTCGCCGGCATCATCTTCTGGCCCTACCTGCGCATCGACACTCAGCCCATGGCCGAGGACGTGGTGCGCCACATCGAGCACGCCGTGCGGGTCTGCGGCGAGGACCACGTCGGCATCGGCACCGACACCGGCGTCGCGCCGATCGCGCGCACGCCCGCGTTCGAGAAGGACAATCGCGAATGGGTCGCGGGCGCGGTCGAGGACGGTGTGTTCGCGCGCGGACGCCCGGCCGACCTCTACACCTTCATCCCTGACCTCAACACGGCGGACCGCTTCGATCGCCTGGCCTCGATGCTGTCGAAGCGCGGGCATTCGGATGCGCGCATCGCCAGGATCCTGGGCGGCAACTTCGCGCGGGTGATGCGCGAGGTCTGGGGCGCCTGACGCCGCAGGCGTCGATGGTCGACAGGCGAGGGGGCGGCGTCGCGGAGTCCGCGCTGTCGTTCCCATGGTGCGAGTCGGCCTTCCGTGGATGCCTGGCCCTGATGGCCCGTCGTCCGCAACGCCGCCACCCCTCCCGTCGTGCAGCCATGATGGCGGTCGTCCATCTCACGGGCTGCGACCCCGCGGGTCAGTTGCGTCGGGCGATCCGCATCTGGAGTTCCTTCAGTTCATGCTGTTCTTCCGCGGACAGTGCGGACAGCCTGCCGGATTCGAGCCATTTGCCTCTCAGTTCGTCGACACGCTGCTGCAGCGTCTGGCGATCGAGCTGTGCGGTGACGTCGAGAAATTCGTCGCGCCACTTGTCCTCCTCGCCGGGCATGTCCTGCGCGGCGAGTTTCTGCAGGTGCCCGAATTCCTCGCGGCCCTCGAAGTGTTCGAGCAGCGCGCCGGTGGTGATGTCCGGGCGTTGGCGCACCAGCGCGATCAGTTCGACCAGCAGCGGGATGCCGGGCTGGCGCAGCGCAGCGAAGGTGTCGGGCGGCTGCAGTTCCAGCGCCAGCGATGGCCGCTGCAGCAGCAATGCGATCGCGCTGCGCACGAGACTGCGTTTCTGCGTCGGTTGCACCTGCGGCCGGTTGCGGGCGGGTGGTTTCACCGGTTGTGCCGCGGCATTCGCGCCCACGCCGGTCAGCTCGGTCAGGCGCTGGCGCATCAGGTCGCCGAAGGCGCCATCGGGGATCTGCGCGAGCAGCGGTTTCGCGCGCTCGGCCATGCGCGCCTTGCCGTCGAGCGTGCCGAGGTTCACGTCCTTCGCCAGTTCGTCGAAGAAGAACTGCGACAGCGGCACCGCGCCCTGCAGGCGCGCGTCGAAACCCTCGCGCCCCTCGCTGCGCACCAGCGTGTCCGGGTCCTCGCCATCGGGCAGGAACAGGAAGAAGGCCTGGCGGCCGTCCTTCATGCGCGGCAGCACCGATTCCATCGCCTTGGTCGCGGCACCGCGGCCGGCGCGGTCGCCGTCGAAGCAGAAGTACACGTCGGGCGCGTTGCGGAACAGCAGCTCGGCATGGTCTGGCGTGGTCGCGGTGCCCAGCGTCGCGACCGCCTGCGGAATGCCGTGCTGGAACAGCGCGATCACGTCCATGTAGCCTTCGACCACGATCAGGCGCTCGATCTTCTGGTTCGCCTGGCGCACCTGCCACAGGCCGTAGAGTTCGCGCCCCTTGTGGAACAGCGCGGTCTCGGGCGAGTTGAGATACTTGGGGCCATCGTCCTTCTCGAGGACGCGCCCGCCGAAGGCGATCGTGCGCCCGCGCCGGTCGTGGATCGGGAACATCACCCGGTCGCGGAACTTGTCGTAGACGTGGCCGCGGTCGTTCTTCGAGAACAGGCCGACGCGTTCGAGCAGCTTCATCCTGCGCTCGTCGGTGCCCAGTGCGTCCTTCAGCGCCGAATAGCCGTCCGGCGCGTAGCCCAGGCCGAACTGCGCGCGGATGTCCGCGCCGACGCCGCGCCGCTCGAAATAGGCCAGCGCCTTCGCGCTGGCCGCGAGCTGGCGCTGGAAGAACGTGTTCGCCGCTTCCAGCGCCGCGTACTGGTCGACGCTGTCGGGATTGGTGTTGCGCTGCTGGGTATCGCGCGGCACTTCCATGCCCGCGCGCTTGGCCAGCTCGTCGACCGCATCGAGGAATTCGAGGCGGTCGTAGTTCATCAGGAAGCTGATCGCGGTGCCGTGCGCGCCGCAGCCGAAGCAGTGGTAGAACTGCTTGGTCGGAGACACAGTGAACGAGGGCGAGCGCTCGTCGTGGAACGGGCATCGCGCCGAATATTCGCGACCCTGCCGCTTCAGCGGCACGCGGGTGCCGATCAGCTCGACGATGTCCGTGCGAGCCAGCAGGTCGTCGATGAAGGCGTCGGGAATGCGGGCCATCCGACTAGGATGCCATGCCCCCGTCGCGGCCGCCCATCGTCCGGGCACCGGCGCGGGCCTCGCGCCGCGTACGCAGGCGCTCGCCGATCACCGCCGTGAGCAGGGCGCCGACCAGGAAGACCACAGAGGCGTAGTAGATCCAGATCACCATGATCACCAACGCACCCATCGAGCCGTAGGCGCTGCCGGGCGCGGCCGCGGCGATGTACAGGCCGATCGCGTAGCGACCGAGCGCGAACAGCGCGGCGGTGATGAGGCCGCCGGACAGCGCCTGGCGCCAGGCCACGGGGCGGTCCGGGAGGTAGCGATAGAGGAAGGCGAAGCCCAGCGCGTAAAGCGCCAGCGTGATCGCATAGGTCATTGCCGGGAGCAGGGTCGGCAGCCGCGCGAACGCGACCTGCAGCGCGGTGGTGGCGATCGTCGAGACGATCAGCAGGAATCCGAGCGCGAGGACCACGCCGAAGGAGAACACCCGCTTCCTGAGCCAGGCGAACGCGCCGTCGAGCCGCTCGCGGTCGGTGCGGAAGATCAGGTTGAGCGCGCTCTGCAACTGCGCGAACACGGCCGTGGCGCCCACGAACAGCAGCAGCGTGCTCCACAGGCCGGCCATCGAACCCACGCTCGGCTCGGCGGTGGCGTTCTCGATCACGGTCCGTGCGACGACGGCGCCGGCCTCGCCCGCCAGTTGGCCGACCTGGATCACCAGGGCATCCTGCACCGCGGGATACAGCGACGCCGTCAGCCACAGCAGGAGCACCAGCAGCGGTGCCATCGACAGCAGGGCGTAGAAGGACAGGGACGCGGCCTGGGTCAGCACGTCCACTTCGATGAAGCGCCCGGCCAGCGCCGCAGGCAGGCTGCGCTTCAGGCGGTCGAGGAGGGCGTGCAGGCGATTGCGGAAGGACTTGGGGGCGTGCATCGGCGGATCGGTGCGAACCGGTCTGGAGGGGGCCTTCGGTTCTACCAGCCGGGACTCGAATCCCGGCGGAATGCCGGTCTGGCCGTCCCGGTATGCGTCGCTGCGTAAAGCAGACGTGCCGCTCGGCTCAGTCGTCGGCCTGTGCAGCGAGCGCCACCAGCGCATCGCCCGCGACCCGCTGCACGGTCCATTCGTCCATCCCCACCGCGCCGAGGTTGCGGTAGAAATCGATGGCGGGCTGGTTCCAGTCCAGCACCGACCACTCGAAGCGGCCACAGTCGCGTTCGGTCGCGATCTTCGCCAGTCGCGCCATCAACTTTCCGCCGAGGCCCAGGCCGCGGAACGCCGGGCGCACGAACAGGTCTTCGAGGTACAGCCCGGGCTTGCCGAGGAAGGTCGAGAAATTGTGGAAGAACAGCGCGAAGCCGGCGGCCTGGCCGTCGACCTCGGCGATCAGCACTTCGGCGCGCGGCGTGGCGCCGAACAACTGCGTGGCGAGGCCGGCCTCGTCGGCGACGGCCTCGTGCGCCAGCTTCTCGTACTCGGCGAGTTCGCGGATGAAGGCGAGGATCTGGCCGACATCCTCGCGGACGGCGGGGCGGATGACGATGGCGGGCGCGGCGGTCATCGCAGTGGTGTCCGGTGCCTGGATCAGCCGGCCAGGCGCTGCTTGATCAGCTTCGAGACCTCGCCCATGTCGGCCTGGCCCGCCAGGCGCGGCTTGAGCACGCCCATCAGCTTGCCCATGTCGGCGGGACCGCTGGCGCCGGTCTCGGCGACGGCGGCTTCGATCGCGGCCTTGATCTCGGCCTCGCCCATCTTCTCCGGCAGGTACTGCTCGATGATCGCCATCTCGGCGCGTTCGACCGCGGACAGGTCGTCGCGGCCGGCCTTGTCGTACTGCTCGATCGAGTCCTTGCGCTGCTTGACCATCTTCTCCAGCACGGCCAGCACGCGGGCATCGTCCATTTCGACGCGCTCGTCGACTTCCTTCTGCTTGATGGCGGCGTTGATCAGGCGGATGGTGGCCAGGCGATCCTTCTCGCCGGCCTTCATCGCGGTCTTCATGTCGTCGGTGAGGCGCTGCTTGAGGCTCATGGTGTCGCTCCGTGTTGCGCGGTCCGCGGCGGCGGACCGAAAGGGAATCGGATCAGGAATGGTGTTTCGGGTGCCGGGAAAGACAAAAAGCCGGCAGCGCATCGCGCGGCCGGCTTCCGGATTCGCTCGAACGCGGCCGGGGCCGCGCGGGAATCGGGTGTGCGTCGTCAGGCGTTCCGGATCAGAACAGGCTGATCAGAACAGGCGCTGACGCTTGGTCACGTCGCGCGAGCTGCGACGTGCCTGGCGCTTCACCGCCGCGGCCGCCTTGCGCTTGCGCTCCTGGGTCGGCTTTTCGTAGAACTCGCGCTTGCGGACTTCGGCGAGGACGCCGGCTTTCTCGCAGGTGCGCTTGAAGCGACGCAGGGCAAACTCAAAGGGCTCGTTTTCGCGGACTTTGACGCTGGGCATAGGAGTCTCGAAGTTGGGATTCCGGCCGAAGGGCCGGGCTGATGCGACTGGATCGCACACGACCGGGCCCGGCAGACCGGGCGAGCCGCGCATGATAGCGGCGACCGGGTCCCCGGCGCAAGTTCGGGCGGACGGTTCCTGACGACTGGCGCGGTAAACTGTGGCCCCGCTTCGGCGGCCCCACTTCGGAATGCCCCCCTCCGTGAAAGTCCTCGGCATCGAATCCAGCTGCGACGAAACCGGCGTCGCCGTCTACGACACCGCCCTGCCGGGCGCGGCGGGGCTGCGGGCGCATGCGGTCTACAGCCAGATCGCGCTGCATGCCGAATACGGCGGGGTGGTGCCGGAACTGGCCAGCCGCGACCACGTGCGCAAGCTGCTGCCGCTGGTCCGCCAGACCCTGGCCGAGGCCGGGCTGGGTGTGAAGGATCTCGACGGCGTGGCCTACACCGCCGGGCCGGGCCTGGTCGGTGCGCTGCTGGTCGGCGCGGGCGTGGCGCGGGCGCTGGCCTGGGCGCTGGACCTGCCGGCCGTGGGCGTGCACCACATGGAGGGCCACCTGCTGGCGCCGCTGATGGAGGACGCCCCTCCGTCGCCGCCATTCGTGGCCCTGCTGGTCTCCGGCGGCCACAGCCAGCTGGTCGCGGTGGATGCCATCGGCCGCTATCGGCTGCTGGGCGACACCCTCGACGACGCCGCCGGCGAGGCCTTCGACAAGTCGGCCAAGCTGATGGGCCTGCCGTACCCGGGCGGCCCGCAGCTGGCGGCGCTGGCGCAGCAGGGCAACCCGGGCAGGTACAGGTTCCCGAGGCCGATGACCGACCGGCCCGGGCTGGATTTCAGCTTCAGCGGCCTGAAGACCCGGGTGCTGCTGGCCTGGCGCGATTCCGACCAGTCCGACACCACCCGCGCCGACATCGCGCGCGGCTTCGAGGATTCGGTGGTCGACACCCTGACGATCAAGTGCGAACGCGCGCTCGACGCCGCTGGCTCGAAGGTGCTGGTGGTTGCGGGTGGCGTCGGTGCCAACAAGCGCCTGCGCGAGAAGCTTCAGGCGATGGCGGCCAAGCGCGGCGGCCGGGTCTGCTTCCCGCGCCCCGAGCTGTGCACCGACAACGGCGCGATGATCGCCTTCGCGGGTGCGCTGCGCCTGCAGGCCGGCGAGCGTGCCGGTCCATCGGTGTTCGTCACGCCGCGCTGGGATATGGCGACGCTGGCGGAAGTCGGGTCGGGAGAGGCGGCATGAGGATGTTCGGCCATCGCAAGGGCGAGCAACAGGTCGACGGCGGCATCGAGCTGGAAGACGTGGTGATCGAGGTCGATGAATCCTTCCTCGTCGCGCTGCGCGACTTCGCGCAATGCGCGCTGGACGACATGCGCCGTCTGGGGCCGGGCTACGACCACGTGCATTTTCAGGACAAATGCCCGGTGTGGAAGGACACCTGGCCGGATATCATCCTGATCCGAAAAGACGACGCCCCCGGAGAGATCGCATGACCGACAAGGTCTTCATCGAAGCCCTCGAGATCGAGGCGCTGATCGGCATCTACGACTGGGAGCGCCGCATCCGCCAGCCGCTGTGGTTCGATGTCGAGATGTCGTTCGACAACCGGAAACCGGCGGCGAGCGACGACATCGCCGATACGCTGAACTACAAGGCGGTGAGCAAGCGCCTGATCGAATACGTCTCGCAGTCGTCGTTCGGCCTGGTGGAAACGCTGGCCGAGCGCTGCGCGGAAATCATCCTCGATGAGTTCGCGGTGTCTCACGTGCGCCTGAAGCTGAGCAAGCCCGGTGCGGTGCGCGGCGCGCGCGCGGTGGGCGTGATCATCGAACGCAGCCGCGCCTGAGGATTCCGCACGGATGGGCAAGGCGCTCCTGAGTCTCGGCGGCAACATCGATGCCGAGCGCAACCTCCGCTCCGCCTTCGCGGCGTTGCGCGACCGTTTCGGTGACGTGACCATGTCGATCGTTTACCGGTTTCCGGCGGTGGGTTTCGACGGGCCGGATTTCCTCAACGCGGCGGCGGTGATCGACAGCGACCTGGGTCCGTTCGCGCTCAACGACTGGCTGCATGCGCTGGAAGACGCGCACGGGCGCGACCGCAGCGGGCCGCGCTTCGGCGACCGTCCGCTGGACATCGACATCGTGTTCTACGACGACCTGATCACGTCGGGGCCGGGGCATCTCGAGTTGCCGCGCGACGAGCTGAAGCATGCGTTCGTCTTGCGGCCGCTGGCCGAGATCGCGCCGGACTTCGTCGATCCGCGCAGCGGCCGCACGCTCGCCGCGCTGTGGGCGGATTCGGCGGAGCGCCAGGTCGCCTGCGAACCGGCGTTCGACCCGGCTCGGTCCGCGATGGCGTGAGGGCGGGCGATCGCGCCGGACTCAGCCCGGCAGCAGGCGCCCGCCGTCCACCGGCAGCACGTGGCCGGTGGTGTAGCCGGCGCCCTGCAGCAGCCAGAGCACGGCGTCGGCGATGTCGTGCTCGCTGCCGACGCGCGCCAGCGGCGTGCGCGCCAGCATCGCGGCCTTCGCAGCTTCAGGCTTGCCTTCTTCCGGCCACAGGATCGCGCCCGGCGCGATGGCATTGACCCGCACCTCCGGCGCCAGCTCCAGCGCCAGCGCGCGCGTGCCGGCGACCAGCGCGGCCTTGCTCATGCAGTAGACCGCGTGGTCGCGCAGCGGCCGCTCGGCGTAGAGATCGACCAGGTTGACGATGGCGCCGCGCGCTGCGCGCAGGTGCGGCGCGGCGGCCTGGGCGAGCAGCAGCGGGGCGCGGGCATTGGTCGCGAACTGGGTGTCCCAGTCGGCTGCGGTGATCGTGCCCAGCGGCGTGGGCGAGAACGCCGAGGCGTTGTTGACCAGGGCGTCGAGCCGGCCGAAGCGGGCCACGGCCGCATCGACCAGGCCGGGCAGCGCCGCCACGTCGGCCAGGTCGGCCCGCAGGCTCAGCACGCTGCCAGGACGTGCGGCTTCGAGCGCCGAGGCGAGGGCCTGCATGTCGGCGGCGGAATCGCGGTAGTGCAGGGCGAGATCGTGGCCGGCCGCGTGCAGGCGGCGCGCGATGGCCGCACCGAGGCGGCGCGCGGCGCCGGTGACGAGGGCGACGGGGCGGGGAGCGGCGGAGGCGGGCATGCGGGGTCCGGAGGGAGGTGCCGCGGCCATTTGACCATAGTCAACATCGCGCGCCGCCGATCGGCGCAGGCTGGCGGGCATCCATCGCCTCGCTTCCCCATCCACTCTCCACGGAGTCGCGCCATGCACCCCATCGTGTCCGAACTGTTCGCCAAGCCGGTCGGCTGGATGACCCTGGGCGGCCTGGGCTTCATCGTCTTCCTCGGCGGCTACCTGTGGTGGTTCGCGCGTCGTCGCATTCGCGAGGAGATGAGCCAGCAGGCGCGGCAACAGACCCGCAGGGAGTGAGCGTCCGCGATCACGGCATGCCGGCGACGCGGGTTATCCTGTGCCACCCCCACGGAGTGGCCGCATGCACGCCGACGACGATCTCGATCCCGATGCACGGGCCCACGGCGGCAGACTCGCGGACCTGATCCGGGAGCAGATCGCCGGCAACGGCGGGGTGCTGCCGTTCTGGCGATTCATGGAACTGGCGCTGTACGCGCCCGGGCTGGGCTACTACAGCGCCGGTGCGACCAAGCTCGGTCCCGGCGGCGACTTCGTGACCGCACCCGAACTCGGCCCCCTGTTCGCCGAATGCGTGGCCGATGCCCTGTCGCCGCCGCTGCGCGCCCTCGGCGACGACGCCACCTTCCTGGAGATCGGTGGCGGCACCGGCGCCTTCGCCGAGGCCGCGATCGGCCGCCTCGTCGCCACCGGCGCGATGCCGGCGCGCTACGCCATCCTCGAACCCAGCGCCGACCTGCGCGAACGCCAGCGCGAGCGCCTCCGTGCGGCGCTGCCGGCCGAGGTCTTCGCCCGGGTCGAATGGCCGCAGACGCCGATCAACACGCCGTGGAACGGCGTCGTCTTCGCCAACGAAGTCATCGACGCGCTGCCGACCTCGCGTTTCGCGGTGATCGGCGGCGAGATCCACGAGGAGCACGTGGCGGTCGGCGACGACGGCCGTTTCGTGCGCATCGATCGCCCGGCCGATGCCCTGCTGTCGGCGGCGGTGCGCCACATCGAGCGCCACTGCGAGGGCGAATTTCCCGACGGCTATCGCTCGGAAGTGCTGCCGCAGCTGCCGTACTGGGTACAGGCGGTGATCGGCGGGCTGGGTTCGGGCGCGATGCTGTTCGTCGACTACGGCTATCCACGCCGCGAGTACTACGACGCGCGGCGCGTCGACGGCACCCTGCGCGCCTTCCATCGCCATGGCATGACCGACGATGTGTTCGCGCGCGTCGGCCTGCAGGACGTGACCGTGTCGGTGGATTTCACCGCGCTGGCCGAAGCCGGCACCGGCGCCGGCTTCGAATTCGACGGTTACTGCTCGCAGGCCAGCTTCCTGCTCGGCAATGGCCTGGACCAGCGCCTGGCCGACCACGAAGCGCGCTGCGCCGACGAGATCGCGCGCCACGCGCTGCGCCAGCAGGCGAAGAAGCTGACCCTGCCGGGCGAGATGGGCGAACGTTTCCAGGTCATCGGCTTCTCGCGCGATGTCAGCCTGGCGCATGCCTTCCTCGTCGGCGACCTGAGTTTCCGCCTGTGACGGGCTATCGCTTCGGACGTTCGCTGAAACCCTTCCGCCGGCCGCTGCTGTGGTCGATGCTGTGGTGCGCGGCGGTGGCGGCGGTGGTGGTGCTGTCGCTGACGCCAGTGCCGGACCTGGGCGAGCTGCCCGCGCACAGCGACAAGTTCGAACATTTCCTGGCCTACGGCCTGCTGGCCGCGGGTGCGGTGCAGCTGTATCCGCGCTGGCGTTCGCTGGTGGTGGTGGGCGTGGCCCTGGTGTTCATGGGCATCGGCCTGGAATACGCGCAGGGCGCGCTGACGAAGACGCGGATGATGGATCGCGCCGACGCGCTGGCGAACACGCTCGGCGTGATCGCGGGCCTCGCGGTGCAGCTGACGCCCTGGCGCGACGCCCTGCTGCGCTTCGACGCGCGCGAATGAGCGGCGCATGAGCGAGGGTCGTCCGCGCCCGCGTGCGCGCCGGGCTTCGGCCGCGGTCTGGCGCATCGTGCTGGTCGCCGCCTGCCTCCTGCTCGCCAGTGTCCTGACCCTCGTCGAGTCGCGAGCGGCTACGCCGCGCGACGGCATCGGAGCGGCTACCGGCGCCTGCCTGCGCATCGACCGGACCGCAGCCAACAAGGACGGCGAGCGTTTCCATCGCATCGAGAACACCTGCGTGCATGGCGTGGTGGTCTTCTACTGCATCCTCGCCGGCGCCGAGTTCGATCCGCGCTGGGGCGTCGGCGATTGCCGGTCGTCGCGGGTACAGGTGCTCGCCGCCTTCGACCAGGCCCTGAAGGCGCTTGAGCTGCACGTGCTGGCCGCGCCGAAGTCCGTGAAGCTCGCGACGAAGAGCAGCCGCAACTGGCTGGACAGCTACCGCTTGTTCGGCGTCGGTGAAGGTCGGCAGAGCATCGATGAGACCCAGGTCCTCGCCGACATCGGCCGCGCGCCTGCGGCGCTGTACACGCTGCGCGCGGGACGCCGTTTCGTCTCGGGCAGCCTGTCCTCGGCGACCGACATTCCGCGCGCGATCCTCGTGCCCTCCGCGTGTCGCATCGACACCTACCTGGCCGGCAAGTGCAAGCCGGACCCGGTCAAGGCCTGGATCGCACTGGGCCGGCCGGCGAACGTGGACGCCGCGATCGCCGCGCTGCGCGCGGAAGGGCTACTAGTGGAATAAGCGTGTCCGCGTAATGCTGAATTATTCCCGGTTTTCAGGGGATTTCGCAGCCGCTGGCGTTTTCGAACTTGATCTTGATCTGCCGGGGCCCCTGGTTGCGACGGGTTTTGCGGATCAGGCCCGCAGGGCGCGCGACAGGACGTCGCGCGTTTTTCGACAAGACAGGGATGTCTTGTCGAAAAACCCCGCGAAGCCCGTGGACCCGGCGCGAGGCGCCGGGCGCAACCGACGGGGTGTGCTTTCTTTTGGTTACCTTTTCTTTGCACAAGCAAAGAAAAGTAACTCGCTCGCGGCAGCGAGCGAAACACAGGAGGCGCGGAATGATTTTCCGCCTGTGTTGGATATCCTTCAGCGAAAAGCAGGTCCTGTTCCCCCTGCTCCGGAGAACCTCCCCACGGGAAGCGTTCAGCCCGCGTCCGCAGGCTTGCGCGCCCGGCCGATCGCTTCGCCGCGCGCGCGACGCAGAGCTTCGCCGACCGCGGGGCCATCCATGCCCGGGCGCATCACGTCGGCGCCGCGCACCGTCATCGCCGCGGCGTGCAGGCGGACCAGTTCCGGACCCTGCGGATAGTCCGCATCGGCCATGCCGCCGCGACCGCGCTTGTCGGCTTCGCAGGCCAGCGCGATCTGCGCGATGCGCTGCGGCTGGCGGAAGCCGTCGCAGCGTGCGATCAGGTCGTGGACGCTGATGTTGCGCAGCTCCATCAGGCGATGCACGTTGAGGTGCTCGCGGCAGACCGCGACCGCGAGGTTGCGGTGGTCGGCCGGCACGCGCAGGCGTTCGCACAGCGCGAGCAACGGCTCGACGCCGCGCTCCTCGTGATGGATGTGCCTGGGCAGCACGTCCGGCGGCGTCAACGCCTTGCCGAGGTCGTGGGTGAGCGCGGCGAAGCCGATGAGGTCGTCGCCCGGCGCCAGCTGCGCGGCCATGTCGCAGACCATCTCGATGTGGATGCCGGTGTCGACTTCCGGGTGGTACTCGGCGCGCTGCGGCACGCCGTACAGCGCGTCCACTTCGGGCAGCACCACCGCCAGTGCGCCGCAGTCGCGCAGGGTGCGCAGGAACGCGGACGGGCGCGGCGTGCGCAGGGCGCCCGACAATTCCTTCCACACCCGTTCGGGTGTCAGTTCGGCCAGCTCGCCGTCGGCGACCATCGCGCGCATCAGCGCCATCGTCTCGGGTGCGACGGTGAAACCCAGCGCGGCGAAGCGGGCCATGAACCGCGCCGCGCGCAGCACGCGCAGCGGATCCTCGACGAAGGCCGGGCCGACGTGGCGCAGCACGCGGTCCTGCAGGTCGGGCGCACCCTGGTACGGGTCGACCAGGGTGCCGTCCGGGGCCTGTGCGATGGCATTGATGGTGAAGTCGCGGCGGACCAGGTCCTCTTCCAGCGTCACCTCGGGCGAGGCGTGGACGACGAAGCCGCGATGGCCGCGCGCGGATTTGCGTTCGGTCCGCGCGAGCGCGTATTCCTCGCCCGTGCCCGGATGCAGGAACACGGGAAAATCCTTGCCGACGGCCTGGAAGCCGGCGGCGAGCATCGATTCCGGCGTTTCGCCGACGACCACGTAGTCGCGGTCGCCGCAGGGCAGGCCGAGCAGGGCGTCGCGCACGGCGCCACCGACGAGATAGGTCTTCATGCCTGCATTGTAGAGCGGAGCGAAGCTCCGCTACGTCGTTCCCGGAGAGCCTGCAGCGGAGCTTCGCTCCGCTCTACAGGGGGGCGCCCGGGCTATTTCGGCGCGTGCTGCGCCATCAGGGCCACGATCTGCTGGGCGCCGGAGTTGCGTCCCAGGTGCAGTTCGATCGGCGCGGCCTGGCCGGACAGCCAGATGCGCAGCTCCGCTTCCAGATCGAAATGCCCGGCGGTCTCCAGCGAGAACATGGTGATCGCGCGATACGGGATGCTGCGGTACTCGGTCTTCTTTCCGGTCACGCCCTGCTTGTTGGCTAGAGCGTGTCATGCCCTTTTTCGTATGCCGCGTTGCGCAGCCTGTGGCGCCGAGACAAGGTTCCGTGGCGCAGTCCTTGGCTGGTGGCCAAGGCCAGCCACGGGCCGCAGGATCGGTGCCACAGGGGCGCAACCCGGAGGGAAGGCCGTCCGGGGGCGCGATCCGGCGTTGCGCACCTTGCCAAGGCGGCCAGCCTTGGCGGCGGCGCGCGCCTTGGCTCACGCCCCCGGACGACCTTCGGGGCACACGAAAAAGGGCATGACACGCTCTGGAATCAGGCGGCGGTCGGTGAACACGATCAGGTCGCGGATCAGCGCGAAGGCTCTCTGAAGGGTTTCTCCGGGCGCGAGCAGCGGCGCGAATTCCTCGTGCAGGTCGTCGATCTTCTTTTCGCCGGCGTGGCCGAGCAGTGCATCGAGCAGGCCCATGGTGTCGTGTCCTCGATGGGGGGGATGCGGTGTGGTCAGCGCTCGCGGCCCGGCGTGCCGCGCGCGCGCGTCGGTGCGGGCGCGGGCTTGGTGGCCGGCGCGGGCTGCGCGGCGGCCGGGGTCTCCGGCAGGTCCGGCGGCAGCGGGCAGGCGAAGGATTTGCGGGTATCGACCATGCGCCCGGCCAGGCGGTCGGTGATCGGCATGGCGGCGCGGTTGAGCCTCCAGTCGTAGATCACGCTGAAGGCGAGGATGCGCGCCACGTAGTCGCGGGTTTCCTTGTAGCTGATGGTCTCGATCCAGAAATCCGCGTCCATGCCCGGGCGCTGCGACTGCCAGCGCGCCACCGGCGCGGGGCCGGCGTTGTAGGCGGCGATGGCGACGTAGGTCTGGCCGTACTTGTCCTCCAGCTCGCGCAGGTAGGCGGTGCCGAGCTGGATGTTGAACTCCGGCTCGTAGAGGCTGTCGCCGCCGCGCCAGGGCAGGCCCAGGCGCTTGGCGATGCCGGCGCCGGTGCTCGGCAGTACCTGCATCAGGCCGCGCGCGTCGGCATGCGAGCGCGCCTTCGGGTTGAACACGCTTTCGGCGCGGATTTCGGCGGCGACCCAGGTGGGGTCGATGTCGTGCTTCGCGGCCTCGCGACGGATCACCGCGTCGTGGTGCAGCGGGAAGCGCAGGTGGTACAGCCGCAGTTCGTCCGGATACGACTTGCCGCCGACGTTGACCAGGCCGAACACGCCGCGGTCGAACCAGCCGTTGTCCTGGGCGATCTCGACGGCGAGGATGCGCTGCTCGGGCGTGAACCGCGACAGCGCCTCGCTCCATTCGCGTTCGGCCCAGGCGCCGCGCTCGATGCGGTACAGCTGCATCGCGCGCTGAATCGCCGGGTCGCGCGCCACCGCCGATTTCGCGGCGTGGTCCGGCTTCGGTTCGATCGGGCACAGCGCGTAGGGCGCGCCGATGCGATCGGCGGCGAGGAAGCCATGGAACTCGGGCTTGGTGGCGGCATCGCGGAACAGGATCGCGGCGTTGGCCTTGTCGCCGTCGATCTCCAGCAGTCGCGCCTCGAAATAGCGCCAGCGCGAATCGCGGCGCATCTTCCGGCCGGGTTCGGTGTCGCCCATCTTGCGGATCGCCGCGAGCGCGCCCTTCCAGTCCGAGCGTGCGATCGCTTCGCGCACGCGCCATTCGTGCAGCTTGTCGTCGTAGGCGACATCGGGTACGGCAGCGAGCCGGCTCGCGGAACCCGGGCCGTACGAGGCCACGGTCCACAGCGCGGCCTGGTAGAGCGCACGTCCGCGCTCGGCATCGTCCAGGCCCAGGGCTTGCGTGAATTTCGGCAGCTGCGTGTCGACCGACGCCGGAGAGGCCTTGGCCTGGCGGGCGAGACCGTGCGAGGCGACCAGGCGGCTTCGCGGGGTCTTCGGCCAGTTCAACGCGCGGTCATGCGGCGTGTCGATGAAGGCGGCGTAGTCGTTGGCCAGCGCGAACTCCTCGACGGGCAGGCCCCGTGCTGCGGCACGCATCACTGCCGGCTGCCACTCGGCGGCGGCCTTTTCGATCCGCTCCCAGCGCAGCGCCGGGGGCAGGCCGCCGCGCGCGGCGAGCACCGCCATCGGCGCGTCGCATTCGTTCGGCAGCGACTTGCCGGTGGCGCGCCACAGCGCCTGCGCGTCGGCGGTCCAGTCGGCGTCGGTCTGGCCCAGGGCCTGGCGTGCGTTGAGCTCGGCGCAGCGCAGGGCCGTCGACTTGACGGTCGGCGCCCAGGCCGCGCGGAACGCCGGCCAGTCCTCGCGCTTGGCCAGCGTCGCCAGCCACTGGTCGCGGAAGGTCTCGCCCACGGCATCGCCGCGATGGCGCTGGAGGAAGTCCTGCGCGGCGGCGGTGGGCAGGGTGTCGATGCGGCGGCGCAGGCCGGCGTACTCGACCCAGCCGGCCAGCGGATGCGACACGGGCAGCGGGGCGTCGTCGGGCGTGCCGCGCTCGGCGGCCTGGATGGCGGCGCGCGCGCTGGCGAGTTCGGCGGCGCTGCCGATCAGGATCGGCGTGCTCGCTGCGCCGGGCGCGGCCCGGCCGGGCGAGGCATCGCGCGCACCGGTGGCGGCCTGCTGGCGGGGCGTGGCGGTCGGCGCGGCGAACAATGCCGCGCACAGGGCCGCGCTGGCGGCGATCAGGGGGAATTTCATGCGCGGACTATAACGAAGCCTGCGCGTGAGGTCAGTCACGAATCGGTGATGGTTCAGCTCGGTGCGGTGGACCTGCGGCGGCGAACCGGCCTGCCCTCCGCCACGGCCCGGGCGAAGGCGTCGGCCAGGCGGCGCAGGGCTTCGCGGCGCTGCGCGGGCGTCCAGCGATGGCGATAGGCGATGCCCATGCCGGCGGGGGTCTTGTTGGCGTCGATGATGTACAGGCGGCCGTCGGCGTCGTCGCGCAGCACGTCGAGTTCGCCGAAGTCCAGGCCCAGCGTGTCGCAGACGGCGAGGATCTTCCGCTGTTCGTCTTCGCTGAACAGGGCGTCGGTCTCGACCAGCCGGCAGGCGGTCGCCTCGGTCTTGAGGTGCTCGACGATCGGCGCGCGATCCAGCACGTAGCACAGCGGCAGGGCGCCGGCGATCACCGGCACCCGGTAGTTCACGGTGCGGCCCTGCTCGGTGCAGGGAATCAGGCGCTGATAGACCATGCGCGGGTCCGGGTCGTCGACGGGGCAATCGGCCACGCCGCCGCGGCCGCGCGCGTTCTCGTCGGTCTTCACCGCGCAGCGACCGTGCCAGGTGCGCGGGTCGACCTCCGCGCCATGGCCGAAAATCGCGCGCTGTACGGCATCGACGTGACGCTTGCTGATGTCGGTGCAGTCGATGTTCCATACCGGCATGCGCCCGGCGAGCGCATCGAGCATCGGGTCGGCGTCCATCCAGGTGCGATCGGCCCAGTGCACGGCGACGTCGAAGCCTTCCTCCGGCGACAGTACGCCCTGCCACTCGAGTTCGTGCAGCAGGGCAACGAGGGTGTAGCCCTCCATGGTCGGGAATTCGGGATGAAACAGCACGCGCATGGGAGGCCTCGCAGGAAGGAACGTCGCGAACGTGGGTCAGTCGAACACGTGGGCCAGCGGCGTGCCCGCGAGCGCGCGGCGCAGCGCGCTCGCGTTGGCCAGCAGGCGGTCCAGCGGTTCGGGATTCTGGCGGACGCTGCGCGTGCGCAGCGGCTGCGGGCGCAGGCCGAGGAAGGCGAGCAGCCGCGCCTGTTCGTCGGGATCGAACAGCCATTCGTAGCGCACCGGCAGCGACGATTGGCCGCTGCGCAGCAGGACGGCATCGATCCCGGCGTGGAACGCATCGACGCGCGCGGTGTATTCCGCCAGCTCATCGGGTTCGACGTGCACGCGCGGTCGCGCCAGGGGGGGCGCGTCGTCGTAGGCTTCCCAGCGGCCGGTGGCGCCGGCGATGCGTTCGGAGACCAGCTGGCGCAGCGGGTTGTGGCGGCGCAGGAGGATCTTGGCGACGCCGCTGTCGGCGAGCACATGCGCGAGCACGTCCGGCGCCTGGTCGGGCGTCATCTTGAAGCCCACGGCCTGCGCGCCGCGCGCATCGCGCCAGATGCGGTCGAGGAAGCCGAGCGGGTGGCGGTCGCGCGCGGCGAGCGCGTCGGTCGTCGCGGCCTCGTCGCGTTCGTCCAGCACGGTGAAGATGCCGTCCGGATTGAACAGCTCGTGATGGCAGCGCACGTCGGGATGGCTGCCGAGCAGCGAGCACAGCAGGTTGCTGCCGCTGCGCCGCGCGGCGAGGATCACGAAGCGGCGCGGCAGGGTGCCGGTCATGCGGTCAGTCCCGTCCGGGCGCCGGCCGCTGCCGCATCGCGCGCAGCTCGCCGACGACTTCGAGCGTGTCGCTGCGCACGCGGTAGCAGGCACCGTCGTAGGACGAGGCCAGCAGGTGCGTGCCGCTGGCGTCGGCGCGCGCGACCGCGCTGATGCCGTTGGTGGCGATGGCCTTGCGCAGGATGGTGCGCGTCGGCAGGTCCACGCGCAGAAGCTCGCCCCAGTAATTCGAGACCACCACGGTGTCGCGGTCGACGAAGCACAGGCCCTTCGGCGAACGCCGGCCCAGGTCGAAGGCATCGAGCAGCACGCCGTCGTCCAGCCGGTAGAACAGCAGGTGGAAATCGCGGCCGGTGGTGGCGAGGAAGTCGCCGCTCGGGTCGAGGTCGAGGTCGTCGATGATCGCGGTGTGACCGGCGAAGCGATGCAGCAGGTGGCCGTCGAAATCCCAGGACGTGAGCACGCCGTCGGCGCTGCAGCTCACGCCGATGCGCCGGGTCGGATGCAGGCGCAGCGCTTTCACCGCGTTGTCGTGGTGCGCGAAGCGTGCGAGCGGCGTGCCTTCGCGATCGGTGCGCACGATCGCGCCGGAATAGCAGGCGACGAACAGCGTATCTTCGCCATGCGCCGTCGTGGTGCCGCGCACGCAGTTGATCGGGCCTTCGCCGAGGTGATGCCAGGTCGCGGCGACCGGTACGCCATCGCCATCGCGTTCGAACACATGCAGGTGCTGGTCGTGCGCACCGCAGACCACGCGATGGCCGCCGTCGCGGCTGGTCACCGCGTTCATCAGCATGCGTCCGGTGCCCGGCGTGGCCTGCGCGAGCCAGTGCGCACCCTCGTCGCCGAAGCGGCCGATGCGCAGGTGCCCTGCGTCGTTCACGGTCGCGAAGCCGTGGTCGTCGATGGCAGCGATGTCGTTGAAGCAATCGTTGCCGAGCGTGCCCTGCGATGCGCCCAGTTCGGTCACGAAGGCGCCGTCGTCGGCGCGCCAGACCAGCACGGTGCCGTCGAAGGTGCCGGCGACGACGTGCGCGCCGTCGCTGGACCAGTTGAACGAACGTTCCCACTGGCGAGGGCGCGCTTCCAGGCGCAGGCGATGGCGGAAGTCATCGCCGCTCCACAGATGGATCGCCTGGTCGTAGGCCGCGCTGAGGATGGCGCCATCGACCGGCGAGCAGGCGACCTTCTTGATGCCGGAGCGATGCGCGGGAATCGCCGCGAGCAGGTCGCCGCTGTGGATCGCGAACACGCGGATGCAGCCGTCGTCGCAGCCCAGCACCACGCGACCGTGGCGCGGATCGATGGCGCAGGTGTCGGTCTCGGTCTCGAACGGCCCCCACATCCGCACCTGCCGGCCGCTGGCGATGTCCCACACGCGCAGCGTGCTGTCGTCGCCCGAGGTGTAGAGATGCCGGTCGTCGGCGCAGATGCTGAGCACGTCGCGCTCGTGGCCTTCGATCGCGCGGACGATCGCGCCGGTGCGCAGATCCCAGACCAGGATGCGGCGATCGCGCGACACCGAGGCGCCCATGTGCGCGCCGATGAAGCAGAAATCCTCGACATCGTCGCTGTGCCCGACCAGGCGCCGCAGGCGCTGGCCGGTGCGTGCGTCCCAGACGATGGCGCTGTAATCCGACGAGACCGAGGCCGCGCGCAGGCCGTCGTCGGAGACGACGACGCGGTTCGCCAGGTGGTCGTGGTGGCCGAACAGCGTCACTTCGTCGGTGTCGAGATCGAAGCGCGCGATCGCGCCGTCGTACGCAGCGGTGAGGATGCGCTGCGTGCCCGGGATCCATGTCGCGGTGGTCACCGGGCCGCGATGGCGGTGGAAGACGAAGGGCGGCGCGTCTGTGCGCGCGCTGTCGTCGCAGGCGCGATGCTCGGGCGCGAGCGGTGCGATGGCGTCGGTCGTGGTCATGGTCGCCTCTGCGTGCCGGATGGAATGAAGTCGGGAATGAAGTTGGTGCTTTGGAACATGGTCGCGTGGCGGGCATGCAACCCATCCCCACCCAACCCTCCCCTTGAAGGGGAGGGCTTCAAAGCGCCGCGCTTGTCTCCCTCCCCCTCAAGGGGGCGAGACGGCGCGCTTGCGAGGCATTGCCTCGCGCGTCGATGAGCGCCCGAGCGCCAGGTGCGAGGGCCGGGCGGGTCGGGGTGGGGATGGGTTTGATCCTGGGTTGCATGGTTTCCATCTCCGTATGCGTGTCGTGGCGGACTCGATCAAAACCGGATCGCGGCGTCGCCGACGCGCAGCGGTTCGTGGATGCCGCCCCGCCAGTCGGCGAGCCGGCGCGCGTAATCGCCGGCGCGGATGCCGCCGACCGGACTGTTGTTGGCATCGGCGCCGAGCAGCCAGGCTTGCGGTGCGCGCTGCGCGATGGCCTCGATCCAGCGCGCGAACGCGGCCTCGCGTTCGGCATGGCGCAGATGCCACAGCGCGTGCACGGACGAGAAGGCGTTGCTCCACCACACCGCGGCGGGGCCGGGCGGCGGCGTGCCGATCGCGCGTTCCGGCGCGCGCAGCAGGTCGACTTCGACGTAGCGATGGCGCAGACCGCGCGTCGCGCGCCAGTGCGCGGCGAAGGCATCGGCGCCGCCCCAGTCGTCGAGTTCACGCGCCCACAGCCGGTCCAGCTCGTCGCGCGCCGGTGCGTCGCCGCGCGCGGTGGAACTCAGCCAGTAGTGCGTGGCATCCGGTTGCAGCCGCGGCCACAGGAAGCCGGGCAGGTCGCGGCCGTCCCACTGTTCTACCAGCATGCGACGGAAGGCCAGGGCCTCGCCGCTGTAGTCGAAGAAGGTGAGTTCGGTGGCGTCGGTGAAGCCGTGGCGGCGCAGGATCGCATCGGGCTTGAAGCCGGCGGCGACGCAGGCCAGCGAGGCCAGCGGCTCGGGATCCGCCACCACGATGTCGTCGTACGATTCGAGATTCCAGATGAACACACCGCGCTGGCACTGGTCGAGCGTGCGCGCCAGCGACGCGACGAAATCGCCGAGCGGGCGTTCCAGCGTCGCGGTGTCGACCGTGCCGGGCGTCGCACGCAGGGCCTGCGCATGCGCGGGCCGGTGCGGCTCGAGATCGCGGCTGCAGTGCAGGGCGTCGCCGGGCGCCTCGGCGATGCCGTCGCCGGCACCATCCACTGCGTCGATCATCAGCTGCGGCGTCTCGCCGACGCGCGCGAGCCGTGGCCGGCCGCGCGCCTGCCAGCGTTCGAGGTCGACCAGCCAGCAGGCGTCGTGCACCACGTCATCGGCGAGCTTGCGGCCCACGAGCCAGGCGTCGTCGCCGAGCGCGCGAATCAGCACCTCGGCGAGTTCCGGCGCCTCGGCGCCTTTCGGGCGCAGGGTTTCCACGACCAGGTGGCCGCAGGCCTGCACGAGGCAATGACGCGCACCGCGTTCGGCGGCGAGCGCGAGCAGGCGGTGCGGGTCGCGATCCTCGAGGATCGGACCGGCGTAGGACCAGCGCGACCAGGCGAAGGTCAGCTCGCGACAGCGTTCGGCAAGCGCGGCGTCGTCGAAGCGGTCGCGGGTGTCGAGCACGCCATAGACGAAGGGCGCGCCGACGAAGGATGCGCCGCTCACGACACGGCCTCGGCGCGCGCGTCCTCGCGCTGCGGCTCGCCCCACACCACCAGGTCCTGGCCGATCGGCAGGTAGTGCGGCTGGGCGATGCGCGTGTGCTGGTGCTGCAGCAGGCCCTGGTTCGGCGCGAACGCGGGCACGCCGCCGACCATCAGCGGCGCCACGGTCAGCACCAGCAGGTCGAACAGGCGCTGGTTGACCACCTGGGTGAGGATGCGGCCGCCGCCTTCGACCATGAGGTTGCGCACGCCGCGCTGGCGCAGCATGGCGAACAGGGCGGCGAGGTCGACGCGATCGGCGGCATCGGTCGGCACGATCAGCACTTCGGCGCCCAGCGCTTCCAGACGGCGCACGCGCAGCGGATCGGCATGGTGCGTGGTCGCGATCCACACGCGGCGATTCGGGTGGTTGAGCAGGCGCGCGTCGACCGGGAAACGCAGGCGGCTGTCGACCACGATCGGCTGGGGATCCGGGCCGGTGGCGTCGCGCACGGTCAGGCTGGGGTTGTCGGCGAGCACCGTGCCGATGCCGATCAGGATGCCGTCGTGCGCCGCGCGCAGGCGATGCGTGAACGCGCGCGAGGCGCTGCAGCTGATCGCCAGCGGCCGGTCCTTGGTCGCCGCCGCGCAGCCGTCGAGCGTCTGCGCGTAGCTGAGGGTGACGAAGGGCAGCGTCGGCGCGGGCTGGGCGCGGTTGCGGTCGAGCAGCCCGAACAGCCGCTCCAGTTCCGGGGCCGCCGCATGGTCCTGCGGCGTCGGTGCGTCGAGCATGTGGCCCATGCGCGCGGCCTTGGTCTGCAGGTAGTCGCGGTTCTGCGGGCGCGGCGCGATCACCAGCGGCACCCGTGCGACCACGTCGATGCCGTGCTCGCGCAGGCCGTCGACCTTCGCGGGATTGTTGGTGAGCAGGCGCACCGCATCGATGCCCAGCGCGCGCAGGATGCGCGCGGCCACGCCGTAGTCGCGCGCGTCCGGCAGGTGGCCCAGGCGAACGTTGGCGTCCACGGTGTCCAGACCCTGGTCCTGCAGGTTGTAGGCGCGCAGCTTCTCGGCCAGGCCGATCCCGCGGCCTTCCTGGCGCAGGTACAGCAGCACGCCGCGACCGGCCTGCGCGATCCGGCGCATCGATTCGGCCAACTGCTCGCCGCAGTCGCAGCGCCGCGAACCGAGCACGTCGCCGGTGAAGCATTCCGAATGCAGACGCACGAGGATGGGGCGCGCGTCGTCCTCGCCCGCATCGAGATCGCCGATGGTGAGCGCGACATGCTCGCGGCCATCGTAACCGTCGAAGACCGCGGTCTGGAATTCGCCGACATCGATCGGCATGCGTGCGCAGGGGACATCGAGCTTGTTCATGGTGTCGGCTCCGGTTCGGTGCGCGGCTGCATCACCGGCTGCATGCCGCGCGTTTCACGGGTGGTGTCGCTCGCCGCATCGGCGGCACCGGGCAGCAGCGCACGCAGTTGCCGCCACAGTTCGTAGAACTTCGCCAGCCCGGGCGCCTGTTCGAACAGGTCGTCCGGCGGCGTTTCCCAGGGCTTGCAGCGTCCGGCCATGTGCACGATGCGCGCATCGAAGCAGTGCAGCCGATGGGCGCGACGGATCTTCGCTTCCAGGACGGGCATGTAGTTCCAGCGCCCGTCGAGCAGGGCCGCGCGTCCGGCGAAATGGCGGTTGAGGATCAGCTGGTCGGTCCAGCCGACGATCTCGACGCCGCGCCAGAAGTCAGGGTCGATGCTGGCCACCAGCGCATCGCGCACGTGGCGCTGCAGGCACTCGCCGCCGATCGACAGCACGCCGCTGTTGAAGCATTCGGCCAGGGCGACGCCGTAGCGCTGGCGGTTGGATTCGCGCGCGGCTTCGGCGTCGCCCAGCAGTTCGTCGTAGCGGCTGCCGTCGGGGCTGGCCAGCAGCGGGCGGTCGTCGAGCTGTTCGCCGAAAAACAGCGGCGACAGGTCGCCGGTCACGAAGGCGTCGCTGTCGATGTAGACCACGCGTTCGAACCCGGCCAGGCCGAAGGCTTCCAGCGAGGCGAAGCGCGGCCCGGCGCGTTTCAGCGCGGGAATGGCCTGCGTGAGTGCCGCGACGCGCGCCTCGAGGTCAGCACCGGGCTGGCTGAACTCGACCGGCGCCAGCGCGCGCAGCCGAGCCTTCGACGCTGCCGACAGCGGGCCGCCGGCGATGACGAGGATGCGGCCGGCGAACCACGGGTTGTGGCGCAGGAAGCTGAAGACCAGCATCTCGGTGCCGTCGATGAAGCCATCGTCGGTGATCGTCAGCAGGCAGTGCCCGGAACGCGGTCGCGGCATGGTCATTGCGTCATTGCTCCGCAGCCGGCACGGGCACGCGGTCGAAGACGAAACTCATGTCGCCCATCCCGAAGGGCCAGCCCGGCGGATTGGTCGACGGCGTGTGGCAGGCGAAGCAGTCGCGCCCCATCAGCGGCGTCGCGCCTGCGGACGGCACGAGGCAGGTGCCCGGCTGCATCCAGGTTTCCATCGCGGTGTTGGCCAGGTCGGTGTCGCCGGCACGCACGCGCAGCGGCGTGGTGTCGATGCCGTTGCAGGTGCTCGGGAAGCGCGTGCGCGGCGGCGTGGTGGCCAGCAGCGGGCCGTCGTCGTAGCGGAAACAGCCGGCGACCGGCGCATGCCCGGCCATGTAAACGTTGCCGATGAGGCGGTAGTAGCGCCACTTTCCGTCGAGTGCCTCGGGATGGTTCGCGCGCAGCGAAGCGTCGAGGCAGGCCGCGGCATCGCCGGGCGAGCCGTCACCGGTGCACTGTGCGAGCGGCGCGGTGCGGCAGACGTCGATGCGCTCGTAGGCGGCATTCGCCTCGCCATCGGCGGAAAGCGGGGGCACGGTCGTCGCAGCCGTGGTGTCGCGACGCGGATCGGTGTTGCACAAGGGCGTCGCCGAGGGCGCGCCGCAGGTCTGGTTCTGCAGGGTCTGGCCGTCGGCGGCCACCGTGTAGCGATAGGCGCCATCGGGCACGGCGCAGCGCGTGCCATCGCCACCGCGGGCGCGATAGCTGTTCCAGTCGAACAGGTTCCACTCCGCGAGCGTACGCTGCGGATCGACCGGGTCGCGCGGTCGGGGCGCGATCGGCGCCGTGCCGCCGGGTGCGCAATCGGGGGCATTCGCCACGTGCTCGAAGGTGGCCCAGGTCATCTCGCCAAGCGTCGGCGTCTTCTGTACCAGGTGCAGCCCGATCAATCCCCATTCGTGGCCATCGGCGTCGCGTTCGCAATGCATGGTGTTCGCGGGGCAGGGTGCTTCGTCGCCGAAGCGGCGCCATGCGGTCTTGAGGCTGATCGCGCCGGGCGTGTCGCGCGTGCCTGCGGGCAGCCAGACGCCACCGGTGGTCGGGTCCGCCTTGAAGGCGTCGGCCGCGGCCTGCAGGCGGTCGGCGCGATACAGGCCGGTGGTCGACAGGTAGTCGACGAACGTGCGGTTGACGCGCACGTCGTAACCGACGCGGCGATGGCGGGCGTCGAGCAGCACGAAACCGTCGCCCGGCTGGCCTTCGCGCGCGGTCTTGCGCAGCGCGTGCGTCGACAGCGGCTTGTATCCGTCGCGCCAGCGCGGCGCGGCGCCGTCCTGCGGGATCGCGTCGTACCACGGCGCGAACGACATGAAGCGCGGATGGCCGTGCCCGTCGTCGGCGGCGAGATGCAGGAAGTTGTTGAGCGCGAAGCGCAGCATCGCGCAGTCCTCGCCGCGCGCGCGGATCTCCGCGGGCAACGGGTCCAGCCACAGCCGGTGACCATCGACGCCGTCCGCTTCGCAGCGCGGCGCCTGTGCGCGTGCCTGCGCGGCATCGTCCCTGCGCACATCCGCCGTGCAGCCGATGAGCCACAGCGATGCGGCGATGACGATCATGCGTACGACGTTCATCGGACTCCTCCTTGAAGACCGTGGACTCCATACCGCCACGATTCGGCGGCCCCTTGTGACCACGTTACGGAAAAAAGCCGTGCAATGGAATCGACGGCCGGCACGCTTCGGAGGGTCGGTGTCTTGCCGAATGCACGCGGCATGCAACAATTCCGCGGCAAGGGCGTCCATGGTCGTTGCGGGACTGATTCCGGATTGATCCCGCAGCGATGCCGATGCATCGATACCTTGCTCGGGACGCGGGCAGGACCGTGCCGCGTTCCGCATCCCCACCACACGACAGGGAGTCCCTCATGTCCACGCCAGCCCTCGCTGCCGCGCCGCGCGCGCCGCAGAACGCCAGCCTCCTGCTCGACGCCGCCCAGGTGCATGCCCAGGTCGCGGTCGCCGTCGAGCTGTACACCATTCCGTTCTACCTCAGCGCGCTGGCGTCGATCGTCCCGCCGGGTTCGTCCAACTCGACCGACAAATCCGATGCTGCCTACGCCGCCGTGCTCAGCGTCTGCACCGAGGAGATGCTGCACCTGCAACTGGCCGCGAACATGTGCATCGCGCTCGGCACGACGCCGAATTTCACCGCGCCGGTGTACGGCACGATACCGACGTTCCCGGACGGCACGCCGATCCTCGACCCGAACGATCCGGCAACCGGCGACAAGGGCATCCTCAACGCCAGCATCGGCGACATCCTCCAGGCGCTGCCGACGATGCTCGACATCGAAGTGCCGAGCGAGTTCGAGGCCGGTCGCCTGTCGGCGCCGTATCACTCGATCGGACAGATGTACGCGGCCCTGCGCGCCTACGCGCGACTGGCCGCATCGCAGGCGCCATGGACGGTGACCAACCAGCAGACCGTGTTCTCGACGCAACCCTTCACGCAGACCATCGCCAGTTTCCAGGATCTGTCGGCGGCGATCGACGTCATCTGCGAACAGGGCGAAGGCCAGCCGCAGTCGCCGCCGCCGGCCAAGCCGTTCAATGCCGACGAGTTCCGCGTGCCGGCCGCGGACCAGACCGCCGGTACCAAATCCGTTCCCGCTTCGCAGGCGCAGTACAGCCATTTCGGCCGTTTCCTCAACGTGCAGGCGCTCGGTCTCGACAGCTCGGTGCTCGTGTACACCGGCACCGCCGTCGCCGATCCGACCAGTGCCGAGAACAAGCAGCTGCAGTCCGACTTCGCCGCGCTGATCGCCACGCTCAACGGCATCTGGGCGGGCACGACACCGCAAGGCGGCATCTGGAGCATGACCTCGCTCCTCACCGATGCTGCTGCCGTGTGGGCGAAAGGTAACATCCCGCAGTGGACGCCGTGATCGCAAAGGCTCCGTGACGGAGTTCGCAGTCGACGCGTCGCCCTCGCTTGATCGCGGGGCGACGCGTTCGCGCGTTCGCTCGCCTGCGGATTCGCCGCAGGCCTGTTGATGATCTTTGGACACGATGCCGTATGGCATGCGTGATCGCATCGAACCCGCTGATTTTCCGACATCGCCGGAGGTACGCGCGTGCGTCGGCATGGCCGACGCTGGCGGGCTGACCTCCGGCACCTTGCTGCGGCTTCACAATTTGTTTACAAAGCCCTGTTGCCGCCCATGGGAAGGGGGACCGGGCGGTGCGCACGCGTTGATGTCGTTTTTCGAGCTGTAGGACTTCAGCAGTTACCCAACTAGACACACGGAGAGAACGTAAATGAGCAACTTGCGCCGCAACCGCCTGACGGCCGCGGTCCACCTGACCCTGCTCCTCGCGCTGCCCACGGTGGCCGCCGCACAGGAAGGTCAGAATCAGGAACTGGACACGATCAGCGTCACTGGCAGCCGCATCAAGCAGACCAATGCCGTCACCGCACAGCCGGTCATGGTGCTGGACCGCGCCAAACTCGAACAGACCGGCGCCAAGAGCGTCGGTGAAATCCTCCAGCAGCTGCCTGCCAGCGGCAAGGCGCTGAACGCCAAGTTCAATTCCTCGGGCAACTTCGGCTACCCGCCCGACGGCGGCGGCATCGGCGCCGGCTCCGCGCAGGTCGACCTGCGCAACCTCGGCTCGCAGCGCGTGCTGGTGCTCGTCGACGGCGTGCGCTGGGTCAACGAATCCTCGGCCTCGGGCGTCAGCGGCAGCGCCGACCTCAACACCATCCCGCTGGCCATCGTCGAGCGCATCGAAGTGCTGGAAGACGGTGCGTCCTCGATCTATGGCTCCGACGCCATCGCCGGCGTGGTCAACATCATCACGCGCAAGAGCTTCGACGGCGCCGAGTTCCACAGCTACTACGGCGAGTACAGCCGCGGCGGCGAGACCAAGGACTTCTCCTTCACCGTCGGCACCGGCGGCGACCGCTGGACCGGCGTGTTCGGCGCGACCTGGTACGAGCAGACCGAGATCAGCTCCGGTTCGTGGGGCCAGTCCTCGCAGTGCGTGCCCGGCGCAGGCAACGGCGCCTGCAGCTCCGGCACCCCGCAGGGCCGCTTCGTGTTCACCGACCCGGGCGGCGCCACGTTCTACAACATCACGCTCAACAACGGCACCACCACGCCGGTGTTCGTGCCCGGCAATCCCAATGGCGGCACCTACCACGGCTTCACCGGCGCCGACCGCTTCAATTACGCGCCGTTCAACCTGATGCTGACGCCGAGCGAGCGCAAGTCGCTGTTCGCCAACATCAACATCGACCTGACCGAGAACACCCGTCTGCACTTCAAGGGCCTGTTCAACAACCGCACGTCGAAGAACCAGGCCGCGCCCGAGCCGATCTTCGTCGGTCCCGGCGCCGGCACCGGCGGCATCGCCGACACGATCTCGATCCCGGCCAACCATCCGTTCAATCCCTTCGGCTTCGCGCTCAATTCCGGCCCCGGCGGCAACCTGACGCTGATCGGCCGCCGTCCGCTGGAAGTCGGTCCGCGCATCTTCGAGCAGAACGTCGACACCTGGTACTTCAATGCCGGCCTCGACGGCCTGTTCGACATCGGCGACCGCAGCTTCGGCTGGGACGTGAACTACGTGCACAGCAGCAACTCGGCGGTGCAGAAGTTCAGCAACGGCTACAACATCAACAATGTGCGCATCGCGCTGGGCGACCCGGCGGTGTGCGCCGCGACCCCGGGCTGCACCCCGCTGGACATCTTCGGTGGCCAGGGCCGTCCGTTCACCCAGTCGATGATCAACTGGATCCGCACCAACCAGCGCGACGCCAGCACCCAGATCCTGGACGTGGTCTCGGCCAACATCACCGGCGACCTGTTCAGCATCGGCGATCGCAACGCCGGCTTCGCCGCGGGCGTCGAATTCCGCAACTACCAGGGCGATTTCGATCCGGATCCGCTGCGCCGCATCCGTCATTCGCAGGACTCGTTCGCGCAGCCGGTGTCGGCCGAGTACAACGTCAAGGAAGTCTACGGCGAGTTCAACCTGCCGGTGCATGCGACCCTGGACATCACTGCCGCCGTGCGCTGGTCGGATTATTCGACCTTCGGCAGCGCCACCACCGGCAAGGTCGGCTTCCGCTGGCAGCCGATCGAAGACCTCGTCCTGCGCGGCACCTACTCGCAGGGCTTCCGCGCGCCGAACCTCGGCGAGCTGTACGGCCTGACCCAGTTCGGCGCGACGCTGGTCGACATCTGCGGTCCGACCCGCAGCGGCCCGTCGTCCCCGTACGTGGTCGACGACTCCGACGGCCTGAACACCACGCCGCTGGAAACCGCCTGCCGCAACGCCGGCGTGCCGAACCAGTTCGAGCAGGCCAACACGCAGATCACCACCTTCACCGGCGGCAACCCGAACCTGGAGCCGGAAGAGTCCGACAGCTGGACCGTCGGTCTCGTCTACAGCCCGGGCTGGGCCGCGGACCAGTCGTGGTCGCGCAAGTTCGACATCGAGCTGGGCTACTACGACCACAAGATCGATGGCGCCGTGCAGCCGCGCGACCTGCAGTCGATGCTCAACCTCTGCTACAACACCGGCGGCACCAACGCCACCTTCTGCTCGCCGTTCACGCGCCAGACCAACGGCAACCTGAATCCGCCGAGCAACTTCCTGCAGAACTTCGGCCGGGTGAGCACCTCGGGCGCCGACCTCAAGCTCAGCTGGCTGAGTCCGGAATGGGGCATCGGTTCGCTCAACGCCTCGTTGCAGACGACCTGGGTGCGCGAGTACGAGGCCGTCGACGGCTTCGGCATCGTCTCGACCCGCCGCGTCGGCATCGAGACCAGCAACAGCGCGATCCCGGAATACCAGAGCAACCTGCAGCTGGGCTGGAGCAAGGGCAAGTTCGACCTGAACTACGGCCTGCGCTACATCGATGCAGTCGAGGAAAACTGCCTCAACTCGGTCGGTGCGGGCTTCGCCGCCAGCATCCCGGGCTGCATGAATGCGGACCGCATCAACAAGCTCGGCGCCACCACCTACCACGACATCCAGCTCGGCTGGAAGGATGCCTTCTGGCTGGAAGGCCTGAAGCTGTCGATCGGCGCCAACAACGTGTTCGGCAAGGAACCGCCGATCTGCGTGACCTGCTCGCTCAACGGTTACGACGCCGGTACGTACGACCTGCCAGGCTCGTTCTGGTACGTGAGCGCGGATTATCGTTTCTGATCGAGGTCGTCAGCGCTCGATGTGTCACCGACGGGCCCGGCATTGCCGGGCCCGTCGCGTTTCCGCGCTCCGCGCGGTTCGGCTGGCCCGCGGGCCGTGGCGACCGCGCGGGCAGGACCAGGGCGACTGGATCCACTGCCGGCGCCGGGCGCCGGAAGGGCTGCCGGCCGGCGTCGACGGCCCTTGAAACCCTCCGCGCCCACCCCATATCCCGGCCAGTCCCGGCTCGCCGGGCGTTTTTTGCCCGCGGCTTTGGCACTCCCCCGGGGAGACTGCTAAAATCGCCGCACTTTTCTCCACCAATCAACCACTTGCGAGGGTTCACATGAATCTCAAGCCGCTCTACGACCGCCTGGTCGTCAAGCCGATCGAAGCCGAAGAAACCACCGCCGGCGGGATCATCATTCCCGACGCCGCCAAGGAAAAGCCGACCAAGGGCGAAGTCGTCGCCGTGGGCGAAGGCAAGTTCATCGACGCCACCGGCGGCACCCGCGCGCCGAAGGTCAAGGTCGGTGACAAGGTGATCTACGGCCAGTACTCCGGTTCCGCCTACAAGCAGGACGGCGTCGAGTACAAGATCATCAAGGAAGACGACGTCCTCGCGATCGTCGGCTGATGCGCGCGGGCGGAGCGATCGCTTCGCCACGCATGCGCTGATGCGTCGATCCCGCAATGGCGGGTGCAAGGCCCGCCCTACGCAATCCACACATTCCGGAGTTTCAAACAATGGCTGCCAAAGATATCCGTTTCGGTGAAGATGCCCGCGCCCGCATGGTGCGCGGCGTCAATGTCCTCGCCAATGCCGTCAAGGCCACCCTCGGTCCGAAGGGCCGCAACGTCGTGCTCGAGAAGAGCTTCGGCGCCCCGACGATCACCAAGGACGGCGTGTCCGTCGCCAAGGAGATCGAACTGGCCGACAAGTTCGAGAACATGGGCGCGCAGATGGTGAAGGAAGTCGCGTCCAAGACCTCCGACAACGCCGGCGACGGCACCACCACCGCGACCGTGCTGGCCCAGGCGCTGATCCGCGAAGGCATGAAGGCCGTCGCCGCCGGCATGAACCCGATGGACCTCAAGCGCGGCATCGACAAGGCCGTGGTCGCCGCGGTCGCCGAACTGAAGGCGATCAGCAAGCCCACCGCCGACGACAAGGCCATCGCCCAGGTCGGCACGATCTCGGCCAACTCCGACGAGTCGATCGGCAACATCATCGCCGACGCGATGAAGAAGGTCGGCAAGGAAGGCGTGATCACCGTTGAAGAAGGCTCGGGCCTGGACAACGAACTCGACGTCGTCGAGGGCATGCAGTTCGACCGCGGCTACCTGTCGCCGTACTTCGTGAACAACCAGCAGTCGATGTCGGCCGAGCTGGACGATCCGTTCATCCTGCTGCACGACAAGAAGATCTCGAACGTCCGCGACCTGCTGCCCGTGCTCGAAGGCGTGGCCAAGGCCGGCAAGCCGCTGCTGATCGTGGCGGAAGAAGTCGAAGGCGAAGCCCTCGCGACCCTCGTCGTCAACACCATCCGCGGCATCGTCAAGGTCTGCGCCGTCAAGGCCCCGGGCTTCGGCGACCGTCGCAAGGCGATGCTCGAAGACATGGCCATCCTCACCGGCGGCACCGTGATTTCGGAAGAAGTCGGCCTGTCGCTCGAGAAGGCGACGATCAAGGACCTCGGCCGCGCCAAGAAGGTGCAGGTCTCGAAGGAGAACACCACGATCATCGACGGCGCCGGCGAAAGCGCGGGCATCGAAGCGCGCATCAAGCAGATCAAGGCGCAGATCGAGGAAACTTCGTCCGACTACGACCGCGAGAAGCTGCAGGAGCGCGTCGCCAAGCTCGCCGGCGGCGTGGCCGTGATCAAGGTCGGCGCCTCGACCGAGATCGAGATGAAGGAAAAGAAGGCCCGCGTCGAAGACGCCCTGCACGCGACCCGCGCTGCCGTGGAAGAAGGCATCGTCCCGGGCGGCGGCGTCGCGCTGATCCGCGCCAAGGTGGCCGTCGAAAGCGTCAAGGGCATCAACGAAGACCAGAACCACGGCATCCAGATCGCTTTGCGCGCGATGGAAGCGCCGCTGCGCGAGATCGTGACCAACGCCGGCGAAGAGCCGTCGGTCATCGTCAACAAGGTGAAGGAAGGCAAGGGCAACTTCGGCTACAACGCGGCCACCGGCGAATTCGTCGACATGGTCGAGGCCGGCATCCTGGATCCGACCAAGGTCACCCGCACCGCGCTGCAGAACGCGGCCTCCATCGCCGCGCTCTTCCTCACCACCGAGGCCGTCATCGCCGACAAGCCCGAGAAGGCTCCGGCCATGCCGGCCGGCGGCGGCGACGACATGGGCGGCATGGGTTTCTGAGGCAACTCAGACACTCGCGATTCTCTGGACGGGCGGTCTCCTGCGGGAGGCCGCCCGTCTCGCATTTCCCGGCAGGTGTGACGAACGAGGTCTCGGCCGGGGGCGGCGGGAGCGGGCAGGATGGGCGGGTGACGATCTGGATCGACCGTCCGGCGTGGCCGGCGCACGGGCGCCTCTGGTCCCACCTGATCTCGGACACCTCGTATGCCGAGGTGCACGCGTTCGCGGCGGCGAACGGCATACCGCGCCGGGGGTTCGAGGGGGATCATTACGACGTCCCCGAGCAGGCGTATGCCGCTCTGGTCGCCGCCGGCGCCCGGCCCACCACGAGCGCGCACATCCTCGAGTTGCTCGCCGGATCCCGGCTGCGCCTGCGCAAACGCCGGGGAGAGAAGGGCATCGCCCGCGCCCTCGACATCGTCTTCCCCGACGGGAGTATCGCCGACATCGACATGGTCGCCTCCTCGATGGGTCCGCCGGAGGCGGCGACGTTCGCGTCGGCCGTCCTCATCCGCGAGGCCGGTGGACGGTATCTCGTCGGCTTCTCGCGTCGTCGCCAGGAGTGGAGCGCTCCCGGCGGCTGGCGGGAGCCAGGGGAGACACCGGTCGAGACGGCGGTGCGGGAGACCCGGGAGGAGACCGGCATCGTGCTCGATCCCGGGACGCTGCGGCCCGTGGCCTACGAACGCTTCCACCGGCACGAGGGCAGCCCCTGGCCCGTGCCCGGAGGCCGCTTCCTCGCGGTGTTCCGGTGTGAGCTTCGCGAGTCGGCGCCGACGCTCACGGCCCCGGACGGCGAGCCGGCCGAGTGGGTGGCGCCCGAGGAGATGCTCGTCCGCTACGCCCACTCGTGGTGGCGGCCGCTGGTCAGCCACCTACTCGCGCACCCCTGAGGCGGGCGAGTTCGCGGGCCAGGTTGGCCCGGGCGGCGCCGGTCCAGGCCCGGTGGGCGAGGTCGCTGGCATAGAGCCGAGGACGACTCGCGAGGGGGGCGAGGATCGTGGCGCGGCCCGCGGCATACGCCTCGCCGGGCACGTGCGCGAACTCGGCCCGGACCTGAGCGCAGTACT
>JAHCAU010000017.1 GCA_019634715.1 Lysobacter sp.
CCTGACGCACCGTTTCCTGCCAGCGGCCCGACCCGGGCGGTGCGCCGGGGCGCACCCTGTGACGGATTCCGGGAACGGCCGCATCGCCGCCCTGCCATCCGTCACCCCTTGCCCGTCGCCGTCGGCGTCCCCACAACCGTCGGACCCCCAGGAGGTTTCATGGACCCCAGCCAGAATCCCAACGTGTTCCACGCCACCACCATCGTGTCGGTGCGCCGCAACGGCCGCGTCGTCGTGGCCGGCGACGGCCAGGTCACCCTCGGCCACACGGTGATGAAGTCCAATGCGCGCAAGGTCCGCCGGCTCGGTCGCGACGGCCAGGTGCTCGCCGGTTTCGCCGGTGCCGCCGCCGATGCCTTCACCCTGTTCGAACTGTTCGAATCGAAGCTGGAGAAGCACGGTCAGCTCACCCGCGCCGCCGTCGAGCTGGCGAAGGATTGGCGTACCGAGCGGCGTTTCGGCAAGCTCGAAGCCCTGCTCGCCGTGGCCGATCGCGAGACCTCGCTGATCATCAGCGGCACCGGCGACGTGATCGAGCCCGAAGACGGCCTGGTCGCGATCGGTTCCGGCGGCATGTACGCGCTGTCCGCCGCGCGCGCGCTGCTGGCGCATACCGAACTCGATGCCCGCAGCATCGCCACCGAGGCGCTGAACATCGCCGGCGACGTGTGCATCTACACCAATCGCAACATCGTGGCCGAGGAGCTGTGATCTTGAACACCAATGCCTCCATGACGCCGCGCGAGATCGTGCAGGAACTCGATCGTCACATCGTCGGCCAGTCCGCCGCCAAGCGCGCGGTCGCCATCGCGCTGCGCAACCGCTGGCGGCGCATGCAGCTCGACCCCGCGCTGCGCGACGAAGTGATGCCCAAGAACATCCTGATGATCGGCCCCACCGGTGTCGGCAAGACCGAGATCGCGCGCCGCCTCGCCACGCTGGCGAACGCGCCGTTCGTCAAGGTCGAGGCCACGCGCTTCACCGAGGTCGGCTACGTCGGCAAGGACGTCGAGCAGATCGTCCGCGACCTCGCCGACACCGCCGTGAAGATGTATCGCGAACAGGCCAAGGCGCGCGTGCGCGCGCAGGCCGAGGCGCGCGCCGAGGACCGCATCCTCGATGCGCTGCTGCCGAAGCGCCAGCCGGCGGCAACGCCGTTCGGCTTCGGCGCCGATGGCCCGGCGACCCTGGATGTGGGCAGCGGCGAGACGAAGGATCCGCAGGCCGACACCCGCGCCAAGCTGCTCAGGCAGCTGCGTGCCGGCGAGCTCGACGAGCGCGAGATCGAGGTCGAGACCGCCGTGAACGTCGGCGTCGACATCATGGCGCCCCCGGGCATGGAGGAAATGGGCCAGCAGCTGCGGCAGATGTTCTCCAACCTCGGCGGCGGCAAGACCCACACCCGCAAGCTGAGCATCCGCGCCGCGCGCGTGCAGTTGCTGGAAGAGGAAGCCGGCAAGCTGGTCAACGAGGACGATGTGCGCGAGGCCGCGATCGAGGCCTGCGAGCAGCACGGCATCGTGTTCATCGACGAGATCGACAAGGTCGCCAAGCGCTCGGAGAGCGTCGGCGCCGACGTCAGCCGCGAAGGCGTGCAGCGCGACCTGCTGCCGCTGGTCGAAGGGTCGACGGTCAGCACCAAGTACGGCGCGGTGAAGACCGACCACATCCTGTTCATCGCCAGCGGCGCCTTCCATCTGGCCAAGCCCAGCGACCTGATTCCCGAGCTGCAGGGCCGCTTCCCGATCCGCGTGGAACTGGGCGCGCTGGGCAAGGACGAGTTCGTGCGCATCCTCACCGAGCCCAAGGCCTCGCTGACCCTGCAGTACGTCGAGCTGCTGAAGACCGAAGGCGTGGCGCTGTCGTTCGCGCCCGATGCGATCGAGCGCCTCGCCGAGATCGCCACCACCGTGAACGAGCGCCAGGAGAACATCGGCGCGCGCCGCCTGCACACCATCCTCGAACGCCTGCTCGACACGCTCAGCTACGAGGCGCCGGACCGCGGCGGCGCGACCGTGGCCGTCGACCGCGCCTACGTCGACCAGCACCTCGGCGAGCTGGTGCAGGACCCGGACCTGTCGCGCTACATCCTCTGACGGCGGGTGCGGGCCGGGGACGCGGCCGCCTGCGCCCCCGTGCTGCGTTCGGTCCCCTGAACCTTGCAGCAATATCCTCGGCCGGTCGGCGCCCGCCCGGCCGACCGCCCCGGCGTATAGTCCCGATCTTCCGACGACCCAACAGGATGTCCCCCGATGTCGGCTCCGCGTGTCGCCCTGCTCGTTCCGCTCGCATGCTCGTTCGCGCTCGCCGCCTGCGCGCACGCGCCGTCCACCCGTGACCGTTCCGCCAAGGAGAATGCCCCCATGACGACCACCGCCACCGCCGCCGAGGCGTTCGCGCCGAAGCTCGACGCCGAGCAGTCGCTGCGCCGGCTGCTGGACCTGATCCGCGGCAGCCGCAGCGTTGGGGAGATCACCGCCGATCGGCTGCGCGAGGTCTTCGGCGTGGCCTTCGCCGAGTCCTCGGGCCGCCACGGCTTCGCCGAGCGCCTGGACCGCGACTGGTGGTCCTCGTTCGAACTGGACCCGAACAACGCCTACGGCCCACGCTTCGAGTTCGCCTTCCGTCCCGACCCGCCGAACGCCAACCCGGCCGCCACCGCCATCTGCACGCTCGACTACAAGGCCTTCGCCGCCGAGCTCGAAGCCATGGGCTTCCGCCACGAGACCTATCGCGCCGAGCACAACCGCATCATCCACGAACAGTTCGAGCGCCCCGGCATGACCGTGCAGGTCTACACCCGCGGCGAAGCCGAAGCGCCGCCGGAGAAGACCGCGCACGCCTGCGTGCACATGGTCCTGGTCAACTGATCGCGTCGATGTGCCGTCCGGCGGCCGGGCCGCCGGACCCAAGGAGGAGGTTCCGATGGCCGCTGTCCCCAATCCCCCGCCCGTGCCGGCGCTGAGCGCCCAGGCGCAGGCGCAGGTGACCGCGTTCAATGCATCGCTCGACGCCGTCCAGCGCATCAATTTCGCGAACGCGCTGAACGGTTCGCCGGCGCTGGTCGCCCAGATCAACAGCGCGGTCGCCGCGAACCAGCTGAGCGGTTTCTCGCTGCTGGCGCCGGGCACGAACGCAGGCGGGCAGTTCAATCCGGCCACGAAGACGATGGAGCTGCCGGCGTCGATCATCTCGTCGCCGGCCAGCGGCGCCCACAACCCGAACGAACTCACGTTCGTGATGGGCCACGAGATCCAGCATGCGATCAATGCGCCCGCGCAGGCCACCGCGACCCAGACCTTCGTCAACGACGTGCGTGCGGTCGCGCAAGGCACCGGTGCCACGCACGACTACACCGCCGCGGTGAGCGCGCGCCTGCAGGCCAACCGCGACGACGAAGCGACCGCGCACATCGCCGGCTACAACGCGCTGGTCGGCATGGTGCGCAACACCAACGCGACCCCGTCCCTGGAAGACATCCATCGTGCGCACCCCGGCCGCATGAACGACTTCATCGCGGTCACGCCGGGCACGCCGAACACCTATGCGCTGCGCCCGGGACTCACGCTCAACGCCGACATGACGATGACGCCGAATGCGGCGAACACCACGGCGATGGGCCAGCACTACTACGGCCAGCCGGCTTCGGCCGCGCGCATCGGGCCGAACGGCGATTCGGACTACCAGAACTACTACGGCACCGCGTGGATCGGGTATGCCGCACAGGTCGAACGCGCCTATGCACCCACCCATGCCGCCGCCGGCCGCAATCCGCAGTTCACGCTGGACATGGCCGCGCTCGGCGTCAACGAAGTGCAACTGGAGCGCAACGGCCTGAACCTCGGCGGCGCCGGCAACACGCAGGCGTACACCAATACCGGCACCGCGCCACCGACCCAGGGCACGTTCCACCACACCGCAGGCACCAACCAGCACGTGCCGATCACGCTGCCGGCGGTGCCGTCGCCCATCGATGTGGCGCAACCCAACCCTGCAGTGCGCCAGGCGATGGATGCGCTGGACCGCTCGCCGAACATCGCCGCGGCCGACTTCGGCGCCGATCGCGAACGCGTCGCCGCGGGCGTCGCGCTGCACGCCGCGAACCACGGACTGACGCCCGACCACGTGGTGCTCAACGACCGTCGCACCGACCTCATCGTGGTGCAGGGCGACCTGAGCGACCCGGCCGCACGCCTGTCGCCGCCGCTGGCGGTCGCCGATGCCCTGCGCGCCGATCCCGCCGCCGTGCAGCAGCGCCTGGAGGCCCAGGCGCAGACGCAGGCGAACACGCAGGACGTGCCGAATCATGATGGGCCGAATCAGGGCATGCCGAACCAGGACGCACCGCGCCCGTCACGCTGAGCGCGTGCGGGCCCCGCAGAGCCGCCGCGGCGCCGCTCAGTCCGCGCGCACCCGCCATGCTTCGGACAGCGAGATCCTGCCGGCGCGCGCCAGGCACACCGCCGCCTGGGTGATCGACACCATGCCGCCTTCGATCGCGGCGACGTGGATGGCGTCGGCTTCGGCGCCGGGCACGATCAGGCTGCGGATCTTCGGCGTGACGATCATCAGTTCGCAGACCGCCTGGCGCTTGTACACGCCCAGCCCTTCGCAGTGGTTGCAGCCGCGGCCGATGTGGAAGACCTCGTCCAGGTCCACGCCCAGCGTTTCGCGCACGTGCGCGTCGACCGGCTCCACCTCGCGGCAGTGCGGGCAGGTCAGGCGCACCAGGCGCTGCGACATCACCGCGATCAGCGAGGCGCGCAGCAGGTAGGCCTCCACGCCCAGGTCGAGCAGGCGGGTGACCGTGGCCGCTGCGGTGTTGGTGTGCAGCGTGCTCAGCAGCAGGTGGCCGGTGAGCGCGCTCTCGACCGCGATGTCGGCGGTCTCGCGGTCGCGGATCTCGCCGACCATGATCACGTCCGGATCGTGGCGCAGGAAGTTGCGCATCGCGCTGGCGAAGGTGAAACCGGTGGCCGGGTTCACCTGCATCTGCTGGATGTCCTGGATGTGGAACTCGACCGGGTCTTCGATGGTGAGGATGTTGATCCGGCGCCTGCGCATCTCCAGCAGCATGGCGTAGAGCGTCGTCGACTTGCCGCAGCCCGTCGGCCCGGTGGTGAGGAACATGCCGTGGCTGGCGTCCATCACGTCGTCGATGCGCTGGCGGTCCTCCGGCGTGAGCCCGAGCTGCGCCAGGTTCCACAGGCTTTCGTTGGTGTCGAGCAGGCGGATCACCACGCTTTCGCCGAACACCGCCGGCAGCACCGAGATGCGCAGGTCCACCTTGCGCGCGTCGTCGAGCACGAAGGTGGTGCGGCCATCCTGCGGCCGGCGATGTTCGGCCAGGTTCATGCCGGCCAGCACCTTCACGCGGCTGACCACGGCCGGGCGCAGCGCCGGCAGCAGTTGCCGCACCGGCACCAGTTCGTCGTCGATGCGGTACAGCACCTCGGTCTCGCGCTCGCCGGGACGCAGGTGGATGTCCGACGCGCGCCGCGCCACCGCGTCGCGGATCAGGGCGTTGACGATCCTGACCACCGGCTGTTCCTTCGCCAGCCGCTGCGCTTCCTGCACGGAGGCTTCGCGACCGGTCGCCTCCGGGTCCAGCCCCAGCAGCATCGCGACATTGCGGTCTTCCACGCGGTCGTAGTAGCGCGCGATGCCTTCGCGGATGTCGCGCGGCGACGCCAGGACCGGCAGCACCCGGTCGCGGCTGAGGAATTCCAGCATGTCCTGCACCTGGCGCGCACCGGGGCGCTCCATCGCCACCGCGACCATGCCGCCGTGCACGCGCAGCGGTACCGCGCGCAGTTGCCGGGCCACGTCCGGCGTCAGCAGGGCGATCGCCTTCGATTCCGGATGCAGGTGGCCCAGGCGCGCCAGCGGCAGGCCCAGTTGCCGGGCTTCCTGCCAGGTGGTGTCGACGGCATCGTCGCCCAGCGACCGCCAGGTCTCCAGGTCGATGCCGGTCTGCCGCGGTCCCTGCGCGAAGGCGATGTCCGGATAGGTGTGCAGGTAACGGTCGAGCGCGTCGTCGCTGTCCAGCAGCAAAGGCGCCGACTGTGCGGCAGTCGCATAGGCCATGGTGCTTCCCCCTGAAAGCCCCTTGATGATCGCGCATGCGGGGCGCGATGGCTTGATCCGGATCAGGTTCCGCCGGCGACGGCGGGCAGCACGTGCGCCCGGTCACAAGGCCGTGTTCCGGGGCGCGGCACCGCGGCCTGGGCGCCGCGAGGCGCATGAAAAAGTGCAGGACTCGCTCTAGTATTCGCGCAGGTCATCGCAGGGGACGCTCGCGGCCCTTCCAGGCCGGCGATGCCGGCATGGGGCCGGGCGCCCGTCGTCCCCGCGCGTGGCCACTCCTGTCCACGCTTCCACCGCCCGTCTCCATCGTTCCTGTTCCGGATGCCGTCATGCCCGCGACGACCGCCACCCCCATCGACCCGCCCGTCCGCACGGCCGACGACCTGCTCCGTCGCCTGCTCGACCTGCTCCGCGACAGCCGCGAGATCGCCGACCTGTCGCGCGCGCGCGTCCGCCGCGCGTTCGAGGTCGACTTCGAGATCGACGAGGGCCGTCTGGGCTTCGGCGAGCGCCTGTGCCGCGACTGGTGGTCGTCGATCGAACTCGATCCCGACGGCGCCTTCGGACCGAGCTTCGAACTGGCGTTCCGCCCGGATTGCGCCGGCACGTTTCCGTCGGCCGCCGGGATCTGCGCGATGGATTACGACGCGTTCGCCGCAGAACTGAAGGCCATGGGCTTCGAGCACGAAAGCCTGCTCGGCGAGAACGGCCGCGTGGTCCACGAGAATTTCGACCGCGACGGCCTGTCGGTGATCGTGCATACCCGGGGCGAAGCCGACGAACCGGCGGGCAAGCGCAACCATGCCTGCGTGATGCGGGTGATCGTCAACTGACCGGGCTGCGAGCCTGGGGCGGTTCGCAGGCGGTCATCCGCAGCGTGCCGCACCATGTCGCATCCGCTGCGAGCGTGATGCGGGGTTCCACGCAGGCCGGTTCCACGCAGACGAAGCGGTCGTGCTCTCGCGGCGCGAGGTCGGCCAGTCCCGCCGCCAGCGCCGCACCCGGGTTCCACACGACCGTATCGGGGAAACCGGTGGTCTCGATGCGCAGCGCCGCCATGCCGTCCGACAGCAGGCGTTCGCCGTCGCAGCCGAGGTAGGTGCGGTCCACTTCGCCGTCTAAGGCCGGCGAGGGCAGGGGATCGATGCTGTCGCCACCGCGCGCGCGATCGCGGTACGTGCGTCCCGCCACACCCTCCAGTCGGGTCGTGGCCAGCGACGCGACCCGGAGGTAGCTGTGCAGGGCGCAGGCGAAGTCGAAGGGGGCATCGCCGCGATTGCGGACCTCCAGCGCGACCGCCAGCGTGTCCGCGTCCAGGCCGACGCGCAGGCGGAGGGTGTAGCGATGCGGCCACAGCGTCCGGCTCGCATCGTCGTCGTCGTCGTCGAGCGCGAACACGGCCGAGGACGCGCCGTCTTCCGTGTCCACCCCGAGGAACGCCCAGTCCGACGTGCGCGCCCAGCCGTGCCGGGTCAGCGGGCCCTGGTCGGCGAACTGCGGAAAGATCACCGGGATGCCGGCGCGGATGCCGCGTCCCGCGCCGTAGCGGGTCGCCGTGCCGAGGAAGAGGCGCTCGCCGCCGCGCGCGGGCACCCAGGACAGCAGCTGCGCGCCCTGCAGCGCCACCCTGGCCCGTGCCGCGCCACGCGCGAGATCGACGCAGGGCACCGGGCCGTCGGCGCTGTCGAAGGCGGTCGGGCGTGCGTCCAGTGCGGGCGTGGCGGTCATGGCGGGTCTCGACGGGGGGCGTGGGCACGGTATCGGCCGCCGCTGCAGGGTGGCAAGCCGACGGAGGCGCCGGCCCCGCGCGGTACACTGGCGGGCATGAGCACTCCCGATCGACAGGCCTCCGGCCACGACAGCGCGTCGCACGGCGACACCACCCATTTCGGCTTCCGCGACGTCCCCGTCGGGCAGAAGCAGAAGCTGGTCGCCGAGGTCTTCTCCTCGGTCGCCGGCAAGTACGACCTGATGAACGACCTGATGAGCCTCGGCATCCATCGGGTCTGGAAACGCTACTTCGTCGCCACCGCGCAGGTGCGCCCGGGCGACCGCGTGCTCGACCTCGCCGGCGGCACCGGCGACATCGCCGCGCTGCTGAAGGATCGCGTCGGCGAGACCGGGGAACTGGTCCTCGGCGACATCAATGGCGCCATGCTCCGCGTCGGCCGCGACCGCATGACCGACCGCGGCAACGTGCGCGGCTTCGAGTACGTGCAGTGCAACGCCGAGACGCTGCCGTTCCCCGACGCCAGCTTCGACCTGGTCACCATCGCCTTCGGGCTGCGCAACGTCACCGACAAGACCGCCGCGCTGCGCGAGATGCACCGAGTGCTCAAGGTCGGCGGCCAGGCCCGCGTGCTGGAGTTCTCGGAAGTCACCGCCGACTGGTTCAGGCCGATCTACGACTTCCACTCGTTCAAGGTGCTGCCGAAACTGGGCAGCCTGTTCGCCGGCGACGCCGGCAGCTACCAGTACCTCGCCGAATCCATCCGCAAGCATCCGCCGCAGGCCGAGCTGAAGGCGATGATGGAAGCCGCCGGCTTCGCGCGCTGCAGCTACAGGAACCTCTCCGCCGGGATCGTGGCGATCCATACCGGGTATCGCATCTGACGATTCGTTCTTTCGTGCCGCTGCCGTTCGCGCAAAAAGAACCTCCTGCAGGGGGCGGCAGGAGGCGGAGAGCGGCATCGCGCAGTGGACCACGATGCCCGGAGCATGGCGGCGGCGTTGCGTCCTGCAGCGCCAGTGAAGGGAAAAGAACGTAGCGGCGTGGAGGTCAGTTGATGCCGCCGCCGACGCCGCAGCCGTTGCCCTTGCTCGCGCAGACGGGCGGATCTTCCATCCAGGCGCGCGTGCCTTCGCGGGCGAGCAGCAATTCCTCGAAGGTCGCGCAGCGCGTGCTCTGGATCTGCGAGCCGATCCTGCGCTCGCGCCAGCAGACGTCGCGCTGTTCCTGCGCGACGCGGGTGCCCTTGAGGATCGCGTAGATCTCGCCCAGCGCGTTGCGCAGCCTGATCTGGTCGGCGGGGCTGAGCCGGTCGAGGGTGCTCTTCTTCACCGCGATGTCGGCCACGGTCCGCTGCGCCCAGCGCAGCCGATCCAGTTGCTGGCTGTCGATGCCCATGCCGTCGGGCGATTCCTCGATCTGCCGGGTGATCGAGTTCTGCTGGTCGAGCAGCACTTTCAGGTCGACGCGGGGATTCGCCCACGCAAGGGCGCTGGTCAGGGCACATCCGAGCACCGCCGCGAGCAGGAGTTTCTTCATGGACAGGTTTCCGCGTCTGGGGAGGGGCGAACCCGGGCAGGATGGCCGCGTGCCTGATTCCTGTTTCGCGCAGGCGGCGACGAACAGGACATTCGGGGAGGGGGAGGGTGGGGCGCGAAAGTGTCCTGTTGCATCGGTACATCAGTACGGCTATAGTCGCCGCCGCCAAGCAGCCATGGATCGCCAACGGGGCGACGCTGACGCGGCGGAAACCCTGACCTGGTGGGCCATGACTGCATTCGTTCCAACCGTGAGACCGCTGCGGACGGTGTCCGACGGTCTCCTCAAGCACGGCTTCGACCTCTACCGCGCCCTGCTCTCGGGTCGCTCCGAGGACGACCTGGTGCTGCTCGAATCGCTCGGCGTCGAATCGGTGGACGCCCGCTCGACCTACATCGGCATCGACCCGGTGCTGAGCCTGGCGGTCTACGGGCTGGACATCCGCATCCGCGCCCATGCGGCCCTGGCCGGCGACCTGCGCATCGCACTGGCGGCCCATGCCTGCGTCGTGGCCGAGGACGGCGCGTTGACCTGCCGGCTCGAACGCCATGAAGGCATCTGGGACTTCCTGCGCGCGTTCGAGACCGCCTTCGAGGCCGGGCATGCGGATGGCGCCGCGCCGCTGGCGCTGTTCGGCTATCTGGGCTACGACACGGTGCGCTACATCGAGTCCCTGCCGCGCCACCAGGCGCCGTTGGCGGACGTGCCGGACATGGCGCTCTCGCTGTACCGCACCGTGGTGGCGCTGGACGACGACAGCGCGCGCCTCACCCACTACCGCTTCGAAGGCGATGACCAGATCGACCTCGACGCCATCGTCGCGACCTGCGAACGCGCGTTCGAGGGCGAAGCGCTCGACACCGATCCGGCGAGCTATCCGCATGCCGTGCGCTTCGAGACCAGTCGCCCGGACTACCTGCGCAAGTGCGAGCGCGCGATGGAGCACATCCGGATCGGCGACATCTACCAGATCCAGATCGGCCAGAAGGTGCGTGTCGATACCGGGATGCCGCCGCTGGTGCTGTACGCACGGCTGCGCGCGCTCAATCCGTCGCCGTACATGTACCTGTTCCGCGCCGAAGGACACACCATCGTCGGCGCGAGTCCGGAGCTGTACATGCGCATCGATGGCGACACGCTGGTGATGCGGCCGATCGCCGGCACCGTCGGCAAGGTCCATGTCTCGACCGTCGAGGATGCGCGCCACGAACTGCACGGCAGCGAGAAGGAAGTCGCCGAACACCTCATGCTGGTCGACCTCTGCCGCAACGACATCTGCCGCGTCTGCGAACCCGAATCGCTGCGGGTCGAGGACCTGATGGACATCGAGGAGTACTCGCACGTCTTCCACATGGTCACGAATGCCTCCGGGCGCATGCGTGCGGGCCGCGACAAGTACGATGCCATCCGCGCCAGCTTCCCGGCCGGCACCATGACCGGCACGCCGAAGGTGCGCGCGATCGAACTGATCGAAGAGATCGAGGACAGCGCGCGCGGGCACTATGCCGGCATCGTCGGCCTGATCGGCATCGGCAGCGACTTCATGAACACGGCGCTGTGCATCCGCAGCGCGGTGCACCGCGACGGGACGTACACGCTGCGCGCGTCGGCAGGCATGGTCGCGGACTCGCGTCCGGAAAGCGAATACGCCGAAACCCTGCACAAGCTCGGTTCGGTCTACGTGGCGATCACAGGCAAGGAGCTGACATGCGCTGCAGAGTGACCATCATCGATGCCTACGACAGCTTCGTTCACATCCTCGTGTCGTACGTGCACAAGCTCGGCTGCGATGTCCGCGTGCTGCGCCGGGACGACCCGGATCTCGCCGCGCATGTCGGGCCTGACGCCTGCGACGTCCTGCTGCTCGGCCCCGGGCCGGGCCACCCGGCCGATTCCGGCTACCTGCAACTGCTCGAGACCAATGCCGGCCGCGTCCCCGTGTTCGGCGTCTGCCTCGGCCACCAGGCGATCGCGCTGTACTACGGCGCGCGCCTCGAGTACGCACAGCGCCTGATGCACGGCAAGGTCAGCCGCATCAGCCACGACGGCAAGGGCTGCTTCGCCGGCCTGCCGGCCGAGGGCTTCGATGCCATGCGCTACCACTCGATCATCGTCGACCGCGATTCGCTCGGCGACGACCTCGTCGCGACGGCGGTATCGGATACCGACGACTACCTCATGGGCCTGCGCCACGCGCACCTGCCGATCGAGGGCGTCCAGTTCCATCCGGAGAGCATCGGGACCGAACACGGCCTCGAGATCATCCGCAATTTCATCCAGAGCTACCACTACGGGCAGGAGCGCGAGAATGTCGCGGCATGAACATGGCATCGGCGGAGGCATGGGCGCCTTCGCCGGATTCAAGGCGGAATACGATGCGCTCGACGCGGCCTACCGCGACGGTTCGCTGACCCGGGACGCGCTCGGTCAATGGCGCACGCGCAGGCTGCAGGCCGTGCTGGCGCACGCGAAGGCGGCCTCGCGCTTCTACGCGAAGCGGCTGGCATCGATCGATCCCGCCGCCATCGACGCGAGCGACCTGTCGGCGCTGCCGTTCACCACCAAGGACGACCTGCGCGACCAGATGCTGGACATCCTGTCGGGCGGCATCAACGACGCGATCTTCTACTACGAGACCACCGGCACCACCGGTGCCGCGACGCCCTGCCCGCGCGACAAGAAGGAGAGCTACGCCAGCAACCTGCAGTTGCGGCATGCCTACCAGGACATCGTCGCGCAGGACTTCCCGGACGGACATCGCCCGGTGATCGGCATCCTCGGCCCGACCGAGGCGCACTCCTTCACCGATACGCTCGGCGCCATCGCCTACGACCTCGATCTGTGCGCCGCGAAGATCTGGCCCGGCTCGCCGATCATCGGCTTCGACAAGTGCCTGTCGCTGATGCGCGACCTGAAGATCGAAGTCATCGCGACCGCGCCGGGACAGGTGATGACCCTGGCGAAGGAAGCGATCAAGCGCGGACTCGACCCGAAGCGCGACTTCTCGGTGAAGGTGTTCATGCTCAGCGGCGAGCTGTGCACGCCGGAGCTGACCGCGAACCTCGAGAGCCTGTGGGGCGCGAAGGTGTACAACAGCCTGTACGGCTCGCAGGAAGCCTTCGTGATCGCCTCGGCGACGCCGCGCGACCACCTGCGCCCGCATGCGCCGAACTACATCTTCGAGGTCGTCGACCCGGAGACCGGCGCGCACGTGGGCGCCACGGGGCGCGGCGAACTCGTCGTCACCTGCCTCGTCGACGGCGTGAAGCCGCTGATCCGCTACCGCACCGGCGACATCGTCGATCTCACCGACGACGGCAGCGCGCGACTCTTCGACGCGCTGCGCGTGCAGGTGGTCGGGCGCGTGAAGGACGCCGTCGAACTCAACGGCCGGCGCTTCACCGCCGCGCAGATCGAGTCCGCGCTGATGCGCGGCGTGCGGGACTGCCTCGGTTACCAGATCGTCATCGGCGACGACCAGGGGCGCGACACGATCGTCGCCAAGCTCGAACTGCCGCGGCTGGCGGCCGCCGAACGCAAGGCGCTGGCCGAACGCGTGCAGGCGCACGTGCTGGAGGCGCTCGGCGCCGAATGCACGGCGCTGGTCGTCGACGACCTGTCCGAGCACGTGAACATGGGCGGCTGGATCAAGTGGAAGTCGGCGCGGCTGGTCGACAGCCGCGAAGCCCGGGCGGCGAACGCCGACGACATCGAGCTGACGACCGCCGACCTGCTGTCGCGTCTCAAGTCGCAATGACGCTGGCGGTGCGCGTGCTCGGCGCGAATGCGTCGGAGTACGCCAGCATCCGGCAGTGGCGGGAACGCTACATCGGCGACAACCCCGCGAAGGAACGCGACTACGAGCGCCGCGAGATCTACCGCAACGGCGTGTCCTTCCAGTTCGCGTTCTACCGCGGGGACGAGCTGGTCGGCTCGGTGCGCTTCACCCCCGTCGGCCACGGCCTGACGCTGACGGAGGAACTGGTCGACCTGCGCCGCTGGTTCCCGCCGCGCTGCAGGTTGATGGAAGTAGGTCGCCTGCTGCTGCGCGAAGACCAGCGCGGTGGCCGGCTCGTGACGGACGCGCTGCGCGACTGTTTCGGATGGATCCGCGAGAACACTGCCCAGGATGGGCTGGTCGCATTGTGCCGGCCGGTATTCGTACCGCTGTACCGCAGGGTCGGTGCGCGGGTGGTGGAGAACGACATTCCCGCGCCCGGCGATCCCGCGAAACGCTATTCCCTCATCAGCATGTTGTTCAAGGAGACCTTATGAGCGATTTCATCGAACGGCTCGACGCCGCCATCGACCACGAGTGGTCCCGGATCCGCGGCGGCCGGTTCTGGAGCCACGTGCTCGGCGAGACCGTGACCCCGGCGTTCTATCGCGGCCTGATGGAGCAGATCTACCACTACACGCGGCACAACTCGGTCAACCAGGCGACCGCCGCGTATCGCACCAGCACCCACGACCGCAAGCTGCTGCGCTTCGTCTACAAGCACGCGCTGGAGGAACTGGGGCACGAGAACATGGTCATCCACGACCTCGCCGCCAAGGGCCTGTACGACGAATCGCTGCCGCAGCAGCGCCCGATGGCATCGACCCAGGCGCTGATCGCCTATCTCTACCAGGTCGCGCTCGAACGCGGCGCGGTGGCGCGCCTGGGCTACAGCTACTGGGCCGAGTCCTGCTACGCGCACATCGACGTCATCCTGAAGAAGCTGGCGCAGGATCTCGCGCTCACGCCGAGGGACATGAGCTTCTTCGTCTCGCACTCCGAGATCGACGCCAAGCACGCGCAGGAAGTGTCCGAGGCCATCCGCGACAGCGCGACCACGGAGGAGGAACAGGACGCGGTGATCGATGTCGCCCGCACCACGCTGTACCTCACCGGCATGATCCTCGAACAGGTGACGCAGGAATACCTCGCATCGCGCGCGTCCGGACTGGCGCGGGCGGCCTGAAGCCGGTCGGCGCGACGCGCCGGGAGCCACCCATGATGACGCCCACGATGCGACGCCGCATGCGCTTCTGCGTGATCGTCGGTTCCAGCCGCGAGCACGGCCAGAGCAGCGGCGTCTGCGCACTGGTCGCCGAGCATCTCGGCGATCGCGCCGAGTGCGATTTCGTCTACCTGCGCGATTACCGGATCGAGCTGTGCGACGCCGACAACGCCTGCATGCAGGCGCCATGCGGCGTCGGCGACGATGTCGCCGGCATCGCGCGGCGCATGCTGGCCGCGGATGCGGTGCTGTACGTGCCGGTGATCCATGCCTACGGCACCAACAGTCGCTTCCAGGCGTTCCTGGAGCGGATCGGCTACGGCTTCATGCGCCCGCTCGGACGCCCGCTGCGCAACAAGCTCGCCGGCGTGGTCGTCATCGGTCGTCGCTACGCCCATACCGCGGTCTATTCGCAGATCGTGCTGAACATCCTGTTGAACAAGATGATCCTGGTCGGATCCGGGTTTCCCGCGACCTTCGCCGGGCCGATCAGCAGCGTCAACGATGCCGAGGCGATCGAGGCGCTGTGCGAGATGCTCGACCGGATGATGGAAATCGCCGCCAGGATGGATCCGGACCTGCGCGCGCACGCCACCGAACTGCTGTCGCTGAAGGAGAGCGCATGAGTGCCCACGACACCCCGTCCGCCGAACCGGCGGCCATCGCCAACGCGGCGGACGTCATGCCCGGGTCGCCCTCCGCGCCGCCGGTGCCCGAGGCCCTCGACCTGCTGGGCCAGTTGTTCCGGCGCGCACGCGAGACGCCGGTGCGGCCATGGCTGCACCAGACCGTGGCCGGCGACCGCCAGGCGTGGACCTGGGGCGAGGCGGCCGACGAGATCGCGCGCATGGCCTCGGCGCTGCGTGCGCTCGGCTTCCCGGCGGGCAGCCGGATCTGCATCAGCGGGCGCAACACCGCGCACTGGGTGATGGCGGACCTGGCGATCCTGCTCGCCGGCCACGTGCCGGTCGGGCTGTATCCGCGGCAATCCGCGGACAACACCCGTTACGTGATCGAGCACGCGCAGGCGCGCGCGGTCTTTCTCGGCCCGGCGCAGGACGCCGCGGTCACCGCATCGGCCGTGCCGGAGGACGTGATCACCATCGGATTGCCGTACCCCGACGTGCCGGCGACGCGGATGCAATGGTCGGAGATGATCGCGACGCAGTCGCCATTGCAGCGCGAACAGGCGCCGCCGGCCGACACGCTCGCGCTGCTGCTCTACACCTCGGGCACCAGCGGGCGGCCGAAGGGCGTGATGCTGACCTACGCCAACATCGCGTTCACCGCGCGCCACGCGCTCGCGCACGTGTTCCGGCCCGAAGGTCCGCAGCGGCTGCTGTCGTACCTGCCGCTGGCGCACGCCCAGGAACGGCTGACCTGCGAAAGCCTCAGCCTGCTCGTCGGCGCGGAGATCCATTTCCTCGAGAAGATCGAGGCGCTCGGCGCCACGCTCGCCGACGTGCAGCCGACGTTCTTCACCGCCGGGCCGCCCGTGTACGCGCGCATGCAGGCCGCGATCCTGCAGCGACTGCCGCAGCCGCGATTGTCGATGCTGCTGGCGCTGCCCGTGGTCGGCGGGCTGCTGCGCCGCAAGCTGCGCGCGCGGCTCGGCCTGCGCGATGCGCGGCTGTGCATCGTCGGTGGTGCGCCGATGCCGGCCGCGACCTTCGAATGGTTCGCGACGCTCGGCATCCACGTCCGCCAGGGCTACGGTTCGACGGAGAACTGCGGCTATGTCTCGTGCAACCTGCCGGGCGCCGCGCGCATCGGCTCGGTCGGCCGCCCGCTGCCGGGCGCCGAGGTCCGCATCGCCGACGACGGCGAAATCCAGTGTCGCCATGCCGGCACGATGATCGGCTATTTCCGTGATCCGGTGCGCAGCCGCGAAGCGATGACCGACGACGGCTACTTCCGCACCGGCGATGCCGGGCATTTCGATGCCGACGGCTTCCTGTACGTCGATGGCCGCCTCGGCGACCGCATCGCGCTCGCCGACGGCAGCGTGTTCGCGCCGAACGCGATCGAAGCCGCGTTCGCGCATCCATGGATCGAGCATGCCTGCGTCGTCGGCCAGGGCCTGGCGCGCCCGGTGATCGTGATCGCGCCCACGATGGCCGGTCGACAGGCCGCGGCCGAGGCTTTCGACGCCGTGGTGGCGCGCGGCTTCGACGTGATCGATCCCGGCGTGCCGCAGGCGCATCGCCCCGCCTGTGCACTGCTCGCCAGCGAGGCCTGGCTGCCGGACAACGGCTTCGTGACGCCGACGATGAAGCTGCGTCGCGCCACGGTCGAAGCCGAATACGGCGAACGCGCCCTCGGCGCGCTCGCCAGCGGCGCCCGCGGCCTGCTGCGTGCGGTGCCGCCGGGAACCCAGGCGTGAGCGGCGCGACATCGGCCCGTGTGCGTCGGCGCTGGCCGCGCCGGGTCGCGCTGTCGATCGGCCTGCTCGCCCTGGCCCTGGCCCTCATCGCCGGCGGCGTGGTCGCGTTCGCGCCGCAACGCATCGTGCAGGCGCTGCTCGCGCACAAGAGCGCCTCCCTCGGCCTGGCCTCGCGCCAAGTGGATGTCGACGGCGTGCGCTGGCACTACTACGAAGCCGGCCAGGGCCAGACCGTGGTCCTGGTCCATGGCATCGCCTCGACGCGCGCGGTCTGGCTGGCGCTCGCGGCGCGGCTTGGAGCGCGCCATCGCATCGTGATTCCCGACCTGCCCGGCTGGGGCGAGACCCGCCCGCTCGACGGCGCCACCGTCGACGACGGCATCGATGCGCAGGCGGCCCGCCTCGGCGCGTTCGTCGACGAGATCGCACACGACCGGGTGGTGCTGGTCGGGCATTCGATGGGCGGTGCCATTGCCGGCACGCTCGCCGCCGAACGCCCGGAACGCGTCGCCGGCCTCGTGCTGCTCGACAGCTTCGGACTCGACGCGCCCCCGACCGCCTTCGAGCGCCAGGTGCGCGGCGGCGACAACCCCTTCCTCTACCGCGACGCCGCCGGCTTCGAGCGCGCCAATGCCTTCGCGTTCGATCGGCCGCATGCCACACCGGCCTGGCTCCGCAGGGGCCTGGTCCGCCTGAATGCCGATGCCGCGCCCCGCATCGAGGCCGCCTTCGCGCGACTGGCCGAGCCGGCGCAGATGCGGGCGCTGCAGCGCCGGCTCGGCGAGATCCGCGGCCCGGTGCTGGGCCTGTGGTGCCGCGGCGACCGGATCGTCGACCCCGCCGCGCTCGAATCGCTGCGCCGGGGCCTGTCCGGCGACGTGGTGATGGAGGGTCGGCTGCTGGAGGGCTGCGGCCACATGCCGATGATGGAGCAGGCCGTACCGACGGCCGCAGCCATCACCGGCTTCATCGAAGGCATCGTCATGCCGGCGGCCGGCGGGAGGTCGACGCCAGGCCTGCGATGAGGGCGCGATGACCTTTCATTGACAGGGAATCGCCGCCTGTTCGCGGCACTTCCCCGCGATGCCACCGCCGTTGCGATCGGGCAGGACGCATGCGGCGTTCGACCGTGCGCGGGCGTATGCTATCGCTTCGCATGCCCGCGCTTGGGTATGCTGCACGGGAGAGGGGGTGACGCCCGGGGGCATGGTGAACGTCCCGGCGACCCGTCTCGGTTCCAACACCGGCAGGCGGATACGCGATGAAAGACCCTCGATACATGGAGTTGGCTCGGCACATCGCCGAGCTGGAAACGCCGGAACAGGTGATGTGGCTGCTCGACCAGTTGCTGACCGCGGCCGAGATCCGCGATGTCTGCGACCGGCTGACCATCTACAGCCTGCTGTCCAGCGAGAAGCACAGCCAGCGCGACGTGGCGAGGCTGGCGAAGGTCAGCATCAGCAAGGTCGAACGCGGGGCGACGAACACCCAGTCGCCGGAAGTCCGGGCCTATTTCCGCGAGCATTTCGCGGAAGGCTGATCGCATGCGGCCGGCGCCGGCCCGACCGGGCGTTCGCGCGGGCCGTGGGACGCGTCAGGGGCGCCGGAGTACCTGAGAAAAGAAAACAGGGCGCCGAGGCGCCGGGGTACCTGGGAAAAGAAACAGGGCGCCGAGGCGCCCTGTTGTCCTTGCCATCGATGTCGGGCCGATCAGCGCGAGAGTTCGATCAGCGTCGAGGAGATCCAGCCCTTGTTGCCCAGCTCGTCCTCGACTTCCCACATCATCCCCTCCTTGTTGCCGGTGGGGTAGAGCATCATGCCGACGTCGAGCGAGCGCACGACCTTGGTGCCCTTGGCCGTGGTGAACAGGCGTGCCGGCTTGGTCACGGTGACCGCCTGCTGCGCGTTCGAGGCCGAGGCGTTGCCGGACAGGCCGCCGAGCTGGCCGACGATGTCGGTGTAGGCCTGCAGGTAGGCGAGGGTGATGACCTGGCCGATCTCGGTGTTGGCGTAGCCGCCGGCACCGGCGGCGCCGAAGCCGCTGTAGCCGAACAGGCCGCCGCCCGCGCCCCAGCCGATGTCGGTCTTCTTGGCGCTGCCTTCGGCCATCGCGACCTGCTCGGTCGAACGCACGTCGGTGATGGTCAGCACCACGTCCGCGGTCTTGCGCTTGAAGTCCAGGCCGCCGATGGCAGCGCCGGCCTTGCCGCCGACCAGGCCGCCCAGCAGGCCGCCGACGCGGTTGCCGCCGGCATTGCTGTTGGCGGAGATCAGGTCCGGCACCATGACGTAGTCGGCCGCCTTCATCTGGCCCTTGCCGACGTTGGAGCGCCCGCGCAGTTCGCCGCTGGATCCCAGCGCGCGTTCGCGCTGCGCCGCGTCGAGTCCGGCGCCGCGGTCGACCAGGGTGAAGCAGCGCGACTTGCTGACGAAGACCTTGATCAGCTTCGACGGCGCCGGCAGCTGCTGGCCGGTCCACCAGTTGGTGCCGTCTTCCGGCTCGATCACCGACAGCGTGCCCAGCGGCTTCGCGCAGGTCGGGATCTCGGCCATCTGCTGCTTGCGCTGGTCCTGCGCGCTCTGGCGCTGGGCGCTGGCGGGCGTGGCCACGGCGGCCAGCGCCAGGGTCAGCAGGCTGGCTTTGAGCAGGACGGAGGGACGGACGGTCTGGATCATGGAGGACGCCTTGATGGGATGGAATGAAAGAGGGAATCGTACGGCCTGGCGCGCTGCGACGATAACCGGAGGCGGTGCGGTCGAGGGCATCGACCGGGTCGCGTCACGCCGGGCCACGGAAGTGAGAACGGAATGGGCGCGCGGGCACGGACAGCGGCCGGCCCCGGCGCGCGCGGCGCGCCGGGTCGCGAACCGTGCGGGAGGTCGCGCGGGACCCGCGGGCGGTCAGGCAGGACCATCCACCCGGACGCTACACTTGCGGTCTCCTGTCCTCCGGTTCCACGCCATGCGCGCCACCCTCCTGGCCCTGCCGCTGCTCGCCACCCTCATGATGACCGCCTGCAAGTCCGAAGAAGCGGCCCCTGCCGCGCCCGAGGCCGCGCCCGCCGCCGCGGCCGCGCCCCCGCGCGTCGACGAACATTCCTACGCCGAGCCGCAGAAGGTGGTGATCAGCGACCTGGCCCTCGACCTGGCCCTGGATTTCGACAGCAAGACCCTGGCCGGCACCGCCACCCTGAGTCTGGACTGGAAGGACAAGTCCGCGACCGAGCTGCGCCTGGACACGCGCGACCTCAGCATCGAGAAGGCCGAGGGCGACGACGGCAAGGGCGGCTGGGAGCCGCTGAAATTCCGCCTCGCCGGCATCGACCCGGTGCTCGGCGCCAAGCTCACCGTCGAAACCCCGAAGCGCAACGCGAAGGTGCGCGTGACCTACCGCACCTCGCCCGCGGCCTCCGGCCTGCAGTGGATGGAGCCGTCGATGACCGAGGGCAAGCAGTTGCCCTTCATGTTCAGCCAGTCCCAGCAGATCCACGCGCGCTCGTGGGTGCCGCTGCAGGACACGCCGAGCGTGCGCTACACCTACAGCGCGCGCATCACCTCGCGCCCGGACGTGATGGTGCTGATGAGCGCCGACAACGATCCGAATGCGGCGCGCGACGGCGACTACACGTTCCGGATGCCGCAGAAGATCCCGTCCTACCTGATGGCGATCGCCGCCGGCGACCTGAAGTTCCAGTTCATCTCCGACCGCAGCGGCGTCTGGGCCGAGCCGGCGATGCTCGACCGCGCGGTGAAGGAATTCGCCGACACCGAGAAGATGATCGTCACCGCGGAAGGCCTGTACGGCCGCTACCGCTGGGACCGCTACGACATGCTGGTGCTGCCGCCGTCGTTCCCCTACGGCGGCATGGAGAACCCGCGCCTGACCTTCCTCACGCCCACCGTCATCGTCGGCGACAAGTCGCTGGTGTCGCTGATCGCGCACGAACTGGCGCACAGCTGGTCGGGCAACCTAGTCACCTTCTCCAGCGCCAAGGACGCCTGGCTCAACGAAGGCTTCACCAGCTACGTCGAGAACCGGATCGTGGAAGCCCTGTACGGCAAGGACCAGGCCGACATGGAGAGCGTGATCTCGCGCAACGAGCTGAAGAAGGAGTTCGCGCAGATCGATCCGAAGCTGCAGACCCTGGCGACGGCGCCGGGCGTGCTGGCCGACCCCGACGACAGCAGCAGCGCCACGGTCTACACCAAGGGCGCCTGGTTCCTGCACTTCCTGGAGGAGCGCTACGGCCGCGAGAAGTTCGACGCGTTCCTGCGCGGCTACTTCGACCATTTCGCCTTCCAGAGCATCGATTCCGAACAGTTCGCGCAGTACGCGAAGGCCAACCTGCTCGACAGGCATCCGAACATCGTCAGCCAGGCCGAGTTCGAGGAATGGCTGTACAAGCCCGGCGTGCCGGCCACCGCGCCGAAGATCCAGGCGCGTCGCTTCGGCGTGGTCGATTCCGCGCGCCTGGCCTGGCTGGGCAGCCGCCAGCTGCCGCCGCCGGTGATCACCGATGCCTGGGTCTCGCAGGAATGGGTGCATTTCCTCGAAAGCCTGCCGCGCGCCATGAGCCTCGAACAGCTGGCGCAGCTGGACGCGGCCTACCGGTTCACCGGCACGATGAACGGCGAGATCGCGCAGCGCTGGTATCCGCTGGCCATCGACAACGGCTACACCCAGGCCAACGAGGCCATCGCCGCGTTCCTGAAGCGGGTGGGGCGCCGCAAGCTGATCGTGCCGACCTACCAGGCGCTGGTGAAGACCGAGGCCGGCCTGGCGCTGGCGAAGCAGGTCTTCGAGGAAGCGAAGCCGGGGTATCACCCGATCACCACCGGCACCGTGCAGGAGATCATCGCGAAGGCGCAGCCGCCGACGTCCCTGCCGGTACCGCCGCCGGCCGCCGAGCCGGCGCCCGCGCAGGACGCCGCCGCGTCGCCCGCCGGCAAGGCCGGCTGACCGGGGCGGCGCGCGGTGGCGCTCTCGTCCCGGACCGCCTGGGTCGCCAACGGCATCGCCGGCGCCCTCCTGCTGCTGTTCGCGCTCGCGCTGTGGCGCGATCCCGGGCTGGCGATCCGCGGCGAATTCGCGAAGCAGCGGATCCGCCTGGGCGCCGAATCGCACAGCCTCGTCGTCGGCGACCATCGCTGGGTCTATGCCGAACTGCCGGCCGACAGGCCCGACGCGCCGACGCTGGTGCTGCTGCACGGCTACACCGGCAGCAAGGAGAACTGGTACCGCGTGGCCACGGCGCTGCGCGGCCGCTATCGCATCGTCATGCCCGACCTGCCCGGCTGGGGCGAAAGCCAGCGCCGCGAGGATGCCGATTACGGCTACCTCGCACAGACGCCGCGCGTCGCCGCCTTCCTGCAGGCTCCGCAGATCGGTGGCGGCAAGCCCGTGGCCCTCGCCGGGCACTCGATGGGCGGCGGCATCGCCGCGCTGCTCGCCGCCGACTACCCGGCGCTGGTGTCGCAGGTCGCCCTGGTCAACGCCGCCGGCGTGCCTTTCGCGCCGAACACCTTCGCGCGCGAGGTGCTGGCGGGCCGCAATCCATTCGCGCTCAGCGACGAGGCATCGCTGGAACGCTACCTGTCCACCCTGTTCCACGTCCGCGAGACGCGGCCCTGGCTGCCGTGGCCGGCGACCTCCCTGTACATTGCCCAGCGACGCCGCGACGCCGCCTTCGAGGAGCGCGTGCTCACCCGCATCGGTCGCGACGAGGAACGTTTCGAACCCGGCAAGCGCGCGGTGAAGATCGAACAGCCGACGCTGCTGCTGTGGTGCCGGCACGACCAGGTGATCCCGGCCAGCGCGATGGGCCTGTACGCCGAACGCATCCGCCACGCCAGCCAGGTGATGCTGGAAGACTGCGGGCACATGTCGCTGATGGAACGCCCGCGCGAAACCGCCGACGCGATCGCCTGGAACATCGCGCGCGGCGTGCCCGCGCTGCCGCCGGCCGTGCCGGGAGAAGACGAATGACTGCGATCGCATCCCCGCGCGCGCGCGCGGGCGCTGGCCTGCGCGGCCCTGCTCGCCGCCTGTGGACCCGATCCGGAAGCGCTGAAGGCCGAGGCCGCCGCGCGCGCCGCCGAGGCCGAAGCGAAGGCCGTAGCCGGCGCCGCCGCGTTCGACGCGGCCGTGCAGCAGAAGAACTGGGCGCTGGCCAAGGCGCAGGCCGACATCCTCTTCGCCGACCATCCCGATTCGCAGGCGGCCAGACGCGTGCGCGCCGAGTACGACGCGGTGGTGAAGACCTTCGAAGACGAGCGCGAGTCCAAGCGCACCGCATTGCTGTGGAGCTACGACACCCAGGGCGTGACCGGCGGCCTGCAGCGCGCGGCGTCGATCTACGCGAAGGACGCCGTGGATGTCGACGGCAAGGGTCCGACCAAGGTGCGCCTGATCTTCCGCGACCATCCCGCGTGGGGCCGCAGCAGCTACCTCGTGCTGCAGGGCGGCGATTTCGACTGCTACCGCGGCTGCCGCGTGCAGGTGAAGATCGACGGCGGCGTCACGAAGTCGTTGCCGGGTTCGCGCCCGGACACCGACGAGGCGATCGCGATGTTCATCGAGGACGATCGCGCGCTGTGGAAGATGGCGAAGGACGCGAAGACGCTGGAGATCGAGTTCCCGGTGAAAGGCCTGGGCAAGCGCAGCGCGCTGTTCGAGGTCGGCGGTCTGGACCCGACGCGACTGCCGGGCTGGTGATCGCGTCGGACGTGCGTTGGTCGCGATCGGGCGATCAGAGCGTCGCCCGGTTCGACGAATACCAGGCCTCGACCTGGATGCTGCCGTCGCCCAGCGCGCGCGGCAGCACGGCCGCATAGGGCAGGCGCGGCGCGACGTGCATCGCCAGGTGCTGGGTCGCCAGCTCCGCCGCCAGCGGATCGAGGAAGCGCACGCTGACCCGGCAGGTCTCGCTGTGGCAGCTCGTCTCCAGGCTGGCCGGTCCGGCCAGTCCCTGCGCGGCCAGGCGATGGCTGGCGAAGAAATCGCGGACATGCGCCTCGTGGCGGGTCGCCCAGGCAGCGTCGATCGGCTCGGCGGCGTAGCGCGCATCGAGGATCGCGATGTTGGCCTCGACCTGCGCGCGCGGGTCCGGTGCCTCGGCCGGGTGCGAGGCCGAGATGATCGGCGTGACGATCGGCGTGGCCGCCACGGCGCGTTCGCCGTCGCCGGCCGATCGCAGCAGGTGCGCGCCGGTCGCGGCAGCGGCCAGCGCCAGGGCCGCCATCGCGGCCAGGGCCAGCACCGTCGACAGGGGCATGCCGCGCGTCGGCGCCCGGGGGGTCGGCAGGGACAGGCTGAGGGGCATGGGAGGCTCCGTGAGGGGGAAGGCGCTGGATGTCCGTTACCCGGGACACGGGGGAACGTGATGCACACGGACAGGGGGACGCGTTCCGCCGGCGGCTTTGCCGCAGAACAGGCCGTTCTGGCCGGTTTGCCTCGCGGCAGGCGTTTTTCGCCGGCGCTCATGCCGTTTCCGCGCTTGGGTTGTGCCGCCCCCGGCCTCATAATTCCGCGATGACCATCCGCTCCGACAACCCCGACCACGGTTTCCAGTTCCCGGGCGTGTTCGAGATCACCGCCATGGGTCCCGCCGGCGCCGGTCTCGAGGAACGCATTCCCGAGGTGCTGGAAGCCATCGGCATCCCGGTCCTGCGCGAGACCGTCGCCACGCGCAACTCCACCGGCGGCCGCTTCGTGTCGATCCGCCTGAGCATCCAGGCCGAGAGCCGCGAACGCTACGAAGCCGCGCACGCGGCGCTGCGCGCCGAGCCGGGGATCAAGTGGACGCTGTAAGCGAGCCGCTGCCCGTGCCGCCCGCGCGGGTCCGCGACCTCGGCCGCCAGCCCTACGAACCGGTCTGGCGCGCCATGCAGGGCTTCACCGACCTGCGCGGCGAGGACACCCCCGACGAGATCTGGCTGGTCGAACACGACCCGGTCTTCACCCTCGGCCAGGCCGGCAAGCCCGAACACGTGCTGATGCCGGGCGACATCCCGGTGATCAAGGTCGATCGCGGCGGCCAGGTGACCTACCACGGCCCCGGCCAGATCGTCGCCTATCCGCTGCTCGACCTGCGCCGGCTCAAGGTCGGCGTGCGCGACTACGTCTGCAGGATCGAGCAGTCGATCATCGACACCCTCGGCGAGTGGAACATCCACGCCGAGCGCCAGTGCGGCGCGCCGGGCGTGTACGTCAACGGCGCCAAGGTCGCGGCGCTGGGCATCCGCGTCCACCACGGCTGCACCTTCCACGGCCTCGCGTTCAACATCGCGATGGACCTGTCGCCGTACCACCGCATCAATCCCTGCGGCTATGCCGGCCTGCAGGTGACCTCGATGCTCGACCTCGGCGGCCCGTCCGGCATGGACGCGGTCAAGCCGGTGCTGCTGCGCCATCTCGCCGCGCAATTCGGCCTGCGCCTGCAGGACGACGCGCCGCCCGACCTGTCCGCGCTCGCGGCGCATTCTCCCCATGCCGTGGCCCTCGCCGCGGCCGAACAGGCGTCCTGACCATGTCCACCCCCGCCGAGAAATCCATCCCGCTGACCGTGGTCGCCGACGCGCCGGCGTCGCTTGCGCCGGGCACGCTTCAACCGGGCATGCTCGTACCCGGTGAAAAACAGGTGGCCGGCGACAAGATCGCGCGCTCGCCGGTGCAGTTCGCCGACGCGCCCGTGCTGCGCAAGCCCTCGTGGATCCGCGTGCGGATTCCGTCCGGCAACGCCGTGCAGGCCCTCAAGGCCAAGCTGCGCGAGAACCGCCTGGTCACGGTCTGCGAGGAAGCCAGCTGCCCGAACATCCACGAATGCTTCAGCCACGGCACCGCCACCTTCATGATCCTCGGCGAGGTCTGCACGCGCCGCTGCTCGTTCTGCGATGTCGCCCACGGCCGGCCGAAGCCGCCGGACCCGGCGGAGCCGCTGAGCCTGGCGCACACCATCGCCGACATGCGCCTGAAGTACGTGGTCATCACCAGCGTCGACCGCGACGACCTGCGCGACGGCGGCGCCCGGCACTTCGTCGACTGCATCGCCGCCGTGCGCGAGCACAGCCCGGGCACGAAGATCGAGATCCTCACGCCCGACTTCCGCGGCAAGGGCCGCATGGAGCGCGCGCTGGAGATCCTCGCGACGAATCCGCCGGACGTGTTCAACCACAACCTCGAAACCGTGCCGGACCTTTACCGCAACGTCCGTCCCGGCGCCGACTACCAGTGGTCGCTGACCCTGCTGCAGAAGTTCAAGGCCCAGCATCCGGACGTGGCGACCAAGAGCGGCATCATGCTCGGCCTCGGCGAGGCCATGGAACAGGTCGAAGCCACCCTGCGCGACCTGCGCGCGCACGATGTCGACATGGTCACCATCGGCCAGTATCTGCAGCCCAGCCCGCACCATCACCCGGTGATGCGCTACTGGACGCCCGACGAATTCAAGGCGCTGGAGGACTACGGCATGACCCTGGGCTTCACCCACGTCGCCTCCGGCCCGATGGTGCGCAGCTCGTACCACGCCGACAAGCAGGCCGCGGACGCAGGCTTCGCGTGAGTCCTCTCGCCTGAGGTCGCGCCTCGCGGGAAACGCAGCGTTCCGGACATGCTGCGTCGCCGTCGCCAAAAGCATGAATCGACGCCCACCGGCCGTCGGATCGCCCGCGTTCGTCGGCCGATCATGACCTTGGGCGGTGTGTGCACCGCGCAACTTCCGGTACTCTCGGGTGGTCGCAAGATGAACCTCGCGCCTCCCCACACGAGATCGCCATGAAAGTCGCCAAGCTCCTCCCGGTTTCCCTGCTCGCCCTCGCGCTGACCGCGCCGGTGGCGTGGCTGACCGCCCAGGCCGATGCCGGCAGCCCGTCCGCCGAGCAGGCCACCGCCGCCAAGCTCGTCTACGGCCTGCTGTCGGACAGCCGATACGCCTACCGCCCGCGCGCGCTGGACGACAAGCTCTCCGCCGAGGTCTTCAAGCGCTATCTCGAATCGCTCGATTCCGGCAAGCTGTTCTTCACCGCCGCCGACATCGCGAAGCTGGAGACGTATCGCGTCCGTCTCGACGACGCGATCAAGAGCGGCGAGGTCGGCCCGGCCTTCGAGATCTTCAACCTGTACCAGACGCGCGTGAAGGAGCGCGTCGTCCACGCCCGCGCGCTGCTGGACAAGGACATCTTCACTTTCGACGGCGATGACCGCTGGGAGTACGACCGCGAGCACGCGCCCTGGCCCGCCGATGCCGCCGAGCTGGACAGGCTCTGGCAGCAGTCGGTACGCAACGACTGGCTGCGCCTGAAGCTCGCCGGCAAGGCGTCCGAAGAGATCCGCAAGACGCTCGACAAGCGCTACGCCAACATCGCCCGCAGCATCGGCGAACTCAACGGCATCGATGCCTTCCAGAGTTTCCTCAACGCCTACGCCTCGTCGATCGATCCGCACACCGATTACTTCGATCCGCGCGCGGCCGAGCGCTTCGAGCAGAGCATGAGCCTCTCGCTGGAAGGCATCGGCGCCCAGCTGCAGCGCCAGGACGACGTGATCGTGGTCCGCGAGCTGGTGCCGGGCGGCCCGGCGCTGCTCAGCGGCAAGCTCAAGCCCGGCGACCGCATCGTCGGCGTCGGCCAGAACGGCGACGGCCCGATGGAGGACGTGATCGGCTGGCGCATCGACGATGTCGTCGCCAAGATCAAGGGCCCGAAGGGCACGCAGGTGCGGCTGGACGTGGTGCCGGCGGAAGCCGTGCTCGACAGCAAGCCCACGCGCATCACCCTCAACCGTGCGCGCATCCGACTGGAAGAACAGGCCGCCAAGGGCGAAGTGCTGACCGTGCCGGGCGCCGACGGCCAGCCCGCACGCCGCATCGGCGTGGTCAAGCTGCCGGCCTTCTACCAGGACTTCGACGCGCGCCGCCGCAACAACGGCGAAGGCGCATCGGCCAGCCGCGATGTCCAGCGCCTGCTGGTCGGCTTCCGCGAACAGAACGTCGATGGCGTGGTCATCGACCTGCGCAACAACGGCGGTGGCTCGCTGAGCGAGGCGGTCGAGCTGACCGGCCTGTTCATCGATCGCGGCCCGGTGGTGCAGGTGCGCGAATCCGGCGGCCGCGTGCAGGTCGACAGCGACACCAATGCCGGCGTGACCTGGGAAGGCCCGCTGGCGGTGCTGATCAACCGCGGCTCGGCCTCGGCGTCGGAAATCTTCGCCGGTGCGATCCAGGACTACGGCCGTGGCCTGATCATCGGCGAAACCACCTTCGGCAAGGGCACGGTACAGAACCTGGTCGACCTCGACCGCTGGCCGATGGCCGACGGCAAGCGCTTCGGCCAGGTCAAGCTGACCATCGCCCAGTTCTTCCTGCCCGGTGGCAGCAGCACGCAGAACAAGGGCGTGGTGCCGGACATCCCGTTCCCGGTCAGCGTGGACGCCAGCGAATTCGGCGAGAGCACCTACGACAACGCCCTGCCGTGGACGCGGATCGCCGCCGTGCCGCATATCCGTTACGGCGACTTCACCGCCCTGCTGCCGCAGCTGAAGACGCTGCACGAAACCCGCGTCGCCAGCGACCGCGAGTTCCAGTGGTGGCGCGAGGACATCGCGCAGTTCCGCGAGGAGCGCGCGAAGAAGTGGATCTCGCTCAACGAGGCCGAACGCCGCGCCGAGCGCGATCGCGACGCCGCCAGGCGCAAGCAGCGCCAGGAAGAGCGCACGACGCTGGGCCTGGACCTCGACCCGCTGGGCGACGAGACCGACGACGGCCTGACCTCCAGCGAGCGCAACGTGGCCGAGGAAGCCAAGCGCGAGAAGGCCGCCGAGAAGCGCCCGGACCCGCTGCTGCGCGAGTCCGCCGCGATCCTGGCCGACGCCATGCAGGTGCTCGACAGCGACCGTCGCCTGTCGGCGCAGGTGCTGTCGGAGAAGGCGTCGGCGACGCGCTGGACAGACTGATCGCGCGCCCGGTCGCGCAGGTCCGCATCCCGACGGCCCGCCTTGAGCGGGCCGTCGGCGTTTCGGGGCGGGGGCATCGCTGCGCAGGATCCGGATAGCGGGCTTCGGGAGCCGGGCGTAGTCTGCGGGCATGGCAACACAGGCGGAGACGCAGACAATGGCGGCGATGAACGGCCGGAAGGCGGCGGAGTGCGATGCGGTGGCGGTCGATCCGCTCGAACGCGCGCGGCGCATGCTCGACACCGGCGAGCCTGGCCTGTCCGAGCTGTCCGCGGCCGTCGGCCTGAGCGTCTCGCACCTGCAGCGCAGCTTCCGCCGCCGCTTCGGCCTCAGCCCCGCGGATTACCTCGCGCAGCGCAAGCTCGGCAGCCTGCGCGCGTCGCTGCGCGAAGGTCGCGACGTCAGCGCGGCGCTGTACGACGCCGGCTACGGCTCGCCGTCGCGCGTGTACGAGACCGGCGCCGCGCGGCTGGGCATGACGCCTGCGCGGTACCGGGCCGGTGGCGATGGCGAAGACGTGCGCTGGAGCCTGGTCGATACCGTGCTGGGCCAGGCGCTCGTCGCCACCACGCAGCGCGGCATCTGCATGGTCGAGCTGGGCGAGGATGCGGCGGCCCTGGAAGCGAAACTGCATGCCGAATTCCCGCGTGCGCGGCTGCAGCGCGTCGATGCCGGGCGCGACGAGTTCCTCGCGCCGCGCGTGCGTGCGGTCGCCGACGCGCTGGCCGGTCATGAAGCGCAGGTGCCGCTGGCGCTGCTCGGCACCGCGTTCCAGAAACGGGTCTGGGATGCGCTGATGAAGATCCCGCGCGGCCAGACCCGCAGCTATGCCGAACTGGCCGCGTCGCTCGGCGCGCCACGCGCGGCGCGCGCGGTCGCCAGCGCCTGCGCGCACAACCGCGTGGCCGTGGTGGTGCCCTGCCATCGCGTGATCCGTGGCGACGGCAGCCTAGGCGGCTATCGCTGGGGACTGGACATGAAACGCGGCCTGCTCGAGCGCGAGTCCGCGGCCTGATTCACGGCCAGGGATGCGATCGGGCTTACTAAGCCCAACGGGCACAAAGCCTCATTCAGCGCGCTTGCCTGCGCCCGTGGCAAGGCGGAGCGAGCGCGGTGTACATCTCGTACATGAGCGAGCGACAACGCAGCCACGGGCGCAGGCAGGCGCGCCCAAAGGGAGCCACCCACAGGCCCGTCTGCTGCGTTGCACGCGCTTGACAGGCGGCCAGCCTGCCTGCGCGCGTGCGCCTTGCAGACGGGCCTGTGGGTGACTCTGAATGAGGCTTTGTGCCCGTTGGGCTTAGTAGTAACGCGCCGCCCGCCCGGCGTCGCGGCGCACGCGCCCCAGCGTTCCGCAGCCGACATCAATGGCACGGGGCGCACGCGTAGAATGCGACGACAGGGCGCCGCGACCCGCGTCCGCCCGATCGTTCTTCTTCCTCTCTCCCCCGGATCCTGCGATGGCCTCTCCATCCGCGGCGTCGCCGCGTTCCGCCCCGCCGACCGCATCCAGGCTCGCCATCGCGGTCGCGCTGGCATCGGTCTACCTGATCTGGGGTTCGACCTACCTCGGCATCCGCTTCGCGCTGGAAGGCGGCTGGCCGGCGCTGATCGGCGTGTCCGGCGGACGCATGCTGCTCGCCGGTGCGCTGCTCTACGGCGTGCTGCGGATGCGCGGCGTGGCGCCGCCGACGCGCGCGCAGTGGCCGACCTTGATCGTGCTCGGCGCGCTGATGATGTTCGCCGGCAACGGCGCGGTGGTGGTCGCCGAGAAGACCGTGTCTTCAGGCCTCGCCGCGATCGCCATCGCCTCGATGCCGCTGTGGATGGGCCTGTTCGGCGCGATGGCCGGGCGTCACCCCAGTCGCGGCGAATGGCTGGGCATCGCCATCGGTTTCGTCGGCGTGCTCTGGCTCAATGCCGGCAGCAGCCTGTCGGCGCAGCCCCTGGGCCTGGTGCTGCTGCTGATCGCACCGATCAGCTGGGCCTTCGGCTCGGTGTGGTCGCGCGGCCGCGACCTGCCGTCGGCGTTCATGGCCGCCGCGGCGCAGATGCTGGCTGGCGGCGTCATGCTCGTCGTGCTGGGCCTGGTCACGGGCGAGCGCTGGCCGGTCGCGCCCACTGCGCACGGCACCGCATGGCTGGCGTATCTCGCGATCTTCGGCTCCATCGTCGGATTCGGCGCCTACCTGTGGCTGCTCGACCACGTGCGCCCGGCGCTGGCGTCGAGCTACGCCTACGTCAATCCGCCGATCGCGGTGCTGCTCGGCGCATGGCTCGGCGGCGAGCGCTTCGGCCTGCACGATCTCGGCGCGCTGGCGCTGATCCTCTGCGGCGTCATCGCGATCGCGCGCGCGAAGGCGCGCGGCGAAGCGCCCGTCGTCGCGACGAAGCCCGAGGCCGCCGACGCATGAGTCCCGCCGTCTCGCCCGGGCTGGACCGCAAGGGCCTGGCCATCGCCATCGGCGCCTTCGTGATCTGGGGGCTGATGCCGCTGTACTGGCATCTGCTGAAGATCGTACCGGCGCTGCAGATCGTCGCCCATCGCGTGCTGTGGAGCGCGGTGCTGGTCGCGCTGTGGCTGGCGTGGTCGCAGGGGCGCGGCTGGTTCGCCGCGATCCTCGCGAAACCGCGCCTCGCCGGCATGCTCGCGCTGGCCGGGCTGTGCATCGGCGTGAACTGGAGCCTGTTCATCTGGGCGGTGAACGCCGGACACGTGGTCGAGACCAGCCTCGGCTATTTCATCAATCCGTTGCTGAGCGTGCTGATCGGCGTGCTGTTCCTGCGCGAGCGCCTCAACACGCTGCAGTGGGTCTCGGTCGGCATCGCCGCCTGCGGTGTGCTCTGGCTGACCTTCAACTACGGCAGCTTCCCGTGGATCGCGCTCACGCTGGCCGCCACCTTCGGCGCCTACGGCCTGATCCGCAAGCTCGCCGCGGTGGACTCGGTGGCCGGCATCGGTTTCGAGAACGCGGTGCTGCTGCTGCCCGCGCTGGCGCTGCTGGCGTCGCAGGAACTGGCCGGCAAGGCCGGCTTCCTGCCCGGTGCCGGCGCCTGGGGCTGGGGCGTGGACGTGCTGCTGGTCCTCGGCGGCGCGCTCACCGCGCTGCCGCTGATCGGCTTCGCCTACGCCGTGCGCCGCGTGCCGCTGTCCACCGTCGGCCTGATGCAGTACATCTCGCCGACGCTGTCCTTCCTCACCGGCGTGTTCTTCTTCCACGAACCCTTCGACCAGAACCGCGCGATCGGCTTCGTCTTCATCTGGATCGCGCTCGCGCTGTTCATGACCGACAGCCTGCGGCGGGCGCGGGTGGCGCAGGCGGGGTGAGGCAGGTTGCGGCGGCCCGCGGTTCCGGGCCACCGCAAGCGCCGGCTGCAGGCGGATCAGAGGATCGTCATGTGATCGCCGAGGGTGTTCCAGGGCGAGTTGGTCGATGTGTTCTGGTACCAGAAATTGCCGGTCTGGTGTCCGTCGAGGTTCCAGTAGCGGACGAACCCGACCACGGTCTGGCCCGGGCTGCATTCCTGCAGGAAATTCGAGTAATTGCAGAACGTGGTGGTCAGGTAGTTCGCCGACTGCGGCAGCACCGAGCCGTTCATCTTCGCGACGGGGGTGTGGCCGTAGCCGATTTCCACGGTGACCACACGCAACTGCGCGCCGCCGTGGTCGAGCGAGGTGGACAGCGCGTTCTCGCCGACGAATTCCCAGCCCTGAGTGGACGAACCGACCACGCGGACATGCACGTAGCTGAGCGCCGGTGCCGGTGCCGCAGCAATCTGTGCAGAGGCCGCGAGCAGCACGCCGGCAATCGAGACGAGCAGCGTCTTCCTGGACTTCTTCATCGTGGACATCCTTTTCATGAGGGAAGTGGCCTGCGCGGCTCGCCGCCGGCCCGGGCGTGGGGGAGCGGACCACGACAGATGCATCGGTCGCGTGCGGCGAACGTCGTGCGACGGCTGCCGCGCAGGCCCGCGCAATCTATGCGCGCGGAAACCCGGGCGGAACTCGCATTTCTGACAGGTCGGATGGACCCGGTGTCGTCACGTCGAGGTGCAACGATGGCGCACCGAGCCTGCGTCCAGGCAGCGCGCAGTCGATGCGGGCATCGTGCAGGATACGCTCGCGCCGGTGAGCGGCGCTGTCCGCGTTCGAAGGCAGTGGCATCGAGACGGTGTGGTCACGTTCGACCTGCGCGCGAAGTTCGGCTCAACGATCGGCTGCGCATGCGATCAATTTCCCCGATACGGCTCGCACCCCACGCCATCGTTGTCGCGGTCGAGATGCGGCCCATAGCCGGGATCGCCGCGCCGCACCGGCGCTGCCCCGGCGGCACGCGCCTCGTCGCAATTGGCGAACGCGCCGCTGCGATCACCGGATCTGGCGGGCGCGTGCCTTCTTTCGGGCAGGAGCGAACTGCGCGGAGGCGCGGCCGAACCACCGTGGCAGTGGTACTCCCCGGTCTTTCGGTTGGTGTGACAGCCGTTCCTGTCGAGCCCGCCACCGTGCGCGATGACCTGGACTGGCAGTGTCAGTGCAAATAGCAGCAATGAAAGTGTCGATCGCATCCAGCCCCCTGTGTGCGTTCCCGCTTCTATCGATTTTCCGACCTGGTGTCTTATCTTCGTAGGGTGCATAAGCCGAAGGCGTCATGCGCCGTCATGCGTAAGCGATCCGCAATTCCTCAAAGAAGGTGCATGACGCTTCGCTTATGCACCTTGCGTATGCGCCATGCGGCCTTCAAACCCCGTATCTCTTATTGCCACCTGACGTTATGCAGTAGCGGCCGCCGCGAGGGCCGATACAGACACGGTTGCCAGAGCATGGGCATGTACCGTCGATGTAATTGGAGCGCGAGCGGTTGGTAGGGGCAGATGGGCGACTGCGCGGTTGTTTTGGCACGTAGCAGCCCGAGTATGAGCAGAGATGCGAACTCGACACCCATAGCGGTGAAGATCCGTCGGGCGAAACCCTTGCCCAAGAGCCCTTTCTCTCATAGATGATCACCGAGTCACCACCTGACGCCTGGCCCATGACTTTACCGTCTGGTGAATATCTCTGGTTCAGCGTGGCTGCGTTGACGTACATCGTCTCAGTCGATGGCGCTGGTGGAGCAGTAGGCGTTTTAGGGGTCGCATAAGAAGGATCAACGGATTCTGATGCGTACTTGCTGCTACTACTGCTACCGCCGCATTGGGACACAATCCAGCCAGCGCCTATTAGCAGGATGAGGAGTGAACCCCCTCCACTCTTTCGGGCCATTTGCAGCCTCCCTGTGAGTGCTAACACTTGAATTAGGTCGCGCCGCGATGCGGCGTCGGATTGAATGAATTTCTAGGTGAGCGTGTGTGTGTCTAGATCAAGCTCACCAGTTGCAACGGAGTGCGCGACGACAGCACCGCCAGCGGCCATTGCAATGCATCCAATCAATGCCCACCAATTCTGCTGAGTGATTGCAGGAAAGGCTAAGAATCCGGCTAGTAGAATGATGGTGACAGTGAGCGTGTACCCAATGGGTTTGCGATGCATCGGCGCGATGCGAGAGCCTGCATAGACAAACGCTGCACCCATAAGCGCGCTGGCGATCACCTCAAGCCAGAGTTTGTTGAGAAATCCATCTGGATTCATGCCGCTGAGAAACATGCTTAGCCGGTTGAGAAGGCGCATTAATGCACTCACTAGCAGGGCTGCCAATAGCGCGCCAGGAAGGAAAGCCAGCCACCGTAGAACGATTTGCCACATTGGCATTTGCTTTTCCATCACCACACCCCCTCCCGATGTTGGTTGCTCACCCGGCTACAAATTGCCGAATAAAATCGCCGCATAATCCAAGCGGCCAACGTGCTCGCGCCAGATTCGCGAATGCATCATCTTGATATTAACCAACGTGGTGCTGCCCGGGATTCGGCATCAGCCCCTCCGCAATCCGGATATGCAACAGCCCCGCCACCTATCGTCTTTCAATCCATGGTCGAAAGTCATTCCTGTCAGAACTGACAGGTGCTTGTTCACCACAGAGTTTCACCGAAAAACAGGTCCCTCGCCTTTGGCTCGGGATGGCAGGCGTTGAACTGATCCCGATCAGATGCCGAACTGATCCCGCCGCAGTGCGCTGTCATCGCTTTATCGGCACGCGTTGTGATTCCCGGAAACAAGAACGCCCGGCCAAAGCCGGGCGTTCCGATTCACGACGGGTGCGTGCCGGTCTGACGAGAACGTCGCTTCGTCGTCGGTGCGGATCACTTTGGGTTTGCCATCATGCTCGATGGTATCGAGCGCAACGCGCAGGAGCCCGCTGCGTCGCTGTCGCGCCCGATCAGTTCCGTTGCAGGAGCGGATAAGGGTTGATGGCGGTGCCTGTCCACCACTGGCGCTCCGGGCCGAGGAGGAAGATCGCGAAGTGCAGGTGCGGGGCGGCGGGATCGGCGTTGCCCGTGGCGCCGACGTAGCCGATCACCTGGCCCTTTCGAATCGTCTGCTTTTCACGGAGGCCATCGGCATAGCGCTGGAGGTGGGCGTAGTAGTACGCGTACCGGCCCGTGGGTTCGAACTGGTAGATCGTCAGCCCGCCTTTCTCGCTCGTGAAAAGCTTTTCGATGTGTCCGTCGGAGACCGCGAGCACGGGCGTCCCGGCCGCCGCCATGATGTCGATCGCTTCATGCGATCGGCCTTCCGTGCGGCTGTCGGCGAACGTGTCGGTGAGGTCGGCCGCGGTCTTTCCCTGGACCGGAATGAGCAGGCCCGGATCGGCCGGCAGGTCGGCGCGATCCGGCAGGGTGGCGTTGACCAGCGGTTCCGGAGATGCGGCGGTCGGTGGTGCGGGCGGCGCGGGCTTGTCGCTCGATGCGGCAGGCGCGGTCCGGATGCACGTGTCGTCGACAGGCCGTGCGACGCAGTCCCGAGCGGGCGCGAGCGCGTCCGGTTGCGATCGCTCGTACGCGCGGTGGAGCAGGGCGCCCAGCACCAGGCCCAGCAGAAAGAGCGCAAGCGATTTCACCGCTACTCCTGCATCAGCACCGGCACCGATGGGGCAACCGCCGATGCCAGTCGCTCGGCGTCCCAGTTCGTCAGGCGCACGCAGCCATGCGACTGCGTCTTGCCGATGCTGGAAGGTGCCGGCGTGCCATGCAGGCCGTAATGCGGTTTGGACAGATCGATCCAGCGCGTGCCGACGGGATTGTTCGGGCCGGGCGGCAAAGTCGCCTTCGCGTGGTGCGGATCCGCATCCCAGAACAGATCGGGGTTGTAATGGAAGGTCGGATTGACGGCGACGCCCGTGATCGTCCATTGCCCGATCGGCAGCGGGTCGCGCCTGCTGCCCGAAGACACCGGGAACTGCGCGACCAGCTTGCCCGCGGCATCGAACGCGGCGAGCGTCGAGTCCGACTTGTCGATGACCACTTTCAATACCTTCGGCAAGGGGACGGTATCGGCGATGTTGGGGACCAGGATGCGGGTGCCCGCCTTCGTGAAGTCTGCGCCTGGGTTCAACTGCTTCAGCAGCGCAGGACTCGCATGGAAGCGCTCGCCGAGCGCCTCCAGGATGGACTCGAATCCGAGCGACTCGAGTTTCGCCTGCGCCATCATGTCGGCCGGCAACTTCACCGTGGGTTGGCCCACGTCCTCGGCGGTCAAAGTGTAGGAGACGATGACCGTCGGCGCTTCGGTATTGAGTATCGCCCACGTCTGCGCATCGAGTATCGCGGTTTCGTGCAGGCCATGCGCGCGTTGATAGCCGCGGATGGCCCGGCGATGGTTCGATCCTTCGACACCATCGATCTCGCCGGGAGAAAAGTGCGCGCGATCAAGCAGGATCTGCGCTCGGAGTATCCCGGCGGCGCCGCTGGTGGATGTTGGCTGGTTGGCTGCGTCCGGGAGGCCGTTCGCCGCCGCGTCGATCGACATGGCGCAGAACGAAACAGCCAGTGTGACTGTGAGGAATCGATGTGTTTTCATGGGGACTCCAACCGGCACCGGAGATGCCGATATCGTTGCAATTCCCGTGCCACTTGGCTCTGAAGGTCGCGTGTCGTTTTCCCCCGGCAGCGATCCGGTGCCGGGGCATGGCGCCCGGTTGTCGTGCGGATGCCGGATGCGTTGCGCATCTGGATGGGGCTCGAAATGCAACGTCGATGCGGAATGCCCGATCGAGGTTGCGGTTTGCAAGAAAGATCGGGCGCGCGATGGTGTGATCAGGAATGCAGGCGTCCCGGAAAGCGCCGGCCTGCGCTACGTCGCAGGCCGTGCGCTCGCGAGCATGGCCGCCATGCGCTCGTGAACCGCGGTGATCGCCTTGAGCGGGCGCACCATCACCTTGAACTCGACGATCTCGCCTCGCGTGTTCCATCGGATGATGTCGACGCCGTTGACCAGTACGCCGTCGATCTCCGTCTCGAACTCCAGCATCGCGTCGGTGTCTCCGATGATCTCGCGGACATACCGGAAGTCCGGATTGAAGAAGACCTGGAAGGCAGCGCTCAAATAGGCCTTGGTCAACGCCTTCCCGCGTTGCGGCGCATGCACGACGGGCGAGATGAAGACTGCATCGTCCGCAAGAAGAGCGTCCAGGCCCGCGGGGTCATTGGCTTCGACGAGGGCGTGCCAGGCTTCAATGGGGTGCCGGTGCATGGGATCGCTCGAACCGTTGCGGGATGATGCGGCATGCAATGTCGGGGACGCATCGATACCGGGGATCCGATTGTCGGACGTCCCGGTTTCCTCCTTGCGACCCGGGTCAGACCTGCATCGTCCTGCGCGTTTCCTGCTCGGGTTGTGCAGGCTGCTGCTCGCGCGAGGTTTCGGCGACGTTCGCGGCGACCTGCACCGGTGTGGTGCGCGCGTCGTTCTCGCTGAGGCGGGCGTGGTTCGGGCCTTCGACGCCGTTGCGGCCGTCGAACACGAACAGGGTGCGGTCGGGCTGGCCGTTGGCGCCTTCGATGCGGTTGCCGATCTCGATGCTGGTGACGCCGGCGAGGTTGGCGCGGGTCGCGGCGGCATAGACATTCGCGGCCATGGCGTCGTCCTGCAGACCCTTGGCGGCCATCGCGTTGACGACCTGGCCGTACATCGGGTCCTGGCGCATGCGCTCGACCGCGGGATCGGCGGCGGCCAGCATGGTGTCGGGTTGCGCGCGACCGGTGTTGTTCTGGCTGACGGTGTCCGGCGAGACCACGCCGGGGGTGCGCAGGTTCGGGCCGATCACGTCGTCCGGCGCGAGGCCGTGCTGGCCGCGTGCGACGCGGTCGCTCCATTCCAGATTGCCGCTGCGGTCGATCGTGACCAGCTTGCCCTGGTTGAGCGCCTCCTCGATCTTGTTGGCCAGTTCCTGCGGCGTCGCCCGGGGATTGGCCGCGCCGATCTCGCGGCCGATCTGGTTGTTGTACAGATCCATCGCCTCGCGATTGGCGGTGTTGCCGGGAATGCCTTCATGCGCGGTGGCGAAGGCGGCGGTCCAGCGCTCGCCGTACTTCTGCGTCATCAACGCATTCCAGTACGCATGGCGGAAGGCGTCGCGGTGGCCGTCGTTGCCCTGCCATTCGCCGGCGCGATTGGCGGGGATGTCGGACGGCACGGGGTTGTTGGGGAAGCGCCGGATCGCCTCGTTGCCGGCGAGTCGGGCGGTGTCGCGGAATTCGCTCAGCCCGGCGAGGCCGCGGTTGAAGGTCAGCTCATCGAGCAGGGCGCCTTCGGTGCGGGTCATCCTGACCGAATCGGTGAACGGGATGTCGAAGGCGCCGAACGCGCGCGGGCGGTAATCGATCATCGTGTCGTCCGCGACCTGGTAATCGGTGCGGACCTTGCCGAGGTCGGGTCTGGACATGGCGGACTCCTGGGTTCCTTGAACGGGCGTTCCTGAGGGAAATGGTGGTGCGGCTGCCGCGAACTCAGCGGCGGCCCATGCGATGCGATTCGAGCTTGCCGTCGCGATAGCGCAGTTCGTAGTACTCCTCGTCCACGCCGTAGCCGGCGATGCCGAGTTCGTACTGGTCCACCCCGGTCTGGGCGTCGCTGTGCTCGGGTTCGCCGAGCAGCTTGACGACCTCGTCGCGGGTCATGCCGGCGTGGAGGACCTTGTCCAGCGCCGGGAGCATCCCGCCGCGGCGGTTGTCGCTGGCGGCAGCGCCACGCTGCGATTTCCAGGCGTCGGAGTCGAATTGGGGTTGTTGTTCCATGGCGCAGGCCGAAAGGGAGAAGGTGAGGGCGAGGAGGAGGGCGCAGGCCGGCTTGTGCAGGCCCGGCGAGGGGCCGGAGCCGGGCCTCGGCGATGTGCGGTCGGGATGCGGTCCCTTGCGACCGGCGGGCGGCGGGGGCGCGGACGGTTCCATATCCATGTATCCACGAAAGAAGGCGGAGGTTCCGGCCGAACCTAGCACAGTCGCGTGGCGGGCATGAAGCATGCCAGCCCCGGGGGCCGCACGTTCAGCGTGTCTGCGGCCCGGGATGGTGCGAGCACCGAATGCCATGCGCCGCCCGGGGCCCGGGGCGGGTGTCGTCGCCCCCGCCCCGGGAGATCCGCAGCGACCGGCGCGCGTTCAGGGCAGTGTGAACAGGGCGCGGGCGTTGCGGTGGCGGATCTTCGCCTTTTCCTCGTCGTCCAGGGGCAGGCGGTCGAGGGCGTCGACGTTCTGCCTGAGTGAGTACTGCGGGAAATCCGAACCCAGCAGGATGTGGTCGATGCCGACGTTGCGCATCGTCCAGACGAATTCGTCCTCGACGGGCGAATCGGCCACCAGCGCCACGACGGCGGAGATGTCGAAGTGGATGTTGTCGCCGAACAGCGCCTCGGCGGTGCGCGCGGCCTTCAGCACGTTCCAGAACCGGAAGTTCATGCCGCCGAGGTGGGCGAACAGGAATTTCGTCCCCGGCGCCTTCAGCGCGAGGTTGAACATCTTCTCGCTGTCGCCGGGCAGGATGCTGGCGTTGTCGAGCATGACCACCAGCCCCCGCGTGCCGGCATGCTTGAGCAGGGGCAGGACGCGCGGATCGTCGGGGTCGAATTTCTGCGTGTGCGGATGCAGCTTGATGACCTTCACGCCCCTGGCCGCCACGCGGTCGAGTTCGGCGATGGCGGCATCGCCGTCGTAGGGATGCACGGTCGCGACGGGCAGCATGCCGGGGTGTTGCGCCGCCAGTGCGATGATGCCGTCGTTGCCGGCGCGGATCCGTTCGGGCTGGCCGGCGAGCGCCTGGTTGGGGCCGCCGAACCACATCGCGCCGAAGCCCGACACGGACAGCCCGTCCGCTTCGACCTTGCCGACGTAGTCGCGCAGCGATTGCTCGCCGTGCCACAGATGGACGTGCATGTCGAACACGTCGGCCCGAGCGGCGTCCTTCGCGAGCGCGACGGGCGACGCGATGGCCATGCAGGCGATCAGCGACAGGTGGCGCAGTGCGCGGAGCGGCAGCGTCGCCGGAGAGCGTTCACGCATGATGGTGGTCTTCATGGTGGTCTTCATGGCGCTCCTTCTGATGGACGATGACGGGATCGTGGCGCGGCCTCATGGCGCATCCGCCCGCTAGCCGGCCCGCAGCGCGTCGGTCACCGGGATCCGTGCCGCGCGCACCGCGGGCGCGAGACCACCGATGAAGCCGATTTTCAGGGCGAGCATGACGCCGAGCAGCACCAGTTCGGGCGTGACCGCGAACTGGAACGCGACCTGGGTGAAGCCGCCGCCGAGCGTGGAGACGGCGTAGCCGTTGAAGGCGAGGTAGGCGATGACCGCGCCGAGCACGCCGCCGCACAGCGAGAGCAGCAGCGATTCTGCCATGACCGAGGCGACGACCGGCAGGGCGCCGAAGCCGAGCGCGCGCAGCGTGCCGATTTCTCGGGTGCGCGCGGAGACCGCGGAGTACATGGTGTTGAGCGCGCCGAACGTGGCGCCGAAGGCCATGATGGTGGCGACGACGCCGGCGAGCCAGCCGATCACGCTGGTCAGCCCTGCGGACTGGCCGGTGTAGTAGTCGCGCTGGCTGCGCACGTCGACATCCAGCTGCGGGTCGGCGGTGAGCCGGTCCTTCATCGGGTCGAGGTCGTTCACGCCGCGCAGTTGCACCAGCAGCGAGGACACGCCGGCGCGGCCGAAGGCGCCCTGCAGGGTTTCGCGGTCGGTCCACAGCTCCGAGTCGTAGGCATCACCGCTGCGGAAGTGGCCCACGATCGTCCAGGTGCCGCCGCGGAAGCGCAGCTGGTTGCCGATGGCCAGGCCTTCGAACTGCTTCGCGGCGCCGTCGCCGACGATGATTTCCTGCACGCCCGGGCGGAAGCGGCGGCCTTTCACCATCGTGAAATCGGGACGCAGCGCGAAACCCACCGTTTCGACGCCGCGCAGGGTGACGTTGGCGCCGGTGCTCTGGCCGGGGCGCGGGACTTCGGTGATGACGATCAGTTCGCCACTGGCCAGCGGCAGGCCGTCGCTGCCGCGCGCGATGGCGCGGTCCTGCTTGATCAGGGTCATCGAGGCGATGGTGAGGAAGCTCGACAGTTCGCCCTGCGAGCCGCCGCGCGTGATCACCGCCTGGTCGTCGCGGCCGTTGCCACCCAGGGTCTGCTTCAGCCCACTGGACATCGACAGCAACGCCACCAGCACGCCGACCACGCCGGCGATGCCGATCACGATCACCAGCGATGGCGCCAGGCGATCGGGGATCGAGCGCAGGTTCATCATCACGATCTCGCGCGTCTGCGTCAGCGTGCTCATGCGCGTTGCTCCCTGTTCGTCGCGTCGGCGGCGTCTTCGTCGTCCTCGCGCCTGGCGCCGAACAGCCGGCCCAGCGCGCCGAAGCCGCGATGCAGCAGGCGCTCCAGCGGCGAATCGTCACCGCGACCGGCCAGCGCGTCCACGATCTTCAGGCGCTTGGCGGTGAGCGCGGGCGGCAGGCCGACCATCACCGTCAGCACCAGCACGCTGATCCCGGCGATGACCCACACGCGCAGATCGGTGGTGATCGGGAATTCCGGCGGCAGGCCCAGGGTGACCACGCTGGCCAGCAGCATGCCGGCCAGCGCGCCGAGCAGGCACAGGGCGAAGGCTTCGGCCAGCACCAGCCACATCACCTGGCGGTCGGTGAAGCCCAGGCACTTGAGCACGGCCAGCTCCGGGATGCGTTCGCGCACCGCCTGCGACATCGACACGCCGGTGAGGAACAGGATCGAGAAGAACACCGCGGCGGTGATCAGGTTGACGATCATGCCGATGTCGCCGAACTGGCGCGCGAAGCCGAGCTGGAATTCCTGCTCGCTCTGGGTCTTGGTCTCGTCGGAGGAGTTGTCGAACTTGGCGTCGATCTCGGCGGCGACGCGCCCGGCCTCGTTCGGGTCGGCGATGCGCACCGCGAACACGCCGGCCAGGCCGCGCGCGGCGGGGCTGCGGCCTTCGTCGAACTGGCCGTAGTTGAGGTACATGAGGTTGGCGCGCTCGCTCCACTCCTCATCGCGGCCATCGAAGATGCCGACGATGCGCCATTCCCAGGTGCGCGAGCCGTCGGCCCGGGTCCAGATGAAGGAATTGAGCGGCACGATGTCGCCGACCTTCCAGCCGTTGGTCCGGGCGAGGTTGCGGCCGACGATGGCGCCGTCGCGGGTGGAGATGAACTGTCGCCAGCCGTCCTCGGCCATGACCCATTCCGGATAGGTGTCGCGCAGCCGCTGCGGATTGACCGCGAACTGCGGGAAGAAGCCGCGTCCGTCCTGGTACACGCCGCCGAAGAACTGCGAGTGCATCACCGATTCGACGCCGGGCACGGCTTCGATCTGCGGCAGCAGGCGCATCGGCAGCGGCTGGGTGAACGAGGTCGATGCCTGGGTGATGAGGCGGTTGGCGCCGAGGAAGTCCGCTGCGCCGCCGAACAGCGAGTTCACCGCCTGCAGCAGGCCGAGCAGGGTGAACGCGGCGATCAGCGACAGCAGCGTGAGCCCGGTGCGCAGTTTCCTGCGCAGCAGTCCCGAGAGCACCAGTCCGACGTATTTCATGCTCAGTGATGCCCCGGCTCGTCGACCAGGCGACCCTTGTCGAGGTGCACGGTGCGCCGCGCGTACTCGGCGGCCTTCGGGTCGTGGGTGACCATCACGATGGTCTTGCCGTAGTCGCGGTTGAGGGTCTGCATCAGCGTGAGCACTTCGTCGGCGGTCTTGCGGTCGAGGTCGCCGGTGGGTTCGTCGCAGATCAGCAGCAGCGGGTCGGAGACCAGCGCCCGCGCGATCGCGACGCGCTGCTGCTGGCCGCCGGACAACTCGTTCGGCTTGTGCCGCGCGCGGTCGCCCAGGCCGACCAGGTCCAGCGCGATCTTCGCCCGCTTCGCGCGCTCGCCGGCGCCCATGTCGGTGAGCAGCAGCGGCAGTTCCACGTTCTTCTGCGCGGTGAGCACCGGCATCAGGTTGTAGCTCTGGAAGATGAAGCCGACGGTGTCCGCGCGCCATGCGGCGAGGTCGTCGGCGGCGAGATCCTCGATCGCCACGCCGTTCACCAGCAGGCGCCCGTCGCTGGGCGTGTCCAGGCCGCCGATGATGTTCAGCAGCGTGGTCTTGCCCGAGCCGGACGGACCCATCAGCGCGACGAAATCGCCGCGCGGGATGTCCAGGTCGATGCCGTGCAGCACCGGCACCTGCTGCCTGCCGCGCGCGTAGACCTTGGTCAGCGCGCGGATTTCGACCAGGGGTCGGGTCGCGTCGTCCATGAGGGTCACTTCGCGGCCTTGGCCTTGGCATCGGCGACGACCACGCGCTGGCCGTCCTCGATCTTCGAGGCATCGTCGACGATGCGTTCGCCGGGCTTCAGACCCGAGGCGACGCGGCGGTCGCTGTCGCGCGCTTCCGCCAGCGCGACCTCGCGCGCCTGCGCGGTGCCCTCGGCAGCGTTGCCGTCGATGACGAACACCGTGCCGCGCGTGGCCTTCGCCGCGGTTTCGCCCTCGGCCAGCCGGATCGAGCGCGACGGCACCCAGACGCCGGTCGGCTTCGCCGCGCCGGGCACGGCCTTCTCGAGGAAGCTCACGCGCACGCCCATGTCCGGCACGATCTTCGCATCGCTCAGTTTCAGTGCGATGCGCACCTTCACCGTGGCCTTGCTGCGGTCGGCGGCGGGGATGATCGCGATGACCTCGGCCGGGACCTTCCAGTCCGGATAGGCGTTGAGTACCGCTTCCACCGGCATGCCCGGCTGCACGCGACCGATGTAGGCCTCGTTGACGTCGACTTCGATCTCCAGCGACTCCATGTCGACGATGGTGCCGATGCCGGTGCGGGTGAAGCCGCCGCCGGCGGAGATCGGCGAGACGATTTCGCCCGGCTGCGCGGCCTTGGCGGTGATCACCCCGGCGAAGGGCGCGCGGACGATGGTGTTGTCCACGCCGATCGCGGCGACGTCGCGCTGGCGGCCGGCGACCTCGGCGCCGCGCCGTGCGCTGAGCAGCGAGGCGCGGAGCGCGTCGCGCTGGGCGACGGCCTGGTCGTACTGCTGCCGCGAGACCAGCCGGTCCTTCACCAGCGACGACAGCCGGCGCGCGCTGGCCTCGGCTTCGACCAACTGCGCCTCGACCTGGGCGATCTGGCTCTGCGAGGCGGCGAGCTGGGCCTCGGCGAGCGCGCGCTGGGCGTCGGCGTCGATGGGATCGAGCGTGGCCAGCACCTGGCCTTCTTCCACGCGCTGGCCTTCCTCGATCAGCACCTCGCGCACGCGGCCGGTGGTCTTGCTGGACACCGTGGCGATGCGCCGGGCGACGATGAAGCCCGAGGCGTCGAGCAGCGAGGCGTTGGCCGGGTCGGCGGCGTCGCGCGCGGTGGCGGCCTGCACCTGCACGGGCCGGTTCGCAGCCATGAACGCCAGGCCGGCGACGACCACGACCAGGGCGCCCACCACCCAGGGCCAGCGCTTGCGCCGCGGCCTGCGGGCACCGTGGCTGCGGTCGATGCGGAGCTGGGACAGCGGGTCGGTGGGGGAGGGGGTGCTCATGGCGATCCGTGGCTGGGCGGGAAGGGGGTGCGGCAGGGCCGGGACAGGGACGGACGGCACGGCGCGCAGGATGCAGCGGCGGCGCCAGCATATCGGCCCCCGTGCGTCGGCGTCAGGTGACGTTTGTCACCTCCGATGGCTGACGGTCGCGACTGCCGGCGGAGTCGGGCGATGTCGAGACTGTGTCCATCCCGACGACAGGACCGGTCATGTCACCCCAACCCCGACTTTCATCCGCCACCGCGCCGCTGGCCCGCCTGCACGGCGTGCGCAAGGCCTACCGCACCCTCACCGCGCTCGACGGCGTGGGTTTCTCGATCCGGCGCGGCGAAGTGCTGTCCGTGCTGGGCGCCAACGGCGCCGGCAAGAGCACGTCGATCGCGGTGCTGCTGGGTCTGGTCGCCGCCGATGCGGGCGAGGCCGAGGTGCTCGGCCTGCCGCCGGGCGAGATGGCCGCGCGCCGCCGCATCGGCGTGATGCTGCAGTCGGCCGGCATTCCCGAGAGCGCGAAGGTGGCCGAACTGCTCGACCTGACGCGCAGCTACTACCCGAGCCCGCGCAGCGTCGCCGATTGCGTCGCGATGGCCGGCCTCGACGGCCTGATGGACCGGCGCTACGGCCGGCTGTCCGGCGGCCAGCAGCGCCGCGTGCAGTTCGCGCTGGCGATCTGCGGCGATCCCGAGTTGCTGTTCCTCGACGAGCCGACCACCGGCCTGGACATCGATGCGCGCCAGCGCATGTGGGCGACGATCCGCGAACTGGTCGCGGGCGGCACCGGCGTGCTGCTGACCACGCATTACCTGGAAGAAGCCGAGGCGCTGGCCGACCGCGTGGTGGTGCTCGATCGCGGTCGCGTGGTCGCCGATGGCGCGATGGACGAAGTGCGCGCGCGTGTCTCGCAGCGCCGCATCCGCTGCCTGTCGGCCATGGATGTCGACGCGATCGCCGCCTGGCCCGGCGTGCGCGCCGCCACGCGCGACGGCGCACGCGTCGAGATCGTCGCCGATGCCGCCGAAGACGTGGTCCGCCGCCTGCTGGCGGAAGACGCCGCGCTCGCCGAACTCGATATCCGCCGCGCCGGCCTGGCCGACGCCTTCCTCGAACTCACCCGCGACACCGACCGCAACACCGACCGCGAGGCCGCCTGATGAACACCGCAACCACCATGCCCGCCGCGGCATCCCCGCATTCGCCGCTGCGCAGCTACGCACTCGAAGCCTGGTACGAATGGCGCCGCCTGCTGCGCACGCCGTCCTACGTGATTCCGACCCTGCTGTTCCCGGCGCTGTTCTACGTGCTGTTCGGCGTGCTGCTCAACAAGGGCAAGGGCGACGCCGCGCATTATCTGCTCGCCACGTACGGCGTGTTCGGCGCGATGGGCGCCGGCCTGTTCGGCTTCGGCGTGACCGTGGCGATGGAGCGCGAGCAGGGCCTGCTGACCTACAAGCGCGCGCTGCCGATGCCGCCAGGCGCATACCTGGCCGCGAAGATGGTCACGGCGGTGCTGTTCGCCTCGGCGATCTTCGTGCTGCTGGCGATCCTGGCCGCGACACTGGGCGGCGTCTCGCTGCCAGCCGGGCAGTGGCTGCTGCTCGCCGTGGTCTGCGCGCTGGGCGTGCTGCCGTTCTGCGCGATCGGCCTGTTCATCGGCACGCTGGTCGGCGGCCAGGGCGCGCCGGCCGTGGTGAACATGCTGTTCCTGCCGATGGCCTTCCTGTCCGGGCTGTGGCTGCCGCTGAAGCTGCTGCCGGCGTGGATCGCCGGCATGGCGCCAGTGTGGCCGGCCTACCACCACGCGCAGGTCGCGCTGAAGGTGATCGGCATGGATGGCGGCGGTGCGCTGGTGGTGCACCTCGGCGTGCTGGTCGGCGTCACCGTGCTGTTCGCGGCGCTGGCGCGTCGCAGGCTCGCGGGTTGAGCATCGCTGGATTACCCTGATCGATCGCTTTTCATTCCATACACGCCGCGAACCCGCCATGTCTGCTTCCCTCATGCCCCTGCTGCTGCGCTGGCGCGCCCGCCTGGTGCCCGAATCGCTCGGACTCGGCTGGATGCCGTTCTTCACGCTGGGCTATCTCGCCTTCCTGTTCATGCCTTTCGTGCTCGGCTGGCTGGCCGATGCGCGCGGTGGCTGGGTCGGTGCGGCGAGCCAGGTACTGTGGCCGACGCTGCTGTCGATCGCCGTCTTCCTGCCGCTGTACTTCGCTTCGTACCGGTTCGAGTTCGTGGGCAAGTTCGCGTGCATGCTCGCCATCGCCGGGATTGGCTACGCGCTGATGCCGGTGAATCCGTTCGCGAACGTCTACACCATCTACGCCATCGGATTCGCGGCGGGGATCGGCAGGCAGCTGTGGTCGCGCATGGTCTGGGCAAGCCTGATCCTCGGCGGCCTGTGCCTGGAAATCGTGCTGCTGGACATCCCGGTCTTCGTGTTCCTGATCACGCTGCTGGTCTCGCTGGGCGTGTTCTTCGGCCAGTACCACTTCATCGAAAACCTGCGCAAGCGCGCCGAACTCAAGCTCAGCCACGACGAAGTGCGGCGCCTGGCCACCCTGGCCGAGCGCGAGCGCATCGGTCGCGACCTGCACGACCTGCTCGGCCACACGCTGTCGCTGGTCGCGCTGAAGAGCGACCTGGCCGGCAAGCTGCTGGCGCGCGGCGAAGGCGACGATGCGCGCGCCGCCGAGGCCCGGGCCGCCGCGCAGCGGGAGATCGCCGAGGTCAGTCGCGTCGCGCGCGAAGCGCTGGCGCAGGTGCGGTCGGCGGTCACCGGCATCCGCGCCGCCGGCATCGCGGCCGAACTGGTCTCGGCGAAGCTGCTGCTGGAAACCGACGGCGTGGCCTTCGCCTCGCAGGTCGACCCGCGCTGGCTGGAAGGCGGGGCGCTGCCGGCCGAAGTCGAGACCGCGCTGGCCATGACCGTGCGCGAGGCGGTGACCAACATCCAGCGCCATGCGCGCGCCCGCACGGCGAAGATCGAACTCGAAACCATCGGCGGCGAGGCCGTCCTGCGCATCGTCGACGACGGTCGCGGCGGCGCCATCGTGCCGGGGAACGGCCTGGGCGGCATGCGCGAGCGCATCGAGGCGCTGGGCGGACGCCTGCGCATCGAGTCCCGGCGCGGCGAAGGCACGCGCATCGAGGCGAGGCTGCCGCTCAAGGCCAGCCACGATGCCATGAGCATGGCGGTGAACGCATGATCCGCATCCTGCTCGCCGAAGACCAGGCGATGGTGCGCGGCGCGTTGACCGCGCTGCTGTCGCTGGAAACCGATATCGACGTGCTCGGCGCCGCGCCCGACGGCGAGAGCGCCTGGCGCGAGGTGCAGCGCCTGAAGCCCGACCTGCTGGTCACCGACATCGAAATGCCCGGTCTCAGCGGACTGGAACTCGCGCAGCGCATCCAGCGCCATGCACTGCCGACGAAGGTGGTGATCGTGACCACCTTCGCCCGCGCCGGCTTCCTCCGTCGCGCGCTCGATGCCGGCGTGTCGGGCTATCTGCTGAAGGACGCGCCGGCAGAAGACCTCGCCGAAGCCCTGCGCAAGGTGCATCGCGGCGGCCGCGCGATCGATGCGCAGCTTGCGCTGGAAGCCTGGTCCGAGCCCGATCCACTCAACGACCGCGAACGCCAGGTGCTGCGCCTGGCTGGCGAAGGCCTGTCCGCCGGCGAGATCGCCACTCAGTTGAGCCTGTCGCAGGGCACGGTGCGCAACTACCTCTCCGAAGCCATCGGCAAGCTCGGCGTCGGCAACCGCATCGAGGCCTATCGCCTGGCCCGGCAGAAGGGGTGGCTGTGAGCGCGCCCCCACCCACCGACAGCGGATGAATCCCGGGCGCATCGCGCCTCCGTTCCGCTGCATCCCCGCATCCCGTGTGGCCGGTCACATCGGCCGCACTCGATCGTCCTGTCCCTCCATCGTCCCCCTGCTGTCCGCACCACAAAGGAGTTCACCCATGTCCCTCCGCGCCCCTTCCCGCCGGCTGCCCTTCGCGGTCGCCATTGCCGTCGCCATCGCGGCGTCCGTGTCCAGCGCCAACGGCGCCGCGCCCCCGGCGCGCGACAACGACCCCGCCAACGACGTGCTGATCGACAACGTCCGCGTCTTCGACGGCGTGCGCGTGTTGCCCAAGACCCGCGTGCTGGTGATCGACGGCCGCATCGCCGCGGTCGGCGGCAAGGCCGCAGCGCCCGAAGGCATCGCCCGCGTCGACGGCAGCGGCAAGACGCTGTATCCCGGCCTGATCGACGCGCATGCGCACAGTTGGGGCGAGGCCCAGGGCGACGCACTGCGCTTCGGCGTCACCGCCGAACTCGACATGCTGGGCGACTGGAACCGCCTGCCGCAGCTCAGGCGCGAACGCGAATCGCTGGCGCGCACGCACCAGGCCGACCTGTGGAGCGCGGGCGCGGCGGTCACCGCGCCCGGTGGCCACGGCACGCAGTACGGCATGAAAGTGCCGACGCTCGACAAGGATGGCGACCCGGCGGCCTTCGTCGCCGGGCGCATCGCCGAAGGTTCGGACTACATCAAGATCATCCTCGAGGATTTCAGCGCACACAGCGAGACGCGGCGCATCCCGACGATCACCCATGCGCAGGCGAAGGCTGCGATCGACGCCGCGCATGCCGGCCAGCGCCTCGCCGTGGTCCACGTCTCGCGCCTGAGCGACGGTACTGCAGCGATCGAAGCCGGTGCCGACGGCCTTGTGCACATGTTCGGCGAGCCGGGCGATGACGCCTTCGTCGCGGCCGCGAAGCGCCAGAAGGCCTTCGTCATCCCGACGCTGTCGGTGCTCGGCACCATGGCGCAGGCCGGCGAAGGCGCGAAGCTGGTCGACGATGCGAAGCTGTCGCCGTGGCTGACGAAGGAACAGCGCGACAGCCTGAAGGCCACCTTCGGCGCGGGCGAGGCGCAGCCGAAGATCCTCGCCGATGCCATCGCCAACGTGCGCGCGCTGCACGCGGCCGGCGTCGACGTGCTCGCCGGCACCGATGCCGGCAACCCCGGCACCGCGCACGGCGTCAGCATGCACGGCGAGCTGGAACTGCTGACCCGCGCCGGCCTGTCGCCGACCGAAGCGCTGGCCGCCGCGACCTCGGTGCCCGCGCGTCGCTTCAGGCTCGCCGATCGCGGCCGCATCGCGCCCGGCCTGCGCGCCGACCTGGTGCTGGTCGACGGCGATCCGACCACCGACATCCGCGCCAGCCGTGCCATCGTCACGGTATGGAAGAACGGCTATGCCGTCGAGCGCAAGCGTCCTGCTGCCGGCGAGACCAGCATCCCGGTCGGCGAAGCGCTGCCCGCGCAGACCGTGGTGTCCGACTTCGACGCCGAAGTGGTCGCGAATGCCGCAGGCATGTTGCCGGCGAATTTCGGCGCCGGCTGGATGTCGACCACCGACAAAATGGCCGGAGGTGCTTCCGTGGGCCAGCTGCGCCGCATCGCCGGTGGCGCCAACGGCAGCGCCGGTGCGCTGGAAGTGAGTGGCGAGATCAAGCCCGGCTTCGCCTTCCCGTGGTCGGGTGCGATGGTGTTCCCGTCGAAGGTGCCGATGCAGCTCGCCGACCTGTCCTCGCGCAAGGACCTGGTCTTCCGCGTGCGCGGCGACGGCCGCCGCTACTCCCTGATGCTGTTCCACGGCAACCAGCAGATGCCGAGCATGCAGACGTTCGAAACCACCGCCGACTGGACCGAAGTCCGTGTGCCGCTGAAGAACTTCCCCGGCGCCGACCTCAGCCGCGTCCGCGGCATCGCCTTCACTGCCGGCAACCCCGAAGGCGCCTTCGCCTTCGCGCTGGACGACGTGCGGATCGAGTAACCGTACTCAAATATCGAAGATCGCTCTCGCTGTCGCCCCCTTTGCAAAGGGGGCTTGCAAGGGCCGGCAATGTGATCGTCTCTGTAGGAGCGACGCCAGTCGCGACGCTCTTTCATACGACCATCGTGAAGCGTGGGAGCGTCGCGACTGGCGTCGCTCCTACGAGAGCCGCAGGTTGCCGGACGTGTTGCGGAAGCGCCTTCTCACGGCGGGAAGCAACAGGAGTGCCACGACCATGATGAGCAGGGACAGTGACTTGGCGAGATGATCGCGCGGCGCATCGTAGTGTCCGCAATAGACACAGAACACCGGAATCCGTCCTTGCATCCACCCGTAGAGCGCGTGCGCCGCGGCCAGGACCACCGCGCTGGCGATGATCGTCCACCGCAGCCTCGATGCACGCTGGACGAACAATCGAACGCTCCACAGCGCAAGCAGCAATCCGGCGACATGCAGTGCCAGGAACATGCGTGCATACGGTACCTGTGCGACTTCGGCCGTGTATGACATGGTGATCAGCGCGCTCGCCGCGTTGCCGCGTCCCTCGATGGCAGGGGCGGCAGGTGCGTTCAGCAGCGCGGCGATTTCCGGCGTCAGTTCTGGAGGAAAGAGATAGGGCCGGTGCGCCATGACCAGGCTGGCATGCAGGTATGCCACAACGACGATCGCGCCCGCCACGCACCAGACACCGCGACCCCAGTCGCGCGGGCCGTCGAGGAGGGCGTTCAGGAAGCCTGGGCGATGCAGCATCGGTGGCTGCGAGGAGAAGGTGTTGCGCACCCGGCGTGACAGCCACAGACAGGGAATCGGCAGCAGCAACGGAAGCGTGAACAAGGCCAGACGTTGCAGCGTGTCAGGATCCAGGTCAGCGAGGCTCGTCAGCGGGTGCCGGAGGCCACTCAGGAATGCCAGGAGGCTTGCCGAGATCAGCCACAACGTGGCAGTCCAGCGGAAATGCGGCGAGCGGCGGAAGAAGGCTTCCGCGACGAAGATGCCGAAGAGCCAGATGGCAGCCTGCAGCAATTGTTCTGCGAGGAACTGCCTGTACTCGGCCATGCTCCAGCCTGCTTTCATGAAAGAAGCCTTGCTGGACGCCCATTGTGCCGGCGTCAGTTCCCACATGACCAATGGCAGCAGCGAGAGCATCACCGTGCCCCACAGCATCAGCGGCACGCCGAATATCCACAGCATGCCGCCGAGGCCCGCAGGCTGTGTTGCGTTGCCAGGCATGGCATCGGTCATCGGCGAAACCGGCGGTGTGTCACTTGCCCCTCACGCGAATGAAGATCGTATGGAGGATAGCTCAGAGTGGATTTGGTTTCAGGCCTTTGTCCGGAGCGCGTCGAGTCGCGCAAGGAAGTCGCGCGTGATGTCCGGGCGACGGAGATCGGACATGCAGATTCCGGTGAGCGCATGTCCGGCTCGGGGAGGTGCGTGCGCATGCAGATCGATGCCCCAGACCCCTTCGCCAGCTTGCCTGTTCCCCTCGTGCTGAGGGTCTACGAGAAAAGCCAGCCATGCGCGTGTCGTCGTCGGCGACCAGGTCGAGTGCAGTTCCCAGGTTTCATCGATCCACCACTCCGCGTCCTCTCGTTCGATGCTGTAGACGTACCAGCCGTGGGCTTCCAGCATGTCGATGAGAGCTTCGCGATGAGGTTTCATTCTGGTGCCACCGTACGCGATTGCATGGTCACTCCAGTGAGCTCGGTACCGACCGGGATATCGAAATGCAACACCTCCTCGCGCGTGCCGAGCTTGGTGTACAGCGCGATGGCCGGATCGTCGCCGTGGTCGGCCTGGACGAAGAGTACCCAGGCGCCGCGTTCGGCGGCGAGGCGCTGCAGCGCGCGGATCAGCGCGGTCGCGATTCCCTTGCGTCGATGCGCGACGGAGACCGCGAGGTCGTAGAGGTAGACCTCGCTGCGCTTGCGTTCGAACTTGCGCAGCGTGTAGGCCACCAGACCGCCGATCACCGCTTCGCCCTCGGTGGCGACCAGGGCGAAGAAGCCATCGTCGGCCAGCAACGAACGCAGGTAATCCTCGTCCGGCCGCTGCGCGGTGTAGGTGTCCATGTCCTCGAAGACTTCGCCGAACAGCGTGTTGAGATCAACGAATGTCCCGATGTCGTCGGGCGAGAGCCGCGCGATGCGGTAAGCAGAGGCATTGTCCACGGCGGACATCCGGGTGGGGGATGCTGGATGGTGCCGCGCCGCGGCTGCATCCACCACCCCGCCACGCCCGTCCATGCCATCAGTTGGGTCCCGGCGGGCTTGCGTCCCCGGCCCCTTCGCCCAATATCCACGGTTCGACTCCCCCGGAAGCCCCTCATGACCCTGACCCCCCAGGCCGCCACGCCGCCGTCCGACGATGCCACCCCCGCCGCGTCCGGGGCATCGACGCCACCGGCCCTGCGGGTCGAAGGGCTGGGCAAGCGGGTCCGCCTGCCATCCGGGGAGCTGACCATTCTCGACGCGGTCGGTTTCGACATCGCCCGGGGCGAAAGCGTCGCCATCGTCGGCGCCTCCGGCTCGGGCAAGAGCACGCTGCTGGCGCTGATGGCCGGGCTGGACACCCCCAGCGACGGCCGCGTACTGCTCGACGGCGCGCCGCTGTCGACCCTCGACGAGGACGGCCGCGCCAAGGTGCGCGGCGAGAAGGTCGGCTTCGTGTTCCAGAGCTTCCAGCTGCTGCCGTCCCTGACGGCGCTGGAGAACGTGATGCTGCCGCTGGAACTGCGCGGCGATGCCGACGTCGACGGCCCTGCGCGCGAGATCCTCCGTCGCGTCGGCCTGGGCGAGCGCCTGAACCACTATCCGCGCCAGCTGTCCGGCGGTGAACAGCAGCGCGTGGCGCTGGCCCGCGCCTTCGTCACCCGTCCCTCGCTGCTGTTCGCGGACGAGCCCACCGGCAACCTCGACACCCGCACCGGCCAGGCCATCATCGAGCTGCTGTTCGGCCTGAACGCCGATGCCGGCACCACCCTGGTGCTGGTGACCCACGACGACCATCTCGCCGAGCGCTGCCACCGCGTGCTGCGCCTGGATGGCGGGCGGCTGGTGTCGGCATGAGTATCGTTTCCAGCGCAAGAGCAAATCCCCCCGCCGACCGCTGCGCGACCGTCGGCCCCCTTTTGCAAAGGGGGCGACAGCGAGGGCGCTCGAAGAATTCGATATCGCGAACGATGGCGCCGACCTGCCTGCAGCAGCAAGTTCGCAGCGATGCTTTCCCCCCGTTCCAACTCGGTGCCGATGCTTCCCCCCCTTTGGAAAAGGGGGGCAGGGGGGATTTGCCTTTCGCGACTGACGTGACCGGAGGCCGCGCATGAGACTGTTCTCGCTCGCCTGGCGCCAGCTGCGGCGCGACCTCGCGGCCGGCGATATCCGCATCCTCGTCGCCGCGCTGGTGCTGGCGGTGGTGGCGGTGAGCGCGGTCGGTTTCGTCACCGATCGCGCCGAACGCATGCTCGCCGGCGAGGCCAATCGCCTGCTCGGCGGCGATGCGGTGGTGCGCGGCGACGCGCCCATCGCCGGACGCATCCGCGAGGCTGCGAACCTCGGCGGCCTCAAGCGCACCGAAACCGTGGAGATGCCGACCATGGTGCGCGTCGGCGCTGGCGAAGCCGCACGCCTGAAATTGGGCGAACTGCGCGCGCTCGGCGAAGGCTTCCCGCTGCGCGGCGGTTTCCGCATCCGCGATGCGCGCGGCGAGCGCGACGTGGTCGGCGGCCCGGCCGCCGGCACCCTGTGGCTCAGCCGTGCCGGCGCCGACCAGCTCGACGCGAAGCCCGGCGACCGCATCGGCATCGGCGAACGCGAGTTCACCCTCGCGGCGGTGGTGCTGCAGGAACCCGATGGCGCCATCGATTACTTCAACGTCGCGCCCAAGGTGTTCCTGCCGCTCGCCGACCTGCCGTCGACGGGCCTGATCCAGCCCGGCAGCCGCGCTGGCTACAAGCTCGTGATCGCCGGCGAAGCCGCGGCGGTCGACGGTTTCGTGAAGACCGCGAAGGCCGCGCTCGGTCGCGGCCAGCGTCTGGAAACGATCGCCGATGCGCGCCCGGAAATCCGTTCGGCGCTCGATCGCGCCAGCCGCTTCCTTGGCCTCGCTGCGCTGGTGTCGGTGGTGCTGGCCGCGGTCGCGGTCGCGATGGCCGCGCGCCGGCACAGCGAGCGCCATCTCTCGGGTGCGGCGGTGATGCGCTGCCTCGGCGCGAGCCAGCGCACGCTGGCCGCGATCCACATCGGCGAACTGCTGATCCTCGGCGTGATCGCCAGCGCGATCGGCGTGGCCATCGCCTACGCACTGCAGTGGGGCATCGGCCTGTGGCTGGCCGACCTGCTCAAGGTGTCGATCCCGCCGGCCGGCCTCGCGCCCGCGCTGCAGGGCCTCGGTGTCGGCCTGGTCGTGCTGCTGTCCTTCGGCGCGCCGCCGGTGCTGGCCCTGCGTCGCGTGCCCGCGCTGCGCGTGCTGCGCCGCGACCTCGACGTCGCCGAGCCCAGCGCCTGGCTGGTCGCGCTGGCGGGCTTCTCCGGCCTCGGCGCGCTGCTGTGGTGGCAGGCCGGCTCCCCCACGCTCGGTGGCGTGATGTTGCTGGGCATCGTCCTGACGCTGGCAGCGCTGGCGTCGATCGCCTGGGTGCTGATCCTCGTCGTGCGCCGCGTCCGCTCGCGCCTGCGCGGCAGCCTGCGCTACGGCCTGGCGAACGTGAGCCGCCGCGCCGGCACGAGCATCGCGCAGGTGTCCGCGCTCGGCCTCGGCCTGATGGCCCTGCTGCTGCTGACCTTCGTGCGCACCGACCTGATCGAACGCTGGCGGATGTCGCTGTCTGAGGATGCGCCGAACCGCTTCATCGTCAACGTGCAGCCGGACCAGATGGCCGGCGTGCGCGATTTCCTCACCGAACAGGGCATCGCCGCGCCGACGCTGTATCCGATGATCCGCGGCCGCCTGGTCGAGCACAACGGCAAGCCGGTGACCGGCGCGCAGTACGCGGAGGAAGGCGAACGCGCGCGTCGCCTCGCGGAACGCGAGTTCAACCTGTCCACCGCCGAGAGCCTGGGCGACGACAACCAGATCACCGCCGGCAAGCTGTGGCCGGCGAAGCGGCTGGCGACGCCCGAGCTGTCGGTCGAGGAGGAGTTCGCCGCGCGCCTGAAGTGGAAGATCGGCGATCGCGTCGCCTTCGACATCGCCGGCCAGCCTTTCGAGGCCACGATCACCAGCTTCCGCAAGGTCGAATGGGAAAGCTTCAAGCCGAACTTCTTCGTCGTCGCCTCGCCAGGTGCGCTCGACAGCTATTCGGGCAGCTACATCACCGCGGTGAAGGTGCCGACCACGCGGCCGCGCTTCACCGCCGACCTGGTCGAGCGCTATCCCAACCTCACCGTGATCGACGTCGACGCGATCCTGACCCAGGTGCGCAGCATCGGCGACCAGGTCGCGCGCGTGGTGCAGGTGGTGTTCTGGTTCTCGCTCGCCGCCGGCGTGCTGGTGCTGCTGGCGGCGGTGAGCGCCAGCCAGGACGAGCGCCTGCGCGAAGGCGGCGTGATGCGCGCGCTCGGCGGCAGTCGCCGGCAGTTGCGCCTGGCGCAGGCCTCGGAATTCGCCGCGATCGGCCTGCTGTCGGGCGTGGTCGCGGCAGTGGCGGCATCGGTCCTCGCCGGCGTGGTCGCGACCCAGGTGTTCGACCTGCCGTGGGAAGCGGACTGGGGCATGGCCGCCACCGGTGCGGCCATCGGCATCGTCGCCGCGCTGGTCGCCGGCCTGTTCGCCACGCGCCGCGTGCTGGACGCGCCCCCATCGATCACCCTGCGCGAACTCGATGCCTGACCGCCCGGGCGATGCCGCGATGACCGTGCACTGAATCCGGACGCCGTGTGCGGCGTCCGGGCTTCGCTTCGTGCCGTGATCCACTGTCGGGGCGCCGCCCGTGCTGCTAAGTTGCCCTGCGGGGGATCCGCCATGTCGTGAAGGGAGATCGGAGATGTCGCGGACTCGTCCATCCTGTACCGCGTGGCTGGCGGCGTTGCTGTCGATCGCGGGCGTCTGGTCGCCCGTCCATGCGCAGACACAGAACGCCACCACGCCCGGCGCCACCACGGTACCCTATCCGACGCTGCAATCGCTCACCCTGGAATGGGCGATCGGCGGCGACAGCAACCGCAACGGCGTGGTCAACGTGCGCTACCGCGCGCAGGGCGAAGCGCAGTGGCGTCCAGCGATGCCGCTGCGCCGCATTCCGGCAGGGCTGAACCAGGGATTCCAGTGGGCGAACCGGCACTCCGGCAGCCTGTTCGACCTGCGCCCGGGCACGGCGTACGAGATCGAACTGTCGCTGTCCGATCCCGATGGCGGACAGGAAACGCGCGTCATCAGTGCGACCACGCGCAACGTGCCCCGGCCGGCGAACGATGCGGTGATCAAGCCGGTGACGCCGGGCGACCTGTCGCTGAACATCGCCAACGCGCAGCCCGGCGACATCCTGCTGCTCGGCCCGGGCACCTATCCGGGCTTCGTCTTCGGCCGCGACGGCACCGCTTCGCGGCCCATCGTCATCCGTGGCCAGCCCGGCGCGGTGATCGAAGGCGAGCTGGGCATGTTCAACCGCAGCCACGTGCATCTCGAATCGCTCACGGTCAACGGCCGCATCCGCTTCAATGCGTCGAACCACATCAGCATCACCCGCTGCACGGTGAACGCGAGCGCGACGCAGTTCAACGGCGACGGCATCGTCAGCTACCTGCGTTCGGAGAACGCCTACATCGCCGACAACGTGGTCAACGGCACCACGCCGTGGCGGGAAGACGCCTTCGGCGCCAGCGGCGCCAACCGGGGCGAGGGCATCGTGGTCACCGGCCCGGGGCACGTGATCGCGCACAATCGCGTCAGCGGCTTCCGCGACAACATCTCGCTGCTCGAAGACACCGAAGCGCGCGACCAGTTCAGCATCGACATCATCGGCAATGAACTGGGCGAAGCCGCCGACGATGCCATCGAAGCCGACTTCTGTTTCCACAACTGCCGCATCCTGCGCAATCGCGTCACCAACGCCTTCATTGCGTTCTCGTCGCAGCCCGGCCTCGGCGGGCCGACCTACTTCGTCCGCAATGTCGCGTACAACGTGCCGCATGTCGCGTTCAAGCTGTATCGCGGCAGCAGCGGCGACGTGCTGCTGCACAACACCATCGTCAAGGCCGGCGATGCCTTCGGCCTGTATCCCGGCGTCGGGGTGTCGCGGCTGTTCACGCGCAACAACCTGTTCCTCGGCGGCTTTCCCGGCACGTACAACGGCTTCGGCAACGGCACCGGCGCGGTGCTGGCCATCGCCGACCTCGTGGTCGATGGATCGAGCCTGGATTTCGATGCCTTCGGTTCCGAGATCAGTCGTTTCGAAGGCCGCTTCGCCACCACCAGCTTCAGTTCGCTGGCGTCCCTGCGCGGATTGACCACCGAAGCCCATGCCGTGCAGGCTTCGCGCGCGGTGTTCGCCAGGGCCATCGCCGCGCCCTCATCGCCACTCACGCGCTACGCGCCGCAGGACCTGCGCCCCGCACGCAACAGCGTGCTCGATGCCGGCCAGGTGCTGCCCGGCATCAACGACGCCTTCCTCGACGTGGCGCCGGACATCGGCGCCCATGAGGCCGGCAGCGACCTGCCGGAGTACGGTCCGCGCAGGCCGCGCTTCGTCAGCCGTCCGCTGCCACCGCTGCAGCGGCCGGTCGGTGGCGCGCAGGGGGCGAGGCCGTTGCCGCGCAGGTAAGCCTGTGGCGAGAGCTCGGGAGTGATGCAACGGCCACCGTCGAATTTCGATGTCTGCAGTGCATCAACCCATCCCCACCCAACCCTCCCCTTGAAGGGGAGGGCTTGAAAGCGCCAGGCATTTCTTGACGGGAAGAAGCTCGAAGTGCCTTGCGTTTCTCCCTCCCCTTCAAGGGGAGGGCCGGGGTGGGGATGGGTTTGTCCCATGATGTGACCGGGTATCTTCGCAACCCGCCTCACTCCTCCATGAACCGCTTCAGTTCGTCCAGCTTCGCCTGCGCCTTGCGCAGGCTGCCGCCGGCGGCGCTGTCGTCCATGCGCCTGGCGAGCGCTTCGCGGCCGGGACGGTGCAGCCAGCGGTGGAAGGCCAGCGTGCCGACCAGGCCGGTCGTGCCGCCGGCGAGACAGAGCCACAGCCACGCCGGGATGTCGCCGGCGCCGCCGCCGGTCTTCATCGCCTGCAAGGCGGCGATCGCGAACAGCGGCACCACCCACAGCACCCACCACGGCAATCCGACCACCATGCCGCTGATGAGATAGGCCTTGCGCATGCGCAGCAGGCGATGCTGCACCTCGACCACCGGCAGGCTGGCGTCGACCTTCGCGATGTGGCCGAGCATCACGCCCGAGGCGATGATGGTGGCGATGCCGTAGATGTGACTGATGATGCCGGTGACGAACAGCGGCAGTGCGACGCCGTAGCCGATCCGCCACATCCAGGCGCCGAGCAGCACGAAGCCGATGCCGAAGACCATCTGCACCAATTGGCCCCAGAACAGCGGGCGCAGGCTGCTGCCGACGCTGCGCAGCTTCGATTCGCGGTATTGCTGCAGCTGCAGCGCGTTCTGTTGCTGCAACTGGCGGTCCAGCGATTGCCAGGCCTGCTTGAGATCGTCGAGTTCCATGGTCGTGTCCATCGTGTCGTGTGCCGCCTCGTGGGGGAGGTCAGGGAAGGTCGGTGGTCGCCGGATCGGTGCCGGACAGTTGCTCGCGGATGCGTTGTTTCAGGCGGTTGAGCTTGGTCGAGACGTTGCTTTCGCTGAGACCCAGCACCTCGGCGATCTCGCGCTGGCTGCGTTCGTCCAGCCACAGCATCAGCAGCGCGCGGTCCAGCGGCGGTTGGCGGTCGATCACCGCATACAGCGCGGCGATGCGCTCGTCCTGTTCGTGCGCCGTGCTGTGGTCGTCCACCGACAGGTTCGGGTGCGGGTCGTGCGGGGTGTCGAAGGATGCGTCCAGCGGCACGTGCGGCGCGCGCTGTCCGGCGCTGCGCACGTGCGAGATCGCCACGTTCAGCGCGATCCGGTACATCCAGGTCGAGACGCTGCGTTCCGGGTCGTAACCGGGCCAGGCGCGCCACAGCTGCGCGGCGATCTCCTGGACCAGGTCCTGCCGGTCGTCGGGGTGCCGGCAATAGGTGTTCGCGACCTTGAACACGATGCCGCGATGGGCATCGAGCAGGTCAGCGAAGCGCTGGCGGGCGGCATCCATGGGCGGTGCGGTGGCGATCACGGTGGCGTCGTTCGTGGCGGGGATGCTCACATGATTCGCGGCGGGGCGGGAAACCTCACAGCCCGGCCCGTACAATTCGCGGATGCCGATGTCCAACCGCTCCCGCCATGGCCGCTGACCACGGCGATCCCGCCCTCGATGTCCTCTGCCTGCCGCTCGATACCGGCGCGCTGGCGTGGCCGCAGGCCGGCGGTGCCTTGTTCCTGCGCGCCCGTGCCGGCGTGGCCCTGCGCGCGGCGGCCCGCCCGGGACTGGTCTGCGAGCAGACCTTCCGGCCTGCCGCCGATGCGCTCGAGCGTGACGGCTGGATGGTGCAGGACATCCAGGACACCGACGCGCGCTACCCGCTGGTGCTCGCGTTGCCGCCGCGCCAGCGCGACGAGGCCCGCGCCCTGCTCGCGCGCGCGGTCGTGCACTGCGCGCCCGGCGGCACCGTCGTCGCCTGCATGGCCAATGATGAAGGCGCGAAATCCGGCGAAGCCGATCTGAAGGCGCTGTGCGGACTGTCCGGCAATCTGTCGAAGCAGCACTGCCGCGTGTTCTGGTCTATGCCTGATCCGGCGAAGGTCGACCCTGATCTGCTTGCGCGCTGGGCCGCGCTGGACGCGCCGCGCGCCATCGTCGACGGCCGCTTCGTCAGTCGGCCGGGCGTGTTCGCCTGGGATCGCATCGATGCCGCGTCCGCATTGCTGGCTGCGCATCTTCCGGCCGATCTCGCCGGTCGTGCCGCCGATCTCGGTGCGGGTTGGGGATATCTGTCGCATGAAGTGCTGGTGCGCTGCCCGGGCATCGCTTCGCTCGACCTGTACGAAGCCGAGGCGCGTGCGCTCGATCTGGCGCGCACCAACCTCGCCGATGCGCGCGTGCCGGTCGCCTTCCATTGGTACGACGTGACCACGGGCTTGCCGCAGCGTTACGACGTGATCGTCAGCAATCCGCCGTTCCATGCGCAGGGTCGCGCCGACCGCCCCGACATCGGTCGCGCCTTCATCGCCGCCGCAGCGGATGCATTGAATCCGCGCGGCCGGCTGTGGCTGGTCGCGAACCGCCATCTTCCCTACGAACAGGTGCTCGACGCGCGCTTCGCCAGCGTGCGCATCGTGGCGCAGGACAAGGGCTTCAAGATCGTCGAAGCCATCAAGCAGTGACTGGAGCAGTGAACCCGCCATGGCCGTGAAGATCCTCAAGCGCATTGCCAACCTCGGCTACGGCAGCCGCAAGCAGGTGATGGCGCTGTTCCGCGAAGGCCGCATCACCGATGCCGACGGCGAAGTGTTGTACGCCGACGACGAACTGGACGTGCATGCCGCGCACGAGGCGATCCGCGTCGACGGCGAACCGCTCGATCCCGCGCCGGGGTTGCTGCTGATGCTGCACAAGCCGGTCGGCGTGACCTGTTCGAGCAAGGACCAGGGCCGCTTGGTCTACGATCTGCTGCCGCCGCGTTTCAAGCTGCGCGATCCGGTGCTGTCGACCGTGGGCCGGCTCGATCGCGAGACCAGCGGCCTGCTGCTGCTCACCGACGATGGCGCGCTGCTGCACCGGATCATTTCGCCGAAGTCCAGGGTGCCGAAGATCTACGAGGTGACCCTGGCGCGGCCCTTGAACGGCGACGAAGCGGCGATCTTCGCCAGCGGTACGCTGATGCTGGAGTCGGAGCAGACGCCGCTGCTGCCTGCCGAATGCGAGGTGCTGGGGCCGCAGCGCGTGCGGCTCACGCTGCACGAAGGCCGCTACCACCAGGTGCGGCGGATGTTCGCGGCGGTCGGCAACCACGTCGAAACCCTGCATCGTCCGCAGGTCGGCGGACTCGCGCTCGGCGACCTGCCGGAAGGGCAGTGGCGCATCCTCGACGACGCGGATCGCGCCGCGCTGTTCGCCGGAGCGACGGCATGAGTCCGGTCGACTTCGTCCCCGAAGCGGTGCTGTTCGACATGGATGGACTGATGCTGGACAGCGAGCGCGCGATCATCGACTGCTGGCGCGAGGCCGCCCGCGATCTCGCCGTCGTGGTCGACGACGACCTGTGGTTCCGCATGATCGGCATGCACGAGAAAGACTATGTGCCGCTGATGCTGCGCACGATGGACGAGGCACAGGTGCGCGCCCTGCGGGAGGCCTGTTACCTGCGCTACCACCAGCGGATCGAGGACGGCATCCCGCTGCACGCGCATGTGCGCGACGTGCTCACCGACCTGCAGGCGCGTGCGGTGCCGCGGGCGGTGGTCACGTCGACGCAGCGCCTGCGCGCGGACCGCAAGCTCGCCACGAGCGGCATCGCCGACTTCTTCGCGATCGTGGTCACCGGCAGCGACGTCACCGAACCCAAGCCCGCGCCCGAGGGCTATCTCAAGGCCGCCGCCGCGCTCGGCGTGGATCCGGCGTGCTGCGTGGTGTTCGAGGACTCCGCGTTCGGCGTGCGCGCCGCGCTCGCCGCCGGCATGACCCCGATCCAGGTGCCGGACCTGATCGAACCCGATGAGGTCACGCGGGCGCTGGGGCATCGCATCGTGAAGGATCTGGCGCAGGCGTATGCGTTGATTCGATAGGGTGCGCGGTAGCGCGCCGCTCGACATCTGGCCGTGAACGAAGCGGTGCGCTGTAGCCTGAGGTATCCCCACATTTTTTCTCGACAGATCATCGGGTTAGGTCAGCAAACCCTTCTCTGTCATCCCGAGACGAAAGCGAGGGACCTGCTTGTTGCTTCTCCAGAGCAGGAGGAAAGGCTTTCCGCCCGGCCTTTGTTTCGCTCGCTGTCGCGAGCGAGTTACTTTCTTTGCTTGTGCAAGAAAAGGTAACCACACCGTCGGTTGCGCCGGCGCTGCGCCGGGTCACGAACTCACGGGGTTTTTCACAAGACGTCCATGTCTTGTCGAAAAATCACGCCGCGCGCCCTGCGGGCCTGATCCGCGAATCCCGTCGCAACCAGGGGCCCCGGTAGATCAAGATCAAAAACAACGCTGGCTGACGGATGGTGTGGGGAGCGCGGATATCCCGAGATTTCTTCCAGAAAAAGTGGGGATACCTCAGGCTGTAGCGCACCCTATGATGCCGGGCTGTCGTAGGAGCGGCTTCAGCCGCGAGCTTTTCTTGCACCCAAGATCAAAAGCTCGGGCCTGAAGGCCCTCCTACGAAGCGCGGCCGTCGTCTTCCAGCAGTCGCCGCAAGCCATCCAGCCCGAGTTTCTCCATCGTTTCCAGATTGCGCTGCACGATCGCGTCCGGATCGGGATACGCGGCGACGGCGCGGTCGAGGCTGTCCTCGCGCAGCAGGTGCAAGGTCGGCCAGGGCGCGCGGTTGGTGCCGTTGCCGGGATCGTCCGGGTCGGTGTCGGCGAACTGGTACTGCGGATGGAAGCTGGCGACCTGCAGCACGCCGTCGAGGTCCAGCGCCTCGATCAGCGCGTCGACGCGGTCGAGGAAGTCGTTGTATTCGAGGAAATCGCCCAGCACGCGCGGATGCACCAGCAGGGTCGTGTCGATCTCCTCGGCCGGCGTGTCGCGCAGGCGCAGCAGTTCCTCGGCCAGTTCCTCCAGCAGGTCGTCCTCCAGCTCGGCATCGCTGAGCACGAAGCGCACCTGCTGCTTGACGTACACCGCCTTGGCGAACGGGCAGAGATTCAGCCCGATCACCGCGCGCTCCAGCCAGCGGCGGGTGGCGGCGAGTTCGGGGGCGTCGTCGTGGTCGTGCATGCGTCGTGTCGGATCAGTCGCGGAAATTGTCGAACTGCAGCGGCTGCTCGAAGGTCTGGGCGCGGAGCAGGGCCATGGTGGCCTGCAGGTCGTCGCGCTTCTTGCCGGTGACGCGCAGCTTGTCGCCGTTGATCTGCGAATCGACCTTGAGCTTTGCGTCCTTGATCGCAGCCTGGATCTTCTTCGCCAGCTCGCGCTCGATGCCCTGCTTGACCGTGATCTTCTGGCGCGCGCCGGCGAGGTTGGTCTCGACGTCGCCGAAGTCGAGGCAACGCGCGTCGATGCTGCGGGCGATCAGCCGCGCGCGCAGGATCTCGGTCATCTGCTGCAGCTGGAATTCGCTGGGCGCGGACTGCGTGATGAGCTTGTCGTCGAGCGTGAACCTGGCGTCCACGTTCTTGAAGTCGAAGCGGGTGGACAGCTCGCGGTTGGCCTGGTCGACGGCGTTGGTCAGTTCGTGGACGTTGACTTCGGAGACGATGTCGAAGGAGGGCATGGCGGTGGCAACGGGCGGTGGGGCGCACAGGGTAACCGATCGGCATCGCCGGCCCGCCTCGCGGAGCGCGCAGGCGGCGGTCACCGCCGGAACGGGCGGCGGGCGAAGGCCGTGGCGGATGCGCCGGAGACTCGCCGTTCGGCATCCGGTGCACGCAGCGTCCCATGGCACGGGGTGGCTGAATCCGGGGCGGCCGGTATCCTTGCGGGATGACTCCCCCACGTTCCCCTGCGCGCCTGCGCTGGCGTGCCGCTGCCCTCATGCTGGTCGCAGTGGCCCTGTTCGCCCTGATGGACGCCGGACTCAAGACCCTGTCCGCGCACTATCCGCCGTTCCAGGTGGCCGCGATCCGCGGTGCCTCCTCGCTGCCGTTCGTGCTGGCCTGGGCGCTGGCGACGGTCGGCGTGACGCCGCTGTTCCGGGTGCGCTGGCCGCTGCACCTGTTCCGCGGGGTGATGGGCGTGCTGATGATGGCGACCTTCGTCTCGGCGCTGCGCACGCTGCCGCTGTCCACCGCCTACACCATCTTCTTCGTCGCGCCGCTGCTGATCACCGCGCTGTCGGTGCCGGTGCTGGGCGAACACGTCGGCCCGCGGCGCTGGACGGCGATCGCGGTCGGCTTCGTGGGCGTCATGGTGGTGCTGCGACCGACGGGCGAGGGCGTGCTGACCTTCGCCGGGCTGGCGGTGTTGCTGTCGGCGCTGGGCTACGCGGTCTCGGCGATCACCGTGCGCGTGCTGGCACGGACCGACAGCACGCAGTCGATGGTCGTGTGGCTGATGGCCAGCATCGCGCTCGGTGCCGGGGCATTGGCCTGGCCGGACTGGGTGCCGGTGGCCGGCGGCCACGGCTGGCTGATCGCGGGCATCGGCCTGGCGGGCGCGCTGGCCCAGTACTGCGTGACCGAGGCGTTCCGCCATGGCGAGGCCTCCTCGATCGCCCCGCTGGAATACACCGCGCTGCTGTGGGGCGTGCTGCTCGACTTCAGCCTCTGGCACGTGCTGCCGGATGGCATGACCTGGGTCGGTGCCGCGATCATCGTGTTCAGCGGTCTGTACCTGCTGCACCGCGAGCGGGTCCACGTCGAGGCGGAGCACCCCTGATGCCGGGGTGTCCTGTTCCCTGACGGACGCGCGTTCTGCTCCGGATGTCAACCGGCCACATTGTCGACGGGCCGCGTTGTCGCCCACCACCAAGGAGCAGTTCCGATGCAACGCAAGCATGCCCTCGCGCTCGGCCTCGCCGCCGTCGCCGTGTCCGCCATCGCCTATGCCCAGAATGTCGTCGCGCCGCGCGACGAACTCGTGCGCGGCCGCGCCGCGGATCTCCCGCTCAGCCAGAAGCAGCGCCTGCTGAGCCAGCGCGCAGGCACGGTCGCCAGGCCCGCCGCGCGCCGCGCGCCGATGATGGCCCGCCTGGCCGACCCGATCTACCCGGTGACCGAAGACGAGGTCTACGACACCGAGTCGTTCGGCCGCTACGTGAAGTGGCTGGGCCTGACCAGCGCCTACGTCAACGTGATGTCCGGCTGCCCGAAACCGACCACGCCGGACGAATACTGCCAGGAACTCAACCCCGCGCCGGGCGCCTTCACCAGTTTCGCGTTCGACGACACCGCGCGCATCAAGCTGCCCAAGGCCGCGTCGAACTCGATTCTCTGCTACTGGTTCTCGCCGGTGCTCACCGTCACCTACAGCAACGTCACCGCCAGTCGCGCGATCGGCCGTTTCCGCTACACGCCGACGCTGACCATCGAGAACCCGGTGCTCGACGATCCGTCGCTGATCGATCCCACCACCGGCGCGCCGTTCGGCGGCAAGCTGCTCACCAGCATGTCGTCGAGCGAGAGCTTCCAGGAATCCCTGGAACCCGGGGTCACGCTCACCGAGCGCAGCCGCGATTCGGCGGTGTGCATCGCCGGCTTCATCAGCCACAAGGCGCTGGTGCGCAACTACGGCCTGACCCCGGCCCAGGCGGACGATTTCTTCGCCAGCCCGACCACGGTCCGCCTCAACGTCAGCGGCAGCGTCCAGCACGTCAGCAACGCATCGATGATCTTCGGCCTGCGCGTGATGGGCGACTGAGCGCCGCCCTGCCGCCCGTCCGTGCGCCCGTGCGCGCCCGGACGGGCGGTGGCCGGCGCCGCCGGGAGCTCGCGTTCGCATCCGGTACCTGTCCACCACCGGAGCGCCCGACATGCATCGCAAGACCCTGTTGTCCCTCGGCATCGCCGTTGCCGCCTTCGCCTCGATCGCGGTCTTCGCGCAGAAGGGCGGCCCGAGCCGCGACGACGTCATTGAGGCGGTGTCGCCCGACCTGCCGACCGGCGCCCGTCAGCAGCAGCGCATCCAGGCGCAGCGCGCCCTCGCTGCGAACCGTGCGTCCGTGGCGCCGAAGATCGCCGCGCGCGCGGCCGGCCCGGCGCCCGAAGACGTGTACGACGTCGATTCGTTCAAGCGCAGCGTCACCTATCTGGGCTTGGCCAGCGCCTTCATCAACCTCAGCGACACCTGCCCGATCGACCCGGCCAACCCGGACGAGCTGTGCCAGGCGATCGCCCCGGCGCCGGCCTTCACCGCGTTCAATTTCCCCGATGCCGCACGCATCGTGCTGCCGGCCAAGTCGACCCACTCGATCCTCTGCTACTGGTTCTCGCCGGTGATCAACGTCGGCTACGCCAACTTCGGCAGCACGCCGGCCTATGGCCGCCTGCGCTACAACCCCACGCTGACCATCGAGAACCCGGTGCTCGACGATCCGGCGCTGGTCGATCCCACCACCGGTGCCCCCTTCGGTGGCCAGCTGCTGACCAGCATGACCTCCAGCGAAAGCTTCGTCGTGCCGCTGGACCCGGGCGTGAGCTTCAGCGAGCGCACGCGCGACTCCGCGGTGTGCATGGCCGGTTTCGTGTCGAAGAAGGCGCTGGTCGACAACTACGGCCTCACCGAGGCCCAGGCCACGAAATTCTTCAACAAGCCGACCACGATCCGCCTCAACGTCTCCGGCGCGTCGCAGAACGTGAGCTTCGCATCGATGGTGTTCGGCCTGCGCGTGATGGGCGACGAGCGTTGAGCCGACTGTCCGCGTGACCGCATCCGACGAAGCCCGGTCTGCCCGGGCTTCGCCGTTTGCGCAGCAGGATGCGTTGCATTGCGCCATGACGCCGTCGCGCGTGGCGTGTACCTTCGACGGTCCATCCGGACAGAGGGGAGTGCGACCATGGCCACGACGCGAGTCGCCGGGTTTCGTGTCATCCGGTTCGCGGCAGGTGCCGGCGCATGGTGACCAGCGCCGCGCCCACCGTGGATGCCTACCTGCTCGAGCTGCCGCCGGAGCGTCGCGCCGCGGCGACTGCCATCCGCGCGCTGGTGCGCGAGCATCTGCCGTCCGGCTACGAGGAGAGCATGACCTGGGGCATGCCGTCCTACGAAGTGCCGCTGGCGCGCTATCCGAAGACCTACAACAGGAAGCCGCTGGCCTATGCGGCTTTCGCCGCGCAGAAGCAGTACTTCGCGATCCATCTCAACATGGCGTATGCCGACTCCGAGCAGGAGCGCGCGATCCGCGAGGCCTACGCTGCCGCTGGCCGCCGCCTGGACATGGGCAAGTGCTGCCTGCGCTTCAAGCGCCTCGACGACCTGCTGGCCGTGCCCGTGGCCGCCGCCATCGCCAGCACGCCCGTCGAGCGCTTCATCGAACAGTACGAAGCCGCGCGCGCCGCCGCCCGCTGAGCGCCCCGGGCGCAGGTTTTCGATTTCAATACGCCGCCGTCTGGTTGGCGGGCGGGCGGTCCGCGTCCACAATACGACGGTATACGCCTCGCGCGCTGCGCGCTGCGCCCCCACTCGTGACCCCACCGCACAAGGCCCCGACATGACAGCACTGAAGGAAGCGCACGTCCCCGATATCGGCGACTTCTCCGACATCCCGGTGATCGAGATCCTGGTCGCCGTCGGCGACACGGTCGCCAAGGACCAGGGCCTTGTGACCCTGGAATCGGACAAGGCGACGATGGAAGTGCCCGCGCCCTTCGCCGGTGTCGTGCGCGAGATCAAGGTCAAGCTCGGCGACAACCTCTCCGAAGGCGCCCTGGTCGCGCTGATCGAAGCCACCGACGGTGCCGCCGCTGCGCCGGCCCCCGCGCCGGCTGCAGAAGCGTCGAAGCCGGCCCCGGCGCCCGCACCGAGCGCCCCCGTGGCGGCCGCGCCTGCACCCGCCCCCGCGCCTGCGGCCAACGCCGCGCCTGCCAACCCCACGCCTGCCAACCCCACGCCTGCCAACCCCATGGGCGCCGGCCTGCCGCCGGTGCGTTTCGAAGCCGCCGCCGTGCTGCCCGACAAGGTCCCCTACGCCAGCCCGGCGGTGCGCCTGTTCGCCCGCGAGCTCGGTGTCGACCTCGCCCGCGTCGCCGGCAGCGCCCGCGGCGGCCGGATCAGCAGGGAAGACGTGCAGAACTTCGTGAAGGCCGCGATGCAGGGCGGGGCATCCGTCGCACCGGCGGGCGGACAGCCCGGCGGACAGGGTGGTGGCCTCAGCCTGCTGCCGTGGCCGAGGGTCGACTTCTCGAAGTTCGGCGAGATCGAGGTTCGCGAACAGTCGCGCATCAAGAAGATCTCCGGCGCCAACCTCGCGCGCAACTGGGCAATGATCCCGCACGTCACCCAGCACGACGATGCCGACATCACCGACCTCGAAGCGCTGCGCGTCGCGCTCAACAAGGAGAACGAGAAGGCGGGCATCAAGCTGACCATGCTCGCCTTCCTGATGAAGGCCGCGGTGTCCGCGCTGAAGAAGTACCCGGATTTCAACTCGTCGCTCGACGCCGACGGCAACCACGTCCTCAAGAAGTATTTCCACATCGGCTTCGCCGCCGACACCCCGGGCGGCCTCGTCGTGCCGGTGGTGCGCGACGTCGACAGGAAGGGTGTGATCGAGATCGCGCAGGAAACCGGCGAACTCGCGAAGAAGGCCCGCGACGGCAAGCTCGGCCCGGCCGACATGAGCGGCGGCTGCTTCTCGATCAGCTCGCTCGGCGGCATCGGCGGCACCAGCTTCACCCCGATCGTCAACGCACCGGAAGTGGCGATCCTCGGCGTCTCCAAGTCGGCGATGAAGCCGGTCTGGGACGGCAAGCAGTTCGCGCCGCGCCTGATCCTGCCGCTGTCGCTGAGCTACGACCACCGCGTGATCGACGGCGCCGCCGCCGCGCGCTTCACCGCATACCTGGCGCAGGTCCTGGCCGACATGCGTCGCGTGCTGCTCTGAGGTGTCGACGATGACGAACACGATCGAAGTGAAGGTCCCCGACATCGGCGATTTCGACGGCATTCCCGTCATCGAGATCCTGGTGAAGCCCGGCGACACCGTGGCGAAGGACCAGGGCCTGGTCACGCTGGAATCGGACAAGGCGACGATGGAAGTACCCTCGTCCGCCGCCGGCGTGGTGAAGGAATTGAAGGTCAAGATCGGCGACAACGTCTCCGAGGGCAGCGTGATCGCGGTGCTGGAAAGCGCCGAAGCGGCCGCCGCCGCGCCTGCCGCACCGAAGGCGGACGCCCCGGCGCCGGCAGCGTCTGCGCCTGCCTCGCCCGCACCCACTGCCGCCGCATCGAGCGGCCGCAAGGCCGACGTCGAATGCCGCATGCTCGTACTCGGCGCCGGCCCGGGCGGCTACACGGCCGCGTTCCGCAGCGCCGACCTCGGCCTCGACACCGTGCTGGTCGAGCGCTACGCCAGCCTTGGTGGCGTCTGCCTCAACGTCGGCTGCATCCCATCGAAGGCACTGCTGCATGCGGCGAACGTGATCGACGAAGCGGCGCATGCGAAGGATTACGGCATCGACTTCGGCGCGCCGAAGATCGGGCTCGATGCGCTGCGCGGCTACAAGGAGAAGGTCGTCGGCCAGCTCACCAAGGGTCTTGCCGGCATGGCCAGGCAGCGCAAGGTGCGCACGTTGCAGGGCGTCGGCCGGTTCGTGTCGCCGAACGAGATCGAGGTCACGGGCGATGCCGGCACCCAGCTCGTGCGCTTCGAGCAGTGCATCATCGCCGCCGGCTCGCAGCCGGTGAAGCTGCCGGCGTTTCCGTGGGACGACCCGCGCGTCATGGATTCGACCGACGCGCTCGAACTCGAGGACATCCCGAAGTCCCTGCTCGTCGTCGGCGGCGGCATCATCGGCCTGGAGATGGCGACGGTGTATCGCGCGCTCGGCGCCGAAGTCACCGTGGTCGAATTCATGGACCAGCTGATGCCCGGCGCGGACACCGACCTGATCAAACCGCTGGCCGATCGCCTCAAGAAGCAGGGCGTCGCCGTGCATCTCAAGACCAAGGTCGTCGACGCGAAGGCGGACAAGCAGGGCATCGTCTGCAGCTTCGAAGGCGCCAGCATTCCCGCGAAGGACACCTACGACCGCGTGCTGGTCGCCGTCGGCCGTGCGCCGAACGGCAGGAAGATCGATGCGGACAAGGCCGGTGTCGCCGTCACCGATCGCGGCTTCATCGAGGTCGACCGGCAGATGCGCACGAATGTCCCGCACATCTTCGCGATCGGCGACATCATCGGCCAGCCGATGCTCGCCCACAAAGCCACGCACGAAGGCAAGCTCGCGGCGGAAGTCGCCGCTGGCGAGAAGAAAGAGTGGGTCGCGCGGGTGATCCCGTCGGTCGCCTACACCGATCCGGAAATCGCCTGGGTCGGCGTCACCGAGACCGAAGCGAAGGCCAAGGGCCTGAAGGTCGGCGTCGGCAAGTTCCCGTGGGCCGCGTCGGGCCGCGCGATCGGCATCGGCCGCACCGAAGGCTTCACCAAGCTGATCTTCGACGAGGCCACGCACCGCATCATCGGCGCCGGCATCGTCGGCGTGCACGCTGGCGACCTGATCGCCGAAGCCACGCTCGCCATCGAGATGGGCTGCGAGGTCGCCGACATCGGCCACACCATCCATCCGCATCCCACGCTGAGCGAATCGGTGGGCATGGCGGCCGAGGTGTTCGACGGCACCATCACCGACCTGTACATCCCGAAGAAGAAGTGACGGCCGTGTCCGTGTAGAGCGGATCGAAGACCCGCTGTCGCTTCAATGGAGATGCGGATCGGCTTGTGCCGATCCGCCGGGAGAGCGAGCAACATGAAAACCCTCGGCCTCATCGGCGGCATGAGCTGGGAATCGACGATTCCCTACTACCGCATCCTCAACGAGCGCGTGCGCCAGCGGCTCGGTGGCCTGCATTCCGCGAAGGTACTGCTGCACAGCGTCGACTTCGCCGGAATCGAAGCCCTGCAGCGCGCGGACGACTGGGATGCCGCCGGCGCGATCCTCGCCGAGGCCGCGCGGGGCCTGCGCGCGGCGGGCGCCGATGCGCTCGTCATCTGCACGAACACCATGCATCTGGTCGCGCCTGCGATCGAGGCTGCCGTCGATGTTCCGCTGCTGCATATCGCCGATGCCACCGCCGCGCGGATCCGCGCCGCCGGGCTGTCGCGCGTCGCCCTGCTGGGTACGCGCTTCACCATGGAACGCGACTTCTACCGGCGGCGCATCGAGGCCGCCGGCATCCAGGTGATCGTGCCCGAGGCCGCGCAGCGCGAACGTGTGCATCGCGTGATCTACGATGAACTGTGCCTCGGTCGTATCCTCGACACCTCGCGCGACGCCTATCGCACCTTCATCGACGACCTCGTCGCACGCGGCGCGCAGGGCGTGATCCTCGGCTGCACCGAAATCGGATTGCTGGTCGGCGAGGGTGATGCGTCGGTACCGCTGTTCGACACCGCGCGCATCCATGCCGAGGCCGCTGCCGACTGGTCCCTCGCGGCCTGAGCGCGCGAGGGTCGCCGGGGTGCGCGCCGGTCAGAACGCGACCGTGACGCCCGCAATCGGGCCATGGAAGCGCTGGTCCAGGCCGATCCGGCCGTCTTCGCCGGTTCGACGCACGTCGATCTTGAACCAGTCGTAGCCCGCGTACAGGCCGAACTTCGGCGTGAACCGGTATTCGACCAGCGCGTTGGCGCGCGAGAGGTCGCCGTCGTAATCGCCGAAATCGCCCCAGTCGGCGTCCAGGTACTGGCCCTGCGCCACGAAGCGCCACGTGCCCTCCGCGGTCTGTGCGCTGATGCGTGCGCCGACTACCGGCGCCGTGCCGCGTTCGCTGGCGCGGGCGCTGAATTCGTCGGTGCCGGACTCCGCGCGCAGGCGTCCGCGCAGGCCGGCAGTCTGCGCGCCGATCTGCAGGCCGATGCCGAAGGTGGGCGTCTCGACCACGCCGAAGTCGTACACGACGCTGCCGAGGTCGAAGGTGGTGTCGAGCTCGGCGCGACTGCCGGCCGGGAAGGTCGTTCCGTCGAACGTCACGTCTTCTCCGAGCGTTGCCGTGTTCTCGCGGTCGTAGCGGATGTAGTTGAAGATCAGGCGGTGGCGGTCGCCGAACCGGAAGGCGCCTTCGACGCGCGGAACGGTCTCGCTGCCGAGGTCGTAGCGATCGCTCTCGAACGCGTAGGTGTCGCCGCCGAAGAAGGCCGCGCCGGAGAGCTGGCTCTGGCCTTCGGCGTGCATGCCGCCGAGGCGCAGGGTGAAGCGGTCTTCGTCCGCGTGCGCGGCCGGGATCGCAAGCAGGGTCGCCGCCGACAGGACGGCCAGGGGGATCGATCGTTTCAAGGGGGAATCCTCCGTGACGATGGGGGAGAGCAAACATGCACAAGCGCATGCGCGGGGCGGCACGCGGCCGCTCCGGTTCGTTATGCGTCGACGGAAATGAAGTCCCGGTGAAATGCGGTGTTCCCGCTGCTGTCGGGTTCAGCAAAGAAGAAGCCCCGGCACGGAATGCCGGGGCTTCGCTGCCTGTTCGACCGAGGGAGATGCTTGCAGGCGAAGGGTGTGACTGGCCGCTGCGCGACGAGTTCCGGTGTTACCGGGTCGGATTCAGGCGCCGATCAGGCTTCCGGCGAGGCGTCGTCGGGCCTCGATGCGCTTCCAGACCTTCTCGTGGACATGGAACACCACGGTGTTGCAGGCCGGCTCGACCAGTGCCAGGGCACCACCGACCCAGGGGCTGCCGGTCATGAGATAGCCGATGCCGAAGGCCGTGCCCATGTGCAGGCCGGCGAAACTGAGGGTCTTGGCCATGGGAATGCTCCGGTGGATGTGGGGGTCAGCATGAGTCCCTGGGCTTTTCCTTTCAAATCAGTTGTTTGCAACAAATCGATAGATGATGCCTATCGTCGATCGGGCTTCATTGCCATCCGGATGTCCGAGGTGGTTCGCGGTTGCCCCCCAAAAGCCCCCACTGCTATACTTTTCAGGCTTCGCGAGGCGCTTTTCACTGCTGGCAGCACTGCTGGCGCCGGATCGCAGCCTCGCCGCTCCTCGCCATTCCACCGGGTGCCGCGTGCTGAATTCTGTCACTGCGGGCCGCCGGCTGGCGCGACGCGCGATCGCCTACCAGGGGGTCGCGGTGTGCGCGACATCGCTGGCCTGCCTCGTGCTGGGTGTCGAGAGCGCGCTGGCCGTGCTCGTCGGAGGCGGTGCGGTCACGTCGGGAGCGGCGCTGTCGGCCGCATGGTCGCTGCGGCGCGGCGTGGTGCCTTCCGGGGTCGCGCTGGCCCGCATGTTCATCGGCGTGGTCCTCAAGTGGTGTCTGGTCTTCACCCTGTTTTCCCTGGGTCTCCTCCTCTGGCGCCTTCCTGCGCTGCCTCTACTGGTCGGAGTCCTGGTCGCGCTGGCCGCGCAGTTCGTCGCGATGGCCCGGCGCTGAAACCCCATTCAACTTGCAAAGGTTCTGTCCTATGGCGGCGGGCGAGCACGAACTCACTCCCACGAGCTACATCCAGCACCATCTGCAAAACCTCACGACCTCGGTCGGCGAGGGCGGTTTCTGGACGCTCCACCTCGATACCCTGATCACCTCGGTCCTGCTGGGCCTGGTCATCGTCTTCGCGTTCTGGGCCGGCACCCGCAAGGCCACCGCGGGCGTGCCCGGCAAGTGGCAGGCGTTCGTCGAGATCATGCTCGAGTTCGTCGACAAGCAGGTGCGCGACACCTACCACGGTCCGAGCAAGCTGGTGACGCCGATCGCGATCACCCTGTTCTTCTGGATCCTGATGATGAACCTGCTGAAGATGATTCCGGCGGACTTCATCGCGCTTCCGCTGGAAGCCATCGGCATTCCGTACTGGAAGCCGGTGCCGACCGCCGACGTCAACGCCACGCTCGGCATGTCGATCAGCGTGTTCTTCCTGATGCTCATCTTCGCCTTCCGCTCGAAGGGCCTCGGCGGCTTCACGCACGAGTTCCTGACCGCGCCGTTCGGCAAGTGGATGATGCCCTTCAACCTCCTGCTCAACATCGTCGAATGGCTCAGCAAGCCGGTGTCGCTCGCGATGCGACTGTTCGGCAACATGTTCGGCGGCGAAATCGTCTTCCTGCTCATCTGGGTGCTCGGCGGCGCCAGCCTCCTCGGCGCCCTCGCGGGCGGCGTGTTCGGCCTCGGCTGGATGCTCTTCCACCTGCTGGTGATTCCGCTGCAGGCCTTCATCTTCATGATGCTGTCGATCGTGTACCTCAGCCTCTCGGAAGAAGCGCACTAAGCGTTTCGCCCCCGCAGACTCCACCCGATTCGCCCCACCTCTTTCGTCTCACCCTTCCACCCTTACGCACTCGTTTCGGAGAACACCATGGAAATCCTCGCCCACCTCGCTTCGGTTCAGGCTTCGACCGTTCTGGCCGTCGGCATCATGATCGGCCTCGCCGCCCTCGGCGCCGGTATCGGCCTGGCCATCATGGCCGGCAAGTTCCTGGAGTCGGCCGCCCGCCAGCCGGAACTGATCCCGGTCCTGCAGGTCCGCATGTTCATCACCGCCGGCCTGATCGACGCCGCGTTCATCATCACGGTCGCCGTCGCCCTGCTGCTCGCCTTCGCCAACCCGCTCGCCTCGGCCCTGCTGGCCGAAGCCGCGCGTCTGGCGGGCTGATCCGGTCCCACCGGATCGACGACGCGCGCGGCCCGTCCGCGCGCATCGTGGCTGAAAGGACGGGCGCCTCGCGGCGCCCTTTCCCGTCACCTCAGGCAGAGCTACATCCATGAACATCGGTCTCACCCTATTCGCCCAGGCGCTCGCGTTCGCCGGTCTGATCTGGATCATCGCGACCAAGATCTGGCCGCCGCTGCTCAAGGCCATCGAAGAGCGCCAGCAGAAGATCGCCGAAGGCCTCGCCGCCGCCGACAACAGCAAGGTCTTGCTGGAGCAGGCGGAAGAGAAGGTCAACGAAGAGCTGAAGCTCGCCCGCACCAAGGCCAACGAGATCATCGACCAGGCCCACCAGCGCGCGAACCAGATCATCGACCAGGCCAAGAACGAAGCCGTCGCCGAAGCCCACCGGCAGAAGGCGATGGCCGAGGCCGACATCGCCGCCGCCGCCAACCGCGCCAAGGAAGACCTGCGCAAGCAGGTGTCCGCCCTGGCCGTGTCCGGCGCCGAAAAGCTGCTGAAGCGCGAAATCGACGCCAACGCCCACAAGGCGCTGATCGACGACCTCGCCGCCCAGCTCTGACCGGACGCCATCACCGATGAGCCAGGCCCTCACTCTCGCACGCCCCTACGCCCGCGCCGCCCATGCGATCGCGCGCGATGCCAACGCCGCCGCGCAATGGTCCGACGCGCTCGCCTTCGCGGCGCGCGTCGCCGCCGATCCGCGCGTGCAGGCGCTGCTCGGTCATCCGCACCTCAGCCGTGCCGACGCCGTCGCGCTGCTGTCGCCGGAACCGGCCTCGGACGTCTTCGGCAATTTCCTCGCACTGCTCGCGGACAACCGCCGCCTGCCGCTGCTGCCGGAAATCGCCGGACTGTTCGAGGAGCTGCGCGCCGACGCCGAGCGCATCGTCAAGGCGAAGGTCACCTCCGCCACGACGCTGCAGGCGGCCGAGCTGGACAGCATCAAGGCCGCGCTCAAGCGTCGCTTCGGCCGCGAGGTCGAGTTGCAGACGGCGGTCGACGAGAGCCTGATCGGCGGCGCGGTGATCGACGCCGGCGACGTGGTGATCGACGGTTCGCTGCGCAGCAAGCTCGCCCGGCTTCAGACCGCGCTGGCGCAATAACACACACTTGAAGAGGCGGGCCCCGGTCCGCTTTCAAACCAGGAAACAACCATGGCTACCTCCCAGCTCAACCCGTCCGAAATCAGCGAACTGATCAAGACCCGCATCGAGAAGGTCAAGCTCGCCGCCGAAGCGCGCAACGAAGGCACCGTGACCTCGGTGTCCGACGGCATCGTGCGCATCCACGGCCTGGCCGACGTGATGCAGGGCGAAATGATCGAGCTGCCCGCGTCTGACAGTGGCGCCGCGACCTACGCGCTCGCGCTGAACCTGGAACGCGACTCGGTCGGCGCCGTGGTCCTCGGCGACTACGAGCACCTGCGCGAAGGCGACACCGCCAAGACCACCGGCCGCATCCTCGAAGTGCCGACCGGTCCGGAACTGCTCGGTCGCGTCGTCAACGCGCTGGGCGAAGCGATCGACGGCAAGGGCCCGATCGAGGCCAAGGTCTCGGCGCCGGTCGAAACCATCGCCCCGGGCGTGATCTGGCGCAAGTCGGTCGACCAGCCGGTGCAGACCGGCTACAAGTCGGTCGACTCGATGATCCCGATCGGCCGCGGCCAGCGCGAGCTGATCATCGGCGACCGCCAGACCGGCAAGACCGCGCTGGCGATCGACGCGATCATCAACCAGAAGAATTCCGGCATCAAGTGCATCTACGTCGCGATCGGCCAGAAGAACTCGACCATCGCGAACATCGTGCGCAAGCTCGAAGAGAACGGCGCGATGGCCTACACGACCGTCGTCGCCGCCTCGGCCTCCGAATCGGCCGCGATGCAGTACATCGCCGCCTACTCGGGCTGCACCATGGGCGAATACTTCCGCGACCGCGGCGAAGACGCGCTGATCATCTACGACGACCTGTCGAAGCAGGCCGTGGCCTACCGCCAGATCTCGCTGCTGCTGCGCCGTCCGCCGGGCCGCGAAGCCTACCCGGGCGACGTGTTCTACCTGCACAGCCGCCTGCTCGAGCGCGCCGCGCGCGTGTCGGAAGAGTACGTCGAGAAGTTCACCAACGGCGCCGTGAAGGGCAAGACCGGTTCGCTGACCGCGCTGCCGATCATCGAGACCCAGGCGGGCGACGTCTCGGCGTTCGTGCCGACCAACGTGATCTCGATCACCGACGGCCAGATCTTCCTCGAAACCGACCTGTTCAACGCCGGCATCCGCCCGGCCGTGAACGCCGGCATCTCGGTGTCGCGCGTCGGTGGCGCCGCGCAGACCAAGATCATGAAGAAGCTGTCGGGCGGCATCCGCATCGCGCTCGCCCAGTACCGCGAGCTCGCCGCGTTCGCCCAGTTCGCCTCGGACCTCGACGAAGCCACCCGCAAGCAGCTCGAGCGCGGCCAGCGCGTCACCGAACTGATGAAGCAGAAGCAGTACGCGCCGATGTCGGTCGCCCAGCAGTCGCTGTCGATCTACGCCGTCGACAAGGGCTACATGGACAGCGTGCCGGTGAACAAGATCCTCGCGTTCGAAGCAGGCCTCCAGGCCCATTTCGCCAACAACCACGGCGAGCTGATCGGCAACATCGACACCACCGGCGCCTGGAACGACGACATCGAAGCCAGCTTCAAGAAGGGCATCGAAGAGTTCGTGACGACCGGCAGCTGGTGACGTCCCGGGGTGCGCCCTCGCGCACCCTGGCGACATCGACTGGCCGATGAGCGTGTGACCTCACGACGGTGGGCCCAGGCCCACCCTACGGGAAGAAAGAGATGGCAGGCGGCAGAGAAATCAAAACCAAGATCAAGTCGGTGCAGAACACCCGCAAGGTGACGCGTGCGCTGGAAATGGTCTCGGCTTCCAAGATCCGCAAGGCGCAGGACCGGATGAAGGCCTCGCGTCCGTACGCGCGCGCGATGAAGCAGGTCGTGGGCCACCTGGCCCAGGCGAACTCCGAGTTCCACCATCCGTACCTGGTGGAGCGCAAGGAGATCAAGCGCGTCGGCTACGTGATCGTCTCGTCCGACCGCGGTCTCGCCGGCGGCCTGAACAACAACCTGTTCCGCAAGCTGCTGATCGAGATCCGCGACTGGCAGGCCAAGGGCGTCGAGGTCGACGTGGTCACCATCGGCCAGAAGGCGACGGTGTTCTTCCGCCGCATCAAGGTCGGCATGCTGGCCTCGGTGACGCACCTCGGCGACACGCCGCGCGTCGACCAGTTGATCGGCGTGATCAAGGTCATGCTGGACGCCTACACCGCCGGCAGCGTCGACAAGGTGTTCCTGGTCTACAACGACTTCGTCAACACGATGACCCAGCGCGCGGCCTTCGACCAGCTGCTCCCGCTGCCGCCGTCGGAGACGGCCGTCGCCGAACACGACTGGGACTACATCTACGAGCCGAGCGCGCAGGGCGTGCTGGAGCACGTGCTGACCCGCTACATCGAGTCGCTGGTGTACCAGGCGGTGATGGAGAACGTGGCGTCCGAGCACGCCGCGCGCATGGTGGCGATGAAGGCCGCCAGCGACAACGCGACCAAGCTGATCGGCACGCTCAATCTCGTCTACAACAAGGCGCGCCAGGCCGCGATCACCCAGGAAATCTCCGAAATCGTCGGCGGCGCGGCCGCGGTCTGACGGCCCGGCACCGCGACGCGACGATACGGGATCGACCTCATGCAACAAGACATTTTCGAATCGGGAACCTCCATGAATACCGCTGCCAACACGCAAGGCAAGATCGTCCAGATCATCGGCGCCGTCGTCGACGTCGAATTCCCGCGCGAGCACGTGCCGAAGGTGTACGACGCGCTCAAGGTGCAGAACACCGAGATCACCCTCGAAGTCCAGCAGCAGCTCGGCGACGGCGTGGTGCGCACCATCGCCCTCGGTTCGACCGACGGCCTCAAGCGCAACCTGCTCGCCGACAACACCGGCAAGGCGATCTCGGTGCCGGTCGGCATCGGCACGCTGGGCCGCATCATGGACGTGCTCGGCAATCCGATCGACGAAGCCGGCGCGGTCAAGTGCGACACCACTTGGGAAATCCACCGTGCGGCGCCGTCGTACGAAGACCAGGCGTCGACCACCGAACTGCTGGAAACCGGCATCAAGGTCATCGACCTGATGTGCCCGTTCGCGAAGGGCGGCAAGGTCGGCCTGTTCGGCGGCGCCGGCGTCGGCAAGACCGTGAACATGATGGAACTCATCAACAACATCGCGACCGAGCACAGCGGTCTGTCGGTGTTCGCCGGCGTGGGTGAGCGTACCCGCGAAGGCAACGACTTCTACCATGAAATGCAGGAATCCGGCGTCGTGAACGTGCAGGAGCCGGAGAAGTCGAAGGTGGCCATGGTGTACGGCCAGATGAACGAGCCGCCGGGCAACCGCCTGCGCGTCGCGCTGACCGGCCTGACCATGGCCGAGTACTTCCGCGACGAAGGCCGCGACGTGCTGCTGTTCGTCGACAACATCTACCGCTACACGCTGGCCGGTACCGAAGTGTCGGCGCTGCTCGGCCGCATGCCGTCGGCGGTGGGTTACCAGCCGACCCTCGCCGAGGAAATGGGCGTTCTGCAGGAGCGCATCACCTCGACCAAGACCGGTTCGATCACCTCGATCCAGGCCGTGTACGTGCCCGCGGACGACCTGACCGACCCGTCGCCGGCGACCACCTTCGCGCATCTCGACGCCACCGTCGTGCTGTCGCGCAACATCGCGTCGCTCGGCATCTACCCCGCCGTGGACCCGCTGGACTCGACCTCGCGCCAGCTCGATCCGAACGTGATCGGCAACGAGCACTACGACACCGCCCGCCGCGTGCAGTCCACGCTCCAGAAGTACAAGGAGCTGAAGGACATCATCGCGATCCTGGGCATGGACGAGCTGTCGGAAGAAGACAAGCTGGCCGTGTCGCGCGCCCGCAAGATCGAGCGCTTCTTCTCGCAGCCCTTCCACGTGGCCGAAGTGTTCACCGGCTCGCCGGGCAAGTACGTGTCGCTGAAGGACACCATCCGCGGCTTCAAGGGCATCGTGGATGGCGAATACGACCACCTGCCGGAGCAGGCGTTCTACATGGTCGGTTCGATCGAGGAAGCCGTCGAGAAGGCGAAGAAGCTCGCTGCGTAATCCGCGCGGCAGTAGGGTGGGCTTCAAGCCCACCATTGCGAGACATCAGATGTCCTCGGACCTCTGATGTTGCGACAAAAGCGGTGGGCCAGGGCCCACCCTACAGGAATCGAGACCCATGGCTACCATCCGTTGCGACATCGTCAGCGCCGAAGCCGAGATCTTCCACGGCGAAGCCACGCTGGTCGTCGCCACCGGCGAAGAAGGCGAACTCGGCATCGCGCCGCGCCACGCGCCGCTGATTACCCGCCTGAAGCCCGGCAAGGTCGTCGTGACCCAGCCGAACGGCGAAGTGCTCGACTTCGCGATCTCCGGCGGCATCCTCGAAGTGCAGCCGCAAGTCGTGACCGTGCTGGCCGACACCGCGGTGCGCGCGGACGACATCGACGAAGCGGCCGTCCGCGCGGCGATGGAAGAGGCCAAGCGCGCCCTGGCGCACAAGGATCCGAAGATGAGCGCCGAGGAAGCCCAGGCGCAGCTGGCGATGAGCCTCGCCCAGCTGAGCGCGCTGGAGCGCCTGCGCAAGAACCTCAAGCACTGAGGTTGCGCTTCGCATCCGCGACACACGAAAAAACGCCGGCGAAAGTCGGCGTTTTTCGTTGATGCGATCGTAGGCTGAGGCTGGCCGCACCGCTTTTTGCATGTCGAATGAAAAAAGCCGGTGCGGCCAGCCGCACCCTAGGCCTTGTACACCCAATGCCGCGAGAGCAGGAAGCCGATCACGCCCAGGCTCAGCTCCACCATGGGTTTTGCGATCCACGCCCACTGCAGGCCGAACACATCGTCGATGTGCCCGAGTGCGAGCGTGCTGACGGTGGTGGTGCACAGCCACATCGTGACGAAGCGGCGCAGCTGGGTGCCGCCGATGCGGGTGTCGCTGCCGGCGAAGGTGATGCGGCCGTTGAGCCAGAAGCCCAGGCACGCGCCGCTGATCCGGCCGCAGATGTTCGCGGCCTCCACCGGCAGGCCGAGATGGCTGAGCAGCACCATTACCCCCCAGTCGACCAGCCACTGCACGCCGCCGATCAGCAGGTAGTGTCCCCCCTGGCGCGGCAGGCTCATGGCGCGTCCTTCGCGGCAGGCGGCAGCCGCCACAGTTCGACCTCGCGCAGCGTGTCGATGCGCTGCGCATCGACACGCTGCAGGCCGGCATCGAGGGCATGCGATGCGGTCGCTCGATTGACCAGTGCCCAGCCGATCCGTTCGCGCGCGAACAGTGCGGCCCATGCTTCACCGCTGGCGTCGTGTTCCGCCGCCTTTGCGTCAATCGCCAGCGAAGGATCGTGCGAAGAGGTCGTGCGCCCGCGCCCGGCCAGTTCGGCGACGACGTTGCGCGCAGGGTCGGTAGCGAGCACTGCGCGTGCGTCGTCGCGTGGAAGATGTCGAAAGAGCACGCGTTCCGGCACGTATTCGGCGACGACGGCGTCCTGCGCGGCAAAGCTGCGGATCGTGCGCTTCACCGCAGCGGAATGGTGCAGCCAGCTTGCGTTCGCCTGGTAGGCGAGATTGAGCACGCACAGTCCGGCGAACAGCCAGACGAACAGGCGTCGGCCGAGCATCGCTTCCGCACCGAAACACAGCAGCGCGAGCAATAGCAGCATGCCCGGCCACGCATAGCGCGCGTACTGCATCGGCAGCAGCGGCAGCAGCACGCAGGCGGTGACGGCGAGGAAGAGCGCGGGGTGCGGCCCGCCTCGCACGGGTCGCAGCAAACGCAGCAGCCACAGGCCGGCGAGCGCGATCAGGCCGAAGCCAAGACCTCCGGGCCAGCCTTCGACGTAGCGCGCGGTATCGAAGCTGACGCGCCAGAGGATGTCGGGGCCGAAACCGGCGTGCCAGCGCGGATCGTTGAACTGTTCGCGCGGAAAGAACGGCGATTCGAAGACGTGGTTGAACATCGGCAGCACCGGGTTGCCGGTCGCCAGCCACGCGTGCACATGGCTCGATGTCGCCAGCGCGATGCACAGCACGCACGCGAGCGGCAGCCAGCGCCATGGGATACACGCGCGATGCCGCCAGAACGCGAAGAGCAGCAGCGGCAGTGCGGCGAGGCCGTGCACCAGTTTCAGCGCGAACAGACCGGCGAACAGGATCGCGCCGGCGAACAGGCCGCGCGGCACGCGCGCGTCGGACGCGGGGGCAAGGATCGACGCGACCAGCGCGACGAGTACGGCGGTCGATGCCAGTTCGGTCTGCATGCCTGCCGCCATCCACACCAGCGGCGGAAACGTCGCGAACATCGCGATGGCGACCCAGCGTTCGAGCGACGTGGCGCGCATTGCCGTCGCCAGCGGTCCGCCGATGATGGCTGCGATGAGGACGAGCCACAGCGCATTCAGCGCACCGTGCGCGTCCTGTCGCGCCAGCACGAAGGCGATGCCGTGAAGCGCGTCGCCGGCCCAGGGCGCGTACGACCACACCTGGTATTCGGCATCGGGCGCATAGTGGCCGTGCAGCATCAGCTGCATCGGCATATTGAGGTGATAGCCGAGGTCGTCGGACTGCAGCGTCGGGATCCAGCAGGCGACCGAGGCTACGCCGAGCAGCATCACCGCCCAGGCGGCTGCGCGTGGTGTGGCGGCGACGGTGTCGCGCCAGTGGCTCGCGGCATCGCGGGCGGCAGCGGCCAGTGCGCGTCGACACAGCGCGATCGGCGCGAGCAGCACCGCCGCCCAGATGAGGGGATGGTGGATCGGCCAGGTCAGCGTCCATCCCGCGAGCATGCCGATCAGGATCAGTCCGACGACGACAGCGAGCGCGGGACGCCCGGGCGATGCCGCCGGCAGCAGGACATCGCCCACGCCCCAGGCGGCCGCTGCGATCAGCGCGACGGCCAGCACCGGCAGCGGGCCGCAGTAGGCCAGCAGGGCGAGCAGCCACAGCCCGGCGAAGGCCGTGGCGGCGCTGCAATGCCGCCAGCGGCGCAGCGGCCAGGCAAGCAGCCAGACCAGCGCCATCAGGATCAGCGACAGCAGCAGGCGCTCGGCCGGCAGTTCGCGCCACACCTCATGCACGACCAGCCCGGCGATGGTCGCCAGCGCACCGGCCAGGGCCAGCAGCGAGCCGGGATGGCGGAGGGGCGACGGCAGGCGGGCGTCGGAGGCGACTTCCATGCGGACCAGGGCAGGCGGGGGGCGGACGCATCGTAGCAGCCGGGCCGGGCGGCATCGGTCGCGGGCGGCATCGGTAGAATGCCGACATCACCGTTCAGGAGTTCCCATGGCCGCGCCCCTCCACGTCGTCGTCCTCGCCGCGGGCGAGGGCAAGCGCATGAAGTCCGTCTTGCCCAAGGTGCTGCAGAAGGTCGCCGGCGTGCCGATGCTCGGCCACGTCATCGCCACCGCACGCGCACTGGCGCCGGCCGGCATCCATGTGGTCTACGGCCACGGCGGCGACCAGGTGCGCGCCGCGTTCGCCGACCAGCCCGACCTGCATTGGGCCGAGCAGACCGAGCGCAAGGGCACAGGCCACGCGGTGCAGCAGGCGATGGCCGGCGTGCCCGACGATGCGCGCGTGATCGTGCTCTACGGCGACGCGCCGCTGAACCGCGCCGAGACGCTGCAGCGGATGCTCGCGATGGATGCGCCGCTGGTCGGGCTGACCACCGAGATGGCGAACCCGTTCGGCTACGGCCGCGTGGTGCGCGACGCGCAGGGGCATGTCGCGGCGATCGTCGAGGAAAAGGATGCCGACGAGGAGCAGCGCCGCATCCACCTGGTCTACACCGGCGTGATCGTCGCCCGGGCCACCGCGCTCAAGCGCTGGCTCGCGGGCCTGAAGAACGACAACGCACAGGGCGAGTACTACCTCACCGACGTGTTCGCCGCCGCCGCGCATGAGTTCACCCCTGCCGAGATCGTCATCGCCGAGGATCCGCAGGAAACCGAAGGCGCCAACGATCCATGGCAGCTCGCGCAGCTCGAGCGCGCGTTCCAGCTGCGCGTCGTGCGCAAGCTCTGCGTCGATGGCGCGCGCTTCGTCGATGTACATCGCGTCGACGTGCGCGGCGAGGTGATCGTCGGCCGCGATGTCGAGATCGACGCCAATGTCGTCTTCGAAGGCCGCGTCGTGCTCGGCGACAACGTGCGCATCGGCCCGTTCTGCCGGCTGAAGGATGTCGAACTGGCCGCCGGCACGGAAGTGCGCGCGCACTGCGACCTGGAAGGCGCGAAGACCGAGGGCGCGGTGCACATCGGCCCGTTCGCGCGCCTGCGCCCCGGCACGGTGCTCGCCGACGGCGTGCACATCGGCAATTTCGTCGAGACCAAGAACGCCACGCTCGGCACCGGCAGCAAGGCCAACCACCTGACCTATCTCGGCGACGCCGTGATCGGTGCAGGCGTGAACGTCGGCGCCGGCACCATCACCTGCAACTACGACGGCGCGAACAAGTCCACCACCACGATCGGCGACGGCGCCTTCATCGGCTCCAACAGCGCGCTCGTGGCGCCGGTGACGATCGGCGAAGGCGCGACCATCGCTGCAGGCTCGGTGATCAACAAGGACGCCGCGCCGGGCAAGCTCACCGTCGCCCGCGCGAAGCAGATCACGGTGGATGGCTGGAAGCGGCCGGTGAAGAAGCCGAAGGCGTGAGTGTTGATGTCTGTGCATCGCAGCCTCGTTGTTGCGATGCCGCGCGCAGTCCCCGGTTGGCCTGACTGTCATTTCTGACAGGGTAATCGGCCTGCATTCGCGATGCTTCGCTCTCCGGGTCGACGCATGCAAGCATGAGATAACCCGACATGGACCTCCCGGCGAAGCATCTGCTGTTGATGCCAAACGCAGCGAAGACGCGAGCAATAGCGCTTATGTCGCTGCCAAGGCGCGATGTCAGCGAACGCACAGAAGCCGGGTCGATATCACGGTCAGCTCGCCGTGACAAGGCATATTGAGGTTGGGGGGGCTATCTGGGCCGCGCAGCGCGTGCTTGTGCTGTCAGGGCTTGTCGTGATCAGCTGGTTTCACTGAGTTTTCTTGGATTGACCGCCCGGGAAGCGTGTGGCAGCCTCGGTGTTATGGCCCGGTTTGGGGGCTAATCGTAGTTATCCAGTACGGAGGAACACATGGCTACTGATACAAAAGAGCTGGGTGTCTTCGTCGCCAATCTCCGGCAGTTCTACGAATCGGCTCAGTTTCAACACAAGGTTAGTTTTTGGGCCAGCATAGCTGCCGCTGCTGTCGGCTTTGCCGCCATTCTCTTGGCATTCTATGTCTTCCTCACGGCTCCTCGAAGCGTCACTGAGGCGGCAGTTATTGCCATTGCAGGCGCTTTGTCAGAGTTCGTCGCTGCCGTATTCTTCTACATCCACAATAAGAATATCGGCCAAGTCGACTCCTGCATCCAAAAGCTCGTCAAGGTTCAAGACACGCAACTTGCAATCAGTCTTGTCGAGAGAATGCCGGAGGCCAATCGGCCGTACTTTTACAACAACATCATCAACGTCCTCATGCTCCGCAACGAGCCGCAGCGAGACATCAGTCCGGAGCTAGTTAGGGCGCTTGGTGAGCGTGGCAGTGGTACATGACAATTCATTCAAGCCGAAGCAGCTTCGCGGTTCGGCTTAATTCAGGCGTTAGAGCGCGGGAGAGCAGATGTCCTCGGTTCACCAAAATTCCTTGAATCAAGTCACATCGCTAGTAGCTGCACTGCAGCACTATGTAGCGGCAAATACATCGGCCGGCCTCACCGATGTCTCTTCTGCGATTGAAGTTCTGGTCTCCGAAGTGCTCCACATCACTGAAGGCTTGTCGCTAACTAGGTTAAATCTACTTAAACCAAACTTTCCTGCCATAGATCTAGCTGATCCAAAGCGAGGGGTTGCGATTCAGGTCACGTCAAATGTCACTTCTGCGAAGTGCAAAGAGACCATCGAGAAGTTCGACTCCAATAGCATGGGGGCGACCTATGCAGAGCTGCGAATACTTGGCTTCTGCAAGGCTACAACACCCCACTTTTTGCCTTCATACGCCATTGTGCAAGGTCCTGCCGCCCTTCTCAGCCCCCTCAAGAATCTCGACATTAGTCAACTCAGGAAGCTGGAGAAAATGCTTCGCGAGTCATACGATTTTTCAAAGCTTTCTCCTCTACAAGATGCAGACTGCTTTCGAGTTGTTCTGAGCGTTTTAGACCGCGATGCAGTGCGCCACTTCACGAGCGTTGAAGGTTCGTACGCAGATCTCGCGTCAGCGCTAAAAGAGGTCAAAGAAATCATCACCGCTGGATGCATTCCGGCAAAGAACATCTACGCAAAGCCGCTGTCTCAGTACTCGTCAAAGTACGAAGATGTCCTGCGAGACATCGATCTTCATCTCGGCCAAATGCTTGCAGAGGTAAATCGTGCCCGGCGCGATTCACACTACTGCTTAACCTACGAGCAGAAAAGAAAGATTGATAATGAACGTTCGGAAATCATTCAAAAAGTCAATGATTTTTGTAGGGGCCAAGGAATCAATCACCAGATCCATGGCATCTGGTAAGCGCCCGCGCTCTATCCATCCACCGAGACGACGCTTTCCGGTCTGCGGCCTCCAAGCGCCTCTTATGTCAAATGTTGGGCACGCATGGACTCGCAATGAATACTGATTCATTTTCATTTTCAATAGTCCCTATAGCTATATCCGCTGGTGCTTTTCTGGTCTCGCTGTCGGCTTTCATTTTTACGCGGCGAGCTTGGCTCGAAACCAACCGGCCAATAGTTACGGCGGAAATAGCCACTCATAATGCTGGAAGTGAAGCTATTGCGTTCAATCTAGTTGTCCATAATGTTGGGAACCGCCCCGCTACAGATATCCGGCTCAAAGCCACCGCTGAAGCAATTAAGAAGCTCTTAGACGCCAACGCGCGTGATCGCTTCAAACAAGAAGTTGAACGCTGCTTTACCGACGAAGGGCGCATCGCGGTACTACACCCGGGGAAAAGTGTTAAGAACGGGTTCGGCCTCACGAGTACCGACAAAGAGAAGAACGTATTGAATTACGGCGCCTCGGCTGAGATCGAGATCAACTACAAAGACCTGAACTCGCGGTGCTACACATCGAAGCTGAATCTAGTCGTCAGAGACTCTGCGTACTTTGCTGGGTCGGGATGGGCTGACCGCGAGTAGCGAAGGAAGACCGGCACGCCACTTTTCTTCAAAGTAGCCTAGAAAACCCGGTCATTCCCAATTTTCTCCGCCGATCCGCGTTGTGAAGATGGGGTCGAGGTAACCATCGCTCACACGCCATCCTGCAGGCCGGGCGATCTTTCTCTTCGTGGTGTCTTATCCCAGTTTCAACGCAAGCCGGATGCCCTTCAGCCACTGTTGCCCCATCCGTTCATGGCTTAACTTAGGTGTTGATTGCAATGCCCAAGCTCACCGCAATCTGTTACAGGCTTTTCGAAGACGAGGAGTCTTCCGCAGACTTGGCAGCAAGGGGCGAGATCCATGACTTTGGCGGGGAGCTTGCGCTGACCTTCGATGATGGCCAGAGGCTCTTTGTTTCGTGGGTAAGTGAGCCAGTCCAGTACGCGATCGGCATCAAGGGTGCATCGCACTTCTTGCCAGAAGCGCGACTCACGGATTTCGATGTCTCTGCTTCCGCCATCTGGGCCGGCCTGATCGGGCAAGAGGTTTCACTCCACTACATCGGGCCTGATCATCAGGTTCTAGGGGTGTCATCGGCAACCGACAATCTCTTTCTTTGCTCCTTTGAAAGAGGAGGTTGGTGGGCAGATGCAGTCACAGTATGCAAACAGGCGCCTGCAATGTATGGCGCCTGATATTCAAGCCTCCTATGCCTGCATTCATGCATCTGCAGCTGTTCGATAGCATTGCTGAAGAATCGCTTCGCCATCGACCACCGTAGTGACGAGCATATGCAATTCCTGCGGTTCCGCAATGAACGCGATGGATCGTCTGGCGGGCGCATGTGACGCGCAAAGCGATAGCGTCACCTGACCGGCATCGACCTCGCAGGCGAATCCGATCGGCAGCTCCAGCGTGTTGCGGAAGCGCAGGTCGCGATGCCCGTAGACCACGGTGGCGTCGGCGCCGAGCGGGGCGAAGCGGGTGGCGTCGGTGTAGATGTCGAGGCTGTGCGGGTGGCGTTCGAGGATCTCCAGCCCGCATTCCAGCGATGCGAGGTAGAGCAGGCCGCTGAGCTGGCACAGGCCGCCGCCGATGCTGGCGGCAACTTCGCCGCCGACCAGCGTCCTCCCCGCGCGATAGCCGCGCGAGGCGATCGGCGGGCCGACGACGCGCGCGAACGAGAAGACCTCGTCCGGTGCGATGCGCGTGCGCTGCAGCGCATCGGCGGCGAGGCGCAGGTTGTGGCGCTTGGCCTCGGCGGTCGGCGTGTCGTGGATGACCTGGGTCCAGGCATGGCGCTGTGGCAAGGCATGCGGCGTGTCGACGCGGGCAAAGCGTGCGTCGCTCCGCACAGCGTCGCGAGTGTGCATGCGCAACTGCAGCAGCCGCGCGCGTGGCGTGTCGGGCAATGCGCGGAACAGTCGACGCAGCATCGTCAGGTGCGCCGCAGTGCGATCAGCTGGTACGAGGCCAGCGGGCGCAGCAGCCGGCAGAGCAGGCGATCGAGCCCTGCGCACAGCGGGCGCCAGCGCGCGGGCACGCGATGCAGTGGCAGCATGAGCAGGCCATCGATCCTGTCGAGCGTGAAACCGGGCGCCATCGCCAGGATGTCGTCGGCGTCGTAGGCCGAATGCCCGTGCCAGTGCGCGATGTCGGAGCGATGCGGACGCAGGCGGCGACGCAGGCGGCCGGGCACGTCGATCAGCAGCAGGCCACCGGGCTTCAGGCAGCGCGCAGCCTCGGCGAACAGCATGCGCAGCTGTGCGTCGTGCAGATGCATCGCGAGATGGAAGCAGAACGCCGCGCCCAGCGTGCCGTCCGCGAGCGGCCATGCGGTGGCGTCGGCACGGGAGAACATCGTGCCCGGCTGCGCGTCGCGCGCGATGCGCAGCATGCCGGCGGCGAGGTCGATGCCGAGGTCCGCGCGATCGCTGAAGCGGCCGTCGCCGCAGGCCAGGTCGAGAACGGGGCCGTCGGGGCGTCGCGCGAGGCAGCCCTCCAGCCAGCGCCGCTCGGCCGCGTCGATGAAACGGCCGTAGCTGTTGCCGAAGCGGTCCTCGCGGTAGCCCGCCGCGATGCGTTCGTAGTAATCGGCGGGCGTGCGATCCGTGCGGGTGCGATCGACAGACATGTCCAGCCTTGCGCCCTCCCCGGCGTCGTCCGACGCAGGATAGCGCGCGTCGCGACGGGCGTCAGCGCGCCGGCAGGCTCAGGCTGACCAGCAGGCCGCCGCCCTCGCGGTTCTGCAGGGCGATGCGGCCGCCGTGGGCTTCGATGATGTCGCGGCACAGCGCGAGGCCCAGGCCGGTGCCGTGGCGCTTGGTCGAGTAGAACGGCAGCAGCGCCTGCGCCAGCACCGCCTCGCTCATGCCGCTGCCGCGATCGAGGATGTCGATGCGCCACTGCTCGGGCAGGCGACGCAGCTGCACCTGCACGTCTTCCGGCGACGAACCGGATTCATGCGCGTTCTTGATCAGGTTGAGCAGGGTCTGCTCGAACTGCGGAATGTCCACGTGCACCACGTCCTCGGCATGCGCGCCGTCCCAGGCGAATTCCACCTGGCTGCGCAGCTGCGCGAAGAAGCGACCCCAGGCCAACGGCTCGAGGCGCGGCGCCGGCAGCTTGGCAAAGCGTGCGTAGTCGCGGATGAAGCCTTCCAGATGGCGCGCGCGCCCCTCGATGGTGGCCAGCGCGGTCGGCAGGCGTTCCAGCTGTCCGCGCTTGAGCAGTTCGGCGCTGGAATGGGCGAGCGAGGCGATCGGCGCCAGCGAGTTGTTGAGCTCGTGGCTGATGACCCGGATGACCTTCTTCCAGGTCTGCACTTCCTGCCGGCGCAGTTCGGCGGTGAGCTGGCGCAGCAGCACCAGCTCGTGGCGTCGGCCGTTGAGGCGGAAACCGCGACGCGAGAGATGGAAGATGTCTTCGTTGTCCTCGTCGCCGACCGCGAAGATACCGTCGCCACCGCGATCGATGGCGTCGCGCAGCGGCTGCGGTGCGGCGGACAGGATGTCCTCGAAGGCACGGCCTTCGAGGCGGCGGCCGTCGCCGAGCAGTTTCCGAGCGGCGAGGTTGCCCAGCACGATGTGCCCGGACTCGTCGACCAGCACCATCGACACCGGCGTGTTCTGCACCAGGGTGTCGAGCAGCAGTTCGCGCTGCACCAGCGACACGCGCTGCTCGCGCAGGGCGTCGCCGAGCGCGTTGTGCGCATCGACCAGTTCGACCAGTTCGCTGTACTTGTCCCAGGTGATGCCGAAGCCGAAATCGCCGTCGCGGTAGCTGGCGACCGTGCCGGCCAGCGCGCGGAACAGCGCGCGCATCGGCGTGACCGTGCGCCACAGCTTCCAGGCGAACAGCAGGGACACGACGGAGGCCGGCAGGAGGGCCGCGGCCCATTCCGGCAGCCAGCGCATCAGCAGCGCGGCCGACAGCGAGGCCAGCCACACGCACAGCACGCCGAGGATGATCAGGCGCAGCGTGAGCGGGAGCAGACGGAGGATGTGCATCGGTCGGCGTTACTCGCGCGCGATGCCGAGGCGGTCGATGCGGCGGTACAGCGCCTGTCGCGACATGCCCAGCTCGCTCGCGGCCTGCGCGAGCACGCCGCCGGCGCGGGCGATGGCGGCCTCGATGGTGGCGCGGTCCGGCTCGTGCGCGTCGCCGTTGCTGGCGGCGACCGGTGCGGCGACGGCTGCCGGCAGGCCGAGATCCGCTGCCGCGATGCGCGACCCGCGCGCGAGCAGGGCCGCGCGCTGCAGGGTGTTGCGCAGTTCGCGGACATTGCCGGGCCAGCGGTGCGCGAGCAGCGCGCGTTCGGCCGAGGCATCCAGCGACTTGTCGGCCGGCAGGAAGTGCCGCGCCAGCGGCAGGATGTCGTCGGGACGCTGCGCCAGCGCGGGCAGTCGCACTTCGATCGCGTTGAGGCGGTAGTAGAGATCCTCGCGGAACTGTCCGGCGGAAATCATCATTGGCAGATCGGCATTCGTCGCGCTGACCACGCGCACCTTCACCTCGCGTTCGCGGTTGCCGCCCAGGCGCTGGAAGCGGCCGGTTTCCAGCACGCGCAGCAGCTTGATCTGCCCGGCCAGCGGCAGGGTGCCGATTTCATCGAGGAACAGCGTGCCGCCATCGGCGGCCTCGAACTTGCCTTCGCGCGCGCGGTTCGCGCCGGTGTACGCGCCCTGCTCGGCGCCGAACAGTTCGGCTTCGATCAGGTCCGCCGGCAGGGCGCCGCAGTTCAGCGCGACGAACGGGCCGGCGGCGACCGGCGAGTTGGCGTGCACGATCTCGGCCATGCGTTCCTTGCCGGCGCCGTTCGGGCCGGTGATGAGTACCGGCAGGTCCGAGCGCGCGACCTGGCAGGCCAGCGTCAACGCCGCAGCGGTCATCGGGTCGGCGTGGACGAAGCCGCGCAGGTCGAATTCGCCGAGCGCCGCACGGCGCCGCTGTTCGCCGGCGTTGCAGCGGGCGAGCTGCTGGCGCGTCTGCGACAGCTCCAGCAGGTTGTTGACCGTGGCCATCAGCTTGCGGTCGTCCCACGGTTTGGCGAGGTAATCGGCGGCGCCGGCCTTGACCAGGTCGACGGCCGCTTCGAGGTGCGTCCATGCGGTGAGCAGGATCACCGGCAGGTCCGGGTGCCGTGCGCGGATCTCGCGGAACAAGGCTTCGCCTTCTTCGCCCGAGGTGGTGTCGGCCTCGAAGTTCATGTCCTGCACGACCAAGTCGAAGGGCATCTGCGCCAGCGCCGCCAGACCGCTCTGCGGGCCATCGGCGGTGCGGGTGTCGATGTCGTGCAGCGCGAACAGCGTTTCGAGCGCGGTCGCGACGGCCGGGTTGTCGTCGATGACGAGGATCGTGGGCATGCGGACAGGTTAACTCAGCAGGTGATCGTCGTGCTGCGGTCGATGGTCATGGCGTCGCTGCGCATGCGTGCACGGCCCTGCGATCACACGCTGCGCGTGGCGATCGCCGGCGGCACCGCGGCGGCGCGCCGGGCCGGGCCGAACACCGCGACCTGGCCGAGCAGCCACAGCACCAGCGCGCCGACCGGCAGGTACGGCAACGGCAGCCGCGGCAGTTCGTAATGCGACATCAGCAACTGGTTCAGGCCGAAGGCGCCGAGCATGCCCAGCACGATGCCGATCGTGGTCAGCAGGAAGTTCTCGGTCTGGAAGTAATGCAGCACCTGCGCCCGCGTCGCGCCCAGCGCGCGGCGTACGCCGATCTGCTTGGTGCGCTGCTGCACCCAGAAGCTGGCCAGGCCGACGATGCCCAGCGCGGTCACCACCAGCAGCGCGGCGCAGACCGAGGCCAGCAGCCACACCATCGCCTTGTCCTGGCGGTAGTACTGGGACGCGATGTCGGTGAGCGTGTCCTGGTCGAGGATGATGCGGCTGCGCTTGGTGCGTTCGAGCGCGGCGACCGCTGCCTTCAGCACTTCGTCGCGACGCGAGGGTTCCGTGCGCAGCAGGTAGCGGCCGCCCGCGGGACGGATCGGCAGGATCATCGAATAGCCGAAGTTGGTCGGTCCGCTGTCGTTCGCGCGGACCATGCGCTCGACCACGCCGACCACCGGCACCGGGGTGTTGCCCCAACTGTCGTGGATGCGCTTGCCGATCGGGTTCTCGCCCGGGAACATCGCCTCCGCCATCTCGCGGGTGATGATCACGGCGGGCACGCTGAAATCGCTGGAGGTCTCGATCGCGCTGAAGTCGAGGTATTCGCCGGGCAGGAAGTCGCGGCCGGCGACCAGCTTCACGCCGTAGGTCTCGAGCAGGTCTTCGGTGCCGAAGTAGACGCCGGCGCTGAGCGTGGGCGAGGGCTGGTCGGGTTTCGTGCCCACCGACGTGTTCCAGGACGAGCCGTCGAACGGGATCTGGTTGGTGATGGCGGCCGCCTTCACGCCGGGAATGGCGCGCAGCGCGTCCAGGTCGACCTTCGCCTGGGCATCGCGGTTCTCGTTCGGGCCGATGCTGGTGGCGCGCACGCGCACCAGTTCCTCGTCGGCCAGGCCGGTGGGACGGTCCATGCGTTCGATGCGGCCGCCGATGAGGAACAGCGCGTTGCAGATGATCGCGCAGCTGAGGGCGATCTGCAGGACGATGAGGCTGGCCGCGGTCTTGTGGCGGCGCAGTGCGGAAAGGATGGGGCGGATGTTCATGGGTGACCTCGGTGCGGGCGCCTCCCCTCCCCTGACGGGGAGGGGCGCGATCATTGCGACTTGAGCTGGATGGCGGGCGTGATCTGGCAGGCGCGCAGGGCGGGCAGGACGCCCGCGAGCACGCTGGCCACGAGGGTCAGGGCGACGGTGGCCAGCAGCATCGTGCCGTCGAAGCGCACGAACTCGGCGTACTGCGTCGGCTGCTGGCGCACGGCCCACAGGCCGAGGAAGGTCAGCGCCAGCCCGAACAACCCGCCGGCAAGACCGATCGTGCCGGCTTCGACCATGTACTGCGCGAAGATCGTGCGGCGTGTCGCGCCGAGCGCGCGTCTCACGCCGATCTCGGCGGAACGGCGCATGAACTTCGCCAGCAGCAGGCCGACGGTGTTGAGCAGGCAGACGAACAGGAAGCCGAAGGCCAGCCAGCTCTGCAGGCGCACGTCCGGCGGCACGACGTTGTTCTCGTCCAGCCAGCCCATCACGTCGTGCAGGCGGACATTGGTCGGGCGCTGGAAGCGGCCGGCGGCGCGCTGCTGGTCGGAGTACGCCTTCAGGTAACGCTCGTACGCGGCGACCTTCTCGGGCGTGCCCAGCTCCACCCAGTACTGCAGCCAGGCGCAGGGCGCGTTCAGGCCCTGGCTGCCTTCGCCGTCGGGATCGTTCGTGTTGGCGTCCCAGCAGGTCATGTCGCCGCTGGTGTCCATCCTCAGCGCCCGCGAAGTCCAGAACGGGACGAAGAGCTGTTCGTCGTTGCCGAAGCTGCGCATGGTCATGTCGTAGAAGCGCGGCGCCAGGGTCCATTCGCCGAGGACGCCGATGACCTTGAAGTCGTTGCCGTCGAGGCGGATGGTCTTGCCGACGCTGTCGCCGCCGCCGAACAGGCGCTCGTTGAGCACCTTGGAAATCACGGCGACGCGCGCGCGCGCCTGGTCCTCGTCGGCGGTCCAGCCGCGGCCGTGGGCGATCGGTACGTCGAACATCGCGAAGAAGTCCGCGGTGGTGAAGCGCGCGTCGGCGTAGAACGGATCGATGCCGGCCTTGTCGGGTTCGATCGCGGCGCTGCCGGCGGTCATGAAGGCCTGGCGGTCGCCGCGCTTGTCGCGCAGCAGCGCCTCGGCGTCGAAGCGCGTCATCTGCCGCGCCGGGCCGTCGTCGCCCTCCTGTCCGCGCAGGGTGCGCGGATCCATCTGCGGATAGAAGAGCTTGTCGCTCTTGTGCGGGATCGGGTCGCCGGACAGCACGTGGAACACGGTCAGCGTGGTCATGCTGGCGCCGATGCCCAGCGCGATCGCCAGCACCATCAGCGCGGTCAGCGCCTTGTTGCGGCGGAAGCTGCGCAGCGCGAGGTTGAGGTAATAGCCGAACATGGCGGGCTCCTCAAACGTTCGCGGTCTGCGTGGTCGCGCTGCGCACCAGGCCGGCCTCGCGCTGCAGGTCGGTGGCCATGCCGTCGACGATGTGCACGTTGCGCTGCGCGCGCGCGGCCAGCTCCGGGTCGTGGGTGACCATCACGATGGTCGTGCCTTGCCCGTTGATCTCCTCCAGCAGCTCCATCACGCTGCGCGCCATCTGCGAATCGAGGTTTCCGGTGGGTTCGTCCGCCAGCAGCAGGCGCGGGCTGCCCGCGAGCGCGCGCGCGATCGCCGCGCGCTGCTGCTGGCCGCCCGACAATTCGGACGGGTAGTGCTTCATCCGCGAACCCAGCCCGACCCGCGACAGCGCGTCCTCGATGCGCTGCCTGCGCTCGGCGGCGGCCATGCCGCGATAGCGAAGCGGCGCATCGACATTGTCGAACAGGTTCAGGTCGGGGATCAGGTTGAAGCCCTGGAAGATGAAGCCGATCTTCCGGTTGCGCAGCTTCGAGCGCGCATCGTCGCCGAGCTTGCTCACGTCCTCGCCGTCGAGCAGGTAGGTGCCGCCGGTGAATTCCTCCAGCAGGCCGGCGATGTTGAGGAAGGTGGTCTTGCCCGAGCCGGAGGGACCGGTGACCGCGACGAATTCGCCTTCCCGCACGTGCAGGTCGAGCGAGCGCAGCGCGTGCGTTTCGACCAGTTCGGTGCGATAGACCTTGGTGACGGCTTGCATGTGCAGCATGGGGAACTCCGGGAGTCGAGCTGAAGCGGTGAAAGGAAAAAAGGAACGGCGGACCGGGACGCGGCCGCGACGCGCGAGGGGAGAGAGAAAGGCCGTGCGCGCGCGGAACGCGGCCTCAGCCGCCGATCCTGAAACGGGCGGTCAGCGGCGGCGCGGCGAGGAAGCGCAGCGTGCGCCGCGGGCGATGCAGGCGCGCATCGTTGGCCGATGGCGCGAACACTTCCTCGTGCAGCGGCAGGCGTACGGCTTCGGCGAGGTCGTCGGCCGACCAGGACAGCGCCGAGGGGAAGGCGCCGTCGTCGCGCTGGTCGTGCGCGAAGGTGTCCGGCGCGATGTCGAGCGGGGCGTAGCCGGGGAAGGGAAGGTCGGCGGATTGTGGGGACTGGGGGCTGCGAGCGTGCATGGTCATTCTCCGGAGATGCGGATGCGTTCGGCGTTGCCGAACAGGTCGCTGCCGGAGACCACGATGCGGTCTCCGGGTTTGGCGCCGTCGAGAATCTCGACCGCACCGAGGCTGCTGACGCCGGTGCGCAGCGGGCGCTTCACGGCGATGGAACCGTCCATGACGTAGGCGCTGTTGCCGCCGCCCTGGTCGACGAAGGGGCCGCGCTCGACCATCAGCACATCGCGGCGGGTGTCGAGCACGATGCGCGCGCTGAGGCGCTGGTTCTGGCGCAGCGACGGCGGCTGCTTGCCGGTGAAGCGCAGGCGCGCGGCGACTTCGCCGTTCACCACCTCCGGCGACACCGCAGAAATTTCCGCCGCGAAGGTGCCGGTGTTGCCGGTGACCTCGGCCGGAATGCCGATGCCCAGGTCGCGGGCGAAGCTTTCCGGCACCTTGATCTCGACCTCGAACACCGACAGGTCGACCACGCTGAGCACCGGCGCGTTGGCAGCGACGTTCGCGCGCTGCGCGATCATCAGCTGGCCGACCTGGCCATCGAAGGGCGCGCGCAGCGTCAGCGCGTCGACCTGGCGCTGCAGTTCGACCACCACCGAACGCTGGCGATCGGCCTGCAGGCGACGGTTGCGCGTGTCCAGGCCGGCGCCCTGGCCCTGCAGCAGGTGCGCCTGGCGCGCGGCGGCCAGGCCGAGGTCGGCCTTCTTCAGCGCATCCTGGGCCCGGGCCACGTCGATCTGCGCCACCGCGCCACCTTCGAAGGCGCGCTGGTTGCGCTCGAGGTCGCGTTGCGCGGCGAGGCGGTCGATGCCGGCCTGGTCCAGCTGCGCGCGGGCATTGGCGCGGGTCAGCGAAGCGTCGAGTTCGGCGCGGCTGGCCTCGGCCTCCAGGCTCGCCAGGGTGGCTTCTTCCTGCGCCAGGCGGCTGCGCAGTTCCGGGCTGTCGATGGTCGCCAGCGTCTGGTCGCGTTTCACCACGTCGCCGGCCACCACCGACAGCGTGACCGTGCCCGCGGCGATGGTGTACAGCGTCGGGCTGTTCGCCGAGATCACCCGGCCTTCCGCCGACAGATCGCGCACCAGGTCGCCGCGCGTGACCTCGGCGATGCGCACGCGCTCGGCGCTGATCGACTGGCCGCCGCCGCGCCAGGCGGTGACCACCCCGGCGCCCACGGCGATGACCGCAACGGCGGCGCCGACGGCGATCAGGCGGCGCCGCGGAGCGCGTCCGGCGGTGGCGGCGAGGGGGCGGTCCTGGGCGGAGGTGTCGCGGATGCTCATGAGGGTCGCGGTGCTGAATGTCTGCCCAGTGCTGAGCAAGCCGCGTGCCAACTTCAAGGTATTGAATTGAAAGGAAATTATGGCTTCCCCCGAGTGTCCGCGCGGTGTCCGGACGCGTCCGCGCGGACGGTCCGCCGCGGTTTCGCCGTTACACTAGCCACACCTATCCAGAGGGCGGCAGGACATGTGCGGCATCGTCGGCGCGATCGCGGATCGCGATGTGGTTCCAGTGCTCATCGAAGGCCTGAAGCGCCTCGAATACCGTGGTTACGACTCCGCCGGCATCGCCATCGTCGATCGGAACGCAGTCGATCGAAGGGCCGTCGACCAGTGGGGCGAAGCGCCCGCCGACGTCCGCCGCGTGCGCCGCACCGGCCGTGTCGCCGAGATGGAAAGCGCCGCCGCCAGCGAAGCCTTCAGCGCCGGCCTGGGCATCGGCCATACCCGTTGGGCCACCCACGGCGGCGTGACCGAGCACAACGCGCATCCGCACATCAGCCACGGCGTGGCGCTGGTGCACAACGGCATCATCGAGAACCACGAGGCGCAGCGCGAACGCCTGCGCGCGCTCGGCTACAGCTTCGAATCGCAGACCGACACCGAAGTCATCGCGCATCTGATCCACCACTACCTCACCCAGGGCGACGACCTGCTCGCCGCGCTGCAGCGCGCGGTGAAGGAACTGGAAGGCGCCTACGCGCTGGCCGTGGTCAGCCGCAAGGAGCCGCACCGCATGGTCTGCGCGCGCATGGGCTGCCCGTTGCTGGTCGGCCTGGGTGAGGGCGAGAACTTCATCGCTTCCGACGTGTCCGCGATCATCCAGGCCACGCGCCGCGTGATCTTCCTCGAGGAAGGCGACACCGCCGAAGTCACCCGCGAAGGCGTGCGCGTGTTCGCGGCCGACGATGAGGAAGTGAAACGCGAAGTGCACGTGTCCGACGTGTCGCTGGCCTCGCTGGAGCTGGGTCCGTACCGCCACTTCATGCAGAAGGAGATCCACGAGCAGCCGCGCGCGATCGCCGACACCATCGAGGCGATCATGGATCGCGGCGGCTTCTCGCCCGAACTGTTCGGCCCCGATGCCGCGCACGTGCTGCGCAACATCGATGGCCTGCAGATCCTCGCCTGCGGCACCAGCTACTACGCGGGGCTGACGGCGCGCTACTGGTTCGAGGCCATGACCGGCCTGCCGTGCACGGTCGAGATCGCCAGCGAATACCGCTACCGCAAGGTCGTCGCCAATCCGAACCAGCTGATCGTCACCATCTCGCAGTCCGGCGAAACGCTCGACACGATGGAGGCGCTGAAGTACGCCAAGTCGCTCGGCCACGACAAGACCCTGTCGATCTGCAACGTGCCCGAGAGCGCGATCCCGCGCGCCAGCAAGCTGGTGTTCTACACCCGCGCCGGTGCCGAAATCGGGGTCGCGTCGACCAAGGCCTTCACCACGCAGCTGGTCGCGCTGTTCGCGCTCACCGCCACCGTGGCGAAGGCGCAGGGCAGGCTCAAGCCCGAACAGGAAGCCGAGTTGCTCGACGCGCTGCGCCACCTGCCGGGCAGCGTGCAGCATGCGCTCAACCTCGAACCGCAGGTCGCGGTGTGGTCGGAACGCTTCGCACCGAAGCAGCATGCGCTGTTCCTCGGCCGCGGCATCCACTACCCGATCGCACTGGAAGGCGCGCTCAAGCTCAAGGAAATCTCCTACATCCACGCCGAGGCCTACCCGGCCGGCGAGCTCAAGCACGGCCCGCTGGCGCTGGTCGACGCGCAGATGCCGGTGGTGGTGATTGCGCCGAACGACAGCCTGCTGGAGAAGGTGAAGTCCAACATCCAGGAAGTGCGCGCGCGCGGCGGCGAGATGTACGTCTTCACCGACGCCGACAGCCACTTCAGCGAATCCGAGGGCGTGCATGTGATCCGTACCCCGCGCCACGTCGGCATCCTCTCGCCGATCGTGCACGCGATCCCGGTGCAACTGCTCGCCTACCACGCCGCCCTCGCGCGCGGCACCGACGTCGACAAGCCGCGCAACCTGGCGAAGTCGGTGACGGTGGAGTGAGCCGGGGGCCGGGCCGTCCACCCGCCCGTCGTCGGGCCGCGAAACCCCGCGTGAACCGGATTCCGCGGGTCCGGCAGGTCGTAACGGCTCCATAACTGACAGCCCCGGGGCATGGGCGTAATTTTCACCCCCATGCAAGGAGGTACGTCGGGCCAGATCCACATCCACCCGACAGGCGCATCCCGCGCCGCCTCGCAACCCCTAGGGGTCAACGGCAGGCATCGGCGTTCCAGGACGCCATGCCTGCCGTCGATTTTTCCGGGGTCCGAAAATCGACGGCAGGCGTCTTGTCCGACCGATCCGCCGGCTCCGGTCCCGCTTTTCGCGCACCCTGCCGGCTGCCCGCATAATCGCGGTCTCATGATCCGCTTCCGTTCCCCCGCATGACCGCGCCTCCCCCGTCGAAACGCCGGCAGCTGTCGCATGTCCTGCTGCTGAGCTACATCGGGCTGGTCCTGTTCTTCGCCGTGTTCCTGCTCGGCGCCAGCGTCGGCACGATCCGCGCCGCGGCGCTGGCGCAGGCGCGCAACGAGGCCGAGCGCAGCGCGTCCGAGGCCCGGCGCCGGCTGATCGAATGGCAGCGCGAACCGGCCGTGGTCGCCGACCTGCTGATCAAGCAGCCTTCGCTGCCGTTCTACCTGCAGCGCGGCCAGTTCACCAAGGCGCGCACGCTGATCGCCGATGTCGGCAAGACCAGCGGCATCGACTACATCGGCCTGGAGCGCCAGGGCGCGATGATCGGCGAAGTCGGCGTGCGCCCGCCGACGACCGCCGCGGGCCTGGTGTTCGGCAAGCGCACCGAGGCCTGGCGGGTCGTGCGCCGCCCGGTGCCCTACGTGCAGGACGTGTTCATCGTCGTCGCGCAGCGGCTGGGCGATCGCCTCTCGCAGCGCGCCGACCTGGACTACGTCGACGTGCGCCTGCGCCCGCTGATGACGCGGCGCACGGCCCGGCCCGACGCGTGGACCGCGGCGCTGCAGGAGGTCTCGTTGACCGGCGAGGCGGACACCTACGAGGACCTGCGCGGCACCGCCGCGGTGCGCATCGTCAGCATCCGCGACACCGACGGACGCGCCGGCGCGCTGCTGGTCGCCAGCGTGCACGAGCAGTGGCTGACGCGGCGCATTCTCGAATGGCTGGGGGTGTTCGGCCTGTCCAGCCTGGTCACCGGCGGCATCGCCTTCGCACTGGCCTACCTGCTGGCGGCGCGCATCGCGCTGCCGTTCGCGCGCCTGACCAGCGTGGCGCGACGCCTCGGCTCCGGCGACCTGTCGACGCCGGTCGCGCCGCCGGGCACCTTCCTGTCGGAGCCGGTGGCGCTGGCCGAGAACCTGGAGAACATGCGCGCGCGGGTGAGCGCGCTGACCGAGAGCGAGCGCGAGCAGCGCCAGGAGCTCGACGTGATCCTCGACGGCGTCGACGAGGGCATCGTCGGCATCGACGACCACGATGTCGTGCACTACGCCAACCGCCAGTTCCTCGAACTGGTCGGCCGCGAGCGCAGCGACGTGATCGGCCGGCCGCTGCGCGAGACGCTCAAGCCGGTGCCGTCCACGGCCGCGGCCGGCGAGGGCGCGATCCCCGGCCTGCCCGCGCCGGAGCGCTATTTCGCCACCGACATGATGCGCCCGGTGATCGCCCGCCGCCTGCGTGCGGCCGAGGACCGCCACGTGATGGTGGTGCGCGAGGAGAATGCGATCGAGGCCGCGCGCGGCATGCGCGACCGCATCCTGGCCAACCTCTCGCACGAGTTCCAGACGCCGCTGTCGGCGCAGATCGCCTCGATCGAGCTGCTGCGCGACCACCTGCGCGACCACGGCGACGAGATCGCGATGCGCCTGGCCGATGCGCAGTACCGCGGCAGCATCCGGCTCTCGCAGCTGGTCAACAACCTGCTCGACAGCGTGCGCATCGAAAGCGGCGAGATGCGCCTGCGCCGCGCGCCGCTGGACCTGATCTCGGTCATCGCGGAAGCCATCGAGCTGATGCAGCCGTTGATCGAGCAGCGCGACCAGCGCGTGCTGTCGTCGCTGCCGCCGGGTCCGCTGCTGGTCGGCGATGCGCAGCGCCTGTTCTCGGTGATCGTCAACCTGGTGGCCAACGCCAACAAGTTCGCGCCGGACCAGACGCGGATCTGGATCGAGGCCGAATGGGCCGCGGACCGCGTGACCGTGTGGGTGGAGGACGAGGGCCCCGGTCTGCCGGTCTCGCACACCGTCAGCGACCTGTTCGCGCCGTTCAAGCGCTCGCCGCACGAAGAACCCAGCCAGCGCGGCACCGGGCTGGGCCTGACCATCGTCCATGCGATCGTGCTCGCGCACGGCGGCGTGGTGAAGGTGGTGGAACCGCTGCGCGCCCGCGGCACGCGCATCGGCATCGTCCTGCCGCTGGAGTCGAATGCATGAGGACAGCCGCATGAGGATGATCCGGTGAGAATCCTGGTCGTCGACGACGACGTCGAACTGGCGGGCCTGCTGCGCTTCGCGCTGAACGGCGCCGGCTACGACGTGGTGAGCGCCTTCGACGGCGAACAGGCGGTCACGCGCTTCCGCGAGCACAAGCCGGACCTGGTCATCCTCGACGTCAACCTGCCGATCCGCAACGGCTTCGAGGTGCTCGACCTGATCCGTCGCCACAGCCAGGTGCCGGTGATGATGCTCACCGTGCGCGCGGCCGAAGAGGACGAAGTCCACGGCCTGAACCTCGGCGCCGACGACTACCTGAAGAAGCCGTTCAGCCCGCGCACATTGCTGGCGCGCGTGCGCTCGCTGCTGCGGCGCGGCAACGAGCAGCTGGAGGACGCGGTGCTGTCGCACGGCGCGCTGACGCTCAACGTCGAGCGCAGCGAGGCCCAGATCGAGGGCGGCGAGAGTTTCCGCGTGTCGATGCTGGAACTGCGCCTGCTGCGCCTGCTGCTGAGCCAGCGCGGCCGGCCGGTGGACGCCGACAAGCTGATCGGCTTCGTCTGGTCCGACCGCGAGGCGGCCGACCGCGAATCGCTCAAGCAGGTGGTGCATCGCCTGCGCCGCAAGCTGGCGGCGGCAGGCGGATCGGCGAACTGGATCGAGTACGTGCCGAACGTGGGTTACGCGTTCACGACGCAGGGGCCAGCCTGAGCGGAGCCCGCATGCCGTCGCCCGCACCGGCGGTGGTCTCGACCAGCCAATCGGTCACGCGCGCGGTCGCTTCCTCGCGGCTGCGCATCGCATCGCGCTCCTGCCGGTAGATCGCCAGCTGCGCATCGGCGCTGGTGCCGGTGTCGACGATGCGCTGCAGGTGCTCGATCTCGCGCTCGCAGCGCAGGCTGGCGACATCCGGCGCGATCAGCGCGCACAGCCGCGCCAGCGCGTCCGCCACGTGCTCGGTGGCGCCGGTCGCCGGGTCGATGAATTCCGCCGCCAGGCCATGGCGCTTCGCGCGCCAGCGGTTCTCGTCGACGATGCGCCGCGTCGTGGCGTCGCAGGGCGTGTCCGCGTTCGGCGCGCCGAGGCGCGGGTCGCGCACGTGCGCGCGCACCAGGCAGCGGAAGGCCGAGGCGAGCGCGAGGGTGTCCTCGATGCGGGTGCAGGCGTCGCAGATGCGCAGTTCCAGGGTCGGAAAGCGCGACGACGGCCGGATGGCCCACCATACCTCGCTGCCGTCGCGCGCCGCGCCGGCGATGCGCAGCGTCTCGAGGAAGCGTGCGTAGTCGGCATCGTCGGCGAAGGCATCGGGCAGGCCGGCGCGCGGCCATTCGTCGTAGGCCGCCTGCCGGTAGCTGGCCAGGCCAGTGGTCTGGCCGCGCCAGAACGGCGACGAGCACGACAGCGACAGGAACAGCGGCAGCCAGGGCAGCAGGCGGTTCATCAGCGCGATGCGGTCCACGCCCTCGGGCACGCTGACGTGCACGTGCAGGCCGCAGACCAGGCTGCGCCGGCCGATGGCGGCGTAATCGTTCATGAGGCGTTCGTAGCGCGCCTTGCCTGTCGGCGCCTGCGCGCGCCAGGACGCGAACGGATGCGTGCCCGCGGCGAGCGGCTGCAGGTCCAGCTTGTTGGCGATGCGCGTCACGGCGTGGCGCAGTTCGTGCAGGGATTCGTAGGCCATCGATGCGGTATGCAGCACCGGCGTTGCGATCTCGATCTGGGCGCGATGCAGTTCCTCGTGCACGCGTTCGCCGAGGCGCGCGCGGCAGGCGGACAGCAGCGCGGCGGTGCGGTCGCCGCAGAGGTCGCGGGTATCCGGATCGACCAGGAAGAATTCTTCCTCGATGCCGAAGGTCAGGGTGGGAACGGGCTTGGGCAGGGCGGAGAACATGTGGGATGTCGTGCGGGATGTCGTGCGTGAAGTCGTGGGGGATGAGGCCATGGCCACAGTCTGCGGCGACGAGGCATCCGCTGCAGTTACCGTACGGTTACGCGTTTTTTGCATGAATCGCCGTGAAAACCGCACGATCGCGTGCGAACGCGCCCGAAACTGGCTGCGGCCTGAACGGTGCGTGCATTTATAATGGCCGCCTGCCTGCGACGGGCCGGGGGCGTGGTCCCCCGCGCCGCGGGCATCGGGATCCGCAGAATGAGTGACAGCATCGTCGTCCAGCGTCCGACCCGCATCGAGGTCGATCTCGATCGGCTCGCGGGCAATCTCCGTGCGATCCGCGATCACGTGCGCGTGCCGGTGATGGGCATCGTCAAGGCGAACGCCTACGGCCACGGCCTCGTGCCCGTGGCGCAGCATCTGGTGCGCGCGGGCGTCGACCAGCTCGGCGTGGCCTTCCTCGAGGAAGGCATCGCCCTGCGCCGCGCCGGCATCCGCGTGCCGATCCTGGTCCTCGGCGGCATCTTCGGCCCGCAGATCGCCGAATTCATCGACCACGACCTGGAGATCACCGTCTCCTCGCTCGACAAGCTGCGCCAGGTCGAAGCCGTGGCCGAGGCCAGGCGCAGGCCGGCGGTGGTGCACCTGAAGATCGACACCGGCATGGAACGCATCGGCGTGCACAGCTATTCCTGCGCATCCTTCATCGAAGCCGCGGTCGCGTCGGCGTGGTGCGAGATCAAGGGCGTGTATTCGCACCTGGCCTGCGCCGACGACCCGGCCTCGTCGATGACCGCGCGCCAGGTCGAGCGCTTCGCCGAGGCCTGCGCGCACTTCACCCGGCTCGGCGCGCCGATGCCGCTGCGCCACCTGGCCAATTCCGGCGGCGTGCTGCATTTCCCCGAGACCTGGCTGGACATGGTGCGTCCCGGCATCCTGCTCTACGGCGTCGCGCCGGATCCCGCCTCGCGCATGACCGTGCCGGTCGCGCCGGTGCTGTCGCTGAAGTCGCAGGTCGTCTACTTCAAGGTCGTGAAGGCCGGCAACACGGTCAGCTACGGCGCCACCTGGTCGTCCGACCACGACTGCCGCGTGGTCACCATTCCCATCGGCTACGGCGACGGCTACTCGCGCGCGCTGTCCTCGCGCGGCGAGGTGCTGATCCGCGGCCGGCGCCATCCCATCGTCGGCCGCGTGTGCATGGACCAGTTCATGGTCAACATCGAGCGCGACAGCGCGTACAACGAGGACGAGGTCGTGCTGATCGGCGAACAGGGCGACGAAGCCATCGCGGTCGAAAGCGTGGCCGCGACCATCGGCACGATCGCCTACGAAGTGCTGACCGGTCTCAACGAACGCATTCCGCGTCTCTACATCGGCGGCTGAACGCAGCCGGCCACCGCCCCGCATCGCCCGAGTATCCACGTCATGACGCCACGCTCCTGGACGGCTTCGGCCATCCGTCGCATCGAAGCCGATTTCAATCGCTCTGCCGACACACACCTCATTCCGATGCGCCTGCCGGGCTTTCCGGGGATCGAGGTCTACTTCAAGGACGAGTCCAGCCACCCGACCGGCAGCCTCAAGCATCGCCTCGCGCGCTCGCTGTTCCTGTTCTCGCTGGCGAACGGCTGGCTGCGCGAAGGCCGGCCGGTGATCGAGGCGTCGAGCGGTTCGACGGCGGTGTCGGAAGCCTACTTCGCGCGCCTGCTCGACCTGCCGTTCATCGCGGTGATGCCGACCTGCACCTCGCCCGACAAGCTGCGCGCGATCGAATTCCACGGCGGGCGCTGCCATCTCGTCGACGACCCGGCGGCGATCAACGCCGAGTCCGAGCGCCTCGCGCGCGAGACCGGCGGGCATTTCATGGACCAGTTCACCTACGCCGAGCGCGCGACCGACTGGCGCGCCAACAACAACATCGCCGAATCGATCTTCCTGCAGATGTCGCACGAGCCGCATCCGATCCCGGAGTGGATCGTGTGCAGCCCCGGCACCGGCGGCACCGGCGCCACGCTCGGCCGCTACGTGCGCTACCGCCGCTACGACACCCGCATCCTCTGCGCCGACCCCGAGCATTCGGTGTTCTTCGACCACTACGCCAGCGTGCTGCGCGGCACGCCCTGCCACGAGATGACGCTGCCGCGCGGCTCGGGCATCGAAGGCATTGGCCGCCCGAAGGTGGAACGCAGCTTCATCGCCGCCTGCATCGATGCGATGGTGAAGGTGCCCGATGCGCTCAGCCTGGCGGCGATGCGCCACGTCAGCGAGACCCTGGGCCGTCGCGTCGGCGGCTCCACGGGGACCAATTTCGTCGGCGTGCTGGCCGTGGCCGAGCACATGCGCCGCGAGGGCCGCGAAGGCTCGATCGTCACCATCCTCTGCGATGGCGGCGAGCGCTATTCGCACAGCTACTACAACCCGGCGTGGTACCTCGAACAGGGCATCGACATCGCAGGCACCGATGCCGCGATCGCGCGCGCGGTCGCGGGCGACACCGCGCCCGATGTTCCCTGGCTGGCGCCGTACTAAGCCCAAGGGGCACAAAGCCTCATTCAGCGCGCTTGCCTGCGTTCGTGGCAAGGCGGAGCGAGCGCGGTGTACCTCTCGTACATGAGCGAGCGACCACGCAGCCACGGACGCAGGCAAGCGTGCCCAAAGGGAGCCACCCACAGGCCCGTCTGCTGCGTTGCACGCGCTTGACAGGCAGCCAGCCTGCCTGCGCGCGTGCGCCTTGCAGACGGGCCTGTGGGTGACTCTGAATGAGGCTTTGTGCCCCTTGGGCTTAGTACCGCGTCACCCCGACGGCGTAGACTGCGTCGATGCGCAAGATCATCCACATCGACATGGATGCGTTCTACGCCTCGGTCGAGCAGCGCGACGACCCGTCGCTGCGCGGCAAGCCGGTGGTGGTGGCCTGGCGCGGCGCGCGCTCGGTGGTCTGCGCGGCCTCGTACGAAGCGCGCACGTTCGGCGTGCGCTCGGCGATGCCGGCGGTCCGCGCCGAACGCCTGTGTCCGCAGGCGATCTTCGTGCCGCCGGACTTCGCGCGCTACAAGGCGGTGTCGAAGCAGGTGCGCGGGATCTTCGCGCGGCATACCGACCTGATCGAACCGCTGTCGCTGGACGAAGCCTATCTCGACGTCACCGACCCGATGACGCGGCTGGACGACGGCAGCGTGCCCAGCGCCACCGCCATCGCACAGATCATCCGCGCGCAGATCCGCGAGGAGACCGCGCTCACCGCCTCGGCCGGCGTGGCCCCGAACAAATTCCTCGCCAAGATCGCCTCCGACTGGCGCAAGCCGGACGGGCAGTTCGTGATCAAGCCCGCGCAGGTGTTCGACTTCCTCACGCCGCTGCCGGTGGGCTGCATTCCCGGCGTCGGCAAGGTCATGCAGCAGAAGCTGGAAACCCTGGGCGTCGCCACCGTCGGCGACCTGCGCGCGCTGGGTGCGGAGCGCCTGCAGCGCGAGTTCGGCAGCTTCGGCCTGCGCCTGCACCAGCGCGCGCAGGGCATCGACGAGCGCCCGGTCGAACCCGACCAGCCGGTGCAGTCGATCTCGTCGGAAGACACCTTCGCGCGCGACGTGCCGCTGTCGGAGATCGAGCCGATGATCCGCCAGCTCGCCGAACGCACCTGGGCCGCCACGCGCAAGACCGAACGCATCGGCCGCACCGTGGTGCTGAAACTGAAGACCGCGCAGTTCCGCATCCTCACCCGCAGCCACACGCCCGACGCGCCGCCATCGAGCCTGGAACAGCTCACCGGGATCGCGTTGGCGCTGCGCGATCGCGTCGATTTGCCGCCTTCGACGCTGTACCGCCTCGTCGGCGTCGGCCTGGGCGGTTTCCGCGACCGCGACGAGGCGCTGCCGCCGCAGCCGGAGTTGTTCGGCGTGGTGGAGTGATCCATCACCCCGGCTTCTTCGCCTTCCACGCTTTCGCCGCCGCCACCGCCTTGCCGGCGTCGATGCGGCCGAAGCCGTAGCGGTTGGAATGGCCGTTGGCCTTGTAGGCGGAGGCCGGGCCGATCTTCTTCGCGGTGCCGGTGAGCAGCTTGCGCACGTCCTCCGGCGCGAGTTGCGGCTTGAGCGAGAGCAGCAGCCCGCACAGGCCTGCCACCAGCGGCGTCGCCGACGAGGTGCCGCCGAAGTCGTCGCAGTACAGGCCCTTGGCGTCGCCTGCGGTGCCCGGGTTGAAGCCGCGCCCCGGGATCGAGACATCGGTGGTGAAGATGCCGCGCGTGCCGCCGTTGGACGGGGCCACGACGCTGATCTGCGGGCCGCGGTTGGAATAGCCGGCGAGTTCGTCCTTGTCGGTCGATGCGCCGATCGCGATCGCGTTCGGATCGGAGGCGGGGTAGTCGACTTCATTGGCGCCATCGTTGCCCGCGGCGCAGACCACCACCGCGCCCTTGCCCTTGCGCCCGAAGCGGCGCGCATCCTGCAGGGCGAATTCGATGTCGGGACTTTTCGCGCCGCCCCACGAGCAGGAAAGCACGTCGGCGAAGGTCGCGGCGTAGCGGATCGCGTCGGCGACCTGGCTTTCGGCCGCGAAGTCGTCGGCGTGGAAGATCTTCACCGGCAGCAGGCGGCAGTTCGGCGCGATGCCGTAGACGCGCGGCCCGCGTCCGACGGCGACGCCCGCGCAGGGTGTGCCGTGCACGTCGTTGCCGCCCATCTGGTCGAACGGCGCGCGGAAGCGCTTGGGGCGCGGGTTGAAGTGATCGGCATCGTCGTCGGGCAGGAAGAAATCGCGTCCGCACAGGTCGCGCGCTTCGTCCGGGTCCGGACTGCGCAGCACGTTGCCGCGCAGTTCGGGGTGCTCGACATCGACGCCGTCGTCGAGCACGGCGATCACCACGGCGCGCTTGCCGCGGGTCAGTTTCCAGGCCTTCGATGCGCCGATGGTGCGCAGGTGCCACTGCTTCGCCGGCGGCGTGGTGACGGCGGCCGGCAGGCTGCGGCGGAACTGCGAGACGAAGTTCGGCGCGGCGAAGGCGACTTCGTCCAGCGTCGCCAGACGTGCGGCCAGTTTCACCAGCGCTTCGCCGGGGTGGTGATGCTCGTCGTCGCTGAGGATGTACTGGTCGGGCACCAGCGGGTTGCGCGCGCACACCTTCAGGCCGGTGTCGCGCAGGATCGCGGTGCGCGCCTTCTGCGGCGCATCCTCATGGAAGCGCAGCACGATCTCCTTGTAGAGGATGCGCATCAGCCGGGTGTCGCGGTCCAGCCAGGCGGTGATCGTCTTGCGCTGCAGCGACTGGTCGTGCGCCCTGCGCGCGGCGGCGCTCGGCGCTGCCAGCACCTCGCCGCCGACGCGGCTGCGCTCGGGCAGTTCGAAGAAGGCCTGCGCGGCGCGCATCACCCGTGCGGTGGCCATGGCCGCGACCGGCGTGCCCGACAGGCGGGCCACGGTCTCGCCGGCGACCGCTTCGAGCGTGAGCGGCAGGGGTTCGAGATCGACCCATTCGCCGGAACCCATGCGCATGCCGAGGTCGGTGCGGGTGGCCGATGCTGCGGGAAGGTCGATGGCGACGGCGCCCGAGCGCGCGTGGGCGGAGGACTTGGGGGACATGGCGCACCTCACTTCCTGTAAGGGGAGGGATCGATTATCGCCAGAATCGCGTCACCACGTGAGACTGGCGTACCGCCGGTCGGGTCGCGCGCGGCGCCGGAGCAGGCTACGAGCGGTGGAACGCGCTTTCCGCGTCGAACCAGACGGCCTCGACGTGCGCGTCGTTCTCGATGCGGCCGCTGACGTCGGGCAGGAAGACCTCGCTGCCCTCGGTGGGCCGGAACAGCGCCTGCTGCCGGGTGAACTTCGCGCGCGAGACGAACTCCAGGCCGTAGGCGCTGGCCAGCGCCTGCAGTTGCTGTTCGCTGGCCTCGTCCTCCAGGCGCAGCGACAGCAGGCCGGTGGGATAGCGGCACTGGCCGCGCTCGTCGACCAGGGCCGGCATGACCAGGAAATCGTTGCCCAGCAGCTTGTGCAGCCTGCGCCAGCCCTCGCGGGCGCTGCGCGGCAGCTTGTTCAGCTTCACCACCCAGCCGGGCAGGCGGCCGTCCAGCGGGCTGACGCTGGCCTTGCCTTCCAGGCGCGCCAGCCCAGCGGCCTGGACCTGGGCGGTCGCGGGCCGGACGACGAAGAGGCCGGGGCTGAGCTGTTCGGAACTGGACGACATGACGTCCTCGGTACTGCGATGCGGAACGCGAAACTGTGCGCGGGTGCGCATGTGGTATCACACGCCCGAGAGCGTGCGCAAGCGCACAGATGGGGCCTTTCGCGCCAGCGGCAAGCCCTCCCGGGAGCCGGGAGGGCAGGTGGCGCTGATCCGCGCCGAGCGGGTCGGCGTCCGCTGGGAAGGCCGGCTCAGCCAGCCGGCTGGAACCGCAGCGTCAGCGACCAGGTGCGGCCGGGCTGGTTGTAGAAGGAGGTGGTCTCGTAGCGCTCGTCGAACAGGTTCGCGACCCGGGCCTGCAGGGTCCAGTGCCGCGCGAAGCGGTACTCGGCGCGCAGGTCGAGGGTGGCGAAGCCGTCGACGCGGCGGGTGTTGCCGAGGTCGTCGTAGCGCTTGCCGCTGGCGACGCCGGTCAGGCCGACGCTGAAGTCGCCGAAGGCACGGTCGATGTCGATGCGCGCCGATTCGCGCGCGCGGCGCGGCAGGTCCTTGCCGTAGTTGCCGCCCGGGACGCGGTTCTCCGGGTCCAGCCAGCTGGCGGCACCGACGATGTCCCAGCCGAACACGGCCGTGTCGACCTGCAGCTCGGCGCCGCGCAGGCGGGTCTTCTCGATGTTGTTCGGCAGGAAGATCGAGCCGTCGTAGGCGATCAGGTCGTCGACGCGGGTCTCGAAGGCGTTCAGCGCCACGCGGGTGCGCTCGCCGCGCCAGGCCAGGCCGAGGTCGAAGGTCCTCGACGATTCCGGGCGCAGGTCCGGATTGCCGAAGAACGGGAAGTACAGTTCGTTGAAGGTCGGTGCCTTGAACGCGGTGCCATAGCTGGCCGTGACGCGCCAGTGCTCGGCGAAGCCCATGCCCCAGGCGGCGCTGCCGGTGGTCTTGCCGCCGAACTGGTCGTTGTCGTCGCGGCGCACGGCGAGCTGCAGGTCGTGCGTGCCGAACCCACCCTGGTACTGCGCGAACACCGCGGCGTTGCCGCGACGGGTGTCGTCGTAGTCGGTATCGCCGTCGACGCGGTCGCGCAGCCAGTCGAGGCCTGCGGTCAGCACCTGGCGCTCGGCGACGGTGAAGTCGGCCTGCACCGAGGCGCTGTCGCGCTGCGTGGCGAATTCGCCGGCGGGCGTGGTGCCGAGGAAGTTCTCCGACTCGTCCTTGTTGCTGCCGGCGGCGAAGCGCACCGCGACGCGTTCGCCGGTCTGCCAGGTCAGTGTCGCGCCGACGACCTGCTGCACGATGTCGGAGTTGTCGACGAAGCTGCCGTCGTATTCGTTTTCGCCGCTCACGCGCAGCGCATGGCCCTGCAGCACGACCGATTCGCCGATGTTCACGCCGCCGCGCAGCGAGAACGCATGCTGCCGGTAGCCGTCGCGGTCGGTCTGGCCGTCGACGAAGCAGCCGGCGAAGACCGGGAAGCCGGCGCCGCGGCAGGCATCGATGCCGTCGGTCTGCTTGAAGCCGGCATCGAGGCCGAACCAGCCGCGTTCGCTGCCGCCGCCGATGCCGATGCCGCCCTCGCGGCGGCCATGGCTGCCGGCGCCGGCGTGGAAGCGGAACGTCGCGTCGCCGCGATCGCGGCGGGTGAAGATCTGGATCACGCCGCCGATGGCTTCCGAGCCGTAGAGGCTGGAGCGCGGGCCGCGCACGATCTCGATGCGGTCGACCAGCGAGACCGGCAGGTCCTGGAACGAGACCAGCCCCGAGGTCGCCGAACCCACGCGCACGCCGTCGATCAGCACCAGCACGTGGTCGGATTCGCTGCCGCGCACGAACAGCGTGGTGAGCTTGCCGTCGCCGCCCTGGTTCGACAGGTTGATGCCGGCGCGGCCGCGCAGCAGGTCCGCGAGCGAGGTGGCCTGCGCGCGCAGGATCTCGTCGCGCGTGATCACCTCGACCGGCGCCAGCGTGGCGTCGGTGGTGACGGCGGTGCGGGTGGCGGTGACCACCACTTCGTCCAGGGCGTCGCCAGCGTCGGCATTGGCGGCGAGGACGGTGCCGGGCAGCACGGCGGCGATGGCCAGGCTGAGCGGCAGGAGGCGGGACAGGCCGGCGCAACGGCCGGCGGGAAGGACTCGGAACGACATGCAGGGACTCCATCGCGCGCACCCGCGCGCTGATCTGGTGTGGAGTCGCGATGGGGAAGGCAGGGACGAGCGAAGGGCCGGCACGAGCGGACGGCGACATCGCCGCAATGCCCTCCGCATCGCAACCGTAAGGCTTCGTGGCCGGTCTCCGGGCTTGCGCGTCCGGCCGTTGCCCATGGGCGTGGCCGGGGCCTTCGCGCCTTCCCGCGGCGGTGCCGCAGTGGCGGATGATGCGAAGGGTTCACGTGCTTACCGTTGCGGGGGCAGCGCCGGAATGGTGCCGTCGACGACGGCGCGCACCGGCTTCCCGTTTCAACCCGGCACAGGAACCTGTGGCCGGATCACCGCGAAGCGGCCGGCATTGTAGCGGATCGGGTCGGGAGACGCCGGGCGTAGCCCGGCGCGGGGCCTCAGTCGCTGCCGCCGTCGCCGTGATGCCCGCCGTCGGGTTCATCGAACAGGCTGAAGACCGGTGCGGCTTCTTCGCGGGCGTGGTGCGTGGTGGTCACCGGCGCGGCGGCGGGGCGGCCGCGCGGCGGCGGCAGCAGGGCGATGGCGGCTTCGGCGGCCTGCAGCAACTCGGCGCGGCGTTCCTGCGGAACCTCCTGCCAGTGACAGCCGACCAGCGCGCCTTCGAGGGCGTAGAGCAGGTTGAGGCTGGGCTTGAAGCCGGCGCGCTTGACGCGCATGAAGGCCTCGAGTGCGCCGGTCGCGCGCAGCTCGTCTTCGGTGCGGAGACCCACCTGGCGCAGCCAGGCGGCGCTTTTCGGACCGATGTTGCGCAGTTTGAGCGGAGTGGTCATGCGGCGTCGTCGAAAGGAAGGGGCCGGGGCCGCGCGCCGTCAGGCCGGTCGCAGCGAACGCAGGAAGGCGGCCGCAAGGGCTTCCAGTCCCGCTTGGTCTTCAACGTCGAAACGGTCGGCGACCGGACTGTCGAGGTCGAACACCCCGACCAGGGCGTCGCCGTCGGCCTGCGCCAGGACCAGCGGCACCACCAGCTCCGAGCGCGAGGCCGAATCGCAGGCGATGTGCCCGGGGAAGGCGTGCACGTCGGCCACGCGCTGGGTGCTGCGGGTGCGTGCGGCGGCGCCGCAGACGCCCTTGTCCAGCGGGATGCGCACGCAGGCCGGCAGGCCCTGGAAGGGGCCGACCACCAGCTCGGTGCCGTCGAAGAAGTAGAAGCCGACCCAGTTGAGGTCGGGCAGGGCGTGGTAGACCAGCGCCGACAGGTTCGCCGCGTTGGCGATGCGGTCGGCCTCGCCGTGGAGCAGGGCCTCGGCCTGGGCGAGGAGCTGGGCGTACTGTTCCGGCTTGCTGCCGGTGAGCGGGATCGATGCGAAACTCATGCGCCGAGTGTAGCAGCGACGCCGATCCGTCCGCGTCGCCCGAGGAGCCTGCGTGCCGCCGATCCCCACCTTCCGCAGCCTGTTCGTCACCGGCACCGACACCGGCGTCGGCAAGACCGTCGCCGCGACCGCCCTGGCCCATCGCCTGCGCCGCGAAGGCCTGCGCGTGGCCGGGATGAAGCCGGTCGCCAGCGGCTGCGAGCGCACGCCCGACGGCCTGCGCAACGAGGATGCGCTGGCGCTGCAGGCCGCGAGCGCGCCGCGTCCGGACTACGCCGACGTGAATCCGTACGCGCTGGAGATTCCCACCGCGCCGCAGCTCGCCGCCCGCGCGGCCGGCGTGAGGATCGATCCGGAGGTGCTGCTGGCTGCGCACGGTCGCCTCGCCGCGCAGGCGGACGTCGTGGTGGTGGAAGGCGCCGGCGGCTGGCTCGCGCCGATGGACGACGGCCTCGACCAGGGCGATTTCGCTCGCGCCCTCGGCGCGCCGGTAGTGCTGGTCGTCGGCCTGCGCCTGGGCTGTCTCAGCCATGCCCGGCTGAGCGCGCGCGCGATCGTCGATGACGGCTTCGCATTGCTGGGCTGGATCGGCAACACCGTCGATCCCGCGTTCGCCGAGCGTGACGCCTATGTCGAATTGCTGAAGGACGCGCTGCCCGTGCCGTGCCTGGGTGTGTTGCCGTTCGCGCCAGGTGCCGATCCGGCGCGGATGGCGCAATCGCTGGCATTGCCTTGAGTCCACTGCAGGAGCGACGCAGGTCGCGACACAGACCCGGGAAAACGTCGCGACTTGCGTCGCTCCTACAGGGCTGACGGTGGCTGTGTGATCGACCAAAAGAAAAGCGCGCCGAAGCGCGCTTTTCCGTGACGCTCACCGACCCGCTCAGCCCAGCTGCGGCTGCGCGTCGTCGGCATTGCCCGCCGCCGCATGTTCCGCGGCCTTCGGGTCGCGCGCGTGGTCGCGGGCGAGGTAGATGTAGAACGCCGGCAGCACGAACAGCGTGAACAGCGTGCCGATGGTCATGCCCGAGGCGATCACCGTGCCCATCGAGAAGCGCGCGGCGGCGCCGGGGCCGCTGGCCAGCAGCAGCGGGATCATCGCGAACACCAGCGCGGCGGTGGTCATCAGCACCGGGCGTAGGCGGATCGCGGTGGCTTCCTCGATCGCCTCGCGCTTGCTCAGGCCCTGCTCGATCTGCAGCTTGTTCGCGAACTCCACGATCAGGATGCCGTGCTTGGAAATCACGCCCACCAGCGTCACCAACCCGACCTGGGTGTAGATGTTGATGCTCATCCCCGGGAACGCTTCGATGCCCTGCATGCCCAGGATGCCGCTGGCGATCGACAGGATGTTGAGCACCAGCAGCGCGCCGCAGATCGCCATCGGCACCGTGATCAGCATGATGATCGCGTCGCGGAAGCTCTCGAACTGCGCGGCCAGCACCAGGAAGATGATGATCAGCGCGAACAGCAGCGTGACCAGCATCGTCGTGCCTTCCTGCTTGAACTGGCGCGACTCGCCGGCGTAGTCGACGCTGTAGCCCTGCGGCAGGACCTCCTTCGCCGCCTGTTCCAGGATCGCCAGCGCTTCGCCCTTGCTGACGCCGGGACGGGGCGCGAACATGATCGACACCGCGTTGAGCTGCTGGAAGCGCTTGAGCGATTGCGGCTGCGCGCTTTCCTTGAGCGTGACCACGGTCGACAGCGGGATCAGCTCGCCGGTGCGGGTGCGCGTGTAGTAGTTCTCCAGCGCGCTGGCGTTGAGGCGGTCCTCGCGCTGCACCTGCGGAATGACGCGGTACGAGCGGTTCTGCATCGCGAAGCGGTTGGTGTAGCCGCCCGACAGCAGCGCGGCCATGTCCGCGGCCAGCGTGCGCATGTCGATGCCCAGCGAGGCGGCCTTGTCGCGGTCGATGTTCACCTCGATCCGCGGCTTGTCGATCTTCAGGTCCTTGTCGAGGAAGATGAAGCGCTTGCTCGCGTAGGCCTTGCCGAGGATCGCGTCGGCCAGCTCCGACAGCTGGCTCAGTTCGCCGACGCCGCCGATGATGAACTCGCCGCCGCCACCGTCGCCACCGGCGCTGGGCAGCGAAGGCGGGACCAGCGCGAACACGTTCAGCCCGGTGACCTGGCTGATCTGCGGCTGCAGCGCCTGTTCGAGCACGGCCTTGGTCGAACGTTCGCGCTCGCTCCAGGGCTTGAGCACGAAGCCGGCCATCGCCATCGGGCTGGCGCCGCCACCACTGCCGCCGAAGCCGCCGTTGAACAGGAAGTACCCGTCCACTTCCGGCACGGTCTTCGCGATCTGGGTGATTTCGTCGGTGTAGCGCTCCACGTAGTCGAGCGTGGAGTAGGGGTCGGCGCTGGCGATCGAGAAGATGAAGCCTTCGTCCTCCATCGGCGCCGGTTCCTTCGGCGACTGCATGTACAGCAGCACGCACGAGACGAACACCACGACGCCGAACGCGCCGATCATGTGTCGCGCCTGCAGCGCGCCGTGCAGCACGCGCTGGTAGGCGCGACGCAGGCGGTCGAACTTCTCGTCCAGCCACGATTCCAGCCTGCCCTTCGGGTGCTCGGGGTCGTGGGCCTTGAGCATCTTCGCGCTCATCATCGGCGACAGCGTCAGCGCGACCACGCCGGACAACAGCACCGATCCGGCCAGCGTGAACGCGAACTCGGTGAACAGCACGCCGGTGAGGCCGCCCTGGAAGCCGATCGGCAGGTAGACCGCGACCAGCGTCGTCGTCATCGCGACCACCGGCCAGGCGAGCTCGCGCGCGCCGCGCAGGGCCGCATCGAAGGGTTTCATGCCCTCCTCGATGTGGCGATGGATGTTCTCCAGCACGATGATCGCGTCGTCTACGACTATCCCGATCGCCAGCACCATCGCCAGCAACGTCAGCAGGTTGATCGTGAAGCCCATCAGCAGCATCAGGAACAGCGTGCCGACCAGCGACAGCGGTACCGTCACCGCGGGAATGATCACGCTGCGCAGCGAGCCGAGGAACAGGTAGATCACCACGATCACGATGATGACGGCTTCCACGATCGTGCTCACCACCTCGTCGATGGCCTCCTGGATCTGCTTCGTGCTGTCGTAGGGTATGGTCGCGTTGATGCCCTGCGGCAGCTGCGGGACGATTTCCGCGTCCCACAGCTTGCGCACTTCGCGGATCACGTCCAGCGAGTTGGCGTCGGGCGAGACGTACACGCCGACGAAGGTCGCGGCCTCGCCGTTCATGCGCACCGAGGTGCCGTAGGATTCCGAACCCAGCACCACGTCGGCGATGTCGCCCAGGCGCACGATGGCGCCGTCCTGCTCGCGGATGACCAGCCGCTGGAATTCCTCCGGCGTGCGCAGGTCGGTGCGCGCGGTCATGTCGATCGCGACCATCTGGCCCTTGGTCGAACCGACGGCGGACAGCACGTTGTTCGACTGCAGCGCGGCCGACACGTCGCTGGCCGTCACCTTCAGCGCGGTCATGCGCTCGGGCTTGAGCCACACGCGCATCGCGAACGTGCCCGCGCCGAGGATGTCGGCGCGCTGCACGCCGGGCACCGTGACCAGCTTGGGCTGGATCACGCGGTTGAGATAGTCGGTGATCTGGTTGTTGTCGAGCGTTTCGCTGGCGAACGACAGGTACATCGCCGCGATCTGCTGCCCCTGCTGCAGGTCGATCACCGGGTCTTCCGACTCCGGCGGCAGCTGGCCGCGCATCTTGTTGACCTTCGCGGCGATCTGGGTGAGCGCTTCGTTCGGATCCTGGTCCAGGCGGATGTAGGCCTGGATGCTGCTCACGCCGGCCGAACTGCTCGAGCTCATGTACTCGATGCCCTCGGCGCTGGCGATCTCGCGCTCCAGCGGCGTGGTGATGAAGCCCTGGATCAGGTCGGCATCGGCGCCGAAATACACGGTGCTGATGTTGATCACCGCGTTGCGCATCTCGGGGTACTGGCGGACGTTGAGTTCCGAGTACGCGCGCAGGCCGAACAACAGGATGAACAGGCTGACGACGACCGCAAGGACGGGCTTGCGGATGAAGATGTCGGTGAATTTCATCGTGGGGGCTCCGGGTCTCAGCTGTTGCCGGGCGAGGGCTTGGCGTCGGCGGCGGGCTGCACCTTGTTGTTCACGGTGACCTCGGCGTCGTTGCGCAGCTTCAGCAGGCCGCTGGTGACCACGCGCTCGCCGGGCTTGAGGCCTTCGGTGACCGCGATCAGGTCGCCGCGGGTGGCGCCGGTCTTCACGAAGCGCTGCCGCACGAGCAGCTTGCTGCCGGTGGCGGGCTTGCCCTGCGCGTCCTTTTCGCCTTCGCCGCGCTTGACTTCCTCGATCACGTAGACCGCGTTGCCGTAGGGGTTGAAGGTGATCGCGGTCTGCGGGATCACCACCACGCTGCGGTCGCCGCCGAGATCGAAGGCGATCTTCGCGAACATGCCCGGCCGCAGCAGCAGATCTTCGTTGACGAAGCGCGCCTGCACCTTGAAGTTGCGGGTCTGCGGGTCGACCTGCGGTTCGATCGCGACGATGGTGCCGTCGAACGCGCGGTCGGGCATGGCATCGAGCGTGGCGCGCACCACGCTGCCTTCGGCGACCTGGGACAGTCGCTGCTGCGGCAGGGTGAAATCGAGCAGGATCGGGTCGAGCGCCTGCAGGTTGACCAGCGGGTCGCCCGGCGCGACGTACTGGCCGAGGTTGATCTTGCGGATGCCGAGCACGCCGTCGAAGGGCGCGCGCACGGTCTTGAGCGCGATCAGCGCGCGCTGGGCCTCGACCTGCGCGAGCGTGGTCGCGGCCTGCGTGGCGCGCTCCTCGACCTCGGACTGCGACACGAGCTTCTGCACGCCCAGTTCGCGCCAGCGATCGCGCTGCTGCACCGCCAGCCTGGCCGACGCTTCCAGCGCGCGCAGCGTGGCTTCCTCGTTCGCGGTGTTCAGCCGAACCAGCACGGTGCCGGCCTTCACCCGCTGCCCGGGCTGGAACAGGATCTCGCGGATCACGCCGCCGGCTTCGGCGGTGACGTCGGTGCCGTTCACGGCGACGAAAGTGCCGACCGCCTCGCCGTTCTCGCGCCAGCGCTCGGCCTTCGCGGTGTAGTCGGTCACCGCGACCGCGGGCTGCGACATGTTGTCGAAGTAGTCGTTCGTGCCCTTGGCGATCATCGCCTTGATGGCGAACACGGCGGCGAACAGCAGCACGGCGCCGAGCAGCACGATGCCCATGAGTGCATTGGGCGGCAGCCTGCGCAGGAAACCCTTGCGGGAGGAGTCGGTGCGGTCAGTCATGTGGGGAGACCTCGGAGGATGTCGAAACGGGGGCCATGCAGGCGGAAAGCGGGCGACAGGCGTTCGGGCACTGCGTGCCGAACACCTCGCGGCACAGGCGCGCATTGAGCGCGTCGAGTGCGGCGTCGTCGGATGGGTCGAACAGGGGCTGCCATCCGTAGCCGTTGAGCAGGCAATGCAGGTGCTTCATGAGCAGCCGGTAGGGATCGCCCAGCGCATGCGCTTCGAGCAGGCCCTCGGTGTGGGTCAGCGTATGCATGCCAAGGCACAGGGTCCATGGGCCAAGCGTCAGGGCCTGCGGCGACAGCCCGAGTCCGGGCGGCAGGTCCCCGGCGGCCAAGGCGTCCTCGACGATCCCGTCGATCAGCGCGCCCAGCGGCGCACTGGCTGCCAGCGAGCAGCGGCGGGTTTCGGGCGAGGCGGCGCCCCAGATCACGTCGGTCCACACGAACTGGGCCAGCCGGAAGTGCTCGGGCTGCGCGCGGATCACCATCAGGTCGGCCAGGGCGATGCAGACCATGCGTTCGCGGCTTGGACCCGGCCAGCGCGCCGCGCGCTCGAAGAGGTCCACCCGGTTCAGGCAGTTGCGCGTGGCCAGGGCGACCAGCAGGTCCTCCTTGCTGGCGAAGTGCTGGTAGAGCGTGCCGATGGCGTACTGGCACTCCTCCGCGATCCGCGACATCTGCAGCGACAGCAGGCCGTCGCGCTGGATCAGTTCCTGGGCCTTGTCCAGGAAGCGCTGCTCGCGCTCGGCCCGCTCGCGGAGGCGTCGTTCCTTGGTGCTCATGGGGAGGGGGCGGTCAAGAAGGCTTCAAATTCTGAATCAGATTCAAAATTTGATCAAGAATGATTCTCGAAACGCAGCTTGCCGACCATGGCGGTTCGTCGGCCCCCGGACCCCGGACCCCGGACCCCGGACCCAAGGCAAAGAAAAAGCCCGACGGTGGGGGCCGTCGGGCTGGAGAGAAATGAAGCGACTTGCGAATTCCGGATCGCGCGGGCCGAGGGGAGGCCCGCACACCCGTGGGGGGAGGGTGACATGGCATCGCCGAAGCGATGCCTTGGCCGGAGCGTGGGGCTCCGGCCGGACGCGTTTGATCAGATCAACGCGATGCCTTGCGGCCAGCGGCCTTCGCGACGGCCTCGGCATCGACTTCGACGGCCTTGGCGACGGTTTCGAACTGGGACTTGGCGATCTGGGCGATGGCTTCGTTGGTCTTCAGCGTGCGGCCGAAGACTTCCTGGCCGGCGCCGATGCTGCGCTCGACGTTCTCGCGGGCCACCTGCACGCCCTTCGGCCACACGGTCTTCAGGCCGTCGACGTCGCGGACTTCGGCGAGTTCGCCGAAGAAGGCGAAGGTCGCGTTCATGTTCTCTTCGATCGCGTTCATCTGCAGGCCGAACACGGCTTCGGTGTTGGCGAGGGCGAGGCGACCGACCTGGGCGGTGGTGTCGGCGAACTGACGGGTCGACTTGGCGAACTGTTCGTTGAACTGCTGGTACATGACGGGCTCCTGGGGCTGTTGGCCGGCCGAGGGGGATGCCGGTGATTGGTGCGATGCAACATACCCGATTTTTGTTGCACCGCAACAAAGCGCCGACGAACGGTCGCTGCGGCAAGCCGCGGTCCAATAAAATCAATGCTTTGCAACTGAACGAAGCCGATCAGCCCCGGTAGCGGCAGCCCGAAGTGCAGGTTTCGTGAACGACGACTTCGCTCAGCAGCGGCAGGACGGGCTTGAGCCGGTCCCAGATCCATGTCGCCAACTGCTCGCTCGTCGGGTTCTCCAGCCCCTCTATGTCGTTGAGGTAGTGGTGGTCGAGCCGGTCGTACAGCGGCTCGAACGCGGCCTTGATGTCGGCGAAGTCCATGACCCAGCCGGTCTGCGGGTCGATCTCCCCGGAGACATGGATCTCGACCCGGAACGAATGCCCGTGCAGGCGCGCGCACTTGTGGCCCGGCGGCACGTTCGGCAGCCGGTGCGCGGCCTCGAGGGTGAAGATCTTGAAGATGTCCATGGCGGCATTCTCGCGCGAACGACCGGCGGGTGCGCCGGACACGAAAAACCCGCCGATCGGCGGGTCTGTCGGGCGCGGTCGCCGGGGCGGCCGCGGGTGTCTGGTGGCTATGGGTGGACTCGAACCACCGACCCCAGCATTATGAGTGCTGTGCTCTAACCGGCTGAGCTACATAGCCTTGGGGGCGGGCATTGTCCGTTGCGGCGCGACAGCCGTCAACCGCCCCCAACGTCGGGTGACGCTGCGGTGGCCGCTCCGGGATAATGGCGGCTTCGCTTTCCGCCCCCGGTCGCACGAGGCCCGCCGGCGCCGACATCGGCCCGCTGCGGTCGCCATGCGCGGCCCGCACCGCCCAGGACGCCGCCGCCCATGAACAGCACCCACCGCAAGCCCTTGCCGGGCACCGCCCTCGATTATTTCGACGCCCGCGCGGCCGTGGAGGCGCTGCAGCCGGGTGCCTGGGCGGGCCTGCCCTATACCTCGCGCGTGCTGGCCGAGAACCTGGTCCGCCGCGCCGAACCCGCGCGGATCGATGCCTTCCTCGGCCAACTGATCGAACGCAGGCGCGACCTCGACTTCCCCTGGTTCCCGGCCCGCGTGGTCTGCCACGACATCCTCGGCCAGACCGCGCTGGTCGACCTCGCCGGCCTGCGCGACGCCATCGCCGACCAGGGCGGCGACCCGGCGCAGGTCAATCCGGTGGTGCCGGTGCAGCTCATCGTCGACCACTCGCTGGCGGTGGAGTGTGGCGGCTACGATCCGGACGCGTTCGCGAAGAACCGCGCGATCGAGGACCGCCGCAACGAAGACCGCTTCCACTTCATCGACTGGACGAAGAAGGCCTTCCGCAACGTCGATGTGATCCCGCCGGGCAACGGGATCATGCATCAGATCAACCTGGAGCGGATGTCGCCGGTCATCGGCGTGCAGGACGGCGTGGCCTATCCAGATACCTGCGTCGGCACCGACAGCCACACGCCGCACGTCGACGCGCTGGGCGTGATCGCGATCGGCGTCGGCGGCCTGGAAGCCGAGAACGTGATGCTCGGCCGCGCCTCCTGGATGCGCCTGCCCGACATCATCGGCGTCGAACTCACCGGCAAGCCGCAGCCGGGCATCACCGCGACGGACATCGTGCTGGCGCTGACCGAATTCCTGCGCAGGCAGAAGGTCGTCGGTGCGTACCTCGAATTCCGCGGCGAAGGCGCGGCGGCGCTCACCCTGGGCGATCGCGCGACGATCTCGAACATGGCGCCGGAATACGGCGCGACCGCGGCGATGTTCTTCATCGACGGCAACACGCTCGACTACCTGCGCCTCACCGGCCGCAGCGACGAACAGGTGGCGCTGGTCGAAACCTATGCGAAGACCCTGGGCCTGTGGGCCGACGATCTCGCGGCTGCGCAGTACGAGCGTACGCTGACATTCGACCTGTCGACCGTGGTGCGCAACATGGCCGGTCCTTCGAATCCGCATGCCCGCGTCGCGGTCAGCGATCTCGCCGCGAAGGGCATCGCCGACGAGGCCAAGCTGCAGGCGGGCAAGGCGCAGGAGGCCGACGGCCTGATGCCCGACGGCGCGGTGATCATCGCCGCGATCACCAGCTGCACCAACACTTCGAACCCGCGCAACGTCATCGCCGCCGGCCTGCTCGCGCGCAACGCGCGCCGCGCCGGGCTGGTGCGCAAGCCGTGGGTGAAGAGCTCGCTCGCGCCCGGCTCGAAGGCGGTCGCGCTGTATCTCGAAGAAGCCGGCCTGAAGGACGACCTCGAAGCGCTCGGCTTCGGCATCGTCGCCTTCGCCTGCACCACCTGCAACGGCATGAGCGGCGCGCTGGATCCGAAGATCCAGCAGGAGATCATCGACCGCGACCTGTACGCGACGGCTGTGCTCAGCGGCAACCGCAATTTCGACGGACGCATCCATCCGTACGCGAAGCAGGCCTTCCTCGCCTCGCCCCCGCTGGTCGTCGCCTACGCCATCGCCGGCACCGTCCGCTTCGACATCGAGAAGGATGCGCTGGGCCATGACGCATCCGGCCATCCGGTCACGCTCAAGGACCTGTGGCCTTCCGATGCCGAGATCGACGCGATCGTGAAGGCGAGCGTGAAGCCCGAGCAGTTCCGCAAGGTCTACGAGCCGATGTTCAAGGTCGTGGTCGAGCACGGCGAGCGCGTGGCGCCGCTGTACGACTGGCGCGAGATGAGCACCTACATCCGTCGTCCTCCCTACTGGGAAGGCGCGCTCGCCAGGCCGCGTACGCTGCAGGGCCTGCGACCGCTCGCCGTGCTCGGCGACAACATCACGACGGACCACCTCTCGCCGTCGAACGCGATCCTCGCCAGTAGCGCCGCCGGCGAATACCTCGCGAAGATGGGCCTGCCGGAAGAGGACTTCAACTCCTACGCCACGCATCGCGGCGACCACCTCACCGCGCAGCGCGCGACGTTCGCCAATCCGACGCTGCTCAACGAGATGGTGCGCAATGCCGACGGCAGCGTGAAGAAGGGCTCGCTCGCCCGCGTCGAACCGGAAGGCCAGGTGATGCGCATGTGGGAAGCGATCGAAACCTACATGGAGCGCGGCCAGCCGCTGATCATCGTCGCCGGCGCCGACTACGGCCAGGGCAGCTCGCGCGACTGGGCGGCCAAGGGCGTGCGCCTCGCCGGCGTGGAAGCGATCGTCGCCGAAGGCTTCGAACGGATCCACCGCACCAACCTGATCGGCATGGGCGTGCTGCCGCTGGAGTTCAAGCCCGGCACCACCCGCCTCACCCTCGGCCTCGACGGTACCGAAACCTACGACGTGATCGGCGCCCGTACCCCGCGCGCCGACCTCAACCTCGTCGTCCATCGCCGCAACGGCGAACGCCTCGAAGTGCCGGTGACCTGCCGTCTCGACACTGCCGAGGAAGTCTCGATCTACGAGGCCGGCGGCGTGCTGCAGCGGTTCGCGCAGGATTTCCTCGAAGCGAGCAAGGTGGCCTGACCATGACCCATCGTCCGCAACTCCACGCGCCTCAATCGAAAATCCCCGCTACCTACATGCGCGGCGGCACGTCGAAGGGCGTGTTCTTCCGGCTCGAAGACCTGCCGGTAGCGGCGCAGGTGCCGGGCGCGGCGCGCGATGCGCTGCTGATGCGCGTCATCGGCAGCCCGGATCCGTACGCGAAGCACACCGACGGCATGGGCGGGGCGACGTCGAGCACCAGCAAGTGCGTGATCATCGCGAAGAGCACGCAGCCGGATCACGATGTCGATTATCTGTACGGACAGATTTCGATCGACACCGCTTTCGTGGACTGGAGCGGCAACTGCGGCAACCTCTCGACGGCGGTCGGCCCGTTCGCGATCGCGAACGGATTCATCGACAAGGGGCGGCTGCCGCAGAACGGCACGTTCCCGGTGCGCGTGTGGCAGGCGAACATCGGCAAGACCATCGTCTGCCACGTGCCGATCACGGACGGCGAGGTGCAGGAGACCGGAGACTTCGAGCTGGACGGCGTGACCTTCCCGGCGGCGGAGATCGTGCTGGAGTTCATCGACCCGGCGGACGAGGGCGAAGGCGAGGGCGGTGGTTCGATGTTTCCCACGGGCAATCTCGTCGACGATCTCGACGTGCCTGGCGTCGGCACGCTGAAGGCGACGATGATCAATGCCGGCATCCCGACCGTGTTCGTCAACGCCGCCGACATCGGCTACACCGGCACGGAGCTGCAGGATGCGATCAACGGCAATCCCGAGGAACTGGCGATGTTCGAGGCGATCCGCGCGCACGGAGCGGTGCGCATGGGGCTGATCGCCAGCGTTGCGGATGCGCCCAAGCGCCAGCACACGCCGAAGGTGGCGTTCGTCGCGCCGCCGGCCGACTACGTGGCATCGAGCGGCAAGCGCATCGCCGCGGGCGAGATCGACCTGCTGGTGCGCGCGCTGTCGATGGGCAAGCTGCACCACGCGATGATGGGCACGGCGGCGGTGGCGATCGGCACCGCTGCGGCGATCCCGGGCACGCTGGTCAGCGACGCAGCGGGGGGCGGCGCGCGCACCGCGGTGCGCTTCGGGCACCCATCCGGCACGCTGCGCGTCGGCGCGGAAGCGGCGCAGGTCCACGGCCAGTGGGTGGTGCGCAAGGCGGTGATGAGTCGCAGCGCCCGCGTGCTGATGGAAGGCGCGGTGCGGGTGCCGGCGGACACGTTGCCGGGCTGAATCCGTATCGCGGCGCACAGCTGAACGGAGGCGACCGGGTTCGGCTTGTCGTCGCCGGAAAGCCGTGGCAGAGTCGATCCCAGCGGCCCTCGTGGCCAACAGAGCAGGAGTCCGCATCGTGATCGATCCGGACGGTTATCGACCGAATGTCGCCATCGTCCTGATGCGCCCGGATGGCCGGGTGTTCTGGGCGCGCCGTATCCGCCGCGACGGGTGGCAGTTCCCGCAGGGCGGGATGAACAGCGACGAGACGCCCACCGAGGCGATGTACCGCGAACTGCGCGAGGAAACCGGGCTGCTGCCCGAGCACGTCGACGTGCTCGGTTCGACCCCGGGCTGGTTGCGCTACCGACTGCCGCCCCGGGCGGTGCGCCGCAACGACCGGCTGGTCTGCATCGGCCAGAAGCAGGTGTGGTTCCTGCTGCGCTTCACCGGCGAGGAAACCGACCTGAAGCTGGACATCACCGACTCCCCCGAGTTCGACCACTGGCGCTGGGTCGATTTCTGGTACCCCCTGGAGCATGTGGTGAACTTCAAGCGCTCGGTCTATGCCGATGCGCTGCATCACCTGGCGCCGTTCGCCCGGCAGGTCGCGGGCGCGCAGGCGATCCCCGCCGTGAACCTGGAGCCGCGGCGCTGGTCGAGGTTCGGGGCGCGCCGGCGGCAGGTCGGCGTGCGTGCCGGCCCGGCCGCGGCGCCGGGCATGGGCGCCGGGGGCGGCGCAGGAACGGGATCGGGCTCCGAGTCCGGCCAGAATTGACAATCATTCTCATCCGTGGCGAAATGGGAACCGTTCCCATCGGACCGGTCTTTCCGCCATGTACGTCTGCCTCTGCAACGGCGTCACCGAACGCGAGATCCGCCAGACCGCGCACAGCGGCTGCCGCAGCATGTCGGAACTGACCATGCGCACCGGCTGCGGCGCGGGCTGCGGCAGCTGCGTCTGCATGGCGACCGAGATACTCGAGGAAATCCACGGCAGCGGCGAGGCGGTCGCCAACGCCGCCTGAGGCATCGCTTGCCCGACGTTGTGCGCGCTGGTCACGCAATCGCACACGATTCGCATTCCTTCATCGTTTTCCGATCGCGGCTACAGTACCGGCCTGTTTGCAACGGAGGCCGGACATGAAAGGCGACCCCAAGACCATCGAATTCCTCAACAAGGCGCTCTTCAACGAGCTGACCGCGATCAACCAGTATTTCCTTCACGCGAAGATGCTGAAGAACTGGGGCCTGAAGGAACTGGCCGAGCACGAGTACCACGAGTCGATCGACGAGATGAAGCACGCCGACAAGCTGTCGGACCGCATCCTCTTCCTCGACGGCCTGCCGAACTTCCAGGCGCTGGGCAAGCTGCGCATCGGCGAGAACCCGAAGGAACTGCTGCAGTGCGACCTCGCGCTGGAACTGGAAGCGGTGCCGCTGCTGCGCGAGGCGATCGCGCATTGCGAGCAGGTCGGCGACTACATCAGCCGGAAGCTGTTCGCCGACATCCTCGATTCCGAGGAAGAGCACATCGACTGGATCGAGACCCAGCTGTCGCTGATCGAGCGCCTGGGCGAGCAGAACTACCTGCTGACCAAGATCGAAAGCTGACCTGCCGGGCGCAATGGCGGCCCGAAACGAAAAAGGCGACCGCGAGGTTAATGCCAGTC
>JAHCAU010000018.1 GCA_019634715.1 Lysobacter sp.
TGCAGAAGATGGACCCGCGAACGGGCCCATCGCGCGGATCAGCGGGACACGGGGGCGTCCAGCGGCAGGAGGCGGTTGTCTTCGTCGTAGCGCAGGCCGCAGAGCATGGCGGCGAGGCCGCGCAGGGTTGCCTGGGGGCTGACGCCGCTGGTGTGGCACAGGGCCGGGACTTCGACGAGGAGAACGTTGGAGACAGGCTGCGCTTGGGACATGACGGAGCTCCGTTTCGCCCGACGCCCGACGTGGGTGCCGTTGGCAATTCAGAGGCGCATCGCGCGCAGGCGCGTCGAGGTTTGGTAGTCCGGGTAAGGCCGAAGGCCGCACCCGGGAATGCACCGCCGCTCATCCCGGGTACGCTTCGTCTACGCTGGCAAGTCAAACAGCGTCGAAATTGGACCGATCCCTACCCCGCTCGTCGGCTTGGGTGCCAGCAGTACTGGAGCAGGTCGGCCACGAAGGCAACATATGCGCGCCGGCGGCTTGGCCCGTTTGAGCACTTAACTCTCTTTATCTCGCATAACTATTGTAATGATGCTAGTGGGTGAGCTACCCTGTCTTTGCACTACATAAGGCGAATCAATGGCCACCTCTCCCCACCCTCGAAGCAGGGTGTTCAACATGCGCCTTACCGATGATGAGGCGGCACAACTCCACTCGCTCGCTGAGCGTCGTGGCTACAAGAGCACCAGTGAGTTTCTCCGTGATCTCGTCGGATCCCAGACTCCGTCCATTTCAAGCACGGCATCGAAGCAAAAAGTTGAAGCCCCAAATCTCTTTATGAAGACACGCCTGGGGCGTATCTATCATGGAGATAGCATTGGCCTCCTAAGCACAACGCTCCGGGAAAGTTCGGTCGACTTGATTGTCACATCTCCGCCGTTTGGGCTCGTAAAGAAAAAGGCCTACGGAAACGCTCCTGCAGACGAATATCTCGACTGGTTCCGACCGTTTGCCGAGGGCATGCGACGAGTTCTCAAAGAAAATGGCAGCCTCGTTATCGACATTGGACCAGCATGGACACGAGGAATTCCCACAAAAAGCTTGTACCAGTTCGAGCTACTGACCATGCTTTGTCGAGAGTTCGAATTTCACCTTGCTCAAGATTTCTACTGGTGGAATCCTTGCCGGATGCCAGCACCGGCAGAATGGGTAAATGTTCGACGGCTTAGAGCGAAAGACGCTGTCAATCCCATTTGGTGGCTTTCGCCTACTCCTTGGCCGAAGGCGAGCAATCGCCGCGTACTTACAGGCTATGGAAAAGATCAACAGAAGCTCTTCCGCAATGGCTACAACGCTGGCAAGCGCCCCTCGGGACACGTCGTGTCAGCGAACTGGGGTAAGGACAACGGCGGCGCCGTTCCTCCGAATCTAATTGCTGCGCCAAACACCATTTCCGATGATCCGTATCAAGTGTATTGCAGAGAGAAGGAAATCGAACCACACCCCGCTAGATTCCCTTGGGCTTTGCCGGAATTCTTCATTCGAATGCTGACTGACCAGGGCGACCTTGTCGCTGACCCTTTCGGAGGCTCTTGTCTGACTGGAGCAGTAGCAGAGCATTTGAAGAGAAAATGGGTGTGCGGAGAAGTGATCGAAAGCTATCTACTCGGAGCTGTGGGTCGGTTTGAGAAAGGCAACGGCACCAGACCTCCACGCGTACCCCAAGCTGGGTATAGAGTTCCTACGATTTCCGAAGTAAATAGTGCAGACGCAGACAACCTACTTCCTTGTGGTGGTAAAGATGCACGAGCAAAGAAAAAAGCAACTCAAGAAGACTCTCTACTTGTTTCATCATCTTCTAAGTCAAAGTCTTCTGCCAGGGTCCACACCCCGCGCAAGCGATCGTAGGACGCTCCAAGGCCCCTCAACGCAGCCCTAACTAAGTCTGTGGAAACGCCGCGCTCAAGCTGTGCTTCGACCACTTCTTGAACCTTACTTACGCTAGCACCGACCTTAAGCACGGGCAGTGCTTCTGCAATTGCTTCATGCATGGATATTCGGTTTGTGGCAGTCCAGCCGGCCAAGCCAAGATAATCTCCGGCGAAGCAGCGGAACCTACTATCCACCTGTGCGACTCCGAACGTTTGCCAACCAACAGCTGCATCCTTGTCGCGCCAGCGCAGCGCTTCTAGAAGTTCGGAAACATGGAACGCTCTGCCGCGTTCGGATAAGAGCAAATAGAGCTTATTTAACACTTCGGCAAGTTCATCGCACGCAACATCGACGTCTCGGTCGGACAGTCCCCACATAGCAGGACCGACACGAATTAGGCGTCCTCGCGGATGAACCTGGAAGGTGTTTCCTAGGCCACGTATTGTGCTAATTCTCCGGTGAATCTCTATGGCAGCCATGGGCTTTCCTTCTTCCTCCAATGCCGCCTCGATCGCGTTGCGAATATCAATCCGGGCATGCACTCCACCGCGACCGTGAGTCTTTGCCGTCCATATCTGCCTACCTGCGTAATGAAGATCGGATTCAGTCTGAAGCAGTACAGACAGATCGTAGTGACTTAGCGAACACGATAATGGCTCTTGATCTTCAATGTCCGCAAGCATTTCACGAGTATGCCACTGCCTCCCGATCGGCCCTTCCTTAACCAACGACTCACAGAGCGACGCGAGATACCTGCCTTCGCTAACTGATACTGGAATATGACGGCGAAGGCCATAGACACCCCTGCCTAGTAGGTAGCCAACAGTATCCGAGGAATTGTGAACACGACGTACATCTTGGACTCCATATGCCCTTTCTACCCTTGCCGCTATCTCCCTGTAGTGCAACGGCTCACAGGAGCTCTCAAGCACCATTGTTACCATCTGATCGACACCGCGACCGTGAGCCACCAGGATCCTTTCGCCATCCCTCTCAGCGAAATGAGCGTAGGTCGTTGCATGCCTCCATAACTCCTCTTGAAGTTCCTCTGCTTCAACACCTGCAATGGCACCGACAGCGAGCTTCAGCGCGCTTTCGGTAAGACCAGCAGACGAGTTATCGGCAACAAATGAGCGTGCGGTGTGCAGCTTTCTCTCCCATTCCGGCAAAGAGCATCTGCTAACAACTCCACGCCCATGAATCTTGAATGTTCCAAACTTGCCCTTCAACAGGTGATCAATTAGAAAATCCAACAAAGCCTCAGGGTTTCGAACATGTTGAAACCAAGAATCTTCCGCCGGTAAGGTAGCTAGATACAGAGGTGACGACCTGCTCGACAGGATCTGGGTCAGAACGTCTGCGAGTCTGTCGGCCACACCAGTCTCAAGCTGAAACCGGACCATCACCTTCTGCTGCACTTGTCGAACGCGCTCCCGCGTGAGACCAAACTGACGACCCAATGCCTCCAAAGTTAGCGGCCTGTCCCTCCCCCCCATTCTTGCAATTATCACGTCACGCGATCGAGCAGGTATCTTCGCGAGGAATCCGTTCCAAATGCTGAAAAGGTCGGCACCGATAGGTTCTGATGACGTCGCAACCATCACAGGCTCTGCGATATCTTCCTGATCTGAAGAATTATTTTCTGAAAGATCAGCGCCCACCGTTTCATCCGTGAGCAGATCACCGTGCCGGGCAATAGCATCGTCAATCGCAGCATGCAGCTCTCGAAGCGAACTCAACCCAAAACCATCGACCTTGAGGAGGTCCTTATCTTGGTAATGTACAAGGTCGCCGACACGACTTACACCGATTTGTGCAAGTCGGTTCTGCGCTCTCAACGGCAGATTCAAGTGCTCAATTGGCGCCCTAAGTAGCGCTACTGAAGCCCCGATCAATGCCTCTTGCACACGGTTTGCATAGCGCGCGCCATGCTTGGCTCGTCGCATAGTGTAATTCTCTGACGGATATTCGCCTCTAGGACGCATCACTCGCTCGGCAGCAGATCGCCAACCGTCTTAAATTCCTCGCGGAACAGTCGGTCGATCTCGCTAACACCCCAGTCCGCCAAACGCTCGGCAACTTTATACGATGCCTCACCGTCGATTGGATGCAGTGTCTCAATTGCCAGCTTCAGTAACCCCTCAGGGTCAATAGTCGATATAGAGAACACAGTCTTTCGCGCCCCTTCCATGCGCTCTGGATTCGCTCCAATCAACAAAGCATAAGAGACCGCAAATCTGTACCCATCCCGCATCTCAGCAAAGTACCCATCAACGCAAAGCTGTTCTAACTTATAGTGAGCAGACTCACCGATACCAATCTGTACCGGCTCGATGATTGCCTGACCTAGTGGAGTATCTGCACTCATACTTTTACCAGCCTCGTCTGTGACGAAGAGATTCGATCTAGCGAGTAGATTGCCCCAATTCTTGGAGCTACTTCGACGAGGTCTCGCACCCTATCAACCTCGCCTTCATGTACAAAGAGGACCACCTGGAGGGCCGATGTTGGCAGATGGCGAAGTACGCGTCCGCGGTGCTTAGGATCCAGTCGCCCGAACGGCGTATCCATAATCACAGGGCCTGCACTCCGTCCCGTTTGATTCAACCCATCGATCAGAGAAAGCGCAACAATCTGCTCAGCACCAGCACTTCGCAAGCTAACGTTACGACCATGCTCATCCACTATGGTTAGTCCATAATTGTTGTTAATCGTCAAACCTCGATAGCTAGCGTCGGTTGTCAGCGATTTGAATGAAGCTGTGGCCTTTTGTTCAATATCACTACGCAAATCGTCTCTAAGCTTTCCAATCGCGCTAGAGAATGCCTTCTCAAGCGATGAGACCAAATTTACAATTCGGCTACTTCTTTGATCTCTAGCGTTCTTATTCTCATTGATAACAAGCCGCATTTTGTCTTGGCTAGATCGATTTTCCTCTAGCTTCCTGACAACCTCTTCCAGCCGACTTTCAAGTTGGCGAATGGCGTGATGTGCGTTAATGGCGGCCTTCCGGGTACGAACCATCTCGTCATTGTCGAAATTAGCTAGTTCATCCTTTAGCCTGTCAATTTCGCCATTTAACTTAGTGTCCTCAACTGCCAGCCTCAACGCCGAAGCAGATATCTCGGCGATAACCGTTTTTGCCTGCGGGTATCTGATTTCACTCAATCGCCTTGCCAGCCGATTGGCCTCTGCCATCCGAATTGACGCAGCCCCTACATCCACTTTTCTCTTACTCTGCTCCAGCTCCGCGCGAAGCCCTTCTGTGGCATCATCAAGCGGCTTTTCACAGAGATTGCAGACCCCGGCCTTCAACGAAGCATCAATGAGGTCGTGCCGGTGAGAGCGAGCGGTCTCCGACACGATCATCTCAGAGTCCGTAGAGATCGCGTCCTGCAGGTCTTTAAGCTTCTGCGACAGCCCCGGCCTCAGTAGATCCTTCCAAGAGTCCCTAACCACATCAAGGCTCCGCGCCTCAAGAGACTTCTGCTCATCAGCAATGCGCTTCCTCGCCTCAACATGATTATCGAGGTCGCGTCGCTGAGCGAACCTTGCCTCGGCAGCATCAACTTTCTGCTGCAGCTCCTGATATTGCTTCTTCGTACCTGCGAGCGCATCCGTCAGCTGAATTTTGCTTGCTTCAAGATCCTCACTTTCACGCCCCAATTGGGCCAGCTTCTCCGTAAAGTGCTTTATATGCTCATACTGACGCAGGTCTTGCGCCATTTGCTTATCAAATGGCTTCCTCAATAGCCGGAGATCGTCCTTTCCTTGAACAAGGGCTGGCACTCCCAGAACCTGCTCGATGGCATCCTTTATTCTTCGGCCTTGTTCATCATCGTCAGCCAGCAAACTTTCATACTCTTGCAGCAACTCACCATCAAAGAGAAAGAATCGCGAAATCTGCTGAGGAACGATCTGATTAATGATGTGTGTGACCTGGTCACCGCGCATGACTTGTCCATCTTGAAGCAGAGTCGTTTCGACTATGAAATCCTCCGGCCTTTGAGGAGTTCCAACACCCCGATTGCGCCTCGCTGATCTAGAGAGGACATATGCCTTTTCGCCATGGGTGAATGTCACCTTGACGTCAATCTCCCAGTCACCTTCCACTGCGGCATCGACGTTCACCAATCTTTGTAGCGGGATGTCGGCACCATATCTATCAATGGCGGTCCCGTAAAATACCCAGCGAAGCGCGTTAAGCAAGCTGGTTTTTCCGCGCATGTTATCGCCAAATACCAGAACAACATTCCTGCCTCTATCCTCAGGCAGGACCATCTGGTGGTCGCCCTTGAATGGCATGAAGTTGCGAATCTCCAGGCTAGTCAGGTACACGCGTCACTCCTCACTACCGAAGCTATCAATCCAATCCACCGCCGATAGAATCTTTGCCTCCATCTGTTTTATGGCAGATGATCTATCCTTCTCAAACTGATGCTCGCGTTGTATTGCATAGATTTCAGCAAGAAGCGTCGGTGGAATTTGCAAATCCAATTTTTCTGCGGTCTCTTTCAACGCTCGGAAAGCAGGGTCATCTTGCAACCTACTCATTACCTTCGTCCTCTATGTCTACATAGTGCTTCTGCAAGTCAATTCCTGTTTGTAATGCCATCTCGATAAGCTTTGCGTGCGACCCAACGTTCATGGCATCGTTTGCAAATCCAACAGCGCGCACAAACTCCGACTCAAGCGAACCGAGAGGATCGTTGTCTCCATCTACCGGGAGGACCAAAAGGTCGTGCAGCACAGCGTGATCTTTGCCTGGATGCTTACGAAGAATTCGACCGCGTCTTTGCACGAACTGGCGCGGATTTTGGGATGAAGCCAATATCAACGCATGCGTAACACTCGGAATGTCTATACCTTCATCGAGGCACCTCACAGCGAGCATGACTCCACCGTGCTTGTCGAACCAAGCCAAAGTTTCATTTCGATCAGCATCCATGCCAGAGTGGTAGAGCGTGCTTGTTATTCCGCGGAGCTTTAGAGCTGCGAATAGATCTTCCATGTGCGCGACGTCTTCGCAATACACCAACCAGCGCTGCCCCGATTGATAGCTCTCCAGGAGAATTCTCACCGCCTCAGGGATCTTCCGCTCAGCCTTCTTCGCAATGCGCGCTCTTCGAATGAGAAGCAGTTGTGCTTCGGGAGATATAGCCCCACCAACACGATCTTGAGAATTATTGCTACCAAGAAGAAAGCCTATGCGTTTCGACAGTGAGCGCCACTCATCTGCCTCCTCGCGAGAAAGGCGAATCCCATAGGAGTGATATTCATACGGCACAAGCCTTTTCGCCACAATCGCATCTCTCAGCGTCACGACTGGGTCAATTATGTTTCCAAAGTACCGAAAGATTCGTTCGGTTCCTTCCAAGTCACCATGCCTTTGCGGCGTTGCACTCAAGCCTAAGCGCTTTCCAGCACCCGTTTCTAGAAACTGGGAGTATTCGTGGCTTCCAATTTGGTGAACCTCATCTGCCACCACGAGCAGATGATCCCCAGATGCGATCTTCGATCGAAACTCTTTGGATCCTGCTGTAGCCATCACAGCGATTGTTACGCGCGGATGCGGCGACGCAACATTAGAGGTATGTGCAGCCAAGATATATGGATCCTTCCAGCGCTGGTTCCCTCCGCCGGCCAAAAGCAAGACCGCATTCGGGAGGTTCTCCTGAATCTCTCGCCGCCACTGCGTTTGAAGCAGCTGGCTCGGCACCAGCACTAGCGCTGGACTACCGGAAATGATGTGATCGGCGATCGCCAGAATTGCTGTAAATGTCTTCCCGCTTCCGGTAGCATGCTGAAGGACTCCTCTGTAGCCAGCATTGGCCCAAGAGACCAATGAATCCAACTGATGCTTGAGTGGCTGCTTCCCGGACCTTGTGACCGGCAGCTTTGATTCATCCGTAAAATCATCGAATGAAGTCTTGGCTCTTTCAAAAAGTCTTCGCTTGGCCGCTTCTGGAAAAGGAACCACAGTGACGCCTTGAACTTGATTTTCAATGAGGCGCTTGAGGTACTGCTCATGTTTTTCTGTGCGAGCGAGATCTCTGGCGGAATGCCATGAGCAGAACACTTCAACCGATTCAAAATTTCCCTGTTCAGCCCACGCGGAGTAAGTCTCGTTTGCGGATCCAATAAAAGTTACTGCGTTGCCGTTTTCGTCTTGAAAACAGCCAATCTTTTCGTGATACATGCCATCTGCATTCGGGCGATAGGCGATGAAGATCTTAAGAGTGCCGAGCGCCACCAGCGTCGCGAGCGCAGAAACAGGCCTGACAAGATCACTCGACCTGAGTAAGTCTTCTACCTCTGCTAAGACACGACGTTCGACCAAGTCGCCATAGGAACGAACGCCTGCAAAAATCGCCTCAACATCACCTGGTTCTAGTTTTGGTGAGCAGATAACGATCGCACGCCCTCCCCTTCTTGCGAAGTCGATGTACGCAGACCCCACCAACGAGAGAATGCTCGACCGAAAGAACCCCGCAGCACGGAGATAGCAAACTGAGCGAGAGAGGCAGGGCAGGTAGAAGCCGGCTATCGGGTCCGACGCGCCGCCCGAGCCAGTTCGATACTCAGTTGCAAGTTCTAAGTTTGCCAGATCCACGCGCCCCCTTCCTTGACGTGATCGTTAATCAATGGCTCGCAGGGCCCGTCCTCTGCGTCCAATGTGATGAGACTACGCCTCCTGCAGCGGAAGTGCCACCTTGGGAAAAATCGTAGCTAGAGCAACAAGCCATTGTCGAGCCGCAAGCTCAAAACATCTGCTGAGACGCCCAAAAATGAGGGCCGGCTAGCACACCTTGCCCTCACTCCTCCTCATGCCGAGGCTTATAAGCCTCCACCAACCGCCCCTGCACCTGCGCCGGCACAGGCTCGTAGTGACTGAAATCCAGCGAATACCGCCCCCGCCCGGCCGTCACCGACTTCAACTCCGCAGCATAGCCTTCCAGTTCGGACAGCGGGACCTGCGCCTTGACGACGATCTCGCCGCCGCGCAGTGAGTCGGTGCCGTTGATGCGGGCGCGCTTGGAGGAGAGGCCGCCGCTGATGTCGCCCATGTGGTGTTCGGGGGCGGCGACTTCGAGGTCGACGATGGGTTCGAGCACCTGCGGGCGTGCTTTCGCGATGGCGTCGAGGAAGGCTTTCTTGCCGGCGGCGATGAAGGCGACTTCCTTGCTGTCGACGGGGTGGTGCTTGCCGTCGTAGACGATGACGCGGACGTCCTGCATGGGGTAGCCGGCGACGGCGCCGCTGGCGAGCACCTGGCGCACGCCCTTTTCGACGGCGGGCATGAACTGGCCGGGGATAGTGCCGCCCTTCACCTCGTCGCGGAATTCGAAGCCCGTTCCTCTAGGTAAAGGTTCGATGCGCAGGAAGACTTCGCCGAACTGGCCGGCGCCGCCGGTCTGCTTCTTGTGGCGGTGGTGGCCTTCGGCGTTGGCGGAGACGGTTTCGCGGTAGGCGATGCGCGGCGGGCGGGTCTTCACGTCGACGCCGTAGCGGTCCTTCAGGCGTTGCAGGTGGATGCGCAGGTGCAGGTCGGACAGGCCGCGCACGACGGTCTCGTTCGTCTCGATTTCGTGCTCGACGTGGAAGCAGGGGTCTTCCTCGGCAAGCTTGTGCAGGGCGATCGACAGCTTCTGCTCCTGGCCCTTGCTGGCGGCTTCGACGGCGAGGCCGAACATGGGCCTGGGAAAATCCAGCGGCGCGAGGTGGATCTGGTCTTCGTCGTGGCTGTCGTGCAGCACGGCGTCGAAATGCAGGTCGTCGATCTTGGCGACGGCGGCGATGTCGCCGGGCACGGCGCGGTCGATCTCGACGTGGTCCTTGCCCTTGAGCTTGAACAGGTGGGCGACCTTGAAGGGTTTCTTGCCGTCGTCGACGAAGAGTTGGGTGTCCTTCTTCACCGTGCCCTGGTAGACGCGGAAGACGCCGAGCTTGCCGACGAAGGGGTCGTTGACGATGCGGAAGACGTCGGCGACGACGTGGGCGGCGGGATCGGGCGTGGACTCGAAGGACGTGGCGTCGTCGCCCTGCCCTTTCACGAACATCGGCGGATTGGCTTCGCCCGGGTGCGGGAAGAGTTTCTCGGCGATGTCGAGCAGTTCCTTCACGCCGGTGCCGGCGCGCGCGGAGACGAAGCAGACCGGGACGAGGTGGCCTTCGCGCAGGCATTGCTCGAAGGCGTCGTGCAGTTCCTGGCCGCCGAGGCCTTCTTCGCCGACTTCGAGGAAGTGGTCCATGACCTGTTCGTTGATCTCGACCACCTGGTCGATGATGCGCTGGTGCCAGTCGGCGACCGGGCCGAGGTCGCTGTCGCCCGAGCTTTGCCCGAAGCAGTCGATGACGGCCTTGCCGCCGTTCGCGGGCAGGTTGAGCGGCAGCACTTCGCTGCCGAAGGCTTCGCGCAGGTCGTCGAGTAGCGCGCGCAGGTCGGCACCGTCGTGGTCGATCTTGTTGACGACGATGGCGCGGCACAGCCGCCGGCCCTGGGCGTATTCCATCATCCGGCGGGTGCCGTAGCCGATGCCGGTGTCGGCGTCGACCACCACGGCGACGGTTTCGACCACGGCCAGCGCGGCGAGCGTGGGGCCGCGGAAGTCGGGGTAGCCGGCGGTGTCGATGAGATTGACGTGGATGCCAGCATGGTCCGTGCTGGCGATGGCGGCGTCGATGGAGTGGCCGCGTTCCTTCTCGATGGGGTCGAAGTCGGACACCGTGGTGCCGCGTTCGATGCTGCCTGCCGTCTGGAGTGCGCCGCCGGCATGCAGCAGGGCTTCGAAAAGTGTTGTTTTGCCGGCGCCAGGGTGGCCTGCAAGAGCCACGTTGCGGATCTGCGCTGTGCTGTAGGACATGACCGACTCTCCTTCTGTGCGAAAGGTCAGAGCCGTCATGGCTGTCCGCTGCGGGCACTGCCTCCGAGCGGTGCTCGGCGGGCGGTCATGGCGGGGCGCCGGGAGGCGCAGGGCAAGGATGGGAAGTTGCGGGACGGGGGTCAAGCGGCGGTGCGGCGCGGGGTTGATTCGGGTCAAACCTTCGGCGTGGGGAGGGCTTGGGAAGCTTGCCCTTGAGAGAGCAGGAGCTCGGGCCTGAAGGCCCTCCTACGGGCCTACGGGCAGGCATGTGCACGGCGCGGGTGGCTGAGAGCGGGCTAAACTCGCTGGACCCGCCCATCGGAAACGCGGGCGTGTTCAGCCTGCCGTTACCGCGCCGGCCCTAGCGTGCGTTCGCGCCAACCCGGCGCCCCGGAGCCTGCCATGTCCCGTTTCGCCGCTTCGCTGCTCGCCGCAGCCCTCGCCGCCGCCACGGGTGCGGCATCCGCCCAGAGCTACACCGCCGGCTACGGCGACACCCCGGCCTACGGCGACCGCGTCGCCCCGCATTACGAATACGCCGAGGTGGTGCGGGTGGACCCGGTCATCGCCCGCGGCGAGCGCTACACCCGCACCGACAGCCGCAACTGCTACCGCGAGGGCGGTTATTACACCGATCGCGACGACGGCCGCTACGACGACCGATACGGTGGCCGGTACGACGATCGCCATGACGACCGGTACAACGACCGCTACCGCAGCAGCGACCCGTGGCGCACCTACGACGGCTACGACCGCAGCCGCGACGAGCGCGGCCACGGCACCCAGGCCGGCCGCAACGTGGCGACGGTGCTCGGCGGCATCGTCGGCGCCGCGCTGGGCAGCAAGGTCGGCGGCGGTTCGGCGCGCTACGCCACGGCGGCGGTGGGTTCGATGGTCGGCGGCATGGCCGGCCGCGAGATCTACGAAAGCAGCCAGCGCCCCCGCCAGGAAGCCCGCGTGACGGTGTGCGACCCGGTGAACGACGACCGCTACCGCGCCGTGCAGGACGAGGTGACGGGCTACGACGTGACCTATCGCTACGGCGGGCGCGAGTACACCACGCGCACCGACCACCACCCCGGCGACCGCATCCGCGTGCGGGTGGACGTGCGGGCCGAGTGAGCCGCGCGGGTCCGACATCGACCGAGCAACGAACGACGGGGCCTGCGGGCCCCGTTCCGTTTGCGGCGGACCGTACGGGCGACCCATTCGGACAGCCGCGATAGACTGCGGGCATCCCCCGCCCTGGAGATCGCATGCCCTCCGTCGCCGCGCGCGCCGCCCGTTTCCTGCTCGTCGTCGCCCTCGCCTGCCCGCTGCTGGCACAGGCGCAGTTGCCGGGGTTGCTGCCGGCGAAGGACAAGGGCGACACGGCCTCGGCGGAGACTGCAGCGGCGACCACGCCGGTGGCGGTGCCGGTGGGCGAGATCGCGGCGCGGATGTCCGACGACGAGCGTTTCGTGGAGGACGTGCGGCTGCGCACCGCCGGGGCGGACCCGGTGAAGCGGCTGGGGCCGGGACTGGCGGTGATCGAGCGCTCGGCCGACGCGAAGGCGCGCCTGGTCCGCGGCGAGGAGCTGACGCAGTTGCCGGTGATGCGGCTGGAGAGCCTGGAACGGCACTGGAAGTTCGATGCGCGGCGCTTCGCGCAGTGGCGCGAGGACATGCGGCTGGCGACTGCCGGGCCCACCGCGGATGCGCAGGAGATCGCGCGGCGTCGCGCGGACTGGGTGGCGACGCGCGAGGCGGCGGCCGATTCCCGCCTGCCGCCGGCGCTGACCGCCCGGGTGGACGCGATCATCGTGCAACTGGACCGGGCCGAAGTGGCGCTGTCCGGGCCGCTGGTCAAGCAGATCGAGCTGGCGCGGCGCGCCAACCGGCTGCAGGCGCGGATCACGGCGGGCCAGGCCTCGGTCGCGGCGGCGATCGAGCACATCGACCGCCGCCTGATGCGCTTCGACGCGCCGCCGATGTGGGCGATGGCGCGCGACGGCGACGATGCCCGCGCCCTGGAAGGCCTGCGCACCGGACTCGAGGTCGAGGTCGACTTCATGCGCGAGTACGGCGCGACGGATGCGGGCAACCAGCGCGCGCTGCACGTGCTGCAGGTCCTGCTGCTGGTGCTGCTGCTGTGGCTGGCGCGGCGGGCGCGACGCGGCGACCTGGCCACGGCCGCGCACCCCGGTTACGGACGCGTGCTGCGCCGGCCGTTCTCGTCGTGGCTGCTGCTGGCGATGATGGGCGTGCCGCTGTTCGAACCCAATGCACCGCTGCTGGTGCACCAGCTGGCGATGCTGGTGGCGCTGGTCCCGGTGCTGCGGATGCTGCCGCCGGAGGCGCGCGGGCTGTTCGGCGGCTGGCCGCTGGCGGTGACCCTCTTCTACCTGCTGCAGCGCCTGGAATTCCTGCTGCTGGCCAACACCGTGCTGTACCGCGGGTACCTGTTCGGGCTGGCGCTGCTGGCGATGGCCCTGACCCTGTGGCTGCTGTGGCGCGCGCACCGCAACCGGGGCGCCGCGCCGCCGGTGCGCGCGCTGCGCCTGCTGCGCATCGGCGCATGGACAGGCGTCGGCCTGCTCGCGGTATCGGCGCTGGCGAACCTGGTCGGCAACGTGTCGCTGGCCGAAACCCTGGTGTCGGCGCTGATCAGCAGCAGCTACGTCGCGCTGGCGCTGTATGCCAGCGTGAACGTGGCCTCGGCGCTGGCGCATGCGGGCCTGCATCTGGCGGCAGCCGCCGGGCTGCGGGTGGTCGGCGATTCGGCCGAGGCGATCGCGCGCATCGCCGCGCGCGGGTTCGCGCTGGCCGCGCTGCTGGGCTGGGCCGTGTTCACGATGCAGCAGTTCCGGATCTGGCGCCCCGCCTACGCATTGGCGCGCGACGTGCTGCAGCATGCCTTCGCCTTCGGCGAGATCCGCATCAGCCTGGGCAACGTGCTGGTGTTCGCGATCGCGGTGCTGGTGGCCTTCCTGGCGGCACGCGCGGTGCGCTACCTGCTGCGCGAGGAGGTGCTGCCGAAGATGTCGCTGCCGCGCGGCGTGGGCAACAGCGTGGCCTCGCTGAGCTACTACGCGGTGCTGATGCTGGGCCTGCTGCTGGCGCTGTCGGCGGCGGGCTTCAAGGTGGGCCAGCTGGCGTTCGTGTTCGGCGCGCTGGGCGTGGGCATCGGCCTGGGCCTGCAGGACGTGGTGAAGAACTTCGTGTCGGGCCTGATCCTGATGTTCGAGCGGCCGATCCAGCCGGGCGACGTGGTCGACATCGGCGGCACCAACGGCCGCGTGCGGATGATCGGCATGCGCTCGACCACCATCTCGACCTTCGAGGGCGCGGACGTGGTGGTGCCCAACGGCATGCTGCTGTCGGAGAAGCTGACGAACTGGACCCTGCTCGACCGGCGCCGCCGGCTGGAGGTGCCGGTGGGCGTGGCCTACGGCAGCGATGTGCCGGCGGTGATGGCGCTGCTGCGCGAGACGGTGGAGGGCACGCGCGGCGTGGCGCAGTCGCCCGCGCCGGCCGTGCTGTTCACCGGCATGGGCGCGAGCGCGCTGGAGTTCTCGGTGCGCGCATGGACGCACGAGTACGACGATTCGGTGCTGATCCGCAGCGATCTGGTGTCGCGCATCCACGGGGCGCTGGTGGACGCGGGCATCGAGATCCCCTTCCCGCAGCAGGACCTGCACCTGCGCAGCGTGCCGGACGGCTGGCCGGGGCCGGGCGAACGCGGGGCGCCGGGCGAGGATCGCGACGGGCCGGGCACGGCGCCCTGATCGCGGGCGCCGCTCAGAACTCGGGCGCCTGGTCCAGCTTCAGCTCGGGTCCGGACGCGCCCTTGACCAGCTTGTACTGCATCTGGCGCATGGTGCCGGTGGGCTCGCCGCCGGCATCGTGCAGCGGGAAGCGCCGGGCGAGCACCTTCTCGACGATCGCGAATTCGTCGCCGCCGCGATAGCCGGCACTGTGCTTCGCGTCGGCGGCGAGGTCGGGCACCGGCACTTCGACCATGCGCCGGCCCTGGTCGGAGGCGACGATGAAGGCCGAGGCGCGGTCGCGTCCGTCGGCGGATTTGAGGAAGACGTAGATCTCGGGTTCGCCATCGCCATCGAGGTCGGCCATCTGGGCACGGTTGAACACGCCGTCGATCTGCCGGGTGATCACCTTGTTCGACAGGCCCATGCCCTTGGGCGTGACCGTCACCGTGCTGCGGGTGCCGGCGGCATCGACGTCGACCATGTACGACTGGCGCTTGTGGGTGAAGGTCTGGCTGTAGACCGCGGTCCGCCTGGCGTTCTTGCCGCTGGCAGCGCGCGCGCCATCGCCTGCGGCGGCGGTTGCGGCATCGGCCTGCGCCTGCGCGGCCTCCGCGCTGGCGGCATCGGGCACCGCGCCTTCGGCGGTGTCGCCGCCGCTGCAGGCAGCCAGGGCGAGGACGAGGGTGGCGGCAAGAAGAGGTTGGCGCATGGTCGGGCCCCGGCAAGTGAGTGGGTCGGCGTCGCGACCCGCCCCCCGCCGATCGCGACGCCTGCAGTCTACCCAAGCCCCCGGCCGATCCCAAACCGGACCGCATGCCCCGCCATCAACCCGCCTCGATGCGCGATGTGGCCGAGGCCGTGGGATGCGCGGAGGGATACGGCGACAGCAGCGCGGCTTCCTGGCGCTGCAGTTCGGCACGCAGGTCGCGGGCGGTCGATTCGAGCTGCGCGCGTGCGGTCGGATCGGTGATCGCGGGGATCACGGTCGGAAACGCGGCATCGTGGACCAGCAGGTTGGTGGCTTCGATCGGATCGTTCGCGAGGTCGTACAGCTCCCACTGGTCGGGCACCGGGCGCTCGCTCCACGGGTCGCAGTAGCGCACGAGCTTCCACTGCCCCGAGCGCAACGCACGCACGTGCGCCGGCTGCGGCACCGCACCGGGCGACAGCGCCGGCACGTACGGGCGCGATTCGCCTTCGGCCGGCGGCGTGCGCAGCAGGTCGACGGTGGCGGCGTAGACCGCGTACTGCTGCCAGGACTGGAGGTTGTGCGGGTCGGCATCGTGCGGCAGCGGCTCGGTGATCATGTCGTCGGTGACGAACAGCACGCCGCTGCGCGGCTGGCCGTCGGGGCCGATCACCGGGCCGCTGACGATGCGCTGCTCGCTGCGCAGCAGCGGCTTGAGGTCGGCGCCGGGCAAGGGGCCGGCGGCATGCGTCTTCGACAGCTCGCGGCGCGCGTGCTCGATGTGCGCGTCGGTGGCATGGGCGAGCTTGAGCAGCGTGGGCAGGATGTCGATGTGGCTGGTCTGCGCAGTGACCACGCGCGGCACGTCGCGCACGCTGTTGAAGCGCGGCGCGCTGACCAGGAACGGTACGTGCACCACTTCCTGGTAGGCGCCGTGCCACTTCTCGATCTGCATGCCGTGCGCGGCGCCGTATTCGCCGTGGTCGGAGGCGAAGACGACGATGGTGTCCTTGCGCAGGCCGCTCTGTTCGAGCGTCTCCAGCACGCGCAGGATGTGCCGGTCGACCATCGAGATCATGTAGGCGTAGTACTGCAGGAAGCCGACGGCCGCGCCGTCGGGATCCTTCTGCAGCTGGAACGGGATGGCGATGCCCAGCGTCGCCTTGACCGCGTTCTGCAGCACGGTCTGCGCATCGCCGCCCATGCCCTGGCCGATGCTCAGGCCGGTCTTCGCCGCCAGGCCCAGCGCGACCTTGTACGAGGTGTCGTACTGCGCGCGCGGCTTGTTGCTGGTCAGCAGGTCTTCGTCCTGCGTGGGCGAGGCGGTCGCGCAGTCCTGCGGCAGGCCTGTGGGATTCATCGGCACCTGGAACGTGCCCTCGGTCGGCGTGGTGCTGACCGTGCCCTGCGGCGGCACCGGCACCGATCCGCCCGGCCCCACCGGCGACGGAGGTTCGCGCACCGCGATCGACGCATTGTCCGGCGCCGGCCACTGCGGCTGCAGGCCGCGCGGCAGCGTGGGATAGGTCGCGATGTCGTGCGGATTGGTGAACGACACCACCGCGAAGAACGGCGGCACCTGCGGCTGGCGCGGATCCAGCGGCGCATCCATGCCCTGCTGCGACAGCGCGCGATTGTAGGGCACGCCCAGCGCGCGACCGCGCAGGAAGCTGCAGGCCAGGTCGGCGAATTGGTAGTCGCGGAATGTGCCGAGGTTGTTGATCGAGGCGCCGTGCGGCTCGGGCCAGGACAGCTCCCAGTCGCCGAAGCCGTATTCCTGCAGGGTATGGTTCGGCGGCTCGCTCACGTGCCACTTGCCGAAGTAGTGCGTGCTGTAACCCAGTTGGCGGAACCAGTCGCCGGCGGTCGGCGTGCCGTCGTGGCGCAGCCAGGGGAAGTTCGAGGCGTCGCCGCTCTTGAACAGGCCATCGGTCTGGGTGACGCCGGTGCGCGGCCCGTACTGGCCGGTCATGATGCTGGCGCGGCTGGGGATGCAGGCCGACTCGGCGATGGTGTGGTCGGTGAAGACCGTGGCGTATTCGCGCAGCTTGCAGAAGCCGGGGAAGTGCTTCGCGTACGGATTGGTCGCCGGGTCGATGTCGCCGACGAAATTCAGCACCTGCTTGATGCCGTTCGCGAACCCGGCATCCCCGTAGCCGTGCTCGGGGTAGTAGAGCTGGTCGACCAGGATCATCAGGATGTTCGGCCGCGCGTCGCGGACGCCCTGGACCGCATCGATGGCATCCGCGACGTGATGCGTTCCGTCCCCGTCCTGCGTGCCCTGCCCTTGCCCCATGCCCGTCGTCGTGCCCTGCGCCATGTCCGCCGCTCCGTGGTGGTTGTGCCGACGTTGTACCCGATCCCGCCCCGCACCGCGGATCAGTTCGGCATCTTTCCTCATGAGCACGGTACTCGCTTTTGTAGGAGGGCCTTCAGGCCCGAGCTTTGCTTTTTGATTTCATGGGGTGTTCGAAGAACTCGAGCCTGAAGGCCCTCCTACAAGAGCAGGAGCTCTGAATCGTATCGGGGTTTTCCGACAAGCTAATGCGGATTGGTCTGATCGCGACCCAAGGGCTATTCGGCGATCTTCATGGCATGAGTCCCCACCAGCACCGCTTGCGTATCGGCCGCGTGTCCCAGACAGGCCAGATCTATCTCGTCACGTTCTGCACGCACGGGCGCCGTGCCTTGTTCGCGGATGCACGGCTTGCAAGAACTGCAGCCGCTGCACTGCTTGATCCATGTCGCTGGACGCAGGCTTCATTGCTCACATGGGTGCTGATGCCCGACCACTGGCATGGCATGGTCGAACTGGGGCGATCGACGTCCCTGTCGGGCCTGATCGGTCGCCTGAAGGGCGGAAGCGCCCGTGTGATCGGCCGGTCGTACCCGGAAGCCAGGCCCGTCTGGCAGGAGGGATTCCATGACCGGGCCTTGTGCGACGAGGATGCGTTGCCCGATGCCGCGCGTTACATCGTGTGGAATCCGGTACGAGCCGGGCTGGCGGCTTCGCCGATGGCGTATCCGTACTGGGGAAGCCGGTGGCGGGAGGCGTTCGTGGGCGCTGACACGGATGAATCTCGTTGATGCCACCAGCACGGGACCGCTTTTGTAGGAGGACCCTCAGGCCTGAGATCTTCTCAGGTCTGCTCTTGACCTTGGTAGGAGGGCCTTCAGGCCCGAGCTCTTTCTTGAAGTTCGCGGATCTCTCGAAAAGCTCGGGCCTGAAGGCCCTCCTGCAAAGCGGCGAGTTCGAATCGGAGAGGGCTCGCGCGAGGCGGGGGATCGACGACGAACCGACGATGGCAGGGCCGTGCTTCGGCGGATCGCCGGGCCGGGCCGGCGCGTCGGGGGTGCCGCCCCCCGGCGAAGCCTGCGATAATTGCCGTCTTGGCCCCGTAGCTCAGCTGGATAGAGCGGTCCCCTCCTAAGGGACAGGTCGCACGTTCGAATCGTGTCGGGGCCGCCATCCTTTCCGTGTTTCCAATCCCATCCCCTCAAGCGTTTCCCTTCGAACGACGCCGGCCCCTGTCGCGGCGCGCCGGCCAGCCCCAGGAGTTTGCGATGACCCACCCCGTTCTGGCCGCCCTCGGCCTCGGCGCCACCGAATCCGGTACCTACCTCGGCAGCGGCGAATGGTCCACCACGTCCGACGCGGGCGTGCTGGAGCCGATCAACCCGACGACGGGCGAAGTTCTGGGTCGCGTCCATACCTCCTCGCAGGCCGACTACGACCTGATCGTCGAACGCGCCCAGGCCGCGTTCAAGGTGTGGCGTACCACCCCGGCCCCGCGCCGCGGCGAGGCGATCCGCCTCTGCGCCGATGCGCTGCGCACCCACAAGGACGCGCTGGGTTCGCTGGTCGCGCTGGAAATGGGCAAGTCCAAGCCCGAGGGCGACGGCGAAGTGCAGGAAATGATCGACATCGGCGAGTTCGCCGTCGGCCTGTCGCGCCAGCTCTACGGCCTGACCATGCACAGCGAGCGCCCGGGCCACCGCATGTACGAGCAGTGGCACCCGATCGGCATCGTCGGCGTGATCTCGGCCTTCAACTTCCCGGTCGCGGTCTGGGCCTGGAACAGCTTCATCGCCGCCATCTGCGGCGACATCACGATCTGGAAGCCGTCGCCGAAGACCCCGCTCTCGGCCATCGCCTCCATGAAGATCTGCAACGAAGCCCTGGCCAAGGCCGGCTTCCCGGACATCTTCTTCCTCTTCAACGACGCCGGCAGCGACCTCGCCCAGCAGTTCGTCGACGACAAGCGCATCCCGCTGATCAGCTTCACCGGCTCGACCAAGGTCGGCCGCATGGTCGGCGAGCGCGTCGCGCGCCGCATGGGCCGTTCGCTGCTGGAGCTGGGCGGCAACAACGCGATCATCGTCGACCCGACCGCCGACCTGAAGCTGGCGATCCCGGCGATCGCGTTCGGCGCGGTCGGCACCGCCGGCCAGCGCTGCACCACCACCCGCCGCCTGATCGTGCACGAAAGCATCTACGACGAGGTGCTGGCCAAGCTGATCGCGGCCTACAAGCAGGTCGAGACCAAGATCGGCGACCCGACCGACCCGAAGAACCTGATGGGTCCGCTCAACAGCAAGGACGGCGTGGACGCCTTCCTCGACGCGATCGCCAAGGCGAAGGCGTCCGGCGGCACCATCGAGACCGGCGGCACCGCGATCGACGGCCCCGGCAACTTCGTGCGCCCAGCCATCGTCACCGGCCTGACCAACGACGCCGAGATCGTGCAGCACGAGACCTTCGCGCCGATCCTGTACGTGATGAAGTACAGCACGCTCGACGAAGCCATCGACATGCAGAACGCCGTGCCGCAGGGCCTGTCGTCGTCGATCTTCACCACCAACCTCAAGGCGGCCGAGGCCTTCCTCGCCGCGTCCGGCAGCGACTGCGGCATCGCCAACGTCAACATCGGCACCAGCGGCGCCGAGATCGGCGGCGCATTCGGCGGCGAGAAGGAAACCGGCGGCGGCCGCGAGTCGGGCTCCGACGCGTGGAAGGCCTACATGCGCCGCCAGACCAACACGATCAACTACTCCGACGCGCTGCCGCTGGCCCAGGGCATCAAGTTCGACCTCTGATCGACCGCACGCCCGGGAAGGCCGGCAGCCTTCCCGGGCGTGGCTTCCGCCGTTCCCTCCGCAGGAGTCCTCATCATGAACGAACGCAAGACCAGCAACCTCGCCATCATCAGCCTGGTCGCAGGCCTTCTGGGCTGGACCCTGCTGCCCTTCCTCGGCAGCATCGGCGCGATCATCACCGGCCACATGGCGCGCGGCGAGATCCGCCGCTCGAACGGCGAGCTCGACGGCGACGGTTTCGCGCTCGTCGGCCTGATCCTGGGCTGGCTGTCGGTCGCGCTGTGGGTGCTGGGCATCCTCTTCATCTTCCTGTTCCTGGGCGGCCTGGCCTGGTTCGCCAGCGTGGCGTCCTGACGAGCGCGCGCCGCCGGCCATGTACGGACTCGCCCGTCCCTTCCTGTTCCACCTCGACGCCGAGCGTGCGCACACGCTCGGCCTGTCGATGCTCGAAACGGCCTACCGCACCGGGTTGAACCCGCTGCTGGCGCGCGCGCGCCCGGCCTTCCCGGTGAAGGTGCTGGGCCTGACCTTTCCGAATCCGGTCGGCCTGGCCGCCGGGCTGGACAAGAACGGCGCGCACATCGACGCCCTGTTCGCCCTGGGCTTCGGTTTCGTCGAAGTGGGCACGGTCACGCCGAAGCCGCAGCCGGGCAATCCGAAGCCGCGCATGTTCCGGCTCCCCGAACACAACGCGATCATCAACCGCCTCGGCTTCAACAACGAGGGCGTGGACGCGCTGGTGCGCAACGTCGAGAAGGCCCGGCGCACGGGCGACGGCATCCTCGGCATCAACATCGGCAAGAACAAGGATACGCCGAACGAGGACGCCGCGTCCGACTACATCCGCTGCCTGGAGAAGGTCTATCCGCTGGCGGACTACATCACGATCAACATCTCCTCGCCGAATACCGCCGGCCTGCGCGAGTTGCAGGAAGAACAGGCGCTGCGCCGCCTGCTCGGCGAACTGCAGGAGGCGCGCGAACGCCTGTGGACGCGCCACGGCCGCCGCGTGCCGATGCTGGTGAAGGTGGCGCCGGACCTGGCCGACGAGGACATCGACGTCACCGCGCGCGTGCTCACCGAGATGCAGGTCGACGGCGTGATCGCCACCAACACCACCGTCTCGCGGATCGCGGTGCACCAGCATCCGCTGTCGAAGGAAACCGGCGGCCTGTCCGGCGAACCGCTGATGGCCAAGTCCACCGCCGTGCTGCGCATGCTGCGCACCCGCCTGCCGGAACACATCCCGCTGGTCGGCGTCGGCGGCGTGCTCAGCGGTGCCGACGCGGTGCAGAAGATGGCGGCCGGCGCCAGCCTGGTGCAGTGCTACACCGGCCTGATCTACCGCGGCCCGGCGCTGATCGGCGAATGCGTCGAAGCGATCCGCCGCCGCAAGGAAGCCCCCAGCCGCGGACACCTGCCGCCGAACATGCCGCGCACATGACGGCTCGTTCCATCGCCTCGGCGCCGCTGCGCAACACCTTCGGCGTCGATGCGCGCGCCGGCCGGCTGATCGAAACCGATGATGCGGACGACCTGCCCGGACTGTTCGCCGGCGAACTGGCGGGCGCCTCGCCGCTGGTCGTCGGCAGCGGCAGCAACCTGCTGATCGTCGAGGGTCCGGCGCTGGCGCTGGCCCTGACCTCGAACACGATCCGCATCCTCGCCTCGCACGACGGCCACGCCATCGTCCGCGCCGACGCCGGCACGCAATGGCACGCGTTCGTGCTGTGGACGCTGGAACAGGGCCTCGCCGGACTGGAGAACCTCGCCCTGATCCCCGGCACGGTCGGTGCCGCGCCGATCCAGAACATCGGCGCGTACGGCGTGGAAGTCGGCGAACGCATCCACGCGGTCGAGGTCTTCGAGCGCGCGACCGGCGCGTTCCAGCGCTTCGATGCCGCCGCCTGCGCCTTCGCCTACCGCGACAGCGTCTTCAAGCACGCGCTCGACCGCTACCTCATCACCGCCGTCGAATTCGCCCTGCCGCAGGCGGCCGCGCTGCCGTCGTCGGCGCTGCGGCTCGACTACGCCGGCATCCGCGAGGAGTTGGCCGTGATGGGCATGGCGGCGATGGGCATCGATGCGCCGGACGCGCGCACGGTCGCCGAAGCGGTGATCCGCCTGCGCCGCCGCAAGCTGCCGGACCCGGCCGTGGTCGGGAATGCCGGCAGCTTCTTCAAGAACCCGATCGTGCCGCTGGCGCAGGCCGAGGCCCTGCTCGCGGCGCATCCGCGGTTGCCCGTGTTCCGCGGTGCCGGCGACGACAGCCGCAAGCTGTCCGCCGCATGGCTGATCGACGCCTGCGGCTGGAAGGGACGGCGCAGCGAGGAAGGCAGCGGCGATGCCGCCGTCTCCGCGCAACATGCACTGGTGCTGGTCAACCACGGCCGCGCGACCGGCGCCGAACTGCTCGCGCTGGCGCGACGCATCGCCGAGGACGTGCAGGCGCGTTTCGGCGTGGCCATCGAACCCGAGCCGCGCCTGATCGGCGCCCGCTGGTAGCGCGCCGACGCTCGGGCCGGATGCGCGCCTCCCCCGCCCCGCACCTGCGCGCCGCGCTGCTGATGTTCTGCAGCACGCTGTTCTTCGGGCTGATGGTGATCGCGATCCGGCTGGCATCGGAGACGCTGCACACCTTCGAGATCGCCTTCTTCCGCAATTTCTTCGGCCTGGTCGCGGCGCTGCCGCTGCTGCTGCGCCACGGGCCGGACCTGCTGAAGACCACGCAGCTGCCGCGCTACGGCGTGCGCTGCCTGATCGGCGTGGTGTCGATGATGGCCGGGTTCTGGGCCATCGGCCACCTGCCGCTGGCGCAGGCGGTGGCGCTGTCGTACTCCACGCCGATCTTCGTGACCATCGCCGCCGTGATCTTCCTGCACGAACAGGTGCGCGCGCGGCGCTGGGTCGCGGTCGGCCTGGGCTTCGTCGGCGTGCTGATCATCGTCCGCCCGGGCAGCGCCAGCTTCAGCGCAGGCACGCTGGTGGCACTGGTCGCGGCGGTGCTCAGCGGCATCGTCTCGATCCAGATCAAGCAGCTGTCGCAGGTCGATCCGGCCGACCGCATTGTCTTCCTGACCACCCTCATCTGGGTGCCGATGTCGCTGCTGCCGGCGCTGACCGTGTGGGAATGGCCGCAGGGCATCACCTGGCTGTGGGTGGTGTCCGCTGGCGCCATGGGCACCGCCGGGCACATGCTGTGGACGCGTGCGCTGAAGCTGGGCGACGTCTCGGCGCTGACCCCCATCAGCTTCACCCAGTTGCCGATCGTCGCGCTGGCCGGCTGGCTGCTGTTCCAGGAACCTGTGGACCGCTGGACCGCGATCGGCGCGGCGGTCATCTTCGTCGCCAATGCCTACATCGCGCACCGCGAGGCGCAACTGGCGCGGCGCGCCGCGACCCACGCGGCGGTGCAGGCGGCCAAGCCCGGCGAATGAAGGCCGGCCGGCCCGATCGCTGTACGCGGCGGCGGCGCAACTGGTGTAATGCACCCGGACGGCCCGGAACGGTCGGCCACGCGCACATTCCCCAGGACAGTTCCCGCCCCATGAAGATCCGTTTCGTCCATGTCGGCCTCGTCGTCGCCGCCGCCCTGATGCTCGCGATCTGGATGTCGGCGAAGATGCGCGAGGCGCGTGTCGCCAAGGCCCTGGCCGAACCGGTTCCGGTCGAGGCGACCGCCGCCTCTGCCGGGACCACGCCGGACGCGGCGAAACGGCGCAGCCGCCAGGCCTTCGAACGCATGGCCCGCGAGTTCCTGCGCGACGCGCCGAACATGAGTCCGGAAATCCGCATGCAGCGCGCGCAGGCGCTGGCGCGCGAGGTCGAGTCGCTCGAAAGCGGCGGCGAACTGCAGGCCGACGAGGCCGTGCTGATCCGCATCGGCCTGATCCAGGCCGCGGTGGTCGACGACACCGAACGGGCCCGCCAGGCCCAGGCCGTGGTCGACCACTACAAGACGCAGACCGAGCGGCGCAAGGCGGCCGCCGCCGCGCAGGTGCAGCGCGACGCGCGCCTGCGCCAGTACAAGGCGCGCGAGGCGGACATCGTCGCCGAGGTGCTGGCCATGTCGAGCTACCCGGGCGGCCTGAGCCGCGACGAGTACCTGCGCCTGCGCCTGCGCGAGGCCCACGCCGCGATCTACGGCACGCCCGCCCAGCGTCCCTCGCTGCCCTGATCTGGCGGCAACGCCCCGCCCCCACCTTCGGCACATGCCCGGGCGCGGGTTTCGGATAGGCTCCGCGGTCACCTGCCTTTCCGGGAACCGCCGATGAAACTCACCCCGACTCCCCTGGGCCTCGCCCTGGGCCTCGTGCTCACCCTCGCCGCCCCGGCGGCCCTCGCCGCCGATGCCAGGCCACAGCTCGGCAGCTTCGGCGTCGACCTGGGCAACCGCGATACCGCCGTGAAGCCGGGCGACGACTTCGACCGCTACGCCAACGGCGCCTGGTTCGACGGCTACACGCTGAAGGACTACGAGACCCGCTACGGCTCGTTCAATTTCCTCGCCGACCGCGCCGAGGAGCAGACCCGCGCGATCGTCGAGGAACTGCAGGCGCGCAAGGACCTGAAGCCGGGCAGCAACGAGCAGAAGGTGCGCGACTACTACGCCAGCTACATGGACAAGGCCGCGCGCGACGCCGCCGGGATCAAACCCCTGCTGCCGACCCTCGAGCGCATCGAGCGCATCGACTCGATCGCCAAGCTCACCGCCGCGTTCGGCAACGCGGCCATGGACGGCACGTCCAGCCCGATCGGCGCCGGCATCACCCTCGACCGCAAGGATCCCGATCGCTACCTCGTCTCGATCGGCGTCGGCGGCCTGGGCCTGCCCGACAAGGACTTCTACCTCAACCAGGAGCCGCGCTTCGTCCAGATCCGCGCCGCCTACCTCGACCATGTCCAGAAGATGCTCGGCTTCGCCGGGGTGCAGGACGCGAAGTCCCGCGCCGAGGCGATCATCGCCCTCGAGACAGAGATGGCGAAGCAGTTCTGGGACCGCGCCCAGCTGCGCGACCGCGACAGGACCTACAACCTGCGCACCTTCGCGCAGCTGACGGAGGAATTCGCCGGCTACGACTGGGCCGCGCACTTCGCCGCGCAGGGCATCGCCCAGCCGCCGGCCGAGGTCAACGTCAGCACGCCCAGCGCGGTCACGCCGATCATCGGCATCATCGGCAAGACCCCGCTGAACGTCTGGCGCGACTACCTGACCTTCCACGCCGTGCGCAACCACGCGCCGGTGCTGAGCACCGAGATCGACGAGGCCGCGTTCGCGTTCACCGGCATGGTGCTGCAGGGCCAGAAGGCACAGCGCGAACCCTGGAAGCGCGGCATCGCGCAGCTCAACGGCATCGGCGACGCGGTCGGCCAGATCTACGTGGCGCGCCACTTCAAGCCCGAGGCCAAGGCGGCCATGGACACGCTGGTCGAGAACCTGCGCAAGGCGCTGCGCATCAACATCCAGAACCTCGACTGGATGGGCGAAGCGACCAAGGCCGAAGCCTATCGCAAGCTGGAAACCTTCAACCCGAAGATCGGCTACACGAAGAAGTGGCGCGACTATTCCAGCGTGACCATCGTGCCCGACGACCTGATGGCCAACGTGCTGTCCGTGCGGCGCTACGCGATCAACGACCAGTTGCGCCGCCTCGGCACCAAGCCCGACCGCGACGAGTGGTTCATGACCCCGCAGACGGTCAACGCGTACTACAACGCCTCGTTCAACGAGATCGTGTTCCCGGCCGGCATCCTGCAGCCGCCGTTCTTCGACCTCAACGCGGACCCGGCGGTGAACTACGGCGCCATCGGTGGCGTGATCGGCCACGAGATGGGCCATGGCTTCGACGACCAGGGCTCGAAGTCGGACTACGCGGGCATCCAGCGCAACTGGTGGACCGACGAGGACCGCGCACGCTTCGAGGCGCGCACCAAGGCGCTGGTCGCGCAGTACAACACCTACTGCCCGCTGCCGAACCAGTGCGTCAACGGCCAGCTCGCCCTCGGCGAGAACATCGGCGACCTCGGCGGTCTGTCGATGGCCTACACCGCCTACCGCCTGAGCCTCGACGGCAAGGAAGCGCCGGTGATCGACGGCCTGACCGGCGACCAGCGCTTCTTCCTGGCCTGGGCGCAGGTCTGGAAGTCGAAGTACCGCGACGAGGCCATGCTCAACCAGCTCAAGGTCGGGCCGCATTCGCCGCCGCGGTTCCGCGTGAACGGCCCGCTGCGCAACCTCGACGAGTGGTACCGCGCCTTCGACGTCAAGCCGGGCGACGCCCTCTACCTGCCGCCGGAACAGCGCGTGCGCATCTGGTAAGACTGCGCTTTGCAGCGCCAGTGATGCAGAACGGCCGCCCCAGGGCGGCCGTTTTCATTGCAGGGCCACGCAGGGCCATGGCAGGTGCCGTGCCGAGCCTGTCACTCCGGATCCTCAGCCTTCGAGCAGGCTGTTCGCCACCATCGCCGCGTGCTGCGCCTTCATGGTTTCGTTCAACTGCTGGTGCGCCAGCGCCTTGTTGTTCCACAGCGCGCGCCAGGTCTCGCGCAGGTGGTCTGCATCGCGCTGCTGGGCGAACGAGGCCAGCGCGCTGTCGTAATAGGTGAGCGCTCCGCGCGCGTTGCCCTGCATCAGGCAGTCGTTGCCATGGGCCAGGCGCTCGCGCAGGAAATCCAGCCCGTCGCATCCGCCATCGTGTTCCGGCTGCCCCATCCCCGTCCCCCTGTTTTTACAAGACGACCATCACAACGTAAATGTGAACTCTATCAGGACATGCTGCCGGCGAAGGCAGGCATGTCAGCGCCCGCCCAAAGAGAAGGGCCCGGCGAACCGGGCCCTTCGAGGTTGTCGCACTCGGGTCGTCTTCCCGTGCTTACGGGGTGACGGTGAGGTTCAAGCGCATCGCCAGGCTCGGGAGGACCGGGTCGTTGGTCGTCACGCAGACATTGCCCGAGTAGTTGCCCGGGGCCAGGCCGGTGCCATAGACCACGGTCATCGCCTGCACGCTCGCACCCGCGGCCAGCGTGCCCGAAGCCGCGTAGGTGCCGCTGATCCACGGTGCGCCGCAGGGCACGTTGCCGATGATGCGCATGGTCAGACCCGGGAAGCTCGGGTTGGCGACCCAGTTGCCGGTGCCGTTGGTGGCGACGGTGATCGAGGCGAAGCCGGGATTGCCGCTGGCCGTGTTGGAGCCGTACCAGGCGAAGCGGTTGGCGAAGGTGCCGCGGGTGCTCACCACCAGCCAGTAGCGGCCCGGCGGCAGGTTCACGTTCTGGCCCGCAGCCACCAGGTTCAGCTGGATGTCGCTGCTGCCCACCGTGGTGACGCCCGCACCGATGGGCGTGGTGGTGTAGGTCCACACCGCCGCCGCCGGGTTGCTCTGCGGATTGCCGGCCGGCAGACCCGCGGCATCCGGATAGATGCTGAAGGTCAGGTTGGTCGCCGCTGCGGTGATCAGCGCGTTGCTGACGGTGAAGCCCTGCGCGAACAGCGTCGTGATCTGCGTGTTCTGCGTGATCACGAAGTCGTCCGCAGCGAACTGCGCCTGGCTGCCCGCCGTCGCCGGGTCGGTGTAGGTGGTGCTGCGGAAACCACTGGCCACGCCCTGGCTGTTGGCATCGATCAGGCGCTGCGAGGCCGTGCCGCTGTTGACGAAGTTGTAGCTCAGGGTGGAACCGCCGGTGTTGGACACCGGGAAGTAGACCGAGCCCACCGCATTGGTCGCCAGCGACATCGACAGGCTGGACGGCAGGTTGGCGACCGGCGGCTGCACCGCCACGCCCACCGGCAGGCGAAGCACCGGGGCGGTGCCCGTGGCCGGGGTGAGCACCACGTTGCCGAACGCCGTCGAGCCGTTCGCGGGCAGGGTGTAGCCGTAGATGGTGAACTTGACGCGCAGCGTGCCGTTGCCGGGCACGGTGATGATCGGCGAGACCGAGCCGCTCAGGCCTTCGAGTTGCACGCGCCAGCTGGTCGAGTTCGCACGCGTGTTGCGGAAGGTGCGATAGAACACGCAGGTCGGGAAGCAGCTGCGGTTGTACAGGTTCGGCTGGTTGAGCGCGGTCGGGTCGCCACCGGTGGCCGGATTGGCGGCCTGATAGTTCGCCAAAGTCTCATCCAGCACCAGGCCGGCGTTGATCGCGCGGTCCACCTGCACGCGACCGCTGCCGCGGGCGAACGGGTTGGCCAGCGTGACCTGGTCTTCCAGGTAGACCGTCTGCACTGCGGTCATCGCCAGCGCCGACTTGATTTCCGGCGGCGTCCAGGTCGGACGGGCCTGGCGGATCAGCGCCACGGCGCCCGCCTGGTGAGGCGATGCCATCGAGGTGCCGCTGAGCAGGTCGACGGCATTCTCCGCGCCGGTGAGCGTGGTGCCTGCGACCGCTGCCAGCACGTCGACACCGGGAGCGGTGATGTCCGGCTTCATGATGTTGAAGGTGCCGGCGGGACCGCGCGAGCTGAAGGCCGCCAGAGCATCCGGCGTGTTCGGCAGCGGCATCGCCGGGAAGGTGACCTGCGCGGTCGCCGTCGCCGGATTGGCCTGGCCGAAGTTGCGCAGGGCGTCGCCTTCGGCCTGGGTCACGCTGAAGACCGGGACGGTGGTGCCCGGCACCGACGGCACGATGATGCCGGCAGCGTTGTTCGCGATCACCACCGCGACGGCGCCTGCGGCGGCGGCATTGTCGGCCTTGATCGAGAACGAGCAGGTGCCGCGACGGACCACGGCGATCGCACCGGCGAAGGTGTTGGCCGGATAGGCGGCGCAACCGTCGCTGGCGGTGTCGATGCCGGCACTGATGCGCAGCGGCGTGGAGCCGGGGATCGTCGCCGAGAAGGCGACGCCGCCGGACCCCTGGTTGACGATGATCGGCGCGAGGTTGGCCGGCACCGGCGCCGGGCCGGTGACCGACATCGCGATGCCGAAGCCACCGCGGCCGTGCTGGGCGGCGGCCGTGGTGCTGACCCACGGCTGCTGGTGGCCGAGCGTATTCGGGCCAGGACCGCTGTTGCCGGCGGAGGCGGCGACGAAGATGCCCGCATCCACGGCGTTGAGGAAGGCCAGCGAGGTGGCATCGGTCCACGGGCTGGTGCCGCCGCCGATGGAGAAATTGAGGACGTCGACGACGCCATCGGCCACGGCCTGATCGACCGCCGCGGCGGTGGACACGTTCGGGCACGAGCCCTGGCCGGTCGCGATGTTGGTATAGCAGGTGTCGTAGGCGATGACGTTCGCGTGCGGCGCCACGCCCGAGATGCGCAGGGTGTTGCCGCTGTAGATCACGTCGCGCACGTTGCCGGCCGAAGTGCCGGCGGTGTGGCTGCCGTGCGAGTTGGTGTCGCCGAAGCCCGGCTCCTCGCGGAAGCCCGCATTGCTGCAGGCATTGACCGGTGCGCCGCAGACGAAGTCGTAGCCGCCGATCAGCTTGTCGTTGCAGCGGCCCTCGTCGACGCCGCCGGGGGCGCAGGTGCCGAGGTAGTTGCCCGAACCCAGCGGATTGGTGTGCACGTAGCCATCGACCGGACCGACCGCAGCGAAGGACGGACTGCCGAAGTTGATGCCGGTGTCGATGATGCCGACCACGACGCCTTCGCCCCTGTACGGACCCGGCGCGCCGGGGTTGGTACCGGTCCAGACGGCCGGGGCACCGATCAGCGCCGGTCCGGTGTCGGTGTCGAGCGGGAATTCGCGGTAGGCCTCGACCAGGCGCACGTCGGACATCATCCGCATCGCACGCGCCTCGGACTCGGTCAGGTCGACCACCATGCCGTTCAGCGCATGCTGCATCGTGTGACGCGGGGCGATGTCGCGGCCGACCATGGTCGACATGCGCGCTTTCATCTGCGCCTGGCGCGTTTCGAGGTAGTCGACGTAGCGCTCGGAGTTGCGACCCGCCGCATCCAGCCGCATCGTGCCCTGCTCGTCGCGATAGCGCTCTGGCTGCGGAAGGCCGGCCAGGCTGCCCTTGTAGCTGGCCAGCGCCGGTTCCTTGAACACGACGATGTAGGTGCCCTGCTGCTCCTCGCGAACGTTGCCCGCGAAGGCGGAAGCGGTGTTGCCGCTGCCGTTGTTGACCGAGCCGACGGTGTCGCCCTGAGCGTTGGCGGTGGTGGTGCCGGCATCGTCGCTGACGACGCGTTCGATGCCGCTCGGATAGAGATACGCTGCGGTCGCGACCGCGATCAGTGAGAGTGCGCCTGCCGCTGCGCCCCACTTCTTCATACGTGACATGTTCGATGATCCCCGGATTGAATTGGCGTATGTGGCACGCCCGGGGATACCACGCACCGGACGAGTCCATGAAGCCGGAGCCGCCGCGGATGCGGCGACGCCCCCTGTCGCGCCCGCATGCGGACGCCTGGCCGATTCTATACGGCGTCAAGGAACGATTTGTGCATTCCGTGAACCCGGGCGCGAAATTTTTTTGCGAAGACCGGAATTGCTGCGACGCACAAATAACCGGACGTCATCTGCCCGGCGAGGATCCGCAAAGGCGGCATGTCCGATCGCGGACGCAGGCGACGCGCATCGACCGCCCGATCCCTCGCCCGCCCCGGGTCAGGCGTCGCGGCGGCCGTAGTGGCGCGCGACGTAGCCGTCGATGATGTCGAGGAATTCGCGGGCGATGCGCTCGCCGCGCAGGGTCACCGCCTTTTCGCCGTCGATGAACACCGGTGCGGCCGGTGCCTCGCCGGTGCCCGGGAGCGAGATGCCGATGTTGGCATGACGCGATTCGCCCGGGCCGTTCACGACGCAGCCCATCACCGCGAGCGTGAGGTTCTCCGCGCCGGGATGGGTGATCTTCCACTCGGGCATCTTCGCCCGGACGTGTTCCTGCACCGACTGCGCGAGTTCCTGGAAGAAGGTGCTGGTGGTGCGCCCGCAGCCCGGGCAGGCGGTGACCATCGGGGTGAACGCGCGCAGGCCCATGGTCTGCAGCAGTTCCTGGGCGACGATCACTTCCTGCGTGCGCGATGCGCCGGGTTCGGGCGTCAGCGAAATCCGGATCGTGTCGCCGATGCCTTCCTGCAGCAGCACGGCCAGCGCCGCACTCGACGCGACGATGCCCTTGCTGCCGATGCCCGCTTCGGTCAGGCCCAGGTGCAGCGCGAAATCGGAACGCTGCGCGAGATCGCGATAGACCGCGACCAGTTCCTGCACGCCGCTGACCTTCGCGCTCAGCACGATGCGCTCGCGCGCCAGGCCCAGATCGACCGCGCGCTCGGCGGAATCGATCGCCGACAGGATCAGCGCCTCGCGCAGCACGCGCCCGGCATCCCAGGGTTCGGCGCGCTGCGCGTTCTCGTCCATCAGCCGCGCGGCCAGGGCCTGGTCGAGCGAGCCCCAGTTGGCGCCGATGCGCACCGGCTTGCCATGGCGGCAGGCGAATTCGATCAGCTGCGCGAACTGGGTGTCCTTCTTCTTGCCGAAGCCGACATTGCCGGGATTGATGCGGTATTTCGCCAGCGCCTCGGCGCAGGCCGGCTCGGCGGCGAGCAGCTGGTGCCCGTTGTAGTGGAAGTCGCCGATGATCGGGACCGAGATCCCCATCATCGCCAGCCTGTCGACGATGCGCGGCACCGCGGCGGCGGATTCGGGGTTGTTGACCGTCACCCGGACCAGTTCCGATCCGGCGCGCCAGAGTTCGGCGATCTGTTTCGCGGTGCCGGCCACGTCGGCGGTGTCGGTGTTGGTCATCGACTGCACCACCACGGGGGCGTCGCCGCCGACGGCGACCTTGCCGATCAGGACCTGGCGGGTGGAACGACGCGGCGCGGGGCCGAACACGGGGGCCGCGTCGTCGCGGCAGGGCGGAAGCTGATCGGACATGCGCGCATTCTAGCGGCCGTCCTGGCGGTCGAGGACGGGATTTGGCCGCTGGCTGTCCGATTCTTGCAGGAGGGCCTTCAGGCCCGAGCTCTTCCGCTCTTCGGATGCATCCTGAAAAGCTCGGGCCTGAAGGCCCTCCTGCAAGAAGCGGGGGGGGGCTCGGGCCTGAAGGCCCTCCCGCGAAGCGACCACCGGGAGACATGCCTTCCCGTATCCTGTGCCGATGTTCGACCCGCCCCCGCCCGCTTCCGACGACCGCAAGGCCTTCACGCCCAGCCAGCTGAACGCGCTGGCCCGCAACCTCCTCGAAGACGCCTTTCCCCTCGTCTGGGTGGAGGGCGAACTGGGCAACCTGTCGCGCCCGTCGTCGGGACACCTGTATTTCACCCTCAAGGACGACCGCGCCCAGGTCCGCTGCGCGCTGTTCAAGCCCAAGAGCCAGTGGCTGAAATTCGTCCCGCGCGAGGGCCTGCGCGTGCTCGCGCGCGGCCGGCTGACCCTGTACGAAGCCCGTGGCGACTACCAGTTGATCCTCGACACCATGGAGGAAGCCGGCGAAGGCGCGCTGCGCCGGGCCTTCGAGCAACTGAAGGCGAAGCTGCAGGCCGAGGGCCTGTTCGACCAGGCGCGCAAGCGCCCCCTGCCCGCCCACATCCGCCGGCTCGGCGTGCTGACCTCACCCTCCGGCGCGGCCGTGCGCGACGTCCTCAGCGTGCTGCGCCGCCGCTTCCCGCTGCTGGAGGTCGACATCCTGCCGGTCCCGGTGCAGGGCGACACCGCCGCGCCGCAGATCGTGCGCATGCTGCAGGCCGCCGGTCGCAGCGGACGCTACGACGCCCTGCTGCTCACCCGCGGCGGCGGCTCGCTCGAAGACCTGTGGGCGTTCAACGACGAGGCCCTGGCGCGGGCGATCGCCGCGTCGCCGGTGCCGGTGGTGTCGGCGGTCGGCCACGAGGTCGACGTGAGCCTGGCCGATTTCGCCGCCGACCTGCGCGCGCCGACGCCGTCGGTCGCGGCGGAACTGCTGGTGCCCGACCGCAGCGACCTGGCCTCGCGCCTGCGCGCGCAGGCACGACGGCTGCAGTCGAACTGGGACCGCCACCAGCGTCATGCCGCGCAGCGCACCGATCGCGCTGCGCTGAGGCTGCAGGCGCAGCGGCCGTTGGCGCGCCTCGACGCCCTGCGCCAGCGACAGGAAGCCTCGCTGCGCCGGCTGCAGGCGGCGTGGCAGCGCCAGCAGGCGGCGCGGATCGCACACCTGCGGCACCACGCGGCCGTGCTGCGCTCCGCGCGCCCGCAACGGCGGCTCGAACAGTTGCGCGAGCGTCTGCGATCGCTGTCCGATCGCCCGCGCGCGGCCACGGTGCGCCTGCTGCAGGCGAAGACGATGCAACTGCATGGCCTCGCCCGTTCGCTCGAAGCGGTCAGCCCGCTGGCGACGGTCGCGCGCGGCTACGCGATCGTGCAGCGCGAGGATGGCCGCGTCGTGCGCAGCGTGCGCGACGTGCAGGCAGGGGAGCGGCTCGATGCGCGTGTCGCGGACGGCGTGCTGCGGCTCCGCGTCGAAGACGACCACGATCCGAACGCATCGCCCTAGAAAGCGGAGCACGCATCGTAGGAGGGCCTTCAGGCCCGAGCTTTGCCTTTGCCTTTGCGGAAGATCAAGAGCTCGGGCCTGAAGGCCCTCCTACAAGAGCACATCTATGCAAGCGCAGATGTCTCCTGACGGGCACTTTCGTGGGGCGAAGCTTGCTCCGATCAGGATTTCCGGAAAGCCATGAGCGGAGCAAGCTCCCCTCTGCAAGAACGCGCTCACGGTCTCCGGAGAGGATCCAGCGGAGCTTCGCTCCGCTCTACAGGGGCGCGTCGCGCGACCGGGTCCGATCAGGGGCCGCCCCAGACTTCCTCGTCGACGGATTTCGCGCGCTTCGCGGGGCGCACGCGCCCGTGCGCATCGAGCGTCACGCCCTCGCGCCGCAGACGCTTCAATTGTTCGACATGGTGCGGCGTACCCGGCGGGAACGCGCTGCGGCCATCCGAGCGCAGCACGCGATGCCACGGCAGCGCCGGATCCTCGTTCTGCGACAGCAGCCGCGCGACCAGGCGGGCGCGCCCCGGCAGCCCCGCGCGCTGCGCGACGACGCCGTACGCCGCGGTGTCGCCGCGCGGAATCGCACGGATCGCGGCGAGGATGCGGTCGGCGGCAGACAGGGGGTCCATGGCCCGGTAGCATAGTGCAACGCGCTCCCCCCGAGCCCCTGTCTTCGAGTCACCCCTTCGAGTCATCGCGCCATGCAGAATTTCGAACAGATCCGCAGCCACCTCACCTCCGGCGATTTCCGGATCACGATGCAGGAACCCTACGTGCTCTGCGTCGAACTGTCCCTCGACCAGGGACGCCGCCACCAGGCCATCTTCCTGTCCGAACTCGAAGACGACGACGGCCGGCACTATCTCCGCGTCAGCACCGTGATCGCGCCGACCACCGGCATCGATTGCCGCCGCGCCCTCGCCTTCAACTGGGAAAGCCGCGTCGGCTACCTCGCCATCGGCGAACTCGACCGCGTGCCCTACCTGCAACTGTGCGAGAACCGTCCCTACGATGCCCTGACCGGCGCGGAAATCGATCGCCTGATCCTGGAGATCGGCGGCATGGGCGACGAACTCGAACGCGCGCTGTCGGCCGGCGGCGACCTGCTTTAAGGACCGGGAATCGGGAAAAGCATCCCGACCGAGCCGACAGTCCGGCAATGCCATCTCCACAATGCGAAAGCCCCGGTCGATGCCGGGGCTTTCGCGTTTCGGACGCGTCGAACGGATCACGCCCAGCCCAGCACCTCGAACAGCTTGAGCAGGCCGTAGGCCGCACCGCCTGCGGCCGGGATCGTCAGCACCCAGGCCCACAGGATGCGTTCGATCACGGTGAACTTGAGCTTGCGCGGATTCTTGCCGAATCCCACGCCCATGATCGCGGTGGAGATGCTGTGCGTGGTCGACACCGGCATGCCGAAGTGCGCGGCACCGACGAGGATCGTCGCCGACGCGGTTTCCGCGGCGAAGCCGTCGATCGGATGCAGCTTCACCATCTTGTGGCCGAGGGTCTTGATGATGCGCCAGCCGCCCATCGCGGTGCCCATCGCCATCACGATCGCGCAGGTCACGACGATCCAGGTGTCGATGGCGCTCTCGTCGGTGCCCGGATGCAGGAAGGCCGCCCAGGCCGGCAGGTTGTCGAGGGTGCCGGCGCTCTCGGCCGCGAAGATGGTCAGGGCGATGATGCCCATGGTCTTCTGCGCATCGTTGGTGCCGTGGGCGAAGCCCATGTAGCCGGCGGATACCAGTTGCAGCTTGCCGAAGATCGCATTGACCCAGCGCGGGCGGGCCAGTCGCGACACCGCGCCGCCGAGTTTCGACAGGCCCTTGATGCTGCCGTAGAGGAGGCCGAGGATCAGCACGCCGAGCGTGAATCCCGCGATCGGCGAACTGACCATCGGGATGACCACCTTCCAGAGCAGGCCCTTGTTGCTGGTCCAGCCCTCCGTGCCCAGCTTCGACCAGATCAGCGCGGCGAAGTTGTTGTCGGCCGCCGCAAGCGCAGCGCCGCACAGGCCGCCGATCAGGGCGTGCGAGGACGACGAGGGCAGGCCGAACCACCAGGTGATGAGGTTCCAGGTGATGCCGCCGAGCAGGGCGCAGAGGATCACCTGCGAAGTGACGTTGACCACCTGGGTGTCGATCAGGCCCGACGAGATGGTCTTGGCGACCGCGGTGCCCCAGAGCGCGCCGATCAGGTTCATGACCGCGGCCAGCATCACCGCCTTGCCCGGGCTGAGCACCTTGGTCGCGACGACCGTGGCGATGGAGTTCGCGGTGTCGTGGAAACCGTTGATGAACTCGAAGACGAGCGCGGCCAGGATGACCACGAGGACGAGAGTGAGCATGTCGACTCCGTCAGCTGTTCTTCAGCACGATCTGGTAGGCGACGACGCCCGCTTCGCGGCAGCGGTCGATGGCTTTTTCCAGGATCTCGAAGAACTCCTTGAGGAGGAACATCTGCAGGCTGTCGAGCTTGCCGGAATAGATGTCGCGATAGAGTTCGAGCATCAGGCGGTCGGCCTCGTTCTCCAGCGCGCGCAGCTTCTCGTTGAGCGCGGTCATGCGATCGATGTTGAGGTGGCGCAGTTCGCGAACCATCTCCACGACCACGCCCGAGGCCTGCTCCAGCATCGCGGCGCGCGGCGCGAAGTCGATGCCATCCAGGTGCTTGACCGCCAGCGAATAGCGGTCGGCGAACTTCTCGATCTGCTTGGGGATCTTGTACAGCGCCGAGCCCAGGGCTTCGATGTCCTCGCGCTCGATCGGGGTGATGAAGCTGTCGACCAGGGCCTTGCCGATCTTCTCGGACGCGGCGCGCTCGCGGGTGCGGGCGAGCTTGAACTCGTCGAGCGCCGGCTGGCGGTCCGTGGCCTTCATCATGACGTGCAGGGCCTTGGCGCTGTCGTGCGCGGCCGCAGCGGCCTCGTCGAGCAGGCCGTAGAACTGCTGGCCGGAGCCGAAGATCGTTTGCAGGGAGAACATGGGCGGTCGCCTCGATGACAATGATGTGAACATGCTAGGTCGGAATTGTGACTCCGAAATGACAATCTGACCGGGAACGTCACTGTATTGACATCGAACCGTCATCTGCCGGTGGCGCGGGCAAGCTGAACGCGCCGAGTCCCGGCGTCCCGGGGCGGTCATGCCCGCCTGCTATCATCCGCGGACCGTATGGCTCCCCCAGACCCCCTCCCAAGCATGACTCCGCCGGCGCCCCCCACCCGAGGCCGCCAGCGGCCCGTCAGTTCCGGCCATTCCGCTGCGCGGCCCGCCTCGCCCCCCCCGGCGGACTCCCTCCGGACGGGAGTCCGCGGTGCTTGAGCTCACCGTCGTCATCGCCCTGATCTTCGTGAACGCCTTCTTCGCCCTGTCGGAGATGGCGCTGATGACCTCGCGCAAGCTCAGGCTCAAGCAGATGGCCGAGACCAGCCGGGGGGCACGCAAGGCCCTGGCCCTGGCCGAACACCCGGACAACCTGCTGTCGACGGTGCAGGTGGGCATCACCGCGATCGGCGTGCTCACCGGCTTTTTCGGCGGCGAGGCGATCGGCCTGATGATCGCGGACCGGATCGACAGCCTGTTCCCGCTGGCCCATGCCTACGCCGACAAGATCGGCATCGGCACCGCGGTGACCCTGATCACCGCCGGCCAGGTCATCTTCGGCGAACTCCTTCCCAAGCGACTGGCCCTGACCAACGCCGAGCTGATCGCCAGCCGCGTCGCGATCCCGCTGGACATGCTGGCGCGGGTGGCGACGCCCGTGGTGCGCGCGCTCGGCGCGATCAACCGCGCGCTGCTGCGCCTGCTGGGCATCCGCGACGATGCCCGCAACGCCATCACCGAGGAAGAGATCCAGCTGCTGGTGAGCGAAAGCCACGAGCAGGGCGTGATCGACGACGACGAACGCAACATGATGCAGCGGGTCATGCGCCTGGGCGACCGCACGGTCGAAAGCATCATGACCCCGCGCATGCGCATCGTCTGGCTGGACGCGACCGCGAGCTTCGAGGACAACCTGGCCGAAATGCGCGATACGCCGTACTCGCGCTACCCGGTCTACAAGGGCAGCGACGCCGACGTGCTCGGCGTGCTCGAGGTGAAATCGCTGCTGGACCGCCTGGACGAGCGCAGCCCGGACCTCTTCCTCACCCTGCGCCCTGCCCTGTTCGTCTCGGAATCGACCCATGCGCTGAAGCTGCTGGAGATCTTCCGCGAAGAGCAGCAGTCGCTGGCCCTGGTCGTCGACGAATACGGCGAAGTCACCGGCATGGTGACCGTGAACGACCTGATGGGCGCGGTGGTCGGCCGTCTGCAGTCCGGCGAGCGCTCGGATGCCGGCGCGCTGGTCGTCGAACGCATGGACGGCTCGCTGCTGGTCGACGGTTCCCTGCCCGTCGACGAACTGCGCGAGATCATCGGCCCGAAACTGCCGCAGCAGGACGAACACGACTACCACACCGCCGCCGGCATGGTGATCGCCCATTTCGGGCGCATCCCGCACACCGGCGAAGCTTTCGACTGGGCCGGCTGGCGCATCGAGGTGGTGGACCTGGACGGCCCACGCATCGACAAGCTGCTGCTGACACGGATCACCGGCACGGATGCGGGCGATGACGACTGACCCCCACGACGGCGACGGCACCGAGCCGCAGGGCATGCGGGCGGTGATCGATGCCCTGTGCGACGGCGATCCCGGCGAACAGCTCGCCCTGCGCGAACTCGTGGTCGACCTCGGCCGCAGCACCTTCGGCGTGCTGCTGTTCGTCGCCACCCTGCCCGCCTTCATCCCGATTCCCGGCCTGGCCGGGGCGCTCAGCGGGCCGCTGGTGGTGCTGGTCGGCCTGCACCTGCTGATCCTGCTGCGCAAGCCATGGCTGCCGGATTTCGTCGCCCGCCGCGGGCCGCAGCGCAGCACCCTGATCCGCTTCGACCGCCTCAGCGACCGCTGGCTGCGCTGGCTGGAAAAACTGGTGCGGCCGCGACTGCTGGGCATGATCGACCACCCCGTCGCCACGGTCCTGACCGGCCTGCAACTGGTGCTGCTGGGCATCCTGCTGGCCCTGCCGATCCCGTTCACCAACTTCCTGTTCGGCGCCCTGCTGCTGCTCTATGCGCTGGCGCTGCTCGAACGCGATGGCGTGCTGATGCTGATCTCCTGGGGCGCCGGCCTGGTCGCGATCTACGTCTTCGGCGCGGTCTCGGGCAATCTCGCGGCGATGCTGTGGGCCTGGGTCGCGGGATTGGGGTAAAGCGCATCGCCGCGCCGGCGACGTCGCCGATGATTCCCTGTCATCCCGAGCGCATGCGAACGACCTGCTTCCTGGAATCTTCACGGATTCGCGAGGGCGCAAACCTGCGGTCACAGCATGCAGGACGAAAAAACACGTCATCCTCGCGCAAGCGAGGACCCGGGCTTGATCGCAGCTGATCCTGGGGTCCTCGCTTGCGCGAGGATGACGGCGTTGATTCTTCCGAGCCGGGAAACGTCCACGCATCCCGCGCCATCCGCGCCAGCCGAAACGGCGAATCAGCCGATCAGCGCAATGAACTCGTCCAGGCTCAGCGGATAGCCGAGCCAGTAGCCCTGCGCCAGGTCGCAGTTGCGCGAGCGCAGCAGGTCGAACTGGCCTTCCTTCTCCACGCCTTCGGCGATCACGGTCATGCCCAGCGAATGCGCCATCGCGATGATCGCGCTGGTCAGCGCCAGGTCGTCAGGGTCGCGCATGACGTCGGCGATGAAGCTGCGGTCGATCTTCACGCCGTCCACCGGCACGCTGCGCAGGTGGCTCAGGCCGGAGAAGCCGGTGCCGAAATCGTCCAGCCAGACCTTGATGCCGCCGTCGCGCAACTGGCCGAGGATGCGGCGCGCCTGCTCCTCGTCGTTGAGTACCGTGGTCTCGGTCAGCTCCATGTGCATCAGTTCGGGCGGCAGGCCGCTCTCGCCCAGCGCGGCCAGCATCTGGTCGCGGAAGTCGCCGCTGCGCAACTGGCGCGCGGACACGTTGATCGAGACGAACAACTCGCTGGCGGCGGCCCCGCGCTGTCGCCAGCGCATCGCGTCGCGACAGGCCGCGCGCACCACCGCCGGGCCGATGACCTCGATCAGCCCGCTCTGCTCGGCCACGTCGATGAACACCGAGGGCGCCACCGGGCCATGCACCGGGTGCTGCCAGCGCAGCAGCGCCTCGGCACCGGCCAGGCGCTTGTCCGACACGCGGTAGATCGGCTGGTAGACCACCGAGAGTTCGCCGCGCTCCCAGGCGCCGCGCAGGTCCTGCTCCATGCGCACGCGGCGCGACACCGCCTGCTCCATCGCGCGGCTGTAGAAGCGGTAGCCGTTCTTGCCGGCGACCTTCGCCTGGTACATCGCGATGTCGCCGTTCTTCATCAGCATGGTCGCGCCGGAGGCATCGTCCGGGAACACGGTCACGCCGATCGATGTCCCGAGGAAGACCTGGCGGTCCTGCACCACGATCGGCCGGCTGAGTTCGGACACCAGGGTCTCGGCCAGGTGCGCGGCGCTGGCGCGGATGTCGCCGTGCTCGCCCACCGGGTGCAGCAGGATCACGAATTCGTCGCCGCCGAAGCGCGCCAGTTCGCCGGCATCGCCGCCGATCCTGTGCACGGCCTCGCGGATGCGGTTCGCGAACTGGATCAGCACCTCGTCGCCGACGTCGTGGCCCAGGGTGTCGTTGACGCGCTTGAAGTCGTCGATGTCGGCGAAGAGCAGCGCCAGCTGGCTGCCGATGCCGCGCAACTGCATCAGGCGGTGGTCGAGCGTCTCGCGGAAGGCCAGGCGATTGGGCAGGCCGGTCAGCGAATCGGTATAGGCCATGCGGCGCATGTCGCGGTCGTGGCGGACGATGCTCTCGGCCATGCGCGAGAAGGCGTTGACCAGCGCACCGACCTCGTCCTTGCGCCGGCTGGCCGGCAGGTCGGTGGCGTAGTTGCCGGCCTCGATCTGCAGCGCGGCCTCGGACAGCCGGCGGATCGGCCGCACCAGCGCGCGCTGCAGGGCGATGCCGACCAGCACCGCCATCGACACCAGCATCATCAGCAGCAGCGCGATCCAGGCCAGGTGGCGGCGGCCGATCTCGTTCAGCCGCGTCGCCATCTCGCGGTTGATGCGCGCCTCCTCGGCCTGGATCTTGGCCAGCGTGTAGCCCACCCGCACGCCGCCGAGGCGCTGGTCGCCGATCAGGATCGGCGTGGAAATGTCGATCACCTGCGCGGTCTCGATCACCTGCAGGTCGCGCGCGGCGACGATGCGGTCGGCCAGCGGGTCGCCCATCTCCTGGCCGAAGGTCGGGATGTCGCCCGAGCCGTCGTGCAGGATATCGCCGCGCGCGTCGTAGACCAGCACGTAACTCACGTCGGGCTGGCGCAGGATGCTGCGGGTGGTGTTGCCGATGGCGTCGAGGTCGAAGTAGTAGACCGGGTTGACCAGCAGGTCGGCGGCCTGCGCCACCTGGACCTCGCCGCGCTGGCGCAGGCGGTCGAACACCAGGCCGCGCGTGCCTTCCTGGCTCAGGCGCAGCACCTCGGCCTGCGTCGTGGTCTGGCGCTGCCAGATCAGGGCGACGACGGCCAGCATCATCACCATCACGATGGCGATGAGGGCCATGAACTTGGCCTGCAACCCGGCGAAGAGCCTCATGCGGCGGCGCTCCGGGTCAGCCGGTCACTCGACATCGGCCTTCACCCTGGCCACGCCGGTACGCAGGCGCGCCAGCACCTGCGAGGTACCGTCGTCGATCGGCAGGAAGCGCGTCGTGCGGAAGAAATAGCGCAGGGCTTCGGCGGCCCGGGGGTCGTCCGCGGCTTCGATGAGCACTTCGCGCAGCCGGGCCTGCACCTTCGGGTCGAGGTCGTCGCGGACCATCTCCAGCGCGCGCGGCACCGGCTCGGTGATGTGGATGACCTCCAGGTCCTTGCGGAACGAGGGCGGCACGCGCGCCGGGTTGTTCCAGTCGATGTCGCTCATCGCGCCGGCATCGACCAGGCGCTTGTGCACCCAGGCGCCGATGTTGAGTTCGGAGCGCGCGAACACGTAACCGACGTTGCCGCCGTTGGGCTTGTCCATCGGCGACAGCAGCAGGCTCAGCGACAGGTCGCGGCGCAGCAGTTCGATCGCCGGCACGAAGTAGGCGCTGGTGGAGGCGTTGTTCTGGAAGGCGACGCTGCGTCCGGAGAGATCCTCCAGCCGGCTCAGCCCGCTGTCGCGGCGGACGAAGAACACCGTGCGGTAGCGGCTGACGCCGTCGCGCTCGGTCAGCAGCAGCGGGTGAACGTTGCCGCGCGACTGCAGCACCATGGCCGATGCGGCGGTTTCGGTGACCCAGTCGACCTGGCCGCGACGCAGGTAGCTGGCCATCTGCTGTGCATCGCGGGCCATCAGCACCCGCCCCTCGCGGATGCCGACATCGGCCATCCGCGGCACCACGTAATCGAGCAGCGGCTTGAGCTGTTCGTAATGGGTCCTGGGGTCGTCGCTGATGCGTCCCAGGACAAGAATGTGACGCTCCCGGTCACCCGCTGCCGAAATCGGCACCATGGCGAAGAGGCCGGCGAGCAGCAGGAACGCAGCGAGGAGACGGGCGAGCGGACGGTTCTGCATCAGGACACCGTCGAGTCCGGGGACGCACCGCCGGGGCGATGCGGGCCTCGTCGGTGCCGGTCGTACGCCGCCATCGACAGGTCAGTCCGCAGGCTTGCGCGGAGGCGGCAGGCGGCCATGGGCGATGTCCGCCATGCGCTGCGCATCGGCCAGCATGCCCCGCAGCAGCCGGACTTCCCGCGCATCCAGCCCGGCGCGCAGGAACAGGCGCCTGAACTTGCGGATCGCTGCGGCCGGCGTGCGGCCCTTGTGGAAATCGATGGCATCCAGGGTGTCCGCCAGTTGCGAAAAGAAGCCCTCGAGTTCGGCATGCGTGGCCGGAGGCTCGCCGCGGACCTCGGTGGGTCCCTCCGCCGGCCGTCCCGCGACGCATGGCGCGACCCCGTGGGCCGGCTCCTGAAGCGAAGCCATTCGCAATTCGTATGCCAAGACCTGGACCGCGGCGGCAAGGTTGAGCGAACTGTAGTCGGGATTGGCCGGGATGTGGATCGCGGCGTGGCACAGCTGCAGTTCGTCGTTGTCCAGCCCGGTGCGTTCGCGCCCGAAGACCAGGGCCACATCGCCGCCCCCGACGGTGGTGGCCAGCGCGCGCGCGGCGCCGGCGCGCGGCGACAGCTCCTCAAGCGCGATCCGGCGGCTGCGGGCGGTGCAGCCGAGGACCAGGCGGCAGTCGGACACCGCCTCGGCCAGGGTCTCGAAGCGGGTCGAGGCCTCCAGCACGTCCACGGCGCCGGCGGCCAGCGCCACCGCGTCCGGGTGCGGGTACCGCTCCGGCGCCACCAGCACCAGCCGCGACAGACCCATGGTCTTCATGGCGCGCGCGGCCGAGCCGATGTTGCCGGGGTGCTGGGTACCGACCAGGACGATGCGCAGGCGATCGGGCGGGGACGGGCCGGGGGATGCGCCGGCGGGCGGGGAGTCGGAAGCCATTGCGCAATGTTAAACTCTCGCGCCGGCCCTGAGCCGGTCCTGTTCTTTTCCCCTGCCCCTTTTCGCTTGCGCCCCTTCGGGCGCCTGGAGTCGTTCGCGATGCATCAGCCCGCTGTCAATGTCATGGTCAAGGCGGCTCGCGCCGGCGGCAACATCCTGCTGCGCCACATGGCCCGCCTGGATGCCATCGAAGTGACCGAAAAGGACCGCATGGACTACGCCAGCGAGATCGACAGCCTGGCCGAAGCCGAGATCATCAAGGAGCTGCGCCGCGCCCAGCCCGATTACGCGATTCTCGGAGAGGAAGGCGGGCACCTGAAGGGCAATCGCGGCCCCAGCCGCTACACCTGGGTCATCGACCCGCTGGACGGCACCAGCAACTACCTGCGCGGCTTTCCGCACTGGTGCGTGTCGATCGCGCTGTGCGAAGGCGCCGAACCGCTGCATGGCGTGATCTTCGACCCGCTGCGCAACGAGTTGTTCACCGCCAGCCGCGGCGGCGGCGCCCAGTACAACGGCAAGCGCATCCGCGTCTCCGAGCGCCGCGAACTGCAGGGCGCCCTGCTCGCCACCGGCTTCCCGCCGCGCGAACGCAAGCGCACCGATGCCCAGCTCGACTGCGTGAAGAGCCTGCTGGTCCACGCCGAGGATGTCCGCCGTGCCGGCTCGGCCGCGCTGGACCTGGCCTACGTGGCCGCCGGTCGCCTCGACGGCTACTTCGAAGCCGGGATCATGGCCTGGGACATCGCTGCAGGCGTGCTGATGGTGCGCGAAGCCGGCGGCAAGGTCTGCGATTTCCGCGGTGCCGCGCCCAGCCCGATGCACATCGACACCGGCCCGCGCCAGATCGTCGCGGCCAACGTGCGCATCATCGAGCCGCTGCAGAAGACCATCGTCAACACCGGCTACGCGAAGGCGTTCGATTGACCGCGGCCTATCCCGCGTAGCGCGGAGCTTGCTCCGCTCGGGCATTCAATCTTTGCAGGAGGGCCTTCAGGCCCGAGCTTTTCATGGTCCCTGGCAACCATTCAAAAAGCTCGGGCCTGAAGGCCCTCCTGCACTCGGTCTGACGCGAGCGGAGCTTCGCTCCGCTCTGCAACAGCCCGGGAAGACACAACGAAAAAGGCCGCGCATCGCTGCGCGGCCTTTTTCGTGGGCGATGCCCGGGATCAGGGGCGACGCGCCAGCGCCTCCTCGTCCCTGGCCTTCGGCAGCAGGTCCTGCTTGCTCACGCCCAGCCACAGCAGCAGCGGGCAGGCGACGAAGATCGAGGACAGGGTGCCGATGACGATGCCGACCATCTGCGACTCGGCCATGCCCTGCAGCGAACCACCGCCGTAGAGGTACAGCGCAAGCACGGTGAGGAAGGCCACGAACGAAGTGATCACCGTGCGCGACAGGGTCTGGTTGACCGAACGGTTGAGCACTTCGACCGGACTCGCGCGCATGCTGCGGAAGTTCTCGCGGACGCGGTCGAACACCACGATGGTGTCGTTGATCGAGAAGCCCATCACCGACAGGATGCCCGCGAGCACGGTCAGGTCGAACTCGTGCCCGGTCAGCGCGAACCAGCCGATCACCACGACCACGTCGTGCAGCGTGGTGATGATCGCCGCGACCGCGAACTTGAATTCGAAGCGCATCGAGATGTACATCAGGAAGCCGACGACCACGAAGACCAGCGCGAGCAGGCCGTCCCAGGCCAGTTCCTTGCCGACCTGCGCGCTGATCTCGGAGCTGCGCATCATCCGCGCCGGGTTGCCGTCTTCGGAAGCGGCCACTCGCACGCTTTCGGCCAGGCTGGAGGCCTTGTCGGCCTCGGTCTTCTTCTCGCCCGCTTCCTCGGCGCGCAGACGGACCAGCAGTTCGCTGCCCGTGCCGAAAGTCTGCACCTGGGCATTGGCGAAGCCCGCCGTTTCCAGGCGCTCGCGCACGCCTTCGACATCGACCGGCTTGTCGTAGGCCAGTTCGACGCCGACGCCGCCGGTGAAGTCCAGGGCGAAATTGAAGTTCTTGAAGAGCATGCCGCTGATCGCGACGAACATGATGAGCGCGGCCACGGTCAGCGAGATCATGCGCAGGCGCATGAAGTCGATCTTGCTGTCGTAGGGGAACACATTGAACGGTTTCATGGACTGGGCTCCCTCAGATCGCGACGGACTGCAGCTTGCGGCGGCGTCCGTAGATCAGCGTGGCGATGGCGCGCGACACGGACACGGCGGTGTAGGCCGACGTCGCGATGCCGAGCATCGTGGTGATGCCGAAGCCCTTGAGCGGGCCGGTGCCGAACACGAACATCGCCAGACCCGCCAGGAACGCCGTGATGTTGGCGTCGAGGATCGTGCCGGAGGCGCGATTGTAGCCTTCGGAGATCGCCGTCAATGGCGGCAGGCCTGCCCGCAGCTCCTCGCGGATGCGTTCGTTGATCAGCACGTTCGCATCCACCGACAGGCCGACCGTCAACGCGATGCCGGCCAGGCCGGGCAGGCTCATGGTGGCGCCGAAGACCGACATCAGCGCGAACACCATCAGCAGGTTCAGCAGCAGCGCCAGGCAGGTGATCACGCCGAACATGCGGTAGTAGAACAGGAAGAACGCCAGCGCGAACAGGAAGGAGAAGACCACGGCCTTCAGGCCGCGCTCGACGTTCTGCTTGCCGAGGCTGGGGCCGACCGTGCGCTCCTCGACGATGTCCATCGGCGCGGCCAGGGCACCGGCGCGCAGCAGCTTGGAGAGATCTTCCGCCTCCTTGCGTTCCAGGCCGGTGGTGATGAAGTTCTTGCCGAACGGCTCGTTGATGTTGGCGATGGAGATGACCTGCTCCTTCACCTGGAAGCTGCGCACTTCCTTGCCGTCGACCATGCGCGAGACCGGCACGCGCTCGATGTAGACCACGGCCATCGGCTTCTTCACGTTCTCGGTGGTGAACTGCAGCATGCGCTGGCCACCGGAACTGTTGAGGGTGACCTGCACGGCGGGCAGTCCGTTCTGGTCGACCGAGCTGCGCGCGTCGACCATGTCGGCGCCGGAGACGATGATGCGCTTGTTGAGCAGCACCGGCGAAGGCTTGCCGTCGGGGCCGAGGTCGCGGCTTTGGTACAGGCGCGCGCCGGCCGGGACGTTGCCGGTTTCGCGCGCTTCCAGGGCGTTGCCCTCGTAAACGCCGCGGTATTCGAGCGTGGCGGTGGCGCCGAGAATGCGTTTGGCTTCGACCGGATTCTGCACGCCCGGCAGCTGGACGAGGATGCGGTCCGCGCCCTGGCGCTGGATCACCGGCTCGGCGACGTTCAGTGCATTGACGCGGTTGCGCAGCGTGCCGAGGTTCTGCTCGATCGCATTGAGGGTCATGCCGCGCACGATCTCTTCGGAGACCTGCACGTTGATGAGGTTGCCCGCGCCCTGGACGTTGAAGGCGTTCGGGGCGACGAAGCTGCCGGAACCGGTGTCGGTGGCGCTGGTGGTGAGCGACTTCTGCACCAGACCCTGCGCCTTCTGCAGGTCGGCGGCACGGTTGAGCGTGACCGCGATGCCGCGTTCGCCGCTGCGTTCGACAGACTCGTAGCCCACGCCGGCATCGCGCAGCTGCACGCGGACGTCTTCGAGGTAGGCGTCGAAGCGCTTGTCGATCGCCGCCGCCCGGTCCACTTCCATCAGGAAGTGCACGCCGCCCTGCAGGTCCAGGCCCAGCGCCATCGGCCGCGCGCCGATCGCGGACAGCCAGTCGGGAACGTTCGAGGCGAGGTTGAGGGCGATGTCGTAGTTGTCGTTCAGCGCCGCGCGCAGGGTGTCCGCGCTCTTGCTCTGGGCATCGAGGTCCGTGGTGCGGACCAGCAGGTTCTCGCCCTGCTGCTCGATCTCCTTCGGCTTGAGGCCGGCCTTGGCCAGCGCATCGGCGACCTGCTTCTTCAGCGCGTCGTCGACCTTGGCGCCACGGACGGCGGAGACCTGCACGGAGGGGTCCTGCGGATAGATGTTGGGCAACGCGTACAGCGCGCTGACCAGCACCACGATCAGGATGACGAGGTATTTCCAGCGGGAATATTCGAGCATGACGAGCACCGCGTCCGGTCCTGAGACCGGCCGCATCGGGGTGGACGGAAGGTCAGACGGACGTCATCACAGCGACTTGAGCGTGCCCTTCGGCAGGACGTTGCCGATCGCGCCCTTCTGCACGCGGATGGTCAGGCCATCGGCCACTTCCACGCTGATGAAGCTGTCGCCGATGTCGCGGATCACGCCGGCGATGCCGCCGCTGGTGATCACTTCGTCGCCCTTGGCGAGCTTCTCGAGCATCGCGCGGTGTTCCTTGGCGCGCTTCATCTGCGGGCGGATCATGATGAAGTACATGACGGCGAGCAGCGCGATGGGCAGGAGCAGGCTGCCCATGCCCGGGCCGGCGGGTGCGCCCGCGGCCTGCGCATGCGCGGGGGAAATCAACAGGTCGAGCAGGTTCATTTCGGATCCGTGAACGAAAATTAACGCCGGATTATGCCATGCGGGCGGGCCTTGGCGCTGTCACCCCGCTCCCCGGGCCGGCCGGCGCGGCGCCGGCGGCCTATCCGAGACCGGTCGCCGCAGGAAAAGTTCAAACGGAAGAAACGCTTGCGCCGGACCGCGCCGCATGGAAGGCCTCGCGGAAGGCGGCGAAACGGCCGGCCTCGATGGCCGCGCGCATGTCGGCCATGAGCGTCTGGTAGTACCAGAGGTTGTGCAGGGTGCCGAGCATCGGCGCCAGCATCTCGTTGCAGCGGTCGAGGTGGCGCAGGTAGGCGCGGGTGTAGCCGTTCGCGCACGCATAGCAGCCGCAGCCTTCCTCGATCGGCCGCAGGTCGCGCTCGTATTTGGCGTTGCGGATGCGCACCGTGCCGAAAGATGTGAAGTAGTGCCCATTCCGCGCGTTCCGGGTCGGCATCACGCAGTCGAACATGTCGACGCCACGCGCGACCGCTTCGACCAGGTCCTCGGGCCGGCCCACGCCCATCAGGTAGCGCGGCCGGTCGGTCGGCAACTGCGGGCAGGTGTGCTCGAGCATGGCGTTGCGCTCGTCCTCGGGCTCGCCGACGGCCAGGCCGCCGATCGCATAGCCGTCGAAGCCGATCTGCTTGAGCCCCTCGGCCGAGCGCGTGCGCAGGGCGTGATGCACGCCGCCCTGGACGATGCCGAACAGCGCCGCGTCGTTGCCCTCGTGCGCCTTCTTCGAGCGCTCGGCCCAGCGCAGCGACAGTTCCATGGACCTGCGCGCCACGTCCTCGGTCGCGGGATACGGGGTGCACTCGTCGAAGATCATGACGATGTCCGAATCCAGCACCTTCTGGATGCGCATGCTCTCCTCGGGGCCGAGGAAGACCTTGCTGCCGTCGGTGGGCGCGGCGAAAGTGACGCCGGCTTCGGTGATCTTGCGCTTGTGCGCCAGCGAGAACACCTGGAAGCCACCGGAGTCGGTGAGGATCGGCCCGTCCCAGCGCGCGAAGCCGTGCAGGCCGCCGTGGTCGGCGATCACGTCCAGGCCCGGGCGCAGATACAGGTGGAAGGTGTTGCCGAGGATGATCTCGGCGCCGAGCGCGCGGATCTGCTCGGGGAACACGCCCTTCACCGAGCCGTAGGTGCCCACGGGCATGAAAGCGGGGGTTTCGACGGTGCCGCGCGGGAAGGTCAGGCGGCCGCGACGGGCCACGCCGTCGGTGCCGAGCAATTCGAAGGACAGTCTGGACATCCGGCCATTATGACCGAGCGCGGCGGGCCAGCCGCTGCGCCGATGTCTCAGTCGCGGTCACCCGCGCGGAAAGCGCAGCGGCTCGCCCACCAGGCGCAGCGGCAGGCGCTCGCCGATGCGCGCGGCGGTGGCGGCGTCGAGCGTGATCTCGGCGGTCTCGCCGCTGTCGAAACGCACCCGGCCGAGATGCTGCGGGCCGTGGAAGCGCGCCGAGACGAGTTGCGCGGACAACGGCCCGGCCGGGTCATGGACGAGTTGCCCGGGACGGACGCGCAGGTCGGCACCCTCTCCCAGGCCCAGGGTTTCGCTGCGCAGCCAGTCGCCCCGGCCGACGAAGCCGGCGACCCGGCGGTCGCGGGGATGGGCGTAGAGCGCTTCGGGCGTGTCCCACTGCAGGATCCGGCCCTCGGCCATCACGCCGATGCGATCGGCCATGGCGAAGGCTTCGGCCTGGTCGTGGACCACCAGCAGCGCGGTCGCACCGGCCGCCTTGAGCAGGCCACGGGTGTCCTCGGCCAGGCGCCCGCGGATCTCCACGTCGAGGTTCGAGAACGGTTCGTCCAGCAGCACCAGCAGCGGCTCCGGCGCCAGCGCACGGGCCAGGGCCACGCGCTGCTGCTGGCCGCCGGACAGCTCGTGCGGATAGGCCGAGGCGCGATCGGCCAGGCCGACCAGCGCGAGCAGATCCTTCGCGCGCGCCGCCCGCGCGGCGCGGGGCAGCGCGCGCAGGCCGAAGGCGACGTTCGCCGCCGCGTCGAGATGCGGGAACAGCGCGTAGTCCTGGAACATCATCCCGATCCGCCGAGCCTCGGGCGGCAGGCCTGCGCCGGCAGCGGCGAGCGGACGGCCATCGAGGACGATGCGCCCGCCCTGCAGCGGCTCGAAGCCGGCGATGGCGCGCAGCACCGTGGTCTTGCCGCAGCCCGAGGCCCCGAGCAGACAGCCGATCTGGCCGCGCGCCAGTTGCAGGGACAGGCCGCCGACCGTCGGCCGGCCGCCGGCCACGCCCGGGTGGACCACCGTCACCGCATCGAGATCGAGCAGGGGCGCGGAAACGTCCGGGTCGGCGACGATCGAAGCGAGCGGCATGGGGTCTGGCATCGGCGGGGTCATGACGAAAGATTGCGTGCAGGGGCCATGGCAGGCGCGGGCGCGTCATGCGCATCGGCCTGCGCATGGCCGGTATCGAATCCGCTGCGCGCCAGCAGCAGCACGGCGGGCAGTCCCGCCAGCACGATCAGCAGCGCGGCGACCGCGCCCTCCTCGTAGGTGCCGCGCGCGGCTTCGGCGTAGAGCCAGGTCGCCAGGGTCTCGACGTTGAGCGGCCGCAGCATCAGCGTCGCCGGCAGTTCCTTCATCGCATCGACGAAGACCAGCAGCGCCGCGGCGGCCATGGCAGGGCGCAGCAGCGGCAGGTGCACCCGCCACAGGCTGGCGCCCGGGCCGGCGCCGAGGCCGCGCGCGGCGTGGTCGAGCGAAGGCGGGATCCGCGCCAGGCCGGCCTCCAGACCACCGGTGGCGATCGCCAGGAAACGGATCGTGCAGGCCAGCACCAGCAGGGTCAGGCTGCCCATCAGCAGCGGCGTGCCTTCGGACAGCGCGAACAAGGCCCGGTCGACGCCGGCCGCCGGGGCGAGCAGGGCGATGGCCAGCACCGTGCCCGGCAAGGCATAGCCGAGGCTGCCCACGCGCAGCGCGAGGCCGGCCGCGGCACTGCGGCGGCGCGCATGCGCCAGCCGCGCGGCCCAGACCAGCGCCAGCGCGGCGACCAGCGTGACGACCGTGGCGAGTGCGGCGATCCGCAGCGTGTTGCCGGCGCTGGCCCACAGCTGCGGCGAAACGCCCTCGCCGCGCAGGCGCGCGCCGGCCTCGACCGCGAGATGTGCGGCGGGCGCCACGAACCCCAGCAGCACCGGCAGGGCGCAGGCCGCCATCGCCAGCAGCGCGTGCAGGCCATGCAGCGGCTGCCGCACGAGCGGGCGCGCGCGTCCGCCGCCGGCATAGCGCTGGCGGCGGCGACCGAAGCGCTCCAGCGCCAGCGCCAGGATCACCACCGCCAGCATCGCCAGCGCGATCTGCGCCGCGCCCGGCAAGTCGCTGCGCGTCACCCAGGTGGTGTAGACGGCGACGGTCAGCGTCTTCACGCCGAGGAATTCGGAGGCGCCGATGTCGTTGAGCGTCTCCAGCAGCACCAGCGCCGCGCCCACCGCGATCGCCGGCCGCGCCAGCGGCAGGGCCACCCGCACGAACAGCGCCGCGCCGCCGACGCCCAGCGAACGCGCGGCCTCCACCAGGCTGGCCGCCTGCAGGGCGAACATCGCGCGCACCGTGAGGTAGACGTAGGGATACAGCACCAGCCCCAGCAGCGCGATGCAGGCCGGCAGCGAGCGCAGGTCGGGCAGGCGGAACTCGCGCGGGCTGTCGTAGCCGAGCAGCGCCCGCAGCGCGGTCTGCAGCGGACCCAGCGGATGCGAAAGATCGAGATACGCGAAGGCGACGATGTAGGTCGGCACCGCCAGCGGCAGCAGCAGCGCCCAGCCGAACAGGCGGCGGCCGGGAAAGTCGTAGGCGCTGACCAGCCAGGCGCAGACCGTGCCGACCGGCACCGCCACGGCCGCGACCCCGGCCAGCAGCAGCAGGGTGTTCCAGGCCGCCTGCGGCAGCACGTGCGCGGCGAGGTGCGACCACAGCCCTGCACTGCCCTGCGCCGCCGTCCACAGCAGGGCGCCCAGCGGCAGTGCGACCCCGGCCGCGACCGCGAAGGCAGCCGCCAGCCAGGCCCGTTCGCCCATCTCCGAACGCATCAGCGCTCCGCCATCACGCCATCGCCGCCCGCCGTTGCGGCATCACTGGTCGAAGCCGACGCGATCGACCAGCACGCTGGCGCGCGCACGGTGCTTGACGATGTCGCCCAGCGGCAGCGGATCGACCTTCAGCGGCCCGAAGCCGGCGACGATCGGATCGAGGGCCACGCCCTTCTTCACCGGCGATTCGTAGTTGGCCTGCGCATACACGCGCTGGGCCTCGTCGGACACCAGGAATTCGAGCAGGCGCACCGCGTTGGCGCGGTTCGGCGCATGGCGGGCCACGGACGCGCCGCTGATGTTGACGTGGGTGCCGCCGCCGGCGAACACCGGTCGCACGACCTGGATCGCATCGCTCCAGCGGCGCTGCTCGCTGCCGGCCGGCTCAGCCTTCATGCGACCGGCGTAGTAGGCGTTGGCCAGGCCGATGTCGCAGATGCCGGCGAGGATGTCGCGGGCCACATCGCGGTCGCCGCCGGTGGCCTTGCGTGCGAGGTTGGCCTTGACCCCGCGCAGCCAGGCTTCGGTCTTCGCCTCGCCCTGGTGCGCGATCATCGCCGCGACCAGGCTGATGTTGTAGGGATGCTGGCCCGAGCGCACGCAGATGCGGCCCTTCCATTCGGGCTTGGCCAGGTCCTCGTAGCGCAGGCCCGACAGCTTCAGCGAACGCTCGGCGTAGACCACGCGGTCGCGCAGCGACAGGGCGAACCAGTGGCCGGTGCGGCCACGCAGGTGCGGCGGGATCGCCGACTCCAGCGGTTTCGACTTCACGCCCTGGGTCACGCCGCCGAGCACGAGGTCGATCAGCTGGCCACTGTCGGCGGTCATCAGCAGGTCGGCGGGCGAGCGCGCGCCTTCGGCCTTCACCCGCTCCAGCAGGCCATCGCGCAGGAACACCGTGTTGACCTGGATGCCGGTGTCGCGGGTGAAGCGGTCGAGCAGCGGCTGGATCAGGCCGGGCTCGCGGGTGGTGTAGAGATTGAGCGCCTTCGATGGCGCCGGTGGCGAGGCCTGCGATGGCGCCTGCGCGGCGGCCACGGATGCGAGGCTCGACAGGGCCATCGCCAGCGATGCGGCGACGGCGAAGGAACGGGACAGGACGCGGGGGATACGACGCATGGGTGGGATTCCGGTAGGCCGCGGATGGCGGGAGACCGGGATCGAGCCCGGGACGGGGATTCTAGTCTGTCGCTGCATGCCGGCAACGGCGGGGCGCGGCATTCCGGCACAGGCGGCATGGGCGCGACCGGGCCATGCCGGCATCGGACTATCATGGCCGCAGCGCCTGCCCGCCATGCCGACAACGGAGTGTTCCATGCCGCGTTCCCGTCTCGCCGCCCTGCCCGCCCTCTTCGCATTCCTGTTCGCCACCGCGCTGGCCGCGCCTGCCCTCGCCGCAGACGCCTGGCCGCACGAAGCCGTCTGCCGCAAGTGGGCGAAGACCGCGATCCCGAAACAGGACATCGGCAGCGCGCCCGCCGACTGCGACGCACAGACGCTCTACTACGGCCGCGACGGCAAGGGCGATGGCCGCGATTTCGTCGCCGCGCGGCACTGCGCCTATCGCCAGCGCGGCACCGGCGCCCAGATCGAATCGCAGTCGGAGGTCTTCGGCGGCAGCGGCGTGCTGATGATGCTCTACGCCAACGGCCAGGGCGTGAAGCGCAACCCGGCGCTGGCCAGGCGCTTCGCCTGCGAATTCGGTGGCGCCCCGGCGGAAGTGGACGGCCGCCTCGAACACATCGACGCCATCGCCCGGGGCGGCGAGCCGATGGACATCTGCGACGACGTCACCAGCGGGCTGATGATGGGCTTCTGTTCGCGCCGCGGCGCCGACTTCGCGCGCTTCGAACGCGACCGGCGCTGGCAGGCGCTGCAGGCCGCGTGGACGCCGCCGCAGCGCGACGCATGGACGGCCGTGCGCAAGGCCGCCGACGACTATTTCCAGCTCGTCTCCAGCGAGGAAACCGACATGAGCGGCACCGCCCGCGGCGCGTTCGCGGTGGGCGCGCGCGAGGACCTGGAAACCGCGCTGCTCGACGCGGTGAAGCGCTTCGAAGGCGGCGCGCGGCCGACGCAGAAAGCCGGAGACTTCGCGCGCGCCGACAAGGCCCTGAACGCGACCTACAAGACCACGATGGCCAAGCTCGCTGCCGGTCGCGGCGACGGCATGTTCGGCGAGTACGGCACCATCGGCCCCGACGGCGTGCGCGAGACCCAGCGCGCGTGGCTGCGCTACCGCGATGCCTGGGTACGTTTCGCCGCGCTGCGCTGGCCGGGCACGCCGGCGGACGCATGGAAGGCCTGGCTCACGACCGAACGCACCCAAGCGCTGGCCGAGCTGGTGTCCGGCGGCTGAGCCACCCGGCCGGAACGGTTCAACCCGGACGCCGCAGCTGGAACATGTCGCGGGTCGTCGCGTAACCGGCGCCGCCGAGCCTGCCGACTAGGTCGAGCTTCGCCGGGTCGACATGGCGACCATCGGCCAGCACGGCCTCGTCGATGTGCGCGAGCAGCACCTCGGCGAACACGATGTGGTGGTTCGGCGCCTCGGCGGGATACGGCAGGATCGACGCCAGCCGGCATTCGAACGCCACCGCTGCATCGGCGACGCGCGGCGGCGCCACACGCTCGGAGGGCGCGGTCTCGATCCCGCAATGCGCGAACTCGCTGACACCGCGCGGCAGCGGCGCGGACGTCGCGTTCATCGCGTCCGCCTGCGCCGCCGACACCAGCTGGATCACGAGTTCGCCGCGCTCGCGCAGGTTGCGCAGCGTGTCCTTCTCGCCGCCGTCGGGGCGGTTGCCGATGCTGATCATCAGCGTCGGCGGTTCATCGCAGACGATCTGGAAAAAACTGAAGGGCGCGAGGTTGTCGATACCATCTGCCGAGCACGTGGACACCCAGGCGATCGGTCTCGGCGTGACGGTCGCTGCCATCCAGCGATAGGCCTCGGCACCGCCGAGCGCCGCGAAATCAAGGCGCATGCGCGGCGTCCGGTCCGTGCGCCCCGTGTCGCTGCGGCCACAGCAGCATCGCATCGCCGTAGCTGAAGAAGCGATAGCGCTGTTCTACTGCGTGGCGGTAGGCCTCGAATACGCGGTCCTTGCCGGCGAAGGCCGACACCAGCATCAGCAGCGTGCTTTCCGGCAGGTGGAAATTGGTGACCATCGCGTCGACGCTGCGGATGCGGTAGCCCGGGAAGATGAAGATCTGCGTCTCGCCGGCGAACGGCTGCAATTCGCGGCGGCCGTCGTCGTGCGTGCGCATCGCGCTTTCCAGCGCGCGCACCACCGTGGTGCCGACCGCGACCACGCGTCCGCCGCGCTCGCGCGTGCGCCGCACCTGCGCGACCAGCTCGGCGCCGACGTTCAGCCATTCGCTGTGCATGCGGTGGTCGCGCACGTCGTCGGCGCGCATCGGCTGGAAGGTGCCGGCGCCGACGTGCAGGGTGACGTGGCCGAACTCGACGCCGCGATCGCGCAGCGCCTGCAGCAGGGCCTCGTCGAAATGCAGGCCGGCGGTGGGCGCCGCGACCGCGCCGACTTCCTTCGCGAACACCGTCTGGTAGCGCTCCAGGTCGTCGCGGCCGGGTTCGCGCTGGATGTACGGCGGCAGCGGCAGGCGGCCGGCATGCAGCAGCCAGCTTTCCAGCGAATCGTCGACGTGGAAGCGCAGGTGGTAGAACTCGCCCTCGCGGCCCAGCACCTCGGCTTCGCCGCCGGCATCCAGGGCGATGCGGCCGCCGGGCCTGGGCGACTTGCTCGCGCCGACCTGCGCGCGGGCCTCGTTGCCCGGCAGCAGGCGCTCGATCAGGATCTCGACCCGCCCGCCGGTGGCCTTCTGGCCGAACAGGCGCGCCGGGATCACGCGGGTGTCGTTGAAGACCAGCAGGTCGCCCGGCTGCAGCAGCGACGGCAGGTCGCGGATCGCGCGGTCTTCGAGTAGTGCGGGCGCCGGCGGCACCACCAGCAACCGGCTCGCGGAGCGCTCGGCCAGCGGCGCCTGCGCGATCAGTTCGGGCGGCAGGTCGAAACGGAAATCGGATTTCTTCATGGCGGTGTTCAGCGCTCGAACTTGGTCGACAGCACGATCGACGAGGTGGTGCGCGCGACGCCGTCGATGGCGCCGATGCGGTCGGTCAGCACGTCCATGTCGCCCACCGCCGGCACCGCGCCGATCGCGATCAGGTCGAAGCCGCCGCTGACCGAATGCAGCGAGCGCAGTTCGGGCATGCCGCGCAGGGTGTTCACCACCGTGGTCATCTGCTTGGGGTGCACGGCGATCATGATGTGGGCGCGCACGTAGCTGCGCTCGTACTCCTCGTCGATGCGCACGGTGTAGCCGCTGATCACCCCTTCCCGCTCCAGGCGCTCGATCCGGCTCTGCACCGTGGTCCGCGACAGGCCCAGCCGGCGGGCGATCTGGGCGGTGGACGCGCGGGCATTCTCACGCAGCAGCGAGAGCAGCTGCTGGTCGGTCTCGGTGAGCTTCATTTGTCGGCCTGGTTTCGTCGATTCGACGAAATATCATCGAAATCCGCACAGACCGCAACTGTCAAACGACCGGAGAATGGCAATAATAGCCGGATAGCCGCTTTCAGATGGAGAAACGCCATGGCCCTGCTCGACACCCTCGCCCCGCTGCGCGCCCATGGCGGCCAGCGCCGGACCCCCGGCCTGGACGACGCCACTCTGTTGTCCTTCGCCGCCAGCCACCCCGATCTGGTGGAGGCCATCGAGGCCGCCGGCGCCGAGTACGCCCGCGTCCGCACCGAATTCCCGGAGCTGCTGGACCGCGACGAGGCCGACCAGGCCATCGCCATCCAGGGCGGCTTCGTCAACTTCTACTCCAACGACACCGTGAACCCCTACGTCGCGCTCACCGCGCGCGGCCCGTGGATCGTGACCCTCAAGGGCGCGGTGCTGCACGACTCCGGTGGCTACGGCATGCTCGGCTTCGGCCACGCGCCGAAGGCCGTGATCGACGCGATGGTCAAGCCGCAGGTGATGGCCAACATCATGACCGCGAACCTGTCGCAGCTGCGCTTCGACCGCGCCCTCCGCGCCGAGGTCGGCCACACGCAGGGCACCTGTCCCTACGACAAGTTCCTGTGCCTGAACTCGGGTTCGGAATCGGTGTCGCTGGCCGGCCGCATCGCCGACGTCAATTCCAAGCTGATGACCGACGCCGGTGGCCGCCATGCCGGCCGCACCATCAAGCGCGTCGTGGTCAAGGGCAGCTTCCATGGCCGCACCGAGCGCCCGGCGCTGTATTCCGATTCCACCCGCAAGACCTACCTGCAGCATCTCGCCAGCTTCCGCGGCGAGGACAGCGTGATCGCGGTCGACCCCTACGACGGCGACGCGCTGCGCAAGGTCTTCGCCGACGCCGACACCCACGGCTGGTTCATCGAAGCGATGTTCCTGGAGCCGGTGATGGGCGAAGGCGACCCGGGCCGTTCGGTGCCGCGCGCCTACTACGACGTGGCCCGAGAACTGACCAGGGCCCATGGCTCGCTGCTGCTGATCGACTCCATCCAGGCCGGCCTGCGCGCCAACGGCGTGCTGTCGATCGTCGACTACCCCGGCTTCGAAGGCATCGAAGCGCCGGACATGGAGACCTACTCCAAGGCGCTCAACGCCGGCCAGTACCCGCTGTCGGTGCTCGCCGTGAACGAACGCGCCGCCGGCCTGTATCGCAAGGGCACCTACGGCAACACCATGACCACCAACCCGCGCGCGCTCGACGTCGCCTGCGCGGTGCTCGCCCAGCTCACCCCCGAGCTGCGCGCCAACATCCGCGAGCGCGGCCAGCAGGCCGTGGCCAAGCTCGAAGCACTGAAGGCCGAGCTGCCGGGCCTGATCACCAAGGTCCAGGGCACCGGCCTGCTGTTCTCCTGCGAACTCTCCAAGGAATTCAAGGGCTACGGCACCGGCTCGACCGAGGAATGGATGCGCGAACACGGCATCGGCGTGATCCACGGCGGCGAGAACTCGCTGCGCTTCACCCCGCACTTCGCGATGCGCGAGGACGAACTCGACCTGCTGGTCGGCATGATCAAGCGCGCCCTGCTCGAAGGCCCGCGCGTGAAGCAGGCCGCCGCGGCCTGATCTGCGCTGCAGACAAGTGAACATGACGACGCCCGGGGAAACCCGGGCGTTGTTGTTTGTGTCCATCCTTCGATCACGCGTCGCCCCGCCAAGCTCATCCCATGACCAACCCGCGCGACCTGCCTGCCCTGCGCATCCTTCCCGGCCTCGACGGCACCACGCGGATGCTCGACGGCTTCATCGCGCAGGCACGCGCGGCAGGATTCGATGACGCCGAGGCGATCGGCTATCCAGTCGACCGCGCGCTTGATGCCGATGGGCTCGAAGCGTTCGCACGCGAGCGGCTCCCCGACGACAAGCCCTTCCTGCTGCTCGGCGAATCATTCTCCGGCCCGATCGCGCTGCGCATCGCCGCCGATCCCCCGCCGACGCTGCGCGCGCTTGTGCTCTCGACCACCTTCGCCACGACACCCGTTCCGCTGCTCTCGCCGTTCGCGCCGCTGACCCGCATCGCGCCGGTGCTCACGCCGATGCCGCTGCTGTCGTGGCTGCTGCTCGGGCGCTGGCGCACGCCTGCGCTGCGAACCGCATTGCGGCAGGCGCTCGACGAAGTCTCGCCGGACGTACTGCGCTCGCGCGCCGCGCTGGCCCTGCGCATCGACGCCCGCGACGCGCTGTCGCGCATCCGCGTGCCGACGCTCTACCTGCGTGCGAACCACGACCGACTGATGCATCCCTCGGCCGGCGACACGATCCTGCGCGGCATCACGGGCGCCCGCCTGCACGCACTGGACGGCCCGCACCTGCTGCTGCAGACGCGCGGCGATGCCTGCACCGAGGCGATCGCGGCGTTCGTGCGCGATGCCGGCCTCTGACTGGATTCAGGCGATTCGAAGCGCGTCGAACTCTGCAGCCGAGCCATTGAAGCGGTCCATGTCCACCGCGCCGCCGATCCCTGCCACGCTGCCGCTCTGCGAGTACTGCCAGAACGTCCAGGTCGACCAGCCCGTCGGCACCTTCGGCGCCGGGGCCGAGGTGTATTCCGCCACCCACAGCGGGTAGGCACCGAAACCGGCCAGGTATTCGTTCGCGAAGCTCACGCCGGAATACAGGATGGGTTTCACACCGTAGGCCTGTTCCAGCTGGGCGAGGAAGGATTTGAGGTCGTCGGCGAGGTCGGGACGACTGCCGTTCGCCAGCACTTCGATGTCGACCACCGGAGGCAGGTCGCCCGGTTTCACGTCGGCATGCTGCCTGAAGTTGCCGAACTGCGCCGACGGGTCGTCGTCGGTCTCGTAGAAATGATAGGTGCCGGCCACCAGTCCCGCCGCGCGCGCAGCGGCGATGTTGTGAGCATAGTCCGGATCGACGCCGGTGATGCCTTCGGTCGCCTTCACGAACACGTAGGTCATGCCCGCGGCCTTGATCTTCGTGAAGTCGATCGTGCCCTGGTATTTCGACACATCGACGCCCTGCACTTCGCCTGCCGCGCCCGTCGTCATCCTGTCCCCCTGCTCCGTGGCTGCGCATGTCGCGCGAAGCGTTCACCGTACGAAGCCCGGCACGCGCGGTCAACGCGGGCCGCGCAGGCGATACCGGACTGATCCGTGCTTCGGCAACGTGAAGCGCGATAGGAAGCAACTGGACAAGACCAATCCATCCCCACCCAAACCCTCCCCTTGAAGGGGAGGGCTTCAAAGCGCCGCACTCTGCTCCCTCCGCTTCAAGGGGGCGAAGCGGCGCGCTTGCGAGGCACGGCCTCGCGCGCCGGTGAGCGCTGGAGCGCAAGGCGCGAAGGCCGGGCGGGCCGGGGTGGGGATGGGTTCGCTTGGCAAATGATGCAGTTCGGCGCATTGCCCGGCCTGCTACCCTGCGCGGCACGTCCCGCCGCCGCCCGCATCGCCATGAAGACCGTCGAAGTCCGCCACCCGCTCGTCGCCCACAAGCTCGGCCTGCTGCGCGATGCCGCCACCGGCCCGGCCCTGTTCCGCCAGGTGGTCGGCGAAATCGCCACTCTGCTCGCCTACGAAGCCACCGCCGACCTGCCGCAGGGCACGCGCCGCATCGACACCTGGGCCGGCCCGCTCGACGTGGGCCGCTGCGAGCAGGACGCCATCACCCTCGTGCCCATCCTCCGCGCCGGCCTGGGCTTCCTGCCCGGCGTGCAGGTACTGCTGCCCTCGGCGCCGGTGAGCGTGATCGGCCTGCGCCGCGACGAAGAGACCCTGCAACCGCACGCCTACTACCAGCGCCTGTACCGCGACATCGCCGGCCGCACCGCGCTGCTGATCGACCCCATGTTGGCCACCGGCGGCAGCGCCATCGCCGCCATCGACGCGCTGAAGGCCGCCGGCTGCGCGCGGGTGAAGGCGATCTTCCTCGTCTCCGCGCCCGAAGGCCTGCGCGCCCTCGAAGCCGCGCATCCCGACACCGAAGTCTGGACCGCCGCCATCGACGAACGCCTCAACGACCAAGGCTATATCCTCCCCGGCCTCGGCGACGCCGGTGACCGCGTGTTCGGCACGCCCGCATGACCGCTTTGTGCTCTTGTAGGAGGGCCTTCAGGCCCGAGCTTTTTCTGCTCTTCTCGCAAAAGCGAAGAGCTCGGGCCTGAAGGCCCTCCTACAAAGCCTGGCCCTCCTGCAAGAAAACCGTCCCGCGCTTGCCCCATCCGCCCCGCCCCGGCACGATGGCGCGATGAATCCGTCGTCCCACGCCATGCCCTCCTGCGTCGTCAACTGCGCGGTCTACCGCGACGGCGTCCGCACCGACATCACCCTCGACCAGATCAGCGACGTGCTGTCCGTCGACGACCACAGCTTCGTCTGGGTCGGCCTGTACGAACCCGAGGAGGCCCAGCTCGACAAGCTGCAGGAGGAGTTCAACCTGCACGACCTCGCCATCGAAGACGCGCACCACGCCCACCAGCGCCCGAAGATCGAGGCCTACGGCAACTCGCTGTTCCTCGCCGTGCACACCGCGCAGCTGGTCGAAGGCCACATCCGCTTCGGCGAAACCCACGTCTTCGTCGGCCCGCGCTTCCTGGTCACCGTGCGCCATGGCGCCTCGCTGTCGTACCGCCACGTCCGCGCCCGCTTCGAGCGCGAACCCGAACTGCTCGCGCAGGGCCCGGCCTTTGCGCTGTACGGCATCCTCGACTTCATCGTCGACAACTACCAGCCGATCGTGAACGAGTTCCGCGACGAACTGAACGCGCTCGAACACGAGATCCTCGCCGCCAACTGGCGCCGCGACACCATCGTCAAGCTCTACGAGCTCAAAAAGGAGCTCACCCAGATGCGGCTCGCGGTCGCCCCGCTGCAGGACATCCTCGCCCAGCTCACCCGCACGCAGATGACCCAGGTCACCGAGGAAGCCAAGCTCTACTTCCGCGACGTGCTCGACCACGTCGTGCGCCTCAACGACATGATCGACACTCTGCGCGAGATGCTCACCGCCGCGATGAGCGTGAACCTCTCCATGGTCACCATCCAGCAGGGCGAAACCGTCAAGAAGCTCGCCGGCTGGGCCGCCCTGCTCGCCGCCCCCACCCTGATCGCCAGCTGGTACGGCATGAACTTCGAATTCATGCCCGAACTGAAAGGCAAGTACAGCTACCCCATCCTCATCGGCAGCGTCGCCGTCGTCTGCATCGTGCTGTACCGGTATCTGAAGAAGGTGCGGTGGCTCTAGGCGACATCACTTCGCAAATGGCCGCCTGCTTGCGACGCAAGAAAACGGGCCGCCTGTCGGCGGCCCGTTCGCATGCGTCCTGCTTCGTTTCAGAGGATATTCATTGCGTCGCTCATCGTGTTCCACGGCGAATTGATCGATGTCGTCTGATAGGTGAACGTGCCACCCTGGTAGCCATCGATGTTCCAGTAGCGCGTGAAACCGACGATGGTCTGTCCGGGTGAGCATGCCACCAGATAGTTGCTGCCGCAGAAGTTGAGGGTCTGGTAGTTGGCGCTGCTCGGCAGGGTGACGCCGTTGATCTTGGCGACGCGGCTGGTGCCGTAACCCACCTCCACCGTCACCACGCGCAGCTGCGCACCGCCGTGATCGAGCGTGGTGGAGAACTGGCTATCGGACAGGTTTTCCCAGCCCTGGTTGCTGGAGCCGACGTGGCGGATCTGAACATAGGACAGCGGTGGCGCGGATTGCGCGAAAGCGAAACTCGAAACGGCGAGCAAACCGAGTGCGGACAACGCAAGCACGATGATCCTGAACTTCGTCATGACTGACTTTCCCTGTAATGAATGATGTGACGCGCGCGAGCTGCACCACGCGCGGCCTTGCGGCCAGCCGAGCATTTCACCCTCGCGCTACGGCGTCCACTATCAGAAAAGACAGGATCGGGTGGACGCGGGAATAGCGTCAGTTACAAGCCGCATTGCCTGCAAGTCGTTGATTCGAAACTCATGGACCCACCGGCATAGCACACAGCGTCGGCGTCGCCGTCGGCATCCCCGGATCGGGCAGCAGCAGCGCGCGGGTGAGCTCGGGCCATTCCTCGTCGTCCATGTAAGCCTTCACGGCGTGCGGGTGGCGCAGGCCCTGCTTCGCGAAGTTCACGACGAGCAGCCGGGGCGGCGCAATGTCCAGGTCTTCGGCGACCTGCCGGCACGACTGGCGGATCTTCACCGCCATGCAGGTGGCGCCCTTCCATCCGCAGGGAATCACGCCGTACTTGTTGGTCGCGGCGTCGCGCTTGCTCAGACCGAGGATCAGCCGCTGCGGCACCATCGCGCGCTTGGCGGGATCGGGCTGGCCGGTCTCGGCATTGCGGAAGTAATGGCGGAACGCGATGGTCGGCTGCGCGGGCACCAGCATGGCGACGCGCAGATCCTGCAGCTGCGTGGGCGGCGCGTAGCCGGGCACCGTGCCCGCGCTGCGCTGGTGGTAGATCGCCGGCATCGCGTCGAACTGCGCGCCGGCCGAGGCATCGCCCAGCGCATTGGTGATGACGTAGGCGCCGGAGCTGTGGGTGAACACGCGCAGCGGCGTGTCGCCTTCCACCTGGGCCAGCAGGCGGCGCAGTTCCAGCCCGACCAGGTAGCCGTTGTACTGCGCGTTGTCCCAGATGAACAGCGGCGTCCTGCCCTTCAGCCCGTCCCAGTACATGCGCACGGAGGTGATGAGCCGGCCCTCGCGCGCGGCTGCGTTGCGGAAACTGGTTTCGGCTTGCTCGTACCACGCCTGCGCATCGGCATGGTCGTTGTTGTAGCCGTGGATCAGCAGCACCACGTCGTCGTACCCGCTGCCCAGCGCCGAGATCCGCTGCGCCTCGCGCCTGCGCAGCACGCCCTGCACCGCCGCCCAGTCCGCCTCGAAATCCCCGCTCGCCGCCACGTCGGCATACGCCAGCAGCGTCGGCCAGTCCCGGTCCGTGCCCGGCGCGCGCCCCGCCTTCCATGCGTACAGGGACTTGAGGCTGGCGAAGTCCGGCGAGCCCGGCGACACGTACGGACGCGGGCCGTTCCTGACGTTGATGAAGTGCGACACATCCAGCGACACCGACGCCGGCGGGTACAGGTCGCCGTAGCGGTCCATGTAGAACGCCACCGCCTCTTCCTTCCCGCGCATGCAGTCGTTGAAGAAGACCTGCTTCGGCTTGCCGGCGCAGTCCTCGGGCAATCCCCCCTCAGAAGCAGCCTGTGCCGGCGCGGCGAGGGCGAGCCCCGTCAGGCAGAGCGCGACGAGCGCGAGCGTGTGGATGAAACGCATGACATTGACTCCCCTGTCGTTGGTGTTGCCGGGTTTTTCCTGTCGCTGGCGCGGACGAGACCGCCGGCCGTTACGTCACCGATCGGGCTCACCCGCTTGTGTAGGAGCGACGCGAGTCGCGAGGCTGAAACACATCACGGCCCGGCCGCAGGCCGTTCGCGAAATGCCTCGTACAGGCGCCCAGGCCCAAGCAGGATATCGAGCAGCCCCAAACGGATCCGTTCCGATGCAAGCGCCTGATTGCTCATGGACGCATGCGCTTCCTGTGCATCCATGATGGCATGCAGGAGTTCCGTACGCAGATCGGGAGAGTTCGCGAACTGTTCTTTCGAGTTGCTCAGCGCCTGGCGCTTCAGCGTCTCGTTTTCGAGCAACTTCCCCTTGATGACGCCGTCGACGTACTGCAACTGGTCCGAATCCGAGAGAGCGCCTTCGAAGAGGCCGTTGACCTTCTCGATGATCTCCGCGAGATACACGTGCTGCTTGTCCTGCACCCGCCCACTGCCGGTCGCATCGATCGGCGGCAGTTTGTAGCTGCCATCGGCATTGAGGTCGAGCGATTGCTTTCCGGCATTGCGCAGGGAGTGATGGGTCAGGACGACCTTGGAAAGATCGACCGTGTCCCGTTCGCGACCGAATTCCAGCAAGGGAATCAGGCGCTTGTAGAAAATGAAACGCTTTTCGATATCGGTATTGCCGTAATCGAAGATCTGCGACAGGAAGGCGTAGAGGCGGACGTAAGCGCCCATATCCCCCTTGAACAGGAGCAACTGATCCAGGATGTCTTTGTTCGCCTTGGCTGCTTCGGCATTTTCTGCCGCTTCCGCAGCAGCCCGCGCCTGCTGTGCGGCCTTGTATCGCTTCAGCAGCCGATCTGCCACCGGCGAGATGGCGCTGCTTAGCTTTGCCTGAGTCCGCGAAGGATCGAGTTCCGCTGCAATAACCCTGTCGACCTCGAAAGCGTCGTAATAGCCGGACGCATCGAGTTTCGCGCGGAGGTCGAAGACGAGATTGGGATCGGTCGTCGCCTCAAGCTCGGCCGTGTCGTAGTACGTCTTGAAGGCCTTGAGAACCTCTGCCGGCTCATTGACGAAATCCAGGATATAGGTCGTGTCCTTGTTCGGGTATGCACGATTGAGCCGCGAGAGGGTCTGGACCGCCTGGATGCCACCGAGCAGCTTGTCGACGTACATGCCGCACAGCAGGGGCTGGTCGAATCCAGTCTGGAATTTGTTCGCGACGAGCAAGAGGTGGTAGTCGGCGCCAGCGAATGCCTCGCGGATATCGCGCCCCTTCAACCCCGGGTTGAGCAGCGCATTGTGCTCGGTCACCGCTTCCGGGTAGCTCTCGGGGTCATCGACCTCACCGGAGAAAGCAACCAGCACACCCAGCGGATAGCCCTGCCGCTCGATGTAGGCGCGAATGGCCTTCTGCCAGCGCACGGCCTCCTTGCGGCTGGCCACGACCACCATGGCCTTGGCCTTGCCTCCCAGCAAGGGCTGCACGTTCTCCCGGTAATGCTCGACGACCACCTGCACCTTCGAGGCGATGTTGTAATCGTGCAGGCGCACCCATTGCATCAGTCCCTTCATCGCAGCCGAACGCTCGACCTGGGTCTGATCGAACTCCTCCCCGCCATGCGCGAGCCGGAAAGCAAGCTTGTACGGGGTGTAGTTGCGAAGAACATCAAGGATGAATGCCTCCTCGATGGCCTGCCGCATGCTGTAGACATGGAATGGCTCGGGATTGCCGTCCGGGCCGGGCCTGCCAAACAACTCCAGCGTCTTGGTCTTCGGTGTCGCCGTGAACGCGACATAGGTCAATCCGGCACTGCTGCCCGCTCGTGCAGCCATGTCTGCAGCGAGCATCGTCTCGATGCCGACCTCACCCCCGTCCTGCAACTCGGCCCATTCCTCGGCGCTCAGCAACTGGCGAAGCTTGGCGGCAGCTTCGCCGGTCTGCGAGCTGTGAGCTTCGTCGGCGACCACGGCAAACCGCTTTCCTTCCGTCGCGGTCAGTTCCTGCACGGCCTTGAGTGCAAACGGAAAGGTCTGGATCGTGCAGACAATGATCTTCTTGCCGTCTTTCAGCGCCTGTCCGAGCTGCGCGCTCTTGCTGCCATGCTCGTTGGTGATCGAAGCGACGACACCCGTTGTCCGCTCGAAATCGAAGATGGCCTCCTGCAGTTGCGCATCCAGCACGTTGCGGTCGGAGACCACCAACACGCTGTCGAAGACCTTGCGATGGGCCTCGTCATGAAGGTCGGCGAGGAAGTGCGCGGTCCATGCGATGGAATTGGTCTTGCCGGAGCCGGCGGAATGCTGGATCAGGTAACGCTGACCAGGTCCGTTCGTCCGGATATCGGCGACGAGCTTCCGGGTCACGTCCAACTGGTGGTAGCGGGGGAAGATCACCGAGACAAGCTGCTTCTTGTCATCGCGCTTGGCGATCAGATAGCGTCCGAGGATCTGCAGCCAGCTGTCGCGCTCCCACACCTCCTCCCACAGATAGCGGGTCGCGAATCCTTCAGTATCCGGTGGGTTGCCGGCTGCACCGTCGTTGCCGCGATTGAAGGGCAGGAAACGGGTTTCCGTGCCGGCCAGTCGCGTGGCCATCATCACTTCCGACTGGCTGATCGCGAAGTGGACCAGTGCGCCCCCCGGGAAGGACAACAGAGGTTCGATAACGCCGCCTTTCAGATGCGGGTGCCGATCATGACGATACTGGTCAACTGCATCATCGGCACACTGCGTGAAATCCGACTTCAACTCTGCCGTCGCGACCGGCAGACCATTGAGGAACAGCACCAGATCGATCGCATCCTGCGGGTTGTTCGGCGAATGACGCACCTGTCTCACCACACGGAGTCGATTGGCCGCGTAATGCTGCTGGGTCACCGGGTTCATCGCCAGCGCAGGCTTGAACTGGGCCAGCGTCAGCGGGGCCTTCAGTCCCACCAGCTCCACGCCCCGGCGCAGCACGTCCAGCGTGCCTCGCTCGTCCAGGCTCTTGCGCACGCGTTCGGCCACCCGCTGCCCGGCCATGGGGCCGTGAGTCTTGGTCAGCGTCTGCCAGGCCTGCGGCTGGGTCGACTCGATCCATGCCAGTAGATCGGGCAGAAACAACGCTGTCGCCCGGTCATACAGGCCGGCATCGCCTTCCGCATGGAGCCAGCCATGTGCGGCGAGGTGTTCGCAGATTTCACGCTCGAAGTGGTGTTCCTGGTGCAAGTTCATGCACTTCCTCTCTCCGCATTCAGACGTGCTGGCGCCCACACCTGATCCGCAAGCTGACGATACAACCCTTGACGCTCATCAAGATCAGCCTTGCGGAAGTGCTCCATAGGCCTGAACGGCAGGCCGGTCTTCTCGACAAAAGACAGGAAGCCGGGATTTCGCTCGTAACAGTGCTCGTGCAGGGACCAAGCCATCAGGTTCTGGCTCACGTAGTGCTTGCGCTTCTTCTCGTAATCGAGGTCACCGTAGCTTCCGTTGAAGCTCTTCGGTAGCAGGAGCAAGCCACCGAAGCGGTCTCGATACTCCCAGAAGTCCGCTTCCGACGGAAACTCGTCCCGGTGGCGCTTGGGATGAGCGGCCCAGATATGCTCGATCTCGTAGCGCCCCCGCCCTTCCACGAGATACTTGGCGGCGCTGCTGTCGATCCCGGATGCCTGCTCCAGATGGGCCGTCATCCTGGCCAGAAGCACCTTGATGTAGCGCTTGGACCACTGGTTGAGCACGAAGCCGTCGAAGCCGCTTCGACGCCCATCGCTGGTGCCGTCAAAGGTGCAGCCCTGGTCATCGAGGCGCTTCGACAAGGTGTCGACCAGTTCCGCCAGCCCCAAGCCGCGAATGTCGCGCATGATCAGGAACGCCGCGTAGGACATGGCACCGTAGGTCATGCTCAGATAGTTCACGGCGCGGCGCGCCAGCAGGATGTCGAGGAAGATCGCGACGGCACGGATCTTCCTGTCGATGACCTCCTTGCTGTCGGAGAACGAAAGCGGCGCCAGCAGCAGCGGATACTGCAAAGTAAAGTTGAAGGCCGCAACGTGATAGACCGGCTCCAGCCCATCTTCCGGCTTGATCGACGCTTTGCGCACCCGCTCGTACTGGCGCGTGTAGAAGACCATGTCATCGTGAATGAAGCGGAAGAAATCATCACCCGACTTCAATCCGATTTCTTCGGCGTGGTCGCCCAGCCAGCGATGGAACTCGGTACCGATCCGCTCGAAGTCCTTGTTCTCTGAACCGCTTCGACGCTCGCGCACGCTGTTGGCGTAGCGCGCCCTCAGCCAGGCCTTGACGGCGTCGGTATCCTCGTCCTTTCCGAGCTTGCGGAGCGACTCGATCCGCTCGCGCCAGACCCGGGTCGCCTGCTCACGCTGCCCCACATTCTCGATCTTCGCCAGCAGGTAACCCTTGAGCATGTCCAGCGGCGTCAGCGACAGGCCACGATCGTTCATGGTCTCGAAGATCACGTAGGCATCGTCGTCCGATGCCGCCGTGATCTCGATCAGGTAGACCTTCTCGATCAGCCAGTCGCAGAAGAAAGGCAGCGCGGCATCGTCGATGTCCTCGGCCTGCTCGCCCAGCAGTTCTTCCAGGTCCTGGTAGCGCGCCACGATGGTCTGCACCGATTCTGAGGCATCGCCGGTGTCGGGCACCGTGCCGACGAACAGGGAATGCATGATCGCCCGGCGCTCTTCCACGGCGATATTGAAAGCGCGCTCGCCGTAGCGCTCGGAAAGAATCAGGTCTTCCAGCTTCACACGGTCGAGCCGGTTGCCCTGCCGGCGATGCAACAACAGGAGCAGCAGGGTAATGGTCGTCAGACGCTGCTGGCCATCAACGATGTACTTGTTGCCGTCGCGCTCGCTGAGGATGATCGAGCCGAGGAAATAGTTTCCGTACTTCTCGACCTCACTCCGCTGGGAACCTGGTCTGTACCACTGCATGAACTGCTCGGTCAGGTCGTCCACAAGTTCCTTGACCTGTTTCTTCTCCCAGCGGTACTCACGCTGGTAGTAGTCGATGCCGTAACGCTTGCCCTTGAGGATTTCGTTGATCGTACGGGCCTTGCCGTCGATGGTCTTCATGCTGCGGTTCCTTTCGCTTCCGTGCATTCCATGGCTCTGCGACCTCTCGTACGACAGTCTCTCCGAATCGGCATCATGCGTTCTCCTCGCTGCCTGCCGTCCGATACGCCTGATGCGGATGGTTGGGCTGGTCGGGCCGGGTGTAGGCCAGCACGCCGGCATTTACCAGCGGGCGCAGGTACCGCGTGCCGAGGTAGTCGGCAGTACGATCGAACAGCCCGGCCAGCTCCGAAGCCTGCCACTCGCGGTGCCGGCACAGTGCGACGATGGCCTCGCGCACCCGGTCGGTTGAGCTGCGCTGTCCCAGCGCCGCGACCATCTGCTGGAGTTCGGGCGTCAGTCCCTGCCAGTGGGGGTTGCTGGATAGCGATGGAGGGTTACTGGATAAGGCGCCAGGGTTACTGGATAAGGCATCAGGCTTACTGGATAAGGCACCGCTCCCTTCGGAGCCCTGTTCAGGTTCAGTCTCACCCAGCAGCCAGGCCGTGGACTTGTAATACGTGGCCGACCCGCGCCCCTTCTGCTCCAGCAGCCCGGCATCGCGCAAGCGACGCAGGGCCTGACTCGCAGTCAGCGTATCCACCCGGTTCAGGGCGCGATACATGGCGTTGTCGATGACGCCCTGCTCGCGGACAGCGACCAGCGCACGGGCTTCCTCATCGCTCAGGCGCAGGTCCTTGAACCGCGAGAGCCACTGCACGGCTTCTTCATTGAGGAAATGCTGGAAGTAGTAGCGGGCCACGAACTTGTCGTCACCACGCTGCGATTCGAACAGCGGCGGCTCCAGCCCGGCGCCGATCATCATCTCGCGCATCACCCGGATGCCGCTGCCCTTGGTCTCGGCGAAGCGGGTGTCCAGCAGCACCGCCGCGATGCGCGGGTTGCGTGGCACCGACCCCGGCTCGCCCAGATGATCCGGCGACTTGAGCGAGTGCCCAGGATTGCTGATTTCGATCCGGTTGGAATACCGGATGATCTGGATCGGGCTGTGCGAGCGGTAGCTGCGGTGCATGACGGCGTTGACGATGCCCTCACGCAGCACGCGCTGCGGAATCAGCGGGCGGTCGGTCCGCTGCGCCTCGCCTTCGGCCAGGCCGAACGCCTTAGGCAGGTCGTCCAGCACAGCGGACAGCGCGCGGCGGATCGCACGGAACAGATAATCGCGAATCTCGACCGAATCGAAGCGGCGCTCCGGGTCGGGAATCCACTCCTTGCCCGGCACGCGGATGTAGTCGATGCGGGTCATCGGATACAGGCGACGCTGCGCCTGCGGCTTGCCCATCAGCATGATGCCGGCGACCGTCGGCACGCGGCCCGCGCCTACGCGGCGTACGCAGCCGATCGCCTCCAGCAGTTCGTCGTCGCTCCAGCGCAGTTCCTCGGCATCGGCATTGGCTTCGGCACGGGCGCGACGGTAGTCGGCGATGGCTTCGGCGGACAGGTCGTCCAGCGAGGCATCGGGGACGGCCGTGCAATCGAAACTCTCGACCTGCCGCCCCTGGTACAGCGCGAGCAGATCGTCCTCGGTGCATTGCTGGTCGGTGCTGCCGACACGGCGGTACGCGCCGCGCGGCAACCCGTGCTTCTTGAGGAAGACCGGCTTGTCGCCAGGCTGCGCTTCCGGCACGGTGACGACCAGGATGGTCTGGCCGCTCACCTGTTCGCTGGCGATCTGCACGCGCACCGGCACGTTGAACTGCTCGCGGCACTGCGTGGCCAGCGCGGCGCTGAGCTGGTCCGGCTGTTCCACGCCGACCACCGCGTAGGGCGAGAACAGGTCGGATTCGTCGCGGACGATGCCCAGCAGCAGCGTGCCGCCCTGCAACCCGGGCTCGTTGGCGAACGCGCAGACGGTTTCCAGCACTGACGGCCCGATCTCGCTGCCGCGCTTGGCCTCCAGGCGCTCGCTCTCGTCCAGCGTGTTGAGCAGTGCGAGGTAGTCGACGGCGTTCATGTGGTCTCCCTCGGTTGAACCGGTGCAGCTCCTCTCGCTCGGGTCGCGCCCTTGGTCTTGATCATGCCGAATGTCTCGAGATGGCGGCGCAATGCATCGATCTCGGCCCGGAACTGCAGATACGTGTCCAATTGCGACGGAGACAAGCGGCTACTGAACTCGACCGCCTCGTAGGGGAACTGCTTGCGGTAAGCCTCGACCTTGTGCAGCAACACACCCAGGCGCTCGGGTGGCGGGCGATGCGGACTCGAACTGGCAACCCACACCTCGATGTCACGATCCTGCTTCGAGTCATCGCAGCGCGGGCAGGCCGGCACCAGATTGCCGGGCATCGTGTCCCCACCTCGCGAGACAGGGTGCAGATGGTCCCAGCGCTTCGGGTCGGGCGCTTCGCAGTAGAAACACCGCACAACACCATCCTGCTGGAAATAGTCGAGGACGGGCTTGAGGTCGGAAGCCTTGCAGCGCGTTCCGAGCATCTTTTCCTTGACGGCCCGATCGATCATCGACAGCCCGAATCCGGCCGACATCTTGCCTGGAAGCTTGGCCAGGTTCTTCATGCGGCCGCCTTGGCACCGACGAGACCGCGCACGTCGATCTTGCCGGTGACTGCTGCGGAGATGAGGGCCGAGCGATGCTCTCGCATCAGATTCATGGCTTTTTCGCACTCAGCTACCAATTCGTCGATCTTTTCGACCTCACGATTGATGTGCTCTGCGATCTGCTCCTGCTCTTCTTTAGGCGGGACCGGAAGTCGGACTCTTTTCAGATCGTAGATATTGACACCTCGTACAGCTGCGCCGAGGCTGCCACAGGCCAGCTCTTCACGGACCGCCGAGGCGAGGAGCGCCCATCTCACCCATGAAGCAGAATTTGCTCCGTCAACAGCGACTCTGGCCACATCTTGGGTGATATTTGAGCCTTCCATTTCCGCAGGCACTATCTCGCAATCGCCTATCGTGCCTCGAATCGCATAGACAAGATCACCTTTCCGGAGACGCGCGCGTGCATATGGGGCTTCAATTTCAGGCGTCGTTCGCGCCATTTCGCTCAAGCACATTCTGGAGGGCTTCACATTGCCGCCTTTCAAGATCGGCACACCTTCGCCAACATCCGGCCCAGGCAGCACGATCCCGTACATGATCGGGCGATCTGGCTGGGTCAAGCACTTCAACGGCCGCAATTTCCAGTGCGATGGAATTTCACCTATCCATGCCACCCCTGAATCCTTCATCAGAACATCGGCATCAAGACCACGGGTTACAACATGCGAGATTACTGCCTGCCGTTTTTCGGCCAGCAGCGCCAGCAGCCTTTTCTGCTCGGCGATCAGCGCATTGATCTTGGCGACTTCTCGATCAAGAAAATCAACGATAGTTCCTTGCTCATTTTTTGGAGGGCGCGGGAATCGATATTTACGCAGCTGTTCGGCCGTGAGATGCGCAATTGTCGACTGACCGTTATTCGTGAACACACCAGAATCACATGCCCACCGAAAAATATAGAACATGTATTTCGAAATTTCCTCTGCGCCGACAGGTCGAAGGCGGTGCAACGCCTTTTGAAATGCGACCGAACCATTAACCTGCTCAACAACGGCTGCTCGCCCAACCTCTCCACCCTCACAGACCAAGAGATCTCCTGACCGTATTGTGTATCGATCAACCTCTCTCAGTTCGACATCCATTTCAGGCAAGTCGTCAAAGTTGACATGCCCCCATTGCACATCAATGTTCCGCAAATAAGGCATCAAGCTCTCTCCCGTGATACGACGAGTATCGAGCATCTTTCCAAGTTCGACTTCGTATCGGAGATACATCGGCGGAAGCTCCCAATGAGAAGGGATCTTGTCGACCCCTTCCACCTTGGCGACCTTATAGTCCTGATATTCAGGCAAGCTCATTCTGCCAACGCCCCAAGCATTTTCATGATGTTGGCCGACACCTGCCGCAGTTCCGCATCGATCTCCTCCAGCGGACGCGGGGGCTCGAACACATAGAAGTGACGATTGAAGGGAATTTCGTAGCCAACCTTGCTCTTGCTCTCGTCGATCCACGCATCCTTCGCATGCGGCAGCACTTCACGCTCGAAGTAGGCCTGGATGTCTTCGCCCAGCGGAACGTTCTCGGTATTACGCAGGCTGCTGTCGGGCTGCGGCTGACCCTTCTGCTTGCCCTTCTGACCCAGCACGACCTTGCCCTTCTCGTCGCGCAGCGGGCGTTCCACGGTAATGGTGGTGTAGCCAAAGCTCTGGTTGGGGAAGCGCCGAGACAACGGGGCGCGCTTGCGCTTGCCGCCTTCGGGCACTTCGGGTTCCGGCTGACCGTCGCGCAGGACATGACGCCCCACTTCCTTGCCGTCCTTGTCGAACACGGTGACCACATCGGCCTCGGCGAAGTCACCAAACAGCTTCGTCACTTCGGCGATGTGCGCATCGGACATCTCTTTGCGCTTGCTGCCCAGCGACTTGCGCATCTTCTGCCAGAAGCCGCTGGCGTCGATCAACTGCACCTGCCCGCGACGATGCGCGGGCTTCTTGTTCGACACGATCCAGACATAGGTCGCGATGCCGGTGTTGTAGAACATGTCGGTCGGCAGGCCGATGATCGCCTCGACCAGATCGTTCTCCAGCAGGTAGCGGCGGATCTCGCTCTCGCCGCTGCCCGCGCCGCCGGTGAACAGCGGCGAGCCGTTGAGCACGATGCCGAAGCGACTGCCGCCCGTGCCGTTGACCACCGGCGACATCTTGGCGACCAGATGCAGCAGGAACAGCATGGAGCCGTCGGACACGCGCGGGAGGCCCGGGCCGAAGCGGCCGTCGAAGCCCTTCTGTTCGTGCTCCGCTCGTACGGTCTTCTCGACCTTCTTCCACTCCACGCCGAACGGCGGATTGGACAGCATGTAATCGAAGCGCTTGTGCGCGTGGCCGTCTTCGCTGAGGGTGTTGCCGAAAGCGATGTGGCTGACGTCCTGCCCACGGATCAGCATGTCCGCCTTGCAGATGGCATAGGACTCCGGGTTCAACTCCTGCCCGAAGAGGGTGAGGCGCGCGACCGGGTTGTGTTCCAGCAGATGCTCAGCCGCGACCGAGAGCATGCCGCCGGTACCGGCCGTGGGGTCGTAGAGGGTACGAACGACATCGGTGCAGGGGGTCAGCACGTCGTCGTCCTCGATGAAGATCAGGTTGACCATCAGCCGGATCACTTCGCGCGGCGTGAAGTGCTCACCGGCGGTTTCGTTCGACAGTTCGGCGAACTTGCGGATCAGCTCCTCGAACACGTGCCCCATCTGCGCGTTATCCACGCGCTGCGGGTGCAGTTCGATGTTGGCGAACTTCTCGGTGACCAGATAGAGCAGGCCGGCCTTGTGCAGGCGCTCGATCTGGATGCCGAATTCGAAGCGGTCGAAGATGTCGCGGACCTCGGGCGAGAAGCCCTGCAGGTAGGCGTAGAGGTTCTGGCGGATGTGGTCCTGGTCGCCCAGCAGCGCGCGCAGGTCCATCTCGCAGGTGTTGTAGAACTTCTCGCCCGAAGCGCGGAGCAGGAAATGGTGCGGATCGACCCCGGCGGCGTCGCGCTTGGCCTTTTCCTTCAGCACCTTCGGCCGGGTGGGCGCGAGCACGCATTCGAGGCGGCGAAGCACGGTGAAGGGCAGGATGACCTTGCCGTATTCGGATTGCCTGTAATCGCCGCGCAGCAGATCGGCGACGGACCAGATGAAAGCGGAAAGCGAAGACTGATTCATGATGTCCCGTGGTTGAAAACAACGGGAGGTTCCGCCTGAACCGTGCTTCGCCTCCCCTGGTCGGGAAGCATACGGCAGGTAGACAAGGGCTGGCGGTATCTCTTCGTGGCGCGCCTTGCGGACCCTGTCTGATTCGACGGCTTGCGGGGCTACCGTCGACTGGACCCCGCGCACGGTCATTCGGTGCGCCGGGGCGCACCCTATGCGTGATGTCGGCGGATTGACCCCCTGCGCCCCCTGCCCTACAGTCGCGGCAGGTGCTGAACACACCTTCATTAGCTAGGCGGAATACCGCACCCGACAGGCAGGCGGTTTTTTTGCGCCCATCGTTTCCGCATGCGTGCATGCGGCGGGCAAGCTTCACCTATGGCCGGGTGTCCGCAGCGATACAAGACCCTCACGGGGAAACCTGCGGGCGGGCCTAGCACCGTGTTCAAGCACCCGGCCGCCCTCCCTTGAACAGGAGGGCTCATTCGAACACTTCTCGCTAGGACAACTCACATGCCCAAGACCACCCGTCGGCGCGCTGCGCCGTCGCTTCCCGTGGCGGCTGCGCCGGCCGCCTGCCCTGCTTCCGATGCCTCGACCGACGAGGCCCATCCGCAACGCCACGCCACCCTGTACGGCACCGCGCGCGACCTGCGTCGCGACGGGTTCCGCACGGGCACGCGGTGGTCGCCGGTGCTGCGCCTGAGCGGCCGGTGGCTGCAGCAGGCGGGGTTCGACATCGGCCAGCGCGTCCGCGTGCGCGTGGATGCGGGGCGGCTGGTGATCGAACCGGCGGGCTGACCGGCCGGGGACCGGCGCCCTGCCCGCCCGGCGATGGCGCTTCGGCCGCCATCGCCGGGCGTTTGAGGGGCGTGCGTGGCGGTGCGAGGGCCATGCGTGGCGAAAGAAGCGGCATCGATGGCGGTTTGAGGGGCAGCGTTACCCCTCGGAGGGCCGATGTTGCCTGTCGGAGGGGCAGCGATGGCCAGAAAAGCGCCATCGCCGGCCCTCGAAGGGGCACGTATGACGGTCGAAGGGCCGACGTTGCGCATTGAGGGGCGCACGCGTGGCGAAAAAAGCGGCATCGATGCCCGTTCGAGGGGCAACGGTGCCTGTCGGAGGGGCATGCGTGGCCTTTGGAGGGGCACGGGTGGCGCTCCGAGGGGCAACGGTGGGGTTTGAGGAAGAGCTCGGGCCTGAAGGCCCTCCTACAAAGCTGGGGCGCGGCGGAGGACTCGTGGCTCGGTCGTTCGGTGCGCTGGAGCGCACCCTATGTGGTTGATCTGACAGGTGTTGCCGGCGGGGTGATTGCCTACACTGGGCCGGTTCGCCCGTGAGGGCCAAGGACAGGATGGTCATGCAGTCAGCCCCGCACTCACTCGGTCTCTGGGCGCCTCTCGGGCTGGCGCTGCTGTCTGCCTGCACGTCTCCGCCCGGACGGTCGCATCCCCCTGCACCGGACGCCGAGCTGTCGGCATTCCTGTCACCCGGCACAAGCCCGGGCCTGACGGCACACGGGGACATCGATGGGGATGGCGACCAGGACGCGGTGATCGTGCTGGACGGCGGTGAGGGCGACGCGGCCCGCCAGCCGCGCACGCTGCTGCTGTTGCGTCGCGACGCGGACGGCCGCCTGCAACGAGCGATCGAGAGCCCGCGCGCGATCAGCTGCCGTCGCTGCGGCGGCATGATCGGCGACCCGCTGCAGGACATCCGCATCGAGCCGGGCGTACTCACGCTGCGCTTCGAAGGCGGATCCCGCGAGTTGTGGTCGAGCGAGTTCCAGTTCACGCCCGCGCCCGGGAGAGATGCGTGGCGGCTGACCGGCGTGACGCATCACAGCTTCGACCGCGGCGAAGGTGGAAAAGGCACGGAACGCACGCTGAGTGCGGAGGAGATCGGCGAGGTCTCGCTGGCTTCATTCGATGCCTCTCAGTTTCCCGCGGATGCGATGCCCTGAGGTTTGGGCGGACTTGCGGGCTGTTCGGATAACGCGTGGCCCTGCTGGCGTCCGGGGCAGGATCAAGAACTCGGGCCTGAAGGCCCTCCTACAAAAGCTGGGGTCTGGGCTCGATTGACCCGCCCGCCCATCCACGCCACCCTTCCGCCTTCGGCCGGGAGGGCCGGCTGACCTGGGAGTGGGGCATGGCTGTGGCGAAGTACGCGGGGTGGGCGCTGTTGTCGCTGTTCGCGGCGTTCTGTCTGGGCACCGTGGCGCTGTCGCGCGGGGAGACCATCAGCGCGTTCTGGGTGGTGGCGGCGGCGGTGTCGATCTTCGCCATCGGCTACCGGTTCTATGCGAAATACATCGCGGAGAAGGCGCTGGGCCTGGACCCGACGCGGGCGACGCCGGCGTGGCGGCGCAACGATGGCCTGGACTACGTGCCGACCGACAAGCGCGTGCTGTACGGGCACCACTTCGCGGCGATCGCGGGCGCGGGGCCGCTGATCGGGCCGGTGCTGGCGGCGCAGATGGGCTACCTGCCGGGGATGCTGTGGATCCTGTTCGGCGTGCTGCTGGCCGGTGCGGTGCAGGATTTCATGGTGCTGTTCCTGTCGGTGCGCCGCGATGGCCGATCGCTGGGCGACATGATCCGCAGCGAGATGGGCAACGCGGCGGGCAGCGTGGCGATGATCGGCATCCTCGCGATCATGGTGATCCTGCTGGCGGTGCTGGGCCTGGTGGTGGTGAAAGCGCTGGCGGTGAGCCCCTGGGGCACGTTCACGGTGGCGATGACCATCCCGATCGCGCTGCTGATGGGCGTGTACCTGCGCTGGATCCGCCCGGGGCGGATCATGGAGGTGTCGATCCTTGGCCTGGTCCTGCTGCTCGCATCGATCTGGCTGGGCGAGTCGGTGGCGAATTCGCCGACCTGGGGCCCGGCGTTCACCTTCGACGGCAAGGCGCTGGCGTGGATGCTGATCGCCTACGGCTTCGTGGCGGCGGTGTTGCCGGTGTGGCTGCTGCTGGCGCCGCGCGACTACCTGAGCACGTTCCTGAAGATCGGCACGGTGGTGCTGCTGGCCATCGCCATCGGCGTGGCGATGCCGGAGCTGAAGATGCCGGCGCTGACCAAGTTCGTCGACGGCACGGGGCCGGTGTTTTCCGGCTCGCTGTTCCCGTTCCTGTTCATCACGATCGCCTGCGGTGCGGTGTCCGGCTTCCATGCGCTGATCAGCAGCGGCACCACGCCGAAGATGCTCGACAACGAGCGCGACGCGCGGATGATCGGCTACGGCGGCATGCTGATGGAGGCCTTCGTCGCGGTGATGGCATTGATCGCGGCCTGCGTGCTCGACCCGGGCCTGTATTTCGCGCTGAACTCGCCGCCTGCGGTGATCGGCACGACCGTGGAATCGGCGGCGCAGACCATCTCCAGCTGGGGCTTCGTGATCACGCCGGAAATGCTGAGCGCGACGGCGGTGGACATCGGCGAATCGACGGTGCTGTCGCGCACCGGCGGCGCGCCGACGCTGGCGGTGGGCATGGCGCAGATCCTGCACGGCATGGTCGGCGGCCAGGGAATGATGGCGTTCTGGTACCACTACGCCATCCTGTTCGAAGCGCTGTTCATCCTGACCACGCTGGACGCCGGCACGCGCGTGGCGCGCTTCATGATCCAGGAAGTGATCGGCACGGTGTACGCACCCTTCCGCCGCACCGAAAGCTGGACCGCGAACATCGTCTGCACCGGGTTGGCGGTCGCCGGCTGGGGCTGGTTCCTCTACCAGGGCGTGGTCGATCCGCTGGGCGGCATCAACACGCTGTGGCCGCTGTTCGGCATCGCCAACCAGATGCTGGCGAGCATGGCGCTGATCTTCGTGTGCGTGGCGATGGTGAAGATGAAGCGCACGCGCTACCTGTGGATCCCGGCCCTGCCCACGCTGTGGCTGCTGGTGTGCACGATGACCGCCGGCTGGCAGAAGCTGTTCCATCCCGACCCGAAGATCGGCTTCCTGTCGAACGCGGGCAAGTTCGGCGATGCGCTGGCGCGCGGCGAAGTGCTGGCGCCGGCGAAGTCGCTGCAGGACATGGAGCGCATCGTCTTCAACAACCAGCTCGATGCGGCGCTGTGCGTGCTGTTCATGGGCGTGGTGGTGCTGATGGTGCTGTTCGCGATCCGCGCGATGCTGGCCGCGCACCGTGCGCAGGCACCGACCGCGCTGGAGAACGAATATGTCGCGTTCGACGCCGTTCGCTGAGCGCCTGCGCGCGCTCTGGCGCTTCCTGGCCCAGACCGGCCGCCTGATCGTGGGCGTGCCGGATTACGACGTGTATCTGGCGCACATGCGCCGGGTCCACCCCGACCGCGAGCCGCTGGACCGCGAGGCCTTCTTCGCCGACCGCATGCAGGCACGCTACGGGCGCGGGGCCTCGCGCTGCTGTTGAGCGCGCCGCTGCACGGACCTTGGCGGCTTCCATTCCTGCCGACGCAAGCATGACCATCGGCAGGGTAGCCTCCTTGCGACTGCGGCTAGCGTGGCCGATCGACCTTCGCGCAGCCGGCCTCGCCGCTGCACCCACCATCGCCCCTGCACGAGACCCCGAGATGCGCAAGCTCCGATCGATGACCGACCGCAACGCACGTGTGCCCAGCCTCCTCTTCGCACTGGCCCTGGCCTGGCTGCCGCCGGCCGCGCTGGCCCAGCGCACGCCCGACTTCGCGGTCTATGCGGTGCCGGCCGATGGCGCGGTGATGCTCACGATGCGCCAGGGCGGCGCGCAGGACCGTGCGTTCCTCGACCTGGACAGCGCCAGCGGCGGCGCCCTGGCCCGGGCCGTGGCCTCGGCAGCGTTCAAGGGCAGGCACGGGACCACGCTGACCCTGCATGGCATCGGCCCGTACAGCCAGGTGACGGTGATCGGGCGCGGCGACGAAGCGATCACCCCGCGCCTGCTCGAAGACATCGGTGCCCTCGCCGGCAAGGCCGGTGCGTCGAGCAAGGCACCGCGCATGGAGCTGCTGTGGCCGGAGGCCGGCATGGCGACCGGCGGCGCGCACCTAGCCTTCGGCGCGGCGCTGGGCGAATACCGCTTCGACACCTACAAGACCGCACAGGCCGATGCGGACCGTGCCGGACAGGGCGCGCTGGTGCTGCGCGTCAGCGACCCGGAGGCCGCGCGCTCGGCATGGGCGCGCGAATGGCGCCCGGTGGCCGACAGCGTGCGCTTCGCCCGCGACCTGGTGACCGAGCCGGCGAACGTGATCTACCCGGAAAGCTTCGTCGAGCGCACGCGCGCCGCGTTCGCGGGCGTGCCGGGCGTGGAGATCGAGGTGCTGGACGTGCCGGCGATGGAGCGCCTGAAGATGCAGTCGCTGCTGGCCGTGGGCCAGGGCAGCGCCCGGCCGCCGCGGCTGCTGGTGGTCCGCTATCGCGGCGGCGCGGCCGGCGAGGCGCCGGTGGCTTTCGTCGGCAAGGGCATCACCTTCGACAGCGGCGGCATCTCGATCAAGCCCGGCGAGAACATGTGGCGCATGAAGTACGACATGACCGGCGCGGCCACGGTCACCGGCACCGTGCTGGGCCTGGCGAAGCGCCGCGCGAAGGTCAACGCGATCGCGGTGGCGGCGCTGGCCGAGAACATGCCGTCGGGCACCGCCGCGCGACCGGGCGACGTGATCCGCACCATGAGCGGCAAGACCTACGAAATCATGAGCACCGACGCCGAGGGCCGCATGGTGCTGGTCGATGCGATGTGGTTCGTGCAGACCCGCGACAAGCCGCGCGTGCTGATCGACGTGGCCACGCTGACCGGCTCGGTCTCGACCGCGCTGGGCGACGAATACGCGGGGCTGTTCAGCCGCGACGACGCCCTCGCCGATGCCCTGCTCGCCGCCGGCCGTACCTCCGGCGAGGAGTTGTGGCGCCTGCCTCTGCACCCGAGCTACGCCAAGGACCTGGAGTCGCCGATCGCCGACCTGCGCAACGGCGGCGGCAGCCGCGCCGGTGCCGGCGTGGGCGCGCATTTCATCGGTGCGTGGGTGCAGCCGGGCGTGGCCTGGGCGCACCTGGACATCGCCTCGATGGCCTGGCGCGACGATGGCGCCCTGCCGACCATGCCCACCGGCGCCTCGGCCTTCGGCGTGCGTCTGCTGGACCGCTACGTCCGCGACACCCTCGAAGCCGGGCGCTGAGCCCCCTCGGCGCCGCCGCGTGACGGCGCCCGGCACGCCCGCCGGGACGTCCGGCACGGTCGGCGTTCGGCGAAATGCACTAGGATCGAGGGTCAGCCAGGGCGCGCATCAGCACGCGCCCTGGGGATCCAGACCTGATTCATGACGTGCATTACCCGGGGAACCACATGCTTCGAACCCTTCTTGCGCTGGCCCTTGCCGGCGCTTCGCAGATCGCTCCCGCCGCCGAGCCCGCCGACATTCCGGTGCAGGACTTCGTGCGCCATCCCACCTACAGCGATGTGCAGATCTCACCCAACGGCGAGTATCTGGCCATGACCGTGGACCGCGAGGGCCAGGACGTGCTGGTGGTGATGCGCACGGACGACCTGAAGATCGTCAAGGTCAACACCCTGCCCGATAACAAGAGCGTGAGCCAGTTCCAGTGGGTCAGCCCGACCCGACTGATGTTCAGTTCGATCAAGAAGTTCGGCCGCTACGCGCAGCCTTTCGGCACCGGCGAGTGGTACAGCGTGAACGCCGACGGCAGCATGCCGCGCGTGCTGAACTTCGCCAAGCGCGATGCGACGCCGACGCAGGCGCGCTTCAGCCTGCTCGACAACCCGCAGAACGAAGACGGCAAGGTGCTGATGACGATGCGCTATCCGCGCTCGTCGGAAGGCGTGAACACCGAAGTCGTCCAGGTCGACACCACCAGCGGCCGCTGGACCAGCATCGGCCGCGCGCCGCGTGAGAACTGCGGCATCGCGCTCGACAAGGACAAGGCGGTCCGTTACGCCATCTGCTACGACAGCAAGGACGACGCCGGCAACTTCGACGAGCACAACGAGCTGCATCGTCGCGGCGACGATGGCAAGTGGACCCTGATCAACAGTTCCAAGTCGTCGGGCAGGATGCTGTCGGTGATGGGTACCTCGACCGACGGCCGCATCTACGCGACGCAGAGCGACGGCAAGGCGCCGGAAGCCTTCGGCGTGATCGATTCGGCGACCGGCGAGTTCAGGTCGCTGTTCCAGGATCCGGTGTCCGAGCCGGCCAACTACATCCTGTCGGCCGACGGCGACACCGTGCTGGCCGTGGTGACCGAGGCAGGCAAGCCCAGGATCACCATCATCGAGGACGAGCATCCGGACACGGCCGTCTACGCTTCGCTGGCCGAGGCGTTCCCGGACAGCTTCGTGGACTTCAGCAGCGCCACCCGCGACGGCAAGCAGATCGTGGTGTCGGTGAGCAGCGATCGCAACCCGGGCGAGCTCTACCTGTACGACCGCGCCAGCGGCAAGGCGCGTTTCCTGATGCGCAACCGCCAGTGGATCGACAGCAAGCGCATGGGCACGGTCAAGCCGATCTCGCTCACCACCCGCGACGGCCTGAAGATCCATGGCTACCTGACGATCCCGCAGGGCAGCGACGGCAAGAACCTGCCGATGATCGTCAACGTGCACGGCGGCCCGATCGGCCCGCGCGACGATTGGGGCTTCAACTGGGAAACCCAGCTCTTCGCCAGCCGCGGCTACGCGGTGCTGCAGGTGAACTATCGCGGCTCCGGCGGTTTCGGCAAGGCGTTCTCGGACAAGGGCTTCGGCACCTGGGCCACCGACATCATGAACGACATCGTCGATGCGACGAAGTGGACCATCGCGCAGGGCTACGCCGACAAGGACCGCATCTGCATCTACGGCGGCAGCTTCGGCGGCTATGCCTCGATGATGGCGCCGGCGCGCGAGCCGGGCCTGTTCAAGTGCGCGTTCGGCTACGTAGGTGCCTACGACGCCGAGATCCAGATGACGATGAGCGACACCAGCCAATCGGAAAGCGGCCGCCGCTACATGCTGCGCGCACTGGGCAGGACCAAGGAAGAACGCGCCGCGATGTCGCCGGTGAACCACGCCGACAAGATCAGGATCCCGGTCTACCTCGCTGCCGGTGCCCGCGATGCGCGCTGCCCGCCCGAGAACACCGAGGCGATGAAAAAGGCCCTCGTCAACGCCGGCAACCCGCCGGAAGGCATGATCATCCAGAGCGGCGAAATGCACGGCTTCTACAAGGAAGAGAACAACCTGAAGCTGTACACCGAGATGCTGAACTTCTTCGCCCGCCACATCCACGGCCGCCCGGCCGGGACGGCGCCGGCGGCGACGGCTTCGAAGTAAGGTTCTTCTCCGGGACAAACGAAAACGGGCCGCATGATGCGGCCCGTTTTCGTTCGCGCAGTGCGACCTGCGCTGCGATGGCGATCAGGCCATGCGCATCAGGATCTGCCCGAGCGCGTACGCCGCATAGGTACCCATGGCGTAGCCCAGCACGGCCAGCAGCACGCCGACCGGCGCGAGCGAGGGATGGAACGCGCTGGCGACCACCGGTGCCGAGGCGGCCGCACCGATGTTGGCCTGCGAGCCGACGGCCATGAAGAACAACGGCGCGCGGATCAGCTTGGCGACGGCCAGCATCAGCAGGGCGTGCACGGCGATCCAGATCGCGCCGAGGGCGAAGAACCACGGTTTGTCGATCAGGGCCGACAGGTTCATCTTCATGCCGATCGTCGCGACCAGCACGTACAGCATCACCGAACCGATCTTCGAGGCGCCCGCGCCTTCGAGCTTGCGCGCACGGGTGAAGCTGAGGATCAGGCCGAAGGTGGTGGCGAGCACGGTGATCCAGAAGAACTTCGTGTCCAGGCTGTAATCCTTGAGCTTCCATTCCGGCGGCAGGCTCTTGACCCAGTCGACCGCGATGTCGGCAATGGCGTGCGCAAGGCCCGTGGCGCCGAGGCCGACCGCCAGGATCACCATCAGGTCGGCCAGCGAGGGATTGCGCGCATGCGCCGACTGGTAGGTCTCGATGCGCTGCTTGAGCACCTCGATGGCGGAGGTATCGGCGCCAGTCCAGCGGTCGAAGCGCTCGGCGCGCCCGGCGAGGAGCAGCAGCGCGGCCATCCACAGGCTGCCGACCAGCACGTCCACCGCGACGAACTGGCCGAACAGGGTCTCGTCCACGGCATAGGTGGCCTGCATCGCCGCCTGGTTGGCGCCACCGCCGATCCAAGAGCCGGCCAGCGTGGTCATGCCGCGCCAGGTATCGCCGGCCACGGTGTCGGGATGGATGACCTGCAACGCCAGCAGCGCGACCACGCCACCGAGCATGACGCCGACCGTGCCGATGACGAACATGATGATCGCCTTCGGCCCGAGGCGCAGGATCGCCTGGAAATCGATGGCCACGCACAGCAGCACCAGCGCACTGGGCAGCAGGTAGTCGCGCGCCATCGGGTACAGCCCTGAGGCGTCGCCGCTGACGACGCCGGTCGAATTGAGCAGCGAGGGCAGGAAGTACACCAGCAGCAGCGCCGGCACGATCCCGTAGAACTTCTTCCAGAAGCCGTCCGTCCGCGAGGAACTCCAGAAGACGAAGCCGAGGATGACGGCGAGGATGCCGAGCACCACGGCGTCGTTGGCGATCATCGGAGGGGGTGCGGCGGTGGCGGGTGCGGCCATGGCAGGTGGGACTCGGATGCGGAACGGCCCCGGATCATGCCCGAGGCCGCGCCAGGGTGCACACCGGCGGCGCGTGCGGCCAAGGACCCACACAGGTGAGAGGCACCATTCGCGGGACGAGCCGGCCTGTCGAACCGCGATTGATGCTGGATACCGGACAAATCCATGTGCGATGGCGCATGCCGAAATTTCATGCAGTGGATCACGTCCGCTTTGTCGACTCGATCACGTTTCAACCCTCGCCGGGACGCACCCGTCCGCCAGGAGGGCGCATTCGAATACACAGGGGATCACCATGAAGCTTTCGCCGTCCGCGCGCCTGCGCACCCATGCCATGGCCGCCGTGACCACGCTGGCGCTGGCGCTGACCACCGGCCAGGCCACCGCCAGCGGCTATCCCGTCGGCACGCCCACGCCGGTCCCGGCGGGCTTCAGCTGCCGCGATTTCGACACCGCGCACATCCTGCGCGAACTGACCGTCTCGCCGCTGCCCGATGGCCCGGCGATGCACGGCGACGGCACGCTGCAGCTCGCCACGATCTACTACACCACCACCAACGGCCCGATCCTCGACTGGTACCAGTACAGCACCGGCCAGTCGATCCACCACGTGATCATCCAGGGCCAGGACGGCGGCTTCGCCTACAGCTACGACCCGATCGTCGACACCGACCGCAACCTGCACGGCAATGTCGTCCAGCCCGATCCGCTGGTGAAGCCGGCGTACGAGCCCCTGCGCAGCGCCACGTTCTGCTATTCGCTGCCGCAGCGGAACTTCAACGGCTGCACGCTGGGCTACTGGAAGCAGAGCCATCACTTCGACGCGTGGCCGGCCGACATCGCGCCCAGCCACAGCCTGCGCAACCATTTCGGCCCGAACGCGCATGCCGACACCCTGCTCAATGCACTGAATTTCAAGGGCGGCGCCGGCATCGATGGCGCGAAGCGCCTGCTGCAGAAGCAGGCCGTGGCCGCGCTGCTCAACGCCGGCTCGTCGCAGGTCGACTACCGCCTGAGCCGCAGCGAAGTGCAGCAGTTCGTGAGCTTCGCGCTCGACAGCAACGACCGCGACGTGATGCTCGGCCTGGCCGCGACCCTGGACGCCTACAACAACCAGGGGTGCCCGTTGAACTGACGCGCACCTCCCCCGCGCGGCAAACGAAAAGCCCCGGGCATGCCCGGGGCTTTTCGCATTGCAGCGGCCGCGAACGCAGCCGCGGCGCCGATCACCTCGTCGATCACTTGCCGGTGTGCTTGTCCAGCCAGGCCTTCACGGTCTCGTGCCAGTGGATGCTGTTCTGCGGCTTGAGCACCCAGTGGTTCTCGTTCGGGAAATACAGCAGCTGCGAGTCGATGCCCTTGCGCTGCAGCGCGGTGAACGTCGACAGGCTCTGGTCGATCGGCACGCGGAAGTCGTTCTGGCCGGCGACCACCAGCATCGGCACCTTCCACTTGTGGATGTGGCGCGCCGGGTTGAAGCGCTCGTAGCTCTCCGGCTTGTCGTGGACCGTGCCGCCGAATTCCCATTCGGTGAACCACAGTTCCTCGGTGACCAGGCCCATCGAACGGGTGTCGAACACGCCGTTGTGGTTCACCAGGCACTTGAACGGCGAATTGCCCTTCGCGTCGAACCAGTTGCCGGCGATCCAGTTGACCATGTAGCCGCCGTAGCTGGCGCCCAGCGCGCAGGTGCGGTCGCCATCGAGGAAGGGATACTTCTTCAGCGCCGCTGCCCAGCCCTTCTGCAGGTCTTCCAGCGGACGGTCGCCCCAGTGGCCGCTGATCGAATCGGTGAACTTCTGGCCGTAGCCGGTGGATCCGTGGAAATCGATCATCACCGAGGCATAGCCCGCGCCGGCGTAGGTCTGCGGGTTCCAGCGGTAGCTCCAGCCGTCGCCGAAGCTGCCCTGCGGGCCGCCGTGGATCAGGAACGCGACCGGGTAGGTCTTGCCTTCCTCGTAGTTCCAGGGCTTGACGACATAGCCGTACACGGTTTCGCCGTTCCAGCCCGGGAAGGAGAACTGCTCGTAGTCGCCGAAGCGCACGTCGCCGAGCAGTTCGCCCGCCGTCGGCGTGATCTTGCGCAGCGGCGCCTTGCCGTCGGCGCTGGTGGTGTGGATCACGTCGCCGGTCTTCATCGAATTGACCGACAGCGCCAGCGTGTTGCCGGCCAGCTGGAACGCCGACACCGAGCCGTCCTTGTGGATCGAGGTCACTTCGCCGTTGGCGATCGACACCGAGAACAGCGGGTGGCGGCCGAGCTCCTGCGCGGTGGTGTAGATCGACTTGCCGTCGGCCGACAGCGTGATGCCATCGGCGGACGCATCCCACTTCGACGCGATCTCGCGGGTCTTGCCGCTGGCCAGGTCCATCGCCATCAGCGCGAAGCGGTCGGCCTCGAAGCCCGGGCGCTTCATCGCGCGGTAGTAGAGGGTCTTGCCGTCCTTCGCGAACACCGGGCCGGTATCCCAGGCCGGGTTGGCGGCGGTGAGGTTCTTCGCCGTGCCGCTGCCGTCGGCGGCGACGAGGTAGAGGTCGAAATTGGTGCTGGTCGGCTCCATGCGGCCGGACTTGCGCGCCGAGAGCACGAGCTGCTTGCCATCCGGAGACCAGGCGACTTCGCTCATGTCGCCGAAGGGCCTCGACGGCACGTTGCCGACCACGTCGGCGCCGACCAGGGTGCCGGTCTTCGCCATGCCCTCGGCCGGCAGCGCGGCGACGACGATGCGGTTGAGGCGGCCGTCGGCCCAGGTGTCCCAGTGGCGCACGAACAGGCTGTCGTACAGCACACCGGTGCTCTTGCGCGCGCCCTGCGCGTCGACGCGCTGCTTCGAGCAGTCGAGGTCGCCCTTGCAGTCGGCGAACAGCTCCACCGCCAGCGCCACGCGCTTGCCGTCCGGCGAGAGCAGGAAGCCGCCGACGTCGGTCGGCAGGTCGGTCACCTGCCTCGGTTCGCCGCCACCGGCGGGCATCGCGTACAGCTGCTGGCTGCCCGACTTCGCGCTGAGGAAATACACCGACTTGCCGTCCGGCGAGAAGGCCGGCGAATTGACGTTCCAGCCATCCGGCGTGAGGCGCTTGGGCGGCGCCATGTCGCGGGTCACCAGGTTGCGGACCCACAGGCCGGTGCTGCTCTTGTTGGCGTCGAGGTCGACCGTGCGCTTGGCGAAGACCAGCACGCGACCGTCGGGCGAGAGCGTCGGCGACGAATAGCGGTCCATGCCGGCCAGGTCGCGGCCCTCGAGGCCACGGGCGGCGTCGGCGGCGACGGGGAAGAAGAGGCAGGCGGCCAGGGCCAAGCACAGCGGGGAACGGATCGGGGACATGGGCTTTCCGGTCGGGCAGCGTGGGAAAAGCGCGATGTTAGGCCGTCCGGCCTGCCGGGGGATAGCCCGGCGGGCCTGCACGCCTTGTCGTCCGAGGGCGCCGGGCTGGCATACTCCGCCGGTCCCATCACCCGGAATCCGCCGTGTCCAACACCGCTCCCGCCGCGTCCGCACAGGACGAACTCTTCGGCCATCCCAAGGGCCTCTACGTCTGCTTCATGACCGAGATGTGGGAGCGCTTCGCCTTCTACGGCATGAAGGCGATCCTGTTGCTGTACGTCGTCAAGCATCACTTGTTCGCGCAGGCCGACGGCACCCTGCTGCTCGGCACCTACGCCGGCCTGGCCTACGCCCTGCCCCTGCTCGGCGGCCTGCTCGCCGACCGTTATCTCGGCATGCGCAAGGCCGTGCTCTTCGGCGGCATTCTGCTGGTGCTCGGCCAGCTCGGCATGGCGTACACCGGCAGCGCGGCCACCGGCACCACGCCCGACAACGCTGTGCGGGATGGATTCGCCATCCAGACGCTGTACTTCTCGCTGGCACTGATCGGCGTCGGCGTGGGCTTCCTCAAGCCGAACATCTCCACCATCGTGGGTCGCCTCTATTCGGCAGACGATCCGCGTCGCGATTCGGGCTTCACGATCTTCTACCTGGGCATAAACGTCGGCGCATTCCTGGCATCGCTCATCGTGGCGGAGATCGGCGAGAAGATCGGCTGGGGCTACGGCTTCGCCCTTGCCGGCGTGATGATGGCGCTGGGCCTCGTCCAGTTCATCATCGGTCAAAAGCACCTGCGCGGCCATGCAGAACCAGCCGATCCTGTGCTGCTGAAAGCACCCGCGTTCGCAGGGCTGTCGCGCGAATGGCTGATCTACCTCGGTGGACTGGGATTGACCGTGGTGGTCTGGCAGGTCCTGCAGACCCGGATCGATTTCGGCCCACTCACAGCGCTGCTGGGCGGCCACCAGGTCACCTTGACCGAGGTGGTCGCCGTGGTCATGGGCGCCGCGCTCTACCTGTGGTTCGTGAAGCTGCTGTTCTCCGGTCTGTCGCGCAAGGAAAAGGGCAGCATGGTCATGCTGATGGTGCTGATCACGGTCAGCGCCCTGTTCTGGGGCCTGTACGAACAGACCTACGGCCCCTGGGTGCTGATGGCCGACATCGGCATGGACCGCAACATTCTGGGCCGTGAATGGACCGCCGGCCAGACCACCGCGATCGGCGCCTTGTTCGTGATGCTCTTCAGCTTCCCCTTCGCCTGGCTGTGGCCGAAGCTCGACAAGGCCGGCCTCAACCCCAGCTATCCGGCCAAGTTCGCCTGGGGCCTGGTGTTCTGCGGGCTGTCGTTCGCGGTGCTGGCCTATGCCGCCGCGAACCCGGGCGAATCCGGCAAGACCAGCCTGTGGTGGATGATCCTCGCCTATGCCGTGCTGGTGATGGGCGAAATGGTGCTGTCGCCGGTGGGCCTGTCGGCAGTGACGCGACTGTCGATCCCGCGCGCGGTGGGCCTGATGATGGGCGCCTGGTTCCTGTTCTCGGCCTTCGGCGAGATCATCGCCGGCCGGCTCGGCACCTGGGCCGCGATCGAGCCGGATGCCGCCGGCAAGTACGACGTGCCTGCGGCACTCGCGCTGTACGCCGACGTCTTCACCAGCATGATGTGGATTGGATTGGCTGCCGGCGCCCTGCTGTTCATCGCCACGCCGCTGCTGAAGCGCCTGACCCGCGAATGAGGCCCCGCGACGACCGCCACGCAGGCCTGCGCCACGCCGCGTGGTGGTTCGGCGTGGCGCCGTCGCTGTGCTTCGCCCTGGTCGGCATCGGCCTGCTGCGACTGCCCGGGCTGTACGACCTGCCGCAGCGGGATCGAGCCTACGGCTGGCTGACCGACCGCCTCGCGGTCGGCGGCGGCTGGACGCTGCTGGCGCTGGCGGCGCTGTTCGGGCTGCTGGCGATCGCGCTGTTCGTCCACGCCCGCCGCGCCCCGTCCGGCGGATAGTGTTCCACCGCGTCGAGGACGCACAATTTCGCCATGGCTCCGCACGATCACCACGACGCGCACGCGCACGCGCACGACCACGCCCGGCACGATCACCACGACGCGCACGGGCATGCGCATGCGATGCCGAACACGACCCGGGCGTTCGCGATCGCGACCCTGGTCAACCTCGCCTACACGCTGCTGGAAGCCGGCTACGGCTTCTGGACCGATTCGCTGGCCCTGTTGTCCGATGCCCTGCACAATTTCGGCGACGTGCTGGGCCTGGCCCTGGCCTGGGGCGCGGCATCGATGGCCCGGCGCGCGCCGACCGAACGCCATACCTACGGCTGGCGCCGCGCCACCCTGCTCTCGCCGCTGGGCAACGCGCTGCTGCTGGTCGGCTTCAGCGGCGCGCTGGGCTGGGAGGCCGTGCGCCGGTTCTCGTCGCCGCCGGAGATCCCGGCGATGCCGGTGATCGTGGTCGCCACGATCGGCATCGCGGTCAACCTCGGCGCGGCCTGGCTGATGCGCGACGGCCACGGCAGCCACGGGCACGGCCACGACCTCAACCGGCGCGGCGCCTTCCTGCACCTGATCGCCGATGCCGCGGTCTCGCTGGCGGCGGTGCTGGCCGGCTTCGGCATGCTCTGGTTCGACTGGCGCTGGCTGGACCCGGCCACCGCCCTGCTGGTCGCGGTGGTGGTGGCGGTCAGCGCCTTCGGCCTGCTGCGCGACGCCTTCGAGGCCGCGATGGACGCGGTGCCGCGCAACCTCGACCAGGCCCGGGTCCTCGCCTGGCTGGCCGAACAACCTGGCGTCGAGGCGGTGCACCACCTGCACGTCTGGTCGCTGGGCGCCGGCGAGATCGCGCTGACCGCGCACCTCGTCCGGCCGGCGACCGACGACCACGATGCCTTCCTCGATGCCGTGGTCCACGGACTCGACGCGCAGTTCGGCATCAACCACCCGACCCTGCAGATCGAGCATGGCCGGGCCTGCGAACACGACCGACACGACCGCGCGCCGCATGGCGCCGCACCGCGGGGTTGAGCGACCGCCGCGACAACGCCCCCCGAAACCGGGCCCGGCGGCCTGACGCGTCGCTTCGCATATAATCGGCGGCCTTGGCCTCCGGCCGTCCGTGCGCCACGAGCGCCCGACGCCGGCCCGCCCCATACGAGACAGGACCCGACCGCATGCTCAACGACATCAAGAAAGACACGCAGGCGCGCATGGCCAAAAGCATCGACGCGCTGCGCCACACGCTCACCAAGGTCCGCACCGGCCGCGCCTCGCCCTCGCTGGTCGAGCACCTGAAGGTCAACTACTACGGCTCGGACATGCCGCTGTCGCAGGTGGCCAGCGTCGCGGTCGCCGACGCCCGCTCGCTGACGATCACCCCGTGGGAGAAGCAGATGGTCGCTGCAGTCGAGAAGGCCATCTACGCCTCCGACCTGGGCCTGACCCCGAACACCGCCGGCACCGTCATCCGCATCAACCTGCCGCCGCTCACCGAAGAGCGCCGCAAGGAACTGTCCAAGCACGTGCACGCCGAAGGCGAGGACGCCAAGGTCGCGATCCGCAACATCCGCCGCGATGCCAACCAGCAGATCAAGGAACTGCTGAAGGAAAAGAAGATCACCGAGGACGAGGAGCGCCGCAGCGAGGACGAGATCCAGAAGCTGACGGACAAGGCGATCAAGGACGTCGACGAGATTGTCAAGGCCAAGGAACAGGAACTGATGGCCGTCTGAGGCCCGTTCCGGCATGTCCGCCCCGCAATCCCCAGCGTCACGACCGGCCGAGCCACAGCCAGCCGCGCCACAGCCAGGTGTCCCGCGCCACCTGGCCGTCATCATGGACGGCAACGGCCGCTGGGCCGAGCGCCGCCGCCGCCCGCGGCTGATCGGCCATCGCGCCGGCGCGCGCGCGGTCAATCTCTGCATCGACGTCTGCCTCGATCGCGGCATCGAAGCGCTGACCCTGTTCGCGTTCTCCAGCGAGAACTGGGCACGGCCGGAAGAGGAAGTCGGCGGGCTGATGAAGCTGTTCCTCGCCGCGCTGGAGCGCGAAGTCGACGAACTGCACCGCCGGGGCGTGCGCCTGCGCTTCATCGGCGACCGCGACCGCTTCCAGGCCGACATCCTCGCGCGCATGCTCGACGCGGAGATCCGCACCGCCGGCAACGGCAAGCTGCACCTCACCATCGCCGCCAGCTACGGCGGCCGCCAGGACATCGCCGCCGCCGCGCGCGCGCTCGCGGCCGAGGTCGCCGAAGGCCGGCTGCGCCCGGATCAGATCGACGAAGCGGCAGTCGCGCGCCACACGGCGCTGGCCGACCTGCCGCCGCCCGACCTGTTCATCCGCACCGGCGGCGACCACCGCATCAGCAATTTCCTGCTCTGGCAGCTCGCCTACACCGAGCTGTGGTTCACCGACACCCTCTGGCCGGACCTCGACGCCGCCCTGCTCGAACAGGCCTTCGCCGATTTCGCCGGGCGCGAACGCCGCTTCGGCCTGACCGGCGCCCAGATCCGCTCGGCCCAGGCCGGCACCGCTGCCCCCACCTCCACCGACAGGACCGACGCATGACCAAGACGCGCACACTGGCCGCCCTGGTCATGGCCCCGCTGGCGATCGCCGCGGTGCTGCTGCTCCCCACGCCGTGGATGGCCGCGCTCAGCGCCGCCGCCTTCCTGATCGCGCTGTGGGAGTGGCTCAGGCTCACCGACATCGAGGACGCCATCGCCCGTGGCGTGCTGATGGTGGTCAACCTGATGCTGATGGTCGCCCTGGTCTGGGCCTCGCGCTCGGAGAACGGCGGGTCGCTGGTGCTGTTCCAGATCATGACCATGATCGGCGTCGTCTGGTGGTGCCTGGCCGGCCTGTGGCTGCGCCACTACGACTTCGGCGCCGACCACAAGACCCACGGCCGCGTGTTCAAGCTGGCCGCCGCCACGCTCAGCATCGTCCCCGCCTGGTGCGCGCTGGCCCTGATCCACGCCGGCGACCCGGAACCGAGCCTGATCGGCAGCGTCCCGCAGGGTCACGTCTGGCTGCTGGTGGCGCTGATGACCGTCTGGGCCGCCGACAGCGGTGCCTACTTCGCCGGGCGCAGGTTCGGCAGGACCAAGCTCAGCCCGCGCATCAGCCCGAACAAGACCGTCGAAGGCCTGATCGGCGGCGCCGTGGCCGGCATGGTCGTCGCCGTCGCCGCCGCCCCGCTCGCCGGCGCCAGCCCGCGCCAGTTGCCGGCGATCGCGGTGGTCGCGCTGTGGACCATCCTGTTCTCGGTGATCGGTGACCTGTTCGAGAGCCTGCTCAAGCGTCACGTCGGCGTGAAGGACTCCAGCAACCTCATCCCCGGCCATGGCGGCGTGCTCGACCGCGTCGACAGCGTGCTCGCCGCGCTGCCGGTGTTCGCGCTGGGCAAGCTGTTGTTCGACTTCTGAACGCCGTGCCCGTGATGCGGTCGAAGCCTGCCATGCGCAAGACGCTCCCTTCCCGTTGCCTGCCCTGTGGAGCGCCGCGATGAGCGGTCCCGCCTCGATGCGCCGCGTCGCCGTGCTCGGCGCGACCGGCTCGATCGGCACCTCGGCGCTGGACGTGATCGCGCGCCATCCCGACCGCCTGAAGGCGGAGGTGCTGGTCGCCGGCCGGAATGTCGAGTCCCTGGTCGCGCTGTGCCGCACGCACCGCCCGACTCACGCCGCGATCGCCGACGACGGTGCCTACGCCGCCCTGCGCGACGGCCTGCGCGTCGCCGGGCTGGACACCGAAGCGCACGCCGGCATGGCCGCGATCGACGCGCTGGCCGCCGACGGCGGCACCGACACCGTGGTCGCCGCGATCGTCGGCGCCGCCGGGCTGTCGTCCACGCTCGCCGCCGCCCGCGCCGGCAAGCGCCTGCTGCTGGCGAACAAGGAGTCGCTGGTGCTCGCCGGCGACCTGCTCATGCGCACCGTGCGCGAGCGCGGCGCCGACATCGTGCCGATCGACAGCGAGCACAACGCGATCTTCCAGTGCCTGCCGGACGCGCACGCCCATGCGGGACTCAAGCGCATCCAGCTCACCGCGTCCGGCGGCCCGTTCCGGGGGTGTTCACGGGCCGAACTGGCGAGCGTCACGCCCGCGCAGGCCGTGGCGCACCCGAAGTGGTCGATGGGTCCGAAGATCTCCGTCGACTCGGCCACGCTGATGAACAAGGGCCTCGAAGTGATCGAGGCGCATCACCTGTTCGACCTGCCCAGCGACCGCATCGGCGTGCTCGTGCATCCGCAGAGCCTGGTGCATTCGCTGGTGGAATTCGTCGACGGTTCGACGCTGGCGCAGCTCGGCCTGCCCGACATGCGCACCGCGCTCGCGGTCGGCTTCGCCTGGCCCGAACGCATCGCCTCCGGCGTCGCCGGGCTGGACCTGCTGGCGCAGGGTCGGCTCGATTTCGAGGCGCCGGACCTCGATGCCTTCCCCTGCCTGCGCCTGGCCTACGCCGCGCTCGATGCCGGCGGCTGTGCCACCGCGGTGCTCAACGCCGCCAACGAAGAGGCGGTTTCAGCCTTTCTTCAGGGCCGCATCGCTTTCCTGTCCATCCCCGCACTGGTCGAAGACGCCCTGCAACGCATGCCCCACGCCGCGGCCGATTCGCTCGATGCCCTGCTTGCCGCGGACGCAGCCGCGCGCGCCGCCGCGCGTGCGGCGATTTCGCGCGAGGCCGCGCCATGACCGAATTCCTCGCATCCGCCTGGTGGCTCATCGTCGCCCTGGGCATCCTCGTCACCTTCCACGAACTCGGCCACTACCTCGCCGCGCGCTGGTGCGGGGTGAAGGTGCTGCGCTTCTCGGTCGGCTTCGGCAAGCCGATCTGGATGCGCACAGACCGCCACGGCACCGAATGGGCGGTCGCGCCGATCCCGCTGGGCGGCTATGTGCGCATGCTCGGCGAACACGAGCTGGCCGATCGTGCCGAAGAGGTCAGCGACGCCGAACGCAGCCAGGCCCATGGCAGCAAGACCGTCGGGCAACGGATGCTGATCGCCTTCGCCGGCCCGCTCGCGAACTTCATCCTGTGCATCGCCCTGTTGTGGGCGATGTTCGTGATCGGCCGCCCCGACTACGCGCCGGTGGTCGGCCAGGCCCAGGCCGCCGCCGCACAGGCCGGCCTGCGCCCGGGCGACACCCTGGTCGCCGTCGGCGAGCGCGCCACGCCGACCTGGACCGAGGCCAGCATGGCCCTGGTGACCGCAGCGGTCGATCGCGGCCAGGTCCCGGTGACCATCCGCGGCGCCGACGGCATCGAGACCACCCGGCGCATGGATTTCTCGCGCCTGCCGCTCGGCGCGGACCTGGGCAGGATCTTCCAGGAAGTCGGCATCCGGCCGCGACACTTCAAGGATCCGCCGGCCATCGTCGGCGAGGTCGTCGCCGACGGCGCCAGCCAGGGCGCGATCCGGGTCGGCGACCGCATCCTCTCGATCAACGGCACCGCGGTCCGCGCCTGGGCCGACATCGCCGCGCTCGTGAAGCAGGCCGGTGCCGAGGGCCAGGCGCGAGTCGAACTCGAACGCGACGGCCGCCGGCTCGCGGTCGAGGTGACGCCCAGGCCCGACCCGGCGCAGAAGGACGTCTGGCTGCTCGGCATCCGCGGCGCGGAAACGCCGGACGCCCCCATGGACGTGGTCCTGCGCTACGGCCCGCTGGAAGCGGTGCCGATGGCGTTGCGCGAAACGAAGTACCAGACGGTCCAGCTCTTCGCCATGGTCCAGCGCGCCTTCTCCGGACTCGTGCGGGCCCAGGACACGGTCTCGGGTCCCATCGGGATCGCCCAGGCCGCCAATGCCTACGCCGGCAAGGGCCTGGCCTGGTACATCAGCATGCTCGCCCTGCTGAGCCTGAGCCTGGCCGTGCTGAACCTGCTGCCGATCCCGGTCTTGGACGGGGGCGCGCTCCTGTATTACCTTATCGAGTTGGTCAAAGGCAGTCCGTTAAGCGAACGTGCGATGGCCGCCGGGCAGTATGTGGGGCTCGCCCTGATCCTGGGGCTCATGGGCCTCGCGTTCTACAACGACTTCCTGAGGCTGATCGGATGAGCCGGATGTGCCACGCATCCGGTGACGACCTCCCCGGGGACGCCGCGCCGCCGCCGTCCGCCGCCCGCGAGGGCGACTGACGCCCGACGCCGACGATGTTCAGCTCCACCCGCTCCATCCGAACCACCCGCCCCACGCCCCTCCTTCGGACGTACTAGATGACGCGCACGCCCACACGCCGCCTGCTGGCCCTTGCCCTCGCCACGAGCCTGGTTTCGCTCCACACCCCACCCTCGCTCGCACAGGCCGCGTCCACGGCGTCGCCCATGTCGTTCACCGTCTCGGACATCCGCGTCGACGGCCTGCAGCGCATCGGCGCCGGCACCGTCTTCACGTACCTGCCGATCGAACGCGGCGACAGCATCGACTCCGCCCGCATCGCCGAAGCGATGCGCGCCCTCTACAAGACCGGCTTCTTCGAGGACATCCGCCTCGATCGCGAAGGCGACATCCTGGTGGTCACGGTCACCGAGCGACCGGCGATCAACACCCTGACGATCACCGGCAACAAGGACCTCAAGACCGAGGACCTGACGCGCAACCTCAAGGAAATCGGCATCGCCGAAGGCGAAACCTTCGACCGCCTCGCCCTCGACCGCGTGACCCTCGAACTCAACCGCGCCTACAACAATCGCGGCAAGTACAACGTCGAGATCACGCCGACGATCTCGCGCCTGGACCGCAACCGCATCGACCTCAAGATCACCATCGACGAGGGCAAGGCCGCGCGCATCCGCCACATCAACCTGATCGGCAACGATACCTTCGAAGAGAAGGATCTGCGCAAGTCCTGGGAATCGAACGAGACGAACTGGCTCAGCTGGTATCGCCGCGACGACCAGTACTCGCGCGAGAAGCTCACCGGCGATCTCGAGCGCCTGCGCAATTTCTACCTCGACCGCGGCTACGTGGACTTCGCGGAAACCGGCACCCAGGTGTCGATCAGTCCCGACAAGCGCGACATGTTCATCAGCCTCGGCGTCACCGAAGGCGAGGTGTACACGATCTCCGACGTGAAGATCACCGGCGACACCGTGCTGTCGAAGGAACAGATCGACTTCTACCAGCTGGTGCGTCCGGGCCAGACCTTCTCGCGCTCGCTGCTGGAACTGACCTCGGATTCGATCACCGCCGCGCTGGGCAACGTCGGCTACGCGTTCGCCGAGGTCAAGCCGATCCCCGAAATCGACCGCGAGAAGCGCACCGTCGCCCTGACCCTGCAGGTGATCCCGGGTCCTCGCGTCACCGTGCGCCGCATCGTGTTCAAGGGCAACACCCGCACCTCCAACGAAGTGATGCGCCGCGAGATGCGCCAGTTCGAAGGTTCGTGGTATTCGCAGGCCGCCATCGACCGTTCCAAGGTCCGCCTGCAGCGCCTGGGCTTCTTCGAGAGCGGTTCGGTGCAGGTCGAGTCGGAGCCGGTCGCCGGCACCAACGACCAGGTCGACGTGGTCGTGAGCGTCAAGGAAACCACCTCGGGCAGCTTCACCTTCGGCCTCGGCTATTCGCAGCTGTCGGGCCTGAACACCACGATCCAGCTCTCGCAGAACAATTTCCTCGGCACCGGCAACCAGGTCAGCGTGGAAGTGCAGCGCAGCAACTACCTGCAGCGCTATGCGTTCTCGTTCCTCAACCCGTACTTCACCGACTCGGGCATGTCGCTGGGCTACAACCTGTGGTGGCGCGAGTTCGACAACTCCGACTTCAACACCGCCCAGTATTCGACCACCAGCGCCGCGGCGCAGACCGTGCTGGGCGTGCCGATCACCGAGAACGACACCGTCTCGCTGGTGTTCGGCATCGACCGCAACCAGATCTTCACCTTCCCCGGCGCCTCGCCCGTGAGCGTGAACCGCTACATCGACGCCATCGGCCAACGCACCTTCCACGCGTGGCGCGCGGAGCTCGGCTGGGCACGCGACACCCGCAACGACTTCTTCACGCCGACCCGCGGCACCTACCAGCGCGTCTCCGCCGAAATCGCCCTGCCCGGCTCGACCGCCGAGTACTACAAGCTCAACTACGATTTCTCGCGATACTGGCCGATCAACCGCGCGCTGGTGCTGAACACCCGTTTCCAGCTCGGCTACGGCGACAGCTACGGCTCGGACAAGGTGCAGCTGATCTGCGAGGCACGGGGCAATCCTCCGCCGATCCCCACCAAGCAGTACTCCGACGCAGACTGCGGTCCGAACGCCACGCTCAACGACGTGCTGGTCGCGTCCGGCCTGCCGTTCTTCGAGAACTTCTACGCCGGCGGCGTGCGCTCGGTGCGCGGCTTCCGCGACAACACCCTCGGCCCGGTGGACTTCTCGCTCAACAGCCCGATACGCCAGCCGATCGGCGGTGCGCTGAAGACCGTCGGCTCGCTGGAAATGTTCTTCCCCTCGCTGCTCGACAGCCCGGCGGCGCGCGTGTCGGCGTTCGTGGACTTCGGCAACGTGTTCAAGGACATCGACAGCTTCGATGCAGGCGAGCTGCGCGCGTCGGCGGGCGTGGCCCTGCTGTGGCGCGCGCCGGTCGGCCCGATCTCGATCAGCTATGCCTTCCCGCTGCGCACCGAATCGACCGACGAACTCGAGCGCCTGCAGTTCACCTTCGGCGGCGCGTTCTGATCGCGGCGCTCTGATCCTCGGACGGAGCGTCCCGTGGCCCTCTCCTTCACCGCAGCCGACCTGGCCGCGCAGTTCGACCTCGAACTGCGCGGCGATCCCGCGCAATCGATCGACGGCGTCAGCACCCTCGCCCGCGCCGGCGCGCGACAGCTCGCCTTTCTCGCCAATCCGCGCTATCGCAGCCAGCTCGCCCACTCAGGCGCCGGGCTGGTGGTGATGCGCGCGGACGATGCGGAAGGCTTCGCCGGCAACGCGCTGATCGCGAAGGATCCCTACGTCGCCTTCGCGAAGATCGCGGCGCTGTTCGACACCCGCCCCGCCACCACGCCCGGCGTGCATGCGCTGGCGGCGGTCGACGACACCGCGACCGTCTCCCCGGACGCCTGCATCGGTCCCTTCGTCAGCATCGGCCCGCGCGCGCGCGTGGACGCCGGTGCGGTGATCGGGCCGGGCTGCGTGATCGGCGAGGATTGCGCGATCGGTGCGGGCTGCGAACTGGTCGCGAACGTGACCCTGGTGCGCCGGGTCCGGCTCGGCCGGCGCGTGCTGGTGCATCCGGGCGCAGTGCTCGGCGCCGACGGCTTCGGGCTGGCGATGGAACATGGACGCTGGCTCAAGGTGCCGCAACTTGGCGGCGTGGTCGTCGGCGATGACTGCGAGATCGGCGCCAACACCACCATCGACCGCGGCGCGCTCGACGACACCGTGCTGGAAGAGGACGTGCGCCTCGACAACCAGATCCAGATCGGCCACAACGTCCGCATCGGCGCGCACAGCGCCATGGCCGGCTGCTCCGCCGTCGCCGGCAGCGCCACGATCGGCCGCTACTGCCTGATCGGCGGCGGCGCGGGTATCCTTGGCCACCTGGACGTCTGCGATCGGGTCGTGGTCACCGCCATGAGCCTAGTCACCCGTTCGATCCGCGAACCGGGCGAATACTCGTCCGGCACGCCGCTCATGGACAACCGCAGCTGGCGCAAGAGCGCCGCCCGTTTCAAACAGCTCGACGCGCTCGCCCGCCAGGCCGGCGCGCGCCACAAGGAACCGCAATGACGTCGACCGACACCGCCACTTCTCCCTGCACGCTGCCGATCGGCGTGAACGAGATCCGTGCGCTGCTGCCCCATCGCTATCCCTTCCTGCTCGTCGATCGCGTGCTCGCGTTCGAGCCGGGCGCCAGCATCCACGCCTACAAGAACGTCACCGCGAACGAAGAGTTCTTCCAGGGACATTTCCCCGGCCACCCGGTCATGCCGGGCGTGCTTGTGATCGAAGCGCTGGCCCAGGCCGGCGGCGTGCTCTACCAGCTGACCAACCGCGCCCAGGGCAACTGCGCGGCCGACGACAAGCTCTTCTACCTGGTCAAGGTCGACAACGCCCGTTTCAGCCGCATGATCGTTCCCGGGGACCGCGTCGACCTCCATGTCAGGATCAAGCGCCGCATCCGCAACATGGCGCTGTACGAAGGCATCGCCAGCGTCGACGGCAAGGAAGCGGCGCGCGCCGAGATCCTCTGCGCGGAAAGCCAGAACTGAGCATGACCATGGCCGATGCCGCGATCAGTCCGCTGGCCAGCGTCCATCCCGACGCGAAGATCGGCGCGGGCGTCGAGATCGGGCCGTTCACGATGATCGGCGCGGATGTGGAGATCGGCGACGGCACCCGGATCGGGCCGCACTGCAGCGTCCACGGCCCGACCCGCATCGGTCGCGACAACCGCATCCACGGCCATGCCGCGATCGGTGGCGATCCGCAGGACAAGAAGTTCGCCGGCGAACGCGCCGAGCTGGTGATCGGCGACGGCAACGTGATCCGCGAGTTCGTCACCATCAACCGCGGCACCGGCAGCGGCGGCGGCATCACCCGCATCGGCGATCGCAACTGGTTCCTGGCCTACGTGCATGTCGCCCACGACTGCATCGTCGGCGACGACTGCGTGTTCTCGAACAACGCCACGCTGGCCGGGCACGTCGAGGTCGGCCACCACGTCATCCTCAGCGGCTTCGCCGGCGTGCACCAGTTCTGCCGCATCGGCGCCCACGCCTTCATCGGCATGGGCGCATTCGTCAACGGCGACGTGCCGCCCTACCTGATGATCGCGCAGGAAGACTACGGCCGCCCGCGCGGCATCAACAGCGAAGGCCTCAAGCGCCGCGGCTTCGACGCCGAGCGCGTCGCGGCGATCAAGCGCGCCTACCGCGCCCTGTACATGTCCGGGGCCAACCTGGCCGACGCCAAGGTCCAGCTCGCCGCCCTCGCCAGCGGCAGCGACGACGTCCGCGCCTTCCTCGACTTCATCGAACGCAGCGAGCGGCCGCTGTTGCGCTGAGGTCCGGGAATCGGGCATGGAGAATCGGGAATCGTGAGCGCACAATTCCCGAAGGCCCCTGCCCCAGCGAGCACGCGCTTTTGACCACTCCCGACTCCCGACTCCCGATTCACGGCCTCAGGCCCCGCTTCGCCCTGATCGCCGGCGAGGCCTCCGGCGACGTGCTCGGCGCCGGCCTGATCGCGGAACTGCGCGCGCGCTTCCCGCAGGCCGAGTTCGCGGGCGTGGGCGGTCCGGCGATGCGCGCGGCCGGGCTGGACGCCTGGCACGACAGCCAGGCGCTGGCGGTCATGGGGCTGGCGGAAGTACTCAGGCACCTGCCGCGGCTGCTGAAACTGCGCGCCAACCTGCGCAAGCGACTGCTGGCCTGGAGGCCCGACGTGTTCATCGGCATCGACGCGCCCGACTTCAACCTCGGTGTCGAGCAGTGGCTCAAGCAGCGCGGCGTGCGCACCGTGCACTACGTCAGCCCATCGGTCTGGGCCTGGCGCGAGGGGCGCGCCGCGAAGATCGGGCGCAGCGCCGACCGCGTGCTGTGCCTGTTCCCGATGGAGCCGCCGATCTATGCCAGGCATGGCGTCGATGCCCGCTTCGTCGGCCACCCGCTGGCCGATGCCATTCCGATGCAGCCCGACCGCCGTGCCGTGCGCAACGCGCTGGTGCTGCCCGAAGCGACGCCGGTGCTGGCGATGCTGCCCGGCAGCCGGCTCGGCGAGATCGAGAAGATGCTGCCGCTGTTCCTGCAGGCCGCCGGGCTGGTCGCGCTGTCCATCCCGGGCCTGCAGATCCTGCTGCCGGCCGCCAACGCCGAATGCGATGCCGCGATCCGCACGCACCTGGCCACCCAGCCGGACCTCGCCGCGCGCGTGCGCGTGCTCGACGGCGATGCGCAGCGCGCCATGATCGCCAGCGACACCGTGCTGCTGGCCTCGGGCACCGCGGCGCTGGAAGGCATGCTGTGCAAGCGGCCGATGGTCGTGGGCCACCGCATCTCGCCGACCACCTATCGCATCGTCAGCTTCTTCAAGCTGCTCAAGACCCGCTACGTCAGCCTGCCGAACGTGCTGGCCGACGCGCCGCTGGTGCCCGAACTGCTGCAGGACGACTGCACGCCGGAAAAGCTCGCCAGCGCCTGCCTGCGCTGGCTGGGCCAGCCCGGGGCCGTCGATGCGCTGCTGCCGAAGTTCGCCGACATCCATGCGCAGCTGCGCTGCGACGCCTCCGCGCGCGCCGCGGACGCGGTGGTGGAACTGCTGGGAATGGGGAATGGGGAATCGGGAATCGCGCCGGACACCGCGACCCGGCAGATGCATCTCCTGCCATGAGTTCCCGCCGCATGAAGGCCGGTGCAGGAGAAAGCGATCTGTTTTCCGATTCCCGATTCCCCATTCTCCATTCCCGCCCCCTCGTCGCCGGCGTCGACGAGGCCGGGCGCGGGCCGCTGGCGGGGCCGGTGACCGTGGCGGCGGTGATCCTCGACACGGAACGTCCGATCGAGGGTTTGAACGATTCCAAGAAACTCAGCGAAGCACGGCGCGAAGCGCTGTATCCGCTGATCGTCGAGCGCGCGCTGGCCTGGCGCATCGAGTTCGTCGAACCTGCGGAGATCGATCACCTGAACATCCTGCAGGCGACGCTGACCGGCATGCGCCGCGCGCTCGAAGCGCTGTCGCCGGCGGCGACCTTCGCGCGCATCGACGGCAACCGCCTGCCCAAAGCGCTGCCGTGCGCGGCCGAGGCGCTGGTCGGCGGCGATGCCATCGAACCGGCGATCATGGCCGCCTCGATCCTGGCCAAGGTCGCGCGCGACCGGCGCATGCGCGAACTGCATGCACGCTGGCCGCATTACGGATTCGACCGCCACAAGGGCTATCCGAGTCCGCTGCATCTGGATGCGCTCAAGGCGCACGGCCCCTGTCCGGAACACCGGCGCAGCTACGCGCCGGTGCGCGCGCTGCTGCCGGTCGAAGCGGACTGACACGACCGATCCGGTCGTCGGCGACACGTCGTTATGCGACCGGGGCGACGAAAAGCGGCCGCGGCGGGGTGCTAACGTCGGGGCGTCGCGTACGCATGGCCCGGCTCGCCGGCCGCGTCCGCGATTGCCGCTTTACGCGACCGGTTCCATCGTCAGCTGCCTCCGCCACGACGTTTCGCCCGGCATCTCATGCGCCACCGTGCCGGAGGGCTTCGTGGCGACATCGCCCGCATCGCATCCCACCTTGCCACGGACGGCCGCAGGGTCTTCCGTGCCATCCCAGGAGATCCCGCATGACGCCGTCCCCGATCCGCCTCGCCCTCGTCCTGACCCTCTGCGCCGCGGCGCCCGCCTTCGCAGCCCCGCCCGATGCCGCCCTGACCCGCGCGCTGCAGCGCGACCTGCGCCTCGATGCGAACGAAGCGGCGCGCTACCCCCAGACCGAACGCGCGGCCATTGCCCGCGAGCAGGAAGCGCGCCGGCGCCTGGGCGACGCATTTGCCGGCAGTTGGCTGGAGATCGGCAGCGACGGCCGCTATCGCCAGATCGTCGCCAGCACCACGCCGGGGATGCGCATCGACGGTGCCGAGGTGCGCGTCGTGCCCCATTCCCTGGCGCGGCTGGACGCCGCCAAGGCCCGGCTGGACACGGTCGCCGGGCGCGGCCGCCTCGACGCCGCCATCCACAGCTGGTACGTGGACCCCAGGACCAACCGTGTCGTGGTCTCGGCCGAAGCCGGCCAGATCCACCGCGTGCGCAGTTTCGCCGCGACCGCCGGCATCGACCCGCGGCTGGTGCGCTACGAGACCTCGCAGGGCCGGCCGCAGGCCTTCAACACCATCGTCGGCGGCGAGCGCTACAACCTGCCGAGCGGCTTCTGCTCGGTGGGTTTCCCGGTGTTCGCCGGCTACTCGCGCGGTTACGTGACGGCCGGCCATTGCGGCGGCGTGGGCACCGCGGCACGCGGCGCCAACAACCTGAGCCAGGGCATCTTCTACGGATCGACCTATCCCGGCAGCGATTTCGCGTGGGTCTACCTGACCAATCCAGCCTGGGCGCTGCGTCCGTGGGTCAACAACCATGCCGGCGGCACCGTGACCGTGCTGGGCGCGACACCGGCGCCCATCGGCGCGGCCATCTGCCGCAGCGGCGCGACCACGGGTTTCCGCTGCGGCACCGTCACCGCCACCAACGTCAGCGCCAACTACGGCCACGGGCCGGTCAACGGCCTGGTGCAGTCCACCGCCTGTGCCGGGCGCGGCGATTCCGGCGGCGCCTTCATCACCCCGGCCGGACAGGCCCAGGGCGTGACCTCCGGCGGCATGCTGCCGTTCGGCGCCAACGACAACTGCGGCGTTGCCACGCCGACCACGTTCCACCAGCCGCTGCAGCCGATCCTGAACGCCTACGGCCTGACCCTGCTCACCAACGCGCAGTACAGCGTCCCGCCCGCGATCCAGTACATCCAGTGCGGCGGCACCAACGGCAGCTACGCCTGCTCGGTGAGCTACCAGTCCTTCGCACCCTCCGGCGAGAGCTGGGCCGCGCCGTTCTACAGCAGCGGCAGTTGCTCCGCGGGCCAGTGGGTGACCATCACCGCCACCGTCAGCAATGCGTTCGGCTCCGACGCGAAGACCATCGGCTTCACCTGCCCGGTCAACGGCGAGGAGCCGATGTGAGGCGGCGGCGCGCACGCATGGCCATGCACTGCATGCACTGACCGACGGACGCATCAGGCCTACGAGTGGCGCCGCCATTCGCATTCGCCGGAGCGACCCGCCGATACCATGCCTGCGATGCAACGTGGACGCGGGATGCATCGGGCCGCATCCCGCAGCACGCGCCACACGACACGTTGCGAGGAGGCCCACACGCAATGGAACCCATACGGAGATGAACATGCAGAACGTTTTCGCCCGCTCGCCCCTGTTGTCCGCCGCGCTGTTCGCCGGCCTGTCCACCGCCGCGCTGGTCGCCCCTGCGCCGGCACAGGCCGCAGTCCCCACCGTCACCACCTTCGCCTGCCCGATCGACAACGGCGGCGGCCGCTTCTACTGCTTCGTCGTGTTCGATTCGGACAGCCCGGCCACGGTCACGTGGAGCGGCCAGGGCATGACCATCAACGAGACCGGTCGCAGCGATTTCTACGGCTACTGCAGCATCGGCTCGCAGCACCAGCAGACGGTGACGATCGCCAACGCTTCGGGCAGCGTCACGCGCACGGCGACCTTCCTCTGCCGCGGTGGCCCGATCATCCTCTGACTGCAGGCGCCGGCCTCCGGATCATCGCGTTCCGGAGGCCGGCTTGAAGTTGCCGATGGTGAGATGCAGCGGGTATCCCGGCTCGCGCGGCAGGCCGAGCCGTTCGCGGTAATCCAGCGCGGCATCGCAGCGCACCGGATAGAACACGTAGTCGCCGATCATCTGCGGCGTCCAGACGATCTCGAACGCCATCGGCGCGCCCTCGCGGTCCTTCCAGGCCGACAGGTCCGTCGGCATTTCGTTCTGCACCACCGACACGTGCGGCCCCCACAGCGGATCGCCCAGCTGGCGCATGCGTCGCGCGTCCAGGTGATGCAGATGACGCAGGTAGCGCCCGAGTTCGGGGTCGCAGGCCAGGATCAGCCACCAATCGGTGGTGCTGCCATCGCGGCGCACCCGACCGCCGCGCGGATCGAGCGGGGGCGAGAAACGGCAGGTGCCGGTGAACAGGGGCATCTCGGGCCGTGCGGGCGGGAAAGGCAGGGGATTCCGGGGCATCCGACCGCATCCGTCAAGCCTTGCCCGAACGCCCCCGCGGACCTAACCTGCACGGCTGGTACCGCTGGTCCGCCGATGTCCTCCCGCTTCGCCCATCTCCACCTCCACAGCGAGTATTCGCTGGCCGATTCGACCATCCGCATCCCGGAACTGGTCCAGCGCTGCGTGGAGCAAGGCCAGCCCGCGGTGGCGATGACCGATCGCAACAACATGTTCGCGCTGGTCAAGTTCTACAAGGCCGCCGAGAGCGCGGGCGTCAAGCCGATCGCCGGCGCGGACATCTTCGTCGCCGAAGGCGACGAGACGCCCTGGCAGCTCACCCTGCTCTGCCGCGACAGCGACGGCTACCTCTCGCTGTCGCGCCTGCTCAGCCGCGCCTGGATGGAAGGCCACCGCCACGATGGCGTGGTCGTGCGCCCGCAGTGGCTGGCCGAGGCCAACAAGGGCCTGTTCGCGCTCGCCGGCCGGCACAGCCACGCCGGGCAGCTCGTCGCAGGCAATCGCCACGACCTCGCGCAGCAGTGGCTGCGCGACTGGCAGCGCCATTTCGACGACCGCATCCACCTCGAACTCACCCGCTGCGGCTTCGACGGCGAAGAGGCCTTCAACGGCTTCGCCCTCCACGCCTCGGCCGAGCGCGGCATCCCGGTGGTCGCCAGCAACGACGTGCGCTTCCTCGACGCCGACGGCTTCGAGGCGCACGAGGCGCGCGTGTGCATCTCCACCGGCCGCGTGCTCGACGACCCCAAGCGGCCGCGCGACTACACCGCGCAGCAGTACCTGCGCGACAGCGACGAGATGGCCGCGCTGTTCCACGACGCGCCCGATGCGATCGACAACGCGATCGACCTCGCGAAGCGCTGCAACCTGGCGCTGTCGCTGGGCACGTACTACCTGCCGGCGTTCCCGGTGCCGGACGACCACACCCTCGACAGCTGGATCCGCAAGGAAGCGCACGACGGCTTGGACGCCCGCCTCGCGAAATACCCGATGGCGCCCGGGCACGACCGCGCCAGCTACGAAGCGCGGCTCGACATCGAGCTGGACGTGATCGTGAAGATGGGCTTCCCCGGCTACTTCCTGATCGTCGCGGACTTCATCAACTGGGGCAAGCAGAACGGCATTCCCGTCGGCCCGGGCCGCGGTTCGGGCGCGGGTTCGCTCGTGGCCTGGGCACTGGGCATCACCGACCTCGACCCGCTGCCCTACGACCTGCTGTTCGAGCGCTTCCTCAACCCCGAACGCGTGTCGATGCCCGACTTCGACATCGACTTCTGCATGGACCGCCGCGACGAGGTCATCGACTACGTCGCGCGCAAGTACGGCCGCGACCGGGTCAGCCAGATCATCACCTACGGCACGATGTCGGCGAAGGCGGTGGTGCGCGACGCCGGCCGCGTGCTCGGCCTGCCCTACGGCTTCGTCGACAGCATCTCCAAGCTGATACCGCTGCAGCCGGCCGATCCGCTGTCGCTCGAGGACGTGCTCGGCCGCAGTCCGCGCGCGCAGAAGGACCCGGACCGCGCCATCGGCGAGATCATCGAGCGCTACAACAGCGAGGACGAGGTCCGCGACCTCATCGACCTCGCGCTGCAGCTCGAAGACCTCACGCGCAACGCCGGCAAGCACGCCGGCGGCGTGGTGATCGCGCCGAAACCGCTCGCCGACTTCTGCCCGCTTTTCGCCGAACACGACGGCGCCGGCAAGGGCAGGAACCCGGTCACCCAGTTCGACAAGGACGACGTCGAAGCCATCGGCCTGGTGAAGTTCGACTTCCTCGGCCTGCGCACGCTGACGATCATCGACTGGGCGGTGAAGGCGATCAACATCCGCCGCGCCCGCGAAGGACAGGATGCGCTCGACATCGGCGCGCTGCCGCTCGACGACAAGGCCAGCTACCAGCTGTTCGCGCGCGGCGACACGGTCGCGGTGTTCCAGTTCGAATCGCGCGGCATGCGCGAGCTGCTCAAGCGCGCCAGGCCCGATACCTTCGAAGACATCATCGCGCTCGCCGCGCTGTTCCGTCCCGGCCCGCTGGGTTCGGGGATGGATCGCGAATGGGTCGACCGCAAGCACGGTCGCACCGAGGTGACGTATCCGCACCCGGCGCTGGAGCCGGTGCTCAAGCCGACCTACGGCGTCATCGTGTACCAGGAACAGGTGATGCAGATCGCCCAGGTCCTGGCCGGCTATTCGCTGGGCGGCGCCGACCTGCTGCGCCGCGCGATGGGCAAGAAGAAGCCCGAGGAGATGGCGAAGGAGCGCGCCAAGTTCGAGGCGGGCTGCGCCGAACGCGGCATCGACGCGAAGGTCGCGACACCGATCTTCGACCTGATGGAGAAGTTCGCGGAATACGGCTTCAACAAGTCGCACTCCGCCGCGTACGCGCTGGTCGCGTACCAGACCGCGTGGCTGAAGGTGCACTACCCGGCCGAATTCATGGCGGCGGTGATGTCCTCGGACATGGACAACACCGACAAGGTCGTCGGCTTCCTCGACGAAGCCCGCGCGATCGGCCTGGACGTGAAGCCGCCGGACGTGAACGCCTCGGCGTACATGTTCGAGGCCACCGATCCGAAGACCATCCGCTACGGCCTGGGCGCGGTGAAGGGCGTGGGTCGCGGCGCCTGCGAATCGATCGCCGAGGAACGCCTGGCCAACGGCCCGTACGTCGACCTGCTGGATTTCTGCAAGCGCGTCGATTCCACCAAGCTCAACCGGCGCACCCTGGAAGCGCTGATCAGCGCCGGCGCGCTTGATGGCCTGGCGAAGAACCGCGCATCGCTGCTGCTGCAGTTGCCGGAAGTGCTGAAGGCGACCGACCAGATCACCCGCAACCGCAATGCCGGCATGGTCGACATGTTCGGCAACAGCAGCGGCGCGCCTGACATCAGCATCGACCTGCCGACCTGCGACGAATGGCCGCTGTCGCAGCGGCTCAACGGCGAACGCGACACCCTCGGCCACTACCTCAGCGGCCATCCGCTGGACCCGTACCGCGAGGAGCTGTCGAACCTGGTCGGCACCGACCTGGGCAAGCTCGACCAACTGTACGAAAGCGCCGCGCCGCCTTCGCGGGGGCGCAGCGGCGGGGACGACAACGGCGGCGGCCGGCAATGGCGCTCCGAAGCCACCGTGATCGTCGCCGGCCTGGTCATCGGCATGCGCAAGCGCGGCGACTCGCAGGCGTTCGTGCAGATCGAGGACGGACGTGGCCGGCTCGAATGCGCGTTCTTCGCCGAACCCTATTTCGAGTACCAGCAGTTGCTGACCCGCGACCGCATCCTGATCGTCGAAGGCGGCCTGCGCGAGGACGAGTTCAGCGGCGGCTTCTCGCTGCGCGCCAAGCGCTGCTGGGACTACCGGCAGATCTGCGCGCAGCACGCACAGCGGCTGTCGCTGCGCCTGGACCTGCGCGAAAGGGGGCTGATGCAGAAGGTCGAGGCCCTGCTCGGCCAGCATCGTCCCGGCCACACGCCGCTGCGCTACGACCTGATCCTGCCGCAGGGCTGCGCCGGCCAGCTCGACCTCAACGGCACGCAGTCGGTGCGCGTCGAGGCCGACCTGCCCAGCGCCCTGCGCAGCCTGCCCGGCGTGCGCACCGTGAAAGTGGCGATGTCCCGGCCCTGGGCGGCGTGACGCGGTCCTCCGCGGCGGCGACATCCCCAATTCTGCTGACATACCCCGGGGTACGGCGGTTTGTCATCCACCTCGGCTAGACTTGTCTCCCGTCCGGCCCCGGCCCCGCAGCGCAGCGCATGAATCCGAACTATCTCGACTTCGAACAGCCCATCGCCGACCTGGAAAACAAGATCCGCGAACTCCGCCAGGCCAGCAGTGGCCCGGGCGTCAACATCGAGACCGAAGTGCGCGCCCTGGAGGACAAGCTGCGCCTGCGCACCGCGCAGATCTTCCGCGATCTCAGCGCCTGGCAGGTCTCGCAGCTGGCGCGCCACCCGGCACGGCCCTACACCCTCGACTACCTGCGCGTGATGTGCGACCAGTTCCAGGAACTGGCCGGCGACCGCGCCTTCGCCAACGACAACGCCATCGTTGGCGGCCTGGCCCGCATCAACGGCCGCAGCGTGATGGTGATCGGCCACGAGAAGGGCCGCGACACCAAGGCCAAGGTGCGCCGCAACTTCGGCATGCCCAAGCCCGAGGGCTACCGCAAGGCGCTGCGCCTGATGAAGATGGCCGAGCGCTTCCGCCTGCCCATCCTCACCTTCATCGATACCGCCGGCGCCTGGCCGGGCATCGACGCCGAAGAGCGCGGCCAGTCCGAGGCCATCGCCCGCAACCTGCTGGAGATGTCCGAGCTGAAGGTGCCGATCCTGTGCACCGTGATCGGCGAAGGCGGCTCCGGCGGCGCGCTGGCCATCGGCGTCGGCGACCGCACGCTCATGCTCGAATACAGCACCTACTCGGTGATCTCGCCGGAAGGCTGCGCCTCGATCCTGTGGAAGACCGCCGATCGCAAGCAGGACGCGGCCGACGCCATGGCGATCACCGCCAAACGCCTGAAGGATCTCGGCCTGATCGACAAGATCGTGCGCGAACCGATCGGCGGCGCGCACCGCAACCCGGTGCAGATGGCCCGCCGCCTCAAGGCCGTGCTGCTCAACGAGCTGGACGCCCTCGAAGCCCTGCCGACCGAGGACCTGCTCGACCGCCGCTACAGGCGCCTGCGCGGCTACGGCGCGTACGAAGCGGCCTGAGGCTTTCCTTGCATGGTGCCGGCATCCGGCGCCGTGACGGCTCTTCGCAGCGCGTTTGATTTCGCTCAAGCGCATGCGGCGCGACCGGCAGACGATGGGAACAGCCCGACAGGGCGTTTCCCCATCGTCGCCGGAGTTCCATATGCCCGCACCCCGCAAGCGTTCCGCCCCGCGTGCGCGTACCGCGCATGTCCCGCGTGCTCGCGCGGCCCAGTCCTCCCTGCCTGATGCCGTCGAGCCGGCCCCTGCGACACCCCTCGCAGCGGATGCGCCATCGTCACCATCGGGAGGCGCGGCGCCCGCGCTCGAACCCGGCCTGTCGCCCGACGCGGCCTCGCGCATGGACGCGGTACCGTTGACCGACGAGGACAGCACCACCGCGCCGCTGCCGGCGGACTATCCGTACCGCACGCGCCTGCGTCGCCGCGAGTACGAGGCGGAAAAGAAGAAGCTGCAGATCGAACTGCTGAAGGTACAGAGCTGGGTGAAGGACACCGGCCAGCGCGTCGTGGTGCTGTTCGAAGGCCGCGACGCCGCGGGCAAGGGCGGCGCGATCAAGCGCTTCACCGAACACCTCAACCCGCGCGGCGCACGCGTGGTCGCGCTGGAAAAGCCAAGCGAGCAGGAACGCGGCCAGTGGTATTTCCAGCGCTACATCGAGCACCTGCCGACCACCGGCGAGATCGTCTTCTTCGACCGCAGCTGGTACAACCGCGCCGGGGTCGAGCGCGTCATGGGCTTCTGCACCCCCGAGGAGTACCTCGAATTCCTGCGCGAGGCCCCGGAATTCGAACGGATGCTGGTCCGCAGCGGGATCCGCCTGTACAAGTTCTGGTTCTCGGTCAGCCGCGAGGAACAGCTGCGCCGGTTCAAGTCGCGTCGCAGCGACCCGCTCAAGCACTGGAAACTCTCGCCGATCGACCTGCAGTCGCTGGACAAGTGGGACGACTACACGGACGCGAAGTCCGCCATGTTCTTCCACACCGATACCGCCGACGCGCCATGGACGGTGGTGAAGTCCGACGACAAGAAGCGCGCCCGCCTCAACGCCATGCGCCACGTGCTCCACACCCTGCCCTATCCCGGCAAGGATCATCGCGTGGCCCGCGCCGCCGACCCGCTGATCGTCGGCAGTGCGAAAAGCCACGGCGGCAACGGCGATGCGCATTGAACGGAGGCAGGCGTGACGCAGGCCGGTGTTGCACGCGACCGCGGGGTCGCGAATGCTGGCCGCCCATCGTCACCGCGCGGGACACGCCATGGCCGTCCGCTCATCCGCATTGCGCTGGCTGCTGGCCATTCCGCTCGCATCGATCCTGCTCTACGCCCTGCTCTGCATGGGCCTTTACCTCGCCGGCACGCGCCACCTGCCCGGTCGTCTCGAACCGACCGCATGGCGGGCGACACCGCAACTGCGCGCGCAGCTGCTGCAGGCCGAAGCCGGCACGGCACCCCAGGACACCATCCCTCGGCTCGATCCGCTGACCTTCGTCCCACGCGTGGTTCTGGACATCCGCAGGCAGCATCCAGGCACCTCGAGCGGAGGCCATCGCCTGCTGACCAGCACGGCACGCATGCTCTATTTCGATCGAGGGATGCATGCACAGGGGCGCAGCCATCACCTGGCGGAAATCGCATTGCAGATCCGGATCAGCCGCGAATGGACGACGGAGCAGGTCGCCGACACCCTGCTTGCGGAAAGCTTCTACGGACGATGCAGCACCGGGGTCGAGCAGGCCGCACGCGCCTATTTCGGCCTGCCGTTGGCGCAGTTGCGACAGCAGGAAACGCTGGCGCTGATCGCGCTGCTCAAGGGGCCGAGCTGGTACGACCTCGACCGCAATCCCGGACGCTTCCGGAAACGCTACGCACGACTGGCCGAACAGCTGGGACATCACGGCCCGGACTGGTCGGCGGACGCCGCGCTCGCGCGCCTGATGCCACCGGCATGCATCGGCACGGGCAGGCGATGAACCTGCGGCGCAGGACATCATGCAAGGCGACGCGCCCTGTCCGGACATGTCCGGGCCTGTCCGACATCGCGTTTTCCCCGGCATTTCCGCCACGCGCGACACGCTTTCCCGGCATGCGCCGGGGGAAACACGGCGACAGGCGCATCGAAAACCCAAAAATCCCCGAAAAAAACGGTCGCGGGGGCTTGGCGACGCCACGACCATGGCCTACAGTTCACGGGCCGGGGCGCTAATCCGGCCCAAAGACAGATCAACCATCCGACGAGGAAAACACACTCTCATGGCAACCAAGAAAAAAGCTGCGAAGAAGGTCGCCGGCAAAGCCAAGGCCCCCGCCAAGGCTGCCGCGCCGAAGCCGATCAAGGACGTGATGAGCAAGTCCGCTCTGGTCGCCCACATCGCCGGCGCGACCGAAGTCGCCGCCAAGGACGTGCGCGCCGTCATGGCCGCGCTCGAGGGCGCCATCCACGCCTCCATCGGCAAGAAGGGCGCTGGCCAGTTCGTGCTGCCGGGCGTGCTGAAGATCACTGCGGTGAGCGTGGCGGCCAAGCCCAAGCGCAAGGGCATCAACCCGTTCACCGGCCAGGAAACCGTCTTCGCCGCCAAGCCGGCCACCGTCAAGGTGAAGGTGCGCCCGATGAAGAAGCTCAAGGACGCCGCGACCTCCTGAGATTCGACATCCCCGTCGCGGCGCCCGTCGTCGCGATGACCGCGAAGGCCGGATTTCCCCGTGGAATCCGGCCTTTTCGTTTTACGACCGATCGAAACACCGCCCATGGCCAAGGCCAGACACGCTTCCGAAGTCCGACGTTTCCAGGACATCCCCAATCTCGGTCCCGCCACGGAAGCGGACCTGCGCCTGCTCGGCATCGCCACGCCGGCCGAGCTTGCCGCGCAGGATGCCTGGCTGCTCTACGATCGCCTGTGCGCGACCACCGGCGTCCGCCACGACCCCTGCGTCATCGATGTCTTCCTCGCCATCATCGACTTCATGCGCGGCGCGCCGGCGCAGCCCTGGTGGCATTACACGCCGATGCGCAAGGCTCGGATCGACCGCTGACGGCGTCCCGATCACGACCGGTTCACCGCCCGCAGACCATCGTTCCCCATTCCCGGAGGCCACCATGATCGCCCGACGCCGCACCCTGCTCCGCGCCGCCCTGCTGCTCGCGACCACCAGCACGCTTGCCGCCTGCGCCACGCTCGAAACCGCGCAGGCCCTGCTCGGCAACCAGGTCTCCTTCAGCGCGGCGCAATTGCAGCGACATCTCGACAGGCACTATCCCCGGCAGTACGAACAACTCGGCGGCCTGGTCACGCTCAGCGTGATGAACCCGCAGCTCGCCCTCCCGCCCGACAGCACGCGGCTGCACCTGGATTTCGACATCGGCATCGACGGCCTGGGCATGCGCAGCGACCGCCCCGCCGGACACATCGCCCTGACCAGCGGCCTGCGCTACGACCCGCGCAGCAACGCGCTCTACATGGAAGAACCCGAGCTGGAATCGGCGGAACTTCCCCTGCTCGGCGGACGCATGAACGCCACCGGCCGCGACCTCATCAATGGCTGGCTGCGCGACTACGCGCGCGCCGAGCCGGTCTACAAGCTCGACCCCGACATGCAGGAGAAACTCGGCGAACGCCGCATCGCCGGCACGCTCATCCGCAACCAGCGGGTGGTGATCGAGCTGGATCGCTGACCAGGGGCCATCGATGCCCGGCCGGCCCAACCATCAGATCTCGAATCGGTACGACAGCTTCACCAGCAACTGCTCGCTGTCGCGCAGGTCGAAGGCACCGCTGAATTCGTCGCCGACCGAATACGGGCCGAGACCGCGCTGGAACATCGAACCGCCGCGCACGTAGGCCACGTACAGGTACGACAGCGGCGCGAACTCGTAGCGGTAGCGCACCTGGAAGCCGAGATTGCGCAGCGCGAAATCGTCGAGCGTTTCGGCGCTGCGCACGGGCGTACCGTCGGGCGCCACGCGCCATGCGCGCTTGGCCTCCGCATCCAGGCCAAGGGCTTCCAGGCGGACGCGCAGTTCCTGTTTCGGATCGATCAGCCAGACGGACCCGAGCGTGAGGAAGATCTGTTCGGAGCCGAAGGTCCCGAGCAGGTTGCCGCCGCGCCACAACAGCCAGTCGGGATTGCGCTGCAGTTCGAGGCCGGCCGAAAAGCTCAGATCGTCGTTCACGGCGTAGGCCGGCTCGATGACCGTGCTCCATGCGCCGCGATCGAGTCCGCCGAGGCCCTCGGCGGCGTAACGCAGATTGGTGTAGAGCGACCAGTGCTTCTTCTTCGGGAAGAAACGTTCGGCGAAGCCGAACAGGCGACCGGGATGCTCGACCACGCCGTTGCCGCGGGTGATGAGATCGTCGTGGCCCGAGGTCCAGCCGGAGAGTTCGACGAACTGGTTGCCGCCGTCGCGGCGCTCGCTGCCGCGGTTGATCGCGAAGGCGTTTGCGATCTTCACGCCGTCGTCGTTGCTGCGATGCGAGACCGCATAGCGCCAGTGGTGGGAAGCGAATCGCGACTCGGCGGGCAGGTCGGTCACCCGGCGCGAGAACTCGTAGCGGCCGTAGTTGAAGTTGTTGCGATCGAGGAAGCCGAAATCGTTCAGTTGCAGGGCATCGCCCGAATGCAGCAGGAACAGTTGCTGACGCCGCGCGCTGTCGATCTGGTGATCGACCCGCACCTGCGCGCCGGTGTCCCGGGTGCGCTCACCGCGCTGTTCGACGCTCGAACCCACGACATTGCTGCGGATGTTCCAGCGGCCGTTCAGGCTCCAGCGATGGTCGAAGCCGAGCACCGTCGCCTCCCGGCCGAGGAACGGCCGGTTCACGCGGGTCAGCATCGCACCCAGCCCCTGCCGTGCGAAGTCGCGGGTGGCGCGCAGCGCATAGAAGTCGCGGCCGGCGTCGTCGTTCTCGGTCGCCGCGAACACGCCATAGCCGAATCCGCCTGCGCTGCCGTTGATCTTCACCGCGGCTGCGACATCGCCGGCACCGCTGCGGTCGTCCGCAGGCGCGCCGACGCGGCGGGTGTAAAGCAGTTGCTGGGCATTGCCGAGCGAGCCGAACGGCACTTCGAAATAGCCCTGGTTCTCGGTGAAGAACGGGCGCTTGTCGCCGAAGAAGGTTTCGGTGGCGCCGAAGTTCACGACGATGCCGTCGCTTTCGACCTGGCCGAAATCGGGATTCAGGGTCGCGCTGAGCTGGAACTGGCCGTTGGGTTTCCAGAACAGGTCGGCGCCGGCATCGCCGTCGGCCTTGCCGCCCACCGCGTCGTACAGGCCGACGACGTAGGGCGTGATCGCCAGCAGCGACTGGCTGTATTGCGGCACCTCGACCTTCTCGAACGCGCTGAGATAACGCTGGTCGCCGAAGCTGATCGCCGGCCAGGTCATGCGCTCGTTGCTGTCGCCGACCACGCGATCCAGGGCCAGGCCGATGGTGCGCGTACCGCTGCCGCCCTGGCGCATGGGCGCGATGTGCCACGGGATCAGCATTTCCGCCGACCAGCCTTCGGCGTCCTCGGACACGGCGTGCGCCCAGTTGCCGTCCCAGTCGCCGTTGAACTGGTTCTCGTTGCTGATCGTGCTGTCGGCGATGTCGTCCGACAGCGCGACCATGAAGTTGTAGCCGGTGCGGCCGTCGCCGTCGAAATCGACATAGACGTTGACGCGGTCGACGTTGCCGTTGCGATCGCGCTGGAAGCGCTGCCTGGTGCGCGGAACGCCTGCCGGCTGCCGGTTGCGGAAGGCGATGGCCAGGCCCTGTTCGGTCGCCTTGAACCAGGCCTCGGTCGCATGGCGGCTGGGCTCGCGGGTGAGCGGCTGGGTCATGCGGAAGTCGTCGACGCGCTGCGCATCGGCCCATTCCGTGGGATCGATCCTGCCGTCCACCTCGATGGCGAGGACAGGCAGTGGCAACGAGAAGACCAGGGCAGACATCAATGCGCGCATGGCACATCCCGAGTGAAAACGTGCGCACATGCTGGCGCCACGCCGGAACAGCGACGACTGTCTTAAGTCATGGGAACTTTCCACCCGCCGCATCCGCCGTCACTCCGGACTTTGCCGAAGCTGGCGGCAACGCGCGAAGGAAGCCGATGCATCGCCGCATCGGCGTTGGCATCAGCGCTTGGGCTGCAGCATCGTCCCGGTGCAGTTCTTCGAACCGCAGCGGCATTCCCAGATCTTCTTCAGCTTGGGCGTGTGGCGCTCTGCGAGGACGATGCCGTAGTTGTAGGTGAGTTCCTCGCCGGGCTTGATGTTGCGGATCGCCTCGATGAACACCTTGTCCTTGTGCGGCTTGCCCTTGTCGTTCTCCTCGATGACCGACTCGCAGTTGGGATCGCAGCTGTGGTTGAGCCAGCGCGCGACGTTGCCGTCCTCGTTGGCGTCGATCACGTATCGATCGTTGAGGGTGAACAGGAAGGTGTGTCCGTTCTCCTCCAGTTCGCCATAGAGGCGATCGACCTCGTCGTGCGTGCGCAGCTTGCCCTTGTAGCGGACGATGCGTTCGCCCTTGCGGATCGGTTCGTCGGCGAACACGCCATTGCCATGGATGTTCGACAGGCGGGCGACGATCTTCTTCTTGGGCATGGCGCAGCGGGGTCCGGCAGAGGTGATTCCGGATTATGGCCTATTTGCCGGCAGGGCGGCTCGCGCCCCGCCGGTGTCCATGGCCTCAGGCGAACATGCGCCACATGCCGGTCCAGTACACCATCATGCCCAGGCCGAACAGGGTCCAGAAGATCGACTTCAGGGCGCGCAGGGCCCTCCAGGCCAGGAAGATCGCACCGATGGCCAGCAGCCAGCGCAGCACCTGCGATCCCCTGCCTTCCGTCGACACCGTGGTCGCGCGTTCGACCAGCTGGCCGGCGACGGTGTGCAGCACGCGCCCGAAAGGCATGTTCTCGAAGACGGCGCGGGGCTGGGTCTGGGTGTTCATGGCGGACTCCTGTGTCCGTGGCGGGATGGCGGTGATTCTCCGGATCGCGCATCGCCGGACCATTGCCGAACGTCAGCGATCGCACCTGACATTCGTCACCCACCGCCGCCCCATGCCCGCCAGGGCCTTCCTGCCTGCGGATTTGAGCCTTGGGCGTCGAAAGCGTACAATTTCAGTCCTGTTTCCTGCCCAGTCGACGCCCCGATGCTCCGCGTCACCAAGCTCACCGATTACGCGACCCTCGTGCTGACCGTCCTGGCCAGCACGCCCGAGGCCGTGCTCAGCGCCAGCGGCCTGGCCGAACGGGCCGGGCTGGAAGCGCCGACCGTGGCCAAGGTGCTGAAACCGCTGGCCCAGGCCGGGCTGGTGCAGGCCTTCCGCGGCGCCAGCGGCGGCTATCGCCTCGCCCGGGCCGCCAGCGAGATCTCGCTGGTCGAGATCCTGGAGGCGATGGAAGGCCCGCTGGCGATGACCGAGTGCAGCGTGCACGAGGGCCAGTGCGGCATCGAACACTCCTGCGGCGCCCGCACGCACTGGCGCCGCATCAACGACGTGGTCGCCGAGGCCCTGCGCGGCATCTCGCTGGCCGACATGGCCCTGCCCCCCGGCGCACCGCTGCCGCGCAAGGCCATTCCCGTCGCGCTGACCGCGCGCTGAGGTATCGAACATGACGCTCCCCCCCCCGCGACCCGCTTCCCCCGAACCCGTGCAGAACGCCGAGATCCTCGAGCAGCTCGGCCGCCGCTACGAGGCCGGCTTCGTCACCGACATCGAGACCGACACCCTGCCACCGGGGCTGGACGAGGGCGTGATCCGCTTCCTGTCGGCGAAGAAGGAAGAGCCCGAGTGGATGACCGAGTGGCGCCTCGCCGCCTACCGGCACTGGCTGACGATGACCCCTCCGCACTGGGCCAAGCTGCAGATCGCGGAGATCGACTTCCAGGCGATCAGCTACTACGCCGCGCCCAAGGGGCCGAAGTACGCCTCGATCGACGATGTGCCGAAGGAACTGCTCGACACCTACGACAAGCTCGGCGTGCCGCTGCACGAGCGCGCGAAGCTGGCCGGCGTCGCCGTGGACGCGGTGTTCGACTCGGTCAGCGTCGGCACCACCTTCCGCAAGGAACTGGCCGAGAAGGGCATCGTCTTCTGCTCGATGTCCGAGGCCATCAAGGAACATCCCGAACTGGTGAAGCAGTACCTCGGCAGCGTGGTGCCGGTGGGCGACAACTACTTCGCCGCGCTCAACTCGGCGGTGTTCTCCGACGGCAGCTTCGTGTTCATCCCGAAGGGCGTGCGCTGCCCGATGGAGCTGAGCACCTACTTCCGCATCAACGCCATGAACACCGGGCAGTTCGAGCGCACCCTGATCGTGTGCGAGGACAAGGCCTACGTCAGCTACCTCGAGGGCTGCACCGCGCCGATGCGCGACGAGAACCAGTTGCACGCGGCGGTGGTCGAACTGGTCGCGCTGGAAGACGCCGAGATCAAGTACTCGACGGTGCAGAACTGGTATCCGGGCGACGAGAACGGCAAGGGCGGCATCTACAACTTCGTGACCAAGCGCGGCGAATGCCGCGGCGCGCGCAGCAAGATCAGCTGGACCCAGGTCGAGACCGGCTCGGCGATCACCTGGAAATATCCGTCCTGCGTGCTGCTCGGCGACGATTCGACCGGCGAATTCCACTCGGTCGCGCTGACCCACCACCGCCAGCAGGCCGACACCGGCACCAAGATGATCCATGTCGGCAAGCGCACCAAGTCGAAGATCGTCAGCAAGGGCATCAGCGCGGGCCGTGGCCAGAACAGCTACCGCGGCCTGGTCAAGGTCGAGCGTGGCGCCGACGGCGCGCGCAACCACACCCAGTGCGACAGCCTGCTGATCGGCAAGAAGTGCGGCGCGCACACCTTCCCGTACGTGGAAGTGAAGAACCCGACCGCGACCGTCGAGCACGAAGCCACCACCTCGAAGATCAGCGACGACCAGCTTTTCTACTGCCGCAGCCGCGGCATTTCCGAGGAAGACGCGGTGTCGATGATCGTCGACGGTTTCTGCAAATCGGTGTTCCGCGAACTGCCGATGGAATTCGCGGTGGAAGCGAAGAAGCTGCTCGAAGTCTCGCTGGAAGGTTCGGTGGGATGATGCGCGCGCTGGTCTGCCTTGCGATCGCCCTGCTGTCGACGACGTCGACCGCCGCGTTCGCGCCCGACCGGGACACCGGTCCGGCGCTGCGCGCGATCACGAGCATGCCCGGCGCGCGGGCGGCGCATTCGGCCACGCGTCTGGGCGACGGCCGCGTGCTGGTCGCCGGCGGCTGCCGTTCCGACGGCTGCGAGGAAGGCCTGTCCACCGATGCGCTGCTGTTCGACCCGGAGACCGGCAAATTCGCCACGACCGGCAGCCCGAAACTGCCGCGCGCCGGGCATCGCGCGGTGCCGTTGAAGGATGGCTCCGTGCTCCTGATCGGAGGCTGGACACGGGATGGCGTGACCGCATCGATCGAACGCTTCCGTCCCGAACGCGGCGTCTTCGAGCCCTTCGGCAGCCTCAGGTCCGCGCGCGACGGCTTCAGCGCCACCGTGCTCACCGATGGCACGATCCTGATCGCGGGCGGCTATGCCGACGGCATGCGCCGCCTGGCGAGCGCCGAGCGATTCGACCCGCGCACGAAGACATCCCGCATGGTCGGCGCGATGACCACGCCGCGCATGTCGCACACCGCGACCCGCCTCGCCGACGGCCGCGTGCTGGTCGCAGGCGGCTCCGATGCGCGCGGCACCGTCACCGCCTCGCTGGAGCTGTTCGACCCGGCGAAAGACCGGTTCTCTCCGGCGGGCACGCTGAAGAAGGCGCGGCACAAGCACGCCGCGATCCGGGTCGGGTCCGACGTGCTGATCCTTGGCGGCGCCGCCATCCCGGAAACCGACGGCCACTTCAGCGACAGCGAACGCTGGACCGCCTCCACCGGAACGCTCTCACCCGGTCCGGACATGCGCGAAGGCCGCTACAAGTTCCTCGACAGCGTCGCGCCCCTGGCCGATGGCCGCACGCTCGTCGCCGGCAGCGGCCAGCGTGCGGAAATGCTGTCCGCCGACGGCAGCGCCTTCGCACCGGTGGACGCCCGCATCGGCCGCAAGCTCGCCTTCGCGACCGCGACGACGCTGGCCGATGGTCGCATCCTGATCCTCGGCGGCTACGACCCGGCGATCCGCGTCGATCGTGGCGCATGGATGTTCGAATGACCGCAACGACCGGCGAAACCGATCTGCAGCGCCTGCTCGCCGGGCTGTCGCCCGCGCTGGCGCCGCGTCCGCGCGCGATCCGCACGCAGGCCCACGACGCGCCGGTGCCGGCGGACGCGATCATGCTGTTTCGCGAGGACGAGGGCGCGACCGTCGTCGTCGAAGCGGATGCAGGCGACAGCAATGCCGCGCACGTCGACGAGCCACGCTGGGCGCAGATCACCCTGCGCATCCACTCCAGCCTCGACGCCATCGGCATGATGGCCGCGATCGCTGCCGCGCTGGCCGATCGCGGCATTCCCTGCAATGCGGTGTCGGCGTATTTCCACGACCATCTGTTCGTGCCCTGGGCAAGACGCGACGATGCGATCGGCGTCCTGCGCGCGCTGGCCTCCGGCGAAAGCACGCTCCGCGTGCGCGAAGCCGTCGAGTCGGACATCCCGGCGATGCACGCGATCCGCATGGACGTGCGCGAGAACATCCTGAGCGACCCGTCCTGGCTCACCCCGGACGTGTATCGCGCCCACCTGGGCGGCGCCGGCGCATCGAACAGCTGGGTCTGCGAACGCGACGGCCGCATCCTCGGCTTTTCCGTCGCGCGCCACGCCCAGGGCGACATCTGGGCGCTGTTCGTCGATCCCGCCCACGAGGGCCTGGGCATCGGCCGCCGCCTGATCGCCGCCGCCACCGACTGGCTGTTCGCGCAGGGCGTGGACATCGTGTCGCTCAGCACCACGCCGGACACGCGCGCCGATGCCTTCTATCGCGTCAACGGCTGGCAGCGCGGCGAACTCACCGACAAGGGCGAGGTGATGTTCCGCCTGCCGCGCCCTTCCTCACATTCCTTGCGTCATTCCGGACAACCGACATGCTGACCATCTCCAACCTCCACGCCCGCGTCGCCGGCAAGGACATCCTCAAGGGCCTCTCGCTGGACGTGAAGCCCGGCGAAGTCCACGCGATCATGGGTCCGAACGGCGCCGGCAAGTCCACGCTGGGCAACATCCTGTCCGGCCGCGAGGGTTACGACGTGGGCGAAGGCACGGTCACCTTCGAGGGCCGCGACCTGCTTGCGCTGGAACCCGAGGAGCGCGCCGCCGCCGGGGTGTTCCTGGCCTTCCAGTACCCGGTCGAGATCCCGGGCGTGAACAACACCTACTTCCTGCGCAGCGCGCTCAACGCGCAGCGCAAGGCGCGCGGCGAGAGCGAGCTGGACTCGATGCAGTTCCTCAAGCTGGTGCGCGAGAAGCTGGCCGTGCTGCACCTGAAGGACGAGCTGCTGCATCGCGGCGTGAACGAAGGCTTCAGCGGCGGCGAGAAGAAGCGCAACGAGATCTTCCAGCTCGCCGTGCTCGAACCCAGGCTGGCGATCCTCGACGAAACCGATTCCGGCCTCGACATCGATGCGCTGAAGGCCGTCGCCGACGGCGTGAACGCGCTGCGCAGCCCGGACCGCGCCTTCATCGTCATCACCCACTACCAGCGCCTGCTCGACTACATCAAGCCGGACGTGGTGCATGTGCTGGCCGAAGGCCGCATCGTCGAGAGCGGCGGACCGGAACTGGCGCTGGAACTCGAAGCGCACGGCTACGCCTGGATCAAGGATCGCGTGGCCCCGGCCCAAGGAACGACGGCACGATGAGCGCACTGCTCGATTCGTTCGCGCAGGCGTTCGACGGCCTCGCGCAGCGCGAAGCTGCCGGCCTCGGCGACAGCCGCCGCACCGCGCTCGAAGCCCTCCTGCGCGACGGTCTGCCGGCCGCACGCAGCGAAGCCTGGAAATACACGCCGCTGCGCGCGCTGGAGCGTCGCGCGTTCGCGCCGATCGCGGCCGTCGAAATCGATGCGGCAGCCCTGGATGCGCGCCTCGCCGCGATCCCGACACCGCGACTGGTCTTCGTCGACGGCCGCTTCGATGCGGCACGCAGCGACGCGGCGGCCTTGCCGGCCAGTGTCGAAGCGCAACCGCTGTCGCGCGTGCTGCGCGAAGGCGAACCTCGCGATGCCAACGTCCTGCAACGCCGCTATGCAGGCTCCGACGAACTGTTCGCCGTCGCCAACGCCGCACTGGCCGAGGAAGGCGCGGTGGTCCGCATCGATCATGGCGTGGTCGTGGACGCGCCCCTGCACCTGGTCTTCGTCGCCAGCGCCGCGCAGCCCGAAGCCGCCGTCCACCTGCGTCACGTCATCGACCTGCGCAATGATGCCGCGCTGACCCTGGTCGAACACCACATCGCCCTCGGCGAGGACCGCGGCCTGTGCAACCACGTGCTGCACGCGCACCTCGGCCAGCGTGCGCGCCTCGTGCACGCGCGCGTGCAGGACGACGCCGAAGGCGCGTCGTCCTTCGCCCGCACCGATGCCGTGCTGGCGCGCGAAGCGGACTACCGCCGCATCGACCTCGAACTCGGCGCTGCGCTGTCCCGCCACGAACTCAACGTGCGCCTGGAAGGCGAAGGCGCGAAGCTCGCCGCCAACGGCGTGCTGCTGGCCGACGGCAGGCGCCATCTCGATACGCGCCTGGGCATCGAGCACATCGCCCGCGACACATCCTGCGACCTGCTGTGGCGCGGCCTCGGCGCCGGTCGCGGCCGCGCGGTGTTCCATGGCGGCATCACCATCCGCGAGGGCGCCGACGGCACCAACGCCAACCTGTCGAACAAGAACCTGCTGCTGTCCGCCAACGCCGAGGTCGATACCCAGCCGGTGCTGGTCATCCACGCCGACGAAGTGCAGGCCGCGCACGGCGCGACGGTCGGCCAGCTCGACCCGACCGCGCTGTTCTACCTGCGTTCGCGCGGTTTGCCCGAGCTGGAAGCGCGCGCTTTGCTGACCGCGGCCTTCTGCCGCGAAGTGCTCGCCCTCATCGACGATGCCGCGCTGCGCGACACGCTGATCGCCACCCTCGACGTCCATCTCTCGCGAGTCACGCCTGCATGAGTTCCGCCATCGACTGGGCCGCGATCCGCGCCGATTTCCCGCTGCTGACACGCGAAGTCCACGGCAAGCCGCTGGTCTACCTGGATTCGGCCAACACCGGCCAGAAACCGGCGCAGGTCATCGACACCGTCGACGATTTCTTCCGCCGCCACAACGCCAACGTCAGCCGCGCAGTGCATGCGCTGGGCACCGAGGCGACCGAGGCCTACGAAGCGTCGCGCACGAAGCTCGCCGGCTTCCTGAAAGCGCACCGCGATGAACTGGTGCTGTGCAGCGGCACGACCTTCGCGATCAACCTCGTGGCCTATTCCTGGGCGCTGCCGCGCCTGAAGGCCGGCGACGCGATCCTGGTCAGCCGCATGGAGCACCACGCCAACATCGTGCCGTGGCAACTGGTCGCCGAGCGAACCGGCGCCCGCATCAAGGTCGCCGAGATCCACGAAGACGGCACGCTCGACATCGATGCCCTGCACGCGGCGATGACACCGGACGTGAAGCTGCTCGCGCTGACCCACGTCAGCAACGTGCTGGGCACGGTCAATCCGGTGAAGGACATCTGCCGCGAAGCGCGCAAGCGCGGGATCACGACCGTGATCGACGGTTCGCAGGCGGCGCCGCATCGTGCGCTGGACATCCCGTCGCTCGGCTGCGATTTCTACGCCATCACCGGCCACAAGATGTGCGGCCCCACCGGCACCGGTGCGCTGTGGGCGCGCAGGGAACACCTGGCCGCGATGCCGCCCTTCCTCGGCGGCGGCGAGATGATCAAGGAAGTGCGCTTCGAGGGCACGGTCTTCAACGACGGTCCGCACCGTTTCGAGGCCGGCACGCCGAACATCGCCGGCCACATCGGCCTGGGCGCAGCGGTCGATTACCTCACCGGCATCGGCATGGACGCGATCGAAGCGCGCGAGGCCGAGCTGCTCGCGCACGCCACCGAGGAACTGCGCAGGATCGACGGCCTGCGCATCCTGGGCGAAGCGCCGGAAAAAGCCGCAGTGATCAGCTTCCTGGTCGCGGGCGCGCATGCGCACGACCTCGCGACCCTGCTCGACCACGAAGGCATCGCGGTGCGCTCGGGCCATCACTGCGCGCATCCGCTGATGCAGTTCTACGGCGTGCCGGCGACGCTGCGGGCGTCGCTGGCCTACTACAACACGCACGAGGAAATCGACCGCTTCGTCGCGGCGCTGCTTCGCGTGCGCAGCCTGCTCGGCTGAGCGCATGGCCGATCCCCGTTTCTCGTTCGCCGGCAGCGAGCACGTCCCGGCACTGGTCGATCTGGTCGAATCGGCCTATCGCGGCGACGCCAGCCGCCAGGGCTGGACCACCGAAGCCGATCTGCTCGACGGCCAGCGCATCGATCCGGGCGGTCTCGAAGCGCTGATCGCCGATCCGCTGGCCCGCGTGCTGCTGGCACACGAGGACGACGTCCTGCTCGGCTGCTGCGAACTGCGGCGCGAGGGCAACGTCGCCTATTTCGGCATGTTCTCGGTACGCCCCGGCCGACAGGGCAACGGGCTTGGCAGCCGCCTGCTCGGCGAAGCCGAACGCATCGCCGCCGATGACTGGCAGTGCCACGGCATGCGCATGACCGTCATCGACGTCCGCGAGGAACTGATTGCCTGGTACCTGCGTCGTGGCTACCGGCGCACCGGCGAGCACCGGCCGTTTCCCTACGGCGACGCGCGCTTCGGCATTCCCAAGCGCGACGATCTCCGCTTCGAGGTGCTTTACAAAGCTTTGCGCTGAAAGCGT
>JAHCAU010000019.1 GCA_019634715.1 Lysobacter sp.
CCGGCGGTGCAGCAACCGGGGCGGGAGGCGCGGCGGGTGCCGGAGGCGGCGTGGCCGGCGCCGGTGCCGCGGCGGGCGCAGGCGTGCTGGCCGGTGCGCCGCTGATTTCGGTGAGCACCCCGGCGAGGTGGTAGGCGTCGAAGGGACGCGTCAGCAGGTAGTCGGCCTGGGTGCGAGGTGCCGAGGTCAGGCCGATCACCTGCTTGCCGGCGGCATGCAGGCGCAGCCAGCTCATCGGGCCGTACATGCTGTCCATGTCGACGATCACGTAATCGGCGTCGTTTTCCGCAACCAGCGACCAGCGGCCCACGCGGGCGCCCGCATCCTTGAACGCTGCCTTGAGCGCCGTTTCGGTGGCTTGATCCATCCCTGTCAGGCCAAGTGTGAGCGACATGATTTCCAGCCCGTTTTCCGTAAACCCCAGAGTGTCGCCAAGGGGGTTTTCCGCGTCAACGCGCGCGTAGCGGCGGTTTCCTACCTTTCGCGTCAGTTTCTTGCGACGTTCTCTTCCGGTAGTGCGCAAAGTGCGAACGCCACCCCGGATTTGCGCCCCGCGGCAAGGGCTTGTTGCGATGCGTCACGATCGGCGGCATGCGTGCGCCGGGCTGGGCTGCACTCAGCTGAGGATCGACGTGCCCCTGGGATTCTTCGGCAGCTGATGCTTCAGGAACGCCATCTGGTCGGCAAGGATATTCCGGTTCGACAGAATCAGGTGCTCGATCCAGCTCGGCCGGTAGGGCACCGCCAGCAGCGGCATGCCGGCCTGCTGCGGCGTGCGCCCGCCCTTGCGGGAATTGCAGTGGAAGCACGCGGCGACCACGTTCTCCCAGATGTCGCGGCCGCCGCGCGAGATCGGCATGACGTGGTCGCGCGTGAGCGTGCCGCGGCCGTAGTGCTTGCCGCAGTAGAGGCACAGGTGCTGGTCGCGCGCGAACAGCGCGGTGTTGGTCAGCGCAGGCGTGGGGTCGAGCGCATGCGCGCGCGCCTGGCCGCGCGAGGCGATGATCGGATGCAGTTCGAGCACGGTGCGTTCGCCGCTGCTGCGGCAGATGCCGCCGTGCACGTTGAGGCAGGGGTCGCCGAGCGTCCACGACACCGCATCGCGCGCATAGAGGCAGGCCGCATCCTGCCAGCTGATCCAGTCGAGCACGCGGCCATGCGCATCGAGAGAGAGCAGGCGCACGCTGTCGAGCCGCGCCGGCAGCGCGCCGCGTGCGTGTTCGATGGGGACGGGAAGCGGTTTCGATGCATCGCCGTTGTCGGCGACGACGGTGAGGGCCGGGGGACGATCGTTGCGATCATCGACCCGGTGCGGAGTCCCGGTCTGGGACGCGCCCTTGTGGAGCAGGCGCAACGTGTGTGTGTCGGCCTCCATATGGAAGCCGAGCATATACCCTTTTGGTGACGATTTGTCGATGCGCCGTCGCGGGCGCGGATGGCGGGGCGGGCACCGCAAGGCACCCGCCCGGGAGCCTTCAGTCGAAGGCGTCGGCGTCCAGGGCCATCAGCGGCGCAGCGCCGCTGGCGATGGCGGCGACGTGGCTGCGCGTGCGCGGCAGCAGGCGCGCGAAGTAGAAGCGTGCGGTCTCGCGCTTGGCGTTCTTCAGCGATTGCGGGTGCGACGAGGCATCGGCGGCGGCGACCGCGCGCGCCCACCAGTAGGCGAGGGCGGCGTAGCCGGAATAGAACAGGTAATCCCATGCAGCGGCGCCGAGTTCGTCGGCATCGCCGACCACGCGCTGGCCGATCTGCATCGTGAGCTGCTGCCACTCCTGCGCGATGTCGCGCAGCGGGCCGATGAATTCGGCCAGCGCGTCGTCGTTCGCATGCGCCTGGCAGAACGCGTCGATCATGCCCAGGAACACGCGCAGGCCCGCGCCCTGCTGCTGCATGATCTTGCGGCCCATCAGGTCCAGCGCCTGGATGCCGGTGGTGCCTTCGTACAGCGTGGTGATGCGCGCATCGCGCGCTAGCTGCTCCATGCCCCATTCCTGGATGTAGCCGTGGCCGCCGAAGCACTGCTGGGCGTGATAGGTGCACTCGATCGACCATTCGGTGAGGCAGGCCTTGACGATCGGGGTGAGGAAGCCGATCAGGTCGTCGGCGCGCTTGCGGGCCTCGGCATCGGGATCGTGCGCGGCCACGTCGATCAGCGACGCGGCGTGGTAGCCGAGCAGGCGGCCGCCTTCGATCAGCGCCTTCTGGGTCAGCAGCATGCGGCGGACGTCGGGGTGGACGATGATCGGGTCGGCGGGCTTGTCGGGGAATTTCGCGCCGGACAGCGCGCGCATCTGCAGGCGATCGCGGGCATAGCGCAGCGCGTTCTGGTACGCGCGGTCGGACAGGCCCAGGCCCTGCAGGCCGACCGCGAGGCGCGCGCTGTTCATCATGGTGAACATCGCCATCAGGCCCTTGTGCGGCTGGCCGATGAGCGTGCCCACGGCGCCGTCGAAGTTCATCACGCAGGTCGCGGAGGCGTGGATGCCCATCTTGTGTTCGAGCGCGCCGCAGCGCACGGCGTTGGGTTCGCCCAGCGAGCCGTCGGCGTTCACCTTGACCTTGGGCACGATGAACATCGAGATGCCCTTGCTGCCGGCCGGCGCGTCGGGCAGACGGGCGAGCACGAGGTGGATGATGTTGTCGGTGAAGTCGTGGTCGCCGGCGGTGATGAAGATCTTGGTGCCGGTGATCGAATAGGTGCCATCGCCATTCGGCACGGCGCGGGTCTTGAGCAGGCCGAGGTCGCTGCCGCAGTGCGGTTCGGTCAGGCACATGGTGCCGGTCCAGCGGCCTTCGACGATGGGCTTGAGGAAGGCCTCCTTCTGCCAGTCCTCGCCGTGGTGCAGCAGGGCCTCGGTGGCGCCGTGCGAGAGCAGCGGGAAGTTGCCCCAGGCCAGGTTGGCGGCGTCGATCATTTCCTTCACCGGCACGCCGGCGGTATGCGGCAGGCCCTGGCCGCCGAACTCCGGCGGCGACACCAGGCCGGCCCAGCCGTTCTCGGCGAACTGCCGGTAGGCGTCGCGGAAGCCCGGCGGCGTGGTCACCGCGCCGGTGGCCTTGTCGAGCGAGCAGCCGTGTTCGTCGCCGGTGCGGTTGAGCGGTGCGATCACCGTTTCGGTGAAGCGCGCGCTTTCGTCGAGGATGGCGTCGACCAGTTCGCGGTTGGCATCGGCGAAGCCCAGGCGGGCGAACAGTGCCTCGCTGTCGAGCACGTCGTACAGCGCGAAACGGATGTCGGTGAGCGGGGCTTTGTAGGTGTTCATGGCGACGGCGGATCCGGTCTGGATGGACTGGCGCCGATGATGGGCGCCGGAATTGGAGCAAAGGCTCCGCTGCGGGAAATGCTGCGGCGCGTCAACGCATGACGCCCGGAAGTCCCGGCACGGCGCTCAGTGCGCTGTCGCGCTTGATGTCGTAGTCGCGCGCCTTGCGATCTTCCGCGGCGGCGGTGACCGTGCCCTGCAGGCGATAGCCCAGGCTGCGGCGGTCGGCGAGGGTGTCGGCGATGAGGATGCGCGCCGGTGCGCTGGGGACGAGCTTGAGCGAGAGGGTGTCGACCGATTCGGGGCCGACGGTCAGCGCCGGCGATGCCTTGAGTTCGCCGGCGGTGTCCTCGCCGGTGCGCAGGGTCAGCGCGATCCGGTCGAAGCGCATCGGCACGTTGCTGTAGTTCTGCAGGCGCAGGTCCACCGTCCACTGGCCATCGGTGCCGACGCTGAGCTGCTGGATGCTGACGGTCGGCTCGGAGACGCGTTTGACCGGGCCGCTGGCGCAGCCGGCGAGCGTGCCGGCCAGCAGGACGAGGGTGGTGAGGGCGAAGACGGGGAGGTGCGGGAACCGGCGTGGCCGCATGGGGCGCTCCAGAAAGCGTGTCGTGTCGTGGAACGCAATACTAACCGTCGCCGCGTGCGCATCGCGGCGTGCCCGGCGCGAGACGGGTCAGCCGCCGCTCAGCGCAAGGGCGCACTCACGATCAGGGTATCGAGGTCGTAGCCCATGGCGACGGCACGTGCCTTCAGTGCCTCGAAACGCTCGCGGGGCATGTCCGGGGTGCGCGAGAGGATCCAGAGATATTTGCGCCCCGGCTCGCCGACCATCGCCCATTGGTACTCCGGGTCGAGTGCGATCACCCAGTAGTCGGCCCAGGTCAGCGGCAGCCAGGACAGCCAGTCGGGGGCGAACCGGACTTCGAGCCGACCCGGGTGGTCGGCGACCTGCCGGGCGACGCCTTCGACCTCTTCCGGCTCGCCGTCCTTGTCGAGGCAGCGGTTGCGCACGCCGATCAGGTCGTCGTCGCGGAGGGTGTACTGCGCGGTGATCTCGCGCCTGCAGTGGCGCTGGTAGAACAGCGGCAGGCGCGCGATCTCGTGCCACTCGCCGGCATAGCGGGTGATGTCGAGCTGCTCGACGGAGGCGACGGGTTCGGCCGCCTGCGCGGCCGGGAACGGGCTGGCCAGCGCGAAGCACAGCGCGAGCATCGATGGGACGAACGCGATCGAACGCATGCCACCCCCTGTATCGTTCCGTATCGTTGGATTGCGACGCCGCGCGGACGTGACGTAGAGGGGCGCGGACGCGGCCGATCATATCGGGCGAACGTTCAAAACCCGTTATTCGGCACTGCCGCCGGTCGTGCGCCCGAACGATACGCGGCCGGCGTCGTCCGCGCCCTCGAGGACCAGGGTGCGGGTGACGCCTTGGCGGCGCACGTTGACCTGGTGGCTGCTGCCGGCGATGAGGTCGGCGCCGAGGGTGGAATGCACTTCGATGGCGCTGGCGGCGCGCGGAAAACGGCCGCGATAGACCACGCGCACGTCGTCGCCGTGCAGCCGCAGCGCATCGAGGGTCAGCGCGATGTCGCCGTCGACGGTGGAGAGGGTGAAATGCCGGGCCAGGTGGGTCGTCAGTGCCTCCTGCGCGACCGGGTCGTCGAGGCTGGCCTCGGCGTCGGCCGCGAGGCGCGGCAGCAGCGGTTCGATGTCGTGCGCGGCGAAGTGATGGGTCGCGACCACTTCGCCGCGCGCGTCGTCGATCTCGACCACGGTCAGTGCATCCTGGCCGCGATGCGCGGACGCCGGTGCGGAGAGGGCCAGCAGCAGGCCCAGGGCGAAGGTGCGCAGAGCTCCGTTCATGGCGCACCCGCCGGCTTCGCGTCCGAACCCTTGGCGTCCGGCTTCGGCGGCGTGGCCGGGAAAGTGTCCAGCGAGCCGGGCATGACCTTGAGGTCGGAATCCTTCATGCGGTTCGCGGTCTCCTCGGGCCTGGCGATGCGCAGGGTCTTCGTCTCGATCTCGCCGGAGAAGACGTTGTTGCCGCGATTGGCGTCGGCGGTTTCCCACAGCGGGTCGAGTTCGGCGCGGGTCACGGTCTTCGCCGTCACCAGCTCCCAGGTGACCTGCTTCGCATTGCGCCGCCAGATCTCGGCGGGCAGGCGCCAGATGCCGTCGCTGCCGTCGGCGAAACTCAGTTTCAGGATCACCGGCATCACCAGGCCGCCCTTGTTGGCGAAGGTGAAGCGGTAGAAGTTGTCGGTGGTCGCCTGTGCTTCGCGCTCCTCGGGCTTGAGCGCTTCCTGCGCGCGCGCGGCCTTGCGCCTGGCTTCGGCGGTGACGGTGAATTCGTCGGTGCGGTTGTAGAAATCGCGGGTGGCCGGGTCGCGTTCGACCACGGTCCGACCCAGCTCCGGCGTTGCCGCGTTGCGCTGCGCGGTGAGCGACTTCGGTTCGTCCTCGCGCTGCGCGCGGCGCTGGCGCATTTCCTTGTCCGGGTCGCCGCTGTCCAGGCGATGGCGCACCACTTTTTCCAGCGCGATGTCGACGTGGTCGGTGGTATAGAACCAGCCGCGCCAGAACCAGTCGAGGTCGATGCCCGAGGATTCCTCCATCGTGCGGAAGAAATCGTAGGGCGTCGGGTGCTTCATGTACCAGCGCTGCGCATACTCGCGGAAGGCGCGGTCGAACAGCTCGCGGCCCATCACCGTCTCGCGCAGGATCACCAGCGCCGTCGCCGGCTTGCTGTAGCCGTTGGCGCCGAACTGCAGCAGCGAGTCGGACTGGGTCATCAGCGGCACCTGGTCCTGCGACACCATGTACTCGACGATGTCCCTGGGCTCGCCGCGCCGCGAGGGATAGTCCGCATCCCACATCTTTTCGGCCTGGAACTGCAGGAAGGTGTTGAGGCCCTCGTCCATCCAGGTCCACTGGCGCTCGTCGGAATTGACGATCATCGGGAAGTAGATGTGGCCGATCTCGTGGATGACCACGCCGATCAGGCCGTACTTCGCGCGCTCGGTGTAGGTGAGGTTGCCGGTCTTCCTGTCCTTCACCGGGCGCGGGCCGTTGAAGGTGATCATCGGGTATTCCATGCCGCCGACCGGGCCGTTCACCGACTGCGCGGTCGGGTAGGGATACGGGAAGGTGAAGTGCGAGTAGACCTTCAGCGTGTGCGCGATCGCCTTGGTCGAATACGCGTCCCACAGCGGGCGCGCTTCCTTGGGATAGAACGACATCGCCATGACCACGGGCTGTTCGGCCGAGTCCTGGCGCACGCCCAGCGCGTCCCAGGCGAACTTGCGCGACGACGACCACGCGAAATCGCGCACGTTCTTCGCTTCGAAGACCCAGGTCTTCTCGCCCCTGGCCCTGGTCTGCTCCGCCGCGAGCGCTTCGTCGGGCGTGACCACGTACACCGGTTCCTTCGCGTCGCGCGCACGCTGCAGGCGTTCGCGCTGCGCGGCGCTGAGCACGCGATCGGCATTCTTCAGCTCGCCGGTGCTGGCGACCACGTGGTCCGCCGGCACCGTCAGGGCGACGCGGTAGTCGCCGAACTCCAGGGTGAACTCGCCGGAACCGAGGAAGGCCTTGTTGTGCCAGCCCTCGTAGTCGGAATACACCGCCAGGCGCGGAAACCATTGCGCGCCCTGGAAGATGCAGTTGCCGTCCTGGCCCGGGTCGGTGAAGCACTCGTAGCCGCTGCGTCCGCCGACCACGCGGTTCTCGGCCATCGGGAACGACCATTCGATGTCGAATTCGACCACGCCGCCGTTGGCCGCGACCGGCGTGCCGAGGTCGATGCGCAGCAGGCTGTCGACGACGGTGTACGTCAGTTCGCGGCCGTTGGCGTCGCGCACGGCACGGATGTCGAAACCGCCTTCCCAGGTCTGGTAGCGCTTCGCGCGGCGCACGTCGCCCAGGCTGATGCTGTCGCCACTGACGGTGCGGCTGAGTTCGGCCAGCGAATCGCGCCTGTAGTGGTTCTGGTCGAGCAGCAGCCAGAGATAGGGCAGCGCATCGGGCGACTGGTTTCGGTAGGTGATGCGCGCCTTGCCGCTGACCGAACGCTTGCCTTCGTCGAGCCGGGCCTGGATGTCGTAGTCGACCTGCTGCTGCCAGTAGCGGTGGCCCGGCGCACCTGATGCGTTGCGGTAATCGGTCGGGGTGGGCCAGTCCTCGCCTTCGAGCTGGCGGAACTTGTCCTCGAACGGCGCCTTGGTCTGGCGCAGGGCCTGCGCGGCGGCGCTGGGCGCGAATGCGCCCAGGACGAGCGCGGTGCCGGAGAAGATCAGGAGATGCAGGACGACAAGACGGACGGACGCTGGAATGCCCACGAAGTGTTCCCCGGGAAGTGGACGCCGCCGGACCCCTCTCCCGGGTCGAAGCGGACAAACATCCGATTCTGGTGGGCGATCCGCTGGCGCGGCGTATGCCGGAAGTCCCGGATGACCGGGCCCGGGTCTCGGTCCGCCCGGGCCGGCAGACTCGGCAAACGACGAAGGCCGGCGCATCGGCCGGCCTTCGAGGCGTGACGAGCGTTGAGCGGAATCAGCGCAGGGCGAGGTTGTCCCAGCCCGGTCGCGGCGCGAAGCGCTGGCCGTACTTCGCTTCCAGGGCCTTGAGCCTGCCCAGCAGCACATCGACACCGGTGTCGCGGATGTACTGGATCGGGCCGCCGCGGAAGGGCGCGAAGCCGGTGCCGAAGATCACGCCGGCATCGAGCAGTTCGGCGTCGGCGACCACGCCTTCGTGCAGCGCCGACACCGCTTCATTGAGGAAGGGCAGGATCAGGCGGTCTTCCAGGTCGTCGGGCGCCTTGTACTCGGCCGGCACCTGCGGCTTCTGCGCCTTGCCGTTTTCCCAGCGGTACAGGCCCTGGCCGTCCTTCTTGCCGCGCTTGCCGGCTTCCGGCGGCGCGGCGAGCGCGGCGGGAATCTCCAGGCCGAGGAAGGGGGCGAGTTCCGCGCCGACGCCGGCCGCCACGTCCAGGCCGACGGTATCGACCAGTTCGACCGGGCCCATCGGCATGCCGAACTTCGTCGCGGCCTTGTCGATCACCGGACCGGGGATGCCTTCGCTGTAGGCGGTCAGCGCTTCGAGCATGTACGGAAACAGCAGGCGGTTGACCAGGAAGCCCGGCGAACCTGCAACCGGCACCGGCAGCTTGTCGATGGCGCGGCAGAACGCGGCCAGGCGCTTTTCGACCTCGGGCGACATGCCGTCGTGGTGGATGATCTCCACCAGCGGCATCTGCGCCACCGGGTTGAAGTAGTGCAGGCCGGCGAACTGCGCGGGCCGGGCGATGTGCTCGCGCAGTTCGGTCAGCGGGATCGACGAGGTGTTGGTGGTCAGCATCGCGTTGGCCTTCATGCGCGGCTCGACCGAGGTGTACAGGTCGCGCTTGGCTTCGGGCTTCTCGATGATCGCCTCGATCAGCAGGTCGGCCTTGGCCACGCCCGCGCCGTCGAGATCGCCGACCAGTCGCGCCACGACGTCGGGACGCTTCGCCGAGTCCTTCACGCGCTTCTCGAACAGGGTCTGCGCGCGCTGCAGGGCGCCGTCGATGAAGCGCTGCTCGCGATCCTGCAGCGTGACGTTGAAGCCCTTGTAGGCCGCCCACGCGGCGATGTCGCCGCCCATCACGCCGGCGCCGACCACGTGGACGTGCGCGATGCCATGCGTCTTGCCGCCCAGGCCCTTCAGGCGTTCCTGCAGGAAGAACACGCGGATCAGGTTGCGCGCGGTCGGCGTGCCGGCCAGCTTCACCACCGCCTTGCGCTCGGCGTCCAGGCGCTGCTGGATGCCCAGGCCGGCGCTGCGCCGCCAGGTTTCGATCAGCGCGTACGGCGCGGGGTAGTGTTCCTTGCGCGCTTTGCGCGCGGTCATCTGCGCCATCTTCGGCGCGAGGAACTGGCGTGCCGGCCAAGTATTGGTCGCCCAACCCAGGAAACGCTGTTTGAACGGGCGCTCGGTGCCCTTGAGGCCCAGGGTCGCGGCGGCTTCGACCAGACCGACCGGATCCACGACCTTGTCAACCAGGCCGATCCCGCGTGCGACCGAGGCCGACAGCGCGCGGCCGGTCAGCATCATGTCCATCGCCGCGGGTGCGCCGACCAGTTGCGGCAGGCGGGCGCTGCCGCCCCAGCCCGGGAAGATGCCGAGCATCACCTCGGGCAGGCCGATCTTCGTCGACGGATCGTTCGAGGCCACGCGCCAGGTGCAGGCCAGCGAGATCTCGGTGCCGCCGCCCATGCAGAAGCCGTGGATCGCGGCGACGGTGGGGAAGGGCAGCTCGGCGATGCGCTGGAACACCTGCTGGCCCCGGCGGATCGCGTCGGCCGTCGTGCCCTTGCGGTCGAAGGTCTCGAATTCCTTGATGTCCGCGCCGGCGATGAAGCCCTTGTCCTTCGCCGAGCGCAGCACCAGCGCCTTCGGCGGCTCCAGCACGATGCGTTCGAGCAGGGCGCCCAGCTCGATCAGCACGTCCTGGTTGAAGGTGTTGACCGATTCGCCCTCGCGGTCGAACGACAGCACCAGCACACCGTCGTGGCGCGGTTCCAGCCGCCAGTGGCGCAGGCGCAGGCCGTCGAGGCCGGGCAGGGGGGAGGTTCCTGTGGTCATGGGTTCTGTTCCATACGCTGGAGAATGGACGAATGATCCGGGGTGGCTCCGGGCGCGTCAATGACACGGCCGGGCCGCCGACCTGAACGCCCCGGCAACCGGCATGCCTTGTGGCAGGGGCGCCGCGGCCTCAGATCGGGAGATGTTGCAGCCACGGCGGCCCCGCCGCCACTCGCCGGGAACTTCCCGACGGGTGTATGGTCCGAACGACCGGTCATCCTGCTGGCCCGGCGCGCCGCCAAGGCGACCCGGGCAGGGGCGGCGCGGTCACCACCACGGGAGAAGCGGCCTCATGGCCGAGATGACGTCATCGGAAAATGTGGACTTCGAACTGGTCCGGCGGGTACAGCGGGGAGACAGCGCCGCGTTCGACCTGCTGGTGCGCAAGTACCAGAACCGCGTGGTGGCCCTGATCGGCCGCTACATCCACGACTGGAGCGAATGCCAGGACGTGGCCCAGGAAACCTTCCTGCGCGCCTATCGCGCGCTGGGCAACTTCCGAGGCGATGCCCAGTTCTCCACCTGGCTGCACCGCATCGCGGTGAACACCGCCAAGAACCACCTGGTCGCGCACAAGCGCCGTCCGCCGGGCGAGGACATCGACATCGACGATGCCGAGCAGTTCGAGTCCGCGCTGCGCCTGCGCGACAACGACACGCCCGAACGCGAACTCATGCGCCAGGAGATGGAGCAGACCGTGATGAGCGCGGTCGAGGCCCTGCCCGAGGAACTTCGCGCCGCGATCACGCTCAGAGAAGTGGACGGCATGAGCTACGAGGAGATCGCCCAGCACATGCAATGCCCGATCGGCACGGTGCGTTCGCGGATCTTCCGCGCCCGCGACGCGATCGACGCCCGCCTGCGCCCGCTGATGGACGCACCGCGCGAACGCGAGCGGGCGATCCGCTGAAGCGCCCACCGACCACCGGCCGCTGTCCCCAGCACTTCGACGCAAGCCCCCTCCGACATCGAATCCCCATGACCGGAATGCACGACATCGACACGAAGCACACCGCCCAGGGCAGGGCATTCCACCGCGAACAGCTGTCCGCGATGATCGACGACGCACTGTCCGCGGACGAATCCCGCTTCCTGCTGCGCCGGATGGAACACGACGACGAGCTCGCCGACTGCTGGCAGCGCTGGCAGTTCTACGGCGACGCCATGCGCGGCGGCGCCGGCCGCGCGCTGCCGGCCGACTTCGCACAGCGCGTCGGCCGCGCGATCGCCAATGACGTCGCCGACGACATGACCCAGGCCACGCCGATCCGCGTCGCCCGTGGCGGCCGCCTGCTGTACTGGGGCGGTGGCGCCGCACTCGCGGCTTCGGTGGCGCTGGCCGCGCTGTTCGGCACGCGTCTGGATGCCCCCGTCGCCGGCGATCTGCAGGTCGCGGGGGTGTCGTCGCCGGTCGCGCCCTCGCTGCCGGTCGTGCCCGCCCCGCAGGCGCCGCCCTCCATCCCGGCCCCGGGCGTGGATGTCGGCACTGCCGGTGCGGCGGCCGCCGCCACCCTCGTCGCTGCCGCAGCCGCCGCCGAGCAGCGCCGCGACACCAAGCCCAGGATCATGGCGGCCTCGCGCGCATCGTCCGACCGCACCGAACTCGCCACGCGCGCCGACCCGGCGCCGCGTGCGGCGATCCGGTCCCGCAAGGACGAGCGTCCCCTGCAGGCCGTCGGCACGGCCCAGGCCCAGATCTACGCCGCGGCCGACGGCGCGCGCGCCGGGGCATCGACGTCCGCTTCGCCCGCGAAGTCCTGGCCTCGCGCGCTGGTGCCCGGCGCCTCGCACTCGGACGAGGTCGTGGTGACCTATCCGACCGAGACCGCGCGCCGCTCGCCGTTTCAGCCGGACTTCGTGCCGCTGATCGACGCTTCCCAGGCCGAGCAGGCCGGCCGCGCGCACTGACCTCGCCGACCGGCGCCGCACGGGCGCCGGCCGGGGCCGGTTGCCGCAACGGCGCACCCGCGCCGTCGCCTCCCCATCCTCCATTCCGCCTTTGTCGAGGACCTCACGCCCGATGAAATCGTCGCTCCGTACCCTCACGCTCGTCGCGGCCACCGCTGCCGCCACGGCGACCGCCACCGCCGTGGTACCGATCACCGCCCGTGCGCCCGGTGCGCCGCCCGTCGTGCCGCCCGTGGCCGGGCAGCTTGCCGTCGAGCCTGCCGCCGCCCCGCAACTGGTCAGCGGCCTGCCGGATTTCACCCAACTCGTCGACCACGTCGGCCCGGCGGTGGTCAGCATCGTGGCCACCGGCTCGGCGCGCAGCCCGATGATGCGGAGTCGTGGCCCGCAGATCCCCGAAGACCAGATCCCGGAATTCTTCCGTCGCTTCTTCGGTCCGGACGTGCCCTTTCCGGGTGGCCCGGGCGGTCGCGGCCAGGGGCCGGGCGACGACGATGTCGGCCCGCAGAGCGCCTCGCAGGGCAGCGGCTTCGTGATCTCGGCGGACGGCTACGTGCTGACCAATCATCATGTCGTCGATGGCGCCGACAGGATCCGCGTGCGCCTGGCCGACCGCCGCGAATTCGACGCCAAGCTGGTCGGCAGCGATGCCCAGTCCGACGTGGCCGTGCTCAAGGTGTCGGCCAGCGGCCTGCCGTTCCTGCGCAGCGGCGACGCCAGGGCGGTCAAGCCCGGGCAGTGGGTGGTCGCGATCGGCTCGCCGTTCGGCCTGGAGCATTCGGTCACCGCCGGCATCGTCAGCGCGGTCGGCCGCAACACCGGCGGTCAGCAGCAGCGCTACGTGCCCTTCATCCAGACCGACGTGGCGATCAACCGCGGCAACTCCGGCGGCCCGCTGCTCAACACGCGCGGCGAGGTGGTCGGCATCAACTCGCAGATCTTCAGCAATTCCGGCGGCTACATGGGCGTGAGCTTCGCCATTCCCATGGACGTGGCGATGAACGTCACCGACCAGATCAAGACCCGCGGCAGGGTCGAGCGTGCGCAGTTGGGCGCCGTGGTGGAGCCTGTATCCGCCGTCAAGGCGGAGGGATTCGGCCTGCCCGATACCCGCGGCGCACTGGTCAACGAGGTGCGCCCGGGCAGCCCGGCGGAGAAGGCCGGCCTCGAGCCGGGCGACGTGATCCGCGCGGTCGACGGCGTGCAGATCAACGATTTCAGCGACCTGCCGCCGGCGATCGGCAGCAAGGCGCCGGGCGCCTCGGTCACCCTCGCGATCCTGCGCGGCGGCAAGCCGATCGAGCGCAAGGTCACCCTGTCCCGCCTGGACGAGAGCGAGGGCAATGCGCCGGCGATCGGGGGCGACGGCGGCAAGCCCGCCGAGGCGTCCTCGGGCAACAAGCTCGGCCTGATCGGCCAGGATCTGGACGCCGACGACCGCCGCAGCCTCGGCCTGCGCGCCGGCGAAGGCGTGGGCCTGGCGCGGGTCGAAGGCCGCGCCGCGCGCGCTGCCGGCCTGCGCTCGGGCGACATCGTCCTGCGCGTCGGCACCACCCCGGTGGGCAGCGTCGCCGCCCTGGACCGCGAACTGGCGAAGTTCCGCGCCGACCAGACCGTGATGCTGCTGATCCGCCGCGGCGGCGCCACGTCCTTCGTCCCGGTCAGTCCGGTGGAGGAGCGCAAGTAGGCCGCCCGTCGACCTTCGGTCGCAGGAGCAACGCCCGGCCCGGTCCCACCGGCCGGGCGTTGTCGTTCCGCAGGGGCCATTCGGCAGGCCCACGGCGGGAACCCGCCGGGTGTGTGCGATAATCCGTCGTTTTCCCCTCAAGGCCGCCGACGGCCGCCGCCGACGACCATGACCGACTCCATGCGGAACATCCGCAACTTCTCCATCATCGCGCACGTCGACCACGGCAAATCGACCCTGGCCGACCGCATCATCCAGCTCTGCGGTGGCCTCGAGGCCCGCGAGATGGAAGCGCAGGTGCTCGACTCCAACCCGATCGAGCGCGAGCGCGGCATCACCATCAAGGCCCAGTCCGTCTCGCTGCCGTACAAGGCGAAGAACGGCGAGACCTACTTCCTCAACTTCATCGACACCCCCGGCCACGTCGACTTCAGCTACGAGGTCAGCCGCTCGCTGGCCGCCTGCGAAGGCGCGCTGCTGGTGGTGGACGCCGCGCAGGGTGTCGAGGCCCAGTCCGTGGCCAACTGCTACACCGCGGTGGAGCAGGGCCTGGAAGTGGTGCCGATCCTCAACAAGATCGACCTGCCCACCGCCGACATCGAACTCGCCAAGAGCGAGATCGAGGCGGTCATCGGCATCGACGCCACCGACGCCGTGGCGATCAGCGCCAAGACCGGCCTGAACATCGTCGACGTGCTCGAAGCCATCGTCCACCGCATCCCGCCGCCGAAGCCGCGCGATACCGACAAGCTGCAGGCGTTGATCATCGACTCCTGGTTCGACAACTACCTCGGCGTGGTCTCGCTGGTGCGCGTGATGCAGGGCGAGATCAAGCCCGGCGACAAGCTGCTGGTGATGTCCACCGGCCGCGCCCACCAGGTCGAGAACGTCGGCGTGTTCACGCCCAAGCGCAAGGTGCTGCCGAAGCTCGGCGCCGGCGAGGTGGGCTGGGTCACCGCCAGCATCAAGGACGTCCACGGCGCGCCGGTCGGCGACACCCTGACCCGCAACCAGGACCCGGCCCCGCATCCGCTGCCGGGCTTCCAGGAGATGCAGCCGCGCGTGTTCGCCGGCCTGTTCCCGGTGGATGCCGAGGACTACCCGGACCTGCGCGAGGCGCTGGAGAAGCTGCAGCTCAACGACGCCGCGCTGCGCTTCGAGCCGGAAAGCTCCGAGGCGATGGGCTTCGGCTTCCGCTGCGGCTTCCTCGGCATGCTGCACATGGAGATCGTGCAGGAGCGCCTGGAGCGCGAGTACGACCTCAACCTCATCACCACCGCGCCGACCGTGGTCTACGAAGTGCTGAAGACCGACGGCAGCGTGATGTCGCTCGACAACCCGGCCAAGCTGCCGCCGGTGAACCACGTCGACGAGATCCGCGAACCGATCATCCGGGCCAACATCCTCACGCCGCCGGACTACGTCGGCAACTGCATCACGCTGTGCGAGGAGAAGCGCGGGTCGCAGGTCGGCATCACCTACATGGGCAACCAGGTGCAGATCAGCTACGAACTGCCGATGGCCGAGGTGGTGCTGGACTTCTTCGACAAGCTCAAGTCGGTCTCGCGCGGCTACGCCTCGCTGGACTACCACTTCCTGCGTTTCGACGCCGGTCCGTTCGTGCGCGTGGACACGCTGATCAACGGCGATCGCGTCGACGCGCTGTCGATCATCGTCCACCGCAGCCATGCCGACCGCCGCGGCCGCGAGCTGTGCGAGAAGATGAAGGAGCTGATCCCGCGGCAGATGTTCGATGTCGCGATCCAGGCCGCGATCGGCTCGCAGATCATCTCGCGCAGCACGGTCAAGGCGCTGCGCAAGAACGTGCTGGCCAAGTGCTACGGCGGCGACGTCAGCCGCAAGCGCAAGCTCCTGGAGAAGCAGAAGGAAGGCAAGAAGCGCATGAAGCAGGTCGGCCGCGTGGAGATCCCGCAGGAAGCCTTCCTCGCCGTGCTGCAGGTGGACAGCAAGTAAGGCCGGGAATGGGGAACCGGGAGTCGGGAATCGGAAACAACGATCCCGCTGTCGCCGGATTCCGCCGTTGGCATTCCCGATTCTCCATTCCCCGTTTTCATCATTGATTCCCGGTCCCAAAGGAACCCCCATGGTCTGGTTCGAAATCATCCTGGTCACGCTGACCCTGCTCACCGGCGTCATCTGGCTGCTGGACAAGCTGTTCTTCGCCAAGCGCCGCGCCAGGGCCGACGGCCTGCTCGACGAGGCCAAGGAGCCGGTGGCGGTGGACTACGCCCGCGCCTTCTTCCCGGTGCTGGCGGTGGTGCTGATCCTGCGCAGCTTCGTCGCCGAGCCCTTCCGCATCCCGTCCAGCTCGATGATGCCGACCCTGCTGATCGGCGATTTCATCCTGGTCAACAAGTACGCCTACGGCCTGCGCCTGCCGGTCACCAACAGGAAGGTGGTCGAGATCGGCGAGCCCGAGCGCGGCGACGTGGTGGTGTTCCGTTATCCGGGCAAGGGGCCGAACGATCCGAACACCGGTCTGGACTACATCAAGCGCGTGATCGGCCTGCCCGGCGACACCGTGAGCTATCGCGACAACCAGCTGACCATCAACGGCCAGACCCTGGAGTACACCACCGTCGGCGAATACGTCGGCAAGGGGCCCGGCGTCGAGATGACCGGCGCCACCGAACTGCGCGAGAAGCTGCCCGGCCGCGAGCATGCGGTGCTGGAGGACAACCTCCGCCCGGTGGTCGACCAGGGCGAGGGCGAATGGGTCGTGCCGGCGGGTCACTATCTCGTGATCGGCGACAATCGCGACCGCAGCGAAGATGGTAGATTCTGGGGCATGCTCCCGGAGGACAGGCTCCGCGGCAAGGCCTTCCTGGTCTGGCTGAACTGCAGCAACTGGTTCTGCAGCGACAGCTTCGACACGTCCAGGATCGGCAACGACATACCCTGACCGCGGCGCCCGGGCAGCGCGCCATCGACCACATTCGTCCAGTGCCATTGGGGAGTTCCAACCATGCGACGTCACCAGAGCGGTATGACCCTGATCAGCTTCCTCATCACCGCAGCCGTGGTGGGCTTCTTCCTGTTCATCGTCATGAAGCTGTTCCCGATGTACAAGGAATACTTCGAGGTCAAGAGCGCGCTGAAGGGCTTGGCCAGCGAGGCCGGCATCGCCCACGAACAGCCGGCGCAGATCAAGGAAAAGTTCTTCAAGCGCCTGTACATCAACTACTCGGAAAGCGTGAAGAACGAACACGTGAAGATCGAGAACAAGGGCGGCGGCCAGACCATCTACGTCAACTACGAGGTGCGCGTGCCGCTGTTCTACAACCTCGACGCGGTGGGCAAGTTCAGCGCCGAGCAGTCGCTGTCGGGCGGCGCCGCGTCCGCGCCGTTCTGATCCTCCGCCAGCGGTGAGCGGTTCCCCGGCCTGCGGCGGGCATGCGTTCCGCGACCCGGCGTTGCTGCAACGCGCGCTGACCCACCGCAGCGCGGCGCCCGTGCACAACGAGCGCCTCGAGTTCCTCGGCGACGCCCTGCTCGGGGCCATCGTCGCCGAGGCCCTGTACACCCGCTGGCCGCGCGCGGTCGAAGGCGAACTCACCCGCGCCCGCGCCGAACTGGTGCGCGAATCCTCGCTGGCCGCACTGGCACGCAAGCTCGAACTCGGCGCGCGCATCCTGCTCGGGCCGGGCGAGCTGAAGTCCGGCGGCCATCGTCGCGACTCCATCCTCGCCGATGCCCTCGAAGCCCTGGTCGCGGCGATCTATCTCGACGCCGGTTTCGAGACCTGCCGGGCGGTGGTCCTGCCCTGGTTCGCCGAGGCCATCGACGCCCTGCCACCGCCGCACAAGCTCGGCAAGGACGCCAAGACCCGCCTGCAGGAATGGCTGCAGGCGCGCCAGTTGCCGCTGCCGGTCTATACCCTGCTGTCCGAGAGCGGCGAGGAGCATGCGAAGGTCTTCGTGACCGAATGCGCGCTCGTCGATCGCGAATTGCGCCGTGAAGGGGAAGCCGGCTCGCGGCGCGCGGCCGAGCAGCGCGCCGCCGAGGCGATCCTGACCGAACTGGAACGCTGATCGCGGCTGCGCCGGTCGCGTCCGTTGCCTGACCGCTCGCGACGGGCTTTGCCGTGACCCTGTGATGCCGCCCGCGATGCGCGGGACTATCCACAGGGACCGTGCCATGCCGCGACTCCAGACGCTTTTCAACATCGTCCTGCTGGCCATCGTGCTCGTCCAGGCCTGGATGCTGCACGGGCGTCATGCGCCCGATGGCCGCATCGGCGACCGGGCCGACGCCACCGCAGGCGAAGAGGCCCGTCCGGCCGCACCATCCGCCGATCCGCTCGCGATGGCGGTGATGGATCGCCTGCAGGGTATCGATGCCCGCCTCGCCGCCCTTGAAAGCCGTCAGCCACCGGTGCATGCGGTCCCGGCGTCGCCTGCGACCGAACCGCTCGATCCCCGCAGCTTCGCCGAGGCGGATCGCCGGCTGGCCGCACTGCTGCCCGATCGCGATCTCGATGCCCGTGACTGGGGGCACTGGCAGGCGACGCTCGCCGCACTGCCTCCGGCGGAACAGCACGCCGTGTCCGCCGCATTCGCCCGGGCCGTGAACGCGGACCGCATCCGCCTGCGTTTCTGACCGGTCCCGTCGACCGGGACTTTTCCTGTATCACGCCATCCACAAGGAGCAAGACCGATGACACCCGCCAACCGTTTCCCCGCCGCCGCTGCCGCAGGCCTCCTGCTCGCCATTGCCGCACCGATCGTGTCCGCCGGCGCGCGCTGGACCTATCCCGTCACGCTGAACGACACCTCGCGTTACGCCGTGGGCACCATGACCGACACCCGGGGTTCGGCCGACAGCCAGCAGGCGATCGGCTGTTACCACAATGCCGGCACCGCCGGCTGCTATGCCACCACCGCCGCCGGCGTCACGCGGACCTGCACCACCAACAATGCCGGGCTGCTGACCGTGATCCGCAGCATCAGCGCCGAGTCCTACATCTACTTCCAGTGGAACACGGACGGCACCTGCAGCTACGTGCTGGTCGAGAATTCCTCGCGATTCAAGCCCGCCTCGGCCGCAGGCTACTGAGCCTGGCACGTCCCCGGGCGGCGGCGGCCGCCCGGGCTTACAATGCGCCATGAGCGAACCTTCCTACCGCGCCGGCCATGTCGCCGTCCTCGGCCGACCCAACGTCGGCAAGTCCACCCTGATCAACGCCCTCGTCGGCACCAAGGTCAGCATCGTCTCGCCCCGGCCGCAGACCACCCGGCACCGCATGCTGGGCATCGCCACCTTCCCCGAAGGCCAGCTGGTCCTGGTCGATACCCCCGGCATCCACGCCGACAAGGGCAAGGCCACCGCCACCGCCATGCACCGGATGATGAACCGCGCCGCGCGCGGTGCGCTGGAAGGCGTCGACGCCGCGCTGCTGGTCATCCGCGCCGGGCAGTGGAGCGACGAGGACACCCTGGCCTACGACACGCTCAAGGGCGCCGGCATCCCGGTCGTGCTGGTCGTGAACCAGGTCGACCGCTATCCCGACAAGACCGAGCTGCTGCCGTTCCTGCAGTCGGTGAACGAAGGCCGCGAATTCGCCAGCCTGCATCCGGTCTCCGCGCTCAAGCGCAGCGGCCTGCAGCCGCTGGTGAAGATCGTGCTCGGACTGCTGCCCGAGCAGGAAGCGCTGTACGGCGAGGACGAGATCACCGACAAGAGCCAGCGCTTCCTCGCCGGCGAACTGGTCCGCGAACAGCTGATGCGCCAGCTCGGCGCCGAGCTCCCGTACGCGACCACGGTCGAGATCGAACGTTTCGAGGAAGAGATGGCCAAGCGCAAGGGCGCGCCGCCGGAACCGATGTACCGCATCGGCGCGGTGATCTTCGTCGAGCGCGAAAGCCAGAAGGCCATCGTCATCGGCAAGGGTGGCGCCCGCCTGCGCGAGATCGGCACCAAGTCGCGCCAGCAGATGGAACGCATGTTCGGCTGCAAGGTCTTCCTCGAAACCTGGGTCCGCGTCCGCGAAGGCTGGTCCGACGACGAAGCGGCGCTGAAGGCGTTCGGGTATACGGAGTAGCCGGGAATCGGGAGTCGGGAATGGAGAATCGGGAAAACACCTGTTTCTCGTTTCGCCGGGTGAGTGGACTCGGGGGCGATACGGCTCTGGATATCCGCGATTCCCGATTCCCGACTCCCCATTCCCGGCCGACATGATCCGCTACACCGCCGAACCCGCCTTCGTCCTCCACGCCCGCGCCTGGCGCGAGACCAGCCTGCTGGTCGAGGTGCTGAGCCGCGAACACGGCCGTGTCGGCTTGGTGGCGCGCGGCGTGCAGGGTCCGAAGAAACACGTGCTGCGCGCGGCGCTGCAGCCGCTGCAGCACATCCGCTTCGATGGCGTGCAGCGTGGCGAACTCGCGCAGCTGTCGAACGCCGAAGCCATCGACGAGGCGCCGCGCCTGCAGGGCGAGGCGATGCTGGCGGGTTTCTATCTCAACGAACTCATGCTCCGCCTCGCGCCGCGCCACGACGGCCACGGCGAGCTGTACGCGATCTACGGCGAAACCCGCGCGCGCCTGGCGCTGACCGATCTGTCGCTGGCGTGGACGCTGCGGCGTTTCGAGCGCGACCTGCTCGAAACGCTCGGCGTCGGCTTCGCCTGGGACTGCGACGGCGACGGCCGCGACATCGATCCGGCCGCGCGCTACGTGCTCGATGCCGAACACGGCCCGCGCCGCATGCTCGGCGATGCCGGCCGTACCGGCCGCAGCGAAACCGCCACCGGTCGCGCGCTGCTCGACCTCGGCGCCGACATCGAACCCTGCGCCGAGGACATGCCCGGCCTGCGCCGCGTGATGCGCGTGCTGCTGCTGCACCATCTCGGCGGGCGCGGGCTCAAGTCATGGGAATTGATCGCGGCCTTGCCGCGTGGCGGCGATGCGAATGCATCCGCGTCTCGCGATGGCACGGCTCCAGGCCCGGGCTTTCCCCCCGACGCCGGAGAGCGCTGAGGCGCGCTTTCACGCGAGGGCGGTGCGCTGCGTGCCTTCCACCGCGTCCTCGAACTGCACGAAAGCGTTTCGCGACAGCGGCGCCTCGCGCAGCGCCATCACCGCCGCGAGCATCCGGGTCGCACCGACGAAACCGCAGGACGCCTGCAGCTTGTGCAGCTCCGCGCGCACCGCATCGGCATCGGCATGCGTGAACGCGTCGGCGGTGCGCATGCGCACCGCCGGCAGTTCGCCGAGGAACAGGTCGCGCATCGCGGCGACGATCGATGCATTGCCGTTGAGCGCGTGCAGCGCGGCGGCATCGTCCCAGATCGGGGGCGCCGTGGCGGTCGTGTCGTCTCGCTTCGCATCGAGCGCCGGCGCCTCGCTCGTCTCGGCACCAAGCACCCGCCTGACCGTCTCCTGCAACTGCCCCACGCCAAGCGGCTTGCGCAGCACGTTGGCGAAACCGGCTGCGATCAGTGCGTCGCGTTCTTCCGGCCGCGGATCGGCGGTATGCGCAAGCGCGGGCGTCGCCAGGCCCTGCATCCGCCATCGCGCCAGCAGTGCGCCGCCGGTGCCGTCGGGCAGGTTGGCGTCGAACAGCCACAGCGCATGGCCGGCATCGCGCAGCAGCTCGGCCTCGACCAGGGATGCGGCGACATCCACGCGTGCGGGCAGGGCTTCGAGCGCGGTGGCGAGGAAGGCGGCGCTGACCGGGTCGTCCTCCAGCAGCAGGAGGCAGGGCAGGGCGGGATCGGCATTCATTGCGCTTCGATTACTCTGGCGTCCATGTCGCCGCGCATCTTACCCAAGCCCATCGCCCGGACCGTATCCGAACGTCATGGGTTCGAGTGGCCGGCGTCCGAGCGGCCGGTGTGGCGATGGCTCGTCAGGGTCTGCCTGCTGTTCGCCATGCTGATGGCGATCCCGCCCATAGCCCAGGCGCGCACCGCGACCGCGACGATCCAGCGCATCGGCACCGGGCTGGCCACGCTCGAACGCGTGCAGGTGCGCCTGGCCTGGCCGAAGGACGCCCCCTCCGGCCACCTGCAGCTGCGCGTCGGGCACCTCGTCGCGCCATCGCTCGGTTACGACTTCCGCGATCTCGACTGGCGCTGCCCGCTCACCCGCACCGCCGACGGCGCATGGCGCTGCGAGGGCGACCTGCGCGCCGGGCGCGGGCCCGCGCTGCGCTTCGGCATCGATCTGGGCGTGGCGCATACCGATGCCTGGCTGGTGCGCGGCGAATCCCGCATCGATGTCCGGCGCCAGGCTGCGGCGCCCGACGACACCCGCATCGACCTGACCCGCGTGCCGCTGGCCTGGACCCAGGCACTGCTCGCGCAGGCCTGGTCCGATGCGCGCCTGACCCGAGGCCAGGGCGATGCCCGCCTCGTGGTCTCCGCGCCGGCCAATGGCCCGGTGCGCGTGGCCGGGCCAATGACCCTGCGCGGTACCGGGCTGGAAACCGCCGACGCCAGCATCGCCGCCGAAAACCTGGGCGGACGTTTCGCGCTCGACATGCGCTTCGCCGACGCGTCCACACGCATCGATATCGATGGCACGCTGCAGGGTGGCGAACTGCTCGCGGCCGGCACCTATGTCGCCTTGCCTTCGACGCCGGTGGGTCTGCACGTTTCAGCGGTCGGGGATGGCGGCGGATGGCGCCTGCCGACGCTGCGCTGGCGCGACGGCACGGCGCTGCAGGTCGACGGCAGTGCCGGCATCGCGCCCGATGGCAGCCTGCGTACGCTCGCGATCGCGCTGGACAGTGCCGATCTCTCGCCGGTCGCCGAACGCTACCTGTCCGCCTGGCTGGGCCGCTTCGGACTGGGCAGGCTGCAGCTCGGCGGTCGCCTGGGCGCACGCCTCGCGCTCGATGCCGGCGCGTTGCGAAGCGTCGATGCGCATTTCGACGATGTGGCGGTGGTCGAACCTGGCGGCCGCTTCGGTTTCCAGGGGGTCGAAGGCAACCTGCGCTTCTCCGCCGACGCGGCGGTCGACGGCCTGATCGGCTGGCGTGGCGGTCGTCTGTACGGCCTGGATTTCGGCGCCGTCGCGCTGCCGCTGCGCAGCGCGGAGGGCGCGATCGCGCTGCGCGAACCGGCGTCGGTGCCGCTCGCCGGCGGTGCGTTGCGCTTCGAACGCTTCCGCCTGCAACCGCCGATCGGCGAGCGACCCACGCAGGCCGCGTTCGCGTTGACCGTGGACGACCTCGATCTCGGCACGATCGCCGGAAGCCTGGGGCTGCCTGCGTTCCGCGGCACGCTGGCCGGGCGCATTCCCGATGCGCGCTATGCCGACGACCGCCTGGTGTTCGAAGGCGGACTCGACATGGATGTCTTCGATGGTCGCGTGAACGTCTCGTCGCTGGCGATGGAGCGGCCCTTCGGCGTGGCGCCCACGCTGTCGACCGACCTCACGCTCGACGATCTGGACCTGCTGGCGGTGACCGAGGTCTTCGATTTCGGCAGCATCAGCGGGCGACTGGACGGGCGCGTCCGCGACCTGCGCCTCGTCGACTGGACCGCCACCGCCTTCGACGCCGAACTGCATACCGTGCCGCGTCGCGGCGTGAAGCAGCGCATCAGCCAGCGCGCGGTGCAGAACATCTCCAGCGTCGGCGACGCCTCGTTCGTCACCAGCCTGCAGGGCCAGCTGATCGGCCTGTTCGACGACTTCGGCTACCGGCGCATCGGCATCGCCTGCCGCCTGCGCAACCAGGTCTGCGAGATGTCGGGCCTCGACGGCGGTTCCGGTTCAGGCGCCGGTGGATTTACTATCGTCCAGGGCTCGGGGGTTCCGCGCCTCAATGTGGTGGGTTTCAACCGCCGGGTGGACTGGCCGACCCTCGTCGAACGCCTGCAGGCGGTCGGCAGCGGCGACCTCAAGCCGGTGGTGGAATGACCGCCATCAAACTCATCGGGAGAGCGAAGATGTTCCGTTTGCTGGGTGCCTCCACCGTCGCCGCGCTGGCGCTGACCGCCTGCGTCACGATCAATGTGTATTTCCCCGCGGCCGAAGCCCGCGAAGCGGCCAGGGAGTTCGTCGAGAAGGTGCTCGACCAGTCCGCGCAACCGGCCAGGCCCGAAGGTGGCGGCGCTGGCGGCATGGCGCTCGAATTGCCGCGCTTCGACCCGCTGATGCTGATCGGCATCGCGCCGGCGCATGCGCAGAACCAGCCCGACTTCAACATCAAGACTCCTGCGATCACCGCGATCCAGGCGCGGATGGAGCAGCGCTTCCAGAGCGACCTGCGCCCGCATTTCGACTCCGGCGCGCTCGGTTTCACCGAGGATGGCCTGGTCGTGGTCCGCGACGCCGCCGCGCTGCAACTGAAGGACCGCGTGCCGGTCAACAATGCGGTGGCCGACGAGAACCGCGACCGCAAGGCGGTCTATCGCGAGATCGCCGTCGCCAACGGCCATCCGGAATGGGAAGGCCAGATCCGCACCGTGTTCGCGAAGCAGTGGGTCGACAGCGCGAAGTCCGGCTGGTGGTACCAGCGGGGCGGCGCCTGGAAGCAGAAGTGAATTCAGGGTGAACTCGCCCCGTGCAGGCCATGGAGGGCCGATGACACGGGTCCATGCTAGAACCCTGCATCACCGCGACGCCCGCCCTTCGGCGGGCGTCGTCGCGTCCGGACATGAGACAATCGCCGGCTCGCCAGTTCACAGATCCCGCCCGTGGCCCGCAACCGCATCGACCAGACCCCGTTTCCCATCGACATCCTCGATCTGAGCCACGACGGCCGGGGCGTGGCCCGCTGGCCGGAGGGCTCGGCGCATGCGGGCAAGACGATCTTCGTGTCCGGCGCGCTGCCGGGCGAGCGGGTGATGGCGAAGCAGACGGCGAAGTCGCGGCATTTCGACGAGGCCGCGACGGTGGAGGTGCTGGCCGCGTCGCACGATCGCGTCGACGCGCGCTGCCCGCACTTCGGCACCTGCGGCGGCTGCGTGCTCCAGCACCTCGCCGAGGACCGGCAGATCCTCTACAAGCAGCAGGTGCTGCTCGACAACCTGCAGCGCATCGGTCACGTGCAGCCGGGCACGTTGCTGCCGCCGTTGACCGATGCCGCCTGGGGCTATCGCCGCAAGGGTCGGCTGTCGGTGCGTCGCGTCGAGAAGAAGGACAAGACACTGGTCGGATTCCGCGAGACGGATCCGCGCTTCGTGGCGGATCTCGGCGAATGCCATACCGTGATCCCGCAGATCGGCATGAAGCTCGGCGCGATCTCGGCGCTGGTCGACGGCATGGATGCGCGCCGCGACATTCCGCAGATCGAATTCATCGCCGGTGATGACACCGTGGCACTGGTGTTCCGTCATCTGAATCCGCTGGGCGACCGCGATCGCGAGACGTTGGTCGCCTTCGCACGGGAGCATGGATTCGCGATCTTCCTGCAGCCCGGCGGCATCGATTCGGTGCATGCGCTGTGGCCGGCGCAGGTGCCGCTGTCGTTCGCACTGCCGCAGTGGAACGTCGAACTGAACTTCCGGCCGCTGGACTTCATCCAGGTCAACGCCGGCCTGAACCAGAAGATGATCGCGCGCACGCTGGACCTGCTCGACGTGCAGGCCGACGACCGCGTGCTCGACCTGTTCTGCGGCCTCGGCAATTTCACGTTGCCGCTGGCGCGCGTGGCGCGCGAGGTGGTGGGCGTGGAAGGCGAGGCCGGGCTGGTGGCGCGCGCCCGCGAGAACGCGACGCACAACGCGCTGGACAACGTGCAGTTCCACGCTGCCGATCTGGCGCAGGACCTGGCCGGTCACGCGTGGATGAAGGCCGGGTTCGACCGCCTGCTGCTCGACCCGCCGCGCTCGGGCGCGGACGGTGTGCTGAAGCAACTGTCGCTCAAGGGCCTGAAGCGGATCGTCTACGTCAGCTGCCATCCCGGCTCGCTGGCGCGCGATGCCGGTTACCTGGTCAACGAACGCGGCTGGACGCTCACCGCCGCCGGGGTGATGGACATGTTCCCGCATACCGCGCACGTGGAATCGATCGCGGTGTTCGAGCCGAAGTGATGCCGTGAAGGCGTCGTGCCGGGGTCAGGCCTGGCGCGGCGCGTGTTCGCGGGCGGGCGTCTCGAGGGCGTGCGTCTCGAGGGCGTGCGTCTCGAGGGACTGACCATGCGCCGGGTCGCGGACCGTTGCGGCGATGTCGGCACGGCCGCTGCTGGCTTCGACCGACTGCGTGCGCGCCTGCTCGAGATCCACGCTGACGTGCACCGCGTTTGGGGCATCGGGCACCGGATGGTTGATCGCGAACAGCCTGTCGCCGTTCTGGGCGAGACCGAACGACAGGCGCGAAGGATCGCCGAGCTGCTGCGCGAACGTCGCGTCGCCGGCCATGCGTGCGGTCAGTGCGGCGGCGATGTTGGCCTGTTCGGCCGGACCCATCGCGGCCTGCGCGGGCGCCAGTTCGGCCACGGCCTTGAGCGCGGCGCCGTAGAGCGGGGCGTGGGGGTGGGCGGGATCGTCGAGACGCATCGTGTCATCCACCGTCGCAACGGGCGCGTCGACCGCAGCCTGGGGCGTCCCTGCATGCGCAGGGTCGTCTCGACGTGCCGTGTCGTCCGCCATGACCGGCGTTTCGGGGGCGACCAGCGTCGTCTCCATCGCGGCGTCGCTGTCGTGTTCGATGTGCGAGCCGCCGCCGCTGCCGGACCCCGTTGCCTCCTCGGTCGGCTCGACTGGCTCGACTGGCTCGGTCGGCTCGGTCGCCTCTGGACCGCCACCGCCGGTGTCGGCAGCGTCGGCATTGGCTTCCGGGCGCATCAGGTGCGGGTCGATTTCGCCATGGCGCAGTCCGCCGGGTCCGCGCCGATGCCCGGGGTCGAGGGCCTGGTCCGCAGGACGGCGTCGGCCGCGCCCGCGCTTGCCGCCGCCCATCGCCTGGCTGTCGTCGTCATCGATGCCGTCGCCATGCCGCTTGCGCATGGCGATGATGCGCCGTTGTTCTGCGACAGGCAGTTCGCGTTCGTGCGGCATCAGCAGGGTGCCGCCATCGCCGCCGGCGTCCAGGCCGAGCGCTTCATCGGGGGAGCCATCGCCGCCCGGGGTGTCGAGCAGGTCCGTGGCCATGGTGTTGCGGTTGCCGGAGGCTCCGGCCGCGTCGTCGAACGCAGCTGCGTCGACGAGGTCCCTCGGTGTCTCGTTGCTCATGACGTGTCCTGTTTGTCGTGGACGATCGGCGTTCGTCAGTTTCGCCCGGCGGGCCGAGAATGTTAAAAATTCGCTAATGCCAGGCAACCGTTTTCATCCTATCACGCGAACGTGGCGTCCGGCCCCGACCCGCATCCCCTTGTGGGGACGGCCCGACTGACGGCGGACGGGTGGGGAAACTGCGCTGAAATCGCCGGCTTCATGCAGGAGAGGGGCGCAGAAGTATTAGGGCATGAGAGCCTGTTCACGATTTCTCCATATCTCTCGTTGTGTCGCAGCGGCCCGCTGGGCGTCGGGCGTCGCGCAGCGCTTGACTGGTGGTCAAGTCAAGCGGCGCACGGCGCCCAGCGGGCCGCTGCGGCACAACCCGGAGGGCCGGTCCTGTCGGGGCGCGGTGCGGCGTCATCGCTCGGTCGTGGATGCACATCCACTCCCTCTCTCTTCCTTGCCCCGCGCCCCGACAGGACCGGCGAGAGGCATGGAGAGATCGTGAACAGGCTCTGACACGTTCTAGAATGGTCGGCCCGAAAGCAGGACAGGACGCAGGCCCCGCGTGGCTCTTGAGATCGAACGCAAATTCCTGGTGGTCGACGACCGCTGGCGCGCCCAGGCCCATCGCGTGGTCCCGATGGCGCAGGGATACCTCAACGACCAGGCGGCGATGGACTGCGGCGCGCAGCGGGCCTCCGTCCGCGTGCGCCTGGAGGGCGACGAAGCCCACCTGAACCTGAAATCCCGCGAACTCGGGCACACCCGGCAGGAGTTCGACTACGTCATCCCGGTCGAGGACGCACGCGCGCTGCTGGCGCTGTGCGTGGGCGGACTGGTCGACAAGCGCCGCCATCTGGTCGAGCACGGCGACCACCTGTGGGAAGTCGACGAATTCCTCGGCGACAACGCCGGCCTGGTGGTGGCCGAGATCGAGCTGTCCTCGGCCGATGAGGTTTTCGAGCGGCCCGACTGGCTGGGGGCCGAAGTCACCGATGCCTCGCGTTACTACAATCTCGCGCTGGCCTCGCGCCCGTATTCGCGCTGGAGCGAAGGCGAACGCGCGGCGGCGGACCTGCATCCGTCGGCGCCGTGCGCGGGATGATCGGCGACAGACGGAGATGTCGCGGCCGGAACGGGTGCGGGCCCGTGCCGGTGGACGCGCAAGCCGGCATCGCCCGGTCCCGCTGCAGTGGCCTCCTCCGCGGACGGAGCGGGGTCGACCTTCACCCAAGAGAACCCTCCCCATGCTCGTAATCGGCGTCGCCGGTACCGAACTCACCGCGCAGGAGCGCGACTGGCTGCAGCACGATGCCTGCGCCGGTGTGATCCTGTTCAAGCGCAACTTCGTTTCGAAGGCCCAGGTCGCGGAGTTGTCCGCGGCCATCCGCGAGGCCGCCGCGCGCCCGCAGCTGCTCTGCGTCGACCAGGAAGGTGGTCGCGTGCAGCGCTTCCAGGACGGCTACAGTGCGCTGCCGCCGCTGGAAGCCTTCGGTCGGCTCTACGACCGCGATCGCGCGCGCGCCATCGCGCTGGCCGAAGAGCATGCCTGGCTGATGGCCAGCGAAGTGCGCGCGACCGGCGTCGACCTGAGCTTCGCGCCGGTGGTCGACCTCGGACGCGGCAACCTCGCCATCGGCAACCGCGCCTTCTCGACCGAGCCGGAGATCGTTTCCGAGTTCACCCGCGCCTACGTGCGCGGCATGCACGCCGCGGGCATGGCCGCGACGATCAAGCATTTCCCCGGCCACGGCACCGTGCGCGAAGACACCCACTTCGACGTGGCGGTGGACAACCGCACGCTCGACGAATTGCGCGCGACCGACCTGGTGCCGTTCGCGGCCGGCATCGCCGCGAACGCCGAGGCGGTGATGCTCGCGCACGTGACCTATCCGCAGGTCGCGCCGGAACCCGCCGGCTATTCGCCGTACTGGATCGACACGATCCTGCGCAGGGAGATGGGCTTCCGCGGCGTGGTCTTCTCCGACGACATCGGCATGGCCGCGGCCTTCTCCGCCGGCGGCATCAGGCAGCGCATCGATGCGCACCTGGATGCCGGCTGCGACGTGGTGCTGGTCTGCCATCCGGAACTGGTCGAGGAGTCGCTCGACGCGGTGAAGGGCAGGACGCTGCGACAGGACATCTGCAGTTCCCTGATGGGCCGTGGCGAACACGCATGGGCATCGCTGCTTGCGGATGCGCGCTACGCGCGCGCGCAGGCCGACCTGGCTGCCGACGTGGAGCCGCTGGCATGACCGCGCCCACCCTCGCCGAGGTGCTGCCGGCGGCCGACGTGATCCACGATCGCGCCACGCTCGACGCCGCGATCGCGCGCATGGCCGATGCGATCGCGCCCGACTATGCCGGCGATGCGCAGCCACCGCTGTTCATCACGGTGATGCACGGCGGCATGCCGTTCGCGGCGCAACTCGCGTTCGCGCTCGGCGAACGCGGCCTCGACCTCGAATTCGATTACCTGCACGCCACGCGCTATCGCGGCAGCACGTCCGGCTCGGGGCTGGCCTGGCTGCATCGCCCGGCGACGCCGATGCGCGGGCGTCGCGTGCTGCTGGCCGACGATATCCTCGACGAGGGGCACACGTTGCTCGCGGTGAAACGCTGGTGCGAAGACCAGGGCGCCGCCGAGGTGCATGTCGCGGTGCTGGCGGTGAAACTGCACGATCGCCGCGTCGACGGCATCGAGGCCGATTACGTCGGCGTCGAGGTGCCGGACCGCTACGTGTTCGGTTACGGGATGGATTACCGCGAGCAGGGACGCAACCTGTCCGCGATCTACGCGCTGAAGGATTGATGATGTCTATCGAAACGATGTCGATCGATTCCACGGGAAGCGATGAAGCGATCGCATTGGCGATCATCGGCGGCACCGGCCTGTACAAGCTTGCTGATCTGCAGGACGTGCGGACGTACCAGCCTGTCACTTCTTACGGGATGCCGTCCGGACCCGTGCGTATCGGTACATTCGCCGACACGCGCGTTGCATTTCTTGCACGTCATGGCGAAGGTCATTCGGTGCCGCCGCACAAGGTGAACTACCGCGCCAACCTCGCCGCGCTGAAGGCGATCGGTGCCACGCGCGTGCTCGCGCTCAACACCGTCGGCGGCATCACCGAACGCTTCGGTCCGCGCGTGCTCGCCTGCCCGGACCAGATCATCGACTACACGTGGGGCCGCATCTCGACGCTGTGCGAAGAACCCGGTACCGACGTGCTGCACGTCGACTTCGGCGACCCGTATACCCCTGTTTTTCGCGGGAAAATCCTCCAGGCGGCCTCGCGCGCGGGCGTGGCCGTGGTCGACGGCGGCTGCTATGGCGCGACCCAGGGGCCGCGCCTGGAAACGAAGGCGGAGATCGCGCGCATGCGTCGCGACGGCTGCGATCTGGTGGGCATGACCGGCATGCCGGAAGCCGGCCTCGCGCGCGAACTCGGACTCGACTACGCCTGCCTCGCCATCGTCGCGAACTGGGCTGCAGGCGCTGGTCCGTACCCGGACGAATTGATCACGTTGCAGGACGTGCTCGCGAATGTCGATGCGGCGAGCGCCGGTCTCGGCCCGCTGCTGTCGGCGCTGCTCGCCGACGCGTGATGCATCGCTGCGGTTGTCGAGGATTCATATGCCGTGGAGGGATGGCGCCGTTGGTCGCAGTTCGACGCCGATCTACTTGCGCGGCGGAAACGCTCAGGCATACTCGCCCCCGTGCGCACGCAGGAGTTGCGAGACCGCACGCCACCGCATCCAATTCGAGGTCATTAGGAATATGCCGTACGGAACAGTGAAGTGGTTCAACGACGCCAAGGGATTTGGCTTTATTGCCCCCGAAGATGGCAGTGCCGATGTGTTCGTGCACTTTTCTGCGATCAACGCCAAGGGCTTCCGCAGCCTGCAGGAAGGTCAGCGCGTCAGTTACGACGTGACGACCGGTCCCAAGGGCGCGCAGGCCGCTGGCGTGACTCCCGTCGCCTGACACCAGGCGATGCGCGGTACTGGAACGTGATACCCAGGCCCCGCTTCGGCGGGGCTTTTTCGTGGTCGCGTGGCCTGCCGCCTGATCCAGGTTGCGCAACGCCGCGTGCAGAAAGTTCATCGCCCGGTCTATGCTCGCCGCAACACAAGTGACCGGAGGTGCCGTGGCTGCCATGTTCCGTGACATCGTGCGGCGTGCGCCGGGCGCGATCGGGCGCCGCTTCGTGGCGATGCTCGCCTTGCTCCTCGCCTGCGGCGTCGCCATCGCGCAGCCCGCATCGACGGTCTGGCCGCCGCCGCTCGCGCCTGCATCGCAGCGCGCCGACGAGATCCATGTCGTCAAGCACCAGCGGCGCATGGACCTGTTGCGCAAGGGCAAGGTGATCCGCAGCTACAGCATCCGCCTCGGCGATCAGCCGCGCGGGCACAAGCGCCAGCAGGGCGACGAACGCACGCCGGAAGGGCGTTACACCATCACCTATCGCAATCCGAAGAGCGCGTTCCACCTGTCGCTGCGCGTCTCCTATCCGAATGCCGCGGATCGTGCGCAGGCCCGTGCGCGCGGCGTCGATCCGGGCGGCGATATCGTCATCCATGGCGGTACGCCGCCGGGCTACGCGGGCGACTGGACCGATGGCTGCATCGCGCTGACGAACAAGCAGATGGAAGAAGTCTGGTCGCTGGTGCCGACCGGTACGCCGATCGTGATCGATCCCTGAGCGCAGCGTCGCCATCGACGCGTGAAGCGCGATATCCGCCAACATCGACGTGGAGCCAGCATGTCATCGGAACCGTCTTCGTACGATACCCATGAGGTGACGAACCAGCCGCCGGACTTCGCGCCGTACGATCCGTGGGCCTGCGATGCCGCCCTGCGCGAGGCCGTGGCCCGCGAAGGCGCCGAGGCTTTCGCGACGCACCTGCAGGCCTATGCGCGGATCGCGGGCGATGCGCTGTATCGCCAGGGCTGGGATGCGCATCGAGACAAGCCGAGGCTGCGCACGCACGATCGCTTCGGTGCGCGCATCGATGTCGTCGAATTCCATCCCGCGTACCACGAGATCATGCGCACGGCGATCGCGCACGGCGTCGCCGGGTTGTCGTGGGCGCCGCAGGCCTGGCCTGCGCAGGCTGTTGCGCAGCCTGCGCAGGGCGCGCACGTCGCGCGCGCTGCCCTGAGTTTCCTGCATCACCAGGTCGAGCCCGGCAGCAGTTGTCCGCTGACGATGACCCACGCGGCCGTGCCTGCGTTGCGTCGCGCATCCGCGCTGTCGGTGTGGGCCGACAAGGCGGCGGCGCCGGCCTACGATCCTCGCGACGTGCCGATGGCGGACAAGGCCGGCGTCACGCTCGGCATGGGCATGACCGAGAAGCAGGGCGGCAGCGATGTGCGCAGCAACCGCACGACGGCGACGCCGCTGCCCGGCGGCGACGCGTATTCGCTGGTCGGGCACAAGTGGTTCTTCTCCGCGCCGATGAGCGACGGCTTCCTCGTGCTGGCGCAGGCGCCCGGTGGCCTGAGCTGTTTCCTGATGCCGCGGCGCCTGGCGGACGGCGAGCGGAACGCGTTCCGGATCATGCGCCTCAAGGACAAGCTCGGCGACTGGTCGAACGCATCCTCGGAAGTCGAATTCGTCGGTGCGCGCGCATGGCGCATCGGCGAGGAAGGGCGGGGCATCGCGGTGATCCTCGACATGGTGATGCTGACGCGGCTGGACTGCATGCTCGGCTCGGCGGCGGAAATGCGCATGGCCCTGCTGCAGGCGCTTCATCACTGCCGGCACCGGATCGCGTTCGGGCATCGCCTGGTCGAACAGCCGCTGATGCGCAACGTGCTCGCCGACCTCGCGCTGGAATCGGAAGCGGCGACCGCGTTCGCGCTGCGCGTCGCCGGAGCGGTCGACCGGGCGGCGCAGGATCCGCGCGAGGCCGGCTTTGCGCGCATCGCGACGGCGATCGGGAAGTACTGGATCTGCAAGCGCGCGCCGGCCTTCGTCAACGAAGCGCAGGAATGCCTCGGCGGCGCAGGTTATGTCGAGGAATCGCTGATGCCGCGCCTGTACCGCCAGGCGCCGCTGAATTCGATCTGGGAGGGCAGCGGCAACATCCAGTGCCTCGACGTGCTGCGCGCGGTGCAGCGCGAACCGGCCTGCCTCGATGCGCTGCGCGACGAACTGGCGCAGGCCGGCGGGCGCGACCTGCACTACGACGCGCTGGTCGCGGCCCTGGCCGACGATGTCGAATCGCTGCGCGCGTCCGATGCCGTGGCCGCGCAGGCCGGTGCGCGCCTGCTGGTGGAGCGGCTCGCCCTCGCGCTGCAGGCGGCGACGCTGCTGCGCGGCGACAGCCCGCTCGCGGCGGATTTCTGCCGCAGCCGGCTGGGCGGTGCGCACGGCGCCGCCTACGGCACGCTGCCGGCGACATTCGACTTCGAACGCTGCCTGGCGCGCGCGGACGACACCGGCCGCTGAACGCTCGTCGCCGCGCATTGCTGCGGCGCACGATGCCCCTTCGTCCAATGTCGCCGTGCTTCGTCGCGGCGCAGGATCGCCGTATCCGGTCATGGAGGGGATGCGATGAAGCGATGGGCGATGTGCGCTGCGGCGATGTTGGGGCTGTTCCTGTCGATGGCGACGGCGCATGCCGCCTGCGTCGACAACGTGGTGCTGGTGCACGGCAACACCGGCAAGCCCGCCGATTTCGACAACACCGTCGCCGAGCTGCAGCGCCGCGGCTACGCGGCCTCGCAGATCTTCCGGCCGAGCTGGGGCAGCAAGACCTGCGCCGCCTGCAACGACCACAGTGGCAGCGAGGAGACGCCGGTCGAGAACGCGATCATCGATGCGATCGCACTGTCGTGCACCGGCAGGATCGACGTGATCGGCCACTCCATGGGCGCCACGCTGTCGGCGCGGGTGATCGACCGTATCGCCGCGAAGGGCTACGTCGACAGTTTCGTCGGCATCGCCGGGGCCTTCCGTGGGCTGTGGAGCTGCGGCAGCTATCCATTCAACGTCGCCACCAGCACCTGCGGGTACTGGGGGCTGTCGGTCGGCAGCCCGCTGCTCACCGGCCTGTCCGGCAAGCGCTTCGGCACGCGCATGCATTCGATCAAGTCCTGGAGCGACCAGGTGGTCTGCGCGACGGGCGTCTGCACCGTCGGCGGGGTCCACAGCTCGCAGATCGCCGGCGAAACCGCCACCCATACCTTCGTCACCGGCCATTTCGGCCTGCTGACCGGAACGGCATCGACCCAGGCGGACCTGATCCAGTGACCCGGCGGGCTCGCGCGGCGGGCCGATGGGCGGCGGATGCCTGTGGGGTATACATTTGATTTTCGATGGATTTCTGGCAGGGAAGGGGGCGGCTGGGGTAGTCTTAGCGGTTCTCCCACGCACCAGAAACCACCGTGTCCGCCGACTCCCCTGCCGCTGAGCCCACTCAGTACTCGCCCCTGTCCGTCGAAGCCGCCGCCCAGTCCTTCTGGCGCGACACCCGCGCCTTCGAGGTGACGGAGCTTGCGGACAAGCCCAAGTTCTTCTGCCTGTCGATGCTGCCGTATCCCTCGGGTGCGCTGCACATGGGCCACGTGCGCAACTACACCATCGGCGACGTGATCAGCCGCTACAAGCGCATGACCGGCCACAACGTGCTGCAGCCGATGGGCTGGGACGCCTTCGGCCTGCCGGCCGAGAACGCCGCGATCAAGAACAAGACCGCGCCGGCGGCGTGGACCTACGCCAACATCGAGCACATGCGCGGCCAGCTGCAGTCGCTGGGCTACGCGATCGACTGGTCGCGCGAATTCGCCACCTGCCGCCCGGACTACTACGTCCACGAGCAGCGCATGTTCACCCGGCTGATGAAGAAGGGCCTGGTCTACCGCCGCAACTCGGTGGTGAACTGGGACCCGGTCGACCAGACCGTGCTCGCGAACGAGCAGGTCATCGACGGCCGCGGCTGGCGCTCCGGCGCCCTGGTCGAGAAGCGCGAGATCCCGCAGTGGTTCCTGAAGATCACCGCCTACGCGCAGGAACTGCTGGACGGCCTGGACACGCTGGACGGCTGGCCGGACTCGGTCAAGACCATGCAGCGCAACTGGATCGGCCGCAGCGAGGGCCTGGAGATCCAGTTCCGCGTCGACGGCCATGACGAACCGCTGACGGTGTACACCACGCGCCCCGACACCCTGATGGGCGTGACCTTCATCAGCGTCGCCGGCGAGCATCCGCTGGCGCGCAAGGCCGCCGAATCCAATCCCGAGCTGGCCGCGTTCCTCGCCGAACTGCGCCGGGGCGGCGTGTCCGAGGCCGAACTGGAGACCCAGGAAAAGCGCGGCATGGCCACCGGCCTGTGGGCGATCCATCCGGTCACCGGCGAAGACGTGCCGATCTATGTCGCCAACTTCGTGCTCATGGGCTACGGCACCGGCGCGGTGATGGCGGTGCCGGCGCACGACCAGCGCGACTGGGAGTTCGCGAAGGCCTACGGCCTGCCGGTGAAGCCGGTGATCGTGCCGGCCGCGGTGCGCGATGCGCTGGCCGAGATCGCCTCGCACCTGGCCGATCACGACGACCCGATGGCGGTGGCGCTGGGCGCGCATGCGCCGGTGGACGTGATCGAGGTCGACGCCGCCGTCGCCGTGGTCCGCGAGTATTTCGAAGGCATCGAGCAGCGTGCGGCGCACACCGAGCGCGGCCTGCTGATCAACTCCGGCGACTACGACGGCCTCGATTTCGACGGCGCGTTCGATGCGCTGGCCGCGCGCTTCGAGGCCGAAGGCAAGGGCGCGCGCAAGGTCAACTTCCGCCTGCGCGACTGGGGCGTGAGCCGCCAGCGCTACTGGGGCTGCCCGATCCCGGTGATCTATTGTCCCAAGTGCGACGCGGTGCCGGTGCCGGAAGACCAGCTGCCGGTGCTGCTGCCGGAGGACGTGCAGGACGCGTTCGCCGCCGGCGCGGTGATCTCGCCGATCAAGGCGGATCCGGAGTGGCGCAAGACCACCTGCCCGCAGTGCGGCGGCCCGGCCGAGCGCGAGACCGACACCTTCGACACCTTCATGGAGTCGAGCTGGTACTACGCGCGCTACACCTCGCCGGGCGCGGCCGACATGGTCGACGATCGCGCGAAATACTGGACGCCGGTCGACCAGTACATCGGCGGCATCGAGCACGCGATCCTGCACCTGCTGTACTTCCGCTTCTACCACAAGCTGCTGCGCGACGAAGGCCTGGTGGCCAGCGACGAGCCGGCGGTGAACCTGCTGTGCCAGGGCATGGTGATCGCGGAGACCTATTACCGGGAATCGGGAATGGGGAGTCGGGAATGGTTCAATCCGGCCGATGTGGATGTGGTCCGCGACGAGAAGGGGCGTGTGGTGGGCGCGACCCTGCGGACGGACGGGCAGCCGGTCGAAATCGGCAACGTCGAGAAGATGTCGAAATCGAAGAACAACGGCGTCGATCCGCAGGCGATGGTCGACCGCTTCGGCGCCGACACCGTGCGCCTGTTCTCGATGTTCGCCGCGCCGCCGGAGCAGTCGCTGGAGTGGAACGAGGCCGGCGTCGAAGGCATGTCGCGCTTCCTGCGCCGCTTCTGGCGCGAAGTGACCACGCACGCGTCGCAGCCGGATCACCCGGAGGTCGACGTCGCCGCGCTGAATGCCGCGCAGAAGACGATGCGCCGCCAGCTGCACGAGGCGATCCAGAAGGTCGGCGACGACTACGGCCGCCGCTACAGCTTCAATACCGCGATCGCGGCGCTGATGGAACTGCTCAACCATGTCGCGAAGTTCGACGACATGAGCGAACAGGGCCGGGCGGTGCGTCACGAGACCCTGCAGACCATGGTCCTGCTGCTCAGCCCGGTGACGCCGCATGTCTGCCATCACCTGTGGCAGGTGCTGGGCAACGCCGAGACCCTGCTGGAGGACGTGCCCTTCCCGCAGGCCGATCCCGCGGCGCTGGTGCGCGACGCGGTGACGCTGGCGGTGCAGGTCAACGGCAAGCTGCGCGGCACGATCGAAGTCGGTGTGCAGACGCCGAAGGACGAGATCGAAGCCCTGGCCCTGGCCGAACCGAACGTGCTCAAGTTCATGGAGGGCATGGCGGTGAAGAAGATCATCGTGGTGCCCGGCAAGATCGTGAACATCGTCGCGGGGTGAATGCCGCATGCCTTCGGCGGGCCGCGCGCCCGCCGCTCGGCTTGCCCGCCGCGCGCCCCTCCCTCAGACTTCGCCCATGACCAGACTCCGCATCGCCCTTGGCCTCCTGCTCGTCCTGTCCACCGCCGGTTGCGGCTTCCACCTGCGCAATGCGCTGGAGTTGCCGACCGATCTCGGCCCGGTCGAGGTGTCCGCGCAGGACCGGTACAGCCCGCTGGCCTCCTCGCTCGCCCGTGCGCTGGAACGCGCCGGTGCGGTGCCCGCCGCCGCCGGCGACCAGGCGACGAAGCTGGAGGTGCTGTCCGAGAAGTGGGCCGATATCCCGATCGCCGTCGACACCCTCGGTCGCGCCCAGGAGTACAGCCTGCGCTATGCGGTCGTGTTCCGCCTGAGCCGCGCCGACGGCAGCGTGATCGTGCCGCAGCAGGCGGTGGAGCTGTCGCGCGACTACATCGCGCCGCCGAGCGATTCCGTCGGCAGCGGCAGCGAACGCGAACTGCTGGTCGGCGAGATGCGTCGCGAGATGAGCGCGTCGATCCTGCGTCGCATCGACGCCGCGCTGCGCGGGACGCGTTCCTGAGCCGCATGTCGCGGCCCCGACGCGTGGTCACGTCATGGAACTGACGCCGGAACGCCTGATCGCGCAACTGCCGAACGAGCCGCTGCGTCCCGTCTACCTGATCGCCGGCCCCGAGCCGCTGCGCGTGCTGGAGGCCGCCGATGCCGTGCGCGCCCGGGCCCGCGCCGAGGGCATCGACGAGCGCGAGGTCTTCGATGCCGATGGCCGCGATGCCGACTGGAATCGCCTCGTGCAGAGCTTCGGCGCGATGAGCCTGTTCGCCTCGCGGCGGCTGATCGAAGTGCGCATGCCTTCGGCCAAGCCCGGCAAGGAAGGCGCCGAGGTCATCTCCGGGTTCTGCGCGCAGCTGCCGCAGGACGTGGTGCTGCTGATCACCGGCGACGACTGGAGCCGCCAGCACGGCGGCAAGTGGAGCGAGGCGGTGGCCCGCGTCGGCCATCACGCCATCGCCTGGACGCTCAAGCCGCACGAACTGACCGAGTGGGTCGAGCGCCGCCTGCGCGCGCGCGGCCTGCGCGCCGATCGCGATGCCGTCGAGCGGCTGGTCGAGCGCGTCGAAGGCAACCTGCTCGCGGCGGGACAGGAGATCGACAAGCTCGCCTTGCTCTCCGACGGCCAGCCGATCGACCTGGCGCGGATGGAGTCCTACGTGGCCGATGCCGCGCGCTTCGACATCTTCCGCCTGCTCGACGCCGCATTGAACGGGCAGGGCGCGCATGCGCTGCGCATGCTCCACGGCCTGCGCGCCGAGGGCGAGGCGGTGCCGGCGCTGATGGGCATGCTGGTGATGGAACTGCAGCGCGTCGCCGCGCTGGCCCGCGTGAACGCGAAGGGCGGCAACCTGGCCAACGAGTTCAAGGCACAGCGGGTCTGGGATTCGAAGCAGGCGGTGTATCGCCGCGCCCTGCAGCGCCACGACGCCGCGCGCTGGGAGGCCCTGCTCGCCGAGGCCGGCAAGGTCGACCGCATCGCCAAGGGCCGCCCGCGCATCGGCGAGGAGCCTGCGGACGCCTGGCTGGCCCTGGAGCGCCTGCTGCTGGCGATGGCCGAACCGCGCGGCATGCAGTTGCTGGCGAAGCGGGCGGGCGGCTGATGCTGCCCGGTTACCCGCAGCCCGGCGCCCTGTCCAAGCCGCTGCGCGTGTTCTACGGTGGCACCTTCGACCCGGTGCACAACGGCCACCTGGCCATCGCCCGCGCCGCGCGCGAGGCGCTGGGCACCACGGTCTGGCTGATGCCCGCCGCCGACCCGCCTCATCGCGAGACCCCGGGCGCGAAGGCCGAGGATCGCGCCGCGATGCTCGATCTGGCCATCGAGGGCCAGGCCGGCCTGCGCGTGGACCGCCGGGAGCTCGACCGGGCCAAGGCCGGCGACGAACCGAGCTACACCATCGACACCCTGCGCGAACTGCGCGCCAAGTTCGGCGAAGATGCGCCGATCGCCTTCGTCATCGGCGCCGACAGCCTGCATGGGCTGGCGACGTGGAAAGAGCCGCAGGCCCTGCTCGCCGGGGCGCACTGGGTGGTCGCGGAGCGTCCGGGCAGCGCGCTCGACGAGCACCTGCCGCCGGCTTCGGCGCGCCTCGTCGCCGGGCGCTGGACGCTGGATGCCAACGCGCTGCGCACGGCGCCCGGCGGCAAGGTCCTGCGCCTGCGCCAGCCGCTGCATCCCGAATCCGCCAGCCAGATCCGGCGCCGGATCGCGGCCGGCGAGACCTGGCACCACCTGCTGCCGCTGCCCGTCGCGCGCTACATCGTAGAGCGTGGCCTGTACGGCGCGACGCCCATCGTGCTGCCGCCGGCGCCGCCGCGTTGAGGTCCCGGCACCCGTCCGTCCGTCGCCCCGCCCGGGCCGCGGGTGGTCATCGCCTATAATCCCGGCCAGTTTCCGCGAGGATCGCTCTTGAGCAACAGCAACAATGCGCACGTCATCAAGACCGTGCTGCCCCAACCCGCCCCTTCCGTCGACGCCATGCTCGAGCAGGTGCGCGCCGGCGTCGAGGACCTGAAGGCCAAGGACGTGGTCGAGATCGACGTCCGCGGCAAGACCAGCGTCTGCGACTGGATCGTCATCGCCTCGGGCACGTCCACCCGCCACGTCAAGTCGATCGCCGACGAAGTGGTGCGCAAGGTCAAGACGCTCGACGTCCTGCCGCTGGGCGTGGAAGGCGAGCGCGAGGCCGAATGGGTGCTCGTCGACCTCGGCGATGTCGTGGTCCACGTCATGCTGCCGCGCGTGCGCGAGTTCTATGCGCTGGAGCGGCTGTGGACGGTGGGCGACCAGCCGCCGGAAGACGAGGCCTGAGCGCATGCAGCGCGTCCAGGTCACCACCGCCTTCGAACTGCCCGGCCAGACCCTCCTGAGGAATTTCGGCGTGGTCCGTGGCCTGACCGTGCGTTCGCGCTCGGTGGTCGGCAACTTCTTCGCCGGCATCCAGACCATCTTCGGCGGCGACATCAGCCTGTATCGCGAGTTGTGCGAACAGGCGCGCCGCGATGCCTTCGACCAGATGTGCCGCGAGGCGGATCGCCTCGGCGCCAACGCCATCATCGGCGTGCGTTACGACGCCACCGAAGTGATGGCCGGCGTCACCGAGGTGCTGTGCTACGGCACGGCGGTGCGCGTGAGCGAACTCCCGCCGCCGCTGGCCTGAATCGTCTTGTTCGATGCCACGGGCCGCGCATCCCTGCGCGGCCCGTCGCTACGCCTGCTTACAGCGGCCCCTTCCACCACGGCCCGGTGATCGCCAGGGTGATGCCCGGCGACTGCAGGTTCACGAACAGCGTGCGCCCGAACGGGTCCCAGCACGCGCCGCAGAATTCGCTGTCGCGGTAATCGCCTTCGGCCACCGTCTTGCCTGCGTTCGCGATCTGCGTCGAGGTCAGCTCGACGTCGTTCTTCGCGAAATGGAAGCACTGGCCGTCGCGGGTCAGGCCGACCAGGCGCGAGCCGTTGCCGTTGCCGTCCGGGCTTTCGCCGCCGTCCTCGCACAGCACCACGCCGCCGCGCGGGCTGACCGTGACGTTGTCGGGATTGTTCGCCGCGAGCTGATTGCCGCTGACGAACAGCGCGGTCATGCGCATCTGCGCCAGATCCAGCACCCACACCGCACCTTCGCCGCGACCGCGACGCCCACGATCGTCGACACCGGTGCTGGTGTCGACGATGAACAGCTTGCCGTGCGCGTACCAGATGCCTTCGCCGCGGCTCATGCGCAGCGCGCCCGCGCTCCAGGCCTGCGCGAAGGGGCCGCTGAGGGTTTCACCGGCGGAGATGTCGGGGAAACCGGCGGGCGCGACGATGCCGTCGAGATCCGGATCGGGTACGTCCACCCACTCCAGCGCGTAGCTGTCGCCGATCGACGCGACGATCAGGTCGGCATTGGCCTTGCCCTTCACCCGTGCCGCCTGCAGGCGGCCGCCGCCTTCGAGCGCGCCCGGGCGCGGGCGACGGTCGTGCGGGATGTAGCGGTACAGGCCGGACTTGTTGCGATCGTCCTCGGTCAGGTACACGAAGCCGGTGATCGGGTCGATGGCCACGGCCTCGTGGCTGAAGCGGCCCATGCCGACGATCGGCGTCGGCCGGGTCAGCTCGGCGCGCGGGTTCACCTCGAATACATAGCCGTGCCTGCGCCCGGTCGACGAGATGGCGTTGGTCTTGATCTCCTCGCAGGTCAGCCAGGTGCCCCAGGGAGTCGGGCCGCCGGCGCAGTTGACCAGGGTGCCGCCGAGGCTGGCTTCCGCACCCAGCCATTCGCCGTCGCGATACCACAGGTTGGTGGTGCCGCCGCCGGACAGCGCACCGCTGCCGCCGCCGATGTCGCCGCGGTCGTAGATGGCCGGCGCCTGGATCTGCGTGCCGGCGCCGCGCTCGTGGTTGCGCACCAGCACCAGCGCCGGGCCGCGGCCCTTGCAGATGCCCGGGTGGTCGAACTGGAAGCCGAAGCGGCCATGGCCGCGCATCGTCGCCATGCCGTCGTGGCGGTCGGGCGTGGGCTGGCCGTCGCTCATGCGGTCGCCGCTCCAGCCGTAGCTGGCGTAGCGAAAGCCCGGCGGCAGGCGCAGCAGGGGCAGGCCGGTGCTGTCGTCCTTCACCGGCGCCAGCGGGCCGTAGGGATTGGGGATCGGCGCGAGGCGGGTGGGGTCGCCCAGGGTGCGGGCCTCGGCCTGGCGCGCATGCAGCGCGCCGAGCGCGCCGGTGGCGCCCAGCGCCATCGCGGCCGCGGAGCCCTTCACGAGGCTGCGGCGGAGGTCGTCGATGGTGTCCTTCTCGATCGTGGTCATCGTCTGTCCTGGCGGGAAGCGGGGGAGCCCGCACGCTAGGACGCGGATGTCACCGCCGCGTGACGGCGAGGTGACAGCCGATGTCACCGCTCAGCCAGGCGTCGAGCCGGCGCGGCTCAAGCCGGCCGGGTTGAGTCCAGCGAGGTTCAGTCCAGCGAGGTTCACCCCAGCACCACCGGTGCCAGCCATTCGCCCGCGATCGTGGTCGCGACGATGCCGAACAGGTTCAGCCACAACCCGACGCGGATCATCTGCCGGATGTTCACCGCGCCGGTGCCGTAGGCGATGGCGTTGGGCGCGGTGCCGGCGGGCATCATGAAGGCCAGGCTGGCCGACATCGAGGCGGTGAACACCAGCACCAGCGGCGGCAGGCCGGTCGCGACGGACACCGCGCCGACCACCGGCAGGAACGCCGCCAGCGTGGCCACGTTCGACATGAATTCCGAGGCGAACACGGTCAGCGCCGCCAGCAGCAACAGCACCAGGATCGGCGGCAGCATGCGCATGCCCGACAGCGCATCGCCCAGCCAGCCGCTGACGCCGTGCGCTTCCATCGCCGCGGCCACGCTCAGGCCGCCGCCGAACAGCAGGGCCACGCCCCAGGGAATGCGTTCGGCGGTCTTCCAGTCCAGCAGCCGCCGCGTCGGCCGCGCGGCGTCGCCGGACGGGATCGCGAACAGCACCAGCGCCCCGGCGATCGCGATCACCGTGTCGTTCAGACCCGACAGCGCATCGATCTTCTTCAGCAGCGGCGCGGTCATCCACGCCAGCGCGACCAGCGCGAACACCGCCAGCACGCGTCGCTCGGGCCTGGACATCGGGCCGAGCGCGCGCCGCCGCGCGTCGAGCAGGCGCGCGACCTCCGGACTGGCCTCGCGTCCGCGCAAGGGCCGCGACAGCAGCCACCAGCACGCCAGCAGCATGACCAGGGTCAGGGGCAGGGCGATGATCATCCACTGCGCGAAGCCGAGATCCAGGCCTTCCTTGCGCAGGTAGCCCATCGCGACCAGGTTGGTCGGCGACCCGACCGGCGTGCCGATGCCGCCGATCGAGGCGCCGTAGGCCACCATCAGCACCAGCGCGGCGGTCAGCGGCGCCGCCTGTTCGCGGTCCTGGCCGCTGGAATGCGCGATCGCCTGGGCCACGCCCAGCGCCATCGGCACCAGCATCATCGTGGTCGCGGTGTTCGAGATCCACATCGACAGCGCGCAGGCGGCGAGCGCGAAGCTGCCGACCAGGGCCACCGGGCGCGTGCCGACCGCCGCGATCATCGCCAGCGCGATGCGTTCGTGCAGCCGCCAGTGCTCGATCGCCACCGCGATGATGAAGCCACCGATGAACAGGAACACGATCGGGTCGGCGTAGGCACCGGTGGCACCAGCCATCGGCACGATCCCGCACAGCGGCAGCCAGACCATCGGCAGCAGCGACGTGGCGGCGATCGGCACCGGTTCGGTCACCCACCAGACCACCATCCACGCCAGCAGCGCCAGCGTCTGCCAGCCCGGCGTCGGCAGGCCCTCGGGGGCGTCGACCAGCAGCATCAGCAGGGCGAGCCCGGGGCCGAGCAGGGCGCCGATCCTCGCGCCGAGCGGGCCGATGCCGGTGGCTTCGGCGGGCACTTCGGCGCGGGCAGGGGGCGTGTTCGATGCGGCGTCGGTCATGGCGGAGCGGCGTCCCTGTGCGGCGGTCCGCGCATGGTACAGGCGCGATGGCGGCGGCCGGCCGCTACCATGCACGCATGAAAGCCCGCCTCATCGCCGTCGGCGAACGCGCCCCGTCCTGGGTCGCCGAAGGATTCGCCGAATACCGCAAGCGCCTGTCGCACTGGCTGCCGCTGGACCTGGTTGAGATCGAGCCCGGCCTGCGCGGCAAGGGCCGCGATGCCGTCCGCGCCACCGCCGACGAGGGCGCGCGGGTGCTCGCGGCGCTGCCGAAGTCCGCGCACGTGGTCGCCCTCGACGGCCGAGGCCGCATGCACAGTTCCGAACAGCTGGCGCAGCGGCTGGAGCACTGGCGCAACGGCGGCCGCGACCTGGCGTTCCTGATGGGCGGCCCGGAAGGGCATGCGCCCGAGGTCATCGCCCGCGCCGACGAGCACTGGTCGCTCGGCCCGCTGACCCTGCCGCACATGCTGGTCCGCCTGGTGCTGGCGGAGCAGCTGTACCGGGCCGCCGCCCTGCTGGCGAACCATCCCTACCATCGCGCCTGAGGTCTCGCCCGGTCGTCGCGGTTGTCGTCCCGGCTCGAAAACGTGATGATCGTCGCGCGTGTCCCGTGTTCCATCTCGCGCGGATGGCGCCAATCATCGATTGCGCCGGATCATGGCGACGAGGGTCACGGTTTTCCTCGCCATTCGCTGGCTTCATGCGCCCGTTGCTGCACTGCCGCAGCCGTGTCCGGATCGCCCCCGCGGCCCTGAGACGTCCCGTTCCGAACGAGATCCGGCGCGCCACCTGCGCGACCCGGGCCAGAGGTGATCCCCCCCATGCCCATGTCTTCGACTCACTTGCGTGTTCTTGTCCGCGGTTTGATGCGGCCCGCCCTGATCGGCCTCATCGCCGGCACGGCAACGCTCAGCGCCTGCACCGCCGATTCGTCCGACCTGCCAGCGCCCGTTGCGGCTCAGGCCGCGAAGTCGTCGCCGGTCGAATCGACCGAGCCGGTGCATCCGCGTCCGCAGCCCTGGGCTGGTCGCCCGGTCGCCGCCGCGCCGCCCAGCCCGCAGGCCGACCTGCAGGTGCTGGCCGCCGCGCTCGGCCCGCGCGTGATCAAGCCGCTGATGCCGGCCGCGGAGTTGCACGGCGTGGTCGAGGTCCGCCTGCATCCGGTCGAGGGCGTGGCCGCCGGCAGCGAACAGCTCATCACCTTCGGCGTGCCGTTCCCGCGCGGCTCGATCACCCAGGCCGGGCTGTCGAAAGTGCGCGTGCTCGATGCGCGCGGCCAGGAGATCCCGGCCTACGTCGAACAGCTCACGCCGTGGCGCCACATCCACAACGCCGCGCTCGACAACACCTCGGTGCGCGTGGCGCGCATCCAGATCCGCCGCGCGCTCGGCGTGGTCCATCCGAACGCCGAGACCCTCCGCGTCGAATGGGGCTTCAGCGACCGCACCCAGTCGCGTCCGTCGCTGGAGAACCCGCGCAACGGCTGGCAGCCGGTGACCACGGGCAGCTTCATCGCCGGCGACGGCGTGTCCGAGCCACGCGTCTACGCGGTGCTGCCGTCGTCGGTGCTGAGCAAGGGTCTGCTGCGCCTCGGTCCGATGCGCCCGTTCCACCAGGACATCGCCGCCACCCGAGACGATCCCGCGGTGATGGACGCGACCGAGCACTATCCCGAGTACCGCGAGCAGATGTTCGCGTCGAAGAATTTCTTCTACGCCCACATCAACGAGGACGACCCGCGCGTCACCGCCGCCAACCAGACGCCGTACAAGGCCGCCGAAGGCGAACCCTGGCTGTACGACCGCGTGTCGGCGTTCTACGGCCTGTATTTCCGCAGCGGCTCGTTCAAGGCGCTGCGCGAATCGGTACGCGCCGGCGAGTACTACCGCGTCAATCTCCATCCCGAGGGCACCACGCCGAACAGCGCGGTCGGCACCTTCCGCCTCAAGAACCCCAATCCCTCCGGCTACATCGGCGCGAACGGCGCGATGTACAGCTATTCCGAAGGCCTCGCGTATTCGCACTGGATCACCGGCGACGACCTCGCGAAGGACGGCGCGCGGCTCGCCGCAAAGGCGCAGCAGGACGCCAACGACGAACCCGACCGCTGGTCCACCGGCAGCAGCTACACCGAGCGCCACGTCGGCATCAAGCTGTCGGGCCTGGTCGTGGGCTACGAACTGTTCGGCGACGTGCCGTACAAGGCCGGCGCGACGCAGACCTACCGCGAGCGCGTCGTCACGCTCACCACCAACCTGATCTGGCACCAGAACGGCGCCGGTGGCGCGCTGCCGGCGAACCGCGTCGACGGCGGCCTGTGGAAGTACGGCAGCCAGGAAGGCAACGGCCCGAGCGGCAGTCTGCTGGTGAGCTTCTGGCAGACCCCGTTCGTGATCGATCCGATGGTGCGCGCCTACGTGCTCACCGACAGCGTCGAGATCGCGCACTTCATCCGCCGCACCGGCAACGCGCTGAAGTACGGCGCCAAGTCGTATTCGCCATCGCAGCGCACGGTGTACACGAACGTTCCGGAGAACCTGCGCCTGGTCGATTACGTCACCCTCGTCGACGGTGCGACCTATGCTGCCGACGGCGCCGGGCCGGAGCACACGCTGTCGGTCGGCGGTGCGATGGCCTGGGCGTACTACTTCAGCCGCCTCACCGGACAGCCCGACGCGACCCTGGCCGATGCCGCGAACGAGCTGTACCGCACCTACGACTACGAGACCAACGAATGGACGCGCCCGTCCGGCCCGGCCAGCGGCCTCAGCGCGTACCGCAACTCGCCGTGGCGCCGCTACAACTGGACCTACAAGACCAGCGGCAGCCTGTCGTGGTGCCTGTCGGACGTGCGCTGGATCACCGACTGACGCGGTGAGCGAAACACGCGTCGACCCATCGACGGACGGCCGGCGTCGCGCCCGTCAGGGCGCGGCGTATCGCGGGTAGTCCGTATAGCCCTTCGCGTCCCAGGTATAGAAGGTGGCCTGGTCGGGTTCCGCGAGCGGCGCGCCATCGCGGATGCGTTCGGGCAGGTCGGGATTGGCGATGAAGGGCTTGCCGAAGGCGACCGCGTCGAGCTTGCCCGCGGCGATCGCCGCCTCGGCTTCTGCCGCGTCGTAGCCCATGTTGCCGATCAGCACGCCGTCGAAGCGCTCGCGCGCCGGCGTCATCACATCGCCGCTCTGCTGGCCTAGGAAGTCGCCGCGCATGACGTGCCAGTAGGCCAGGTCGAAGTCGTTGAGGCGCTTGCCGAGCCAGCGCACCAGGCCCACCGGGTCGCTGTCGCGCATGTCGTTGTAGCTGTTGAGCGGCGACACGCGCAGGCCCACGCGATGGCTGCCCCACACGCCGCACACGGTCTCCAGCACCTCCAGCAGCAGGCGCGCGCGATTCGCGATGTCGCCGCCGTAGGGGCCGCTGCGGCGGTTGCTGCCGTCGCGCAGGAATTCGTCGAGCAGGTAGCCGTTCGCGCCGTGCACTTCCACGCCGTCGAAACCCGCCGCCTTCGCGTTGCGCGCGGCGTGGGCGAAGCCTTCGACGATGCCGGGCAGCTCCGCATCGTCGAGCGCGCGCGGCACCACGTAATCGACCTTGCCCTTCGGCGTGTACACCTGGTCGTTCTCGATGCGCAGCGCGCTCGGCGCGACGGGTTGCGCACCGTCGTTGAGGTCGGGATGACAGGCGCGCCCGCCATGCCAGAGCTGCAGCACGATGCGGCCGCCGGCCGCGTGCACGGCGCCGGTCGCGCGCTTCCAGCCGGCGACCTGCGCCTCGCTGTGGATGCCAGGCTCGCGCCAGAACGAAGACTGGTTGGGCATGGCCATCGTCGCCTCGGCGATGATCAGGCCCGCGCTCGCCCGCTGGGCGTAGTACTCGGCGATCAGGGCGCCGGGAACATGGTCGTCTTCTGCCCGGCAGCGGGTGAGCGGCGCCATGAGGATGCGGTTCGGCAGGAGCAGGTCGCCTGCCTGGAGCGGCGTGAACAAGGACGTCATCGGGATGTTCCGTGGGGGAAGATTCCGAGTGTCTCAGGCAACGATTCACGCAGCCATGCCTGATTGGCATCGTTCATGGAACGGACCTCTGCACCGCGTCGGACAAAAAAATGCCGCCGGTCTCGCGACCGGCGGCGAACGCGTCGAGGGGACTCACACTTCGTCACGCACGCGCAGGTCACACACGCAGGTCACACACAGGAGCGGGGATCGCGGCCGTCGCGGAAGGACGTCAACCGCGGGTCAGGGTGAAACTCACCGGGACGATGCCGTAGACCTGGATCGCCTGGCCGTCCCGGATCGCCGGCTTGAACTTCCACTTGCGCAGCACCTGGCGCCGTGCCGCATCGTCGAGCTTGCGGTGGCCGCTGCTGCGTTCGATCTCCACCGACAGCGGCGAGCCGTCCACGTCCACCAGCACCCGCAGCGTCACCGTGCCTTCCAGCGCCCGCGCCAGCGCCTCGGGCGGATAGGACGGCGCCGGTGCCGATGCATATTGCAGCTGGGTGCTGATCTGCGGGCCGACGTGAGGCGGGCCAACGGGGCCGATGTCGGGCAGCGGATCAGCCGGCGGTACGTATTCGGTACCGCCATCGACCACGGGTGCTTCTGTCTGCGCGATCGTCTGCGTCTGCGGTGGGATGCGGATCGGTTGAGTGGTCTGCGTCGGGCGGGGTTTCGCAGGTTCCACGGGAACCGGATCGGGCAGTGGAGGCTTGGGCTTCGCTGGTTCGATGTAGATCAATCGCGTGGGCGTCTCGATCACCTCCGCCAGCATCGGCGCCGACACCGGCACCAGCAGCAACATCAGCGCGGTCGCGTTGAGGGTGATCGCACCGGCGATGCCCAGCACGCGCGCGGGCTGGATGCGGGCGATGGCGTCGTGCAGTCCATGCGCAGTCGAGTGGCGTTGGGTCAGGACCATGGGGCACCTCCGTCGGTTGGGACAGCGATGCAAACGTGGTCCCGCGATGCGCGGGGTTGGCTTCGGTGAAAAATTTTCCTTGCCGATCGATGTCCGCTTCACGCCTCGAATGACGATGCCCCGAACGACGACACCCGCCTTTCGGCGGGTGTCGTGGGTGCTGCATGGCGTTGGCGGCTTACTTGCCGAGTTCGAACACCACGTTGACCGTGGCCGAGAGCGAGGTCTCGCCCGGCGACACCGGGCTGTCCATCGCTTCGCCCATCGCCATCTTCATCATCGGCATCGGACGCGGCGGCTGGAAGTCGGCGCCATCGCTGATGCTGATGATGCGGCGCACGCGCAGGCCGAGCGTCCTGGCGTACATGTCGGCGCGGTCCTGCGCCTTCTTCAGCGCGTTGCGGCGGGCCTCGTCGTAGGCCGACTCGGGCTGGTCGATCTCGAAGTTCGGGCCGTTGACCTGGTTGGCGCCGCTGGCGACCAGCGCGTCGAGCACCTTGCCGAGCTTGCCGATGTCGCGGACCTTGAGGTTCACGGTGTTGCTGGCCTGGTAGCCGGTGATGGTCGGCGGCTGGTTCTCTGCATAGCGGTACTGCGGCTGGATGCTGATGCCGCTGGTCTGGATGTCGCGTTCGGCGATCCCGGCGGCTTTCACCGCGGCCATGACCTTGTTCATCTGCTCGGCGTTCGCGCGCAGCGCGGAGTTGGCGTCGGCGGACTGGGTGACGACGCCGGTGGAGAGGGTGGCGATGTCCGGCACGCGGCTGGCGGTGGCGTCGGCGCTGACCGAGAGCAGGGTGCCGTCGGTGGTGACGCTGGGGGTCTGTGCGGAGGCGGTCATGGCGGGGCCCGTGGCGAGAAGTCCGGTGAAGGCGGCGGCAAGCGCGAAGGCGAATGCGCGGGGAAGGGCGCGGGGGAAGGCGGGACGACGAACCATCGTGATCTCCTTGTGGGTGGGCCGGCGGGTGAACGTCCTGTGAGCCTGGTCGGGGTTCCTTGCCGACGGCTGCGGGCTGCGGCGCTGCGCAGGGTATCCTACCCCGATGCTGCATCTGGCCTCGAAATCACCCCGCCGTCGCGAACTGTTAAGGATGCTCGGACTCGACTTCGGCATCCTCGACCTCGACATTCCCGAACACCCCGCCTCCGGCGAACCGCCGGAGGACTACGTGCGCCGCGTCGCGCGCGAGAAGGCCGGCGCCGGCCTGCTGAAGGTCGTGGGTCAGCCCGGCGCGGTGGTCCTGGGGGCGGACACCGAGGTGATCCTCGACGAGCGCATCTACGGCAAGCCGGCCGATGCCGCCGATGCCGCGAACATGCTGCGCAGCCTGTCGGGGCGTACGCACCGGGTGGTGTCCGCGCTGTCGTTGGTGTCGGCGGGGCGCGAACTGCACGCGGTGTCCGAATCCGAGGTGACCTTCGCCACGCTGTCCAATGCCGATATCGCCGCCTACCTCGCCACCGGCGAATGGGACGGCAAGGCCGGCGCCTATGCCATCCAGGGCATAGCCCAGGCTTTCATCACGCATCTGTCCGGCAGTCATTCCGGGGTGATGGGGCTGCCGCTGTGCGAGACCGCGCGGCTGCTGCGCGAATTCGGGCTGGTTTTCGGGTGTTTTCCCGCGGCCGCGACGCAGGCGGAGGCCGTGCGATGACCGAGGAGATCCTGGTCAACGTCACCCCGCGCGAGACCCGCGTCGCCGTGGTCGAGAACGGCATGCTGCAGGAACTGCACATCGAGCGCGGCTGGCGCCGGGGCGTGGTCGGCAACATCTACAAGGGCAAGGTGCAGCGGGTGATGCCCGGGATGCAGGCGGCCTTCGTCGAGATCGGCCTGGACCGCGCCGCGTTCCTGCACGCCAACGACATCTTCCGCTCGGCCATCGCGCCGGCCATCGACACTGCCCTGGCATCCACCGAACCGGCGCTCGATCCGGATGGCGCCGCGGCCAAGGCGCAGGCCGCCGCGCCTCCGCCGGGCGGCAACGGCAACGGCCACGCACCGGTGCCGCCGATCAGCGAACTGCTGCGCGAAGGACAGGACATCGTGGTCCAGGTGGTCAAGGATCCGATCGGCAGCAAGGGCGCGCGGCTGACCACGCAGATCAGCATTCCGTCGCGCTACCTGGTGCTGCTGCCGCAGTCGAAGGTCATCGGCGTGTCGTCACGCATCGAGGACGAGGCCGAGCGCCAGCGCCTCAAGGCGCTGGTGGGCGGGCAGGCCACGGCCGACGCGTCGGCGGGCCAGCCGCAGCACGGCTACATCGTGCGCACCAATGCCGAGGGCCAGCCGGCCGAAGCGCTTGCCGAGGACATCGCCTACCTCGGCCGCGCGCTGGCGCTCATCGAGGCGAACGTGCGCACCGCCCGCGTCGGCCAGTGCGTGTACGAGGACCTGACCCTGCCGATGCGTGCCGTGCGCGACCTGATCCGCCGCGACGTGGAGAAGGTGAAGGTGGATTCGCGCGAGACCTGCGACCGCCTGCGCACCTTCGCCGCGCAGTACATGCCCGGCCTGGCCGAGAAGATCGAGCACTACAGCGGCGCGCGCCCGGTGTTCGACCTCTACGGCGTCGAGGACGAGATCCAGCGTGCGCTGGAAAAGGAAGTGCCGCTGAAGTCCGGCGGTTACCTGGTCATCGACCAGACCGAGGCGATGACCACGATCGACGTGAACACTGGCTCGTTCCTGGGCCAGCGCAACCTCGAAGAGACCGTCTACCGCACCAACCTGGAAGCGGCGCAGGCGGTGGCGCGGCAACTGCGGCTGCGCAACCTCGGCGGCATCATCATCATCGACTTCATCGACATGATCGATCCCGAGCACCGCCGCCAGGTGCTGCGCACGCTGGAAAAGTCGCTGGCGCGCGACCACGCCAAGACCACGGTCTACGATTTCTCGCCGCTGGGCCTGGTCGAGATGACCCGCAAGCGCACGGTCGAGAGCCTGCAGCGCCAGCTCAGCGAGCCCTGCCACGAATGCGGCGGACGCGGCACGCTCAAGACCGCCGAGACCGTGACCTACGAGATCTTCCGCGAGATCACCCGGGCCGTGCGCCAGTTCGAGGCCGCGCGCCTGCTGGTGATCGCATCGCCGAAGGTGGTCGCGCGCATCACCGACGAGGAGTCCGCCGCCGTCGCCGAACTGGAGGAATTCCTGGGCAAGACCATCCGCTTCCAGGCGGACGAGCAGTACACCCAGGAGCAGTTCGATGTCGTGCTTTTGTAGGGCCGGGAATCGGGAATGGGGAATGGGGAATCGGCAAGGCCCAGCGCTTTCCGGTCGCTGTGACGTGCTTGTGCGATTCCCGATTCCCCATTCCCGATTCCCGGCGAAGCCCGGATGGCAGCGCTAGTGCACGGCCCCTGGCGTCGCCGCCTGCGTCTGGCGCGTCGTGGCCTGTGGTACGTCACCGCGGTCGCGCTGGTGATGCTCGCGCTGGTGGCGGGCATCGTCAGCCAGGTGCTGCCGCTGGCCGAGCGCCACCCCGAGCGCATCGCCGAGTGGCTGAGCGCGCGTGCCGGGCGCCCGGTGCGTTTCGATGCCGTGGAAACGGCCTGGACCCGGCGCGGACCGCTGCTGCGGCTGGACGGCCTGCGCGTGGGCGCGGGCAAGGATGCGGTGTCGATCGGTGCCGCGGAGATCCTGGTCTCGCAGTACGCCGGATTGCTGCCCGGCCGTTCCTTCACCGAATTGCGGGTGCGCAATCTCGCGCTGACCCTTGAGCGCGCCGATGACGGCCGCTGGCAGGTGCGTGGCCTGCCCGGCCAGGCGCAGGCCGAGGATCCGCTGAGCGCGCTGGAAGGCCTGGGCGAACTGCAGGTCATCCACGCGCGGCTCGGCATTTCGGCGCCATCGCTGGGCATCGAGACCACGCTGCCCGAGGTCGACGTGCGCCTGCAGGTGAACGGCAACCGCGTGCGCGCCGGGCTGCGGGCGTGGCGCCAGCCGGGCGTGGCACCGCTCGATGCCGTGCTGGATTTCGATCGCGACGAGGGCGATGGCCGTCTGTACGCCGCAGCCAAGCGCACCGACCTGTCGGTGTGGTCGTCCCTGCTGCACGTCGGCGGGGTGACCATCGATGCCGGGAAGGGCAGTGCCGAGGCCTGGGCGACGCTGCGGCATCGTCAGGTGACCGCGGTCGCCGTGCGGGGCGATTTGCGCGACGTGCGCCTGCGCGGCAGCGCGACGGGCAACGGACGCGATGCGCCGGCGGCGAGCTTCGCGCGCCTGCAGGCACTGGCGCACTGGCGCACCGGTGCCGATGGCTGGCGGCTCGAAGCCTCCGACCTGCGCGTGCATGCCGGGCAGGCCGACCCGCCGCAGGTGCTCGATGGCCTGATCCTCGCCGGGGGCGCGCGCTACGGCCTGCGCGCCGAGCGCATCGACGCCGGGCCGCTGTTCGCGGTGGTCGCGCTGAGCGACCGGCTCGAACCCGGCCTGCGTCGCTGGCTGCTCGCCGCGAAGCCGGGCGCGGTGCTCGAAGGCGTGCGCGTGGGCGGCCTGCGCGGGGGCGCGATGCGCGCCGAGGCGACCATCCGCGACCTGCATTTCGCCAGCGTCGGCGACACGCCGGGGCTGGAAGGTTTCAGCGCCCGCCTGCTGGGCGACGCCAATGGCTACACGCTCGGCTTCGATCCGTCGACACCGATGCGCTTCCTGTGGCCGACCGGTTTCGGCGCGCCGCATGCGATACGCCTGTCCGGCGATGCCGCGGTCTGGCGCGACGAGGTGTCGGGTTGGCGCGCGGCGACGCCGGCGCTGCGCATCGCCGGCACGGGCTACGGCGCCGACGTGCGCGGCGGCCTGTGGTTCCAGGGCGACGGTACGCGCCCGGTGATCGACATCGCCGCCGACATCGACGATGCGCACATCCCGGTCGCGAAGCGGTTCTGGCCCAAGCACGTCATGGCACCGGAGGTGGTGCGCTGGCTGGACACCGCGCTCGTCGACGGCGTGGTCGCCGGCGGACGTGCGGTGGTCAGCGGCGACCTCGACCACTGGCCGTTCAAGCGGCAGGACGGCAAGCCCGCGCAGGGTGTGTTCGATGCGCGCGCCACGCTGCGCGGCGCGGTGATCCACTTCCAGCCGGACTGGCCGCAGGCCACGCGGATGGACGCCGATGTCGCATTCATCGGCAACGGCTTCACCGTCGGCGGCAAGGCGATGCTGGCCGAGGTCGGCATCCGCGATTTCAGCGCGGGCATCGCTGACTACGGCGACAGCCAGCTCGACATCGACGCCCGCGCCGACGCCGATGCCGCGCGCTTCCTCGACCTGCTCAGGCGCAGCCCTCTGCAACGGGAGCATGGCGCGACGCTGGCCTCGCTGACGGCCAGCGGCCCTGCCTCGACGCGCTTCTCGCTGCGCCAGCCGCTCAAGCAGCACGGGGCGAAAGGCCGCATCGAGGGCGAGATCGAACTGCGCGGCGTGCGCCTGGCCGAGTCCGAATGGAAGCTCGCCTTCTCCGGCGTGCAGGGCAAGGGCCGATACGACCAGGATGGTTTCGGCGCCGAAGGCCTGCTCGCGCAGTACGACCGTCATGAGGGCCGCCTGTCGCTGCGTGCCGGGCCGGGTCATGTCCGCGACCGCCGACAGGGCTTCGAGGCCGAACTCGAAGCGGCGATGACCACCGACGACCTGCTCGGACGCAGCGCCGACCTCGCCTGGCTCAAGCCGCACGTCGCCGGCCGTTCGCGCTGGGTCGCCGCGATCGCGATCCCGGCCGCGGCGCTGCCGTCGGCGCCGGCCGCGAAGAAGGCCGGGGTCGCCGCCGTACGCGTGCCGCCGGGCGAGGCCGCGCGCCAGATCACCCGGCTGCAGTTGCGCTCCGACCTGGTCGGCACCACGCTGGCGCTGCCGGCGCCGATGGACAAGGCCGCAGGCACGGCGCTGCCCAGCACCATCGACATCGCGCTGCCGGTGGACAAGGGCGACATCGCCATCGCGCTCGGACAGCGCATCGCCCTGCGCGCGCGGCAGACGCAGGGGCAACTGGGCATCCGCGCCGCGTTCGGCACCGACCAGATCGTCGAAGCGCCGCCGGCATCGGGTCTGGTGCTCGGCGGGCGCGCGCCGACGCTCGATGCGCTCGGCTGGGTCGCGCTCCTGCGCGGCGGCAGCGGCGACGCGCTGCCCCTGCGCCGGGTCGATGTCGTCGTGGATCGCCTGCACCTGCTCGGCGGCCAGTTCCCCGATACCCGCCTGCAGCTCTCGCCGGCCGGTCCGGTGCTCAATGCGCTGCTCGACGGTCCCGCGCTGGCCGGTGGGCTGCAGGTGCCCGAAGGCGAGGGCGGAACGATCTCGGGCCGCTTGCAGCGCCTGCACTGGCATGCCGCGCCACCCGCGCCGGCCTCGACGCCTGCGCTGGTTGCCGCACCGGCTAACAGCGAGATCAATCCGGCGAACATTCCCGCGATCCAGTTGCGCGTCGACGACCTGCGGCTGGCCTCGGCATCCCTGGGCGAGGCGCAGTTCCGCTCGAGACCGACCCCCACCGGCATGGAGATCGTGCAGTTCCAGACCCGTGCGCCGAAGCGCCGTCTGGATCTGACCGGCGAGTGGAGCGGCCGCGGCACCGCGGCCCGCACCCGCCTGGCCGCGGCCCTGGCCAGCGAGGATTTCGGCGCATTGATGAGCGAGGCCGGCCTGGGGACGCGCATCGCCGGCGGCAAGGGCGAGATGCGCTTCGACGCGGCCTGGTCCGGAAGCCCGATGGCGTTCCAGCTGGCGTCGCTGGAAGGCCGCCTGCAGATCGCGGTGAAGGATGGCCGGCTGGTCGAGGTCGAACCCGGCGGCACCGGCCGCGTGCTCGGCCTGCTGAGCCTGGCCCAGCTGCCGCGCCGCCTGACCCTGGATTTCCGCGACTTCTTCTCCAAGGGCTTCGCCTTCAACCGGTTCGAAGGCACCGTGCTGTTCGGTGCCGGCAGCGCGCGCAGCGACGACCTGGCCATCGATGGTCCGGCCGCCACCATCAACATCCGCGGCGCGGCCGACCTGCGCGCGCAGACCTTCGACCAGACCATCGAAGTGCTGCCCAAGGCCGGCAACCTGCTCACCGCCGTCGGCGCGATCGCCGGCGGGCCGGTCGGCGCGGCGGTCGGCGCGGTGGCCAACGCCGTGCTGCAGAAGCCCCTGGGCCAGGCCACGGCCAAGAACTACCGCGTCACCGGGCCATGGAAGGATCCCAAGGTCGAGGTGGTCGAACGCACCGCCGCCCGCCCGGCGCAGGCCCCCGACGACGGTTGATCCCGTCCTCCGGCGTCGCCATCTGGTTTTGGTGCATCCGTCTTCGACAGCCCCGCTTCGGCAGTCCCCCATCCGTCCGTCCTGGAATCGTCCATGTCCTCCATGCTGCAGCTCTCCGAATCGCGTCTGCTCACCCCCGCCGGGCTGGACGAGGCCGGCCTCGATCGCGTCTTCGGCCAGCTGATGGGTCCGGGCATCGACTTCGGCGACCTGTATTTCCAGCACGCCCGGCGCGAGAGCTGGACGATGGAGGACGGTATCGTCAAGGACGGCGCGCATTCGATCGACCAGGGCGTCGGCGTGCGCGCGATCTCCGGCGAGAAGACCGGCTTCGCCTATTCCGACGAAATCAACGCCGACGCCCTGCTGGTCGCGGCGCGTTCGGCGCGTGCGATCTCGCGCGACGGCGATGCCCGGCCGCATGCCGTGCCGGTGCGCGCGGGCACATCCGCGCCGCTGTACGGTCCGGTGGACCCGGTCGACAGCGTCGACACCGCCGCCAAGCTCGATGCCATGCGCCATGTCGACCGCCTGCTGCGCGCCGCCGATCCACGCGTGAAGCAGGTGGTGGTGTCGCTGGCCGGCGGCGTCGACACCGTGCTGGTCGCGCGCAGCGACGGCGTGGTCGCCGGCGACATCCGGCCGCTGGTGCGCTTCAACGTGCAGGTCATCGTCGAACAGAACGGCCGCCGCGAATCCGCGTCCTCGGGTTTCGGCGGACGCCACGGCTATGCCGAACTGCTCGGCGATGGTCGTCCCGAGCGCTGCGCACGCGAAGCGCTGCGCCAGGCGCTGCTCAACCTGGAGGCGGTCGATGCGCCGGCCGGGACGATGCCGGTGGTGCTGGGCAACGGCTGGCCCGGCGTGCTGCTGCACGAAGCCGTCGGCCATGGCCTGGAGGGCGATTTCAACCGCAAGGGCACCTCGACCTACGCCGGGCGCATGGGCCAGCGCGTGGCCGCGCCGGGCGTCACCATCGTCGACGACGGCACCCTGCCGGGCCGGCGCGGTTCGCTCAACGTCGACGACGAGGGCACCCCGACGCGCTGCACCACGCTGATCGAGGACGGCATCCTCGCCGGCTACATGCAGGACACCCACAATGCGCGGCTGATGGGCGTGGCGCCGACCGGGAATGGCCGGCGCGAATCGTTCGCGCACCTGGTCATGCCGCGCATGACCAATACCTACATGCTCGCCGGACAGGACGACCCGCAGGACATGATCCGCTCGGTGAAGAAGGGCCTGTACGCGGTGAACTTCGGCGGCGGCCAGGTCGACATCACCAGCGGCAAGTACGTGTTCTCTGCGACCGAGGCCTACCTGATCGAGGACGGCAGGATCACCGCGCCGGTGAAGGGCGCGACCCTGATCGGCAACGGCCCTGAGACCATGCAGCGGGTGACGATGATCGGCCACGACCTCGCCCTGGACGAGGGTGTGGGCACCTGCGGCAAGGACGGCCAGAGCGTGCCGGTCGGCGTGGGCCAGCCGTCGCTGCTGATCGATCAGCTGACCGTGGGCGGGACGAAGGCGTGACGCGGCTGCACGCTCCCGGCCAAGGTGTCGGGATGAAGGCTCTTGCTTTGTGCAGGAGCGGCTTCAGCCGCGAGCTCCTGCCGGAAGACAAGCAGAGCTCGGGCCTGAAGGCCCTCCTACAGGGAGCGTTCGTCGTCGCTTTCCGCGTCGCCGTCGCCATCGGCGTCGTGCGACTCGGCGAACAACTCGCGCAACTCGCGGAACAGCTCGCGGAACGCATGCGGCGGCTTGTTCTTCAGCCGCTCCTCGTGCGCGTTGCGCGCGAGCTGGCGCAGGTGCTGGCGGTCGGCATGCGGGTAGGCGTCGAGCAGTTCGGTCAGCGCCGCGTCGCCGTCGGCCATCAGGCGTTCGCGCCAGGCTTCGGCGCGATGCAGCATCGCCGCTTCCACGCGCGCGGCCTGGCCGTTGACGTCGAGCGCGTCGCGGATCGCCTCCAGCGTCTCGTCGTCTTCGCGACGCATCTGCTTGGCCAGGAACTGCAACTGGCGCTTGTGCGCGCCGTGCGACGTGATCCGCCGGGTCTCGTCGATGTGCGGCACCAGCCGCTCGGGCACGGGCAGCTTCGACACCTGCTGCGCCGTCATTTCCGACAGCTGCCGCGCCAGATCGAGCACTTCAAGGGCCTCCCGCCGCTGCTGACTGCGGCTGGGGGACAGGAACTCACCGGTTTCGGGATCTTTTCCACGCATAGTGGGCACAGGATAAAGCATTGAACGCCATCGATTCTCCTCTTTCCGCACGCATCGCCACAGAAGACGACAGCCAGGCCCGTCTCGATCGCCTGTCCGAACTGGCCCTGGACCTGCTGGCGCGGGCGCGTCGACAGGGTGCGAGCCAGGCCGAGGTCAGCTGCGACGAGGACCGCGGCCTCAACGTCAATGTGCGCATGGGCGCGGTCGAGAGCGTGGAATCCACGCGCGACCGCAGCATCGGCGTCACCGTCTATTTCGGCCAGCGCAAGGGCAGCGCGAGCACCGCCGACCTGCGCCCGGAGAGCCTGGAGGCCACCATCGCCCAGGCCTGCGCCATCGCCCGGCACACCGAGGACGACCCCGCTTCCGGGCTTGCCGATGCCGACCGCATGGCCACCGACCTGCGCGAATTCGACGGCTGGCACCCCTGGGCGCTGGATGCCGATGCGGCGGTCGACCTGGCCGTGGCCTGCGAAGCCGCCGGCCGCGAGGCCGATGCGCGCATCTCGCTGTCGGATGGCGCCAACGTGTCGACCGGCGACTCGGTCGGCGTGTACGCCAATTCGCATGGATTCCTCGGCCGCGAGCGCGACACCCTGCACAGCCTCTCCTGCGGCCTGATCGCCGGCGAAGGCGACAGCATGCAGCGCGATTACTGGTACAGCACCGCACTGGCCCGCGAAGACCTGGAGTCGCCCGAGGCCATCGGCCGCCGCGCCGCCGAGCGCACCGTGGCGCGCCTCGAACCGTGCACGCTGGCGACCAGCGAGATGCCCGTGCTGTTCCAGTCGGAGGTCGCGCGTTCGCTCGTCGGCCACCTCCTCAACGCGGTGTCGGGCAGCGCCCTCTACCGCCGCGCCAGCTTCCTGCTCGACCGCATCGACACGCAGGTGTTGCCCGACTGGTGCCGCCTGCGCGAACGGCCTTTCCTGATGCGCGGCCTGCGCTCGTCGTCGTTCGATGCCGAAGGCGTGGCCACGCGCGAATCCGACCTGGTCAGCGACGGCATCCTGCGCCGTTACCTGCTGAGCAGCTATTCGGCGCGCAGGCTGGGCCTGCAGAGCACCGGCAACGCCGGCGGCGTGTTCAACCTGGACGTCGCTGCGAACGCCGGCGACCTGCGCGACCTGCTGCGTGACATGGGCCGTGGCCTGCTGGTCACCGAGCTGATGGGGCAGGGGGTGAACGCGATCACCGGGGACTACTCGCGCGGCGCCGCGGGCTTCTTCGTCGAGAACGGGGAGGTCGCGTATCCGGTGGACGGCATCACCATCGCCGGCAACCTTCGCGACATGTACATGGGCATCGAGGCGATCGGCAGCGATGTCGACCGGCGCTCGCATGTCTCGGTCGGATCGATCCTGGTCGGCCGGATGACCGTCGCGGGCGGCGTTTGACGTTTATCATCGTCAGGCGCGCCGCCCTGGTGCGCATGGCACGACGCCACCGACCCACCCATCACCGACCGGGGAGCCCCAATCCATGTCCGATTTCGACCAATACACCGCCGCGCCGGAAGCGCCGTCCGGCATCCCCAGCGCCGAAGAACGCCAGTGGGGGATGTTCGCGCACCTGTCCGCGCTGGTCGGCCTGATCATTCCCTTCGGCAACCTGCTCGGCCCGCTGGTGGTCTGGATGATGAAGCGCGACACCATGCCCTTCGTCGCCGACCAGGGCAAGGAGGCGCTGAACTTCCAGATCACCGTCTCCGTCCTCTGCGTGATCCTGCTGATCCTGGGCGTGGTCCTGTCCATCATCGTCATCGGCGTGCTGTTCTTCCCGCTCGTGGGCCTCATCGGCCTGGCCGCGCTGGTGCTGTCGGTGATCGGCGGCATCAAGGCCAACGAAGGCAAGGCCTACCGCTATCCGTTCTCGGTGCGCCTGATCAAGTAATCGATCGCCTGCCGCGCTGGACCCGAAGACCCCCGGCCCTCGCCGGGGGTCTTCGCTTGTGCACGACGCCGCGCGTCATGCTGCGACCCATGCCGTTCGTTGGGTGGCTTCCGGTGCATGGCGCATGCCGCCCCCGGCGCGATCATGATCCTGCGCCGGGGGTTCCGGCCGCGCAGTCCGGGGGCAAGCCCCGGGAGGAAGGCGACATGAACGACGTCCTGGGTTTCCATGCCGGTACGCCCGGCGAATCCGACACCGGCGCCCGCAACTGGGCCGCAGGCGCGCATCTGGCCGCGATGGGCGCGGCGTTCCTGACCAGCTGGTCGGTCGGCATCGCCGGTGCCGTGGCGGCGTTCGTGGTGTGGCTGATCGTGCGCGACCGGCATCCGTTCGCGGCGACGCATGCGAAGGAGGCGCTCAATTTCAACCTCAGCATGCTGCTGTACTCGCTGGCCGCCTGCGCCATCGCCGTGGTGCTGCTCGGCGCGACGATCTTCACGCTGGGCATCGGCGCCATCGTCACCGTGCCGGCCGGCCTGGCGCTGCTGGCCGCGGCGGGCGTGATCGCGGTGATGTGGCTGCTGTGCAGCATCATCGCCACGGTGAAGGCCTTCAACGGCGAGGAGTATCGCTATCCGCTGACGATGCGCCTGTTCTGAGGCCGCGACACGGGTCATGCAGGGCCGGGTCATGCAGGGCCGGTGCCGCGGTGCGGTGCCGGCCCTGTTCCGTTCAATGGCTGCGTTCGACCACCATGCGCGCCAGCTCGGCCAGCGTCGCCGCGTCCTCGCCGAAGGGCGCGATCGCATCCGTCATCGTCCCGCTCAGCGCCGCGAGCCGAGCGCGCGAGCCATCGAGGCCCAGCAGGGCGGGAAAGGTCGCCTTGTTCTGCGCCACGTCCTTGCCGGCGGTCTTGCCCAGCGTGGCGCTGTCGGCTTCGATGTCGAGCAGGTCGTCGCGGATCTGGAAGGCCAGCCCCAGGGCTTCTGCGTAGCGGTCCAGCGCCGCGCGAGCGCTGGCATCCGCGCCACCGGCCAGCGCGCCCAGGCGCACCGCGCAGCGCAGCAGGGCGCCGGTCTTCATCGCGTGCAGGCGCTCGAGTTCCCGCAGACCGATGTCGCCGCCGTGCCCGGTGGCGTCGATGTCGAAGGCCTGGCCGCCGCACATGCCCAGCGCGCCGCTGGCGGTGGCCAGCTCGCGCACCATCGCGATCCGGACCTCGGCCGGTGCCGGGGCATCGGCCAACTGGCGGAAGGCCAGCGTCTGCAATGCATCGCCGGCGAGGATGGCGGTGGCCTCGTCGAAGGCCACGTGCACCGTCGGCTGGCCGCGACGCAATGCATCGTCGTCCATCGCCGGCAGGTCGTCGTGCACCAGCGAATAGGCGTGGATCAGTTCGACCGCGCTCGCCGGTGCGTCGAGCGCGGCGTCATCGGCACCGAGCATGCGCCCGGTGGCGTAGACCAGCAGCGGGCGCATGCGCTTGCCGCCGAGCAGCGCGGCGTGGCGCATCGCGGCCTGCAGGCGGGTGTCGTCGAGGGCGTGCGCGCACAGGGCCTGTTCCAGCGCCGTGTCGGCGCGCTGGCGCCAGTGGAGGAGGGCGGTCGCGATGTCCGCCGGAGGCGGTTCACGCATCGGCGAAGGGCTCGGCGCCGTCGGGCTGTTCCGGGTCGGTGAGCAGGCGCACGCGCAGTTCGGCGTGTTCGAGGGCCTGCTGGCAGCGGCGGTAGAGGCCGACCCCGCGCTCGTACGCGCCGAGCGACTCTTCCAGGCTCATCTGCCCCTGTTCCATCTTCTCGACCAGTTGCTCCAGTGCGTCGAGCGACTGTTCGAAGTCGGCGACCGGCGAAGCGTCCGGTGCGGTGTCGGCGGCGGCGTCGGATGCGGTTTTTCGGGCCATGGCTGCGGAGTGTAAGCGTTCGATGCGACCGCCGACAGGGGGCGGCGTCACGTCTGCGTGCCGGGCGCGCGCGTGTCCGTGCCGCTGCGCTGCGTCCAGACAAGGTCGGCATCGTGGGTCTGCATCCACAGGTCGAAACCCGCCGAGCGGATGCGGTCGCCGGCCGCGAGCAGGGTCCCGTCGGCGGTGCTGAGCAGGGGCATGCGCGCACGCTGCCACGGGGCGATGTCCATCTCCTGCAGCACGTGCTTGAGGCTGTGGTGCTGCGGCCCGCGTTCGGGCAGGAGGATGCGCTCGCCCCCCCGGCGCGCATGCACGCGCAGCGGCGAGGGAAACTGCGCGACCCCCGCCAGGCGCAGCGTGTCGCCGTTGGGCAGGGCCAGTGGTGCGGCGCCGTCCCAGTCGCAGGACCAGTCCCTGGGCAGGTCGTGGTCGCCGTCGACGGCATACAGGGCGTCGCGCCAGCGGCGGATCGCGACGCCGTGCCAGGCGAACTCGGGCAGGCGATCGTGCACCTCGTCGCCGGGCGCGAGCAGGTCGGCCTCGATCCGCGCGACGCCTTCGGCCGGCAGCGGCGGCCAGCCCAGGCTCGATGCCCAATGACGGAACAGCCGCGCCCGGCGCGCCGTCGACAGCAGGCGCAGCGCCGCGATCGACAGCCCCGGGCCGGCCTCCTCGCGCACCGAGGCCAGGATCGCGGCATCGCGCTCGCCGAGGATGTCGCTGCTTTCGGCCGACAACTGCGCGGCGCGCGCCAGCGCGGCGTCGGCATGCGGCCAGCGCTCGCGCAGCAGCGGCAGTACCCGCAGGCGCAGGAAATTGCGGTCGAAGCCCGGATCGGCGTTGCTCGGGTCCTCGATCCAGCGCAGGTCGTGGTCGCGGGCATAGTCCAGCAGTGCGGCGCGCGGCGTGTCGAGCAGCGGACGCCACATCCAGCCGGCGCCGAACGCGCGCCATGGACGCATCGATGCCAGGCCGTCGGGGCCGGACGCGCGCAGCGCACGGAGGAGGAAGGTCTCCGCCTGGTCGTCGCGATGCTGGGCCAGCGCCAGGCATTCGCCCTCGCGCAGTTCGGCCGCGAAGGCCTCGTGCCGGGCCTGCCGCGCAGCGGCTTCAGGCCCGAGGCCGCTGTCGCGCGGCACGGTCACGCGCACCACGGTCAGCGGCACCGACCACGCCGCGGCGAGCGCTTCGCAATGCGCGGCCCAGGCATCGGCATCGGGATGCAGGCCATGGTGGACATGCAGCGCGCGCAGGCCGCGCGCACGCTGGTTCGCGTCCTGCGCGAGCAGGTGGAGCAACGCGGTGGAATCGAGGCCGCCGCTCCAGGCGACCAGCACCGGGCCGGATACGGCCTGCGGCAGGAGGCGGGCGTTCGTCCGTGGCATCGTCCATGGGATCGGCGCGAGGGGCGGCGTCGTGCGATCGGGCATGCCGCCATGCTATCCGAAGGGGCGCGCGATCTCTGCGACCCAGGTGGCGGATGCGGCGCCCCGCGTCACGGGTGCGGCGAACGCTCCCGCGCCGCCAGATCGATCCATTCGCGCTGTTCGCGCTGGTAGTAGCCCGGCGCCACCCGCGACCGGCGCAGCGTTTCGTCGAACATCGCGTTGGCTTCGTCGATGCGGCCCTCGCGCTTGAGCAGCAGGCCGTGGCGCACGCGCGCCTCTTCGCCCGGGAAGCCCTGCACCAGCGCTTCGTACTCGTGCAGTGCGCCGGGGATGTCGCCCAACGCCTCCAGGCAGCGCGCGTAGAGCAGGTGCCCCTCGCTGGACCGGAAGCCGGGGTTGGCCGCGATCAGCGCATCCAGCGTCTGTCGCGCCTCGCCGGGGAGGTTCAGGGCGAACTGCGACTTTGCCAGTCCCAGCATGAGGTTCGGGTCGGTCGCATACAGCCCGCGCAAGCCCGAGCGATACAGTTCGGCCGCCTGCTGGTAATCGCCGCTGGCATGGCTCTGGTCGGCCAGCCGCTGGCGGTTCTCCAGGGTGTCGGCGACCTCCAGCCGCTGCGACGCCGCGCGCTTGTGGCGTTCGGGGTCGATGCGGTCGTGGGCACCCTGCACCGCCCGGCGCGCGGTGCGGTTGTGCCGCAGCCCCGGCAGGATCTCCGCGAAGACATAGATCGCGATCGCGACGTAGGAACCGATCAGCAGCAGGAAGATCCAGTACATCGGCCGCCCGGTGCGGACCACGTGCACGGCGCAGGCGATCTGGAGGACGATCGACAGCAGGAAGAAGGGCATCGCGGACGGTCCGGTGGAGGTGGGTCGCGGCGAGTGTAGGCGCGCCGCGGAGGCGCGCCAAGCTTGCGTCCGCGCGCCCGGCTGCTAAGGTGCCGGCACGCCACTGGACAGGCCTGCCCATGCACGACCCTCCGACCGTCGTCCTGCCGCCGATGCCCGCGATGTCCGACGAGGCGCGCGTCGCAGCCGCCCGCGTGTTCGCCGACGAACTGGCCCGCCGCCGCACCGTCCGCGATTACGCCGGCACCCCGGTGCCGCGCGAGGTCATCGAGCACTGCCTGCGTGCGGCTGGCACCGCACCCAGCGGCGCCAACCAGCAGCCCTGGCGTTTCGTCGCCGTCGGCGATCCGGACCTCAAGCGCCGCATCCGCGAAGGCGCCGAGGCCGAGGAGCGCGAGTTCTATTCCCACCGCGCGCCGGACGAATGGCTGGATGCGCTGGCGCCGCTGGGCACCGACGCCGACAAGCCCTTCCTCGAGATCGCGCCCTGGCTGATCGGCGTGTTCTACGAACGCTTCGGCCATGACGCCGCCGGCAACAAGGTCAAGCGCTACTACCCGCACGAATCGGTCGGCATCGCCTGCGGCATGCTCATCGCCGCCCTGCATCGCGCCGGCCTCGCCACCCTGACCCATACCCCAAGCCCGATGGGCTTCCTCAACGACCTGCTCGGCCGGCCGAAGAACGAAATGGCCTATCTGCTGCTGGTCGTCGGCCATCCCGCGCCCGGCTGCCGCGTCCCCGCAATCCAGCGCCTGCCCCTGGACGCCTACGCGAGCTTCCTGTGACGCCCGACCCGTCCGACCTGTCCTTCGAAACGCCCCGCGTCAAGGCGCGGCTGCTGTGCGAAGACGACCTCGACCTTTATCTCGCGCTCTATACCGATCCCGAAGTGATGCGGTACATCGGGCCGGTGATGGGGAGGGAGGATGTGCTTGCCGTCTTCGAGAAGAGCCTCGGTCACAATCGTCGGCTGGGCGTGCGTGCGCTGTACTGGCGGGTATTCGATCGAAGCAACGATGATGCGTCGGTTGGATTGGCTTCCCTTGTGCGCGAGATCCGTGATGGGGGAGCGGCCGATGTCGGGCTGATGCTGTCGAGCGACGTGCAGCGATCCAGCCTGGGGCAGCACTGTCTCGCGGCGATGATCGGGAATTGCCTCTCCGGATACTGGAATCTTGGCGTTTCCGAGATCACGGCCCGGCATGTCGAATCGCATGCGGCGGCGCGGCGACTGGTCGAAAGCCTGGGGTTCGTGGGCGAAGGACTCGATGCGAAGGGCTTCGCCTCGTGGCGCATGCGCCATGAGGCATGGGTGACAAGCCGTTCCGGAGAGATGTGGTCAAGATGGCAATCCCGATAGACTGCCCGAAGCCCGTCGGACACCGTTGAGCATGACATCGAAGAAAGGCAGTTTCGTCGCCGTTGGCTTGGGCATGATGCTGGGTGCTCATGTCAGCCCGCGGGCACGCAGCGAGATCGAGCACGCCGATGCGGTATTCGCGTTGGTCTCCGATGCCATCGTCGAGCGCTGGGTGCAGGGCATGCGGCCCGGCGTCCGCAGCCTCCAGCCCTTCTATGCGGAAGGCAAGCGGCGCACGCAGAGTTATCGCGAAATGATCGAAGCCATGCTCTCGGAAGTGCGGCTCGGGCATCGCGTCTGTGGCGTGTTCTATGGACATCCGGGCGTGTTCGCGCAGGTGCCCCACCATGCCATCGCACAGGCGCGCAGCGAAGGTTTCGAGGCCGAGATGCATGCCGGCATTTCGGCCGAGGATTGCCTCTATGCCGACCTCGGCATCGACCCGGGTACCTTCGGTTGCCAGCACTACGAGGCCAGCCAGTTGATGTTCTATCAGCGCAGGATCGATCCGAGCGCCTACCTCGTCCTGTGGCAGATCGGTGTCGCAGGGGACAGAAGCATCTCGCGTTTCGGCACCGGCCCCGCCCATCGCCGCCTGCTGGTCGAGTTGCTGGTCGGGGAGGGTTATCCGCTCGATCACGAAGTGATCGTCTACGAAGCGGCGACCCTGCCCATCGTTGAACCCCGGATGGAACGGATGCCGCTGTCGACGCTGGTCGAGGCCGACCTGCGCCTGCAGAGCACCCTTGTGATACCGCCGGCACGACCCATGACCCGCAACGAGACCATGCTGGCGAAGCTCGCCCGGTTGGAGGCGGGCCAGGATTGAAGCGCGCGAATCCCGGAGGGCTGGCGCCGCAGTCGGCAGAGCCGGGCGATTCGAGTTGGCGCGCGATCAACCCCGGGTCTTCATCGTATGTCATTGACACGGTTGATCTTTCCGGGCGCATGACTTAGCCTCGGACGGTCGCCATGGGGGATGATGCGATTCGCGAGGGCGCAATGCCAGGCAGCACTTCTCGATGATCGACGCGCTCGCATCAGGCAGCTTGGCCGACAAATGGTCGAAATTCCGTCTCAACAATATTGGAAAATAGGGGGCTATCGTGTCGAATCTGATCCAGTTTCTCGAGTCGATGGGAAACAATGCAATGATGGCGCGCATGAACATGGCTGAGTACGAGGCTGTCATCGCGACGCTGGATGTGGCTGATGAGCAGCGATCGGCACTTGGAATGCGGGATCCGGCAGCAATCGGATCGGCATTGGATGTTCGCCCTTCGATGCTCTGTTTCGTCTTCGCGCCGGATCAGGACGAAAAAGCCCCTTCTCCTGAAGAAGAGGGTGGGGACGTTCCGAATCCGGAAGAAGAGTCTCCTGTCAGGGAATAAACAACCGTAATCGAGCTGGGGTGGAAAATGGATTTCGTCCGAGGGTTGGCTGGTGTGTTTCTCTGTGTCGCGGTACTGCTTTGCGGTAGTGCACATGCTGGCAACTCGACCGCATTCGATGAATTGCTGTCGGTAGCCGATCAGTCCCGAAGCTCGGATCCCGAGAAATTCTCCGCGCTGCTGAAGGAAATGGATGCGCGGAGATCCACTGCCAGCAAGCATCAGCTGCAAAAGCTGGGCTATCTTCATGCCTATGAGGCGGTGGTCTATCGTCAGGATGTCGAAGAGGGCATCCGTCAGGCGAAGAAACTGGCTGACGAAGGCTTCGACCCTGCAATCAGGTTCAGGGCGGGTGCACTGATCGCGAATGCGACAGCGATCAACAGGGATTTCACGACAGGTTTGCGTTATCTCGAAAAAGCGCTTTCGATGCGCGGTGATGTCAAGGACAAGGACATCAGGCATGACGGCATCGGCTCCGCCGCCATGATCTACAACGAAATGGGACAATATGCGCTCGGCTTGCGCTATGCCGAGGAAATCCTCAGGGATTCCCCTTCCAGTCGTGCGTGGTGCGGCGCCAGTCACGCGCGCTTTGCATCTCAGCTTGCGCTCGGGAAGTCGATTTCGGGCGACGATGAAGTCAGGAAGATCATTGCGCGCTGTACAGCAGGAAAAGAATTGATCGGCGCCAACCTGGTGCGCGCGAACCTTGCCAGGAAATGGGCGAAGTCCGATCGTGTCTTCGAGGCTGTCACCTTGCTTGAGAGTTCTCTGGCAGAGGTGGAGGCAACCCGTTATCCATGGTTGATCGCCGAATTCCGTTCCATTCTTGCTGATCTCAAGCTCTCTTCCGGCGATGCGAAAGCTGCTGAGGATCATGCGAATCAAACCGTTGCGCTTGGCAAGCAGGTCGCATCCTCGGCAGCCGTGGTGAGCGCTTATCACACGCTCTACAAGATCGCCTCCGCTCGCGAGAAATCGACTTCTGCCCTCGAGCTCTACAAGCGCTACGCCGAGTCGCAGATGGCGCACCAGAGCGACGTCAAGGCCCGCGAACTCGCCTACGAGATCGTGCGTCACGAGACGCAGCAGAAGACCAAGGAAATCGAGCTGCTGCAGGCGCAGCAGCGGCTGGAGCGGGAGAACACCCAGAAGGCGCAGTTGACGACGCTGTTCCTGGCGATCCTGCTCGCGGGTGCGGTGTTCTGGGCCTTCCAGGTCAAGCGCCACCAGCATCAGCTCAAGAAGCTGGCGCAGACCGATTCGCTGACCGGGCTGGGCAACCGGCATTTCTTCACGCAGAAGTCCGAGCGGGCGCTGGTCGAGGCCGCGCGGGCCGGAGAGCCGGCCTCGCTGGTCATGTTCGACCTCGACCACTTCAAGGCGATCAACGACACCTACGGCCACGGCGCCGGCGATTGGGTGCTCAAGCAGGTCGGCAAGACCTGCGCCTCGCATTGCCGCAAGATCGATTACCTCGGGCGCATCGGCGGCGAGGAATTCGCCGTGCTGCTGAGCGGCATCGACCTGCCGGGGGCGGAGCGCCTTGCCGAGAGCTGCCGTGCGCAACTGGCGCAGATCGACACCCGCGAGTGCGGCTATTCCTTCGTGGTCACCGGAAGCTTCGGCGTGAGTTCGACCGCGCAGTCGGGTTACGACCTGTCGCGCCTGCTCTCGCATGCCGACCAGATGCTCTACCGGGCGAAGAACGAAGGCCGCAACCGCGTCTGCGCCTACACGGCCGAAGCCGCGGCGGATCACCGCTCGATGCGGCGCGCGCCCAGTCTGTCGGTGGTGAACCGCTGACTTCGCCGCCGCCGCGGGATGGTTCTCTGTCGCCGGCTGACCCGCCGGTCGAATCGTTGCTGGCCGACCTGCCCGTTGCCCAGCGGTCCGCGCTGCAGGCGGCCTACGCCGAGCCGCCCCGGGCCTATCACCATTTCGGGCATGTGCTCGAAGTGCTGGGCCACTACCGCGAGGTCGCCGAGGGGCCGGGCTGGCACCGCCCCGACGAGGTGCGGTTTGCCGTGCTCTACCACGACGCCATCTACGTGCCCGGCCGCAGCGACAACGAGGCGGCCTCGGCCCGGCTGGCGGTCGAGCACCTCGGGCGATGGCCGCCGGAGGGCGGCGTGGATGCGGCGCGCGTGTCCGAACTGATCCTGCTGACCGCGCGCCACGGCGCCATCGACCCGGATTCGCTCGGACAAGGCCCGGACGCCGAGGACACGAGGCGCTTCCTCGATTGCGACATGGTGATCCTGGCCGCCGAACCGGCGCGTTTCGCTGCCTACGACCGGGAGATCGCCGAGGAATACCGTGCGGTGCCGCGCTGGCTGTACCGGATCAAGCGCCGCCAGTTCTTCAAGCGCCTGCTGGCGTCCGAGCGAATTTTCCTGAGCGATCATTTCCATGGGCGACTCGAAGCACGGGCCCGTGCCAATCTGACGGCGGCGCTGGCCGCGGGCTGATGCGTCGATCCGCCGGTAGAATGTCGCGATGATCCGCAATATCGCCGCCTACCATTTCGTCCCCGTCGACCAGCCGCAGGCCCTGTGCGACCAGCTCCATGCGCGCGCCGGGGCGCTGGCCCTGCGCGGCACGATCCTGGTGGCGGGCGAGGGCATCAATCTGTTCCTCGCCGGCGCCCCCGACGCCATCGACACCTTCGTCGCCGGGCTGCGCGACGACCCGCGCTTCGCCGACATCATCGTCAAGGCGAGCCTGTCGCCCGAGCAGCCGTTCGGCCGACTCAAGGCCAAGGTCAAGCCGGAGATCATCAGTTTCCGCATGCCCGATGCGGCGCCGCTCGAGGGCCGTGCGCCGGTGGTGTCGCCCGAGGCCCTGTCGCGCTGGATCGCCCGGGGCGCCGACGACGACGGGCGCCGGCTGGTGCTGCTGGACACCCGCAATCGCGAGGAATTCGCCCACGGCACGTTCGCCGGTGCGGAAACCCTGCCCATCGACAACTTCACCGAACTGCCCGATGCCGTGCTGGCGCGCCGCGAAGCCTGGGCCGATGCGACGGTGGTGAGCTTCTGCACCGGCGGCATCCGCTGCGAAAAGGCCGCGCTGTGGATGCGCGCGCAGGGCATGGACAACGTGCTGCAGCTCGACGGTGGCATCCTCGGCTACTTCGAGGCCGTCGGTGGCCATGGTTACGACGGTGCCTGTTTCGTGTTCGACGGCCGCGTGGCGCTCGATCCCGCGCTGGCGCCGGTTGACGCGTCGCAATCCTCCCTCGTCCCGCGGGATGCCGCCCATGCTTGAGTTCGGTTGGGTCGGCCTGGTGCTGGCCATCGTCGCGGCTTATTTCGTCATCAAGGTCGTGAAGTTCGTGCTCAAGCTGTTCTGGATCGGCGCCCTGCTGGTCGGCGGGTACTGGTTCGTCGCGCCGATGCTGGATTTGCCGCGACCGTTCTGACGGCTCCCGTCGGGAACGCGGATCCCGGCGCGGTCTGCGCATTCCTGCGCGGCTGAACGATGGCGCTGTGCCTGACGCTGTGGAACGATGCGCCTTGCACTTGGGCGTATTCCGCATAACTGATTGAATTGATTGATTGTTTTTTCTTTCCGCAGGCGTCGTCCGCATTCCGGTCGGACATTCGCTGGCAGGGGGTGAACTCGCACGGTTCTTTCGGCAATGTATGCGGCTGCCGTTTCTGCACGAGCCGATCATGACCGACGCTGCCCCGCCTGCTGCCCGCCGTTCCGCCGTAGACCGTTTCCTGTACATCGTCGAGCGTGGAGGCAACGCACTGCCGCACCCGACCACGCTGTTCGCAGTGATGGCGCTGGCGGTGATCCTGATGTCGGGTCTCGCCTCGCTGTTCGACCTGGCCGTCCAGCACCCGGCCACCGGCGAGGAGGTCCGTGCGGTCAACCTGATGACCGTCGAGGGACTGCAGCGCATCCTCACTGGACTCATCACCAATTTCACCAGCTTCGCGCCGCTGGGTACGGTGCTGGTGTCGCTGATCGGCATCGGCGTGGCCGAACACAGTGGCCTGATCGGTGCCGCCCTGCGGCTGCTGGTATTGTCCGCGCCTCGGCGGCTGCTGACCTTCGTGGTCGTGTTCGCCGGCATCATGTCGAACATGGCGAGCGAGATCGGCTACGTGCTGCTGGTGCCGCTGTCCGCCCTGATTTTCATCGCCGCAGGCCGCCATCCCATCCTCGGCATGGCGGCCGCGTTCGCCGGCGTGTCCGGTGGTTACTCGGCGAACCTGCTGCTGGGCACCATCGATCCGCTGCTGGCGGGTCTGTCCCAGGAAGCCGCGCGCATCATCGATCCCGATTACGAGGTCAGCGCTGCGGCCAACTGGTGGTTCATGATCGCCTCCACCCCCCTGATCGCATTGCTGGGCACTGCGGTGACCGAATGGATCGTGGCCAAGCGCTTCCCGGACGCGCCGGCCGAGGCGGGCGAGAAGTTCGAGCCGATGACCGCTGCCGAGAAGCGCGGCCTGCTCTGGGCGCTGCTGGCCGGCCTGGGGATCACCGTGCTGGTGCTGCTCGGGACCGTGCCGGACGATGGCTTCCTGCGCAAGGCAGGGGAGGCCGAAACCCTCAAGGCGCTCGACCCGTTCCTCAAGAGCATCGTCGCCATGATCTTCGTCTACGGCGTGGTCACCGGCGTGGCCTATGGCCTGGGGGCCGGCACCATTCGCAGCGACGTGGACGTCATCAAGGGCATGGGCAAGTCCATGGAGACCCTGGCTTCGTACATGGTGCTCACCTTCTTCGCCGCCCAGTTCGTGGCTTTCTTCAACTGGACCCAACTGGGCCTGATCTTCGCGGTCGAAGGCGCCGACGTGCTCAAGACCCTGGACTTGCCGGCGGTGCCGCTGTTCATCGCCTTCATCCTGCTGACGGCCACCGCCAACCTCTTCATGGGTTCTGCCTCGGCCAAGTGGGCGCTGATGGCGCCGGTCTTCGTGCCGATGTTCATGCTGCTGGGCTATTCGCCCGAACTGACCCAGGTGGGTTACCGCATCGGCGACTCGGTGACCAACATCATTTCGCCGATGATGAGCTACTTCGCGCTGATCATCGCCTTCCTGCAGCGCTACGAGCCGAAGGCCGGCATCGGCACCATCGTCGCCACCATGCTGCCGTACTCGATCACCTTCCTGATCGGCTGGACCGTGCTGTTCGCGATCTGGGTGACCTTCGGCCTGCCGATCGGCCCGGGCGCGCCGCTGGAGTACGTGCCGACCGCGCGTTGACGCGGCCGGACAGGTCCATTGCACTCGCCGAGCCCGGTCGTGTCCCGGGCTCGATCCGCTCCCGGAGGCCGCGCGGGGCGCTCAGGGTGTCGTGTCGATCCGGAACACCGGATACAGCCCGTAGCGCTCGTCCCAGGCGGTGTGCCTGCGATAGAAGAATTCCAGCCGCGCGTCCGCACTGGCCGCGAACTTCGGATCGTCCTGCAGCGTCTTCTCGAACGTCGCGCGCAGCGCGGGATCGCTGGCCAGCATGTCGCGCGCGACGTCTTCGGCGACGTAATCCTCCATGTACTCCTTGCGCTCGAAGGCGTTGTTGAACCAGCCCCAGGCGAGCAGCGAGTCCGGCGCCTGCGGTTCGAGCAGGGCCATGGCCAGCCGCGACTTCGGCTGCGCGATCGGCACGAACAGCGCGCCTGCGCCGATCCCGCGGGTTTCGGCGGCCCATGCGCCGTCGACGGTGAGGCGGTGCCGACCTTCGCTGGAACCTGCGGAAAACACCGGGGTATCGTCGCGGTAGCTCTCGACCTTCGCATCGTCCAGCGCACGGTCGATGCGCGTGAACGCGATGCCGTGCTGGCGCAGCTTCGCGCCGACGGTCTCCGCGTAGGCCGGCGAAACCAGGTAGCCGCCCTTCGGCGCGGTCACCTGCAGTGCCGGAACGATCTCGTCGCGCAGCGGTACCTTCCAGACCTGCGGCCGGCGGTCGTCGTAGCGGGTCATCAACGCGCCGGAGACCTCCGAAGGCGTGCGGGTGTAGGTGTAGCCGCGGAAGTCGATGGTGCGCACCTTCTCGCTGGCGGTCCAGCTCAAGGCCTGGGTCGTGCCGCCGAGTTGACCGGCGCGGGTGTCGGCAGCATCGGCCAGGGCGCGCCAGTCGCGCCCGTGCTTCGCCATCAGTTCCATCACCGCGATGACCGTGTTGCGGGTGATGCGCACGCGGGTCGGATAGTCCTTCCACGAATGCGTCTCGACAAGCATCGTGAGGCGGTTGCGCAGGTGGAAATAGCCGGTCGAGAACCGCGGCGGCGCCACGCCGTCGACGAAACCCGAGGCCGGGTTGTCGTTCTCGACGAACGACGGATAGAACGGCAGCGGCAGAGACCCCTGCTTCGCCAGGCGCGCGAGCGTGCCCTCGCGCAGCGTGCGTCCCGCGCCGCGCAAGGCGTCGTCGCCGGCGTTGAGCGGCTCGACCTGGATCGAAATGTCGTGTTCGAACTTCGCGCCGTTGGTCACATGCAGATCGATGGTCGCGACCGGATCCCATGCGTTCACCAGCGCCAGCATCGCCTGCATTTCCACGGAATCCGCCTTGGCGTAGTCGCGATTGAGGTTGTAGTTCTGTCCGGTGACGCGCCAGCCCATTTCGGCCGGGCCGTTCTGGTTGGGGCGGTTCCAGGCGCCGAAGCGCTCGTGGCCATCGACATTGAACACCGGCACGAAGACCAGCACCGTCTTCTCCAGCGCGCCGCGCGCGGCCTGGCCGTCGAGCATCTGCCGCAGCGCGAGGAAGCCCGCATCCTTGCCGTCGATCTCGCCGGCGTGGATGCCGCCCTGGATCAGCACTGCCGGGATGCCCGCCGAACGCGCGGCTTCCGGCGTGCGCGCGCCGCTGCGCGTGACCACCAGCGCCTTCATCGGACGGCCTTCGGGCGTGGTGCCGAAGTCGACGCAGCGCACGGCATCGTGATGCTTCGCCGCGAACGCATCGCACAGCGCGATCACTTCGGCGTAGCGGCCGGTGCGCGCGTAAGCGCTGCGTTCGCCTTCCGTCGACAGGTCCGGCGGCGTTGCGCCGACGGTGGCGGGCAGCGACAGGGCGAGCAGCAGCGAAGCGATCGGCAGGGCAGTGCGCATGTGACGGGTCTCGGAGCGGGATGCAGCGTCGCATTGTGCCCTGTCGTGCGGGCGCCCGGGTCCGTTCCGGGTCATGCGAAGATTGGCGCCTTTCCCGCAGCGCAGGACCATCCATGAGCCAGCCTTCGTATACGCTTCACTACGCGCCCGGTGCCGCGAGCCTGGTCGTCCACTGGGTGCTGCTGGAGCTGGAGCTTCCCCATGCACTGGCGCTGGTGGACATCAAGGGTGGTGCGCAGAAACAGGCCGCGTATCTCGCGCTCAATCCGAATGGCGTGGTGCCGACGCTGCTCGTCGACGGCAAGCCGCACTGCGAGGCCGCGGCGCTGATCGTGCATCTGGCCGAATCCCATCCCGCGCACGGCCTGGCACCGTTGCCGGGCGATCCGTCGCGCATGGATTTCCTGCAGTGGATGTTCAATCTGGCCAACATGGTGCAGCCGCTGTTCCGCCAGTGGTGGTATCCGCACGAACCGGCCGGCGAGGCCCTGGCCGAAACCGTGCTCGCGCATGTGCGGCCGCGCATCGAAGCGCAGTGGGACCGCATCGACGCGCATCTGGCCGCGAACGGCCCGTATCTGCTCGGCGATCGCCCGAGCGTGGCCGACTTCCACCTGGTCATGCTGATGCGCTGGTCGCGCAACATGCCCAGGCCCGCGACCGAATGGCCGAATCTGGCGGCTTTGGCCGCGAAGCTGAAGGCGCGGCCGTCGTTCGCGCGCCTCTACGAGCGCGAAGGGCTGACGGAATGGGCGTGATCGGCTAGGGCGCATCGCCGGGACCGCGCGGCATTTCCGGCTGGCCGGTACGGATTCCGCGGCGAACTTGGGTACACTCCGGGGGCTTTCATCCGGCTGCATGGCCGGACGTTCCCTTCATCTCCGCGAAACATCCTGCGAGACCTGCCCGTGCGCGAAGCCACGCAAGATGCCCCGAACGGGGCCGAAAAAGCCCGTCTGCCCGGCCAGATTCCCTACATCATCGGCAACGAAGCCTGCGAGCGCTTCAGCTTCTACGGCATGCGCAACATCCTGGTGCCGTTCCTGGTCGGCAGCGTGCTGCTGTCCTACCTGCCGGAAGCCGAACGGCAGGGCATGGCGAAGGAAGTCTTCCACAGCTTCGTCATCGGCGTGTATTTCTTCCCGCTGCTCGGCGGCTGGATTTCGGACCGCTTCTTCGGCAAGTACCACACCATTCTGTGGCTGTCGCTGCTGTACTGCGTCGGCCACGCCTGCCTCGCGCTGTTCGAAGAGAACCGCACCGGGTTCTACACCGGCCTGTTCCTGATCGCCCTCGGATCCGGCGGCATCAAGCCATTGGTCTCGGCCTTCGTCGGCGACCAGTTCAACCAGTCGAACAAGCACATGGCGAAGGTGGTCTACGACGCCTTCTACTGGACGATCAATTTCGGCTCGTTCTTCGCGTCGCTGCTGATGCCGCGCATCCTCAGCGCGTACGGCCCGGCGATCGCGTTCGGCATCCCCGGCATCCTGATGTTCATCGCCACCATCATCTTCTGGATGGGGCGACGCAAGTACGTGAACGTGCCGCCGACCTCGCGCGACCCGAACAGCTTCATGACCGTCGTGATGACCGCACTGCGCGGTGGCGCGCAGGGCGACAAGGGCCTGGGCACGTTCATCGCGATCGGCGGCGTGGTCCTTGCGGTCGCGATGCTCGCGGGCTGGGCCATGAATGCGTTCGGCAGCGGCGGCTTCTGGCCCGAGTCGATCAAGTTCGTCACGACCTTCTGCCTCGCCCTCGGCTCGATCCTGCTGTTCGGCGGTATCGGTACGGCGCTGCAGTTGGAGCGCGCGCGCGGCCTGCATCCCGATGACGCGGTCGACGGCGTCCGCGCCGTGCTGCGCATCCTGATCGTGTTCGCCATCGTCAGCCCGTTCTGGTCGCTGTTCGACCAGAAGGCTTCGACCTGGGTGCTGCAGGGCAAGGAGATGATCGTGCCGCACGAGGCCTGGTGGTGGCCGAGTTGGCTGGTGCAGGAAGCCGCGCAGATGCAGGCGCTCAATCCGCTGATGGTGATGCTGCTGATCCCGTTCAACAACCTCGTGCTGTATCCGGCGCTGACGAAGATGGGGTTCCAGGTCACCGCGCTGCGACGCATGGGCTGGGGCATCGCCTTCTCCGGCCTGGCCTGGGTGATCGCCGGCATGATCCAGTTGCAGATCGATGGCGGCGACCCGACCTCGCTGGCATGGCAGGCCCTGCCGTACGTCCTGCTCACCTTCGGCGAGGTGCTGGTGTCGGCCACCGGCCTGGAGTTCGCCTACAGCCAGGCGCCGCAGCCGATGAAGGGCGTCATCATGAGCTTCTGGCTGCTGTCGGTGACGTTCGGCAATGTCTGGGTGCTGCTCACCAACGCCGGCGTGAAGAGCGAGTTGATGGTCGCGCAGATCGCGTCGTCCGGACTGAGCGAGAACGCCTTCCTGATGTTCTTCTTCGCCGGCTTCGCGTTCGTCGCTGCGCTGATCTTCGCCTGGTACGCGAAGCGCTATCCGATGCAGGATTACTACCGTGCGGCCTGACGTGCGGATCGACTCGGGTCATCGCGCATGAGCGGCGGCATCGTCACCTGGGTCATCCTGGCCGTCACCGTGCTGGTGTCCTGGCAGGCGTGGGAACGCCCCCGCCTGCAGGAGCGCCTGATCCTGTGGCCGCCGGCGATCGACCGGAACAAGGAATACGACCGCCTGCTGACCTACGGCCTGATCCATGCCGACGGCATGCACCTCGCGTTCAACATGATCACGCTGTATTCCTTCGGCATGCTGATGGAGCGGTATTTCACCGCAAGCATCGGGTCGATGGGCTACCTGCTGTTCTACATGTCGGCGCTGGTGGTCTCGATCCTGCCCAGCTATCTCCGCCATCGCCACGACAGGCAATACGCCAGCCTGGGCGCTTCCGGTGCGGTGTCTGCGGTGTTGTTCTCGTCGATCCTGCTCGACCCGTGGGGGCTGATCCTGCTGTTCTTCGTGGTCCCGGTGCCGGCCTTCGTGTTCGCCGGTCTCTACCTGTGGTACAGCATCTGGATGGATCGCCGCGGCCGCGACAACGTCAATCACAGCGCCCACCTGTGGGGCGCCGCCTACGGCATGGCGTTTGCGCTGGTGCAGGAGCCGGCGCTCGCCGGGCACTTCCTGCGACGCCTGCTGGCGCCGTCGTTCGGCGGCTGAGTTGCGCCCGTCCGCTGCCTTCCTGCGAATTCCCTCGCCCGGAAAAAAAGAAAGCTTCGTTTCGTGGGACGGGGCAATGCCCCACGAAACGAAGCACACACAAAAATGAGGGGAGGGATCTCGGTGTGACGGGAACTGTGGAGCAATGGAACCGTGAATCGATGAAGCTGGCGGACCCCGCGCGTCGGTGCGGGGCCGGCCGGTCTGCTCAGGCCGCGTGGGCGGCCTGGGCGAAGTCGCCACCGTAGGTCTGGACCAGACGCTTCTGGATGACGTAATCGAGGAGCTGGAACTCGCGTGTCGCCGTTTCGCCCTGGCGGGCCAGGTCGTAGAGGCGGGCCACGACCAGGTCGTCGGGGACGTTGCTGGCGATGGGTTGATCGGCTTGCATGGGCCACCTCGGAGGAGGGTGGGGATTGCTGGGGGTCACGCTGCACGGGTGTTTCGATCTCAGGAAAAGCAGAAAGCGTGCCAACCCGATTCGCGCGGTTTCGCGAGGCCGGAACTGCCCCTGCGTGTCACTAAGCACCAGTGCGGGGCCGGCGATGACATCTTCCCGACGCGATGGGGCAACTTTCCCGGGCTGAGGCCAAACCCTGCAAAACACGGGGAAAATGAACGATTCATGTCCAAGGGGTGACATGGCCGCGGATTGGGCCGAAAAAAAGTTCCCCGGACCACTTCCCAAAACGGTTCCGTTGTGGTGTAAGGTTTCGGGACTGTTCCAAGCGGGCACGGTACATCGAGGCCCGATGCGGTAGATCCAAGGTGCAAGCCGGCAAGGCCCGCTGCGGATGTCCTCCTCGGGGAGGTCTCCGTTTCGGGATCACACCTGCGTACAGCCCGACGATCCGCTCATCGTTCGCGTTACCCCTGGCTAGACAGTCGCGGTCCCCGAAAGGTTCCGTGTATCCACCCAACTGTTGAATGTAAGGAGTAACACCCATGTCCGATCGTCAGAGCGGCACCGTCAAGTGGTTCAACGATGCCAAGGGCTACGGCTTCATCACCCCGGAAAGCGGCCAGGACCTCTTCGTCCACTTCCGCTCCATCCAGGGCACCGGCTTCAAGTCCCTGAAGGAAGGCCAGAAGGTCACCTTCAAGGTCGTGCAGGGCCAGAAGGGCCTGCAGGCCGACGAAGTCCAGGCGCTCTAAGCCGACACGCTTCGACGAAGGCCCCGGACGTTCGCGTCCGGGGCCTTTTCGTTGGCCGTGGCATCGCATCGCGATGCACCGCGACCACGCCATCCGATATCCTGTGTGCGCCCCTCGCCCAGCGGGTACGGATCCCGCGAGAGCCGCCATGATGCGCATCCCCACTTTTCCCTCCCGCCTGTTCGTGGCCGTGATGGCCGCGACGCTGTTCATCGCTGCCTGCGACCGGGAACGCCCGGCACCCGCGCAGCCGCAGCCGCAGCCGCCCGCTGTGCAAACGCCGCCGCCCGCGCCCGTCGTCGTCGAACTCAAGGACGTGATCGAGCAGGATCCGCGCTTCATCGTTGGCATCACCTACCCGCCGGGCCTGGCCGCCAGATACCCCGGTCTTGCCGAGGCGATGCGCACCTACAGCGACACGGCCCGCGCCACGCTGGAACAGGCGCTGGCGAAGATCGACCCCGCCAGGCAGGTCGGCCCCTACGATCTGACCCTGACGTATACGCTGCTCGCCGACACGTCCGAGATGGTTGCGGTCTCCGCTGGCGGCGCCGTGTTCACCGGGGGCGCCCACGCCGAGCCGCTCGTCGCGCGTTTCGTCTGGCTGCCGCGCGAGAATCGCCTGCTCACCGCCTCGGCGCTGGTGCCCGACCCGAAGGGTTGGGGTCCGATCTCCGACTACGTGCGCGAGCAGTTGCACGCGGAGCTGTCGCAGCGCATCGACAGCGACGAACTGCCGCCGGCCGAGCGCGCGCAGCTGATGCGCACCAGCGGCAAGATGATCGATCAGGGCACGAAACCCTCGGCGGAAGCCTTCGCGATGTTCGAACCGGTGCTGGCGCCCGAAGGCGGCAAGCTGGTCGGCCTGAAGTTCGTGTTCCCGCCGTACCAGGTCGGCCCCTACGTCGATGGCGAGCGCACGGTCGAGGTGCCGACGTCGGTGCTGCGCCCGCACCTGTCGCCGGAATACGCGCCGATGTTCGTGGATGCGCCGGCGATGCGAGCGGACCCGGCAGCAGCACCGTCACCGACGATGCCGTGACGCCGGCTGCGCGCTCGGCTCAGGACGCGAGCGCGTCCAGCACCGCCCCGCAATCCGCATCCAGCTTCAGCCCGCCCAGGTCGTCGGCGCGGGTGCGGCCGCGGTTGAGCAGGGCGACGTGGATGCCGCGTTCGTGGGCCATGCGCACGAAGCGGAAGCCGGAATAGACCATCAGCGAGGTGCCGACGGCCAGCACGCCGTCGCTGGCGTGCAGGGCGTCGACGGCCTGTGCATAGCGGGCGCGGGGCACGTTCTCGCCGAAAAAGACCACGTCCGGTTTCAGCAGGCCGCCGCAGTGCGCGCAGTGCGGCGGAACGAAGCGGGCGACCGCCTCGGCATCGATGTCGGCGTCGCCGTCGGGTGCTGCGCCGGCCGTACGAGGCCGCCAGTCCGGATTGGATGCGAGCAGTCGAGGCTGCAGTGATGCGCGCGGCAGGCGGTCGCCGCAGCCCAGGCAGACCACGCCGTCGAGGCGGCCGTGGAGGTCGATCACCTCGCGGCTGCCGGCGCGCTGGTGCAGGCCGTCGACGTTCTGCGTGACTAGGGCGGCGAGGCGGCCGCTGCGTTCGAGCGCGGCGAGCGCGCGGTGGCTGCGATTGGGTTCCGCGGCTGAGAAGATCGGCCAGCCGACGAAGCTGCGTGCCCAGTAGCGGCGGTAGGTGGCCGGGTCGCCGGTGAACGCCTGCCAGGTCACCGGTGGCGAGCGCTTCCAGGCGCCGTCGGCGTTGCGGTAGTCGGGGATGCCCGAGTCGGTGCTGATGCCGGCGCCGGTGAGCACGAAGACACGATCGACGCGCGACAGCCAGTCGCGGAGCGCGGAAGCTGCCTGCCCGGCGTCCCGCGCGGCATCGTGCATGGTCTGTGGCGCTTCGTTCATGGGCGGAGCATAGACGAACGCGTCGTCCGTAAACGACGCCGCCCGGGCAGGCCGGGCGGTGTCGGTGTTGCCATGCGGCGTGCGCTTACTCGGCGGTCAGGCCGCGACGCTTGAGCAGCGGCTCGATCTGCGGGTCGCGACCGCGGAACTCCTTGAACGTGGTGATGGCATCTTCCGAACCGCCGCGGCTGAGCAGCTTGGCGCGGAACCAGTCGCCGTTCTTGCGGCTCAGGCCGCCGTTCTCCTTGAACCACTCCACGCTTTCGGCATCCAGCACTTCCGACCAGATGTAGGCGTAGTAGCCGGCCGAGTAGCCGCCCATGATGTGGCTGAAGTAGGCGGTGCGGTAACGCGGCGGCACGGCATAGAAGTCGGTGCCGTTGGCCTTGAGTGCGGCTTCCTCGAACGCGATCACGTCCTTGGCGGCCGGGATGCTGTCGGCCGGCAACTGGTGGAAGCTCTGGTCGAGCATCGCGGCACCGAGGTACTCGGTGGTGGCGAAGCCCTGGTTGAACTTGGATGCGGCCAGCACCTTGTCGAGCAGTTCCTTCGGCATCGGCGCGCCGGTCTGGTAGTGCTTGGCGTAGTTCGCCAGCACTTCCGGCCAGTCGGCCCACATCTCGTTGACCTGCGACGGGTATTCGACGAAGTCGCGCGGCACGTTGGTGCCCGAGAAGCGCGGGTAGGTCACGTTCGAGAACATGCCGTGCAGCGCGTGGCCGAATTCGTGGAAGGTCGTGGTCACTTCGTCCCAGGTCATCAGCGTGGGCTGGCCGGCCGGCGGCTTGGGAATGTTGAGATGGTTGGCGACCACCGGCAGGTTGCCGGTGAGCTTCGACTGCGAGACGTACTCGTTCATCCATGCACCACCGCGCTTGGACGAACGGGCGTACATGTCGGCGAGGAAGATCGACAACTGCTTGCCGTCGGCATCGAACACGTCGTAGACCAGCACGTCGGGGTGGTAGACCGGCAGGTCGGTGCGCTGCTTGAAGGTCAGGCCGTACAGCTTGTTGGCGGCGAAGAACACGCCGTTCTCCAGCACGTTCTTCATCTCGAAGTACGGCTTGAGCTGCGATTCGTCGAAGTTGTAGCGGGCCTGACGGACCTTCTCGGCGTAGAACGCCCAGTCCCACGGTTCCAGCTTGAAGCTCGGCTGGCCCTTGGCCTTCTGTTCGGCGTCGATCACCGCCTGCATGTCGGCGGCTTCGCGTTTGGCGTTGGCCACGGCGGCCGGCGCCAGCTTGCCCAGCATCGCGTTGACGGCGTCCGGATTGCGTGCGGTTTCGTCTTCCAGCACGTAGGCGGCGTGGTTCGGGTAGCCCATGATCTTCGCGCGTTCGGCGCGCAGCTTGAGCACCTGCGACACGATGGCGGTGTTGTCGAACTCGTTGCCGCGGCTGCCGCGGGCGATCGAGGCCTTGTACAGGCGCTCGCGCAAAGCGCGGTTCTCGAGCTGGGCGAGGGCCGGCTGGCCGGTGGTGTTGAGCAGGGCGATGACGTACTTGCCTTCGAGCTTGCGCGCCTTGGCCGCTTCGGCGGCGGCGGAGACCTGCTCGTCGGACAGGCCGGCGAGTTCCTCCTTCGTGTCGACCACGACCGCCGAGGCGTTCACTTCGGCCAGTACGTTCTGGCTGAACTTGGTGCCCAGGGTCGCCAGTTCGGCGTTGATCGCCTTCACGCGGGCCTTCTGCGCCTCGCTGAGGTTGGCGCCGGAGCGGACGAAATCGGTGTAGTAGCGCTCGACCAGGCGCACGCCTTCGGCGTCGAGGCCGAGATCGTTGCGGCGGTCGTGGAGCGACTTGATGCGCGCGAACAGCTTGGGATTGAGCGAAATGGCGTCGCCGTGCGCGGAGAACTTCGCAGCGTAGTCGCTCTGCAGCTTCTCGCGGGTGTCGTTGGTGTCGGCGCCGGTGAGGTTGAAGAAGACGGACAGGCTGCGGTTGAGGATCTGGCCGCTCTTCTCCAGCGCGACGATGGTGTTCTCGAAGGTCGCCGGCTGGCGGTTGTTCGCGATCGCGTTCACTTCCTTCAGCTGTTCCGCCATGCCGCGGTCGAAGGCCGGCGCGAAGTCGCTGTCCTTGATCCTGTCGAACTGCGGATATTTCAGCGACAGCGGACTGTCGGCGAACAGCGGGTTGCTCTGGGTGGCTGCGGTGGACATGGCGGGTTTCTTGTCGGCGGCATGGGCCTGGATGGCGCCCCCGGCGAGGCCGGTGGCGATGGCCAGCGCAAGCGCGCAGGCGGTGGGACGGGTCATGGCGATCCTCGGAGAGGGATGGTCGGGCGGTGGACAGGGTAGCGGATGGGGGCCGGCGCCGCGCATGACGAAAGGCATGGCCGCCCGGGGCCGGTCCAGTCCGGGCCGGTCCAGCCCGGATCGAGTCCGTGCTCCATCACGATTTGTTTACAATTCGCGCCCCCTTGCCGGCATGATCGGCACACCCGCGCGGACGGGGGCGCCAGCCGGCACCGTCCGCTTCCAGCCCGAGGACTCCCCATGCTCGTTCCCCATCGTTCGACCCGCCGCGCCCTGCGCCTGGGCGGCCTCACCGTCGCCGTCCTGCTGGCCCTGCCTGCCATGGCCCAGGACGCCGCATCGCCCGGCGCCCCCGAACTCGACACCATCACCGTCACCGCGCAGCGCCGCGCCGAGAACATCCAGGACGTGCCGATGGCGATCACGACCCTGGATCGCGAGAAGATCGAGGCCCTGACCGCCAGCGGCGACGACATCCGCCTGCTGTCTGGTCGCCTGCCGAGCCTGAACATCGAATCCTCGTTCGGTCGCGCCTTCCCGCGCTTCTACATCCGCGGCCTGGGCAACACCGATTTCGACCTCAACGCCTCGCAGCCGGTGTCGCTGGTGTACGACGGCGTGGTCCAGGAAAACCCGATCCTCAAGGGCTTCCCGCTGTTCGACCTCGACGGCATCGAAATGGCCCGGGGCCCGCAGGGCACGCTGTTCGGCCGCAACTCGCCGGCCGGCATCATCAAGTTCGAATCCGCGCGTCCGCAGGACGAGTTCGGTGGCTACGCGCGCATCGGCGTCGGCGACCGTCGCCAGGTCAACCTGGAAGGCGCGATCACCGGGCCGGTCGGCGAGAACACCGCCGCGCGCCTGTCGATCATGCGCCAGAGCCGTGCCGACTGGGTCGACAACGTCAACAACGGCCCGGGCGATGATCTCGAAGGTTACGAAGAGACGGCCGCGCGCCTGCAGTTCCTGTTCAAGCCGAGCGACCGCTTCGAAGCGCTGGCCAACGTGCATGCGCGCAAGCTCGAAGGCACCGCGCGCCTGTTCCGCGCCAGCATCATCAAGCCCGGCACCAACGAACTGCGCGACGACTTCCGCCGCGACCAGGTGTCGATCGATGGCGTGAACGAGCAGCAGCTCGACCAGATCGGCGGCAACCTGCGCATGCGCTGGGATCTCGGCAAGGTCAGCCTGCATTCGATCACCGGCTACGAGAGCGTCGATGCCTTCAGCCGTGGCGACATCGATGGCGGTTCCAGCTACGGCTTCCCGCCGGACCAACTGGGCGAATCGCTGTTCCCGGCCGAATCCGCCGATGGCCTGCCGCGCCACCGCCAGTGGAGCCAGGAATTCCGGATCGAATCCAACGACTGGGGGCGCTTCGACTGGCAGGCCGGCCTGTTCTGGTTCGACGAGCGCATCCAGGTCGACAGTTTCAGCTACGACACCTTCGGCCCGGGCAACCCGCAGAACGGTTACGCCACCCAGCGCCAGGACAACACGGCCTGGGCCGTCTTCGCCTCGGGCGATTTCGACGTGACCGAGCGCTTCAAGCTGCGCGGCGGCCTGCGTTACACCGACGACCGCAAGACGTTCGTCGCCGAGCGCGTGGTCGGCCCGTTCGGCCCGCCGATTCCGCAGATCCGGGTCAGCCCGGACGACACCCATCTCAGCTGGGATCTCAGCGGCGTGTTCCAGGCCAGCGACAACGTGAACGTCTACGGTCGCGTCGCCACCGGCTTCCGCGCGCCGAGCGTGCAGGGCCGCCTGATGTTCGCCGATGCCTCGCTGCCGTCGAACCAGCTGGTCACCGTGGCCGACAGCGAGACCGTGCTGTCGTACGAAGCCGGCGTGAAGGCGACGCTGTGGGACAACCGCCTGCGCCTGGGCTTCGCGCTGTACCGCTACACCGTCGACGACCAGCAGCTGACCGCCGTCGGCGGCGCCAGCAACATCGCGACCCTGGTCAATGCCGACCGCAGCGTCGGGCAGGGTGCGGAACTCGATGTGCAGGCGTGGCTGACCGACCGCCTGTTCGTCACCTTCGGCGCCAGCTACAACGACACCGAGATCCAGGACAAGACCTTGAGCGTGTTCCAGTGCGGCGCGCTGTGCACGCCGACCGATCCGGCCGGCCCGGTCGCGGGCACGCGCCTGATCGACGGCAACCCGCTGCCGCAGGCGCCCAGGCACGTCTACAACCTCACCGCGCGCTACGGCATCCCGCTGGGCAATGCCGAGTTCTTCGTCTACACGGACTGGGCCTACCGCAGCAAGGTCAACTTCTTCCTGTACGAATCGACCGAATTCACCGGCGATCCGCTGCTGGAAGGCGGCCTGCGCCTGGGCGTGAACTGGAAGGACGGCCGCTACGAAGTGGTGGCCTACGGACGCAACATCACCGACGAGCAGGCCATCGTCGGCGCCATCGACTTCAACAACCTGACCGGCTTCCTCAACGAGCCGCGTACGTGGGGCGTGGAGTTCAAGGCGAGCTTCTGATCACAGTCATGATTCCCATGCAATGAACGAACGGGCGCCGATCACGGCGCCCGTTCTGTTTTTGTGGAGAGGATCGAAGATCCGCTGCACCATTTCCGCCAGCCCGCACACCTGCAGCGCCCCGGCGTACGTTCTGCTGACAACGCGCAGCGGAGCTTCGCTCCGCGCTACAAAGGGCTCATGCGCCGTGACGGGCCGCGTTCGCGCATACGGCGGCTTCGATGTAGGCCGCGAGGCCGTCCGCTTGGCGGTCGTAGTGCGCCTGGAAGCGCGGATCGGCGGTGTACATCGCCGCGACGCTCGCATGCATTGCGTGGTTGCAGGGGTAATGGTGCCGATCGATGTGCGCGCGGTGCGATTCGGCCAGCGCCATCGCCGCCTCGCCGTCCGCAGCCTTGCCGCGCTGCATCGCGTTGGCGAACGCGCGGGTGATCGCATCGGCCTCGGCCTGGATGCGCGCCCAGTCGTCCTTCGTATAGCTGCGGGTGCGGGCCTGCGAAGCCTTCCAGGCCTCGCCATCGCCCCAGCGTCGCCGCGCTTCTTCGGCGTATTCGCCGTTGTGGAATGTGTCGAAACCGTCGAACAGGTGTTCGGTGTGCATGGTCGTGTCTCCATCGAGTGTCTGAAGGGTCGCATCGACCGCTTTCAGGACCGCTTCCCCGTGTCGCAAGCGCGACTGCAGTGCGGCGCGTTGCTCGGTCAGCGCCGCCCGTCGGCGCGCCGGCGGGGCGTCGATCAGATCGCGCACGCTCTCCAGCGCGAACCCCAATTCCCGGAACAGCAGCACCTGTTGCAGCCGGCGCAGGTCGTCGTCGGTGTACAGCCGATAGCCGGCGGCGCTGCGCATCGACGGCGACACCAGGCCGATGTCGTCGTAATGATGCAGGGCGCGGACGGTCAGCCCGGTGAGGGCGGCGACGCGGCCGACGGTGAGGGGGTGGGTGGACATGCGGTGGATGGTAGCGGTCGATGCGGGGCGCATGCTGCGGCCTGACGCCGCGTGAGGGTCAAGCGCCTCGGGCCCGAGTGCTCATGTTCAGTGCGTCGCGCCCGCGCCGATCCGCAGGTCCCTGCGCGTGCGCAGCGCCGTCTCGATGCAGACCTGCAAGCCGGCAACGATCGTATCCAGATCGAGCGATGGCGTGCCCGGCATGGCCTCCACCTGCTGGGGCAGGAACGGGATGTGCACGAAACCGCCACGGATGCGCGTGCCGGCGAGCGCATGCATCAGCACGTAGAACACCTGGTTGCAGACGAAGGTGCCGGCAGTCTGCGAGATCTCGGCGGGGATGCCGGCGGCGCGCAGGTCCGCATGCATGGCCTTGATCGGCAGGGTCGTGAAATAGGCGGCCGGTCCGCGCCTGACCACGGGCGTATCGATCGGCTGTGCGCCGGCGTTGTCGGGAATGCGCGCGTCGTTGACGTTGATCGCCACGCGCTCGAGCGACATCGACGCGCGTCCGCCTGCCTGGCCGATGCAGAGCACCAGCTCCGGCGCATGTCGGCGCAATGCGGCCCGCAGCGCTTTCGGAGCCCCGTCGAAGGTCGTCGGCAATTCCTCCGCAACGATTTGCCTTCCGGCGATGCTCTTGCCATGCAGGCGCGAGACGGCTTCCCAGCTTGGATTGACCGTGTCGCCGCCGAAGGGGTCGAAGCCGGTGAGCAGGACGGTGCGGGTCTGTCGTGCCTTCATTCCATCACCTGAAGGCGATGACGTACATCAGCAGGATGTTGCACACGAGCAGCAGCGCGCCGGTGCGCCACTGCGCGCGGATCACGCCGTACGGGTCCTTCAGTTCCAGCAACGCGGCCGGCACCAGGTTGAAGTTGGCGGCCATCGGCGTCATCAGCGTGCCGCAGTAGCCCGAGAGCATGCCGATCGCCGCCAGCGACGCGGCGTCGGCGCCATGCAGCTGCACCAGCAGGGGCAGGGCGATGCCGCCGGTCATCACCGGGAACGCAGCGAAGGCGTTGCCCATGATGATCGTGAACAGCGCCATGCCCAGCCCGTAGGCGACCACGATGAGAAAGGGATTGTCGACCGGCACGATCGCGCGCACCACGCCCGAAACGGCGGCATCGACGCCGGCTGCCTGGAACACGCTGCCCAGCGTGGCGAGGAGCAGCGGCAGCAGCGCCGCCCAGCCGATGGCGTCGACCAGTCGCCGCGATTGTTCGACAGCGGTATCCGGCGATCGCCGCGTCATCGTGCAGGCGACGATCAGGGCGACGACGCAGGCGACCGCCAGCGAGGTCAGCGTGGCGGTGTTGGCGCTGTCGAAGAGCGGTAAGCCGTCGAATTGCAGATGCTTGGCGGACAGCGTCCCGACGACGGTGATCGCCGGAATCAGCAGTGCCGGCAGGAACAGCCTGTGGCCGAAGCGTGCGGCGTCGCTGCGCTTCGCTTCCGGCGTGCTCTCGCCGTAGCGGCCTGCGCGCAGGCCGCCGAAGCCGGCGATCAGCACCAGCACGACCACGCACGCGCCCACTGCACGCACCGGCATGTGCTCGGCCGCGAACAGCAGCAGCGCCAGCAAGGCCCAGAACAGCGCGGTGGTGTGCCGGCGCGGGTTGCCGGCGTCGCGCAGGCCGCGCCAGGCCAGTGCGCCGAAATACAGGCCGAGCAGCCAGTAGACCGGGGTCAGGGTGATCATGGCGAGCCCTGCGCCGAGGGCTGCGCTGCGGCATCGCGCGCGGCGCGCTGCGCGATCGTGCGCTCGAGCCGGTGGATGCGCCAGCTGTGGATGACGAAGGCGCAGATCGCGGTCGGGATGCCCCACAGCGCGATCGTCATCGGCGCCAGCTCGATGCCGTTCTCGGCGAAGAAACTCTGGATCAGCAGCACCGCGCCGAATGCGAAGAAGATGTCCTCGCCGAAGAACAGGCCGATGTTGTCGGTGCCGGCGGCCATCGCGCGCACGCGCTCGCGTTCGTCGTCGGTCAGCGCGCCGTGCTTCGCTTCGGCAGTGGCCTCGGACATCGGTGCGACCAGCGGACGCACGGTCTGCGGGTGGCCGCCGACGCTGGTCAGGCCCAGCGCCGACAGCGCCTGGCGCAGGAACAGGTAGATCATGAGCAGGCGCGTCATCGTTGCGCCGCGCAGGCGCGCGATCCACGCCTGCGTGTGCTCCTTCAGGCCATGGCGCTCCAGCAGGCCGATCACCGGCAGCGTCGCCAGGAACAGCAGCAGGAAGCGCTTCTCGGTGAAGGCCTTGCCGAGGATGTCCAGCACCTCCGGCGGCGACAGCTTCGCGGCGAACCCGGTGATGAAACCGGCCGCGACGACCACCAGCGCGGGATTGAGCCGCAGCGCGAAGCCGAGCACGACGGCGGCGACGCCGATCAGCGGCCAGTAGTTGATGAGCGGTTCGGCCATGCGATCAGTCCAGTGCGGTGACGACGATCTCGAAGCGGGCGAGGCGGCCGCGCACGGCGCGCGCGACGGCGATGGCATCCGCACGATCGCCGTGCAGGCACAGCGTGTCCGCGCGCAGCATCAGCGGGCGACCGCGCTCGTCCCTGGCCAGGCCGAGCGAGGCGAGCAGGAACGCACGTTCTGCGACCTCTTCGGGCGATTCGACCACAGCGCCCGGGCGATCGCGCGGCAGCAGCCTGCCTTCGGTGTCGTAGCCCCGGTCGGGAAACACTTCGTGCGCGACCGCCATGCCCAACGTGCGTGCGATGTTCAGCATCTCCGAGCCGGACAGCCCCACGAGGCGCAGCGCCGGATCGATGCGTTGCACCGTGCGCGCGACTGCCGTCGCGACCTCGACATCCCGCGCCGCGCGGTTGTACAGCGCGCCATGCAGTTTCACGTGGCGCACCGGCACGCCGTGCGCACGCGCGAGATCGAGGAAATGCTCGACCTGCGTCTGCACCAGCGTCGCAATGTCCTGCGGCGATTGCCCGGTCTCGCGCCGGCCGAAGTTCTCGCGCTCGGCATAGCCCGGATGCGCGCCGACCGCCACGCCATGCTTCGAACACAGGCGCAGGGTCTCGGCGATGGTGTCGTCGTCGCCCGCGTGCGCACCGCAGGAAACGTTCGCGGAGGAGATCAGCGGCACGATGCCGGCATCGTTGCCGCAGCCTTCGCCGAGATCGCAGTTGAGGTCGATGGTATGCATGGGGTGTCGTCGAGCGTCAGCGCGTCCGTCCCGCCTGCATCGCCGCATCCTGCTGCGATTGCTGGCGCGTGAAGTCCTGGTCGCGCTGCTGCGCGGCGATGCTGTTCGCGGCCTGTGTCGCCTGTTCGCTGCTTTCCCTGATCGGCTGGTTGGCGGCCTGGCCGGTGGCGATCGGGTCGGTGGCGCGATTGAGTTCCGGCCGGTCGCCCATGGCGCTGAACTGCACCGCGCGCACCAGGCTGCCGTCCTTGCTCAGCTCCACCTTGTCGGGCTGGATGCCTTCGCGGATGGCGTCGACGGTGAGCGCGGCGGCGACCTTGCGGCTGTGTTCGCCGTGCGGGATACCGCGCGCGTCCTCGGCGGCATGCACCTTTTCCAGCGTGCGCTGATACAGCGCATGGTTCGGATTGTCCGGATGCGTCACAAGCGCGCTGCCGGCGCTTTCCAGCGCGGCGCGGGTCTTCGGTCCGATCACGCCGAGCTGTTCGATGCCGTGGTCGCGCTGGAACTGACGGGTGGCGAATTCGGTATTGGCACCGAACCTGTCGTCGACCGCGATCGGCTTGCCGTCGGCGCCCACGTAACCGAGATCGGCGAGCAGTCGCTGGTGATGCCCCACCTCCGGCCCTCGTTCGTCGAGGCGAAGGACGTTGTCGGCCATCGCGTCGGTGCGCACGGGTGCCGCAGCGGCGGGCGTGGGCGTCGCATCGCCCTGGGTACGCGCGCGATCGTTCCAGAACGCTTCGGGATCGATGATGCGGCCTTCGGGATCGCGCATCTGGTAGTGCACGTGCTGCGCGTAGTCGCTCGCACCGCCGGGCCCGCGCCCGCCCATGGTGCCGATCGGATCGCCGGCCTCGACCCGCGTCGGCGGGTCGGTCACGCGTACCGAACGCGAATCCAGATGCAGGATTTCGTGCAGGTTGCCCTGGTCGTCACGGATCTTCACCGTGCCGTAGCTGCCCTGGCCGTCGCCGTACTCGACCACGCCGCTGACCGGCGAATGCACCGTGGGGTGCTCCAGGTTGATACCGGTCTGGCGGACGTTGTAGTTGAAGTCGACGCCGCCGTGGTCGTCATGGCGGCCGTTGATCGTGCGCGGACCGAAATCGCTGGTCATGTGCGGGGCGGCGCCATCCTGCGGCGGCAGCATGATCCGCATCGCGTCTTCGAAGGACTGCGGGTCCGTCGTGGTCGGCGCCGGCAAAGGCGTGTCCGGTGTCGGCGCAGCGACAGGCTGCGCCTGAGCACGCTCGCGTGCGGCGGTTTCGATGGCGGCGCGGGTGGTCGCGTCGGCGATGCCGGTCGGTTCAAGGCCGTTGTCCTGCTGGAATGTCCGCACCGCTGCGCGCGTGCCGTCGCCCAGGTAGCCGTCGACACCGAGCGCCTGTCCGTCCGCGTCGCGGATCTCCAGCGTGTTGAGGTTCTGCTGCAATGCACGCGCCGCCAGGTCGATCGAACCCAGGGTCTGCGGACCAGCCCGGCCATCCACGCTTTCCATTCCAGCATCGCGTTGATACCGCTCGACGGCCTGCCTGGTTTCCGCGGTGAATCGGCCGTCCACGACCAGCGGCTGACCCTGCGCATCGTGATAGCCCAGGCTGGCCAGATTGGATTCGAGCTTGCGGACGTCTCGTCCGCTTTCGCCTTCCTCGAGCACGGCATTGCCTGCGCGGCGCGTCGCTCCGGTACCGATCGCGGCCAATGCCTGCTGGACGTCGGCGTTGTCGCGTTCGGTGGACGGGTCGTAGTCGTTGCGGGCGACGGCGGCATGGGCGCGATCCATGGCTTCGCGACGGACCGGGTCGGCGGCGTAGCTGTCCTCGTAGCCCTGCGCGACCGAGGCGGCCTTGGGCGCGTCGAAGTAGCTGATCGAACTGCGTATCGTCTGCGCTTCGGCCAGCAACGCATCGTAGTCGCCGCCCTCGCGGAGCACGTTCTCCAGTCGATCCAGTCCTCTCGGGTACTGGTTCGCGGTCTTGGCGAGGATGTTGATCGCCTCGAAGCGACGGTCCTCGGCGATGTGGCTGCCCGAACGGTCGAGGATCGTCATCGCGGTTTCGGTCGCGTTGCGCACCTGCGGATAATCGATGTGCGAATGGATCCAGCGCTTGCCCTCGTCGGAGCCGGCCCAGGCATTGATGCTGTCGCGAACGGCGAGGTCGATGAACGTGATCGTGTCGCGCCCCGCCTGGCCGTTGCCGTGGGTCAGCAGGTCGGCGCGCAGCTGGCGGGTGTCCTCGGGAAACGTCAGGCCGTTGCGGTGCGCATAGGCCGAAGCCTCGGCGATGATGCCGTCGACATAGGTCGTTTCCCCTGCCTGCAGGGCGCGATTCGAGGTCGCGCCCAGGGGCCAGGTGCCGCGCTGGCCGAGATCGACCTGGATGGTGCCGATGCTGTAGCCGCTGTTCGAGGCCACGGCCGAGGCCTCGCCCCATTCGCTTCTGTCCACGCCGGCCACCGACAGGCGGTAGGAGGAGGTCGGTCCGCCCTCCGTGCCGCGGCCGACGGTGAAGTACACGGCGCCGGCGAGCGCGTCCAGGTTGCGCGTATCGATGTTCGTCATGGGGCTGATCCCGGTGCTTTCGGATGAGGGTGAGTCGGATCGGGCGTTCAGGGCTTGCCGATGTCGAGATATCGTTCGAGCAGGTCGGTGCGCTGGCGAATGGCACGCGCATCGTTCTCGACCGATTGCAGATTGCCTATCTGGCCGAGTTCGTCGAAGATCGATGCCCTGACATCGCCATCGCTTTGCTGCAGTCGTACCCAGGCCCGCTGTGCGGCCACCATCCGTTCGCGGCGTTCGCCTTGCAGGCGATCGATCAGCTGTTTGTAGATCTTGTTCAAGCGTGCATCCTGGCGCGCGCGCTCGTCGGTCAGGCATTCGGCTTGCGAGAGGGTGCCTGTGGCGTTGGTCATGCACTTGGCGAAGGCCTCGCTCAGCCCCCGAGTCGCATGGTTCTCGGCGTCCGGGGCTTTCGGTGCCCGCGGCGCGCGCAGCGCAGCGTCGATCGGTACGTCGCCAGCGAAGTCGGCGATCTGCACCAGAAGGTCGGCGCGCTGTGCAGTGGCCAGCGTCGTGTTCCCGAGCGTTTGGCGACGACCGGCCGGACCGGTTTCATCAAGCATCGAGGCTTCGAATGCGCGGTCCTTCTCCTGCAGTTGGACCCACGCGCGATGCGCCGCCACGATCCGTTCGCGCTGTTCCCCCTGCAGATGTCCGACCAGTTGTCTGTAGATCTTGTCGAGGCGGGCTTCCTGACGGTCGCGTTCGGCGGTCAGGCCGTCATCGGCCGCTGTCGGCGCGCCGGCATGGACCGTGTCGCCCCCGAACGCCTTGCCGAACGCCGGGTCGACGATCTTCACGAGGGTCCAGCAGGCGTCGCGGCGGAAGGTGTAGCGCAACTGCGCGTCGGTGTCGGGCACCTCCAGGACGACGGTGCTGCGGTCGCCGTCGCTGCCGGTTTCGCGATAACGCAGGCCCTCGGCCTGCTGGAGGACACGATCGGGCATCACCGGGAACTGCAGGGCATCGCGCGATACCGCTTCCACCGATTCGGCCGGTTCCGGCTGCGCGCTCCAGTCGATGAACGCGGTCTCGACGATCGGCGCGGTGAAGGCCTTCTGCAGATCGGGGCTTTCAGCGAAGGCGGCGACGAAGCCGGCCAGATCCGTCGCGGGACAGGTCGGAGCCTTGACTGCGGCTGCGGAGGTCGCCGTCGCGGTGCCGGTGGCCGGCGGCGTGGCGTCGCAGGCACCGACGGAGAACGCGAGCATGGCGGCAAGGGGAAGGGTGTTGCGAAGCGCGCTTTCCATGGTGACGACCCGGACTCCGTGAGGCGTGGACAGGAGGCCCATCATACGGGTTCGGTCGACGCGGCCGTTGGACTCAGTATCGCGTCGCGCGTCGCGCATCCGCCGCCAGCAGCGCCCGCGCCAGTGCCGCGTTGCGCTGCCTGCGCAGACGCTCCGCTGCGATGGAATCGACCGGCTCGAACCGCACGACGTCGCCTGCGCGCATTTGCGCCATGCGCGGCAGGTCGGCGGCGATGACATGGCCGAGGCGGGGATAGCCGCCGACGGTCTGGGCGTCGGCGAGCAGCACGATCGGGCGGCCGTCCGGCGGCAACTGGATCGTGCCCGGGGCCACCGGCGCGGACAGCAGCGTTTCGGCCTCGCAGGGCAGGGCATCGCCGTGGAAGCGCAAGCCCTGGCGATCGCTGCGCGGATCGACGCGCCAGATGCCCTGGCCCAGCGGGATCGCCAGCGCATGCGACGAGGGCACGTAGCGCACGAGGCAGGCATTCTGGTCCACGCCCTGATCGAGCGCGATCCACCAGCGCGGCGCTTCGGGCATGGCAGCGACGACGGGCGTCGCGTGAGGTCCCAGCGGCAGTGCATCGCCGGCTTGCAGCGCGCGGCCCTCGACGCCGCCGAAACCGCCGCGCAGGTCGGTGCAGCGACTGCCGAGCACGCACGGCACGTCGATGCCGCCGCCGACGGCCAGCCATGCGCGCAGTCCGCGCCGGATCGCGCCCAGCACGAGCGTGCCAGCGGGCAATGCGACCGGGCGGCCGTTGGGCACGGCATGGCGCATGCCGTCGTTGCCTTCGAACCAGGCATCGATGCCCGCGCCGCACAGCGCGATGCGCAGGGCGGCGTTGAAGGCCAGGGTCGGGCCACGCATCGCGATTTCCAGCACCGCCGCGCCCTGCGCATTGCCGACCAGATGATTCGCGAGCACCGCCTGTGCGGAATCGAGCGCGCCGCCGCGCGCGACGCCGAGATGACGCCAGCCATCGCGCCCGGGACCCTGCACGGTGGTCGACGCACCCGGTGCGATCACGCGCAGCGCGGTCATGACTGCACCTCGCGTCGTGCGAATTCGCGCGCATCGATCGCGACGAAGCGCACGCGGTCGCCCGGCACCAGCAGCGAGGGCGATGCGCGCATCGGGTCGAACAAGCGCAGCGGCGTGCGGCCGATCAGGCGCCAGCCGCCGGGGCTTTCGCGCGGATACAGGCCGGTCTGCGCGCCGCCGATCGCCACGCTGCCGGCCGGCACGCGGGTGCGCGGCGTGGCCAGCCGAGGCAGGGCGAGGGCGGGGTCGAGGCCGGACAGGTACGGAAAGCCCGGTGCGAAACCGATCATCGCCACGCTGTAGGTGCCGGCGGCGTGACGCGCGGCCAGTGCGTCGGCCGTGATCCCGAGTTCCTGTGCGACGCTGTCGAGGTCTTCGCCGAAGTCGCCGCCGTAGACCACCGGGATCTCGATGCAGCGCGGGGCGGTCGCGGCGGTCGTGCCGTCGTCGCCTGCGAGCCGCGCATCGAGCCAGCGTTCGACAGTTCCCGCATCGATCGCATCGGGATCGAAGAACACCGCCAGGCTCGCGTATGCCGGGACGAGGTCGCGCAGCCACGCAGGCGCGTCGGCGCGGATGCGCGCTGCGATGCGATGCACGCGCGCGTTGGTCGCGTCGTCGATCGGCGGCGTCTCCGCACCGAAGTGCAGCAGCCACGCATCGTCGGCCAGGCGCTCCCGGCGCGTCGCCGTCATGCCGTCAGTGCGGCGCGCAAGGTCTCGGCGCGTTCGATCAGCTGCTCGGGCGAATACGGTTGCGCCGTGGCGGTGCCCCACACCGGGCGCGGCCAGGCGATGTCGTCGCGGTAGCGGGCGATCACGTGCACGTGCAGCTGCGGCACCAGGTTGCCGAGCGCGGCCACGTTGAGCTTGTCGGGCTTCATCGTCGCCCGCAGCGCGCGGCTGGCGCGGTCGATTTCCTGGATCAGCAGGATCTGCTGCGCGCTGTCGAGATCGATCAGTTCCACCGCGTTCTCGACGCGCGGCACCAGGATCAGCCACGGATGGTGGGCATCGTCCATCAGCTGGACATCGCACAGCGGCCAGTGCGCCAGCGGATGGGTGTCTTCGGCCAGTTGCGGGTGCAGGTGCCAGCCCGGTGGGCCGGCATGGGCGTGGCGATTCATCGCAGGTGCTCCCTCAGGAAAGCGATCGTGCGGTCCCAGGCGAGGGCCGCGCTGTCGGCGTCGTAGTCGTCGCGTTCGTCGCAGTTGAAGCCGTGCCCGGCCGGGTAGACGTGGATTTCCGCGTCGGGATGATGCAATTGGTGCTTCTGCACGTCTTCCGGCGGGATGATGCTGTCGTGTTCACCGAAGTGGAACAGCATCGGCGCCTGCGCCGGCTCGCCGAGGAAGGGCACGCTGCGCCCCCCGTAGTAGGTCACCGAAGGCAGGTGCAGGCGGGTGTTGGCCAGCATCGCCACCGTGCCGCCCCAGCAGAAGCCCGTGGCGGCGACGTGGTGTCCGGACTCGCGCAGCCAGCGCGCGGCGGCGCCGACCACCTTGAGCGCGCGTTCGAAGCCCAGTTGCGCCACGTAGTCGCGGCCGTGGGACACCCCGGATTCGTCGTAGCGCAACTCGGTGTCCGGGCGCACCAGGTCGAACAGGGCCGGTGCCATCGCGGTGAAGCCGGCCCTGGCGAACCGGTCGGTCACCGCGCGGATGTGCGGATTCACGCCGAAAATCTCCTGGATCACCACCACGGCGCCGAGCGGCGCGCTGTCGGGGCGGGCCATCCATGCCCGGACCGGGCCTTCGGGGGTCGTCAGGGGGATCCACTCGCCCATGGTCGGGTCTCCAGCCATCCGAAAACGACATCGTACGCCCGCGGCCGGCGGACGGGCAGGGCAGGCCGGGCGCTATAATCGCCGGCTCCCCGCAGCCAGAGCCGGGCCGCCTGCGGCCCGCACACGCCATGTCCGCCATCGAACCCTCCAACGGCCGCAAGATCGGCTTCGTCAGTCTCGGCTGCCCCAAGGCCTTGGTCGATTCCGAGCGCATCCTCACCCAGCTCAGGGTCGAGGGCTACGACATCGTCCAGACCTACGACGATGCGGACGTGGTGGTGGTGAACACCTGCGGCTTCATCGACTCGGCGGTGACCGAGTCGCTCGACGCCATCGGCGAGGCCATGGCCGAAAACGGCAAGGTCATCGTCACCGGCTGCCTGGGCAAGCGCCCCGAGCAGATCCGCGAGGCGCATCCGGACGTGCTGGCCATCACCGGCCCGCAGGATTACCAGAGCGTGATGCGCGCCGTGTACGACGCCGCGCCGCCGAGCCACAACCCCTTCGTCGATCTCGTGCCGCGCAGGCAGGCGGAGGATGACATCGGCATCAAGCTCACGCCCAAGCACTACGCCTATCTGAAGATTTCCGAAGGCTGCAACCACCGCTGCAGCTTCTGCATCATTCCCTCGATGCGCGGCGACCTGGTGTCGCGCCCGGTCGACCAGGTGCTGCGCGAGGCCGAAAAGCTGGTGATGGGCGGCGTGAAGGAACTGCTGGTGATCTCGCAGGACACCAGTGCCTATGGCGTCGACATCAAATACGCCGAGCGCATGTGGCGCGAGAAGAGCTACCAGACGCGGATGAAGGCGCTCTGCGAAGGCTTGTCCGAACTCGGCGTGTGGACGCGTCTGCACTATGTCTACCCGTATCCGCATGTCGACGACATCATCCCGCTGATGGCCGACGGCAAACTGCTGCCCTACCTCGACATCCCGTTCCAGCACGCCAGCCCGCGCATGCTCAAGCTGATGAAGCGCCCCGGCGCGGTCGACAAGACGCTTGAGCGCATCCAGCGCTGGCGCGGCATCGCGCCGGACATCACCATCCGCAGCACCTTCATCGTCGGCTTTCCGGGCGAGAGCGACCAGGAATTCGAGCAACTGCTGGATTTCCTCGACGAAGCCCAGCTCGACCGTGTCGGCGCCTTCGCCTATTCGCCGGTCGAGGGCGCCGCCGCGAATGCCTTGCCCGACCCCGTGCCGGAAGAAGTGAAGCAGGAGCGCCTCGCCCGCTTCATGGAGCGCCAGGCCGCCATCTCCGAAGCCAAGCTCGCCGACAAGATCGGCAGCGTGCAGCGTTGCCTGGTCGATGCGATCGACGGCGAACTCGCCATCGCCCGCTCGATGGCCGATGCGCCCGAGATCGACGGCCTCGTGCAGATCCAGAACGGCTTCGAAGCCGGCCTGAAGCCGGGCGAATTCGTCGATGTCGAGATCATGGGCAGCGACGAGCACGACATCTACGGCGAAGTGTCGTTCGAGGATTGAGTCGCGGCGGGTTGCGCGTGGAGGCGTTTACGCCTTCGGATTTGCAAGCATGCTCATGGGGCAAGCATCAAACCCATCCCCACCCAACCCTCCCCTTGAAGGGGAGGGCTTGAAGCGCCGCGCCTTCCTTCTACCGCTTCATGACCAAGCTCGACGTGCCGAGCGCTTCTCCCTCCCCTTCAAGGGGAGGGCCGGGGGGGGGATGGGTTCGATCTTGTTGAACGCAGACAGGTCCAAGAGCGAGTGCGCACAATGACCAAACGCCGCTTCATCGCCCCTGCGCGAGACGCGATCGATTCCGACGTGTTCGATCATCCCGTGTTCGCTGGATATCAAGTGCACCGCGACTGGTTCACGACGCCCGACTGGCCCGGTGTCGACGCGCTCAACGCGAGCATGTCGCTCGCGTCGCATCGTTTCGTCGTCCAGGACGACCGTCTGCTCGACGACGGCCTGCATTACGAAACCCGCATCGCCGCCGGTCGCATCGCTACGCGCGAGGCGAACTGGCACGACCTGTTCAACGCTGCGGTCTGGTGCCGGTATTCGGCGTTGAAGCAGGCGTTCAACGCCCGGCAGTGCGCGCACATCGCACAGATGGGCCCGCGCGAGCGCAATCGCGCCCAGTACGCGCTCACCCAGTTCGACGAAGCCGGTGTGATCGTTCGCCTGCGCGATCCCGCGTTGCTGCCGCTGTGGGATCGCCACGACTGGCGCGCGCTGTTCCTCGATCACGCCGATGCCTGGCGCAGCGGCGACATCGCCATCGCCGCCGTCGTCGGTCACGCGCTGCTCGAAATCGCGCTCGTCCCCGCACTGTTCATGGTCGGCAAGTGTCTGGTGGTGCAGGGCGAGCACGGCGACGACGCCTGTGTCGATCTGGTCGCGAAGGCTGCGCGCGAAGGACGCGTGCTCAACGACCCGCTCGAACTGCGGCCGCTGCCGCTGGCCGGGATTCCGGGGTGGTATCCGGGGCAGGGTGCGGCGTTCTACGAGACGGCGGAGTGCTTTCAGCCTGTGCGGGCGGGGCGGGTGTATCCGGTGCCTTTGCAGCTTTGACGAAGTGTGCGTCACGTAGGCGCCGATCTTGGTCGAAGCTCAGGCACGTTTTCGGTGGATGCGAAGCATGGCGAAGCGGATGCCCGCGAGGATGAGCACGAGCACCGTGGGGCAGAGCCAGCCGAAGAAGATCGCGATGCCGACGGTATTGTTGTCGTACTGCCCTTCCGGGAAATGTTTGCCCGCCGCATGGCCTGCCGCGTTGCCGGCAGGGTTGTAGACATACGCCGTGAACAGCACCGTGGAGAGCCAGCTCACGAACACGGTCATCACGCCCCTAAGCCAGAAGCGGCGCGGGCGCGGTAGCGCCAAGCAGGTGAGTACCAATACCGGCACCATCAGCAAGCCGATAGCGTCGACGAACGTGAGGAGTTGGTCAGGATTCATCCGGATACCTCGTGGTGAGCTGGCCGTTTCTCCATCGAGGTCAGGATTCGATTGGGCGCAACTGCTCGGCGAGGCTGCGCGTCTTCCCGGTGATTTCGTTGCCGGTGTGCAGCGTCGACTTCCGTTCGATCAGCATGATGTGACATTCCTCATCGGCGACGGGATTGTGGCGCACGCCCTTCGGGACGACGAACGCATCGCCTTCATGCAGCACGACAGTCCGGTCCTCCATCTCGATCGTGAGCGAGCCCTTGAGGATGTAGAAGAGTTCGTCCTCGTGCTCGTGGCTGTGCCATGCGAGCGTGCCCTGCACCTTGGCGACCTTGACGAAGGAATCGTCGAGCTCGGCCACCACGCGGGGCGACCAGTGTTCGTCCAGGCCGGCTGCGATCTTGCGCGGTGAAACGACGTCTGACATCGGGAAAGCCTCCATCGGGTCAATCGGTGCGATACGGGTGCAAGGGGTGTCACGCTGGATCACGCAAGACGCATGGACTGAGGAAGGTTTCCAGTCGCGCGCACTCTTCCTGCAACGCTCGTTTGAAAACGGGATCGCGTGGCGCGCGGCCGCTGACGTACCCCGGCCCCACCTGCAGTTGTCCGTCGCGCATGGCGGCATTGGCCCAGCCGATGACCTGGCCGCGCCAGAGCATGGGCAGGGCGTAATAGCCGCGTATCCGTTTCGGCGCTGGTGTGTAGGCTTCGAAGCGATAGGCCCAGCCCCAGAAACGCTCGAAGCGTTCGCGGTCCCAGACGATCGGGTCGAAGGGGGCGAGCAGGCGTACTGCGTCGTCGAGGATGTCGTCGCTTGCGAAACGCCGGCTGACAGGGTTCTCGCCTTCGGGCCAGAACCAGCGGACGCCGTCGACGGTGGCCTGCGGCAGTCGCGCTTTTGCGCGTGCGAGCGCGGCGCGGCGACGGTCGCGCCACTGCGGGGCCGCGGCCATGCCCAGCCACATCACGAAGCGGCTGAGCGTGGCAGCGGGCAAGGGCGCGTACTTGGCGACCGTCACGTCGATCAATGCGTCCAGTGCGGCGTCGGGATCGATCGGTGCGTCGCGCATGTGCGCGAGCTGCGGCGCATACAGGCGGATGCCGCCTTCGCGCCGCGCCACGCGCAGCAGGCCGCGATAGTGCATGCCGTCCAGAAGCTGCGTGCTGGCCTTGGAGTTGCCGCCGAACCAGTTGCGGCTGGTGCCGTGCTGGAACGCCGCATCCACCTCGCGCGGATGCACGACACCGCGTTCCTGCACGAATTCCAATACGGCCTGCGCCTGCGTCCAACGGGCGCGCGGCCACGCGTTGCGCTCGGTGCGCGGATGCATCAAGGCCTGCGTCGCGCGCGGCAGGAAGCCGTAGTTGACGAAGAAATCCTCTTCGACGGCCAGACGCGGGTAGCGCGCCTCCAGATCGCCCGCGCGGTAGTCCTTCACCCGATGGCGCAGGGTCAGATCCTGCGCCCGCGCCGGCGCGCGGATCGGGTCGGCCTGCACGAAGCCCAGCTTCGCGATGGCACGCGACAGCGTCGTCGGCGCGAACAGGCTGCGCGAGATCGCGTGGCGGCGGAGGTGGTCGAGAGTGGGGGTGCTTGGCATGATGCGATGATCGCAGGATCGAATATCTGGCGCCGCCTGCAGTTTATCTACAGTTGCAGATCGTAGGGCGGAACCGCCGAAGGCGATTCCGCCGTGATGCTTGCGGGCAACCCAGTGGCGGAATCCGCTTCGCGGGTT
>JAHCAU010000002.1 GCA_019634715.1 Lysobacter sp.
CGCTGTCGGTCACCGCGCCGCTGAACTGCGTGGCCTCCGCCACGCTCTGGCCGGCCTTCACGAGCTTCTCCTGCAGGGTGCTGCCGAGGGTTGAGAAGAACACCGTGGTCAGGATCGCGATACCGAGCGCCGAGCCGAGTTGACGGAACATCGACTGCACTCCGGAGCTCATGCCACCGTCCTCCGCGGGTACGTCGGCAAGCACCACGTTGGTGACCTGGGCCGTGGCGAAGCCGACCCCGATGCCGTACACGAACAGGGCTAGCGCGATGAACCACCAGTTGGCATCGGTGTAAGCGACCACTAGCCCTAGCGCTACCAGTCCGATGGCCTCGAGGATCAGGCCGATGCGCACGAGCGCCAGCGGGGTGACCCTCTCGTTCTCGGACAAGGGGAAGCTCATGCCGGAGGCGAAGAAGCTGCCGACCGCGATGGCCACGATCGTGCCGCCCGCCGCGAGTGCGCTGTAGCCGAGCGAGAACACCAGCCAGAGCGGGAACACGGCTATCACGCCGAACTCACCCAAACCGATGATGACCGTGGCGATGTTGCCGTTGCGGAACGACGCGATCTTGAACAGGTTCATGTCCATCAACGGCTGGTGATCGCGGCGGCCACTACTGATGAGGACCTGCCGCCAGATGAAGATGCCGAGCGGCACGATCGCGATCACGAGGGCCAGGAACGCTGGAGAGAGGCCGCTGTCCCATGTCGTGCCGAAGAAGTGGAACGGCTCCTTGATCCCGAACCAGCCGTACACGCGGCCTTCCAGCAGCCCGAACGCCACCAGTCCGAGGCCGATGACCGACAGCACTGCGGAGAGCAGGTCGACGCGGCCCTTGGAACGTTCCGGCTCGACGATGAAGATGCTGCCGATTACGAGGATGACGATCGCAAGCGGGATGTTGAGGCCGAACGCCCAGCGCCACGACACGTGCTCGGATAGCCAGCCACCGAGCACGGGGCCGATGGCGGTGGCCGCCCCGATGGTGGTGCCCCAGACCGCGAACGCCTGCCCGCGTGCCGCGCCCTTGAACATGTGGTTCAACAGCGCCAGCGAGGTCGGCAGGATCATGGCCGCTCCCACGCCCTGCAAGAAGCGTGAGGTCACCAACACGCTGCCCGTCCAGGCGAGGCCCGCAAGGATGCTGGTCAGGCCGAAGATGAGCACGCCCCACAGGAACACCGTCTTGGCCCCGCGCAGGTCTGCCACGCGCCCGGCGACCAACAGCAGTGCCGCGAACACGATGGTGTACGACTCCTGGATCCACTGTGCCTGACTCGAGTTGATTCCCAGGCCGCCGATCAACGATGGGGTGATGACGTTCACGATGGTCGTGTCCATCACGATCAGTGCGACACCGATCGCTATCGCGAACAGCGCCACCCAAGGACGCGCGCTTCTGTCTACCGCCACGGTGGACTCCTTAGCTGCTTCTCGTCGATGATATCTTCATCGCGGAGTGACTCTATCATGAAGCAACGTGATGGCGTGATATTCTGCCCGATAGTGGGAGCTGGCGAAGGCGGTGGTGCGAGCATGCGTGAGACAGAGGGCGATGAGCTGGCGCGGCAGCACGACAGCCTGAGCGAGGCGCTGCGTACCTATGGCGACGGCTACGGGCAGCTGGCTCGCAAGTTCGCCTCCAGCGAGGGGCTGCACTCCACCGACGCGCTGGCGCTGATCGAGATACTGGCGGCTGAGCGGCAGGGCACGCCGCTCTCCCCGGCGCAGCTCAGCAGCAGGATCGGGCTTACCTCGGGCGCGACCTCGACACTGCTGAACCGGCTCGAAGAGGCCGGACATATCGTGCGTAGTCGCGTGAACGCCGATCGCCGCATCGTCACGTTGCACTCGACCTCCAGTATCCAGGCGACAGCGGATGCTTTCTTCGATCCGCTCGGGGCGCGTACGAGCGCGGTCGTGGCTCGTTACTCGCTCGAAACCCTCGCCCAGTTCGAGCGGTTGCTGCTCGAGTTGCACGAGGTGATGCGCGGCTACGCCACCGAGCCGATCGGCGTAGGTAGTGCCGAGCAGCGGTGACCAGCTGCTGAGGCGTTGCGATCGAGCGTTGTCGGCGGACGTCCGAGAGCGGGTCCGAACGGCAACGTAGAAGAGGCGCCCTTTACAGAGCGCCTCTTACTGGTGACCCCTACGGGATTCGAACCCGTGCCGCAACCTTGAAAGGGTTGTGACCTAACCGCTAGTCGAAGGGGCCGCGTGAACGACCGTCCGGTTTGTTCTGTTGGTGGGTCGTGCAGGGCTCGAACCTGCGACCCACTGATTAAAAGTCAGTTGCTCTACCGGCTGAGCTAACGACCCAACAGCCAAAGCAGTATATAGAGGCGGACCGCTGCAGTGTCAAGCGCCGTCCTACGCGCCGCAGACCGCCCGCTCCGAGGCGAGGTCGCCACCCGTCTGGGGGCGGTCTCGGAGGCGCGGTAACTAATGCATAGTGTGCAACTATGCTTTGCTGGCCGTGGATTCTTGAACCTCTCACCTTGTTGTGTCAGTGCCCCCCTGCTAGACTGTCCGAAGGTAGGTTGTGAAAACGCGCACGAGCGGCAGCGTGTGGTCACAACCACGTCAGGAGCGGTCGTAAGAGGCGCCCACCAACCAGCCGGGCGCTCGCGGAAGGAGCAGCCTCCTTGTATCTAGAGGTCCTCATGATGTTCTTGGCGGCCGGCCTCATCGCGGCCGCCGCCCTCGTCGTAGGCGGGCTCCTCGGGCCGAAGAAGCCGGGCGAGGTGAAGCTGTCGGCCTACGAGTCCGGCGTGCCGGCGGTCGGCAGCGCGCGCGAACGCTTCCCGGTGCACTTCTACCTGGTGGCGATGGTGTTCATCATCTTCGACCTGGAGACGGCCTTCTTCTACCCGCTCGCGGTGAAGTTCCAGGCCGCGCCGCAGTTCCTGTTCGCCAACGCCGTCATCTTCGTGGCGATCCTTGCCGTCGGGTACGTGTACCTGCTGCGCAAGGGCGTCCTGAACTGGAAGTGAGCATGGGTCTCCTGGAGCTTTTCGAGAAGGACGTGCAGGAGCTGGAGGCCGAGGGGATCCTCTTCACCAGCCTCAACAAGCTCGTCGCGTGGGGGCGCTCCAACAGCGTGTGGCCCGCCACGTTCGGTCTGGCATGCTGCGCCATCGAGATGATGGCGTCGACGAACCCCCGCAACGACATGGCCCGCCTCGGCTCGGAGGTGTTCCGCGCCAGCCCCCGGCAGGCCGACGTGATGATCGTGGCCGGGCGGCTCTCCAAGAAGATGGCCCCCATCATGCGGCGCGTCTACGACCAGATGCCCGACCCCAAGTGGGTCATCAGCATGGGCGCGTGTGCCTCGTCCGGCGGCATGTTCAACAACTACGCGATCGTGCAGAACGTCGACTCGGTGGTCCCGGTCGACATCTACGTGCCCGGCTGCCCGCCGCGGCCCGAGGCGCTCATCTACGCCGTCATGCAGCTCCAGAAGAAGATCAGGGGCGAGGCGTTCGACGCGCGCGGCGAGCAACTCGCGCCGGTCGAGGGGTGGAGGAGATGAGCGACGCCCTGCTCGCGGACAGTGTCCCGCTAGGGGCCAACCGGAACGCCGCGCTGGTGGCGCTCGTCGAGTTCGGCGGCGTCGTCCGCGAGGACAAGGAGATGGTCAACGTCACCGTCCCCAAGGCCAGGATCGTCGAGGCCCTGCGCGCCTGCCGCGCGGCCGGGCTCGAGATGCTCACCGACGTCTTCGGGATCGACTACCTGACCTACCCGGGGCACCGCGGCAAGCGCTTCGCGGTCGTCTACAACGTGCACGACGTGCGCGGTACCGATCGGCTCTTCGTGCGCGTCGAGGTCGACGACGGCGAGAGCGTCCCCACCGCCACCGAGGTCTGGCGGGGCGCCGACTTCCTCGAGCGCGAGACGTTCGACATGCTCGGGATCGAGTTCGAAGGCCACCCGAACCTCCGCAAGCTGCTCACCCCCGAGGACCTCGACGGTCATCCGCACCGCAAGGACTTCCCGCTCGGCGAGACCCCGACGCTCTTCAACGACGGGCGCTTCCTCGACCCGGCCGCCTTCCGCGCCGGCCTCACGGGGCGGAGCCAGGGCCTCACGGGTTGGACGGGCGGCGCCAGGCGCGGCGTGACCAGCACCGAGGGCACGCTCCCCGGCGAGGGGAGGGACAAGGCGTGAGCGTCAAGACGGTCAACCCCCCGCAGGCGGAAGCCGAGCTGCCGGGCTCGTTCTCGACGCGCTACATGCGCATCAACGTCGGCCCGCAGCACCCGAGCACCCACGGCGTGCTCCGCCTGGTCGTCGACCTGGACGGCGAGCAGATCGTGTCGCTCAAGCCGCAGGTCGGCTACCTCCACACGGGCTTCGAGAAGACGATGGAGAACCGCACGTACCAGCAGTGCGTGACCTACTCCAACCGCATGGACTACCTCCACGCGTTCGCCCACGACCTGGCGTACGTGCTGGCTGTCGAGAAGCTCATGGACGCGCGCGTCCCCGTGCGCGCCCAGCGCGTCAGGGTCATCCTCACCGAGCTGAACCGCATCGCGAGCCACCTCGTCTTCTTCGGGACGGGCATGCTCGACATGGGCGCCCTCACCCCGTACTTCTACTGCATGCGCGAGCGCGAGGGCCTCATGGACATCTTCGAGGCCGTCTCGGGCGTGCGCATGAACTACGGCTACTTCCGCGTCGGCGGCCTCTACCAGGACGTCCCAGACACGTTCGAGCCGATGGTGCGGAAGTGGATCGACGCTTTCCCCAAGCACGCCGACGAGTACTACAACCTGTTCATGGCGAACAGCATCCTCAAGGCGCGCACGCAGGGAGTGGCCGTCGTCACGCGCGACATGGCGATCGACTACGCCCTGACGGGCCCGAGCGCCCGTGCGAGCGGCGTGCCCCTCGACTACCGCAAGGCGACGCCGTACTCGGGCTACGAGGAGTACGTGTTCGACGTGCCGACGCGCGAGGAAGGCGACATCTACGCGCGCATGGCCGTGCGCTTCGAGGAGATGCTCGAGAGCTGCAAGATCGTGCGCCAGGCCCTCGACATGCTCGAGCCCGGACCCGTCAAGGACCCCGACAGGCGCATCAGCCTCCCCCCGAGGCGCGAGCTCGAGAACTCGATGGAGGCGGTCATCTTCCACTTCAAGCTCGTCACGGAAGGGTTCCACCCGCCGAAGGGCGAGGTGTACGTGCCCACGGAGAGCGCCCGCGGCGAGCTCGGCTACTACGTGATAAGCGACGGCGGCTCGATGCCCTACCGGGTCAAGGTCAAGGCGCCCAGCCTCGCCAACCTCCAGTCGCTCGAACCCTCAAGCATCGGCGGGCTCTTCGCCGACATGGTCATCAACATCGCCAGCTTCGACCCCGTGCTCGGGGACGTGGACAAGTAAGTGAGCCGATGAACGAGACCCATACTCACACCCAGACGCCATTCTTCGCCGACAAGCAGGAGAAGCTCGCCGAGATCCTCTCGCGCTACCCGGCCGACGGGCGCCGCAGCGCCCTCATGCCCCTCCTCTGGGAAGTCCAGCGCGAGGAGCGCTACGTGAGCGAGGAGCGCATGCGCGAGCTCGCCGAGATCGTCGGCACGACGGCCACGGAAGTCAAGGGCGTCATGTCGTTCTACTCCACCTATCACGACCAGCCCGTCGGCACGTTCCACATCCAGGTCTGCTCCACGCTCTCGTGCGCCCTGGCGGGCTCCGACGAGCTGTTCGACTTCCTCTCGAACGAGCTCGGCATCGTCAACGGCGAGACCACGGCGGACGGCAGGTTCAGCCTGCAGAAGGTCGAATGCGTCGGCTCGTGCGGCACCGCGCCCGTCGTGCAGGTGAACGACACCTACTTCGAACGCGTCGGCCGCGGGCGCTGCCAGCACCTCGTCGACGCGCTCAGGCAGGGCGAGATGCCGCCCGTGTGGCGCGAGCGCGGCGGCGACACGGTCGGTGCCGCCAAGGCCGAGCCGCTCCAGAAGCCGACCGACGTAAGGGAGGGGTGACGTGAGCGACCAAGCCGCCACCGCGGCGAAGCCGGCCCCCATCCTGAGCCGGCACGACCCGCGTTACGAGGTCACCATGTACCGCTACGTCGGCGTCGAGGGGGCGCACACGCTCGACTTCTACCGCTCCCACGGCGGTTACGAGGCGGCCAAGAAGGCCCTGACGGGCATGACGCCCGCCCAGGTCATCGACGAGGTCAAGGCGTCCGGGCTCCGCGGCCGCGGCGGCGCCGGCTTCCCGACGGGCGTCAAGTGGTCGTTCATGGCCCCGCCCGACGGCAAGCCGCGCTACCTCGTGTGCAACGCCGACGAATCGGAGCCCGGCTCCTTCAAGGACCGCTACATCCTCGAGGACGACCCGCACCAACTCGTCGAGGGCATGATCATCGGCGCCTACGCCATGCAGATGACCTTCGGCTTCCTCTACGTGCGCGGCGAGTACTACCTGGGTACGACGCGCATGGAGGCCGCGATCGCGGAGGCGCGCGCGGCCGGCCTGCTCGGCGAGAACATCCTCGGCACGGGCTTCTCCTTCGACATCACGGTCCACCGGGGCGCCGGCGCCTACATCTGCGGCGAGGAGACGGCCCTCATGAACTCGCTCGAGGGCCTGCGCGCCAACCCGCGCCTCAAGCCGCCGTTCCCCGCCGCGGCCGGCATGTACGGGCGGCCGACCACCATCAACAACGTCACGAGCCTCACGAGCGCCGTGCACGTCATCAACAAGGGCGCCGCCTGGTTCGCAGGGATGGGCACGGACGACAGCAAGGGCACGAAGCTCTACCAGATCTCCGGGCCCGTGAAGCGCACGGGCGTCTACGAGATGCCCATGGGGGCCACGTTCCGCGAGCTGATCTACGACTTCGCGGGCGGGCCGACCATGGAGCCGAAGGCGTTCATCCCCGGCGGCTCGTCCACCCCCATGTTCCCGTGGGAGGACCGCTTCCTCGACATGCCGATGGACTACGGCACGCTGGCCAAGAACGGCTCGATGCTCGGCACGGGCGGCGTCATCGTCATCCCGCGCGACAAGTGCATCGTCGACGCCCTTTACAACCTCGTGCGCTTCTACGCCCACGAGTCGTGCGGCAAGTGCACCCCGTGCCGCGAGGGCGTCGGTCACTGGCTGCCGCGCATGTACCAGAAGCTCGTGTCCGGCCTCGGTCAGCCCGAGGACATCGCCCTCCTCGAGAGCGTCGCGAGCAACATCAAGGGCAACGCGTTCTGCCCGCTGGCCGACGCGTGCATCGGCCCCGTGCAGGCGAGCCTCAAGTGGTTCAGGGACGAGTACGAGTACCTCGCGGCGAACGGCAAGTCGAAGTACGCCAAGAACGACTGGTGGCAAGCATGAAGGTACGTGTCAACGACGTCGAACTGGATCTCGCGCCCGGCACCAGCGCCATCGATGCGGTGTTCGCCGCCGGGGGCGACGTGCCGTACTTCTGCAGCCAGGAGTACATGTCGCCCATCGGCGCCTGCCGCATGTGCCTCGCGCAGGTCGGCGCGCCGCGCAAGGAGCGTGACGGCTCCTGGGTGATGGACGAGGCGACGGGCCAGCCGAAGATCTTCTGGTTCCCGAACCTCATGGCGACGTGCACGACGCAGGTGATGGAGGGCATGGTCATCGACACCCTGTCGGAGCGCGTGAAGACCGCTCAGAACGGCATGGTCGAGTTCACCCTCATCAACCACCCGCTCGACTGCCCCGTCTGCGACAAGGGCGGCGCCTGCGAGCTGCAGGACCGCTCCTACGAGTTCGGCGACGGCCTCTCGCGCTTCCAGTTCGACAAGCGCCACAACGAGAAGCACCACCCGCTCTCCGACCTCATCACCCTGGACCGCGAGCGCTGCATCCAGTGCAAGCGCTGCGTGCGCTACTTCGAGGAGGTCCCCGGCGACGAGGTCCTCGACTTCATCGAGCGGACCGCGCACACCTACATCGGCACGGCCGACCACGGCCTGCCGAGCAACTTCACGGGCAACATCGCGGACATTTGCCCGGTCGGCGCGCTCCTCGACGCCTCGAGCCGCTTCCGCGGCCGCAACTGGGAGTACGACCACACGCGCACCACGAGCATGGACGACGCCACCGGCGCCGCCATCATCGTCGACGCGCGGACGGGCCGCATCGAGCGCATCAAGGCCGCGCTCAACCCCGACGTCAACAAGACCTGGATCGACGACGGCGCGCGCTTCGGTCACGAGTACGTCGACTCGTCCGACCGCCTCACGACGCCCCTCGTCAGGCGCCAGGGCAAGCTCGAGCCCGCGACCTGGGACGAGGCGACGGCCTTCATCGCCGAGCGCCTGAAGGGGCTCTCCGGCAAGGACGTCGGCATCGCCGTCCGCGCCGACGCGACGCTCGAGGAGGGCGTGGCCGCCATGGCCCTCGCCGAGGAGCTCGGCACGGGCCAGCTCGACCACGCGCCGCGCCCCGCCGCCACGCTGATCGGCAACCAGACGGCCACCATCACCGACCTCGCGACGGCGGACGCCATCCTCGTCGTCGGCGACCTCACGGAGGAGGCCGGCATCCTGGACCTGCGCGTCAAGGACGCGCTCAAGGGCGTCACGCCGCCGACGCTCATGCCGCACGGCGTGCCCATCGCCGACCTGCGCCTCAAGGAGCGCATGCCGCGCCGCCGCGAGATCCTCGCGGTGGCCGCGCCCTACCGGGTCGACCTCATGCGCCACGCCGGCACCGCCGTCCACTACCCGGCCGGGGGAGAGGCGGCGTTCTTCCGCGCGCTCGGCAAGCTGGCGGCCGACGCCAACGCCGTGCTGGTCGAGGCCGACGAGGCCGCCACCGGCATGAGCACCGCGCAGGCACGAGCCCTCGTCGCCCGCCTGGGCGCCGCCAAGCAGGCCGTCGTCGTGCTGGGCGGGCTCGCCCTCACCCGCCGCGAGTCGGCGGAGGCGGCGCGCGCGTTCATCAAGGCCGTCGGCGCCAAGGAGCTGGCGGTCGGCCCGATGGCCAACAGCTACGGCCTCGAGCTCCTCGGCGTGCTGCCCAGCCACGAGCGCTACGGTTACGCCGGCATGCTCGAGGGCTCCAAGGCGCTCATCCTCTCGCACCTGGACCCCGCGCAAGACGGCGAGGTCGCCGAGCGGCGGCGCGGCAAGGACCTCCTGGTGGTCCACGACATCTTCATGACCGAGACGGCCCACCTAGCCGACGTCGTCCTGCCGGCCGCGAGCGTCTACGAGCGCGACGGCACCGTGGTGAACCTCGAAGGGCGCTTCCTGCCCGTGCGAGCCGCCCCGGTCGACGCCGGCAGCAGCGCGGACCTCACGGGCGTCGCGCGCGCCCTCGGCGAGGCCATGGGCAAGCGGCTCGAGGGGCGCAGCGTGCGCTCCGCGCGCCGCGTCCTCAAGAAGCGCTTCGACATCGACTTCGCGGAGCTGCCCGACACCGGGCTGCTCCCGCGCGCGAAGGGCAGGGGCCAGGTCAAGGCCCTCGCCGGCGAGGCGCCCGCCGCCACCGGCAACGTCCTCGTCGTGCCGAGCATGGCCAGGGCCGAGTACCTGAGCCGCAACCGGCACCTCGCCGCCGCCGTCGGTGGCGACCGCCTCCGCGTCAACCCGGAGGACGCCGCGAAGCACAACCTCACCGCCGGGGCCGAGGTGCGCCTGAAGGTCGGCGGCACGTGGCGCCAGGCCGTCGTCCACGTCACGGACGGCGTGCCGCGCGGGCTGATGACCATCCCGAGCCTCCCCGAGCAGCCCGTGGGGCTGGCGCAGGCCGACCTGGCGAGCATCGTCGTCGAGCAGGTCCGCTTGGAGGTGGCGTCGTGACCCACGACCCGCTGTGGATCACGTTCATCAAGGCGCTCGCCGTCTGCGTGCTGCTCCTCGGTGCGTTCGCCTACATGACGCTCATCGAGCGCAAGCTCCTCGGGCGCTTCCAGCACCGCCCCGGCCCGAACATGGTCGGCCCCGGCGGTTGGCTGCAGCCCATCGCCGACGCCATCAAGACGATCTTCAAGGAAGACCTCAACGTCACGGCCGCCGACAAGTTCGTGCTCGTCCTCGCGCCCGCCATCAGCATCGTCTTCGCGCTCTCGGCCTTCGGCGCCATCCCCGCCGGGCCGGCCGGCAGCCTCTTCGGCTTCAACCCGTGGGTGATGGACCTCGACATCGGGCTCCTCTACATCCTCGCGGCGACGTCGCTGGGCGTGTACGGCATCTTCCTCGGCGGTTGGGCGGCCAACAGCAAGTACGCGCTGCTCGGCAGCCTGCGCTCCAGCGCCCAGATCATCTCGTACGAGCTCGGCCTGGGCCTGAGCGTGCTCGCGGTCATCATCGTGGCCGGCACGCTCAACCTGCGTGAGATCGTCGAGCTCAATATCTGGTCGGTCAGCCCCTGGCTGTGGCCGGGGCTGCTCCTCGCCTTCGCCACGTTCGTCATCTCCGGCACGGCCGAGGTGAACCGCACGCCCTTCGACCTGCCCGAGGCGGAGCAGGAGCTCGTGGCCGGCTACCTGACGGAGTACTCGTCCATCAAGTGGGCGCTCTACCAGATGGCCGAGTACGTGAACATGCTCACCGCCTCCGCGTTCATCTCCACGCTCTTCCTCGGCGGCTACCGCGGGCCGCGCTTCCTCGACGCGCTCATCCCCGGCGTCTCGGAGTGGCCGTTCGTCTGGCTGTTCGTGAAGATGGCCATCTTCATGTTCATGTTCATCTGGCTCAAGGCGACGCTGCCGCGCCTGCGTTACGACCAGCTCATGCGCTTCGGCTGGATCTACGTCTTCGAGTTCGCGTTGGCGGCGGCGCTCATCACCGGGGCGGTGGTCGCGTTTGTCATCTGATCGCGCCACCCATCCGCTCGCGTGTCACGGAGGTACTCCAGCATGAGCGTCATCGACATCGCCAAGGGCATGGGGCTGACCCTGGGGTACATGTTCAAGCGCCCCGTGACGGTCCAGTACCCGCGCGACAAGGTCACGATCCAGCCGCGCTTCCGCGGCCGGCACCACCTCCTGAGGCACCCGGACACGGGCCTCGAGAAGTGCATCGGCTGCAGCCTGTGCGCCGCGGCCTGTCCCGCCTACGCCATCTACGTCGAGGCGGCGGAGAACGACCCCGCCGACCCCGTCTCGCCGGGTGAGCGCTACGCGAAGATCTACGAGATCAACATGCTGCGGTGCATCTTCTGCGGCTTCTGCGAGGAATCCTGCCCGGTCGACTCGATCGTGGAGACCCACATCCACGAATACCACTTCGAGCAGCGCGGCGAGAACATCGTGACCAAGCCCAAGCTGCTGGCCCTCGGCGACCGCCTCGAGAAGGAAATCGCCGAACGCCGGGCCGCCGACGCCCCCTACCGTTGAGGACCGCCGTGGAATTTCCCACTCTCGCTTTCCTGGTCTTCGCCGCCATCGCCGTCATTTCCGCCGGCGCGGTGATTTCCGTCCGGAATCCGGTGCACGCCGCGCTGTGCCTGGTCCTGACCTTCTTCACAGTCGCCTGCACCTGGATCCTCGCCGGCGCCGAATTCCTCGGCGTCGCCCTGATCCTCGTCTATGTCGGCGCGGTGATGGTGCTGTTCCTGTTCGTGGTGATGATGCTCGACATCGATACCACGGCCACGCGCGAAGGCTTCGTCCGCTACCTGCCGGTCGGGCTCGTCGTCGCCGTGGTGATGCTGGTCGAGATGCTGACCCTCATCGGTGCGAAGTCCGAACTCGCCAATGCCTTCGGCGAGGATCCGGCCGCGGCGGCGGGCCTGTCGAACACCAAGTGGCTTGCGCAGGCGCTGTTCACCGAGTACCTGCTGCCCTTCGAGTTCGCCGCGGTCATCCTGACCGTCGCGGTCATCGCCGCCGTGATGCTGACCCTGCGTCGCCGCACCGGCGTGAAGACGCAGAACCCGGCCGAGCAGGCCCGCGTTCGCGCCCGGGACCGTATCCGCCTGGTCAGCATGCCCGCCGAGAAATCCCCCGAAAGCGGCGCAGGTGCCGGCGAAGCCACCGAGGAGGTGAAGTCGTGATGGGTCCGCTTGCCCTCGGGCATTTCCTGGCGCTGGGCGCCGCGCTGTTCTGCATCAGCCTGGCCGGCATCTTCCTCAACCGGAAGAACGTGATCGTGCTGCTGATGTCGATCGAACTGATGCTGCTCAGCGTCAACATCAACTTCATCGCGTTCTCGCGCCACCTCGGCGATGCCGCCGGGCAGATCTTCGTGTTCTTCATCCTGACCGTGGCCGCGGCCGAGGCCGCCATCGGCCTGGCCATCCTGGTCACGCTGTTCCGCAACCGGCGCACGATCAACGTCGCCGACATCGACACACTCAAGGGCTGACGGGCATCGGCATGGAACATTCCGCTGTGGAACTCGTACTTTCCCGGTCCGTCCTGATCGCGGTCGTGCTCGCGCCCCTGTTCGGCGCGATCCTCGCCGGCCTGTTCGGTCGCCGCATCGGTCGTACCGGTGCGCATACCGCCACCATCCTCGGCGTCGCGGTCAGCTGCGCGCTGTCGATCTACACCCTGTGGCAGCTGGCGGGGCAGGGGGCCGCGCCGTTCAACGAGAACCTGTACACCTTCTTCCAAGTCGGCGGCTACGAGGCCCACGTCGGCTTCATGGTCGACAGGCTGACCGCGATGATGATGGTGGTCGTCACCTTCGTCTCGCTGCTGGTCCACGTCTACACCATCGGCTACATGGCCGAGGACCCGGGCTACCAGCGCTTCTTCAGCTACATCAGCCTCTTCACCTTCTCGATGCTGATGCTGGTGATGAGCAACAACTTCCTGCAGCTGTTCTTCGGCTGGGAAGCGGTGGGCCTGGTGTCGTACCTGCTGATCGGTTTCTGGTTCAAGCGCCCGAGCGCGATCTTCGCCAACCTCAAGGCCTTCCTGGTCAACCGCGTCGGCGACTTCGGCTTCCTGCTCGGCATCGCCGGCGTGCTGATGTACTTCAACACCCTCGACTATGCGACGGTGTTCGCCAACGCCTCCAGCGTGCTGCCCGGCACCACCATGGCGATCTTCGCCGGCCACGAGTGGGAAGTCGCCACCGTCATCTGCATCTGCCTGTTCATCGGTGCGATGGGCAAGTCGGCGCAGGTGCCGCTGCACGTCTGGCTGCCGGACTCGATGGAAGGCCCGACCCCGATCTCGGCGCTGATCCATGCCGCGACGATGGTGACCGCCGGCATCTTCATGGTCGCGCGCATGTCGCCGCTGTTCGAGCTGTCCGAGACCGCGCTGCAGTTCGTGCTGTTCATCGGCGCGACCACCGCGTTCTTCACCGGCCTGATCGGCATCGTGCAGAACGACATCAAGCGCGTCGTCGCCTACTCGACCCTGTCGCAGCTCGGCTACATGACCGTTGCGCTGGGTGTTTCGGCGTACTCGGCCGCCGTCTTCCACCTGATGACCCACGCCTTCTTCAAGGCGCTGCTGTTCCTCGCCGCCGGCTCGGTCATCATGGGCATGCACCACGAGCAGGACATGCGCAGGATGGGCGGCCTGCGCAAGTACATGCCCTGGACCTTCTGGACCAGCCTGATCGGCACCCTGGCCCTGGTCGGCACCCCGTTCCTCAGCGGCTTCTACTCGAAGGACACGATCATCGAGGCCGCCAAGTTCAACGCCCAGGACGGCGGCTGGGTCGCGACCTACGGCTACTGGGCGGTCCTGCTCGGCGCCTTCGTGACCTCGTTCTACAGCTTCCGTCTGCTGTACCTCACCTTCTTCGGCGAGGAGCGCTTCCGCCACGCCGATGCGCATGGCCATGACGCGCACCACGATGCGCACGACGACCACGCGCACGACGGTCACGGCCATGACGACCACGGTCACGGCCATGGTCCGCACGTGCCGCATGAATCGCCGTGGGTGGTCAAGTTGCCGCTGGTGCTGCTGGCGATCCCGTCGGTCCTCATCGGCCTGTTCACCGTCGGCCCGATGCTGTTCGGCACCGACATGTCCGGCCATCACGAACAGCTGCCGTTCTTCCTCGGCGCCATCGACGTGTCCGCCGCCAACGACGTCATGGCGACGCTGAAGGCCGAGCTGTGGCACGGCTGGTGGAAGTTCGGTCTGCACGGCTTCGTCGCGCCCGCGTTCTGGCTGGCCTTCGGCGGCTTCGCCCTGGCGACGCTGATGTACATCGTCAAGCCGGAACTGCCGGCGAAGGTCGCCGCGTTCCCGCCCTTCAAGCTGGCCGCGCGTATCCTCAACAACAAGTACGGCATGGATGACCTGTGGATCGGCGGTTTCGCCGGTGGCGGCGTGCTCGCCGGCAAGGTGGCGCGCAAGCACGACGAGGTCGTGATCGACGGCGTCATCGTCAACGGCAGCGCCCGCATCGTCGACCTGTTCGCGGGGCTGCTGCGCAAGACCCAGTCCGGCTATCTCTACCACTACGCCTTCGCGATGATCCTCGGCCTGATCGCTCTCCTGGCCGTGCTGATCAATTTCTGGCGCTAACGACACGCAACCGACGGATACCGAATCGCGATGCAACACTGGCCTCTTCTCAGCACGCACCTACTGAGCATGGTGATCTGGCTGCCCATCGTCGGCGGCGCCCTGGCGCTCGCGCTCGGCGACCAGCGCGCGCAGGCCGCGCGCTGGCTGGCGCTGACGGTCGCGCTGGCGACCTTCGCGCTGAGCATTCCATTGCTCACGGGCTTCGACCATGCCGCGCCGGCCCTGCAGTTCATCGAACAGCGCGAGTGGATTCCCGCCTACGACATCCAGTACCACCTCGGCGCGGACGGGATCTCGGTCGCGCTGATCGTCCTGACCACCTTCACCTCGGTGCTGGTGCTGCTCGGTGCCTGGGGATCGATCGACAAGCGCGTGAACCAGTACGTTGCCGCCTTCCTGTTCCTCGAAGGCCTGATGGTGGGCGTGTTCGCGGCCGTCGACGCGATGCTGTTCTACGTGTTCTTCGAGGGCATGCTCATCCCGATGTTCATCATCATCGGCGTGTGGGGCGGCCCGCGTCGCGTGTACGCGTCGGTGAAATTCTTCCTGTACACCTTCCTCGGATCGGTGTTCATGCTGCTCGGCCTGATCTACCTGTACCTGAAGACCGGCAGCTGGCAGTTGCCCGACTGGTATGCGGCCGCGCTGAATGCGCAGGAACAGATGTGGCTGTTCTTCGCCTTCCTGATCGCGTTCGCGGTCAAGGTGCCGATGTTCCCGGTGCATACCTGGCTGCCCGATGCCCACGTCGAGGCGCCGACCGGCGGTTCCGTGGTGCTGGCCGCGATCATGCTGAAGATCGGCGGTTACGGCTTCCTGCGCTTCAATCTGCCGATCGTGCCCGATGCGAGCCATGAATACGCCTGGATCGTCATCGCGCTGAGCCTGATCGCCGTGGTCTACGTCGGCCTGGTCGCGCTGGTGCAGGAGGACATGAAGAAGCTGATCGCCTATTCGTCGATCTCGCACATGGGCTTCGTCACTCTCGGCACCTTCATCGCCTTCATGCTGATCCGCGACCAGGGCAATACCGACGCCGCGCGCCTCGGCCTGCAGGGCGCGATGGTGCAGATGGTCTCGCACGGTTTCATTTCCGGCGCCATGTTCTCCTGCGTCGGCGTGCTCTACGACCGCATGCACAGCCGCATGATCAAGGACTACGGCGGCGTCGCCAACGTCATGCCGTGGTTCGCCGCGTTCTTCGTGCTGTTCGGCATGGCCAACTCGGGCCTGCCCGGCACCTCCGGCTTCGTCGGCGAGTTCATGGTGATCCTCGCCAGCTTCCAGGCGCACCCGATGCTGGCCTTCACCGCCGCCATCACCCTGATCGTCGGCGCCGCCTACACCCTGTGGCTGGTCAAGCGCGTGGTATTCGGCGAGATCGGCAACGCCCATGTCGCCGAGCTCGAGGACATCAATCCGCGCGAGTGGATCGTGCTGTCCGCGTTCGCGGCGGGCGTGCTGTATTTCGGCATCAACCCGAAGCCGCTCACCGACCTGATGGAACCGTCCATCGCCCAACTCGCCAGCCATCTGGCGATCAGCAAGCTCTGAGGCCGCGACATGCTCGATACCAACGTCACCGCCGCCGATCTGTTGCCGCTGCTGCCCGAACTGGTGGTGGTCGGCGCCGCCTTCGCGCTGCTGATGCTCGACCTGTTCGTTTCCGAGCGCCAGCGCGTCGTTGTGCATGCGCTGGCCGTCGCCACGCTGCTGGGCGTCGCCGGCATGCTCGCCTTCGACGTGGGCGGGCAGGGCACCGTGATGAACGGCATGTTCGTCCGCGACGGCATGGCCGACGTGCTGAAGATGGTCGCCTGCGTGGTCAGCGCGCTCGCCCTGGTGTACAGCTGGCCCTTCCTGCGCGAGCGTGGCCTGTACAAGGGCGAAGTCTCCGTGCTGATGCTGTTCTCGGTCGCCGGCATGATGCTGCTGATCTCGGCCGGCAACCTGCTGGTGGTCTATCTCGGCCTGGAAATGCTGGCGCTGTGCTCCTACGCGCTGGTGGCGGTCGACCGCGACAATCCCACCTCGTCCGAAGCCGCGATGAAGTACTTCGTGCTCGGTTCGCTGGCTTCGGGTCTCCTGCTGTACGGCATGTCGCTGGTCTATGGCGCCACCGGCAGCCTGGATCTCGCCGCGATCAACGCCGCCGCCGGTTCGACCACCCTGCTGATGACCGGCATGGTCTTCATCGTCGCCGGCATCGCCTTCAAGTTCGGCGCCGCGCCGTTCCACATGTGGCTGCCGGACGTCTATCACGGCGCGCCGACACCGATCACCCTGTTCATCGGCGCCGCGCCCAAGCTGGCCGCGTTCGCCATGGCCTTCCGCCTGCTCGAAGCCGGTCTCGGCCCGCTGGACGAACAGTGGCGGACCCTGGTGTCCGGCCTGGCCGCGCTGTCGCTGGTGCTCGGCAACCTCATCGCCCTAGCGCAGACCAACCTCAAGCGCATGCTCGCGTACTCCACGGTCTCGCACGTCGGCTTCCTGCTGCTCGGTCTGGCCGGCGGCGGGGCGGTCGGCTATGCCGCCGCCATGTTCTACGCGATCAGCTACGCGATCATGTCCGCCGCAGCCTTCGGCGCGATCGTGGTCCTGTCGCGTCGCGGCTTCGAGGCCGACCGCATCGACGACTACAAGGGCCTGAACGCGCGCAGCCCGTGGACCGCCGGCCTCGTGCTCTGCGTCATGGCCTCGCTGGCCGGTGTGCCGCCGTTCCTCGGTTTCTGGGCGAAACTGGCCGTGCTGCGCGCTGCCTGGGAAGGCGAACTCGTCTGGCTGACCATCGTCGGCATCGTGTTCGCGGTGATCGGCGCGTTCTACTACCTGCGCGTGATCCGTGCGATGTACTTCGACGAGCCCGAATCCGGCGACGGCCGCGAACCGATGGCGCAACGCAGCGATGCGACCCTGCGCGTGGTCTTCGCCGTCAACGCACTGGCGCTGCTGGTGCTGGGACTGGCCTGGAACCCGATCATGACGTGGTGCCAGGACGCGTTCGCCTGAGGCATCGTTCGGAAACGGGGCGGATTTGCGGAAATCGCCCCCTTCGCTCTTGCAAGTTTCGACGCATGTCGTCATAATTCCGCTTCTGCTGCGGGGTGGAGCAGTCTGGCAGCTCGTCGGGCTCATAACCCGAAGGTCGCAGGTTCAAATCCTGCCCCCGCTACCACGTTCATCCTGATCCGCGCATGAGGCACGAAGGCGACTTCGCCGCCTCGCGGATCAAGGAAACGGGGCTTGTCGAAGCGATTGCTTCCGCTTCGACACCGACATCCAGCGGTATCGGACAAGGGGCCCCCGTGGCCCCTTTTTCGTTTCCGGCTTTCTGCAGTCGTCTTCCTTCATCCGCCGTCCCCGTCGACGTTCACCACAAGACATTCATGGCCGACAAAGCCGCCGATATCGCCAACCTGCTGTCGCCCACCATCCAGTCGCTCGGGCTGGAACTGCTGGGTGTGGAATACCTGCCGTCGCCGGGCGGCGCCGTGCTGCGTCTGTACATCGACGTGCCCGCGGGTGCCCAGGGCGACGATGGTGCGCCGCGCATGGTCGGTATCGAGGATTGCGAGTCGGTGAGCCGCGAGGTGTCCGCGCAGCTCGATGTGGAAGATCCGATCAGCGGCCATTACACCCTCGAAGTGTCCTCGCCCGGCGTCGACCGTCCGCTGTTCACGCCCGCGCAGTTCGCGCGTTTCCTCGGCGAAGACGCCAAGGTCGTGCTGCAGTTGCCGATGGACGGGCGCCGTCGCTTCCAGGGGCGCATCGTCGCGGTCGAAGGCGATCGCATCGACTTCGACATCGAGGTCAGGCCCGCGCCGCAGCGCGTGTCGGTGACCTTCGACAACATCGAGAAGGCGCGCCTGGTTCCGGATTGGGTCGCGCTCGGCTATGCGCCGACGAAACCCGGCAAGAAACCCGCGGGTGGCGGCAAGGCCAAGGCCCCGGGCGGCAAATGACATCGGCCGGCGTCCGCGCCGCCACACGCACACACGAACTCAAAAGTTTCAGAGGCGCAACACCATGAGTAAGGAACTCCTGCTTGTCGTCGACGCGGTCGCCAACGAAAAAGGCGTGCCCGAGTCGGTCATCATCGAGGCGCTCGAAGCCGCGCTGGCGACGGCCGCGAAGAAGCGCTACCTCGACCAGGACGTGCTGACCCGCGTGTCTATCAATCCCCGGGACGGCAGCTACGAAACCTTCCGTCGCTGGGAAGTGGTCGCCGACGACGTGGTGATGGAATCGCCCGATCGCCAGATCCGCATGATGGACGCGGTCGACGAAGTGGAAGGCGTCGAGATCGGCGACTACATCGAGGAGCAGATCGAGAACCCCGAATTCGGCCGCATCGCCGCGCAGGCCGCGAAGCAGGTGATCGTGCAGCGCGTGCGCGAGGCCGAGCGCAACCAGGTCGTCGATGCCTGGAAGGACCGCGTCGGCGAACTGGTGACCGGCGTGGTCAAGCGCGTCGAGCGCGGCAACGTCTACGTCGATCTCGGCGGCAACGCCGAGGCCTTCATCCCGAAGGACAAGGCCATCCCGCGCGACGTCGTGCGCGCCGGCGATCGCGTCCGCGGCTACCTGTTCGACGTGCGCAGCGAACCGCGCGGCCCGCAGCTGTTCATCAGCCGCGCCGCACCCGAATTCATGATGGAACTGTTCAAGCTCGAGGTGCCGGAAGTCGGCCAGGGCCTGGTCGAGATCAAGGCCTGCGCCCGCGACCCGGGCGACCGCGCCAAGATCGCCGTCGTCGCCTACGACAACCGCACCGACCCGATCGGCGCCTGCATCGGCATGCGCGGTTCGCGCGTCCAGGCGGTGTCGAACGAGCTCAACGGCGAGCGCGTCGACATCGTGCTGTGGTCGGACAACCCGGCCCAGTTCGTCATCAACGCCATGGCGCCGGCGGAAGTGCAGTCGATCATCGTCGACGAGGACAAGCATTCGATGGACCTCGCCGTCGCCGAAGAGCGTCTGGCGCAGGCGATCGGCAAGGGCGGCCAGAACGTGCGCCTGGCCAGCCGGCTGACCGGCTGGCAGCTGAACGTGATGACCGCCGACCAGGTCCAGGCCAAGAGCGAGGCCGAGCAGGCCACCGCGCGCAGGCTGTTCATGGACAAGCTGGAAGTCGACGAGGAAATCGCCGGCATCCTGGTCTCGGAAGGTTTCAGCACGGTCGAGGAAATCGCCTACGTGCCGGTCGGCGAGCTGCTGGCGGTGGAGGGCTTCGACGAGGACATCGTCGAGGAGCTGCGCTCCCGTGCCCGCGATGCCCTGCTGAACGAAGCCCTGGCGGTCGAGGAGGAACTGGAGGAGCACCAGCCGTCCGCCGACCTGCTGGACCTGGACGGCATGGACAACGAGACGGCCTACGCCCTGGCCGCCCACGGCGTGCAGACCGTCGAGGCCCTGGGCGAGTTCGCCGCCGACGAGCTGGCCGAGTTCGGCATCGAGGGACTGGACGAGGCCCGCGCCGCGGCGCTGATCCTCGCCGCCCGCGCCGAGGAAATCGCCCGCCTGGAGCGCGAAAGCTGATCCCCCGGGATTAGAATTCCGCTCGGAACATTCCGACCAAACCACGCACTTTTCCCGAGGGGGACCGGCCGGACCGGCCGGCCCGCAACCCAGGATACGGATACCGAATGTCGCAGCAAACCACCATCCGCAAGCTGGCCGAACTGGTGAACACGCCGGTCGAGAAACTGCTGGAGCAGCTGGCCGAGGCCGGCATGACCTTCAGCGGTCCCGACCAGACCGTCACCAGCGCCGAGAAGCTGAAGCTGCTCGGGTTCCTGAAGCGCTCGCACGGCAAGGCCGATGTGGCGACGGAAGAGGCGGTCGCGCCGAAGAAGATCACCCTCAACCGCAACCGCAAGCAGGAAATCACCGTCGGCGGCGGCAAGCACAAGACCACGGTCGACGTGGTCGTGCGCAAGAAGGTCACCCTGGTCAAGCCGCAGGACGGCGGCGCGGGTGGTTCGGACGACGACGAGCGCGCGGAGATCCTGCGCAAGCTCGAGGAGTCGCGCCAGCGCAATCTCGAAGAACAGCAGCGCCTGGCGGAGGAAGATCGCCGCCGTGCCGACGATGCCGCGGCCCGCAAGCGCGAGGCCGAAGAGGCCGCCCGCGCCCGTGCCGAGGCCGAAACGGTCGCCGCGGCGGACGCGCCGACCAGCGCACCGGCCGAAACGCCTCGCGATGCTGCCGCGGTCGCCCGTCCCAAGCCTGCCGCGCACGGTCATGGCCACGGCCATCCGAAGCCGGCCCGCCCGGAGCCGGCCCGCGTCGACGACCGCAATGCCCACAAGGCCAAGCCCAACCGCGGTTCGCACGCGATGGTCTCGGACGTCGAGGACGACGACGCCACCGCGCGCTTCGCCGGCCAGCTGCATCTGTCCGCCTCCGAGCGCGAGCGTCGTTCCAGTTCGCGCCCGAAGGGCGGCCGCCAGACCCGGCGCCAGCCCGAACAGAGCCGCAGCGGCGGCGGCCAGCATGGTTTCATGCGCCCAACGGAGAAAGTCGTGCGGGAAATCGCCATTGGCGATGCCATCACCGTGTCCGATCTCGCCCAGAAGCTCGCGCTCAAGGGCGGCGATGTGGTGAAGGCATTGTTCAAGATGGGCGTGATGGCCACCATCACCCAGACCATCGATCATGACACCGCCGCGCTGGTGACCGAGGAACTCGGCCACAAGGCGCTGCGCGCCTCGTCCGACGACGCCGAGAGCGAACTGCTCGCCCACCTGGAAGACCAGCAGACCGGCGACAAGTCGCAGCGTCCGCCGGTGGTCACCATCATGGGCCACGTCGATCACGGCAAGACCTCGCTGCTCGACTACATCCGCCGCACCAAGGTGGCCTCCGGCGAAGCCGGCGGCATCACCCAGCACATCGGTGCGTACCACGTCGAGACGCCGAAGGGCGTGATCAGCTTCCTCGACACCCCGGGCCATGCCGCGTTCACCGCGATGCGCGCCCGCGGCGCCAAGCTGACCGACATCGTGATCCTCGTGGTCGCGGCCGACGACGGCGTGATGCCGCAGACGATCGAGGCGATCCAGCACGCCAAGGCGGCCGGCGTGCCGCTGGTGGTCGCGGTGAACAAGATCGACAAGTCGTCCGCCGACCCGCTGCGCGTGAAGAACGAACTGCTCACGCATGGCGTGGTCGCCGAAGACTTCGGCGGCGACGTGCAGTGCATCCACGTCTCGGCGAAGACCGGCGACGGCATCGACACGCTGCTCGATGCCGTGCTGCTGCAGTCCGAAGTGCTGGAGCTGAAGGCGGTGGCCACCGGCCGCGCCACCGGCACCGTGATCGAATCCTCGCTCGACAAGGGCCGCGGCCCGGTCGCGACGGTGCTGGTGCAGGAAGGCCTGCTGCAGAAGGGCGATTACCTGGTGTGCGGCGTGCAGTACGGCCGCGTGCGCGCCCTGTTCGACGAAACCGGTTCGCAGGTGCCCAGCGCCGGCCCCTCGATCCCGGTGCAGGTGCTCGGCCTGTCGGGCGTGCCCGATGCCGGCGACGATTTCGTGGTGGTCGCCGACGAGCGCCTGGCCAAGGACGTCGCGCAGCAGCGCGACGCCAAGCGTCGTGAGTCGCGCCTGGTCGCCCAGGCCGGCAACCGCATGGAAGACATCATGGCCCAGATGGGCCAGGGCGGTACCCAGCTGTCGCTCAACCTGGTGGTCAAGGCGGACGTGCAGGGCTCGGCCGAGGCGCTGCGCCAGGCGCTCACCAGCCTGTCGAACGACCAGATCCGCATCAACCTCATCGTCTCCGGCGTGGGCGGCATCACCGAATCCGATGCCAACTCCGCGCTCGCGGCGAAGGCCACGATCATCGGCTTCAACGTGCGTGCCGATGCCTCGGCGCGCAAGGTCATCGATGCCAACAACCTCGACCTGCGCTACTTCTCGATCATCTACGACGTCATCGACCAGGTGAAGCAGGTCGCGTCGGGCCTGCTCGGCAAGGAAGTCCGCGAAGAGATCATCGGTATCGCCGAGGTTCGCGACGTGTTCCGCAGCTCGAAGTTCGGCGCGGTCGCGGGCTGCATGGTCGTGGAGGGCGTGGTCAAGCGCAACAAGCCGATCCGCGTGCTGCGCGACAACACCGTCGTCTTCGAGGGCGAACTGGAATCGCTGCGCCGCTTCAAGGAGAACGTCGACGAAGTGCGCAACGGCACCGAATGCGGCATCGGCGTGAAGGCCTACAACGACGTCAAGCCGGGCGACCAGATCGAGTGCTTCGAGCGCATCGAAGTCCAGCGGACGCTCTGACGAGCGCCCGCGGGAATCGGGAATGGAGAATGGGGGATCGTGAGGAATACTTCGCATTCCCCGAGGTCACCGCTTCCGATTCCCCATTCCCTATTCTCCATTCCCGAGCCAACGTGAAAAAAAGCTTCCACCGCACCGATCGCGTCTCCGCCCAGCTCCGCAGGGAGCTGGGCACGATCGTCCATGCGATCGTCCGCGAGCACGGCCTGCCGTCGGTCAGCGTGTCCGATGTCGAAGTCACCCGCGACATGGCGCATGCCAAGGTCTTCTTCACCGCGCTGCAGCAGGAGCGTGCGAAGGAAGCCTTGAAGGGGTTGAAGGCGCTCGCGCCCGAAATCCGCCACGAACTGTCGCGCGCCGTGCGCCTGCGCCACACGCCCGAGCTGCATTTCCAGTACGACGATTCGGTCGATCGCGGCGAGCGCATCGACACGCTGCTGCGCGACCTCGACGCCGGCGAGCACGGCGATTCGAACGACGACGCCTGATCCGTCGCCCGGGCCGTCGCTTCCGTGCCGGCCGGCTCGGTGATCTAATCCCCCGATGGCCCAGGCCCCGAAGAAAATCTTCCGCAAGCTCGACGGCATCCTGCTGCTCGACAAGCCGCAGGGCCTGAGTTCCAACCAGGCCCTGCAGCGCGTGCGCCACCTGTTCCGCGCCGAGAAGGCAGGCCATACCGGCAGCCTCGATCCGCTCGCCACCGGCCTGCTGCCGATCTGTTTCGGCGAGGCGACCAAGATCGCCGGCAACCTGCTCGGTTCGCGCAAGGCCTACGACACCGTGGCGCGGCTGGGCATCGTCACCGACACCGACGACGCCGAAGGCCAGCCGCTGCGCGAACGTCCTGTCGGCCACTACGACATCGGCACGCTTGATGCCGCGCTGCGCGACCTGACCGGCCGCATCCGGCAGGTGCCGCCGATCTATTCGGCGCTCAAGCGCGGCGGGGAGCCGCTGTACGCCAAGGCGCGGCGCGGCGAAACGATCGAACTCGAAGCGCGGCCGGTCGATGTGCACGCGTTCGAGCTGCTGTCCGAACAGGACCTGCTCGACGGCGACGCACCGCAGCTGCGGTTGCACGTGGAATGCGGTTCCGGCACCTATGTGCGCAGCCTCGTGCGCGACCTGGGCGAGGCGCTGGGCTGTGGTGCGCATGTCGCCGAGCTGCGCCGGCTCTGGGTCGACCCTTTCCGCGATCCGCGCATGTGGACCCTCGACTCGCTGCAGGCCATGGCCGAGCGCGATCCGCACTGCCTCGATGCCTGCCTGCTGCCGATCGAGGTCGGCCTGGTCGGGCACCGGCACATCGAACTGACCGACGATGCGGTGCTGCGCTTCCTGCAGGGCCAGCGCATCCGCCTGAATCCCGGCGCCCCCCGGGAGTCGCCTGGGCCATGCGCGGTGTTCGGCCCCGATGGCCGTGCCCGCGGCCTGGCCGAGATCGACGACACCGGCTGCCTGCACCCGCAGCGGGTGTTCCAGCGCCAACCGTGACGAAGCCGCCATGTCTCGCATCCATGCCCTCACCCTGTCCGTCGCCGCGCTGATCGCGCCCGGCGTGTCCACTGCCGCCGAGCTGACGCCCGGGTTGCCACCCGAGGCGGTGCTGCGCGAGGCCTATGCGCGCATGCGTGCCGGCGACTGGGACGCTGCGGCGGAGGCTTTCGACCCGGCGGCGCTGGCACGTTTCCGCGCGATGCTGGAACCGCTGTTCTCTGCGGCCTCCGCGCCCGCCGGGGAAGGGCAGGAGAATCGTGACGCGATGATGCTGATGCTGCTCTTCGCACCGGCGAAGTCGGTCGAGGAGGTCCGGGCCCTGTCCGACCGCGCGCTGTTCGCGCGACTGATGCGCGGCACCATGTCGCTGGCCGGCGCGGAGCTGGATGAACAGGCGATCCTCGGCAGCGTGGCCGAGGGCAAGGATCGGGTCCACGTGGTCACCCGCAACACAGCGAGGATGGACCGGGCGACCGTGTCCAGGGTCGAGGCCGTGACCCTGCAGCGCACCGCGCAGGGGTGGCGGCTGGCGTTGACCGGCGAGATCGAAGGCCTGGCCGAGACCCTGCAGGCCACCGTCGAGGCCGGGAGAACCGAGTCCGGAGAGGACCTTCCGTCGCCACCCACTCCCTGAACAGGCTTGTCCGGCTTGTCCGGGGCGACCCCGCCGGCTACAATTCCGCCGCTGTCCGGGCGGGTTTCACCATGGCCCGGGCGGTCTCCTTTTTTTCCTTTCCATCCAGGCGGCTCCGGCGGTGCGTCCTGCCCGGTCCAAACCGGCCACGTTCCTGCGGTTCCCGCGTCAGAGGTCAATCATGTCCATCGAATCCAGCCCGATCATCGAAGCGCACAAGCGCAGCGCCAACGACACCGGTTCGCCGGAAGTCCAGGTCGCCCTGCTCACGGCGCGCATCGTGCAGCTCACCGAACACTTCAAGGCCCACAAGCAGGATCACCACAGCCGTCGCGGCCTGCTGAAGATGGTCAACCGTCGTCGCAGCCTGCTCGACTACCTGCACCGCAAAGATGCGGAGCGTTACAAGGCCCTGATCGAGAAGCTCGGTCTGCGCCGCTAAGCTACAGACCCACCGCGGCGCAGAGATGCGCCGCGGTTTTTTTGGGGGAGAGGCGTGAGGTTCGCGCCATATCCCCGCCAGAGACGAAGCATCACACCGAATCACACCGAAATTCAGGTCGCGACCGCGGCCGCCCGCACGGGGCAGGGGCCCCTACCGGTTCATCGTTTCAGATCGAGGAATGACCAACGTGGCAAAAGTGACCAAGCGTTTCCAGTACGGCCGGCATGAAGTGGTGCTCGAGACCGGCGAAATCGCCCGCCAGGCCGGCGGCGCAGTGATGGTGTCGGTGGATGGCACCGTGGTGCTGGTGACTGCGGTCGCCGCCAAGAGTGCGCGTGAAGGACAGGACTTCTTCCCGCTCACCGTCGACTACCAGGAGAAGTTCTACGCCGGTGGCCGCATCCCGGGTGGCTTCTTCAAGCGCGAAGGCCGCGCGACCGAAAAGGAAACGCTCACCTCGCGCCTGATCGACCGTCCGATCCGCCCGCTGTTCCCGGAAGACTTCCGCAATGAAGTCCAGATCATCGCGACGGTCATGTCGCTGAATCCGGAAGTCGACGGCGACATCCCGGCCCTGATCGGCGCGTCCGCCGCGCTCGCCCTGACCGGCGCGCCCTTCGACGGCCCGATCGGCGCCGCGAAGGTGGGTTACAAGAACGGCCAGTACATCCTCAACCCCAGCACCACCGAACTGCTCGACAGCGAGCTGGAACTGGTCGTCGCCGGCACCAGGCAGGCGGTGCTGATGGTCGAGTCCGAAGCGAAGGAGCTGTCGGAAGACGTGATGCTCGGCGCCGTGGTCTTCGGCCACCAGCAGATGCAGATCGCGATCGACACGATCAACGAACTCGTCGCCGAAGCCGGCAAGCCGAAGTGGGACTGGCAGGCACCGGCGAAGAACACCGCCCTGATCGACGCGCTGAAGGCCGCCCTCGGCGACCGCCTGGGCGCCGCCTTCCAGATCCGCGACAAGCTGGCCCGTCGCGACGCCATCTCGGCCCTGAAGAAGGACGTGCTGGCCGGCCTCGCTCCGCAGATCGAAGCCAACGGATGGAACCCCGCCGAAGCCTCGAAGGAGTTCGGCGAACTCGAATACCAGACCATGCGCAACTCGGTGCTGAGCACCAAGGTCCGCATCGACGGCCGCGCGCTGGACACCGTCCGCCCGATCGCCTCGAAGGTCACGGTGCTGCCGCGCGTCCACGGCTCGTCGCTGTTCACCCGCGGCGAAACCCAGGCGATCGTCGCGGTCACGCTGGGCACCGCCCGCGATGGCCAGGTGATCGACGCCGTCGCCGGCGAGTACAAGGAACACTTCCTGTTCCACTACAACTTCCCGCCGTACTCGGTCGGCGAAGCCGGCCGCATGATGGGTCCGAAGCGCCGCGAAATCGGCCACGGCCGCCTCGCCAAGCGCGGCGTGCTCGCCGTCATGCCGACCATGGAAGCCTTCCCGTACACCATCCGCGTCGTCTCGGAAATCACCGAGTCGAACGGTTCGTCCTCGATGGCCTCGGTCTGCGGCAGCTCGCTGGCGCTGATGGATGCCGGCGTGCCGATCAAGGCGCCGGTCGCGGGCATCGCGATGGGCCTGGTGAAGGAAGGCGACGACTTCGTCGTGCTGTCCGACATCCTCGGTGACGAAGACCACCTCGGCGACATGGATTTCAAGGTCGCCGGCACCGACAAGGGCATTTCCGCCCTGCAGATGGACATCAAGATCCAGGGCATCACCGAAGAGATCATGAAGACCGCGCTGGCCCAGGCCAAGCAGGGTCGTCTGCACATCCTCGGCGAAATGGCGCATGCCCTGACCGCGCCGCGCGCCGAACTGTCCGAGTTCGCGCCGCGCCTGATCACCATCAAGATCCACCCCGACAAGATCCGCGAAGTGATCGGCAAGGGCGGTTCGGTGATCCAGGCGATCACCAAGGAAACCGGCACCCAGATCGACATCCAGGACGACGGCACGATCACCATCGCGTCGGTCAGCGCCGCCGCCGGCCAGGCCGCGAAGTCGCGCATCGAACAGATCACCTCCGATGTCGAACCGGGCCGCATCTACGAGGGCAAGGTCGCCAAGCTGATGGATTTCGGTGCGTTCGTCACCATCTCCCCCGGCAAGGACGGTCTGGTCCACGTGTCGCAGATTTCCAACGATCGCGTCGAGAAGGTCAGCGATGTGCTCAAGGAAGGCGACATCGTCAAGGTCAAGGTGCTGGAAGTCGACAAGCAGGGCCGCATCCGCCTGTCGATGAAGGCCGTCGAGGAAGGCGAAGGCGCGTAAGCGCAACCGGACCTTTCCACGGGATGCGAAAAAGCGGGCGAAAGCCCGCTTTTTCTTTGCGTGTCGCGGGACGAAGGCCTGCCGTTTCCTTGCGCGGCAGGGGAACGGACAAGGCTGCGGCACTGTGTGAGAATCCGCTGCATGACGTCCTTCCCGCCGATTGCACTGTCCCTGGCCTGCGCGTGCTGCCTGCCGTTCGTTCACGTGCAGGCGCACGCGCAGGACAGGGACGATGCGACGGAACTCGATCGCATCGAAGTGATCGGCCGGCCGCGCCCGCTGCCGCCGGTGCCGGGGGCGGTCGCGCGCATCGGCGCCGACACCCTGCGCGAGGCACAGCGCCAGGTGAACCTGTCCGAGGCGCTGCAGCGCGTGCCGGGGTTCACCGCGCTGGATCGCAACAATTATGCGCAGGACCTGCAGATCCAGACGCGCGGCTTCGGTGCGCGTTCGACCTTCGGCATCCGCGGGGTGCGCCTGATCGTGGACGGCATCCCGTCCAGCGGTGCCGACGGGCAGGGGCAGGCCGCGAGCTTTCCGCTGTCCTCGCTCGATCGCATCGAGGTGCTGCGCGGGCCGCTGGCCTTGCGCCACGGCAGTGCGCCGGGTGGCGTGATCATCGGATCGAGCGAAGCGCCGCTCGACGATGCGGTCGACATCGACCTGTGGGGCAGCGACGACGGCGGGCGGCGCGCGAACCTGCAGGTCGATGGGCGCAGCCGCGACCTGCGCCTGCGCTGGCGCGCGCAGGCCGGCAGTTTCGCGACCGATGGCCTGCGCCCGCAGAGCGCGGCGCGTCGGCATCACGCCAATGCGCTGGCCGAATGGCAACTGGGCGAGCGCGATCGACTGCGCCTGGTGTTCAACGGTCTGCACCAGCCGCTGTCGGAGGACCCGCTGGGACTCACCGCCGCTGCGTTCGCGGACGATCCGGAGAGGACCGATCCGGTGGCGCGGCGTTTCGATACGCGCAAGACCGTCGACGACCGGCAGTTCGGCGCGTCGTGGACGCGCACGCTGGCATCGCGCGGCACGATGGGCGTGTCGGCGTACCGCAGCGAGCGGCGCGTCGAACAGTTCCTCGCGCTGCCGGCGGCCGCGCAGTCGGCGCCGGGCAGCGCCGGTGGCGTGATCGATCTGGCGCGCGTGTCCGACGGCGTCGAATGGCACCACGCAATGCGCGGTGCGCGCGGACGGCTGGAGTTCGCCCTGGAAGCCGCGCGCCTGGACGAGGCGCGGCGTGGCTACGAGAACTTCGTCGGCACGCAGGTCGGCGTGCGCGGCCGCCTGCGTCGCGACGAACGCAACCGCGTCGACAGCCTCGATGCCGCCGTGGTCGGCTCGACCGACCTGGGACAGGGCGTCGAGCTGCTGGGCGGCGTGCGCGGCGCCTGGCAGCGCATCGACAGCCGCGACCGCTTCCTGGCCAACGGCGACGACAGCGGGTCGCGACGCGATGCGCGCCTGGCCTGGTCGCTGGGCGTCGAATGGGCGTATTCGACGCCCGGCACGCTGTATGCGCATGTCGGCGAACACGCGGAAACGCCGACCCTCAACGAACTGGCCTACCGCGCGGACGGCAGCGCCGGACTCAACCGCGATCTCGATGGGTCGCGGGCACGCAGCATCGAGGCCGGCTGGCGCTGGCGCGGCGAGCGCGGCGAATTCAGCGTCGCGGCTTATCGTATCGATACCCGCGACGAGATCGTGCCGGCGCTCAACCGCGGCGGTCGCGCCAGTTTCGCGAACGCGGGTGCGACGCGGCGCGAAGGCATCGAACTCGGCGCGTGGGTGCCGATCGGTGCAGGCTGGACCGCCACGCTCGCCGCGAGTTGGGTCGACGCGCGCTTCGAGGACGATTTCTCGTTCGTGGTGCAGAACGAAACGCGCACGGTGTCCGCCGGCAACCGCATGCCCGGCATCCCGCGTACCGACCTGTTCGCCGAATTGGCCTGGCGCGCAGCCGAAGGGCGCTGGTCGACGGCGCTGGAAGCGCGCGCGGTCGGCCGGATCGCCGTGGATGATCGCAATACCGACGATGCGCCCGGCCATGCGCGTTTCGCCTGGCGCGTGAGCAGCAGCTTCGCCGACGGCTGGCGCACGTTCCTGCGCGTCGACAACCTGTTCGATCGACGTGCCGTCGGTTCGGTGATCGTCAACGAGGCGAACGGGCGCTATTTCGAGCCGGGCTCAGGACGCAGCGTGACGGTGGGGATCGGCTGGCGGCGGTGACATGCCTCCCGCGTTGGTCTCTTGTAGGGGCGACGCGAGTCGCGACTTCTTGGTTCAGGCCCCCTTTGAAAAAGGGGGCGGCGACCGCGAAGCGGTCGCGGGGGATTTGGGGGCTTGTCCTCTATCGTCGACGCATCGGTCTTCGATCCTTGCGCTCGGCAAATCCCCCCGCCGCGCTGCGCGCGCCGGCCCCCTTTTGCAAAGGGGGCGAGCGGTTTCAGTGCGAAAAGGGGCAGATCAGGTCATCCCCAGTGCCGCGAGCAGCCTGCGGAACCAGTGTTCCTCGTCGCGCTGGCGGGCGCGGGTCGCGCGCAGCGATTCGCCGTAGGCCGGCTGCGGGTTCGCCGGCAGGCGCGCGACATCGGCGACATCCGCCATGGCGGCGTATTGCGGCGCGAGGTCGGTGCCCTGGAACAGGCCGAGCGGTGTGTAGCCGGTGTAGCCGGGGAACACGTCGCCGAGGCGGTTGTTGCCCATGCGCCGGATCAGCAGTTCGGAGAACACGCGACGGTAATCGGTGGTCACCGGGATGTCGCCGAAGTAGGGCGACAGCGTCTGCGGGTCGAGGCCGAGCCACTGGCCGTAGAAGCGGCGGCCGTTGACCGGGCCGCCCAGCACCAGCAGCGGATTGCCGTAGCCATGGTCGGTGCCGCCGCTGCCGTTCTGGCGCACGCGGCGGCCGAATTCGGACTGCACGATCACGGTCACGCGCGGCGCTTCGCCGCCGGCGTTCATCTCGTTGTAGAACGCGGTCAGCGCCTGCGACAGCTCGGCGATCTTGTTCTGGAAGAAGTGATAGCCGCTGCCGGCCGTGCCCTGGCCATCGTGGGTGTCCCAGCCGCCGACATCGAGCGTTGCGTAGCGCAGGCCGAGGTTGAAGCGGATCGACTGCGCGACCGTCCACAGCTGGCGGGCGAAGGTGCTGGTCGGCCAGTTCGCGGGCAGGGTGGAGGTGTAGGCCTGGGCGCCGATCACGCGCAGGGCGGCATCGGCGCGCTGGCCGGCGCGCTCCAGCCCGGTCTGGCCGGCCCACAGGCTGGCCATGGTCTCGTTCACGCCCTTGGTGCCGGCAGGCAGGCCGCTGCGGTACTGCTGCCACTGGTAGGCGCCGGAATTGAGCGAAAAGTCGTTCGGGCTGGGCATGGACAACGACTGCGTCGAGCCGAGCAGGTTGGCCGGCTGGCGGCTCGCGACTGCAGCCAGCGGCATCACCGGCGCGCCGACGATGCCCGGCTGGGTGTTCCAGGCACGGGTCAGCCAGCCGGTGCCGCCGCCCTGCTGCCCGGGCGTGCCCAGGTCGAGGTAGAGCTGGGCGTCGAAGTGGCTGCGCGTGACCACGGTGGGCATGCCGCAGCTGTGCACGACGGCGAGCTTGCCTGCGTCCCACAGGTCCTTCAGGCCGGTGGCCGACGGATGCAGGCCGAAGCCGGTGGCGCTGCCGTTGGCCAGGGTCAGCGGCAGCGCGCCATAGGCGCCGGAGGCGGCGATGTTGAGCGACGGCCGCGCTTCCTCGTAGAAGCCGCGGTCGTTGCCGGCGATCGGCGGCACCAGGTTCAGGCCGTCCATGCCGCCGCGCAGGAAGACCACGACGACGGTGTCGTAGCTGTTGAGTGCGGCCTGTGCCTCGCGGGAGAACAGCAGGCTCGGACCCGCGGCGCCGATGGCCGCGGTCGCACAGGCGCCCTTGAGGAATTCGCGGCGGTCGATGTGGAGATCGGTCATGTCAGCGACTCATGAATTCGGGAGACATCAGGATCAGCGCGACCAGGCTGCGCAGGCGCTGCTGGTTGTAGTGCCGCTTCGGGTCGCTGGCGGCCCAGGCGTCGGTGTCGGTGATGACGTAGGTCGCCGGGTCGCCGTTCTGGGCCATGAAGCCGACCAGGGTCTGCCGCCGTGCCGCGGTCGGCAGGTGGCCGAGGATGCGCTGGCACCAGAAATCCACCAGGTTGTTCGCCGTCCAGTTGCTCACGCCGCTGCGCGTGATGGCCAGGATCGGTGCCATCGGGATGGTGTTGTCGCTGGTTTCGCTGATCCAGTTGAGCAGCTTCCAGGCCATCGCGTAGCTGTTCGAACCCGACCAGGCGAGGCCATTGTCGGGGTAACCGTTCGGCGCGGGCCATTCGTAGGGTGAATGGCCGGTGAAGCCCATGCGCCAGAACACCTCGTCGCTCTTGCTGTCGGCGACCCTCGGCGTCCAGTCCGAGCCGGTGGCGCGCAGTGCCGCGGCCACGAGTTCGAACGGGCGCCGGTTCTTCATGCCCCAGCTGTGGATGAAGGCATCGGACAGCAGGATGTGGCGCAGCGTCCGCGCGATCTGGTCGGGTTGCTGCCAGTTGGCGCGGAACACCGTCGCCGCGCTGTCGACCAGCGCCTGGGGAGGCGTATCGCTGACGAAGCGGCGGATCAGCTTCCTGCAGATGTACTTCGCGACGCGCGGGTGCTGCGCGAGACGGTCGAGGATGTCGCGGCCGTCCTTCATCGCCGGCTGTTCGGGGTTGAGGAACTTGCCGAGCACGAACTTCGGGCCGGCATCGTGCCAGGCCTGGCGGTAGACGAAGGTGCCGTCGTTCTCGTTCGGGTACTGCCAGTGGCCGTCCTTCACCGACCAGCCGGTGAACGCGGAGGCGGTCTCGTACACGTCGACGTCGGTGTAGCCGATCGGGAACGAGGGATCCTCGGGGCAGGGCGGTACCTGGAAGGGATCCATGAAACCGAGGTAGTTCTCGGCGCCGAAGGTGTGCAGTTCCAGCAGCTCGCGCGCGAAGTTCTCGTTCGGACCGGCGCGGGTGTTCGATTCGTTGTCGAGGTAGTACAGCATCGCCGTGCTCTGCGCGACGGCTTCGAGCATCGTGCGGAAGTTGCCCAGCGCGTTGGCGCGGATCACGTCGCGGTTGTAGTGCACGTACACCGGTGCCGCGGAGAAGTCGGTCAGCGTGACGTTGAAATGGTTCTGCCAGAACCCGACCACCACCTCCTGCAACTGGCGCCGCGAATGCACCGCGCGCGCCAGCGCCGAACGCTGGACTTCCCAGGCCGGACGCATGCGCACGTCGTACACCGGGTCGTTGAGCACGTGATCGCTCCACAGCTGGGTCAGCGACTTGCCCAGAGTGGTGTAGCCGGCATTGGTCAGGCGCGCCTCGAAGGCGCTGTCGTCGATCGCCGCCGGGTTGAGCTGCTGGTTCACGAAGGCCGTGAGCCGCGCGGTGTCGTTGGCGCCGAGCGCGTTGAACTCGGCGATCGATGCGGTGGTCGCGCCGAAGGTGAGGTGGTTGAGCACGCGCACCGCGAAAGGCGGGCGCGGCAGGGTGGTCAGTTCGGCCTGCGAATTGTTCGCGGTGGATGGCGCCGGCTTTCCGGCGGTGCCGGTGACCAGCGGGCGCTCCAGCCGGGGTGGGCGTGCATCGAAACGGATCGGACCCTGGATGCCGTGCCGGCGCGCGATCACATCGAGCATCGCCTTGCGATCGGCTGCGGGGACGGGCCGGGGAGCGGGTCGAGACTGGACGGGGCGGGGGGCGGTGGGGCGGGGCATGCGAACTCCGGCGATGCGCCCTGAATGCGGGCGGAACACGCGCACCATACCCCGGATTCAAGTCGCAGCGTGGCGCCTGTTCGATCTGGATTCGTGACGAAAAACACGGTCCTGAAATGTCCCTGCGACAATCGGCCGATTGCGTCTATCGAGTGACAATCGCCTCCAGGAGACTCTGTGAATCCGCGCACACTTCATGGCTCGCATGGGGCTGCAGCGCGTCGGGCCGGGCGTAGCCCCAGCCGACGCCGATGAAGTCGATGCCCAGTGCCGCCGCAGCCTGGGCGTCGCGGATTTCGTCGCCGACGTAGACGGCATCGTGCGGCGCGCAATCGAAGCGCTTCAGCATCTTCCGCAATCGCGCCTTCTTGCCGAGGATCGGGATGTCGCCTTCCAGCGCGTCGACGTGCCCCATGGTCCGCTCCCCGAGCACGGCGCGCACGTTGGCCGGGCTGTTCGAGGTCACGATCGCGATGGCGACGCCCTGCGCCTTCAGCGACGACAGCACGGTGTCGATGCCGTCGAACGGCACGATGCCGGCGATGTCCCCGCGCATGCGTCGGCGCATCTCGCGCGTGACCAGCGGCAGCTTCCACCAGGGCAGGCCCAGGCGTTTCATGATCGTGCCCGCGTCGAGTCCGCGCAGCGCCTGCAGTTGCGCATCGTCGAGCGGCGTCAGCCGGTAGCGCGGTGTGATCTCGCGCAGGGTCGCGGCGAACCAGTCGACGGAATCGGCCAGCGTGCCGTCGAAATCGAACATGGCGAGGCGGTAGCGCGGCATCCCTGCAGTCCGCAGCGGCCTACTGCGCCGTCCAGCCGCCGTCGATCGGGAACGAGGCGCCGGTGACGTTGTGCGCTTCGCGGCGGCACAGCCACAGCGTGAGCGAGGCGATGTCCTCGGGCAGCGACATGCGCTGGCTGGGCTGCTTCTCGGCGACCAGCGCGCGCACGCCGTCGTCGCGCGAACCGCCATTGCGGCGGGCCTCGATCTGCGGCTCGATCAGCGCGGTCTCGACCCAGCCCGGGCAGATGCAGTTGACGGTGATGCCACCGCTGTCGCGGCTGCCGGATGCGGCGTATTCCAGCGCGGCGACCTTGCTCAGGCCGACGATGCCGAACTTGCTGGCCACGTAGGGTGCCTTGTTCACCGAGGCCACGAGGCCGTGCACCGAGGCGATGTTGACCACCCGGCCGTAGCCGCGCACGGCCATGCCGGGCATCGCAATGCGCATCGTGTGGAAGGCGGCGCTGAGGTTGATCGCGAGGATGTCGTTCCATTTCTGCGTCGGCATCTCGGCCAGCGGCACCGCATGCTGGATGCCGGCGTTGTTGACGAGGATGTCGAGCGGCGACCAGGCCTCGATCGCCATCATCATCGCTTCGATCTGGTCCGGATCGCGCAGGTCGGCGGCGAAATGACGGACCTCGGCGGCGCCGGCATCGCGTACCGCCTGCAGCGCGGCCTCGATCTGCTCGGGCGTGCCCAGGCCGTTGATCGCGACCTTCGCACCGGCGGAGGCCAGCCCGCAGGCGATGGCCAGGCCGATGCCGGAGGTGCTGCCGGTGACGAGGGCGGTGCGCGGGGCGAGGAAGCGGTCGGCCATGGGTGGGTGTCCGGGAAGTGGGGGAAGGCGTGGAAATTATGCGGGATGGCGGCGATCGACTACGCATGGCCCTGCCGGAGGGGCTTTGTAGGAGGGCCTTCAGGCCCGAGCTTTTTTCGATTTCGAAGATCAAGAGCTCGGGCCTGAAGGCCCTCCTACAACAACCATTGCTCGGACCTCACACCAGCCCGGTCGCGTAGTACGCGCCGATGATCACGAACACCGCGGCGGTCTTGATCAGGGTGATCGCGAAGATGTCCTTGTAGGCCTGGCGATGGGTCAGGCCGGTCACGGCGAGCAGGGTGATCACCGCACCGTTGTGCGGCAGGGTGTCCATGCCGCCGGAGGCCATCGAGGCCACGCGGTGCAGCACGTCCATGGGGATGCCGGCGGCGTTGGCATTCGCGATGAAGGTGTCGGCCATCGCCGCGAGCGCGATGCTCATGCCGCCCGAGGCCGAGCCGGTGATGCCGGCCAGCGAGGTCACCGTGATCGCTTCGTTGACCAGCGGGTTCGGGATCGAACCCAGCGCGTTGGCGACGACGAGGAAGCCGGGCAGGGCCGCGATCACCGCGCCGAAGCCGTATTCCGAGGCGGTGTTCATCGCCGCCAGCATCGCGCCGCCGACCGCGGTCTTCGCGCCTTCCGAGAAGCTCGCGGCGACCGGCTTCCAGGCCAGCACCAGCACGCTGAGGATGCCGACCAGCAGCGCGCCCTGCACGGCCCAGATCGCCGCGACCTTCGACACCTCCTGCACCACCGGCGCGGCCTTGCCGATGACGGCGGGCACGAATTCGTGGCTGCTGCCGTAGACCTCGGGAATCCATAGCGTGAGCAGCTTGTTGACCACGCCGACCAGCAGCAGCGGCAGCAGCGCGACCAGCGGGTGCGCGAGGCGCGATTCGGCGAACGGCGCGGGTTCGTTCACCAGCGTGGCCGTGTCGCCGTAGCCTTCGCCGTTGCGCCTGGCCACGCGGCGCCGCCATTCCAGGTAGCCGAAGCCGACGACGAGGATGAAGACCGCGCCGATCGAACCCAGCCATGGCGCCGCCCAGGTGGTGGTGCCGAAGAACGAGGTCGGGATGATGTTCTGGATCTGCGGCGTGCCCGGCAGCGCGTCCATGGTGAAGGTGAAGGCGCCCAGCGCGATGGTGCCGGGGATCAGGCGCTTGGGGATGTCGCTCTGGCGGAAGAGTTCGGCCGCGAACGGATACACCGCGAACACCACCACGAACAGCGACACGCCGCCGTAGGTCAGCACCGCGCAGACCGCGACGATCGACAGCATCGCGCGATCCGCGCCGAACAGCTTGATGGCAGCGGCCACGATCGATTTGGAGAAGCCCGAGACCTCGATGAGCTTGCCGAAGATCGCGCCGAGCAGGAACACCGGGAAATACAGCTTCAGGAAGCCGACCATCTTGTCCATGAACAGGCCGGTGAACATCGGCGCGACCAGGGACGGGTCGGTGGCGAGCACCGCGCCGAGCGCCGCGATGGGCGCGAACAGGATGACGCTGTAGCCGCGATAGGCCACGAACATCAGGAAGCACAGGGCGGCGAGGACGATGAGGAAGGACATGGGGCGTGCGCCGCGCGACGGAAGGAGGCCGCGCCAGTGTCGGCAGGCCGGGCGGCATGGCCCATTGTCCGAAGGTACAAGTGTCCGGCGCGGTGCCGACGGCCTAGGCTTGCCGCACCCTGGCCGCCAAGCGTCGGCGGCTTTCCGTTGAGGACCGATCCATGCGCCGCACCCGTACCGTCGAAACCCTGTCTCCCGCCGCCCTCCGTCGTGCCGCGATCCGCCACAGCGGCCTGAGCCTGGCCATCGCCCTGGGCCTGTTCGCGCCGCTGGGCCATGCCCAGGACGCCACCGATGCCCCGGCGTCCGAGCGGGGCACGCTGGACACCATCAAGGTCACGGCGCGCAAGCGCGAGGAAACCCTGCAGGACGTGCCGGTGGCGGTGACCGCATTCACGCCCGACACCCTCGACCGGCTCAACATCGAGGACCTTGGGGATCTCGACGCGCAGGTGCCGAACCTGACGATCTACGCCGCACGTGGCTCCAGCAGCACCGTGACCGCCTACATCCGCGGCGTCGGCCAGTCCGATCCGCTGTGGGGCGTGGACCCGGGCGTGGGCATCTACCTCGACGACGTCTACATCGCCCGTCCGCAGGGCGCGCTGCTCGACGTGTTCGATGTCGGCCGCGTCGAAGTGCTGCGTGGCCCGCAGGGCACGCTGTACGGCAAGAACACGATCGGTGGTGCGATCAAGTACGTGTCCAAGCCGCTGCCGGAAACGCTGGAGGGCTTCGCCTCGATCACCGTCGGTACCGACAGCCAGCTCGACGTGAAGGCCGCGCTCGGTGGCCCGATCTTCGGCGAGAACAGCGGCCTGCGCGCGCGCGTCGCCGTGGCCAGCCTCAATCGCGACGGCTTCGGCGAGAACGTCAACACCGGCCAGCCGGCCAGCGACAAGGAAATCAACGCGGTCCGCTTCAACCTCGGCGCCTATGCCGGCGAGACCTTCGACGCGCAGTTCACCCTCGACTGGATGGACGACCAGTCCGGCGTGCGCGCCGCGCGCATGCTCGCGCCGAACCGCTTCGCGCCCGGCGTGCAGCCGCTCGACGGCCGCTACGACGTGCGCAACGGCATGCCCAACGTCAACGACACCGAGATGAAGGGCATGTCGGCCACGTTCAACTGGCGCCCGGCCGAGGGTTCGGCGCTGGAAGGCTGGGCCTTCAAGTACGTGGCCGCGCGCCGCGAGTCGGATACCGAGACCAACATCGACTTCGACACGCTGCCGAACAAGATCGCGGACGTGAAGGCGTTCTACAGCGACGAGCAGACATCGCAGGAATTCCAGGTCAACTACGACAAGGGCGGCCGCGCGCGCGGCGTGATCGGCCTCTACAGCTTCGACGGCACCGCCGGCGGCCGCGTGCTGAACAACTTCTTCAACCTGCTGTTCGGCGACACCCAGGGCAAGGTCGACACCGAGAGCTTCGCCGTCTACGCCGACTGGACCTTCGACCTGACCGACCGCCTGGCGCTGGATGTCGGCGTGCGCTACACCGACGAGGACAAGCGCGCCCGCGTGCTCAACCGCGGCTACGCCGACGATACCTTCACCCGTCCGATCAGCGTGGTCGCGAACTTCGACAAGACCATCAACTTCAAGAACACCTCGCCGAAGATCTCGCTGGACTACCAGGTCAACGACGACATCATGATCTACGGCCTGGCCAGCCGCGGCTTCAAGTCCGGCGGTTACAACATCCGTGCGCAGGCGACGGCGGTGCCGCGTTCGGCCGAGCCTTTCGACGACGAGCAGGTCGACAGCCTGGAAGTCGGCGCCAAGATGTCGCTGTTCGACCAGCGCCTGTTCCTCAACCTGTCGGCCTTCCACAACAAGTACAAGGACATGCAGCTGTCGGTGTTCACCGCCTACGACAGCAACGGCGACGGCATCGACGACGCCTTCTTCGGCGACTTCACCAACGCCGGCCAGGGCACGGTCAACGGTCTGGAAGTCGAGTACCAGTGGCTGCCGACGAAGCACTGGGCGATCACCGGCAACCTCGCCTGGCTGGACGCGAAGTTCGACGAGTACATCTTCAAGAACGTGAACATCGCCGACCAGCAGGAGTTCACCAATGCACCGGAGTTCTCCGGCGCGCTGAACGTCGAATACCGCACCACCCTGGGTCGCGCGGGCAGCCTGTCGGCGCGTGTCGGCTACAGCTACCAGAGCGACGTCGTCGCGACGACCGAAGTGGTCCGCGACCCGGTGACCGGCGCCACCGCGCAGCCGATCACCCAGGACGGCTACGGCCTGCTCAACGCCGGCGTGATCTGGAAGCCGAACGCGTCGTGGACCCTGTCGCTGCAGGGCAGCAACCTCACCGACAAGGAATACCTGACCACCGGCTACAACCTGGTCTCGTCGCTGGGCGTGCTCACCGGGTTCTACGGCGCGCCGCGCCAGTTCTCGCTGACCGCGCGCTACGACTTCTGATCGCGCTTTCTGATCCCCCCTCCGACCGACGTCTCTCTCCGGATCGTCGCTCCCCTGCGTTCCGTGCGCACCGTCCCCGCGAAAGCGGGGGCGGTATTTTTTCTTCGCCGGATCGGGTGCAGGTCGCCCGCGTATGATGCTGAAAAACACCGTCATCCTCGCGCAAGCGAGGACCCAGGTTTCAGCAGCGATCATGCATGGGTCCTCGCTTGCGCGAGGATGACGGGATTTTCCGCGCTTCTGCCACTCCGTTGCTTGCAGCGACATGCGCTATCCTCGGCCGACCTGTCCACATGCATCCGGATGACGTGAACCCGCTGCGGAAGCCATCGCGATGCTGAGCGTCGGCGGCGTCATCGTCGCCGGCCTGGCGTGGCTGGGCCTGATGTTCGCCGTGGCCGTGATCGGCGAACGCCGGCCGCAGGCCTTCGCGCGACGCTGGGCGCTGATCTACACGCTGTCGCTGGCGGTGTACTGCACCTCATGGACCTTCTTCGGCACGGTGACGCAGGCCGCGCGTTCGGGCTGGCCGCTGCCGCCGACCTTCATCGGCACGATCCTGCTCTACGTCTTCGGCATCGGCCTGCTGATGCGGCTGGTGCGCCTGGTGCGCGAGAGCAACAGCACCTCGATCGCGGACTTCGTCGCCAGCCGGCTGGGGCAGGACGGCTGGCTCGCGGCCGGCGTCACCTTCGTCGCCGTGCTCGGCATCGTGCCGTACATCGCGCTGCAGCTGAAGGCGGTGGCGATGAGCTTCGCGCTGCTGGTGCGAGACGATCCCGCGCAGGTGCCGGCGTGGCAGGACAGCGCGCTGTACGTGGCCCTGGCGATGGCCGCGTTCGCGATGCTGTTCGGCACGCGCAGCGCCAGCGCTGCCGAACACAATCGGGGCCTGATCCTCGCGATGGCTTTCGAAGCCCTGCTCAAGCTCGGCGCGATGCTGGCGATCGGCCTGTTCGCGTTCTCGCTGCCGACCGAGGTCGCGCGCATGCCGGCGCCAGCCGCTGCGCAGGCCGACCTCTCGGGCTTCGCTCCGCTGGTGCTGCTCGGCGTGCTGGCGATGTTCACGCTGCCGCACCAGTTCCACGTCGGCGCGGTGGAATGCCGCGACGAGCGCGACGTGCTGCGCGCGCGCTGGCTGTTCCCGCTGTATCTGGTGCTGATCGCCTTGCCGATCCTGCCATTGGCGCGCGCCGGCGATGCGCTGCTGGGCGGGCAGGGCGTGCCGTCGGACCTGTATGTGCTGGCGCTGCCGCTGTCGCAGGGGCATGAAGGACTCGCGCTGCTCGGATTCCTCGGCGGACTCAGCGCCGGCACCGGCATGGTGATCGTCAGCACCGTCACCCTGAGCCTGATGATCGGCAACCACTGGCTCACGCCGCTGTGGCTGCGCGGCCCGTGGGCGCCGATGCGTGCGCGCGCGGCGACGCCCGCATCGGCCGACCTGCGCGGCGCGGTGCTGGTGCAGCGTCGCATCGGCATCCTCGCCATCGTCCTGCTCGCCTGGGGCTACAGTCGCCTGATCGCCGGCAGCGACGCGCTCGCGGATGTCGGCGCGCTGTCGTTCTCGGCGCTGGCCTCGCTGGCCCCGGCGCTGGGCTTCGCGCTGTGGCGGCCGCAGACGCCGCCGCGCGCGGTGCTGCTGGGCATCGCGGCGGCGGTCGCGCTGTGGATGTGGCTGCTGCTGGTGCCGGTGCTGGTCGACGCACGCGGCGTGCGCGCCGACTGGTTGCATGCGGGGCCGTGGGGCTGGTCGCTGGTCGCGCCGGATGCCTTTTTCGGGCTGACCGGCTGGAGCCGGCTCGGTCGTGCGGTCGTGATGAGCCTGTTCGCGGGCGTGGTCGTGACCTGGATCGCGTCGACCCGCGGCAGCGCGTGGTGGCAGGCGGGACCGCGCCGTGCCGGTGCGCGCGGGCTGTCGCTCGAGCTGCTGCGAGACGTGGGCCGCCGTTTCCTGGCGCGCGAGGTCGTCGACGCCGCGCTGTCCGGCGCGCGTGCCGATACGGCCGTGCCGGTGCTGCAGGAAGCCCGTCTGGAACGCGAACTCGCCGCCGTGCTCGGTGCCGCGTCCGCGCGCCTGCTGCTGGATGCGGCGCGCCGCGAGGCCGGACGCGACCTCGATACGGTCGCGGCGATCGTCGGCGAAGCCTCGCAGGACCTGCGCTTCAACCAGCGCCTGCTCGAAGCGGCGCTGGAGAACATGAGCCAGGGCATCAGCGTCGTCGATCGCGACCTGCACCTGGTGGCGTGGAACCGGCGCTACGCCGAACTGTTCGGCTATCCGGACACGCTGCTGCGCGTGGGCGTGCCGGTCGCCGACCTCGTGCGCCACAACCTGCGCCACGGCTGGAACGTCGATGCGATCGAGGAGGAAGTCGGCAAGCGCCTGCGCCACATGCGCGCCGGCACGCCGTACGTGAGCGAGCGTTCGTTCCCCGACGGCGTGGGGGGCGAGGGCATGGTCATCGAGATCCGCGGCAACCCGATGCCCGGCGGCGGTTTCGTCGCCACGTTCACCGACGTCACCGCGTTCCGCCGGGCCGAGGCCGCGCTGATCCGCAGCAACGAGACCCTGGAGCAGCGCGTCGCCGACCGCACCGCGCGGCTCGACCAGGCGCGCGCAGACGCCGAGCGCGCCAACGACGCCAAGAGCCGCTTCCTCGCCGCGATCGGCCACGACCTGCTGCAGCCGCTGCATGCGGCGCAGCTGTTCACCGATGCGCTGGCCGAGCAACTGCCCGACGAGGCACGTCGCGGCACCGCGCGACAGATCCGTGGCGCGCTCGATTCCACCGGCGACCTGCTCGCCGGGCTGCTCGACATGTCGCGGCTGGAAGCCGGCGGCCTGGTGCCGCAGCCGCGCGCGTTTCCGCTGGCCGAGGTACTCGATCCGCTGGCCTCGGAATTCCGCGCATTGGCCGCGGAGCGCGGGCTGGCGTTCCGCGTCCGTCCCACCCGTGCATGGGTGCGCACCGATCCGCAGCTGCTGCGCCGCGTGCTGCAGAACTTCCTCGCCAACGCCGTGCGCTACACCGCGCAGGGCGGCGTGCTGCTGGGCGTGCGTCGCGACGGCGCGCGGCTGCGCATCGAAGTGCACGACACCGGCCCGGGCATTCCCGAGGCCGAGCAGCGCGCGATCTTCGAGGAGTTCCGTCGCGGCGACGGTGCGCCCGGGCAGGGACTCGGGCTGGGCCTGGCCATCGCCGACCGCATCGCGCGTCTGCTCGATGCGCCACTGGGCCTGCGCAGCCGACCGGCTCGCGGCACCGTGTTCTCGCTGACGCTCGACGCCGTCGCGCCCGTGCATGCGGACGCCGCCGCGACGCCGCACGAGGGCGATGCCGGCCTGCGCGCGCTGGTCGTCGACAACGATCCGCTGGCGCTGGCCGCGCTGCGCACCGTGCTCGCCGGCTGGCGCTACCGCGTGGTCGCGGTCGCCGATGGCGCGTCCGCCGAAGCCGCGCTCGCGGACGCGCCGGCCGATCTGTGGTTGTTCGACTACCACCTCGACGACGGCGACACCGGCGTCGCCCTGCACGCACGCCTGGCTGCGCGCTTCGGTGCCTGCCCATGCCTGATCCTCAGCGCCGACGACAGCGGCGAGGTGCGCCGGGTTGCGTTGGAGCACGGTCTTGGCTTGCTGCCCAAGCCGGTGAAGGCGCTGGCGCTGCGTTCGATGCTGAGGCGGCTGCTGGCGGCGCGTTCGCTGTAGCGGAGGGACGCGCCGTTACAATGCCGGTCCCGTACCGGATGCCGCCCCATGCCCTACACGCCGATCGTCGCCACCCTGGGTTACGTGCTGTCGCCGGATCGTTCGCAGGTGCTGCTGATCCATCGCAATGCCCGGCCGGGCGACCAGCATCTGGGCAAGTACAACGGCCTGGGCGGCAAGATCGAGCCGGACGAGGATGTGGTCGCCGGCATGCGCCGCGAGATCCGCGAGGAAGCCGGCATCGAGTGCGACGAACTGGCGCTGCGCGGCACGATCAGCTGGCCGGGCTTCGGCAAGCACGGCGAGGACTGGCTGGGGTTCGTCTTCATCGTCACCCGGTTCAGCGGTACGCCGTACGACAGCAACCCCGAAGGCACGCTGGAGTGGGTGCCGGTCGATCGCATCCACGACCTGCCGCTGTGGGACGGCGACCGGCATTTCCTGCCGCTGGTGTTCGACGACGACCCGCGCGCGTTCCACGGCGTGATGCCGTATCGCGACGGGCGGATGGTGTCGTGGAATTATTCGCGGATCTGAGCGTGCGGATGTGGTGATGCGGATCTGTCATCCCGAGCGCAGCGAAGGGCCTGTTTTTCGTCACGGAATGGCGAAGACGACAGAAGGACTTTCCGCGCAGCCTGGTGTTTCGCTCGCTGTCGCGAGCGAGTTACTTTTCTTTGCTTGTGCAAAGAAAAGGTAACCAAAAGAAAGCACACCCCGTCGGTTGCGCCCGTCGCTGCGCGCCGGGTCCACGGGTTTCGCGGGGTTTTTCGACAAGACGTCCATGTCTTGTCGAAAAACGCGCGGCGTCCTGCCGCGCGCCCTGCGGGCCTGATCCGCGAATCCCGTCGCAACCAGGGGCCCCGGCAGATCAAGGTCAGGAGCAACGCGGGGTTGCGAATGTCTCGGGCGCGTCAGACATTTCATACGAAAAGCGCGGCTGGCTGAGACTCAGGGCCGCGATTCGCCCGACTCTTCCAGCACGCGCCAGGTGCCGTCGGTGTCGGGGCCGACCAGCAGCGTGTGCGGCGCCGAGTAGTCCTTCATCACCGAATGGCGCGTGGCGTCGATGCGCACGTTCTCGCCTTCGACGGCGTAGCGCACGTCGCTGTAGCGGCTGACATCGTTCTGTTCCTTCGCCACCGGCATCACCTGGCGGAGCAGGGTCTTGTAGCTGGGCGCGGGCATGGCCATTTCGCGCGAGGTGCCGTCGGGGAAGACGCGGCGGTTGCTGATCTTCGCGGTGTCGGCGTACAGGTCGGCGAGCGCGGGGTCGAAGGCCTCGCCCAGTTGCACGAATTGTTCGAACAGCGCGCGGGCGTTCGCTTCCTGCGGCGATGCCTGCGTCCTGGCGGGCTTTGCTGCATGCACGGGCAAGGAGGGAGCGGAGGTGGCGAACAGGGTCAGGAGCGTTGCGGTGAGCAAGGCCGATATCGGGTGGAGGCGCATCGTGTCGGAGTTCCATGCCGGGGACGCCGGATTGTGTCCGCGCGAGTCCCCGTACGGAAGTGGACGGACCTGCATGTCTTCAGTTCCGTGATGCCGATTCCGCGATGCGCGCCTGCAAGTAGCGGTACCAGTCGCGTTCGACGCGGTCGGCCGGGCCGATCAGGCGCTCGAAATGCTTCAGCGTGCCGCCTTCGGCGATGAGCCGGCGATAGGCATCGGCATGGCGTCCGCCGTCGCCGTGGAACAGGAAGTGGGTGAGGCTCCAGTACTGGACGTAGTAGCGGTTGACGTTGCTGTGGATGCTCGGCGCATCTCGGCCGGTGATCAGCGCGCGGATCGGGATCCAGCGCCCGGCACCGATGTCGGCGTCGAGGTCGCCGGTCAGTTCCGTCCGGTCCAGCCACCAGATCGGATAGGCATCGCCATCGATCGCACCGGGCCGCAACCGGCCGTCCACGATGCGGCTGGCGCCGAAGTAGGTGCCGAGACCTTCCTCGACCCATCTCGTCTTCGGGAAGCGCGCGACTTCCTCGTTCAGCTGGTGCGTGGCCTCGTGCAGCATCCAGTGGTACGGGTTCGGGCCGTCTTTCGCGTAGTAGGCATAGGACACCGGCGCAAGGTAGTAGGCCTCCGCCCATGGGCTGCTGCGGTTGTTCGCGCGGAACTCGCCCCTGTGCGCGTACAGCGTGAGGCGGAGTTTCGGCGCACCTGCGGCGCGCGCCGTCACGTCGGGAAACCAGGCCAGGTACGCGGCATGCAGCGCTTCCACGGCGTCGCCGACGCGCCGGGTCTGCTCGTCGTCGGCGGTGCTGGTGATCGCGTAATGCGCGGTTTCGACCACGCGCGCGCCAAGCAACGGTGCCGGATGCGACGGCGCGCGCGCCACGTGACGCGCGGCGGGCTTCACCGCCTGCGCCGCCTGCGCGCCGCGATATTCGCTCGTGCGCCACGCGACATAGCCGCCGAGGCCAAGCACCGGCAGCGCGGTCAGCAGCCAGGGCAGCAGGCGTTCGAGACGATCGCGTGCCATCGGGGACGTGCGGCGTCAGCGCAGTTCGAACACGACCATGGCGGAGGCATCGATGCCGATCTGTCCTGCGCCGGACAGACTGGACACCGAGCCGTTGCCGGTGGCCCGGGTCGTCGAATTCATGGCCGAAAACGCATGTCCTCCTTGCTCCTCCCGGATCTCCACGGCTCTGCCTATCTGCTGTCCAAGGGCGGCGGCCATGGCCTCGGCCTTTTCGCGCGCGGCCTTCATGGCGAGGGTCCTGGCGGCATCGCGATGTTCGCGATGCCTTGACGTTTCGAAATCGACGTAGGCGATCTCGCTGACGCCCGTCCTGAGCAGTTGAAGGTAGAACGCGTCGAACTGGCCGAGGTCGGTGAGTCGCAGGGTCAGGCGCTTCGAGATCAGATAGCCACGTATGGGGTTGGCGTGGCGCAGATCGTCGTACTGCTCATCGCGCTTGCTCGTCTCGCGCAGGGTTTCCATGGTCATCCGGGCGGTCCGCACGTCGCGTGAGGGGATCGAGAACTGCCGGGCAAGTACGAGGATCTTCTCGACGCGTTCGTCGTTCTGGCGCCTGGCGGCGTCGAGATCGCGATCGAAGGTGTCCACGGCCACGGTCATGACCGCCAGGTCGGGTTCGACCTGGACTTCGCCCTTGCCGGTCACCGTGATCGTGTTCGGACGATGCGCGGGTTCGACGGCCATCGCGAGATTGCAGCTCAGGATCAGGGTCAGCAGCAGGGCGGTCGATCGCATTCGAATCTCCTCGGGAATGGCGCGATGTCGTTCAGTCAGTGCGAGATGGTCCGTCCGCAGCCACCTGCCGCGCCGGGTCGCTGATCTCCAAGCCGCGCAGGATCACGCTGGCCTGGGTCCGGTTGCGCGCGCCGAGCTTCTCGAAGATCGCGCTCAGGTGGGCCTTGACCGTGCGTTCCTGAACGTCGAGGCGGTCGGCGATCTGCTTGTTGAGCAGGCCCTCGGCGACCAGGGCCAGCACGCGGAACTGCTGCGGCGTCAGGCTGGCGAGGCGTGCGGCGAGGTCGGCGTCGTCCGGCGTGGAGCGGGCGCGGGCGACGGCGGGGCGCAGTGCGGGCGGCAGCCATTCCTCGCAGGCGAGCACGCTGCGGATGGCGTCGCGCAGTTCGTCCAGCCCGGCGCTCTTGGGGATGTAGCCGGCAGCGCCATGGTCCAGCGCGCGGCGGATGATCTGCGGGTCCTCGTTCGCCGACACCAGCGCCACCGCCACCGCCGGATATTGCGCGCGGATCGCGGCGAGACCCGCCAGGCCGTGGTTGCCGGGCATGTGCAGGTCGAGCAGCACCAGGTCCACGTCCGGTCGCGCGTCCAGCGTCGCCAGCACTTCGTCCAGCGAGGCCGCTTCGCAGGTCTGCACGTCGTCCGCCGCCTCGACCGCCGCGCCGCGCAACGCGGCCCGGAACAGCGGATGGTCGTCGGCGATCAGCAGCAGGGGCATCGGCATGCGCAGGCGGGCAGGGTGCCCGCAAGCCTAGCAGGGCCGGACGGGGCGATGACGGCCGCGATCTGGTACCAAAGTACGATATCGCCGCTGCGCTGCACTGGTAGGTTGATCGGTCATGATGCCCATCGCCCGCTCCGCCGTCCGTCCGTCCGCACTTCGCCCGGTCATCGTCCTCGCGCTTGCGCTGGGCCTGGCCGCCTGCGCGTCCGCGCCCGTCACGCCCTCGAAGTCCGCCACGCCCTCGATGACCGAACGCGACGCCTCCGCCTTCCGCGCCCAGCGCACCACCTCGCATCGCGATGGCGACGACCTGCTGAGCGCCGGCCTGGGCCTGGCCGGCCTTCGCACACTTGCGCCGCCGGCCTTCGCCGACACTGCCGCACCGACGCCGGCCGAACTGCGCCGGCGCGCGATCTGGAGCAACTGGCGCGGCATCGCCGATCTCGCCCCGGGCGGCGGTTACGGCGAGGTCTACGGCAGTGTCGCGACCGTGCCCGGTCGCGAGTTCTCCGCGCTGGCCACCGTGCCCGGCGCGCGCCAGCCGCATCGCGTGCTGGTGCAGGTGCCGGACGGCTTCGATCGCAGACGTCGCTGCGTGCTGGTCGCGCCCTCGTCGGGATCGCGCGGCGTCTACGGCGCGATCGCGGTCGCCGGCGCCTGGGGCCTGCCGAAGGGCTGCGCCGTGGCCTACACCGACAAGGGCACCGGCACCGATTACGTCGATCTCGATGCGCGCACCGGCGTGCAGGCCGACGGCAGTGTCGCGGCGCTCGGCACCGATGCGCTGGCGTTCGCGCCGGATGTGCCGGACGGTGCGACTGGCGTTGCGTTCAAGCACGCGCACTCGCAGGACAACCCCGAGGCCGACTGGGGCCGCCATGTACGCCAGGCCGCCGAGTTCGCGCTGGCCGCGCTCGACGAAGCCTTTCCGGCCGAGGCGCCGTTCACCTTCGCCAACACCCGGGTGATCGCGGTCGGCATCTCCAACGGCGGTGGCGCGGTGCTGCGCGCGGCCGAGCAGGACGGCGACTGGCTGGATGCGGTGGTCGCGGGCGAGCCCAGCGTGTTGGTGGATGGCGCTGGCAGCCGCGCGCTGTACGACTACACGACCGAGGCCATGCTGCTGATGCCCTGCGCATTGCTCGCGATGGACGACCTGCCGCAGCCGCCGCTGCAGGCGCAGGCGCGGGGGCAGTGGACCGAACGCTGCCGTGCGCTGCGCGAGGCGGGGTTGGTCGATGGCAGCGACGCGGATGCGCAGGCCCGCGACGCGCTCGCGCGGATGCGTGCCTCCGGCTGGACCGAGGACGCGCTGCGCGCCGGTGCGCTCAGCGTCGGCTTCGATCTTTGGCGCGCGGTCGCGGTGACCTATGCCTCGGCTTACGGCCGATTCGGCGTCGGCGAGCACCCCTGCGGCCATGCCTGGTCCACGCAGAATCCCGACGGCACGCGCCGCATCGCCACGGCCCAGGAACGCGCGGCCTGGTGGAGCGACGCCAGCGGCATCCCGCCGGGTGCCGGTGTGGGCATCGTCGACGACGGGGTGCGCATCGATCCCTCGTTGTCGCGGCTGCAGTGCCTGCGCGGACTCTGGGGCGGCACCTCGACGGAAGCCGAGCGCGTGCGCCGCGGCGTCGCCGGGACCCGCGCCGGCCTGCCGCGCAAGGGCTTGCCGGTGACCGTGATCCACGGTGCCGACGACGGTCTGATCCCGATGGCCTTCACCAGTGCGCCGTACGTGGCGAAGGCCCGCGCCGCCGGCCGCGACGTGCGCTTCTGGCAGGTGCGCCACGCGCAGCATTTCGACGCCTTCCTCGGCCTGCCCGACTACGGCGCGCGCTATCTGCCGATGCTGCCCTACGTCTACCGCGCGCTGGACCGCACGCTCGACGCGCTGGAACAGGGCAAGCCGATGCCCGGCGGCGCGGTGATCGACGCCGTGCCGCGTGCCGGCAAGCCGCTGACGGCGGAGCACCTGGCGCTGCCCTGAGTGCTGCTGCAGACGGCGCGCAACCGTCGCGAGTACGATCAGCGCACGAGGGCCCGGGTTGCGGGCGAGGATCGCCGATGAAACAACGCCACTTCTCCATGCTGCGCGACTTCCATCTGGCCGATTGGCTGACCCTGGCCAACGCCTTCTGCGGCGTGAGCGCGGTGTTCCTGTCGATGCTGTACGCCACCTCGCAGGATATCCGTCTGTTGCTGCTGGGCTGCGCGCTGGTGCCGCTGGCCTTCGTCTTCGATGCGCTGGACGGCCGCGTCGCGCGCTGGCGCCAGTCCTCGTCGACGCTGGGGCGCGAGCTGGACTCGCTGGCCGACGTGATCTCCTTCGGCGTGGCCCCGGCGACGCTGGGATTCGCCGCCGGCCTGCAGGGCGGCTGGGACTGGCTGGTGCTGGGCTACTTCGTCTGCTGCGGCGTCAGCCGCCTGGCGCGCTTCAACGTCACCGCCGAGCAGCTGTCCGGCGACGGCGACAAGGTCAAGCACTTCGAGGGCACGCCGATCCCCACCAGTCTGGCGCTGGTGGTGGTGCTGGTCATCGCCGCCGACGCCGGCCGCATCGGCGGCAACTTCTGGTTCGGCGCGCACCGGCTCGGACCCTGGGTGCTGCATCCGATGGTCCTGATGTACGCCCTGTCCGGCTCGCTGATGATCAGCAAGACCCTCCGCATCCCGAAGTGGTGAGTGCCCGTCGATGACCCCGAGGCGGTGACGGAGCCCGTCATCCACGATTGCTATCATGGCCGCTCCTGATCTGGAGCGATGCGATGCGGACTGCAGGTGGTGCGGGTTTCGGGATGCCGGGCGACGCCGAAGCGATGGCGCGGCAATGGATGAACGCTTTCGGCGACGCCATGCGCGCGTTCGGGGGCCAGCCGCAAGCGCCGCAGGACCCCTGGCGGGCCGCCTTCGACAGCTGGAGCCAGATGGCCGGCGTCGGCCGTCGCGACGAGGCCGCCGACATGGTCGAACGCTTCTCCGCCCAGGCCCGGCAGTGGCTGGGCATGATGCAGCAGGTCGCCGGCCAGTTCGCCGGCCGCGACGCTTCCCCGGCCGATATCGCCAGTGCCTGGAAGCAGGCCATGGGCGGGCAGGGCGGCAATCCGTTCGCCGCGCTGTTCGAGGGCATGGCCGGTCGCGGCCAGGCGGGCTTCGACCAGTGGCACGCGCAGGCCGCGCCGATGCTCAATGCGATGCTCGGCGGGATGATGATGGGCGGGCTGCGCCAGGAAGGGCTGGGCCTGCTGCGGATGCCGGCGTTCGGGCTCAACCGCGAACACCAGGAGCGCCTGCAGGCGCTGGCCGCCGCGCAGATGGAACTGCAGGAAAAGAACGACGCGTACAACCAGGCCATGTTCGGCGTCGGCCAGGACGCCTTCGTGCGCTTCGAGCGCAAGCTCGCCGAACGCAGCGAACCCGGCCGCCAGCTCAAGTCGGCGCGTGCGCTGTTCGACCTGTGGGTCGACGCGGCCGAGGAGGCGTATGCCGAGGTCGCGCTGTCGCAGGAATTCCGTCGTCTCTACGGCGAGCTGGTGAACGCGCAGATGAAGGTCCGTGCCGGCATCCAGCGCGAAGTGGAGCAGTTCTGCGACCTCTTCGGCATGCCGGGGCGCACCGAGGTGGATGCCGCGCATCGCCGCATCGCCGAACTCGAACGCCAGGTGCGCCGCCTGCGCAACGCTGCGCCGCAGCCGCAGTCGAAGCAGCCTGCGGCGAAGCCTGCCCCCGGGAAACCGGCACCCGCGAAGCCCCTCGTCGTGCCGGCCGCCGCCCAGGCCGAGATCGCGGAGAAGTCCGCGGCAGTGAAGCAGGCAGCCAAGCCGGCAGCGAAACCCGCACCAGGTCCTACGCCGGCCTCCCGGCCGGCAACGAAGGCGAAGGCCGCCAAAGCCACGCCAGCAGCGAAGAAGGCGCCTGCCGTGAAGAAAGCGCCGATGCGCGCCGCCGCCAAGCGCGCGCCGAAGCCGGCGATCGCCTCGATTCCGCTGCCGGAACCGCTCAAGCCGATGACCGCCGCCAAGACCGCGAAGAGGGCCCGCTGACATGTACGCCACGCCATTCGACGTGACCCCCGACACCTTGGCCGAGGAAGCGGCCAAGCTGCAGCAGAAGCTCGGCGCGGGCCTCGCCACGCTGCGCGAACTGGACGACGTGCATTACGGCGTGACCGCCAGGGAAGAAGTCTGGCGCGACGGCAAGGTCGTGCTGTACCGCTTCCGCGGCGAGAAGGCCCCCACCGCGAAGGTGCCGCTGCTGATCTGCTACGCGCTGGTCAACCGCCCTTACATGGTCGACCTGCAGGACGACCGCTCGCTGGTCAAGAACCTGCTGGCGCTGGGCCAGGACGTGTACCTGATCGACTGGGGCTACACCGATCGCTCCGATCGCTTCCTCACGCTGGAGGACTACATCGAGCGCTTCATCGACGGTGCGGTGGACCACCTCCGCGAAGCCTCGGGCCAGGAGCGCATCAACCTGCTCGGCATCTGCCAGGGGGGCGCGTTCTCGCTGACCTACAGTTCGCTGCACCCGGACAAGGTCCGCAACCTGATCACCATGGTCACGCCGGTGGACTTCCATACCGACGACAACATGCTGTCGAACTGGATCCAGGATCTCGACATCGATCTGTTCGTCGACACCCTCGGCAACGTGCCGGCCGACCTGATGAACCTGTGCTACCTTACGCTCAAGCCCTACCGGCTGTTCGTGCAGAAGTACGTGGGCATGGTCGACATCCTCGACGACAAGAAGGCGATGGAGGATTTCCTGCGCATGGAGAAGTGGATCTTCGATTCGCCCGACCAGGCCGGCGAAGCCTTCCGCCAGTTCATCAAGCAGTACTACCAGGGCAACGGCTTCGTGAACGGCGGCATCGTCATCGGCGAGCGCGACGTGGACCTGGGCTTCGTCGACATGCCGGTGCTCAACATCTATGCCGAGCAGGACCATCTGGTGCCGCCGTCGGCGTCGAAGCCGATGAAGGGGCTGGTCGGCAGCACCGACTACTCCGAAATCTCCTTCCGCGGCGGCCACATCGGCATCTACGTCTCGGGACGCGCGCAGAAGGAAGTGCCGGCGGCGATCCACGACTGGCTGACGAAGCGGTCGGCATGATGCGCCGTCTGCTTGTCGGTGCCTGCGCCTGCGCCTGCGTCCTCGCACTCGCGGCGCAGGCGGCCGCGCCTCCCGCCAGGCCTGCGGCCAAACCCGCCGATGCCGATACGTCGCAGCGCGAGATCGAGGGTCTGATCGCCGCGCTCGGCCGCTCGGGGTGTTCGTTCGAACGCAACGGCGAGTGGTACGACGGCGCCCGCGCCCGCACCCATCTCGGCCGCAAGTACGACTACCTGCGCCGCCGCGATCCGGCGGGCAGCGCAGAGTCGTTCATCGAGCGCGCGGCGAGCCGCAGCAGCACCAGCGGCCGCGCCTACCACGTGCGCTGTCCCGGCAAGCCGGTGGAATCGGCCTCGGCGTGGTTCCATCGCCAGTTGCGGGACTTGCGGGCCGCGCGCTGATCGACTGGAATGCGGATATCCCCGCAATCCGACCCGAGGTCCGCATGTCCGCAACGCCCACTCTCGCGCGCAGCCGCCGCGACCGCGTCCTGGTCGGCGTGGTCGGCGGCATCGCCGCCCGCTTTGGCTGGAATTCGACCCTGCTGCGCGTCATCTACGTGCTCGGCTCGGCGCTGTCGGCGGCGTTCCCCGGCATCCTCGTCTATCTGGTGCTCTGGTTGCTGATGCCGGAAGAGCCGTGACCGGACCTGCCATGAGCCGCGGTGCATGGCTGGCGCTGCGTACGCTCGGCGTGCTCTGGACACTGCCGAACACGGCGATCGGCCTGGTCGCCGGCCTGGCTGCGATGTGTTTCGGCGCGAAACCGCGCTTCGATCCGCGCGACTGCGCGCTGGTGTTCGATCGTCTGCCCTGGGGGCCGGGCGGCGCGATCACCTTCGGCAACGTGATCCTCAACACCCACGCCGATCTCGACGGCCGCTGCCGCACCTACGCCGCGCGTGCGGGCCTGTGCGAGGATCCGACGACGCGACTTGGCGACCACGAACGCGCGCATGTCTTCCAGTACATGGCCCTCGGCCCGCTGTTCCTGCCGCTGTACCTCGCCTTCGGCGGGGTGAGCGTGCGCAACCCCTTCGAACGCGCCGCCGACCGCTACGCGATGACCGGGCGCGACTGGTGGCCGTGGCTCAGGGTCAATTCGATGCAGGCCCTGCGCGCGCAGCAGGCGCAGGCAAAGCAGTAACGGGGTCAGGTTCACTTCCGCAGAAGTGAACCTGACCCCGTTACTGCCGGCTGCATTCGCTCGCGACTCAACGCCAGATCGATACCCGCTCGCCGTCGGCGACGAACAGGGCGTTGCCTGCCTTGCAGCTGAAGGCCTTGGTGAAGGCCGGCAACTGCATGGCGGCGGCATTCGCGCGCCACTGGCCCGGCGCGTAGGGCGATGCCTGCGCGTGCGTCGCGGTGGCGTCGGCGGACAGTTGCTGCGCCCACAGGCGCGCCCAGCCGCGGAAGAACTGCTGCTGCGCGCTGTCGTTGGCCTGCGGTTCCTGGCGGGTGTACGCCGTCCATGCCAGTTCGAGGCCGGCCAGGTCGGCGGCGTTCTCGCCGAGGGTACGTGCGCCATCGACCTTCAGCTCCGGCTTGCCGGAATAGGCGAAGCGCGCGTACACGCCCTGCAGCGGTGCGATGCGGCCCTGCCAGGCGCTCGCGGTGGCGGGCGACCACCAGTCGCGCAGGTTGCCGCCGGCATCGACATAGCGCCCCTTGGCGTCGGCGACGCGAGCCAGTTCGTGGCCGACCAGCGCGCCGAAACTGCCGTACTGCGCGGCCAGCGGCTGCTTCAGGTCCAGCACCGGGGCCTGCAGCACGGCTGCGGTGACGAACAGGCGGTTGTGCGCCAGGTCGTAGCTCAGCGCGGGATGCTGCGGCAGCACGTCCCAGCGGCGATCGGCATTGGGGCGACCGATGCGCTTCATTTCCTCGCGATGGTGCCAGGTCGATGCGATCAGGATGTTGCTGCCGAAGCTGCCGCGTCCCATCGGCTGGATCGAGAAGTCGAGGTCCGAGCGCGGCTTGCCGATCTCGATCTTGAGCTTCTGCAGCTTGGCCGCCGCCTCTGCGCGCGTGGCTTCGTCCATCCAGGTGTTCGACGCGATCGCCGCGGCCAGCGCCTCGCGCACGTGGCGGCTGATCGTCGCCGCGCGGTCGGCGGCGTCCTGCGCCAGGTAACGCTCGGTGTAGGCGTGCGCCATCATGCCGCCCGCTGCGGCATTGATCGCGTCCAGCACCTGCTGGGCGCGCGGCGCCGGATCCATCTCGCCGCGCAGCAGGCGACCGCGGAATTCATGGTCGGCATCGCGCCAGTTCCTGCTGAGGTAGGGCGCCATCGCATTGCCGACCTGGAAACGCAGGTAGGCCTTCCACTGCGCCGGCTTCAGGCTCGTCGCCAGCTTGTCGAGCTCGGCGAACAACTCGGGATCGGCCATCGAGACCTGCTCGGCGGTCACGCCCTGCGCCTTGAGGAAGGCGGCCAGCTGCAGGTTGCGGTATTTCTTCGCGAAGTCCTTCGTCGGCACCGGGTTGTAGCGGGTGCGCAGCTTGACCAGGTCGGCGCGGGGTTTCGATGCGCGCGCGATGCGGGTCTCCAGGTTGATCACCAGCGCGGCATCCGCGGCGGCATTGGCCGGGGCGGAGCCGGTCAGCACCATGATCTTCTGTACGTAGCCGTTGTAGCGGCCGAGCAGTTCGCGGGCGTCGGCATCGTTGCGGGTGTAGAAGCTCGCGTCGGGCAGGCCCAGGCCGCCCTGGGCGAAATAGCCCATGTAGGTGTCGAGATTCTTCAGGTCGACGTCGGCGGTGAAATTGAATGCCACCGGGATGCCGACCTGATGCAGCGCGGCGATCGCCGGCGCGATTTCCTGCGGCTTCCTGATCGCGTCGATGCGCGCGAGCAGCGGCGCGATGGGGGCGGCGCCGTCGCGTTCCAGCGCCGCTTCGTCCATGCCGCTGGCCCAGAAATCGCCGAGCAGCTTCTGCACCTGGCCCTGCGGCGATTTCGCGGCGGCTTCCAGCAGCGCACGCTGCTGTTCGCGGGCCTGCGTCGCCAGTTCGCCGAGGGCGCTGGCGCTGCCGCTGGCCGGTACCGGGTTGGCCTTGAGCCAGTCCGCATTCGTGGCGCCGTAGAGATCGACGCAGGCGCTGAGTGCCGCGGCCGGCTTCGGTGCGGGCTTGGCGGGCTGGCGCTTCTTCTGTGCATCGGCATGCGGTGCGGCGAGGGCGGCAACGAGGCAGAGGGCGAGAGCGGCAGGGCGCAGGGTGTGCGGTTTCGACATCGCGGCGTCGGGTCCATGGGAAAAGGCCGGGTCAGTGTAACAACTCGACCTCGGAATCCACGCTGCGCAGCGTGATGCCGGTCACGTCCGCGTGCGACGCGCTTCGATGCCTCAATGCGCTCCGGTGTCCCGCTGCGGCAAGCGGAAGAGGCGCTCGGCGTTGCGTGTGGTCGCCTCCGCGAGCGTGCCGGCATCGATGCCGCGCAGCCCGGCGATGCAGTCGCGCACCACGGTCAGGCGCGCCGGTTCGTTGCGCTGGCCGCGGATGCCGGCGTCCGGCTGGTCGGGCGCATCGGTTTCCAGCAGCAGCGAGTCCAGCGGCAGTTCGCGCGCGAGGGTGCGCAGCCGGTTCGCGCGTTCGTAGGTGACCGGCCCGCCGAGACCGATCAGGAAGCCGTGGTCGAACAGCCGCTTCGCCTGGTCGGCGCTGCCGGAAAAACTGTGGACCACGCCACGCAGCGGGCCGAAACGCCGGATCGCCGCTAGCACGGCATCGACGGCGCGACGCGCATGCACGATCACCGGCAGGTCGAAGTCGCGTGCCAGACGCAGTTGTCCGTCGAAGAAGAAGGCTTGTCGCTGCGGGTCGAGTCCGTCGACGAAGAAATCCAGTCCGCATTCGCCCACCGCCACCGGGCGTTCCCGCGCGATCCACTCGCGCAGCAGCGGCAGGTGTTCGTCGCGATGCTCGTCGAGGTACATCGGATGCAGGCCGTAGGCCGGATGCAGGCCGGAACCGGGCGTGCAGATCGCGCGCAGCTTGTCCCAGCCCGATGCGCTCACTGCGGGGACGATCTGCCGGGTCACGCCCGCCGCGCGTGCGCGTGCGAGCGCGGCATCGCGATCGCGGTCGAATTCGCTTGCGTCGAAATGCGAGTGGCTGTCGATCAGCATGCGTGGCGCGGCTCGCGGTGGTGCGGTTCTTCAGCCGGTCATGGTCAGCCGATGCGGGGCACGTCGTTCGCGGCCTGCACCGGCTTGGCGGCATTCACGTCCGGCGCCTTGCGTTTGCGGAAGCTGGCCAGCAGCAACGTGGCGATGCCCAGCAGCAGTTCGTCGATGAACGGGATGAAGTCCGGCACCACCATGTCCACCGCCCACAACGCAGCGGCGAGCAGGAACAGGCGCGGGAAGCTGAGCCGGCTGAGGAAGCCGAGGATCGGGGCGACGAGCGGGCTGGCCATGGTGACGATTCCGGAGCGCGGGATTGTGCGCACGCTATCACGTGCATGGTCGTGTGGGGATGCGTGAAGGGCGATCAAGGGCGTGCGCCGGTCAGGCCCTTTCGTTCAGCGAGCGGAAGACTGCCTGAACGGCACTGCGCATCCAGCCCGCCATGGGGGGACTCGTTCAGCCATGCGGTGCTGCAATCCGCTCCGTTCCGGCAAGGCACCGGCCTTCGCCGCCAGAGGAGGACACACCCGATGAGCAAGCCCGTTCTCAACAAACAGATCCTCGCCGTAGCGATCGGTTCCCTGCTGGTCGGCGGGATCGCCGTCGCCGCCTATGTCGGCAACCGCAACGATGTCGTGGTTCATGCCGCAACGCCGGCATCGATCGAGCCGGCGCACGAAGCCGCCATCGCCGATGGCGTGGACGGCCGCGACACCGGCGCCATTCCCTCGCCGAGCCTGGACTACGCCGAAGTGACATCGGTCGTGCCGGTGACCCGCAGCGAACAGCGTTATGCCACGGTCATCGGCAGCGCCCCGATCACCGAAACCACGTCGTCCACCGCCACCCGCGAGGTCTGCGAGGACGTGGTCGTGCAGGATCGCCAGCCCGAGCGCGACGGCAACGTCGGCGGTACCGTGGCCGGCGCGCTGATCGGCGGCCTGGTCGGCAACCAGGTCGGCGACGGCAATGGCCGCAAGGCCGCTACGGTGGCCGGCGCCGCGGCCGGCGGCTACATCGGCAACCGGATCGATCGTCGCCACGAGGGCGGCAAGGTCGTCGACCGCACCGAACGCCAGTGCCGCACCGTGTCGGAGCCGACCAGCCAGAGCCGCACCGTGGCCTGGGAGGTGACCTACCGTACGCCGGAGGGCACGACCGAACGCATGCGCACCGAGCGCAAGCCCGGCAGCCGCATCCCGGTCGGCACCGACAAGGTCGTGGTCGGCTACGACGTGACCTACCGTTACCAGGGTGAGGAAGGCCGCGTCCGCCTCGACGAGCGCCCGGGCGAGCGCCTCCCGGTGGTCGACGGGATGGTCATGACCCGCGCCGCAGGCGGCCAGGGTTCGCGTTCCTGAGATCATGCCGGCCCGCATCGCGGGCAGGGCGCAGCCACCCCGACGGGGCCGGAGCGATCCGGCCCCGTCGCCGTCTGGAGGGCCGATTCGCGGTGCCGCTCCGGCGGGCGTTCGGGGGCGGTGGCCGGGCTGTCGAAATCGCGCGCTTTGCGTCCGAAATCGGCGTTTCGCCGCGCCGCATTTGTCGCTTTGCAGGTATCGTCTGTGCAGGATGCGACCTTACAATGACGCTTTGCCCGAATCGACCTCGAAACCATGGCGCTGCATCCCTACGATCTGTACGACGTCCGTTCCATGCTCACCGAAGAAGAGCGCGCGGTGCAGGACACCGTCGCCCGCTTCACCGACGAACGCGTGCTGCCGATCATCGGCAAGGCCTTCGACGACGGCCGTTTCCCGCGTGAACTGGTGTCGGAGATCGCCGACATGGGCCTGCTCGGCTCCTCGTTGCCGGAACAGTACGGCTGCGCCGGCCTCAACGCGGTCAGCTACGGCCTGATCTGCCAGGAGCTGGAACGCGGCGACTCGGGCATCCGCAGCTTCGTCAGCGTGCAGAGTTCGCTGTGCATGTACCCCATCTACGCCTACGGCTCGGAAGAGCAGCGCATGCGCTGGCTGCCGGGCATGGCGAAGGGCGAGATCATCGGCTGCTTCGGCCTGACCGAGCCGCACGGCGGCTCCGATCCGGCGAACATGAAGACGCATGCCAAGCGCGACGGCGACGACTGGGTGATCAACGGTTCGAAGATGTGGATCACCAACGGCAACCTGGCCGACATCGCCATCGTCTGGGCGCAGACCGACGACGGCATCCAGGGCTTCGTGATCGAGAAGGGCACCCCGGGCTTCACCGCCCAGGAAATCAAGCACAAGATGAGCCTGCGCGCCTCGGTCACCAGCGCGCTGTTCTTCGACAACGTGCGCGTGCCCGACGCCAACCGCCTGCCGAACGTGAAGGGCCTCAAGGGTCCGCTCGGCTGCCTCACGCAGGCGCGCTACGGCATCACCTGGGGTCCGATCGGCGCCGCCATCGGCTGCCTGCACGAAGTACTGGGTTACACCAAGGAGCGCATCCTGTTCGGTCGCCCGGTCGCCGCCACGCAATCGGCGCAGATCAAGATGGCCGAGATGTCGCGTCGCATCACCCTGGCGCAGTTGCTGTCGCTGCAGCTCGGCCGCCTGAAGGATGCCGGCAACATGCAGCCGGCGCAGGTGTCGCTGGCGAAATGGAACAACTGCCGCATCGCCATCGACATCGCGCGCGAATGCCGCGACCTGCTCGGCGGCGCCGGCATCACCACCGAGCACCACGCGATCCGCCACGCGCTCAACCTCGAATCGGTCATCACCTACGAAGGCACGGAAACCGTGCACCAGTTGGTGATCGGCCGCGAGCTGACGGGCATCAACGCGTTCTGACGGGAGCCGCGCGGTGACTTCCGGTTCAAGACTTGACACACGGATCGACACCGGACGGCTGATCCTGCGCCCCCCGGGGCGCGAGGACTTCGAGGCGTGGGCCGGCATGATGTCCGATGCCGAGCACGTGCGTCACATCGGCGGCGCGCAGCCGCGATCGGTGGTCTGGCGCGGGCTGATGTCGATGGTCGGCATGTGGGCCTCGGAAGGCTTCGCGATGTTCTCGGTGATCGAGAAATCCAGCGGTCGCTGGATCGGCCGCATCGGACCCTGGTCGCCGGAAGGCTGGCCGGGCACCGAAGTGGGCTGGAGCCTGGTCCGCGATGCCTGCGGCCACGGCTATGCCGTGGAGGCCGCCTCCGCGGCGATGGACTGGGCCGTCGACACCCTGGGCTGGCACACGATCATCCATACCATCGCGCCCGAGAACGAAGCTTCCAAGGCCGTTGCGCGCAGGCTGGGTTCGCGCTTCCTGCACATGGGGCGCCTGCCCGAGCCGTTCCATGAAGCCACGGTGGAAATCTGGGGCCAGACGCGGGACGAGTGGCGTGCGCGGTCGCGTGCTTCGCGCAGGCCGGAGGGCGCATGAGCACCGTGCTGTGGGCCAACCAATTGCTGCATGGCATGGTCGTGTCGGATGAGTCCGACAAGTACGCCCTGCATCGGCATCTGCCCAAGTTGGACAAGCTGGCAGTCGCGTGCGGCGTGCCGGCGCTGTCGTCGATCTGCGACGGTACCGACCTGCGGTTCAATCTGCAGGATCTCGAACTGCCGGACGGCATGACATCGACCCATGAATGGATGGCGCGCGATGGCGTCTGGGTCGATGCGCCCGAGGCCGTCCGCCTGCTGTCGGCGCTGCTGGAGGCCGTGTTGGCCAAACGTCCGAGGTTCGGCCTGCTGCGCAACGACTGCGATGCCGTGCTCGATGAGCTGCGCGAAGCCCTGGCCTTCGCGGAAGAAGCCGCCGCGCGCGGCGCCCGCTTCAATTTTTCGATCGTGATGTGATGAGCCACGACACGCCCTGCATCGAAACCGAACGCCTGGTCCTGCGCGTGCCGCGGATCGAGGATTTCGACCGTTACGCCGAGCTGCTCGCCGACGAGGAGGCCTGCCGGTTCATCGGCGGGCACATGCCGCGGCCTGCCGCGTGGCGCCGATTCCTGCAGATGCCCGGGGCATGGGCGGTGCAGGGCTTCGCGATGTTCTCGGTGATCGAGAAGTCGTCGGGGTTGTGGGTCGGCCAGCTCGGCCCGTGGCAGCCCGAGGGCTGGCCGGGCACCGAAGTCGGCTGGGCACTGCATCGCGACGCCTGGGGAAAGGGCTATGCGCACGAAGGTGCGGTCGCCGCGATCGACTGGGCGTTCGCGCATCTGGGCTGGGACCAGGTGATCCACTGCATCGATGCCGACAACGCCGCCTCGCAGGCGCTCGCGCGCCGGCTCGGTTCGCGCGTGCTGCGCCAGAGCGCCATGCCCGCGCCGTACGAGCACGTGGTGGTGGATGTCTGGGGCCAGACCCGCGAGGAATGGCGGATCGGCAGGAGCGCAGGCGCATGATCACGCTGTACGGCATGTCGGATTCGGGCAACTGCTACAAGCTGCAATTGCTGATGTCGAACCTCGGCCGCGGATACGCCTGGGAGGAGATCGACGTCCTGCGCGGCGAGAACCTCTCGCCCGAATTCCTGGCCATGAACGACCGCGGCAAGGTGCCGGTCATGAAGCTCGACGACGGCCGCACCATGTCGGAATCGAACGCGATCCTGCATTACCTCGCCGAAGGCAGCGCGCTGCTGCCGACCGATCCGTGGGATCGCGCCAAGACCCTGCAGTGGATGTTCTTCGAGCAGTACAGCCACGAGCCGTACATCGCGGTCGCGCGCTTCATCCGCAGGTTCCTGCCGCCGGATCATCCGCGCCGTGCCACGCTCGATGCGCTGACCGCCTCGGGCAATGAAGCGCTGGCGGCGATGGAGCGGCACCTGTGCCGCCTGCCGTGGTTCGGCGGCGAGCGCTACACCATCGCCGACGTCGCACTGTTCGCCTACACGCATGTCGCCGAGGACGGCGGTTTCGACCTCGGCGGATATCCGCATGTCGAACGCTGGCTCAAGCGCGTGCAGGCGCAGCCGGGCTTCGTGCCGATGCGCGAGGCCGACCGCCCGGGCTGAACGCCGTCGCCGCTTTTCTGTAGGGCGGATCGAAGATCCGCTGCACCGCTTCCGAAGCCCCACCCGACATTCCAGCGGATCTCCGATCCGCTCTACACACACACCGCAGAGCCACACACATGTTCGCGACCGTTCCGAATCCCATCCCGGCCCGCATGAAGGGCCTGAACCGCGCCGAGATCTGCGACGTCAACTTCCAGGAGTTCGTGAAGGGCTGGGACGGCCGCGCGCAGCCGAAACCGGCGCCGGGCGAGTCCATCCTGGACGGCAGCGCGCTGGATGCGCAGGGCTTCCGCGAACTGTTCGAGTCGCAGCTGATCAGTCGCCACCTCGATCTGATGGCGCGCGTGCTGCGCGTGCAGAACAAGGTCTTCTACACCATCGGCTCGTCCGGCCACGAGGGCAACGCGATGGTCGCGCGCGCCACGCGCCACACCGATCCGGCGTTCCTGCACTACCGCTCGGGCGGTTTCATGGCCGAGCGTTTCCGTAAACTGCCAGGCATGGATCCGATCATGGATTCGGCGCTGTCGTTCGCGGCCAGCGCGGAAGATCCGGCCAGCGGCGGTCGCCACAAGGTGTGGGGCAGCAAGCCGTTGTGGGTGCTGCCGCAGACCTCGACCATCGCCTCGCACCTGCCGAAGGCGTTGGGCACCGCGATCGCGATCGAGCACGCGCGCCGCATCGGCCACGCGCTGCCGATCCCCGACGACAGCATCGCGATCTGCTCCTTCGGCGATGCGTCGAGCAACCACGCCACGGCGCAGACCGCCTTCAACGCCGCCGCCTGGACCGCGTACCAGAAACTGCCCGCGCCGGTGCTGTACGTGTGCGAAGACAACGGCATCGGCATCTCGGTGAAGACCCCGGACGGCTGGGTCGCGCGCAACTACCGCGATCGCGCCGACCTGGACTACTTCTACGCCGATGGCCTCGACCTGGCGAACGGCTACGGCCAGGTGCAGGCGGCGGTCGAGCACTGCCGGCGCACGCGTCGTCCGACCTTCCTGCACCTGCGCACCACGCGCATCATGGGCCACGCCGGCACCGACTTCGAGATCGAATGGCGCAGCATCGATGAACTGTGTCGCGTCGAAGCGGGCGACCCGCTGCTGCGCAGCGCGCAGATCGCGCTGGAATCGGGGCTGATGTCGAAGGACGAGATCCTCGGCCTGTACGAAGCGACGCGCAGGAAGTGCTTCGATGCCGCGGAAGACGCCGACAGCCGTCCGCGCATCACCACGCTGGAGGAGGTGATGCGCCCGCTGGCGCCGTACACGCCGGACAAGGTCAAGGCCGAGGCCGAGCGCTTCGACTTCGCCGGGAAGCGAGCCGAGGTCTTCGGTGGCGAGGCGAAGCTGCCCGAGAACCAGCCGCCGAAACATCTGGCGATCCAGATCGGCATGGCGCTGCACGACCTGTTCATCAAGTATCCCGAGTCGATGCTGTTCGGCGAGGACGTGGCGCAGAAGGGCGGCGTGTACACGGTGACCAAGGGCCTGCACAAGGCCTTCGGCCCGAAGCGCATCTTCAACACGCTGCTCGACGAGACCGTGATCCTGGGCCTGGCCCAGGGCTACGCCAACATGGGCATGCTGCCGCTGCCGGAAATCCAGTACTTGGCGTACTTCCACAACGCCTGCGACCAGATCCGCGGCGAAGCGGCGAGCCTGCAGTTCTTCAGCAACGGGCAGTACCGCAACCCGATGGTGATGCGCGTGGCCTCGCTGGGTTACCAGCGCGGTTTCGGCGGCCATTTCCACAACGACAACTCGATCACCGCACTGCGCGACATCCCGGGACTGGTGGTCGGGTGCCCGTCGCGCGGCGACGACGCGGCGATGATGCTGCGCACGATGATGGCCCTGGCCAAGGTCGATGGCCGCGTCTGCGCCTATCTCGAACCGATCGCGCTGTACATGACCAAGGACCTGTACGAGGCCGGCGACGGCCTGTGGCTCACCGAGTATCCGTCGCCGGAGAAGGCGATGACGCTCGGCGAGGGCCGCGTGTATGGCGAAGGCGATGATCTGGTGGTGTTCACCTTCGGCAACGGCGTGCCGATGAGCCTGCGCGCCGCGCGCGCGATCGAGGCGAAGCATGGCTGGAAGGTGCGCGTGGTCGACCTGCGCTGGCTGGCGCCGCTCAACGACGCCTTCATCCGCGAGCAGGCGGCGAGCGCGAAGCGCATCCTGGTCGTCGACGAGGGGCGTCGCAGCGCGGGCGTGGGCGAGGGCGTGATCACCGCTGTGGTGGAGGGCGGTTTCGGCGCGACGCCGCTGCGCCGGGTGGTCGGTGCCGACACCTTCACCCCGCTCGCGGGCGCCGCCTTCCTGGTGATCCCGGCGGACGAGGACATCGTCGCCGCTGCGGACGCGCTGGCTGGCTGAACGGACGGCCGCCGCCGGGTGCCTCGTCCGCCCCGACGGGTGTAGGATCGGACGGCGTGGCGGCTTCGCTGCCGTCCGCAGCCCACACACAGGATCAGGGAGTCGGCGATGAAATACGAAGCGAAGTACGCCTCGGACCCGGGGCATCCGGATTACGACCGCTACATGAACCTGAAGGACATGGTCGACCGGATGCATGGCGAGAACGGCGTCGACATCACTTCCCACGACATCAGCCACCGCGCCACCGCCGCCATGCTGCGCGCGATCAAGAAGGACACGATCGACGAGCGCAGTCGTCTCGAGCCGGGCGAGATCGACGGCGTGGTCCTGAGCCGGGGCAATGGTCAGGCGCAGACCGGCGAGTACGCGATCGCCTACCAGGGGGATCCGGCCAATCCCACGGTGCGCACCCTCGGCGTGCCGACCCGCGAACTGCTGGTGCCTGCCGAACAGAACCTGCAGGAGATCAACCGCATCAACGAGCAGGCGCAGCGCACGCAGGCCCAGGAACGCCAGCAGACCCAGGCGCGCCAGCAGGACCAGGAAACTCAGGCCACCGCGCCGCGATCCATGTTCTGAGACGCTGTTCCGGGACGGCATTCCGCGACGGTCCCATGTCCATGTTCATCGAAGCCCGGCCGATGCCGGGCTTCGTCGTTTCCGGGCGCACGTCACATTCTCCGTGCTGATCCGTATGGTTCCGTGTCGAAGGTGCGGTGTACCATCGGTCCATCCCGCATCGCGCCATTGAAGGCCCGCATGGAAAGACCCCAGTCCCGGGCCCGTCGACACGATGGTCCCACCCGATCGCGACGATGCGATCGCCGCCAAGGAATCCGGGCGACGCGGCTGGTCGCGCTGCTCGGCGCCGTTTTCGCGCTCAACCTGATTGGATGCCAGTCCGCCATGTCCACGCCCGTTCCGCTCCCTCCCGAGACCGCCGGCGTCGCCGGGGCCTCCGTGCTTCGCTTCGATGCGCACAACTTCGAGGCCCATTGCTACGACGCCACCGGCTGCAAGGTGCTCTACAACGACCACTACCACGTGCGCGACGCCGACGACGTGACCCGTCCTCCGGCGGGTGCCGACCACCGCAGGCGCTGGAGCGGCGCGTCCTACATCGGCGTGAAGAACTTCCCGGCCCCTGCCGTGGTGACCTGGCGCTCGAAGGACGGCCAGGCGCACCGCGCCGAGATCGACATCGGCGGGATCTTCGCCGACCAGGCCATCCGCCACCAGGTCGCCGCCGGCGACATCCCGGACAACGCCTACATCGCCGACCCCGACATCTTCCTGGAAGTCGACGACCGCACCATCAACGTCTTCATGAAGGCGCATATCCCGCTGAAGGCGCCGAGGGTGCCGGGCAACCGGTTCACCAATTTCGCCGAGGATTTCGTCCTCGCGTTCACGCGGACCTACTGACGCAGGGAGACGGGCCATGGGCGGCGAGAAGAACGACGGCGAACCCCACAAGCGCGACAAGGACGGACGCCTGCAGGACGGCGTGGCCACGTACCCGGCCGACGCGCACGACATGCAGACCTTCGTCGACGCGCGCGATGCGCTGAGCCGGTTGCCGGCGCCGACGCTGTACCGCAGCAACAACCCGCACGAACGGCTGTTCGTGGCGGCCTTCGACGGCACCGGCAACGATGCCAACCGCGACCCGGCGCACATGACCAACGTCGGCCGCTTCCGCGACCAGATCGAGGCTCTGGAAGGCCCGGACGCCGATCGCATCAAGGTCGGCTATGTCGAAGGCCCGGGCACGCAGCGCAACGCCATCGCGCGCGCGATCGACGGTGCGCGCGGCCACACCTACGAGCAGCGGCTGGAAGAGATGTACGACCAGCTCGCGATCCAGTCCAAGCGCTGGCTCGCCGAGGATCCGGATGCGCAGATACGCGTGGTCAGCGTCGGCTTCAGCCGCGGCGCCGAGCAGGCGGCCGGCTTCACCCGGCTGGTCCACGAGCGCGGGATCCAGGACATCGATGGCGCACGCGTCGTCCGCGACGAGCACGGCCAGAAGCGCATCGACTACACCGCGCCGGCGCTGGCCGCGCCCGGCCAGACCCCGCAGGCGGTGGGCCTGTTCGACCCGGTCGGCACCGGCGTGCCGCGCGACCACGACCGTCGCCTGCCGCCGTCGGTCATCTCCGGCTTCCAGATCACCGCCGAGGACGAGCGCCGCAGCCTGTTCAAGTCGACCAGCATCATCGACCCCGGGCAGACCCCGGATGGCCGCTTCCTCAACGTGATGGTGGCCGGCGCGCATTCCGATGTCGGCGGCAGCTACCACCTCGACGGCCTGTCCTCGCGCAGCGGCAACCTGATGACCGACTACATGAACGCGCTGAGCGACAAGCCGTTCCTGAACAAGGTTCAGGAGCCGAGCGATCCGGCGATGAACGTGGTCCACCGCTCCGAGCAGGGCATGTTCCTGTACCGGATCACACCCAAGGTCGACCGCCGCGAAGACGAAGGCACGGTCGAGCGCCTGGCGCCCGACAGGCTGGTCGGCAAGGGCGGGGACGCCTTCAATGCCCAGCCGCGCGACGAGCGCATGGCCGCGGCCTTCGACTGGCGCAATGTGTCGATCGGCGTCGTGCCGCCCGAGACGCCGGCCAGGCCCATCGCCACCCAGGCGCCCGCGACGCCGACCGACCCGACCCAGGCCGGCCATCCCGACCACGGCACCTATCGCAACCTGCACGGCATGGTCCAGGACATGCATGCCCGCAACGGCATCGGCGCCGATGATGCGATGAACCGCCAGGCGTCGCTCGCGCTGCTGGCCGCCTACAAGCGCGACGGCGCCGGCGGCGGTGCGCTGAAGCCGGATGGCGGCATCGACGGCGTCGTGCTGAGCCAGTCGAATGCCCAGAACCCCGAGGTCGGCGGCAAGTACGCCATCCTCTACCAGGGCGACCCGAACAGTCCGACGGTACGCAACCTCGCCGTGTCGACGCGTGACCTGATGCAGCCGGCCGAGCAGAGCCTGCAGCAGATCGAGGCCGCCAACCAGCAGCAGACGCAGCAGCGCAGCCAGGTGCAGGCGCAGCCGCAACCGACGCAGCAGCCATCGGTCGATCCGAATACGCAGCAGCCCACGATGGGGTCGCGTTCGCTGTTCTGATGCGGGAGGCGTGAGCAGTCCCGATGCCTGATCCCGGCCCACTGGCCGGGACGGGTTCAGCGCGCCAGCCCGTCCTGCGCGGGTTCGAATCGCCAGGAGGCTTCGGCCATGCCGGGGCTGTCGGCGTGCAGGTCCAGCGGCAGGACCGCCAGGCCCAGGTCGCCGCTGGTCGAGACCACGGTGCCCACGACCTGTTCGTCCAGCCGCAGGTCCATGGCCGGCTCCAGCGGCGCATCGCTGCGCACGAGCGCCAGTCCGCGCTTGGCCTGGCCGAGGAAATGGGTGCGGGCCACGATTTCCTGCCCGGGGTAGCAGCCCTTCTTCACGCTGAAGGCGTTCAGGCGCTCCAGCGAGAGCTGCTGCGGCGTCCATTGTTCGGACTGCGACGGATCCAGACGGGGCAGGCCATGCACGAGGTCCATGCGGCGCCAGCGCGCCAGCAGCGCGGCGTTCGCGCCCGGGTGCAGGCCCGGCGCGATCCGCAGGCTGCGTCCCGGCATGCCGCCGGCCATCCGGCCGCTGACATCCAGTTCGATGCCCTCGGCCGCGCTGCCGACCCAGTGGTTGCCCGAGGCGAGGCCCGATGCGGACAGGCGGCCGGCCACGCGCAGGTCGTCGCGGACCTCGATCGAAAGCTTGCTGCGGAACTGGAAGCGGCGAAGGCGCGCCGCCAGGTCGTCCGCATCTGCATCCGGAACCAGCAGCCACACCGTATCAGCGTCGATCCGGATCACCGCGAACAGGGCGATCACCCGTCCTTTCGCGGTGAGCCAGCCGTTCCAGTGCCACTGGCCATCGGCCAGCGCCACCACGTCGTTCATGGTCTGGGCCTGCGCGAACGCCAGCGCATCGCGGCCGGAAAGCGCCACCAGACGATGGTCGTACAGCGGAAACCACGGGGTTTGCGACGCGTGTGGGTTGTCCGACATGGGGGCGGGACTTAAACTTGACCGTTCAGGATTGCAGACATGATAGGCGAAACCGTTCCGACCCCAGAAAGCCTTCCGGAAGCCAACCCTTCCGGCAACGAGTCCAGGCAGGGACAACGCACCGACGTCAAGGAGATCGGCGGCCGTGAAGGCCCCGATCCGACGCGTTACGGGGATTGGGAGAAGAACGGGCGCTGTATCGATTTCTGAGCCTGTCCGGCCTCGCAGCCCGGCGTTTCGCCGCCCAGCCGACCGGTGTCCGTGCGCAGCGCGCATGCGGCGCCGGCCATGATGGCGTCGGAGTTCCGGGGCACCGTGGCCTGGCGGGCGTTTCGTCACTTTTCCCACTCCGACCTGGGCGCATCGAACATGCCTAACCGCGCACGACCCCTGTCGCCGCATCTGCAGATCTACCGTCCGCAGATCACGACGACGATGTCGATCATGCATCGCATCACCGGCATCATCCTTTCCGTCGGTGCCTTCGTCCTGGCCTGGTGGCTGCTGGCGGTGGCGCAGGGCGGCGACGCCTACGAACGCGCCGCGGCCTGCCTGGCCTCGCCGTTCGGCAAACTGGCGCTCTTCGGCTTCTCGCTGGCGCTGGTCTACCACCTGCTCAACGGCATCCGCCATCTGCTGTGGGACGCGGGCTGGGGTTTCCAGCTCCCGCAGGTCTACAAGTCCGGCTACACCGTGCTGGCGCTGACCGTGGTCTTCACGGCCGCCCTCTGGTTCTTCGCGCTGCGGGGTGCGGCATGAGCGCCCCCCGCAACGCCCCCCCTCGCGACTTCCGCACGCCCGTCGGCCGCGCGCGGGGCCTGGGTTCCGCCAAATCCGGCACCGGGCATTTCTGGTGGCAGCGCGTCACCGCCGTCGCCCTGGCGCTGCTGGTGCCCTGGATGATCGGCCTGGCGCTCGCCCTGGTCGGCGCCGACCTCTACGCCGTGCAGGCCACCCTGGCCAGGCCGCTCAACGCCATCGCAGTGTCGCTGTTCGCGATCTGCCTGTTCTGGCACGCGCGCCTGGGCCTGCAGGTGGTGGTCGAGGACTACATCCACCATCGTCCGACCGAGATCGCGCTGCAGTTGCTGATCCTGTTCGCCTGCGCGGCCGGCGCGCTCGCTTCCCTCTACGCGATCGGCCGGATCGCCCTGCTGGCCTGACGGCTCTCAACAAGGCAGCCATGACTTCCGCATACAAGATCACCGAACACAAGTACGACATGGTCGTCGTCGGCGCCGGCGGCGCCGGCCTCCGCGCGACCTTCGGCCTGGCCCACAAGGGCCTGCAGACCGCGTGCATCACCAAGGTCTTCCCGACCCGCTCGCACACGGTCGCGGCGCAGGGCGGCATTTCCGCCGCGCTGGGCAACATGGGCGAAGACGACTGGCGCTTCCACTTCTACGACACCATCAAGGGTTCGGACTGGCTGGGCGACCAGGACGCCATCGAGTACATGTGCCGCGAGGCCATTCCGGCGATCATCGAACTCGAACACCAGGGCGTGCCGTTCTCGCGCACCGAGGACGGCAAGATCTACCAGCGTCCGTTCGGCGGCATGACCACGCACTACGGCAAGGGCATCGCCCAGCGCACCTGCGCCGCCGCGGACCGCACCGGCCACGCGATCCTGCACACGCTGTACCAGCAGTCGCTGGCGCACGATGCGCGCTTCTTCATCGAATACTTCGCGCTCGACCTGATCATGGACGAGGAGGGCGTCTGCCGCGGCGTGCTCGCGCTGGACATGGCCGAAGGCACGCTGCACCTGTTCCGCGCCCAGGGCGTGGTGCTGGCCACCGGCGGCTACGGCCGCGCCTATTTCTCGGCGACCTCGGCGCACACCTGCACCGGCGACGGCGGCGGCATGGCGCTGCGCGCCGGACTGGGCCTGCAGGACATGGAATTCGTGCAGTTCCATCCGACCGGCATCTACGGCGCCGGCTGCCTCATCACCGAGGGCGTGCGCGGCGAAGGCGGCATCCTGCGCAACAACAAGGGCGAGCGCTTCATGGAGCGCTACGCGCCGAACGCGAAGGACCTCGCCTCGCGCGACGTGGTGTCGCGCTCGATGACCCTGGAAATCCGCGAAGGCCGCGGCGTCGGCGAGCATGGCGACCATATCCACCTCGACCTGACCCATCTCGATCCGAACGACATCCACGAGAAGCTGCCGGGCATCGCCGAGAGCGCGCGCATCTTCGCGAATGTCGACGTGACCAAGCAGCCGATCCCGGTGATCCCGACCGTGCACTACAACATGGGCGGCATCCCGACCAACTACCACGGCGAAGTGGTGCAGCTGAAGGACGGCAACCCGGACGCGGTGGTCCCGGGCCTGTACGCCATCGGCGAAGCGGCCTGCGTGTCGGTGCACGGCGCCAACCGCCTGGGTTCGAACTCGCTGCTCGACCTCGTGGTGTTCGGTCGCGCGGTCGCCAACCGCTGCGCCGAGACGATCCGTCCCGGCATGCCGCACAAGACCCTGCCGGCGGACGCCTGCGACAAGTCGCTGGCCAACCTCGACAAGCTGCGCAACGCCAACGGCAGCACCTCGACCGCCGACCTGCGCCTGCGCATGCAGCGCACGATGCAGGAAGACGCGGCGGTGTTCCGCACCCCGGACGGCCTGGCGCGCGGCGTCGGCCGCATCCGCGAGTGCGTGAAGGGCTTCGAGGACATCCGCGTCAGCGACCGCTCGCTGGTCTGGAACTCCGACCTGATCGAGACCCTGGAACTGCAGAACCTGCTCGGCCAGGCCCTGACCACGATCGTTTCGGCCGAAAACCGGAAGGAATCGCGCGGTGCCCAGGCCCGCGAGGATTTCTGGGAGAAGGACGAGCACGGCAACCTCGCCGAGAACGGTGTCCGCGACGACCAGAACTGGCTCAAGCACACGCTGTGCTGGGCGGACGAGGCGGGCAACACGCGTCTCGATTACCGCCCCGTGCACCTGTACACGCTGAGCAACGACGTCGAAGCCGTCCCGCCGAAGAAGCGCACCTACTAACCGCGCGCGGGGCATCCGCCCCGTCCGCGCATTCCGGATCAGATCATGGCCGAGTTTTCCCTTCCCAAGAATTCCAAGGTCCACAAGGGCAAGCGCTTCTCCGCGCCCGCCGGCGCCAGGCGCGTGCGCGAGTTCAAGGTGTATCGCTGGAGCCCGGACGACGACGAGAATCCGCGCACCGACACCTACGAAGTCGATCTCGACACCTGCGGCCCGATGGTCCTGGACGCGCTGATCAAGATCAAGAACGAGATCGATCCGACGCTGACCTTCCGCCGCTCCTGCCGCGAAGGCATCTGCGGTTCGTGCGCGATGAACATCGACGGCACCAACACGCTGGCCTGCACCAAGGCGATTGACGACTGCAGCAAGCAGGAAGTGCCGATCTACCCGTTGCCGCACATGCCGGTCATCAAGGACCTGGTGCCGGATCTCACGCACTTCTACGCGCAGTACGCGTCGATCAAGCCGTGGATCCGCACTCAGAGTGCGCCGCCGCCTGACAAGGAGCGCCTGCAGTCGAAGGAAGACCGCGCCAAGCTCGACGGCCTGTACGAGTGCATCCTCTGCGCCTGCTGCAGCACCAGTTGCCCGAGCTACTGGTGGAACGGCGATCGCTACCTCGGTCCGGCGATCCTGCTCCAGGCCTACCGCTGGATCATCGACAGCCGCGACGAGGATACCGGCGCGCGCCTGGACGACCTGGAAGACCCGTTCAAGCTCTACCGCTGCCACACCATCATGAACTGCACGCGGACCTGTCCGAAGGGCCTGAACCCGGCGCAGGCGATCGGCGAGATCAAGAAGCTGATGCTGGCGCGTCAGGTGTGATGCGCGTCCGGGCCCGGGCCGGGCTGCTGCTCGCAGCAGGGCTGCTCCTGTCGCCGCCCGCCTTCGCGGGCGGGCAGGCGCCCGTGGCCGACGTCGCCGTGCCCGAAACGTCGACCTTCGATCCGGCGCGCCTCGATCTTGCGACAGTCGGGCCCGCGCGCCTCGCCAGGGTCGATCGCATGCTGGCGGCGACCGGTTTCGGAACCATCTACGATCACCTCTTCGCCATGTTTCTCCGAAAACCATTGCCCGCGGATGCCGCGCCAGAGGTCGTCGAGGAGAGACGAGTGCGGGAACGCATCGCCCCGCTGATTTCCTGGCAGGCGACGCGTGACCTGTGGCGTGCTGCGTTCGCGCAGACGCTCTCCGACGAGGTGCTTGATGGCGTCACGGTCTTTCACGAAAGCGAAGCGGGTCGTGCCATCGTGGCTTGCATGACGAGCACGGCGGACATGCGCTTCATGGCCGACTGCCAGATGCTCGACGACGAGAGGCATCTGCAGGCCAACTTCGAATTCAGGGCGTCTCCCGTGTCGCGCGCATACGAGCACGGCAGTGAGGCCATGATGGAGCCGGTCGTGCGATTCGCGCTGCGCCGCGCGTTGGAGCGAGCGCCGGACGAGGCTGCAGCGCTCGCATCGATGTGCCGGCGCAATCCCGGCGACACGCTCTGCACGGCGCTGCCCGAAGCGGAGACTGCGCGATGACATCGACCTCGATCTTCCTTCCCGGCTTGGCGATGGTATTCCTCACCTTCGTCGTGCTGATCGCCATGTACCGCTGCCGCGTCGCGCAGATGAAGCGCGAGCGCATCCATCCGCAGGCGGTGGCGACCTCGGCGCAGTCCGCGGCGAAGCTCACCGACAGTGGGCCGGCGGACAACTTCCGCAACCTGTTCGAACTGCCGCTGCTGTTCTACTTCGCTCTGGTCGTCTGCGCGATCACGGGGCTGCACGACACCGCGACGCTGGCGCTGGCCTGGGCCTTCGTGGCCGCGCGCGTCGTGCACAGTGCGATCCACTGCAGTTACAACAAGGTCATGCACCGTTTCCGCGCCTACCTGCTCGGCACCGCGATCCTGCTGGCGCTGTGGGTGCGGGTGACCTGGCACCTGCTGGTCGTGTGACATGCGCGCACCCACCGACGCCGAGCGCATCGAACTGCAGAAACTGCGCTGGCGCAGCCGTCGCGGCATGCGCGAACTCGACCAGTTGATGGAGCGCTACCTGGCCCAACGCTGGCTGGACGCCGACGACGCCGAGCGCGCGGTCTTCGACCGCCTGCTGGTCTGCGAGGACGACCGCCTCTGGCGCTGGTTCCTCGGTTACGAAACGGCAGAGGACGCCGACCTGCATGCGCTCGTCGAACGCATCCGCACCCTGCCGCATTGACTGGCGGCCATCCCGCTGGCTGACGGCCGCGCTGTGGTCGCTGACGGTGCTGGCGCCGCTGTCGCTGTGGGCCTCGGACCTGCCGGGAGTTCTGGTCTGGCCGTTGGCCTTGTGCGCTGCGGGCGGCGCGGCGTGGTCCGCACGATCGCACCAGCGAGCCGCGCTCCTGTCGATCGTGGTGCCGGTGGAAGGGGATGTCACCGTGGCCGGGCAGGCCGTGGAAGCCTTCACCGTGACCTGGCGCGGTGCGCTGGCCTTCCTGTCCTGGCGGGACGGGGCAGGTCGCGACCGTCGCCTCGCGCTGTGGCCGGATGTCCTCGACCCGGCAACGCGGCGTGAACTGCGCCTGGTCATGGCCGCGCGCGCCGCTGTGCGTATCGCTGGCCCGGTGGCACCATAGCCCGATCCCCTCGATACCCGCACATGCTCAAACCCCTGTCCGTCGCCATCGGCCTGCGCTACCTCCGCGCCAAGCGCCGCAACGGTTTCATCTCCTTCATTTCGTTCGCGTCGATGCTCGGCATCGCGCTCGGGGTCGCCGCCCTGATCACCACGCTGGCGGTCATGAGCGGCTTCCAGCGCGAGATCCGCGACCGCATGCTGCAGATGGCCGCCCACGCCACCATCACCGCCGACGGCGAGCCCATGCAGGACTGGGCGCGCGCGGTCGCGGAAGCGACGAAGGACGCCCGCGTCGCCGGCGCGGCACCCTATGTCGAGCGTCCGGTGATGCTGCAGGGGCCGCGCGAGGAGGGTGCGCTGCTGCGCGGCGTCGATCCTGCGCAGGAAACCCGGGTGTCGGTGATCGGCGCGAAGATGGTCGACGGCACCTCGCTGCAGACGCTGAAGCCGGGCGAATTCAACATCGTGCTCGGCCGCGAACTGGCGCTGTGGCTGGGCGTGGGCGTGGGCGATGCGGTCATGGTCTACACCCCGGAATTCCAGAGCACGCCGGTGGGCGCGGTGCCGCGCATCAAGCGCTTCACCGTGACCGGGTTGTTCGAGGTCGGCCACCAGGAGTTCGACCGCAACCTCGCCGTCATCCATGTCGCCGATGCCCAGCGCCTGCTGCGCATGGGCGAGGGCGTGACCGGCGTGCGCCTGAAGCTGCACGACATGAACCAGGCCTTCGATGTCGCCCACGACCTCGCCTGGCGGCTGAAGGGCGTGTACCGGGTGAGCGACTGGACGCGCGAGAACGCCAACATGTTCCGGGCGCTGAAGCTGGAGAAGACCATGATGGCGATCCTGCTGTCGCTGATCATCCTGATGGGCGCGTTCACCCTCGTGAACTCGCTGGTGATGCTGGTCACCGACAAGCAGGCCGACATCGCGATCCTGCGCACGCTGGGCCTCACACCCTTCGGCGTGATGCAGGTATTCATGGTCCAGGGCTCGCTGATCGGCATCATCGGCACGGTGTCCGGCGTGATCGGCGGCATCCTGCTCACGCTCAACCTCGAGAACATCCTGCGCGCCATCGAGCGCATGTTCCGGGTTGAACTGATGCCTGCCGACGTCTACTACATCACCGGTCTGCCGACCGAGCTGAGCGCGCCGGATGTCGGCCTCATCGCGCTGGTGGCGCTGGTGATGTCGTTCCTCGCCACCCTCTACCCCGCACGCCGCGCCGCGCGCACCGCACCGGCGGAGGCCCTGCGCTATGAATGATCCGACGATGTCCGCTGCGGGCGACGATTGCGTGCTGCGCGCCGAATCGCTGTCGATGACCTATGCCGAGGGCAAGCTGCACACGCCGGTCTTCGAGGGCCTGGACCTGGCGGTGCGCGCAGGCGAGACCGTGGCGATCGTCGGCGCGTCCGGTGCCGGCAAGAGCACGCTGCTGCACCTGCTCGGTGGCCTGGACACGCCGACCGCCGGCGAAGTGCATGTCGCCGGCCATCGCATGAGCGCGCTGTCGGACGCGCAGCGCGGTCGCCTGCGCAACCGCGCGCTGGGCTTCGTCTACCAGTTCCACCATCTGCTGCCGGAATTCACCGCGCTGGAGAACGTGATGCTGCCGGTGCTGCTGGCTGGCGGCGCGAACGCCGAAGCCGACCGGCGCGCGCGCGCGCTGCTCGCGGCGGTGGGGCTGGAACACCGGCTCGAACACAAACCCGGCGAACTGTCGGGTGGCGAGCGCCAGCGCGCCGCGGTCGCCCGCGCACTGGTCAACCGCCCGGCCTGCGTGCTCGGCGACGAACCCACCGGCAACCTCGACGAGAAGACCGCGGCCGCGGTCTTCGAACTGATGCTGTCGCTCAACCGCGAACATCGCACCAGCCTGGTGCTGGTCACCCACGACCGCGACCTGGCGCATCGCCTCGACCGCGTCCTGGAACTGCACGAGGGACGCTTGCGGCCGGCGCGCTGAGCGGCCCGCGCCTCCGCAGATTGTTTCATCTGCAACCGCATCCCGCGGATCGGGAGACGCCCGAACGGGGCCGGGAGCGATACGCGGGCGTCTGGTTCCTTGACCCGTCGCATGGGATCGGGATATGTTCCGTTCACGCAGCCATGGATGCGATCCCCTGGCCGGTCGCGAGCCGCATGGCCCGCAGGTCGTGAGTCATCAGGGGAGCGCAATCGGGTGAAGTCAACATGGACGCCGCCGGTTCCGGCTAATACGGAACCGGCCGGCGAGATCGGTGCGAGGGGGGAACTGATCCAACGTGACAACAGGGATTCCGTGGATGCCCGTCGGGCCGCACCGGGGCAGGTGCCATTCCATACCATCGTTCCAGCCGGGGCCGCCCACAGGCGCCCGGGGCTTCCGCGTCCGCGCGTGGCCGCAGCCATTCTCCGCTTCGCCCGGCTCGTGCCGGGGCGGGGCGGTCGTCGCACTCAATCTTCCAGACCTCTTTCCGGGTGGCGTGTGAAACCTACGATCTCGATCCTCACCAAGTTCCTGCTCGTCCTCGCGGCCGCGGTCGCGCTGTCCAGCTGCGCCACGCGCCCGGCGCCCGATTTCGGCGGGCGCTGGAAGAACATCAACCGCTTCGCCGAGGAAACCCAGGCGATCCCGCTGCAGGACACCTACCTGTTCTACGCATCGCCGATGGATGGCACGCTGAAGTCGATGCTCGAGCGCTGGGCCAAGGATTCGAACATGGTCCTGACCTATCGCCACCCGATGGACTACACCCTGCACAGCGCCGTGGCCGAGATCCGCACGCCGAGCCTGCAGGAGGCCGTGTCCCAGCTCAACTCCGCGTTCGCCGCGCAGCAGGTGTCGGTCGGCGTGAGCGGCGACGAGATCGTCGTCCGCGTGTCTTCCGGCGGCGGCAAGCCCTGATCGGGCGCCGCCTCCCGGCACGACATTCCCCATTCCAACCGGTCCACAGGCTCCACTCATGTTCGGCAAGCAGAAAAACACGCCCCAGGTGGACAACACCGCCGCGAAGGGCATCAACTTCGAAGTGACCATCGCCGATATCGCCAGGCGCAGCGAGAAGCGTGCCTGGATGGTGGCGTCGGCCGCGCTGGTGGTCGTCCTCATCATGCTCGGCGGCTTCATCTACATCCTTCCGCTGAAGAAGGAGGTCCCGTACCTGATCCTCGCGGACGCGTACACCGGCCAGGCCACCGTCGCCACGCTCCGCGGCGACTTCACCAGCAAGAACAGCATCACCGCCAGCGAGGCGGTGAACCGCGCGAACATCGCCCAGTACATCACCGCGCGCGAATCGTTCGACGTGGCGATGATGACCCAGCGTGACTGGGAGCTGGTGCACGTGATGTCCTCGCCCAACGTCCGCGCCGGCTACAGCGCCACGCATGCGCGCACCAATCCGGAAAGCCCGTTCAAGCTCTACGGCAAGGACAAGGCGCTCCGCGTGAAGATCCTCAGCATGCAGCTGGAGCGCCGCGGACAGGGCGAGCGGGCTCGTACCAGCGCCACGGTGCGTTTCCAGCGCGTTCTGTACGACAAGCGCAACGGCGACACCAAGCCGCTGGACAGCAAGATCGCGCGGCTCGAGTACACGTACAAGCCGAATCTGGAAATGAACGAGAAGCAGCGCTACAACAACCCGCTGGGCTTCCAGGTCGTCGAATACACGGTCGACAACGACTATGCAGCATCCCCGCCGGTCGAGAACCCGGTGGCAGCCGGTCCGCAGGCGCAGGCCGCCGGGTATCCGGTGCAGGGGGCCGTGCCCGGCCAGCCGTACCCGGGGCAGCCCATCCAGGGCCAGCCGCTCCCCGATCAGCAGATGCCTGGCCAGCCGTATCCCGGCCAGCCCATGCAGGGCCAGCCGGCCCCGGGCTATCAGCAGATCCCGGCCGCGCCCGATTTCGGCGCACCCGGTGGCGTCGCGCCGCAACAATATCCCGCCGCACCCGCCGGCACCGTTCCGGCCGGTCAGCCGCAAGCCCCCAATCAAGTCAATGGAGTAGGCACCCGATGAGTCGCTTGCATCGCTCTTGCCATGCGTTCCTGTTGTGCGTGCTGGCGTCGATGACGCTGGCGATGCCGGCGTTCGCGCAGGTCATCGTCGAGTACGAGTACGAACCCGACCGCATCTACGAAGTACGCACCGGCCTGGGCATCACCACCCAGATCGAACTGAGTCCGAGCGAGGAAATCCTCGACTACAGCACCGGTTTCAATTCCGGCTGGGAGCTCAACCGTCGCGACAACGTCTTCTATCTCAAGCCGAAGAACGTCGATGTCGACACCAACATGATGGTGCGCACCGCCACGCACTCCTATCTGTTCGAACTCAAGGTCGTCGCCACCGACTGGACCGCGCTGGAGCAGGCCAAGCGCGCCGGCGTGCACTACAAGATCACCTTCAGCTACCCGAACAACACCTCGTTCTCCGCCGCCGAGGCCGAAGCCAGGAGCGGCGCGCCCAAGCCCCGCCAGAGCGAACTGGACATCCGCCTCGACAAGACGCGTCCGTACTATTTCGACTACGCGTTCTCGACGCGCACGAAGAACAAGTGGCTGATCCCGGTCAACGTCTACGACGACGGGCAGTTCACCTACATCCGGCTGACCAACATCAACCGTTTCCCGTCGGGCGACTTCCCGGCGGTGTTCGGTCGTGAACGCGAGGGTGGCGAGGATTTCCTGGTCAACACCACGGTCGAGAACGGCGTGCTCGTCGTACACGGTACTTATCCCTTCCTGGTCCTCCGTCACGGGAAGAACGTCGTCGGTCTGCGTAGGAACAAGCACAAGTGAACCAGAATCTGCCGCCGAACACCCCCGGGCAGGCCGGGGACCACCCCTCCGACGATCAGCAGGGCAGCAATCCGTACTACGCGGCCCAGCAGCAGGCATCGCAGGCCCAGCCGAACCTGGATGCCGGTGCGCCGCAGCTGAAGTCGGTGGAATCCCAGCGCGTCAACCGCAAGGCGCTGATGTTCCTCGCGGGCATCGTGGCGCTGCTGATCCTCATGACCCTGATCGTGATGAAGAGCGTCACGTCGGACAAGGAAGAGGCTGTCGCGAAGCCGAAGAAGGAAGAGGTCGTCATTCCCGACCTGCCCAAGAGTCCGGGGAGCTCCGGGCCGGATTTCGCCGACATCCAGGAACCGCAGCCAGTGCCGGTGCAGGAACTGCCGCCGCTGCCGCCGCAGCAGGATCCGCTGCAGCAGCGCGACCCGCGTCGCGACGAGGCCACCAATGCCGGCCCGCCCGAGCCGCGCGGTCCGACGCTCGCCGAACGCCGCATGGGCATGGTCGACAGCGGTGGCCGTGGCGCCGGTGGCGCCGGCGGCATGCCGCAGACGTCGCCCTACCTCCAGGCGATGCTTGATGCCCAAGCCGCTCAGCAGGGCGCGAATGCCCCGGCACAGGCCGTCGTGTCGAACGAAACCAAGCAGGTCGTGGCCCAGTACCTGCGCAATCCCGACACGCTGATGGTGCGCGGCACCTACATCCGCTGCGTGCTGGAAACCCGCATCGTCACGGATTATTCGGGCTACACCTCCTGCATCATCACGGAGCCGGTCTACTCCATCAACGGGCGTCACCTGCTGCTGCCGAAGGGGTCCAAGGCCCTGGGTCGCTACGAAGGCGAGCCGACAGGTCCGCGCGTGGCGGTGATCTGGGATCGCGTCACCACGCCGAGCGGGCTGGACGTGATTCTGGAAGGTCCGGGCGTGGACAACCTCGGTGGTGCCGGTCATCCGGGCGATTACAACGGCCACTGGTTCAGCAAGATGAGCTCGGCCCTGTTCATCAGCATGATCAGCGATGCCTTCAAGTACGCCGCCGCGAAGAACGGTCCGACGACCACCAGCGTCAGCAATGGCACGATCGTCGAGACGCCCTTCGAGAGCAACACGGCACGTACGGTCGAGCGTCTCGCCAACCAGGCGCTGACCAAGGCCGCGTCGCGTCCGGCCACGGTGACCATCAACCAGGGCACGGTCCTGAACATCTATGTCGCCAAGGACGTGGATTTCTCGGGCGTGGTCAGGAGCCGTTGATCCGCAGCGCCTGATCCATCCGGTCGCTTCCGCAGCGGCGGGCCGCAACAAGGCCCGCCGGCTTCCGCAGGGATCGCCGAACCTTCGAAAAGCGATCGCGCGAGCGGTCGTTTTTCTTTCCGGGACCCGCCAGATGATCCGGCGGCCCGCCATCCGAACGGCCCGCGCCGAGCACAGGTTTCGCATGGATATCGACAATTCACCCATCGCCAACGTTTCCAACGACTTCCTCGAATACCAGTACAGCGTGCTGGGCATCCTCGAATACATGTCGTCGCCGGAAGTGACGGAAATCTGCATCAACAAGCCGGGCGAGCTGTATCTGGAAACCAACACGGGCTGGAAGCACATCGAGGTGCCATCGCTGACGTTCGAGCGCGCGCGCCAGTTCTGTACCGCGGTGGTCAACGAGAGCAATACCGGCCAGCGCATCACCGACGTCGATCCCGTGGTGTCGCTGACCTTCCCGACCGGACAGCGTGCCCAGTTCGTGATCCCGCCGGCCTGCGACGCAGGCAAGGTCTCGATCACGATCCGTCTGCCGGCCAAGCGCAACTTCACCCTGCAGAGCTACGAGGAGAGCGGCTTCTTCAAGCAGATCCTCGAGGGCGCGCCGGAAGTCAGCGACCAGGACAAGGAACTGCTGGAGCTGCGCGCGGAGCGCAATTACGCCGAATTCTTCAAGAAGTCGGTGTCGTACAAGAAGAACATCGTCGTCGCGGGGGCGACCGGCAGCGGCAAGACCACCTTCATGAAGTCGCTGGTCGGCCACATCCCGCACGAAGAACGGCTGGTGACCATCGAGGACGCACGCGAGCTGTTCATCGAACAGCCGAACATCGTCCACCTGCTGTATTCCAAGGGCGGGCAGAGCGCGGCGAACGTGACCGCGAAGAGCTGCATGGAGGCCTGCCTGCGCATGAAGCCGGACCGCATCATCCTGGCCGAGTTGCGCGGCGACGAAGCCTTCTACTTCATCCGCAACTGCGCCTCGGGCCATCCCGGTTCGATCACCAGCTGCCACGCCGGCAGCACCGCGCAGACCTGGGACCAGCTGGCGCTGATGGTCAAGGCCTCGAACGAGGGTTCGGGCCTCGAGTTCTCGGTCATCAAGCGCCTGCTGATGCTGACCATCGACATCGTGGTCCACATCAAGGCGCATGCGGGGCGCCGCTACATCACCGGCATCGACTTCGACCCGCGGCGTTCGCTCGGTCTGGCCGGCGCCGAGTAAGCGGGGCGAGCAAGCGGGGCGAGCAGGCGGGATTGGTTGCGGCGCATGCGACGCTTCAGTAGCGGCGCTGCGCCAGCGTGGCGCGACCGTCCGCGTCGATGCGGATGTCCATCCAGCGATCGAATTCGTCTTCGGCCATCCTCCCTGCCGGGCAGGCACACAGCGCCGCCGCCAGGTCGGGGATCGTGTTGCTGTGGCCGACGACCAGCACCGCGCCCGTTCGGTGGGATTCGCGCAGCTGCCGCGCGAATTCGTCCGCAGGCAGCGCCGCGTCGTAGGTACGCACGTCGAGCTGGTGCGAATCGGCGGTCGGCGCCGCAGTGAGCTGCGTGCGCCGGTAGCGCGTCGCGTATATCGCCATGACACGAGCGTTCGCGAGCGTGTCCGCGATGCGCTGCGCGCGCGCGGTGCCGGTCTCGCTGAGTGCCGGATCCTTCGGGTCGTCATTGGCCTTCTCGGCGTGGCGCACGAGCACGAACACCACGCCGTCTGCGTCCGTGCGCACGGCGCGGTCGGCCGGCGTCGCGCAGCCCGTCGCAGCGAGCGCCAGTGGCAGGCTCAGCAGGACGGCGAGGCGGGCGGAGAAGCGGCTCACGCGTTCGGCTTCAGGGCGGTGAACAACCCGCGCGCAGCCTGCAGACGGGTGGCGGCGTCGGGCAGGTCGAGGGTGATCCTCAATTTATCCGGGCCGTCCATGCGGTAGTGCTTCGGCTGGCCCTGGATCAGGCGGATCACCGACATCGGATCGACGTGGGGTTTCTCGACGAACTGGATGCGGCCGCCGGTCGCGCCCAGATCGAGCTTGCGCACGCCGAGCGCGGTCGCGTCGAGTTTCAGTTCGGACGCCGCGAACAGATGCTTGGCCGGCTCCGGCAGCAGACCGAAACGATCGATCATCTCCACCTGCAGTTCGCGCAGGCGCTCGGCATCGCGCGCACTGCTGATCCGCTTGTACAGGGTCAGGCGCGTATGGACGTCGGGCAGGTAATCCTCGGGGATCAGGGTCGGGATGTTCAGTTCCACGACCGCGCCGCGCTGTTCCTCCAGGTCCAGGCCCAGCTGGTCGAGGCCGGGCAGCTTGCCCTGCTTGATGCTGCGCACCGCGCGTTCCAGCAGTTCGGTGTACAGCGAGAAGCCGACCTCGGACATCTGCCCGCTCTGATCCTCGCCGAGCAGTTCGCCGGCGCCGCGGATTTCCAGGTCGTGCGTCGACAGCGTGAAACCCGCACCGAGTTCGTCCATCGAGGCGATCGCCTCCAGGCGCTTTTTCGCGTCGGCGGTGATGCTGCGGCCATCGGGCACGACCAGATAGGCGTAGGCGCGGTGGTGCGAGCGACCGACGCGGCCGCGCAGCTGGTGCAGCTGCGCGAGGCCGAACTTGTCGGCGCGGTTGATGATGATGGTGTTGGCGTTGGGGATGTCGATGCCCGATTCCACGATCGTCGAGCACAGCAGCACGTTGAAGCGCTGCTTGTGGAAGTCGAGCATCACCTTTTCCAGTTCGCGCTCGGGCATCTGGCCATGGGCGATGCCGATGCGCGCGTCCGGCACCAGCGCTTCCAGCTCGCGCTGCATGCGGCCGATGCTCTCCACGTCGTTGTGCAGGAAGTAGACCTGGCCGCCACGCGCGATTTCGCGCTGGAAGGCTTCGCGCAGCTGCTCGTCGTCCCACGGCACCACGAAGGTCTGCACCGCGAGGCGATGCGCGGGCGGCGTGGCAATGATCGACAGGTCGCGCAGGCCGGTCATCGCCATGTTCAGCGTGCGCGGGATGGGCGTGGCCGTCAGCGTGAGCAGATGCACGTCGGCGCGCAGCGCCTTCAGTGCTTCCTTCTGGCGCACGCCGAAGCGCTGCTCCTCGTCGACGATGACCAGGCCCAGATCCTTGAACTTCACGTCCGGCTGCAGCAGGCGATGGGTGCCGACGATCACGTCGATGCGTCCGTCCGCGACCTTCTCCAGTTCGGCCTTGATTTCCTTGGTCGACTTGAAGCGGGAGAGCACCTCGACCTTCAGCGGCCAGTCGGCGAAGCGGTCGCGCATGGTGCGGTAGTGCTGCTCTGCGAGCAGGGTGGTCGGCACCAGCACCGCGACCTGTTTGCCGCTGATCGCCGCCGCGAATGCGGCGCGCACCGCGACCTCGGTCTTGCCGAAGCCCACGTCGCCGCAGACCACGCGGTCCATCGGCCGCGAGGAGGACAGGTCGCGCAGCACCGCTTCGATCGCGGCCAGCTGATCGGGCGTCTCCTCGAACGGGAAGGTCGCCGCGAACGGTTCGTACGTGGTCCGGTCGATGTCCAGCGCAAGGCCGGCGCGCGCGTGGCGCTTGGCCTGGATCTCCAGCAGTTCGGCGGCGACATCGCGGACCTTCTCGGCGGCCTTCTTCTTCGCCTTGGCCCAGGCTTCGCCGCCCAGTGAATGCAGCGGCGCGGTGTCCGGGTTCGCGCCGGAGTAGCGGCTGACCAGGTGCAGCTGCGTCACCGGCACGTACAGCCGGTCGCCCTTGGCGTATTCGATGTCGAGGTATTCGCCGGTCTGGCCGCCGGCCTCCAGCGTCACCAGGCCGCGGTAGCGACCGACGCCGTGGTCCTCGTGGACCACCGGCGCGCCTTCGCTCAGCTCGCCGAGGTCGCGGATGATCGCTTCCGGCTCGCGGCCGGCGCGCTTGCGGCGGCGCGGCTGCGCGGCGCGCTCGGGGAACAACTGGCGCTCGGTCAGTACCGTCCACGGCGCGTCGCCGTCGACGGCGAAGCCGTTGTCCAGCGGCGCGACGACGATGCACAGGCGCTCGGCCGACGCCGCGAAGTCCTCGAACCGCGTCAACACCTGCGCGCGAAGGTCGGCGGACTGCAGGATGTCGATCAGCGCCTCGCGGCGACCCGCGGAGTCGGCGGCGATCAGCACGCGACCGGGATAGGCGCCGAGGAAGGATTTCAGCGCGGCTGCGGGTTCCGCGTCCTTGGCCATCAGCGGCAGGTCGGGCGCGGGCTGCGCGCCCAGCGGCAGGGCGTCGTCGCGGCGCGGATGCGTCTCGCCGCACAGCTCGATGCGCCGGCCCGCGTTCAGTCGCTCGCGCAGCGCATCCGGCGGCAGGTACAGCTCGGCCGGTGGCAGCAGCGGGCGTTCGATGTCGTGCCGCCTCTGTTCGTAGCGCTCGCCGGTGCCGCGCCAGAAGTGGTCCGCCGCCTCCATGGCGCCGTCGCCGAGCACCGGCAGCGCAGTCGCGGGCAGGTAGTCGAACAGCGTCGCGGTCTTCTCGAAGAACAGCGGCAGGTAGTACTCGATGCCCGAGGTCGCGATGCCGGCCTTCAGGTCCTGGTACAGGCCGCTGCGCCGGGTGTCGATGTCGAAGCGATCGCGCAGCGTCGACAGGGCGCGCTCCAGCGCGCCTCCTTCGAGCGGAACCTCCCGCCCGGGCAGCATCTGCACCGACTGGTACTTGTCGAGCGAACGCTGGCTCTCCGGATCGAAGGCGCGGATCGATTCGATCTCGTCGTCCAGCAGTTCGATGCGGTAGGGTTCTTCCGCGCCCATCGGGTAGATGTCGAGCAGGCCGCCGCGCACCGCGAAATCGCCGGGGTCGAACACCTGCGGCACGTTGCGGTAGCCGGCGCCTTCCAGCCGGCGCTTCTCGGCGTCCATGTCCAGCCGGCGACCGACCTCGACATCGAAACTGCCGCCGACGATGTGCGACAGCGGCGCCAGGCGCTGCATCAGCGTCTGCACCGGCACCACCACGACGCCGCGCTTGAGGGTCGGCAGCCGGTGCAGTGCGGCCAGGCGCTGCGACACGATGTCCGGGTGCGGGCTGAACTGGTCGTAGGGCAGGGTTTCCCAGTCCGGGAAGGGCACCACGGGTACGGCGGCGAGGTCGCCGATCAGCGTGCGCAGATCGTGTTCGAGCTGGTGGGCGGCGTGGTTGTCGCGGGCGACGACCAGCAGCGGGCCGTCGTGCGCGCGGGCGACGCCGGCGAGGGTCCAGGCCAGCGCGCTGGGGCTGGCGGGCAGGCGCCACCAGGCGCGCGACTGGCCGGCCTTGGGCAGCAGCCGGTGGGAAGAGGCGTTGTCGTTCATGAACCGCCGATTTTACCGCCTGCCGTGCGGCTGGCGTGTCAGGAGGCGTCGTCCGTCGACGAGGCCGGCGCTTTCCGCAGATCGAGGGTCACGCGCACCAGGCCCGGATCCTCGGCGTGCTCGCGGTGGAAGCCCAGCGACTGCGCGAGGGCGATCATGGCGGTGTTGTGTTCGAGCACGTCGCCGTACAGCCGGTCCAGACCTTTGCGCCGCGACCAGCGCACCAGCCGGCGCATCAGGTGCCGGCCCAGGCCCATGCCGCTGATGAAATGGCTGACGAGGATGGCGAACTCGGCCTCGCGCGTGCCCGGTGCGATGGCGACCCGCGCCACCGCGCCGATCAGCGCCTCGCCGGGCGGGTAGGGTTCGGCGGCGACGAGGGCGAATTCGCTGTCCGGATCGGGTCTCGCCAGCCGTGCGGCGGTGTCCGGCGTCAGTTCCTTGATCGCGTACAGGAAGCGCTGGCGCACCTCCTCGGGGTGCAGGAGCATGAACCCCGCCCGCAACGGTTCGGCATCCTCGGGCCGGATCGGACGGATCAGCACCTCGCGGCCGTTGAGCAGCCGCTTGTACTCGTGCCAAGGCGGGAGGCGGTCGCTGGTTTTCACGCCGGCATCTTCGCACAGTTGCTCCCGCGGTATCCTGAGGCCATGGACAGCACACGATTGCGCGCGTGGGTCGGCAACTGGCCCGGCGTCACCGAAGACGTGAAATGGGGCAATGACCTGGTGTTTTCCGTCGCCGGCAAGATGTTCTGCGTCATCGACGCCACGCCGGTGGCCGATGGCGGGAGCGGACGCCTGAGCTTCAAGGTCGACGACGACCGCTTCCTCGAACTCACCGACCGGCCGGGCATCCTTCCGGCGCCGTACATGGCCCGCGCGAAGTGGATCTGCCTCGCGGAACCCGATGCGATGAGGGATGCCGAGTTGAAACCCCTGTTGCGCCGCAGTTACGAACTGGTGCGGTCGAAACTGACGAAGGTGAAGCAGCGCGAACTGGGCGATGGCTGAGTCGCCCGGCGCATCCGGAAGGCGCCGCACAGACATCCCCTTGTAGAGTGAAGCTCGCTCCGCGCTGCGGAATCGTCGTCGCGATGACGGCGTCATCCCGCTGTCACCGCCGCGCAACGGCCCCTTCATCGCACGCGTCCAGACTCTCGCAAACGAGAGGAAACGGATGCGCTACGCGATCATCACCGAGACCTACCCGCCGGAGATCAACGGCGTCGCCCTCACCGTGCAGAGCCTGGAGCAAGGGCTTCGCGACCGCGGCCACGAGGTGACCCTGTTCCGTCCGCGGCAGTCCCGCGACAGCGCGCCCGTCCCCCACGAACACCTGCTGCCGGGCTTGCCGATTCCCCGCTATCCGGGGTTGCGTTTCGGCCTGCCGGCGACGGGGACACTGGTTCGCCAATGGAAGGCGCATCGCCCGGATGCGATCTACGTGGCCACGGAAGGGCCATTGGGCTGGTCGGCACTGCGCGCGGCAAGGACGCTGCGCGTACCGGCGGCGACGGGCTTCCATACCCGCTTCGACCACTACATGCGCGACTACGGCGTGCCCGTGCTGCAGCCGGTGGCGCTGCGCTGGATGCGCCGCTTCCACAACAGCGCGCAGGCCACGCTGGTGCCGACCGAAGAGCTGCGCGCATCGCTGGACGACATGGGCTTCCGCGACGTGGTGCGCCTGCCGCGTGCCGTCGACGCCCACCTGTTCCATCCTGCACGACGCGACGATGCGCTGCGTGCGAGCTGGGGCCTGCGCCCGGAATCGCTGGCGGTGATCCATCTGGGCAGGATCGCACCGGAGAAGAACCTCGCGCTGGCGGTCCGTGCCTTCCGTGAACTGCAGAAACAGCAGCCCGACGCGCGCTTCGTCTGGGTCGGAGATGGTCCTTCGCGCGAGCAACTGGCCCGGGACAACCCCGATTTCGTGTTCTGCGGCATCCAGCGCGGCGAAGCCCTCGCGCGGCATTTCGCCAGCGCCGACCTGTTCCTGTTCCCCAGTCGCACCGAGACCTACGGCAACGTGACCCTGGAAGCGCTCGCCAGCGGCGTGCCCACCATCGCCTTCGACTCCGGCGCCGCGCGCGAATACCTGCGCGACGGCCAGCACGGTGCCGCCGTGCGCGATGGCCATGACGGCGATGAGGCCTTCGTGCGCGCCACGCTGCACGTCACGCGCGATCCCCGCCTGCTGGCCGCGATGCGCGTCGCCGCGCGCGAAGCCGTCGCCGCGCTGCGCCCAGGCCAGGTCGCCGCCGATTTCGACGCGATCCTGCAATCTCTCGCCCATTCGAGGAACGCGCATGAACACGCCCCTGCTGCGTCAACGACTGCGCACGAATGAAGCCGCCTGGTGCCTGCGCGCGAACGCGCTGTGCGGCCATCGCCTGATCCGCAGCTTCTTCGCCATCGTCAGCCGTCTCGGCGACGGTGTGTTCTGGTACGCATTGATGGGCGCGCTGGCGCTGTTCGGCGGTCGCATCGGCATGTCCGCTGCGCTGCACATGGCCGCGATCAGCCTCGTCTCGCTGGTGCTGTACAAGGGACTGAAGCGCTGGACACGCCGTCCGCGTCCCTGCGCATCGGACCTGCGCATCCGCGCCTGGGTCGCACCTCTGGATGAATTCAGCTTTCCATCGGGCCACACCCTGCACGCGGTCGGCTTCACCATCGTCGCTCTCGCCTACGTGCCCGCACTGGCATGGCTGCTGATTCCCTTCGCGGCGAGCGTCGCCGCCTCGCGCGTGGTGCTCGGCCTGCACTACCCGAGCGACGTGCTCGCCGCCACCGGCATCGGCAGCGTGCTGGCGCTGGGATCGTTCTGGATACGGGACTGGATGATGCCCTTGTAGGAGGGCCTTCAGGCCCGATCTTTTCGAAGGCAGATCGAAAACCGAAGAAGAACTCGGGCCTGAAGGCCCTCCTACAACGCCGGGTCGAGCTTCGCGCGCAACAGGTTCGGCGCGAGCTGTCCCGGCCAGTCGCGATCGTTCGCGACCTGCGCACCAGCACGACTGTCGGTCAGCATCCCGACATCGATGTCCGCATAGGCCCAACCGGATGGCGCATCCGTCACCGACACGATGCCGTCGGCAGGAAACCCGGCATCCATCGGCGCATACAGCGCGGCTTCACCGGTGTTGATGTCCAGCGCCGGACTCCACGCCGCCTCGCCCGCCGTCACCGCCTGCGCGACGAAGCAGCGGTTCTCCAGCGCGCGTGCCAGGCAGCCGACACGCACGCGCGTGGCACCGGCGGGTGTGTCGGTGCAACTCGGCACCAGCAGCAGGCGTGCGCCGGCCGCATACTGCGCGCGCACCGGCAGCGGGAATTCGATGTCGTAGCAGATCGAAATGCCTGCGCGCAGGCCGTCGAGATCGAACACCTTCAGCGCGTCGCCGCCCTCGATCACGCCGGTCTTCTTCTCGAAGCCGGTGAGCTGCAGCTTGTCCTGCCAGCGATGCCTGCCGTCGGGCGAGAACAGATCGGCGCGGTTGCGGTAACGGCCTTCGCCGACATCGAGCAGGAACGTACCCGCGACGACATGCACGCCGGTGTCGCGCGCCAGGCCGGAGAACAGCGCGATCCAGTCGGCGCGATGGCGCTGGATCGCGGCCAGCGACGCATGCAGGTCATCGCGCACCCGCGCATCGAACATGGCCCCGAGTTCCAGCGACAGGTATTCCGGCAGCACCGCGATGCGCGCACCGGCACGGGCCGCCTCACACAGCCAGCGCGCCTGCTTGTCGGCGAACGCGGCGAAATCCGCCGGTGCCTCGATCGGATATTTCGCGACGGCGGTCTTCATGCCGCACCACCATCGAGCGGACGCATCCAGAACGTGAGCGCATGCTCGGTCTCGCCCTGGTCGATCTCGTTCCAGCGCAGGCGCACGGCCATGCCCGGCTGTCGCGTGTAGCCGCGCCGGCTCCAGAATGCGTCGTTGTCGCGATGGCCGGCGGGACGGCGCGGGTCGGCAGGATCGCGATCCACCGCGCAGAAGGCCGTCAGGTCGAAGCGGCCGAGCGCTCGCGCATGCGCTTCGCGATGATCGAAGAAGGCATGCCCGGCACCCTGTCCGCGATACGCCGGCAGCAGCACCGACTCGCCGAAATAGAACACGCGGGAGGCATCGAGGCCGGCGGCGTCGAACGGCGCGCGGAATTCGGCGCTGTCGTCGGCCAGCGACAGGCCGGTGGACGCGCCGACGATGGTGTCGCCGTCGAAGGCCAGGACGAACACGCTGTCGACCGACGTCGCATAGGCATCGAGATACTCGCGTTCGTAGGCGGCATCGCCGTCGTAGAGATAGGGCCAGTCGCGGAACACGACGATGCGCAGCGCGGCGACGGCGTCCAGGTGGCGGCGCAGGTCGGCGCCGACGACACGTTCGATGCGGAGTGATGCGTTCATCCGCCGGATTCTATCCCCAGCCCGCCCTGCACGAAAAAGCCGCGGCTCCCGCGAGCCGCGGCGTCTTCCCGAGCGCTGGGGATCGGGCGCCCTGGAAACCTCGGTCAGCCCATCATCCTTCCTTCGGCAACGGCGGCGGGGTATTGGCGCCCAGGCCGTACCAGTCGACCCGGCGGGTGACGATCATGATCGCGGCCAGGATCAGGAACAGCAGGCCCGCGCCCATCACCATCGCATTGTCTTCGGAGATCAGCAGGCCGTAGAGCACCGCGTACAGCAGCGAGATCATCATCGCGAACCCGAGGCCGCGCATCCACGAGCGCAGCACGTGGCTGACGTAGTAGCCCAGCAGGCCGATGCAGGCTGCGCTGGCGATCAGGTAGGCGAGGCCGAAGGCGATGTGTTCCGACAGCGCCACCAGCAGCAGGAAGAAGATCGCCAGCGCCAGGCCGACCAGTCCGTACTGGATCGGGTGGATGCGCAGTTGCTTGATCAGCTCGAACATGAAGAAGCCGACGAAGGTCAGCAGCACGAACAGGATGCCGTACTTGCTGGCGCGATCGGCCTGGGAATAGATGTTCACCGGATCGACCAGCGACACGGCCACCGCGTCCATGCCCAGGTCCGCTTCGCCGCTGAGGCCGATGGCGCCGGCGTTGGGCACCGTGCGCCCGCCCAGGTACTGCGACTGCGCGTTGCTGGCCAGCGACGACACCTCCCAGTCGGCCTTGAACCCCTTGTCGCCGATGTCCTTGCTGCGCGCCGTGAACGAGCCGCTGAACTGCGGGTGTCGCCATACCGACGACAGGGTGACCTTGTTGGTCTGCGCCAGCGGCACCACGGCCAGGTGTTCGGTGCCCTCCAGCGCGAAGCCGAGGTCGGCCGAGAAGCGGAGCGCATCGCCGGCCCGCGGGGTCGCCAGCATGGCATGCAGACCGGTGCCCTCGCGCCCCACGATCCCGCGATTGAGCTTCAGTTCGCGCCGGTCGACCATCAGCTTCGGCACGCCCGCCACGCCGCGCACGTCGGCGATGCCGAAATTCAGCACCGGTTGGCCGATTTTCCTCGGCAATGCCGGGTTGGTGTCGGCGGGAATGTTCACGTCGAAGCTGGCGACGACACGGCCCGCGACCTCGTAGCTGCGCACGTCATGCAGGCCGAGCGACTTGATGCGGGGGTCGATCGTGCCGTTCACCGTCATGGTCGTCGGGAAGAACAGCCACTGGCCCGATTCGCCGTCCTGCCTGACCTTGCGGATGACCTCGCCGTTGGCATTCTTCTCTTCGACTTCGACGGTGTTCGTGTACGGCACCATCAGTACCGGCCCGGACAGCGCCTGCGGGCCGGCGGTGCCGCGCGCGACCGAGCGTACGGCCTCGTCGCGATAGAACTGCCGCTCCTGGATCACGCCTCGGATCATCAGCAGGGGGACGAGCAGCAGGATGGTCATGCCGACCATCATCAGGATCTTCAACGTCAGGCGCATGGCCGTCTCCGGTGTTGTTGGACGCCGGCAGTCTCGGCAGCCGCGGAGAGGTCGCGATGGCGCGCACGTGAAGTCGGTGTGAAGCCCCGTTGCCCGGATGGAGGCCAAAGGCCGGAACCCGGGCGACGCGTTCAATCCAGGGGTAGCCGCAGCGTGGCGACCGCGCCGCCTTCGCAGTGGTTGGCCAGGGTTGCGCGCCCGCCGTGCAGTTCCAGCGCCTCCGCGACGAAACACAGCCCCAGGCCGCTGCTGCGGCTGGCGCCTTCCGGCCGTGCGAGCGAGTAGAAGCGCTCGAACACACGGTCGAGCGCATAGTCGGGCACGCCAGGCCCGTGATCGCGCACTTCGACGAGGGCGTCGTCGCCCTCGCGCGTCAGGCGCACGTCGACGGTGCTGCCGGCCGGTGCGAAATCCGCCGCGTTCTCCAGCAGGTTGACGATCGACTGGCGCAGCAGGAAACCGTCGCCTGACACTGCCTGCGGCGCGCCGTCCTCGACGATCCCGAGGCGCAGGCCGCGCTGGTCGAACCGGGTGGCGACCCGCTCGGCGGCATCCTCGACCACCTCGCGCAGCACGATGCGCTGCGGCTGCTCGATGCGCTGCCGATGCTCCACCGAGGCCAGTGCCAGCAGCTTGTCGATCATCTCGGCCATGCGCCCGCTCTGCGCGCGGATGGTCGCGACGAAACGCGCACGGTCGGCCTCGGGCATCGGCATCGCGCCGGCCTCGCCATCCAGCAGTTCGGCACTGCCGCGGATCGCCGCCAGCGGACTCTTCAATTCGTGGGTCAGCGCGTGCACGTACTGCTCGACGTACTGCTTGCCTTCCAGTTTGGCGCGCATGGTTTCCAGCGCGCGGCCGAGGTCGCCGAACTCGCCTGCGCTGTCCGGCGGACTGGCGCGCTCGCCGGCGGTCACCGCATCGGCGTAGCGACGCAGCATGCCGAGCTGGCGCGACAGCCACCAGGCCGCGATCAGGCCGATCAGCAGCGCCGCGCCGAGCAGCACGCCCCCCCAGCGCAGGATCACTGCCTGGCTCTGCGCGATGAAGGGCGCGATGGCCTGGTTGGGCTTGGCCACGGTGAGCACGCCGATGATCCGCGAGCGTCCGGCCTCGCGCACCATGATCGGTGCGGCGACATGCATCACCGAGCTGTCCTCGTCTTCTGGATCGGCGCGGCTGGACCGCGCGCCGTAGCGGCCGCGCAGGGTGAGGTAGACATCGTTCCAGCGCGAGTAGTCCTTGCCGATGTCGCGGTCGTCGGAATCGAACACCACGATGCCCTTCGCATCGGTCACATAGATCCGCGTGCTGAGCTTGCGCTTGTGGAAGCCCCAGATTTCCGCGCCGATGTCGCGGTCGGTGAGTTCGCGCACGTTGGCCGCGAACGCACCGTCGGCGATGCGCCCGGCCAGCAGGTCGTCGCGCGCCTGCGCGGCGAGCAGGTTGGCGGTGTCGACCAGGGTGTCTTCCATCGCCTGGCGCACGCCCGGCTTGACCTGCTGCAGGAACACCTTGCCCAGCAGCAGGGCCGCGATCGCGACGATCACGAAATAGCCGAGCAGGATGCGCAGGCCGATCTTCATGCGATGCCCGTACTCATGCCGTCCCCCTGCTCAGGCCGTGCCGATATCGATCGAATAGCCGAGACCGCGATGGGTGCGGATCGCATCGTCGGCGGCACCGTCGGCCGCGCCGTCGATCTCGCGCAGCTTGGCGCGCAGGGTCTTGATGTGGGTGTCGACGGTACGGTCGCCGCTGTCGAGCGCATCGGCCCACACGCGGTCCATCAGTTGCGCCCGCGACAGCACCGCGCCGGGGCGCTGCAGCAGCGCTTCGAGCAGGCCGTATTCGTAGCGGGTCAGGTCCAGCGCCTGTCCGGCATAGCGGATGCGGCGGCCCTCGCGATCGATCCCGAAGCGGCCGAGCGCCTGCCAGTCGGCGCTGGACGGCTGCGTGCGGCGGCGCAGGCGCGCACGCACGCGGGCGACCAGCTCGCGCGGCGAGAAGGGTTTGACCACGTAGTCGTCGGCGCCCAGTTCCAGGCCGACGACGCGGTCGATCTCGCCGTCGCGCGCGGTCAGGAAGATCACCGGCAGGTCGCTGAAGGTACGCAGCTGGCGGCAGACCTCGAAGCCGGTGATGTCGGGCAGGCCCACGTCCAGCACCACCAGGTCGATCCTGCCGGTGCGCACCTTCGGCGCGACCTCGCCGCCCAGCAGCACGTGCTCGGCCGCGAAGCCTTCGCTGCGCAGCGCGTACAGCACGGTGTCGGCGATGGCGGTCTCGTCCTCGGCGACGAGGATGGTCGGGGCGTGCGGTGCGGCCATGGCCATGAAGATCGGGGAAGCGGGAACCGTCGGCATTGTAGGCCGCTTCCCGCGCCCGGTTGGTACCATGCCCGCGATGAACTACCGCCACGCCTTCCACGCCGGCAACCATGCCGATGTCCTCAAGCACGTCGCCCTGCTGGCCCTGTGCGACGCCCTGACCGCCAAGCCCGCGCCGCTGTTCGCGCTGGACACCCATGCCGGCGCCGGCCTCTACACGCTGGCAGGCGAGGAAGCCGGACGCACCGGCGAGGCCGCGGACGGCATCGGTCGCCTGCTGGCCGCGCCGCCGGCCGAACCGGGCATCCGTCGCTACCTCGACGCAGTGGCCGCCTGCCGTGCCGCGCACGGCGAGGATGCGTACCCCGGCTCGCCCTGGCTGCTGGCCCATGCGCTGCGCGAACAGGACCGCATCGCCTGCTGCGAACTGCGCGACGAGGAAGCGGTGCTGCTCAAGCGCCATGTCGGCGGCGACCCGCGCGTGGCCGTGCATGCCCGCGACGGCTACGCCGCCATGCGCGCGCTGCTGCCGCCGAAGATCGGCGCCGTGCGCTACGCGCGCGGCCTGGTGCTGATCGACCCGCCCTACGAGGCCCAGCTCGCCGAGTTCGACACCGCGCGCGCAGCGCTGCGCGATGCGCTCGTCGTCTGGCCGCAGGCGACCTACGCGCTCTGGTACCCGATCAAGCGGCGCAGCGCGCTGAAACCCTTCCATCGTTCGACCGCCACGCTCGACGCGAAGTCGGTGCTGGCCTGCGAACTGCTGGTACGCCCCGACGACTCGCCGCTGCGCATGAACGGCAGCGGCCTGCTGATCCTCAATGCACCGTGGCGGTTCGATGCGATCCTGCGCAGCCTCCTGGACGCGTTGAAAGACGCGCTCGGCGAGGCCGGTGCGAGCGCGCGGCTGGAGTGGCTGAAAGCGCCGGCATGACGCCGCCGTGCCATCGTGGGGCGCTTGCGTCGACGGGTCTCAGGGATCCAGGCGCAATTCGATCGCCAGGCCCTGGATGTCCTCGCGTTCGTGTTCCAGGTCCGAGCACAGCAGGGGGCGATCCTGCAGCCAGGCCTTCGACAACGACAGGGTCAGGCTGTTGCCGCCGGCGCGCGCCTCCAGCGTCGGAATCGCCCCGGCCTCGTGCGAGCGATGCAGCAGCACCGACAGGCGCAGCAGGGCGGCGCAGCGTCGCGCCGGCGCCAGCAGGCGGTCCGGCAGCACTTCCAGCGACTTGTTGGAGATGTTGCGGCGATGGTTGCGCACCAGCGCGGCGAGGAACAGCTGTTCCTGGCGCGAAAAGCCGGCGATGTCCGAGTGTTCCAGCAGATACGCGCCGTGCACGTGGTACTGGCTGTGCGCGATCGCCAGGCCCAGCTCGTGCACGCGCGCGGCCCAGACCAGCATGCGGCGGTCGTCGTCGTTGAGATGCCAGCGTTCGGCGACCTGGTCGAACAGGCGCATCGCGGTCACCTCCACGCGCGCGGCCTGCGCGTGATCGACGCCGTAGCGATGCATCAGTGCGTCGATCGAGGTGTCGCGCGGGTCGTCCACGCCGCCGCGGCCGAGCATGTCGTAGAGCACGCCTTCGCGCATCGCGGCCTTGCTGACCAGCATGCGCTTGAGGCCGAGCGTCTCGAATGCGGCTTCGAGCACGAGGATGCCACCGGCGATGATCGGCCGGCGGTCGTCGGACAGGCCTGGCAGGTCGATGGCGTCGATGCGGTCGGCGGCGAGCAGGCGGTCGCGCACCACCGGCAGCGCTTCGGCGGTGACCGCGCCCTTGGTGAGCTTCATCGCCGCACAGATCTCGCCGATCGCCTTGTTGGTGCCGGACGAGCCGATGGCTTCCTGCCAGCCGAGCGTGCGGTACAGGCCCGCGAACTGCTGGAATTCGGCTTCGACCTCGGTCAGCGCTTCCTTCCAGCGCTTCTTCGAGAGCTTGCCGTTGCCGAAGAAGCGTCGCGTGCTGGCGACGCAGCCCACCTGCAGGCTCTCGCGCTCGATGGTGTCGAAACCCGAACCGATGATGCACTCGGTCGATCCGCCGCCGATATCGATCACCAGTCGGCGCTGCTGCGGTTTCGGCGGCTGCGCGTGCGTGACACCGAGGTAGATCAGGCGCGCTTCCTCTCGGCCGGACACGACTTCGATGCCGTGGCCGAGCGCGTCCTCCGCATCGGACAGGAAGACCTGCGGTTCGCGAAGCGCACGGACCGTGTTCGTGGCGATCGCGCGCACGCGATACGAAGGCAGGTCGCGGATGCGCTGGCCGAAGCGCGAGAGGCAGTCCAGCGCGCGCTGGCGCGCTTCCAGGGTGAGTCCGCCCTTGCCGTCGAGGCCGTCGGCCAGGCGCACGGTTTCGCGCAGGCGATCGATGATGCGCAACTGGCCCAGCACCGTGCGTGCCACGACCATGTGGAAGCTGTTCGATCCGAGGTCGATGGCGGCCAGCGAATCGCCGTCCTGCAGGGGAGCGGCGGGCGCGCGACCGGGGGAAGCGGATCGGTTCAAGCGGCGGACCTGCGGAACGGAGGGGGAATGCCTGTCGCGGAGCGGCATGCGCCAGCGAATGTCGCGAAGCCTATCAACACGGCCCGCTGAACGGAACGGCTTGCGCCGATCTGCGCGATGCGCTTGGACGAAAGTCGAAGTGGGCGGGGCGGATGCCCGATGGCGCGCCGGTCCCCGCCGCCAGGCCCATCAACCGCAGATCCGCGCCAGCAGCATGGCCTGGGCGGAGTGCGGCAAGGCGTCGCCCACAGGGTGCAGGTGCCGGTAGGTGCCGTCGGCCTGCAATTCCCAGGCGTTGAGGTTGTCGAGCAGGTAGTTGTCCAGGGATTCCTCCTTCACCCGGGCCGCGAGATCCGGCGCCACGATCGGGAAGCCCACCTCCACGCGGCGCAGCAGGTTGCGTTCCAGCCAGTCGGCGCTGGAGCAGTACAACTCGGGTTCGCCGTCGTTGCCGAACCACCACACGCGACTGTGTTCGAGGAAGCGACCGACGATGGAGCGCACGCGGATGCGCTCGGACACGCCCGGCATGCCGGGACGCAGGGTGCAGGCGCCGCGCACGATCAGGTCGATGTCCACGCCCGCTTGCGATGCGCGATACAGCGCGCGGATCACCTGCGGCTCGTTCAGTGCGTTCATCTTGGCGATGATGCGCCCGGGGCGGCCGGACTGCGCCAGTTTCGTCTCGCGCTCGATGCGCTTGAGCACGCCGGCATGCAGGGTGAAGGGCGACTGCAGGATCCGCTTGAGCTTGATCGCCGGCGCCAGGCCGGAAATCTGCTGGAAGATCTGGTGCACGTCGCTGCCGATGTCCGGATCGGCGGTGATCAGGCCGAAATCGGTGTAGGCGCGCGAGGTGCCCGCGTGGTAGTTGCCGGTGCCCAGATGGGTGTAGCGGACGAGCTTGCGGCCTTCGCGACGCACGATCAGCAGCATCTTGGCGTGGGTCTTGTAGCCCACCACGCCATAGACCACCTGCACGCCGGCATCCTGCAGGCGGTCGGCCAGACGCAGGTTCGCTTCCTCGTCGAAGCGTGCGCGCAGCTCGATCACCACGGTCACGTCCTTGCCGTTGCGCGCGGCGTCGATCAGGTGCTCGACGATCGGCGAATCCTTGCCGGCGCGGTAGAGCGTCTGCTTGATCGCCAGCACGTTCGGGTCTTCGGCGGCCTGCTTGATGAGTTCGAGTACCGGCGTGAACGCATCGAAGGGATGGTGCATCAGGATGTCGCCGGCCGCGGCGTGCTCGAAGATCGTGTCCACGTCCTTGAGCTGGCGCGGCTGGTACGCGGGGAACTTCAGGTCCGGGCGCGGCACCATGTCGTAGATCTGCGCCGCGCGGTTGAGGTTCACCGGGCCGTTGATGCGGTAGACCGCGTTTTCGGGCAGGTCGAAGTTCTGCAGCAGCGTGTGCACGATCGGCTTCGGGCAATCGGCGGCGATCTCCAGGCGCATCGCCCGCAGATAGCCGCGGCCGACCAGTTCGTCGCGCAGCGCCAGGGCCAGGTTCTCGACTTCCTCCTCGTCGACGATCAGCTCGGAATTGCGGGTCACGCGGAACTGGTAGGCGCCCTTGACCTCCATGCCCGGAAACAGTTCGTCGACGAACGCAGACAGTACCGCCGAGAGGAACACGAAGTCGTTCTCGCCGCCGGAGATCTTCTCGGGCAACTGGATGATGCGCGGCAGCGAACGCGGCGCGCGCACCACGGCGAGGTGGCCGGCACGGCCGAACGCATCCTTGCCCTTGAGCACGACGACGATGTTCAGCGACTTGTTGAGGATCTTCGGGAACGGATGCGCGGGATCCAGGCCCAGCGGCGACAGCACCGGCAGGATCTCGTCGCGGAAATACGCGCGCAGCCAGCGCGTCTGCCGCGCGGTCCAGTGCTGGCGGTGCAGGACGCGCACGCCGGCATCGCTGAGGGCCGGGCGCAGCACGTCGTTCCAGCAGCGGTATTGCGCGTCGACGAGTTCGGCGGCGCGCTCGTGGATGCGCTTGAGCAGGGTGGGATGAGGGATGCCGTCCGCGGCAGGCGGCATGCCGAAATCCAGCGAATGGCGCACGGTGGCGGCGCGGATCTCGAAGAATTCGTCGAGGTTGGTGCAGGAGATGCACAGGTAGCGCAGGCGCTCCAGCAGCGGCATCGACGCGTCCTGCGCCCGCTCCAGTACGCGGAAATTGAAGTCCAACTGCGACAGCTCGCGATTGAGGTACAGCGACGGATCGCGCAAGGGATCGTTGTCCTGCGGAAACTCGGCGGCCGGAGCGGTACGTGCGGAGGGGCGTGGACTCATGCGTGATCGTCTTCTGCGTAGTCGTGGTCGTACAGGGCGTGATCGCGCGCGCGGACGCGCTCGCGGCCGAAACGGCAGGCGAAACGGCTGCCGCGGCCGACTTCGCTTTCGATCTCCAGACGTGCCTGGTGCAGGTTCAGCACGTGCTTGACGATCGACAGGCCCAGCCCGGTGCCGCCGCTTTCGCGCGAACGGCTGGTCGAGACCCGGTAGAAGCGTTCGGTGATGCGCGGCAGGTGCGCGGCCGGGATGCCGTAACCGGTGTCCTCCACCGCCAGGCTCACGCCGCCGTCGCGTTCGGGCAGGAAGCGGATGCGGATATGGCCGCCGGCCGGGGTGTAGCGGATGGCGTTGCTGACCAGGTTCGAGAACGCGCTGTGCAGTTCCTTGGTCGAGCCCATCAGGTCGACGCCCGCGGCATCCTCGACCGAGATCTCGTGGCGATGCTGGCTGAGGGCATCGGCCTCGCGCTTGAGCGTGGCCAGCATCGAGGCCATCGACACGGTCTCTTCGGGCAGTTCTTCCTGCGCTTCCAGCCGCGACAGGGTGAGGAGATCCTCGACCAGTTGCGTCATGCGCTGCGACTGCCGCTGCATCTCGGTCAGCATCGGCGCCCAGTCGGGTTGTTCGGCGGGGTCGAGCATGTCCAGGTAGCCGTGGACCACGGTCAGCGGCGTGCGCAGTTCGTGCGAGACGTTGGCGACGAAGTCGCGGCGCATCTGCTCCAGGCGCATCAGCTTGCTGACGTCGCGCGCGACCAGCAGCCACAGTTCGTCCGAATAGGGGATCAGGCGCAGGCCCAGGTGCACGTCCGGCTGCACCGGCGAGGGCACGTCCATCAGCGGCTCGGCATGGCGGCCGGCGGCCAGCCATTGCGCGATCGGCAGCGGCTGCAGGCGATCACTGAGCGCCGCGCCGATGTCGCGCGGGTACTGCAGGCCGAGCAGGCGGTACGCGGCCTCGTTGAACCACTGGATGCGCTGGCTGTTGCGTTCGACCACCACAATGGCATCGGGCAGGGCGGCGGTGGCGGCGCGATAGGCACGCAGCATGTCGACGAGGCGGCGCTTGCGTGCGCGCATTTCCGTCTGGCTGCGGTGCAGCAGGCGGTCCAGTTCGTTCCAGACGCCGTCGCCTTCGGGCGGCGTGGCGCGCTGGCGCGCGGTCAGGCGCAGCAGGACGTTGCGCAGCTTCCAGTAATGCCAGGCCACCACGCCCAGCGCGGCGACCGTGACCACCGGCCAGACATGGCCGATGGCGAACCCCAGCGCGAGCGCGCCCGCGAGGATCAGCACCAGCTGTCCCAACGTCTTGAACCATGCGGAGCGCGCGATCGAGGTCATCGGTCCAGTCTATGGCAATCGCGACATTGCGTCGTGGAAGGGACCGCATCGCATGGGGGCGATGCAGGCCGCGCTCAGAGCGTCGCGGAGAAGCGGTAGCCGGCACCGCGAACGGTCTGCACCATGCCTTCGAGCTGTACCGGCTCCAGCGCGCGGCGCAGGCGGCGGATGTGCACGTCGACCGTGCGTTCCTCGACGTAGGTGTTGCCGCCCCAGACGTGGTCGAGCAACTGGTTGCGGGTGTACACGCGCTCGGCGTGGGTCATGAAGAAATGCAGCAGGCGATATTCGGTCGGGCCGATGTGCACCTGCGCATCGCCGGCGAACACGCGGTGCGATGCACCGTCGATGCGCAGGCCGCCGATCTGCACGCTGCCGTCCTCGTCGTCCTCGCGCGAGCGGCGCAGGACGGCGCGGATGCGGGCCAGCAGTTCGCGTGCGGAAAAGGGCTTGACCACATAGTCGTCCACGCCGGCTTCGAGCCCGCCGACGCGATCGTTCTCCTCGCCGCGGGCGGTGAGCATGATGATCGGGATGTCGCGGGTGAGGGCATCGCGGCGCCAGCGCCGGGCCAGTTCCAGGCCGCTGGTGCCGGGCAGCATCCAGTCGAGCAGGATCATGTCCGGCACGCGCTCGGCGATGGCGGCCTGGGCCTCGCGGGAGTCGCCCGCGTGCACCGGCTCGTATTCGCCCTTGCGCAGGGCGAAGGCGACCATGTCGCGGATCGCGGGTTCGTCGTCGACGATCAGGATGCGCTTCTGCATGGGTGTCGGTCCGGTGTTCCGGTGGTCGCTGAGGGGAATGGCCCACAGTAGACGACATTTTTGTGACCGATCCGTGACGCTGACACAAGCCTTTCGGCAACGGGCGGCGAGGTCCGCTCCGACAGTGCTCAGGCCTCGATCAGCACCGCATCGTCCGGATGCAGTGCGGCCAGGCCCCGATCGAAGGTCGCGATGCGACCGCCGTGATGGCGCGCCAGCGCCACCAGGTAGCGATCGGTCACCTGGCGATGACCGAGTACGCCGACCCAGCCGATCTCGGCGTAGCCGAGCGCATCCGGCCAGAAGACATGCCGAGGATGCTCGCCCAGCGCGCGCAGCACCGATGCCGCTGCGTGGGCGTCCGGCGCGGCGCCGAAGCGCAGCAGCAGCCGCATCAACGTGCCCTGCGTGATCGGGCAGGTGGCGAACCCGCCCGTGACGCTGTCGAACCAGCGCACGGCGGCATCGTGATGCACATGGGCGCGGTCGATCAGTGCGACCAGCACGTTGCCGTCGAGCAGGAGGGTCATGCCGGTGCGTCCGGTGAGGCGGCGGAGGCGTCGCGTGCATCGTCGTCGTCGAGCGCGCGCACGTCGTCCTCGGTGAGCGGCTGGCGCGAGGCCACGACGGGCAGGCCGGTCCGAGGGTGCAGCCGGTATACCGCCGCCACGTCGCGCACGCCCGTCGCGACGGGTGTCTCCAGGCCGCGGCGCACCAGTTCGGCCACGGTCTGCCCGAGGCTGCGCCCGGTGTGGCGGGCGAGGCTGGTCAGGATGCGGTGCAGGTCGTCGGGCAGGTCGATGGTGGTTCGCATCAGCGCATCGTGATGCGATGATGCGGCGGTGTCAAGCGGCGTTGCGTGCGGTCGGCGTGACCGCTCGATCAGCGGCGCCTCAGTGCCTCGTCCCGCACGCCCTGGCGCCGCAGTTCGAGGACCCGCGGGGTGATCGAGGCGATCCGGGCCTCGATGCGGGCGCGGGCGTAGTAGTCGATGTCGTCGCGCTTGAGCAGGGTGTTGAGCTGGACCAGCGCGCGCTCGGGGCGCCCCTTGATGTACTCGGCCTCGGCGTGCGCCTCGCCCGCGCGGATCGGGTCGCCGGCCACTTCGCTGGCGCGCGCGAAGGTCTGCTGGAAGATCGGGTCGTCCTTGGCGCTCACCGCGAGCGGACGCAGCACGGCTTGGGCACGGCGACCGGATTCTGCGTCGTTGCGCTCGGCCAGCAGGCGCGCATAGCTCAGCGAGACCGAGCGATGGCCGGGCATCCGCGCCAGCAGGCTTTCCAGGCGCTTGTCGGCGGTTGCGACCTCGCCGCTGCGTGCCTCGGCCTCGGCGAGGCCGATCACGATCCACGGATCGTCCGGATGGGTGTCCAGCAGCGTCGCCAACTCGCGCGCGGAGGCCGCGTACTCGCCGTTGCGTGCGCGGGCGACGGCCAGCCCGTAACGCTGCGCCTCGGTCAGCGGCCGGCTGCCGCGCATGCGTTCGTATTCCCGGATGGCTTCGACCGGCGTGTTCGCGCTCAGTGCGCGGATGCGTTCGCGCGCCCAGCCGAAATACGGGCTGTCGACCCGGCGTGGGCCGCCCTGCACGCGCAGCGAAGCCGGGATGAGCGGGTTTTCGCTGGTGATCGCGCTGCCGGGGACGAGATCGGGCGCGCGTTGCGCCAGTTCGGCGGCGCGGCTGCGGGCCTCGCTGATGCGGGTGGTGGTGACCGGATGCGTGCGCAGGTAGTCGGGCGTGCGCTCGCGTTCGCCGCCCTGGTTCACGCGCGACAGCGTCTGCATGCGGCCGAACATGCTGGTCATCGCATGGGGGTCGTAACCGGCCCGGACCAGGGTCTGGATGCCGAGGCGGTCGGCTTCCGATTCGTTGGAGCGGGTGTAGTCGATCTGGCGCTGCTGCATGAGTGCCTGGCCGGCGGACACCGCGGCGATCGAGGCGTCGTCCGCGGAATTGCCGCCCGCGGCCTGCGCCACGGCGACCGCGCCCAGCATCGCCAGCAGGATCGGAATGCTGTCCTTCTGCGCGCGTTCCACGCTGCGCAGCACGTGGGTCTGGGTGACGTGCGCGACCTCGTGCGCCAGCACGCCGGCCACCTCGTCCTCGCTCTCGGCCGCCAGCACCAGGCCGGCATTGGTGCCGATGTAGCCGCCCAGCGTCGCGAACGCGTTGAATTGCCGTTCCTTCAGCATGAAGAACACGAAAGGATGATCGGGACGGTCGCTGGCGGCGGCGAGGCGATGGCCCACCGACTGCAGCCAGCCGTCGATCAGCGGGTCGTCGAGCACGTAGTCGTAGTGGCGCAGCTGGCTCAGCAGCATGCTGCCGTACTCGGCCTGCTTCGCCGGGTTCAGCACCTCGTTCGCCGAGGACCCGATATCGGGGAGGCGGGCCTCCTGGGCCGGGCTGACCGCGGTCGCGAGCAGGCAGGTGAGGGCGGCGATGGCGGCCGTCAGGCGCATGGGCGGAGTCCGGAAGCGTGCGATGGTCGACAGGATGCCGTCTGCGGGCGCCCTCGGCGTGAATGCGCTGTTAAGGCGGCATGCGACGGGTTATGACCCGGGGTCGGCCGGGAACGTTCCCCGTATCGCAGTGTTGCTCCCGACGAGACAAACCGTGTCTGGAAAAGCCCGCCGCTGCCCCCCATCATCCCCGTCCCACAGACGCAACCGCACCGCGCGGACAGGAGACGGCCTTGAACGACATCCGGAACGAGACCCCGGGCGGGGCATCGCATGCGCCGATCACGCTGTACACCACCCTGGTCTGCCCTTATTGCGTGGCCGCCAAGAATTTCTTCAGGAGCAAGGGCCTGAGCTGGACCGAGATCCGCATCGACGCCGATCCGGCCGAGCGCGAGCGCATGATCGCCCGCGCCAACCGCACCAGCGTGCCGCAGATCTTCGTCGGCGACGTCCACGTCGGCGGCTTCGACGACATGATGGCCCTGCATCGCGCGGGGAAGTTCGAGCCGCTGCTGTCCGGAGAAGGCGCATGAGCGGCGCGCAGGACGAGAAGGACCGCGTCGCCGAGTTCACCGCGTTCCGCAAGCGCATGAACGAACGCATCCTCGCCGAACCCAGCCAGGTCGTCCGCCGCTTCTTCGCGCTGGATACCCAGACTTACCAGGCCGGCGCCCTCGACGTGAAGACCAAGGAGCTGCTGGGCCTGGTCGCCTCGCTGGTGCTGCGCTGCGACGACTGCATCAGCTACCACGTCGCCCAGTGCAAGGAAGCCGGGGTCAGTCGCGACGAGATGTTCGAGACCTTCTCCGTGGGCCTGGTGGTCGGCGGCTCGATCGTCATCCCGCACCTGCGCCGCGCCGTCGACTTCCTCGACCGCCTGGAGCAGGGCGAGGCCGATCCGGCCCCGGCGCACGACCACGGCTGAACGGGTGTCAGGCAGGGCGCCTACGACCATCGTCGGAGCGCATATGGGTATGCCGATCGCGCATGATCGGGACCGTTGAGGCATAATTCGCCGGTTGTAGGCGCCGGTTCCGCCGCCCGCGCCTCGTCCGACCCGAAAGATCCCCGCTATACCCGACACCCTCGATGATCGCGGCCCCGCGCGCAGCGCCGGGCCCGCCTGCCGGAACCGTCCGTGCAGGTCTGACTGGAACCGACAATGACCCAAACGATAACCGTCATCCGTGGCGATGGCATCGGCCCCGAGATCATGGAGGCCGCCCTCTTCGTGCTCGACGCCATGAACGCCGGCCTGCAGTACGAGGAAGCCGATGCCGGCATGGTCGCGCTGGAGAAGCACGGCGAACTGCTGCCGCAGTCCACCCTGGATTCGATCCGCCGCAACCGCATCGCGCTCAAGAGTCCGCTGACCACCCCGGTGGGCGAGGGCTTCAGCTCGATCAACGTCGAGCTGCGCAAGCGCTTCGACCTGTACGCGAACGTCCGCCCGGCCAAGTCGTTCCCGAACACCAGGTCGCGGTTCCCCTCGGGCGTGGACCTGATCACCGTTCGCGAGAACACCGAAGGCGCGTACATCGGCGAAGGCCAGTCGCTGTCTGAAGACGGCGAGACCGCGATGCTCACCCAGAAGATCACCCGCCGCGGTTCCGAGCGCATCGTCCGCTACGCCTTCGAGCTGGCGCGCAGGACCGGCCGGAAGAAGGTCACGGTGGTCCACAAGGCCAACATCCTGAAGTCGACCTCGGGCCTGTTCCTGCGGACCGCGCGTCTGGTCGCCGCGGAATACCCGGACATCGAGTGCAACGAGATGATCGTGGACAACACCTGCATGCAGCTGGTGATGCGTCCCGAGCAGTTCGACATCATCGTCACCACCAACCTGTTCGGCGACATCATCTCCGACCTGTGCGCCGGCCTCGTCGGCGGCCTGGGCCTGGCGCCCGGCGCCAACATCGGTACCGAAGCCGCGATCTTCGAAGCCGTGCACGGCTCCGCGCCCGACATCGCCGGGAAGGGCGTCGCCAATCCCTGCGCGCTGCTGATGGCCGCAGGCCAGATGCTCGACCATATCGGCCAGCCCGAGAACGCCACCCGCCTGCGCAACGCGATCGTCGCCACGCTGGAAGCGAAGGATTCGCTGACCCCCGACCTGGGCGGCGAGGGCAACACCATGTCGTTCGCGAAGGCGATCGCCAGCCGGCTCTGAGCCGCGGCTGCCGGCCTGCGGTCAAGTCGACCTGCGGTCAAGTCGACCTGCGGTAACGAAAAAGGGCGCCGATGGCGCCCTTTTTCGTGGGTGAAGCGGCGCGTCCGGTTAGTCGCGCAGCTTGGCCAGCAGGCGCAGGAACTCGACGTACAGCCACACCAGCGTGACCATCAGGCCGAAGGCGCCGAACCATTCCATGTACTTCGGTGCGCCGGCTTCGACACCGCTTTCGATGAAGTCGAAGTCCAGCACCAGGTTCAGCGCGGCGATCACCACGACGAACAGGCTGAAACCGATGCCGATGATCCCCGACTCGTGGATGTAGGGGACCCTGATCCCGAACAGGCCGAGCACGAAGGAGGCCACGTAGATCAGGAAGATGCCGCCCGTCGCTGCGGCCACGCCGAGCTTGAAGTTCTCGGTCGCCTTGATCAGGCCGGAGCGATAGGCGAACAGCAGTGCGAACAGGGTACCGAAGGTCAGCATCACCGCCTGGATCACGATGCCCGGGAAGCGGGCTTCGAAGAACGCGGAAATCGCGCCGAGGAACAGGCCTTCCACGAGGGCGTAGGCGGGCGCCAGCACCGGCGACCATTCCTTCTTGAAGATGGTGATCATGGCGAGCACGAAGCCGCCGATGCCGCCGCCGAGGATGTAGAGCATCGCACCAGGCGCGAGCATCGGGCCGTCCGGCGTCTGCACGACGGCCTGCGACCAGGAAAAAGCCGCGGTGAGTGTCAGCAGCAGCAACATGAAGCCGGTCTTGTTGACCGTGCCGTTGAGCGTCATCGCGTTCGCGCTGCCGGGATAGACGGTGCCGCTGCTGAGGTCGAGGAAGGTGGAATCCTTCAGGACCGGATTGCCGCTGCGCATGGGAACTCCTGAGTGTGTGTCGTACGGTTGAAGCGCCAAGCATACCGATTCCCGATGGCGGATGCCGCGTTGACATCCGGCCCGGAGGTTCGGACAATAGCCGGCCGGCTGGAAGCGGATGTTTCGCCCCAGTCGCCGCTCGGCGGCGGGGTATAGCGCAGTCTGGTAGCGCGCCTGCTTTGGGAGCAGGATGTCGGGGGTTCGAATCCCTCTACCCCGACCAATTCCGGCTCGCATCGAGCGGCTTCCGCGTCAGTGTGTTCCGACTGTCCGTTTGGCTATCATGCGCACCACGCGCCCGTAGCTCAACCGGATAGAGCACCGGCCTTCTAAGCCGGTGGTTGCAGGTTCGATTCCTGCCGGGCGCGCCAACGCGGACAATGAATGATGTGCCCGGCAGGGAGTCGGGACACGGATGCCCGGGAAGGGCCGCTTCGCACGAAGCGATCCGTGAATGTTTCACAAGGTTTATGGTGGATGTAGCTCAGTTGGTTAGAGCACCGGATTGTGATTCCGGGGGTCGCGGGTTCAAATCCCGTCTTCCACCCCATTTCGAGAATGTCGTTCTTGTTCGCTGAACGTCTGGCATCTCCCGCAGATCACGCGGAGCTTGCCGCAGACGCGGAGAATGCGGTATTCTTTCCAGATCGGGCCGTTAGCTCAGTTGGTAGAGCAGTTGACTCTTAATCAATAGGTCCAAGGTTCGAATCCTTGACGGCCCACCAGATCAGCAACGCCCGGCTTCGGCCGGGCGTTTTGCTTTGAGCGCCCCGGCAACCGGGGCCGATGCGAGAGTGGCGAAATTGGTAGACGCAACAGATTTAGGTTCTGTCGCCGCAAGGTGTGGGGGTTCGAGTCCCCCCTCTCGCACCACCCCCGATGACCCCGCACGGAGAGCGCCGTCGCCGGCTCCCGGCCGCGTCCCGCCTCCCGGTGCCCGAAACTGGCGGCCGGCCGCGTAATCCGCCAAACTATCCCGTTCCACCTGGGCCCTGGCCCCGGTTCGCCCGAGGGTCCTCCGAGGCCCGGGCGTCCACATTCCACCCTCACCATTTTTCGGGCCGCGGACACGCGCGCGGCAGCAGGAGTCGTCAGCATGCAAGTTTCAGTCGAATCCGTGGGCAATCTCGAGCGTCGCATGACCCTGCGCGTGCCGGCCGACAGCGTCGAAGGCCAGGTCGGCGGCCGTCTGCGCGAGATCGCGCGCACCGCCCGCATCAAGGGCTTCCGCCCCGGCAAGGTGCCGGCCGCCGTGATCGAGCAACGCTTCGGCGCCCAGGTCCGCGGCGAGATCCTCGACGACCTGCTGCAGGAAGGCTTCGAGCGCGGCGTGCGCGAGAACGAACTGCGTGTCGCCGGTGCGCCGCGCATCGAGCCGTCGACCGAGGCGGGCGAGGGCGAGATGGCCTTCGTGGCCTCTTTCGAGATCGTCCCGGATTTCGGCGACATCGACGTGACCAAGCTGCAGGTGGTGCGCCACACCTCGGACGTCACCGAGGACGACATCGACCGCATGATCGAGAACCTGCGTCTGCAGCGCCGCAGCTGGACCCTGGTCAACCGCCCGGCGCAGAGCGGCGATGCGGTCGATCTGGAAACCTGGTCGGTGGTCGACGGCGAGCGCCTGCCGCCCGAGGGCGCCGAGCGTGGCGTGACCGTGATCGGCACCGGCGGCATGTATCCCGAGATCGAGAGTGCGCTGGTCGGCATGAGCGCCGGCGACGAGAAGACCGTCACCGTCGATTTCCCGGCCGACTGGCGCGTGCCGCAGCTCGCCGGCAAGACGGCTGTCGTGTCGGTGAAGATCGAACAGGTCTCCGAAGCCCATCTGCCTGAAGCCGATGCCGAGTTCATCAAGAGCTTCGGCGTGAAGTCCGGCGAACTGGCCCAGTTCCGCGTCGAGATCCGCAACAACCTCGAGCGCGAGCTCAAGGGCGCGTTGATGAACCGGCTGCGCCGCGAAGTCGGCGAGCAACTGATCGCCGCCTACGCGCATGTCGAGATGCCGCCGCGTCTGGTCGAGAACGAAGCCCGTGCGATCGTGGCCCAGACCGTCGAACAGTCCCGCCGCCAGGGGCGCCAGGTCGAACCGCCGGCCGACGCGTGGCGCGAAGTCCTCGAACCGGCTCGCAAGCGCATCACCGTGGCCCTGCTGGTCGGCGAGATCGCGCGCCGCAACAGCCTGACCCTGGATCCGAAGCGCGTGAACGAAACGCTGCGTCTCATCGCATCGACCTATGAAGAGCCGCAGCAGGTCATTGATTTGTACCGCAACGACCGCCAGCTCATGTCGGGCCTGCAGAACCGCGTGATGGAAGAGCAGGTGATCGACTGGATCGCCGAGCGCGCGACCCACACCGACCAGCCGCTGAGCTTCCAGGAAGCCATCGCCCCGCTGTAAGGTTCCGTCACTCCGGCGGGACCGCTCGAAACGTTCCCGCCCCGGCCCGCGCATCGCGGGCCTCCCCCACAACGACAGGTGTCCCGTGAGCATGGAAACCAAAGCCCTGAACCTCGTGCCGATGGTGGTCGAACAGACCAGCCGCGGCGAGCGCGCCTACGACATCTATTCCCGGCTGCTCAAGGAGCGGGTGATCTTCCTCGTCGGCGGCATCGACGACTACATGGCGAACGTCATCGTCGCCCAGTTGCTGTTCCTCGAAGCCGAGAACCCCGAGAAGGACATCAGCCTGTACATCAATTCGCCTGGCGGCATCGTCACCGCCGGCATGGCGATCTACGACACCATGCAGTTCATCAAGCCGGACGTGAGCACCATCTGCGTCGGCCAGGCCGCCTCGATGGGCGCGCTGCTGCTGTCGGCCGGCGCCAAGGGCAAGCGCTACGCCCTGCCGAATTCCCGCGTGATGATCCACCAGCCGCTGGGCGGCTTCCAGGGCCAGGCCACGGACATCGACATCCATGCCCGCGAGATCCTGGGCATGAAGCAGCGCCTGAACGAAATCCTCTCCAGCCACACCGGCCAGGCGATCGACACCATCGCCCGGGACACCGAGCGCGACAATTTCAAGAGCGCCGAGGCCGCCCGCGACTACGGTCTGGTCGACCACGTCCTCGAGCGCCGGCCGGAAGAATCGATTCAGCCGGCCTAAGTGTTTGATTCATAAAAGCATGGGATTCCGCTCCGGGGCGCGCTTGCGGCCCGGTGCGTGGATGCTATCCTCCCGATACCAGCGAAAGAAATCGACAGCAGCATGAGCGAAGACCGGCAAGGCCGCAGCGGCGACAGCAACAAAATCCTGTATTGCTCGTTCTGTGGCAAAAGTCAGCACGAAGTCCGCAAGCTCATCGCGGGCCCGAGCGTGTTCATCTGCGACGAATGCGTCGAGTTGTGCAACGACATCATCCGCGAGGAGCTCGAGGAAAAGGCGCAGGCGACCCGCAGCCATCTGCCCAAGCCGCGCGAGATCCTCGACGTTCTGGATCAGTACGTGATCGGGCAGTCGCGGGCCAAGAAGACCCTGGCCGTCGCGGTCTACAACCACTACAAGCGCATCGAGAGCCGCCAGAAGAACGACGACATCGAGCTGGCGAAGTCCAACATCCTGCTGATCGGGCCGACCGGCTCGGGCAAGACGCTGCTGGCCGAGACGCTGGCGCGGCTGCTCAACGTGCCGTTCACGATCGCCGACGCGACCACGCTGACCGAAGCCGGCTACGTGGGCGAGGATGTCGAGAACATCATCCAGAAGCTGCTGCAGAAGTGCGACTACGACGTCGAGAAGGCGCAGCAGGGCATCGTCTACATCGACGAGATCGACAAGATCTCGCGCAAGAGCGAGAACCCGTCGATCACCCGCGACGTGTCCGGCGAAGGCGTGCAGCAGGCGCTGCTGAAGCTGATCGAAGGCACGGTGGCCAGCGTGCCGCCGCAGGGCGGGCGCAAGCATCCGCAGCAGGAATTCCTGCAGGTCGATACGCGCAACATCCTGTTCATCGTCGGCGGCGCGTTCGCGGGCCTGGACAAGATCATCCAGCAGCGCAGCACCGAGGCCGGCGGCATTGGTTTCGGCGCGAAGCTCAAGAGCGCGGAGCGCAAGGCCGACGTCAGCAAGGTGCTGTTCGATGTTGAGCCGGAAGACCTGATCAAGTTCGGCCTGATCCCCGAGTTCGTCGGCCGCCTGCCGGTGGTCGCGACCCTGGAGGAACTGGACGAAGCCGCGCTGATCAAGATTCTCACCGAGCCCAAGAATGCGATCAGCAAGCAGTTCCGCAAGCTGTTCGAGATGGAGGGCGTGGAACTGGAATTCCGCCAGGACGCGCTCATGGCCATCGCCCGCAAGGCGCTCAAGCGCAAGACCGGCGCCCGCGGCCTGCGCACCATCGTCGAATCGGTCCTGCTGGACACGATGTACGACCTGCCGTCGCTCGAGAACGTCAGCAAGGTGGTGGTCGACGAGTCGGTGATCGAGCACAAGTCCGAGCCGTACCTGATCTACCAGACGCCGCCGAACAAGGTCGCGTCCGCCGAGTAAGCCGACGCGCCCGCGTTGCACGCCCCGTGCGGCTCGCCTTCCGGCGGGCCGCGCTTGCATCCAGACCCGCAGACCCCCATAAGGTGGCTATCGGCCGCGCTGCCGCGCTGCGCCACCCCACAGGAGCCGTCCCATGTCCGACCCCGTCGCCACTGCCCTGCCCGAACTGCCCGTGCTGCCGCTGCGCGACGTGGTGGTGTTCCCGAGCATGGTCATCCCGCTGTTCGTCGGCCGCGAGAAGTCGATCAAGGCGCTCGATATCGCGATGGACCTCGACAAGCGCATCCTGCTGGTCGCGCAGAAATCGCCAGAGACCGACGACCCCGCCGCCGGCGACCTGTACGAGGTCGGCACGCTGGCGCAGGTGCTGCAACTGCTGAAGCTGCCCGACGGCACGATCAAGGTGCTGGTCGAGGGCGTCTCCCGCGTGAGCGTGAAGCAGGTGCGCGAGTTCGACGGCGCGCTCGCCGGTCGGCCCGAACTGCTGGAATCCGAAGCGCCGACCGAGCCGCGCGAGGTCGAGGCGATCGTGCGCTCGCTGATGGGCCTGTTCGAGCAGTACATCAAGACCAACCGCAAGCTGCCGCCGGAGCTGATGCAGACGCTGTCGGGCATCGACGAACCGAATCGTCTCGCCGACACCATCGCGGCGCACCTGAGCGTGCGCCTGGCCGAGAAGCAGCGCCTGCTCGAAGCCGTGGACGTATCGCAGCGCCTCGAACTGCTGGTGGGCCTGGTCGATGGCGAGATCGACGTGCAGCAGTTGGAGAAGCGCATCCGCGGCCGCGTGAAGTCGCAGATGGAGAAGAGCCAGCGCGAGTACTACCTCAACGAACAGATGAAGGCCATCCAGAAGGAACTGGGTGACCTGGACGATGCGCCGAACGACATCGAGGACCTGACCCGGCGCATCGCCGAAGCCGGCATGCCGAAGGCGGTCGAGACCAAGGCGAAGTCCGAACTCAACAAGCTCAAGCAGATGTCGCCGATGTCGGCGGAAGCCGCGGTGGTGCGCAACTACCTTGACTGGATCCTCGGCGTGCCCTGGAACAAGCGCACCAAGGTGCGCAAGGACCTCAAGCTTGCGCAGGACACGCTCGATGCCGACCACTACGGCCTGGAGAAGGTGAAGGAACGCATCCTCGAATACCTCGCGGTGCAGACCCGCGTGAAGCAGATCAAGGGCGCGATCCTGTGCCTGGTCGGCCCGCCGGGCGTAGGCAAGACCTCGCTGGGGCAGAGCATCGCGAAGGCGACCAACCGCAAGTTCGTGCGCATGTCGCTCGGTGGCGTGCGCGACGAGGCCGAGATCCGCGGACATCGACGCACCTACGTCGGCTCGATGCCGGGGCGCATCGTGCAGAACCTCAACAAGGCCGCGACCAAGAACCCGCTGTTCGTGCTGGACGAGATCGACAAGATGTCGATGGACTTCCGCGGCGACCCGTCGGCGGCGCTGCTGGAAGTGCTCGATCCCGAGCAGAACACCGCGTTCAACGACCACTACCTCGAGGTCGATCTGGACCTGTCCGAAGTGATGTTCATCGCGACCTCCAATTCGCTGAACATCCCCGGTCCGCTGCTCGACCGCATGGAAGTCATCCGCATCCCGGGTTACACCGAGGAAGAGAAACTCAACATCGCCCAGCGCTACCTCCTGCCGAAGCAGCTCAAGGCCAATGGCCTGAAGCCCGCCGAGCTGAGCGTCGCCGAGGAGGCCGTGCGCGACATCGTGCGCTATTACACGCGCGAATCCGGCGTGCGCAACCTCGAGCGCGAGATCTCCAAGATCTGCCGCAAGGTGGTCAAGGAAATCGCGCTGGCCGGTCCGCAGCCGGCGGAGAAGGGCAAGCGCACGACCAAGGCGGCGGGCAAGGCCGCAGGCAAGGGCCTCAAGCGCATCGCGGTGACGTCGAAGAACCTCGACAAGTACCTGGGCGTGCAGAAGTACGACTTTGGCCGCGCGGAGCAGGACAACGAAATCGGCATGGTCACCGGGCTGGCCTGGACCGAAGTCGGTGGCGACCTGCTGCAGATCGAATCGACGCTGATGCCGGGCAAGGGCCAATTGCTGCTGACCGGCCAGTTGGGCGACGTGATGAAGGAGTCGGCCTCGGCGGCGTTGTCCGTCGTGCGCGCGCGCACCGAGCGTCTCGGCATCGATCCTGATTTCCTGCAGAAGCAGGACATCCACCTGCACGTGCCCGATGGCGCCACGCCGAAGGATGGCCCAAGCGCCGGTATCGCGATGACGACCGCGCTGGTGTCCGCGCTGACCAAGGTGCCGGTCCGCGCGGATGTCGCCATGACCGGCGAAATCACCTTGCGCGGCAAGGTGACCGCGATCGGTGGCTTGAAGGAGAAATTGCTGGCCGCGCTGCGCGGCGGCATCCGCACCGTGCTGATCCCCGAAGAAAACCGCAAGGATCTTGCTGATATTCCGAAAACCGTGACGGATCGGATGAAAATCCTGCCGGTGCGCTGGATCGACGAGGTGCTCGATCTCGCCCTGGAGCATCCGATCGCCCCGCAGGCCCCAAAGAAGGAACGCGCCGCCCCGCGCAAGACGGTGAAGCCGAAGGTCGGCAGCCGGCGCGAAGTGCGCAGGCACTGACCCGAGGACGGGCGGATGGCCGGTGCCGGCCATTCCGCCCGTTTGTGCGTTTTTCCCCGGTTTTTCCGGGGTTTTTGTTGCATGGGGGCACCCCCGCTGGTATAACGGACGCCTGTTGACGCAGGAAAAGTCCGCGTCCTTTTCGACGCCGAATGCATGGAGTCGCGTTCCCGCCGACAGCAATCGCGTGGCATCCACGCCCCATCCTTCCTTCCTCACACCACATCCATGGGAGTTTCCAACATGAACAAAGCCGAGCTTATCGACGCGATCGCCGCCGGTGCCGAGCTGTCCAAGGCCGATGCCGGGCGCGCGCTCGATGCCACGGTCGCCGCCATCACCCAGGCGCTGAAGAAGGGCGACACCGTGACCGTGATCGGCTTCGGTTCCTTCGTGGTCCGCGAGCGCGCCGCCCGCACCGGCCGCAATCCGAAGACCGGCGGCGAACTGCAGATCCCGGCTTCCAACAATCCGGTGTTCAAGGCTGGCAAAGCCCTGAAGGATGCCGTAAACTAATCGGCTCTTCCGTTGGGGTGCTTAGCTCAGCGGTAGAGCGTCTCCTTTACACGGAGAGGGTCGGGGGTTCGAAACCCTCAGCACCCACCAGAAGCGGCAAGAGTCATCGAAAAGAATTTCTGCAAAGGGCTTCCGTTCGGTGACGAAAACGCGCTAAAATGCGCGGACACGCAGGGTTTCATGCGGAGTGGTAGTTCAGTCGGTTAGAATGCTGGCCTGTCACGCCGGAGGTCGCGGGTTCGAGTCCCGTCCACTCCGCCAATCCCTTCGAATTCTTCCGCGAAAGCGGGCGCAAAGGCACCGGAAACGGTGCCTTTGTCGTTTCCGGTGACGCGAAGCGCTGGCCTCCCGTGCGCCCGGTCGCATCCCGACGCCGTCGGATGGCCTCCGGGGATGTTGCGGGCGCCCGCTCAGGCTACACTTGACGGCTCCTCTTACGGCTCCGCTCGCCAATGCTGCAAGCCTTACGCGACAAATCCTCCGGCTGGATGGCCACGGTCATCCTGGGCCTGCTGATGATTCCCTTCGCCTTTTTCGGGATGGAGCAGTATCTGTTCCAGCGCACCGAAACCTTTGCCGCCAAGATCGAAACCCCGCCGACCTGGTGGTCGACCGCGCCGGACTGGTGGGCGGTCCGCAAGGCGTTCTGGAACACGGACGAAATCAGCACCGACGAGTTCCGCAGCGCTTACGAGGACGAACGCCAGCGGCGTCGCCAGATGGAAGGCGAGAATTTCGATGCGCGCGAGTTCGAGAGCATCGACAACAAGCGCCGGATCCTCGAACAACTGATCGACCAGCGCGTGATGCGCCTGGCCAGCGACCGCGACGGTTTCGTGGTCGGCAATGCCCAGGTCATCGATGCCATCCAGTCGATCCCGGCCTTCCAGGTCGATGGCAAATTCAGCGAGCAGCGTTATCGACTGGCGCTCGCGTCGCTGGCGCCGCCGAAGACGCCGACGCAGTTCGACCAGGAAGTGCGCGACAGCCTGAAGCAGAGCTTCGTCGCCACGCGCCTGCAGGAATCGGCTTTCGTCACGCCGTCCGAGGGCGAGCGCCTGTTGCGCATGCTCAACGAGAAGCGCGACGTGTCCTACGTGACGCTGCCGGCGCCCGCGCTGGACACCGCGCCGGTCACGCCCGCCGAGATCGCCAGCTGGTACAAGGCGCATCCGAACGATTTCCGCGCGCCGGAAATGGTCACGATCGAATACATCGAGATCGATGCCGCGACCCTGCCGCCGCCGGCCGCACCGGACGTGCGCTCGCTGCAGGCGCGCTACGAGCAGGAAAAGGCGCGCTTCATCGAACCCGAGCAGCGCCTGACCTCCCACATCCTCGTCAAGGTCGATGCCGGCGCCGATGCCGCCGCGCAGAAGGCTGCCGAAGCCAAGGCCCGCGACCTGCTGGCGAAGGCGAAGGCGCCTGGCGCGGATTTCGCCGCATTGGCGCGCGAGAACTCCGATGACGCCGGTTCGAAGGACGGCGGTGGCGACCTGGGCTGGGTCTCCAAGAACGGCCAGATGGTCAAGCCGTTCGAGGACGCGGTGTTCGCGACCGCGGCGGGCACGATCGCCGGGCCGGTCAAGACCGAGTTCGGCTGGCACATCGTCCAGGTGCGCGAACTCAAGGCCGGGCGCGAGATGCCGTTCGAACAGGCGCGTCCCGAACTGGAGCGCATGCTGGCCGAGACCGACCGCGAACGCGCGTACAACGATCTGACCGGTGCGCTCGTCGACCAGGCGCTGAAGACGCCGTCGTCGATGAAGCCGGTGGCCGACGTGGCCAAGCTGGAGGTCCAGCGGGTCGGCCCGATCGCACGCAACCAGGCGCAGGGCATCCTCGCGAATCCGGCCGTGCTGCGCGTGGCGTTCTCCGAAGACGCCAAGACCCGCCGCAACGTGTCCGATCCGATCGAGGTCGCGCCGAACCACAGCGTCATGATCCGCGTGGTCGACCACACCCCGGAGCGCGTGCGTCCGCTGGCCGAGCTTGGCCCGCAGATCGTCGCGGCGGTGCGCGCCGACCGGACCCGCAAGGCGGCCGAGGCGCAGGCCGAAGCCGTCGTCGCGCGCCTGAAGAAGGGCGAAACGCTGGCCGCGGTCGCAGCCGAGAAACAGTGGACCGTGGAGTCCGCCGTCGGCGCGCAGCGCGGTGCGCCCAGTCCGGATCCTGCGGCGAGCGAGGCCTATTTCCAGGTCGAAGCGCCTGCCGCCGGCAAGGTGTCGCCGGGCAAGGTCCAGTTGCCGAACGGCCAGATGCTGGTGTTCGAGGTGACCAGGGTCATCGCCGGGGAGGACAGCGACATGCCGCCCGAAATCCGCGCGGCGTTCCTGGGCCAGCTCGCGCCGCGCCTGGGCGACCAGGATGCGCTGTCGATCAGCAAGGCCCAGCGCAAGCTGATGAAGGTGACCATCGCCGAGGATCGCCTCTGAGGGGCGTTGTCGAGTCCCCGGCACGAAAAAGCCCGGCTTCGCAGCCGGGCTTTTTCGTGATGCGTCCAGCGTCGCCGGCGGATCGTCGGCGACGCGCGCGGCCTCAGTCGGCGTGGATGCCGGTCATGCCGAGGATGTTGTAGCCGGCATCGACATAGGTGACTTCGCCGGTCACGCCCGAGGCGAGATCCGAGCTGAGGAAGGCGGCGACGTTGCCGACATCCTCGATGGTCACCGTGCGGCGCAGCGGGGCGTTTTCCTCGACGTGGCCGAGGATCTTGCGGAACCCGGCGATGCCGGCGGCGGCGAGGGTCTTGATCGGGCCGGCGGAGATCGCGTTGACGCGGATGCCTTCCGGGCCGAGGTTGCAGGCGAGGTAACGCACGCTCGATTCCAGGCTGGCCTTGGCCACGCCCATGAGGTTGTAGCCGACCAGGGCGCGTTCGGCGCCGAGGTAGCTGAGCGTGAGGATCGACGCCTTGCGGTTCTGCATCATCGGCCGGGCGGCCCTGGCGAGCGCGGACAGCGAGTAGGACGAGATGTCGTGGGCGATGGCGAAGTTCTCGCGGGTCAGGCCGTCCAGGAACTGGCCGGCGATCGCTTCGCGCGGGGCGAAGGCGATGGCGTGGACGAGGATGTCGAAGCCATCGTGCCAGTGCTTGCCGAGCTCGGCGAAGCAGGCGTCGATCTGCGCATCCTCGGCGACGTCGAGCGGCAGCACGATGTTCGAGCCGTATTCCTGCGCGGCGCTTTCGACGCGCGAGCGGAGCTTCTCGGTCTGGTAGGTGAAGGCCAGCTCGGCGCCTTCGCGGTGCATGGCTTCGGCGATACCGGTGGCGATGGAGCGCTCGCTGGCGATGCCGGTGATGAGCGCGCGTTTGCCTTGCAGAAAACCCATAGGTGGTCTCGTGACGTGTGTCGAATCGGAAGCGTTAGTGTGCCACGCGGCCGGAACCATCGGCTGCCGTATGGACAGGGCCGGCGTCCGGCCATCGGCAGGCGCTCATCCCCTGAAGACGTTCTTCCACTCGCGCAGGGCGGCGAAGGTCTCGATGCGATCGGCCGGCGGGCGGCCGTGCCGTGCGGTGATGGCGGCGCGGACGGCGGCGTCGTCGCAGCTCAGGAAAGGATTCGTCGCACGCTCCCGGGCGAGCGTCGCCGGCAGCGTGGGCTGCCGCCGCGCGCGCAGTTCGCGCACCTCGTCGATGCGCGCCTGCAGGGCGGGATTGTGCGGATCCACCGCGAGCGCGAAGGCGGCGTTCGACAGCGTGTATTCGTGGGTGCAGCAGACCCGGGTGTCGCCGGGCAGGGCGGCGAGGCGGTCGAGCGATGCGAGCATCTGGGCGGGCGTGCCTTCGAACAGGCGGCCGCAGCCGAGGCTGAACAGGGTATCGCCGCAGAACAGCAGCGGCGCGGTGCCGGCGTCGTCGGCATGGAAGGCGATGTGGCTGCGGGTATGGCCGGGGACCGCCAGCGTCCTGAAATCCAGGCCGGCGGCGCGCACCACGTCGCCATCGTCGACGCGCCGCGTGGCGAGCGGGATGCGCGCGTCGTGCGGCGCGACGATCTCCAGTTCCGGAATGGCGGCCAGGAGCGCGGCGAGGCCGCCGATGTGATCGTGGTGGTGGTGGGTGACCAGCACGGTCGTCGGGCGCAGGCCCTGCGCCATCGCCGCGAGCACCGGCGCGGCATCGCCCGGATCGACCACGAGCGCATTGCCGTCGTCGCCGGTGAGGACCCAGATGTAGTTGTCGTCGAAGGCGGGCAGGGGGTGGGGCATCAAGGCGGGCATCGTGGGCGTGTCGGTGGGTGGAGCGGGCTGGGTACAATGGCGCGATGCCGGCATTGTCCCACTCTCCGCCCACCCAGACCGCAATGCCGTGGTACCTCCTCGCGGCGGGACGCGCGGTGCTGGAGAGCGAGCAGACGGCGGTCGCCGATGCGCTGGCCGCGCACCCGGTGGTCGGGCTGCCCTGGCTGTGGCTGTCGCCGGTGGCCGATGGCGAGCGCCCGGATGGCCGCGGCCTGCGGTTGACCGGCAGCGGTTCGGGCTGGACCGGCGCGGTCGTCTGCAGCCTCCCGCTGCCGCTGGCGAGCGAGTCCCTCGGCGCGATCGTGGTGCAGCACCCCTGCTTCGCCGGGGCGGACGCGCGCGCGCAGCTCGTCGCGGAGTGCTCGCGGTTGCTGGTGCCGGGTGGGCGCCTGGCCGTGTTCGCACTGAATCCGCTCTCGCCTTACCGCCTGCGTCTGCGTCGCGGTCGCCCCTGCACCGAGGATCCCGCGACCTGGCGCCGCTGGATGGACGATGCCGGGTTGATGCCGGAAGCGTCGGCGCAGGGCATCGGCCCGCAGTGGTCGCCGATGGCCTCGCCCAGCCTGCAGTCCGGCCCGGGCTTGCGCGCAGCCTATCTCCAGCGCGCCGAAAAGCGCGCGATTCCGCTCACGCCGGTGCGCCTGCGCAAGCCCCTCGGGCTTGCCGATGGCGTGCCGGCCACCTGATCCGACTCCGAAGCGCACGATGAAACACGTTGAAATCCATACCGATGGCGCCTGCCTCGGCAACCCCGGCCCGGGCGGCTGGGCGGCGCTGCTGCGGTACCGGGAACGAGAGCGCGAACTCGCTGGCGGCGAAGCCCAGACCACCAACAACCGCATGGAGTTGATGGCGGCGATCGTCGGCCTCGAGACCCTGAGTGAGCCCTGCCAGGTCACGCTGTTCACGGATTCGCAGTACGTCCGCCAGGGCATCACCGAATGGCTGCCCAACTGGGTCCGCCGCAACTGGAAGACTGCCGGCGGCGACCCGGTGAAGAACCGCGACCTGTGGGAGCGGCTGCACGCCGCGAGCCAGCGGCATGCGATCGACTGGCGCTGGGTCAAGGGCCATTCCGGCGACCCGGACAACGAACGCGTCGATACCCTGGCCCGCGACCAGGCCACGTTGCTGAAGGATGCCGACCGCGAGGCGAGGCGCGCATGAGGCAGATCGTCCTCGATACCGAAACCACCGGCCTCGAATGGAAGAAGGGCAACCGCGTCGTCGAAATCGGCTGCGTCGAACTGATCGAACGCCGTCCGAGCGGGCGCACCTGGCAGCAGTACATCCATCCGGACCGCGAGTTCGAGCCCGGCGCGCAGGAAGTGACCGGCCTGACCCTGGAATTCCTAGCCGACAAGCCCAGGTTCGCCGAGATCGCCGATGCCTTCCTCGATTTCGTCCGCGACGCCGAGCTGATCATCCACAACGCCGCGTTCGACGTCGGCTTCCTCGATTACGAACTCTCGCGGCTCGGTCCGCAGTATGGCCGCCTGAGCGACCACGTCGCGGGCGTGGAAGACTCGCTCCTCCTCGCCCGGCAGCGCTATCCCGGCCAGCGGAACTCGCTGGACGCCCTGTGCAAGCGCCTGGGGGTCGACAACACCCATCGCCAGTTGCACGGCGCGCTGCTCGATTCGCAGTTGCTGGCCGAGGTCTATCTCGCGCTGACCTCGGGGCAGAGCGAGATCGGCTTCGGAGCGCCGGTAGCGGACGAGGAGGGCGGGACGGGGATGGCCGTGGTCGCTTTCACGGCGGAGGGCCTGGACCCCGCGCTGCGCCCGCGGGTACGGGTGGGCGAGGACGAACTGGCCGCGCATGTCGCCCGGGTCGAGGCGCTCTTCAAGAAATCCGGCCGCAACCTCTGGGAACCCGCCTGAGCGCGCGCCTGGACGGCCCAGGCTGCCATCCGTCCGCGTTGTCTTGAATCGGACCGTACGTTACGGTACATAGCTGAACGAAATGAACGAGAGGCGCGTCACGGGCGCGCAGGACGTACCGGCTCCGCGCCCGCGCAGTGCCGGCCGACCCACCGGAAACCCACCGCTGGCCCCCGCCTGCGGTATCCCATGGAAACGATAAGGAGTAGGGCGTGAAGAAGACAGTACTCGCCGCCGCGGTGGTGATCGCCGCATCGGTCATCGGTTCGGCGCAGGCCGGTACCTACAAGGTGGTCCCGTACGGCAACAATCCCTTCCTGTTCTGCAAGCACGGCATGCCCAGCGACGGCTGGGTCTCGCTGGGCGATGGCAAGTGGCGCAAGATCGTGAAGCGCCCGAACAAGCGCTGGATCTCCACCTTCGAGGACGTCTGCAGCACCCGCAACGGCCGCGACATCACCCCGGATCCGGCCAACCAGCAGGCCGGCAAGGGTCAGGATCCGGCCTTCGTGCCCTGATTTCCCGAGTCGCTGTTCCACCGCCACAAGCGCGTCAGGCAACACCCGAAACCCGGATGCGTTCCACGCATCCGGGTTTTTTCGTTCATGGCCGGTCCGGGGCCGGCATGGCGAGGCCTGTACAATGCCGCGTCCCTTTTCACGGTAGGCAGGAGCGCACGTGTCGACATGGTTGGTGACCGGCGGAGCCGGTTTCATCGGTGGCAATTTCGTGCTGGATGCGGTGTCGCGCGGCGTTCGCGTGGTCAACCTCGACCTGCTGACCTACGCCGGCAATCCGGACACCCTCGCGGCGATCACGGCCCATGCGGGATACCGCTTCGTGCAAGGGGACATCGGCGACCGCGCCCTCGTCGCCGCATTGCTGGCCGAGCACCGGCCGGACGCGATCGTCAACTTTGCTGCCGAAAGCCATGTCGACCGTTCGATCGACGGCCCGGCCGCGTTCGTGCAGACCAATGTCGTCGGCACGCTCGGCCTGCTCGAATGCGCACGCGATTACTGGAAGTCGCTCGAAGGCGAGGCGCGCGACGCCTTCCGCTTCCTGCATGTATCGACCGACGAGGTCTACGGTTCACTCGGCGAGACCGGCAAGTTCACCGAAACCATGCCCTATGCGCCCAATTCGCCGTATTCCGCGTCGAAGGCCGCGTCCGACCACCTGGTCCGCGCCTTCCATCACACCTACGGCCTGCCGACGCTGACCACCAACTGCTCGAACAACTACGGCCCGTTCCAGTTCCCCGAAAAGCTCATTCCGCTGATCATCGCCAGGGCGCTGGCCGGCGATGCCCTGCCGGTCTATGGCGACGGCCGCAACGTGCGCGACTGGCTGTACGTGGGCGACCACTGCAGCGCGATCCGCGCCGTGCTCGAACGCGGCCGCGTCGGCGAGGTCTACAACGTCGGCGGCGACGCCGAGCGGGAGAACATCGTCGTCGTGAAGACGATCTGCGCGCTGCTGGATGCGCGCCGCCCGCTCGCCGATGGCCGTGCGCGCGAATCGCTGATCAGCTTCGTCAAGGACCGTCCCGGCCACGACCGCCGTTATGCCATCGATGCCACCAAGCTGAAGTCCGAACTGGGCTGGGCGCCGTCGCTGAGCTTCGAGCAAGGCATCGCACGCACCGTCGACTGGTATCTCGATCACCAGGACTGGGTGGGCCGCGTGCTCGACGGCAGCTATCGCCTCGAACGCATCGGGGGAGCCGCATGACCGCGCGCAAGGGCATCATCCTTGCCGGCGGCTCCGGCACGCGGCTGTACCCGATCACGCAGGCCGTGAGCAAGCAACTGCTGCCTGTCTACGACAAGCCGATGATCTACTACCCGCTCAGCGTGCTCATGCTGGCAGGCATCCGCGAAGTGCTGGTCATCAACACCCCGCACGAACAGGCCTTGTTCAAGGCCCTGCTCGGCGACGGTTCGGAGTGGGGCATGCGTATCGAATACGCCGTCCAGCCGAGCCCGGATGGCCTGGCGCAGGCCTACCTCATCGGTCGCGATTTCGTCGATGGCCAGCCCAGCTGCCTCGTGCTCGGCGACAACATCTTCCACGGCCCGGGCCTCACCGCGATGCTGCGCGAGGCCGATGGCCTGACCCATGGCGCGACCGTGTTCGGCTACTGGGTACGCGATCCGGAGCGCTATGGCGTGGCCCAATTCGACGATACGGGCAAGGTCGTCGGACTCGAAGAGAAACCCGACAAGCCGAAATCGAATTATGCCGTCACCGGTCTGTACTTCTACGATGGTCGTGCCAGCGAGTTCGCCGAGGGGCTGAAACCGTCGCCGCGCGGCGAGCTGGAAATCACCGACCTCAACCAGCGTTACCTCGAAGATGGTTCGCTGCACCTGCAGCGCCTCGGTCGCGGCTATGCCTGGCTCGACACCGGCACGCACCAGTCGCTGCTCGAAGCCTCGAACTACATCGAGACCATCGAAGCCCGCCAGGGCCTGCGCGTCTGCTGCCCGGAGGAAATCGCCTGGAACAATGGCTGGATCGATGCCGCCCAGCTCGAACGCCTCGCGAAGCCGCTCGCGAAGAACGGCTACGGCCAGTATCTGCTCGGCCTGGCCGAGCGCGGTTTCGTTCCCTGACTTCCCGACACCCCATGAAGATCATCGAAACCGACCTGCCGGGCTGCATCGTCATCGAACCTCAGGTGTTCGGCGACGACCGCGGCTTCTTCTACGAATCGTTCAATCGCGACAAGCTGGTCGCCGCCGGCCTGCACCTGCCCGAGTTCGTGCAGGGCAACGTGTCCTCATCGGTGCGCGGGGTGCTGCGCGGCCTGCATTACCAGTGGCCGAAGCCGCAGGGCAAGTTCGTCTCGGTGATCGAAGGCGAAGTCTGGGACGTGGCCGTCGACATCCGTCGTGGCTCCCCGACCTTCGGCCGCTGGACGGCGGTGCTGCTCAGCGCGGAGAACAAGCGCCATTTCTGGATCCCGGAAGGCTTCGCGCACGGGTTCGCGACGCTGAGCGAACGCGCGGTGTTCTCCTACCTGTGCTCCGCGACCTACGATCGCGATGCCGATGCCGCGATCCGCTGGAACGATGCCGATCTCGCGATCGACTGGCCCATCTCGGATCCGCAGTTGTCGGAGAAGGATGCCAGGGCGCCGTTCCTGGCCGACGTGCCCGAGGCGCGGCTGCCGATCTTCCCGGGCTGAGGTCGCGATGAAGATCCTGCTCTTCGGCGCCAATGGACAGGTCGGCCACGAGCTGCGGCGCAGCCTGGCGCCGCTGGGCGAGATCGTCGCGACCACCCGCAGCGGCCGGCTCGACGGCGGCGCCTGTGAGGTCGCCGATTTCGACTCGCCCGATGCCTTGCCTGCGCTGATCGAGCGCATCGCGCCGTCGCTGGTCGTCAACGCGGCCGCCTACACTGCGGTGGACAAGGCCGAATCCGACCGCGATGCCGCGTTCCGCGCGAATGGCGAAGCGCCGTCGCGCATCGCCGAGACCTGCGCGCGCATCGGCATCCCGCTGGTGCATTACTCGACCGACTACGTCTTCGATGGCACCGGCAACCGGCCGTATCGCGAAGACGATCCTACCGCGCCGCTCGGTGTCTACGGCGAGAGCAAGCTGGCGGGAGAGCAGGGCATCCGCGCCAGCGGCGCCGCGCACATGATCCTGCGCACCGCCTGGGTCTACGCGGCGCACGGGAAGAATTTCCTGCGCACGATGCTGCGGCTGGGCGCCGAACGCGACACCTTGGGCGTGGTCGCCGACCAGATCGGCACGCCGACCTCCGCCGGACTCATCGCCGATGTCACTGCAGTCCTCGTTCCGCGCATCGGTCCGGCCTCCGGTACCTGGCACCTCACCGCGAGCGGCGAAATCTCCTGGCATGCTTTCGCCGAGGCGATCTTCGCCGGTGCGGTCTCGCGCGGATTGCTGCCCCGGGCACCGACCGTCCATCCGATTTCGACCGCGGACTACCCCACTCCCGCGCGCCGCCCGGCCTATTCCCGGCTGGACACGTCCCGGCTGCGCGGCGATTTCGGCGTGGAACTCCCGGAGTGGCGGACGGTCTGCGACCATGTCCTCGACGACATCGCCGGATCGACTTCCCGCTGATCCTGTCCGGTCGCGATATTCGCTGTAGTCGATCAACACGTCCGTTCGCTGGACGTCCACACAGATCCATGGGGGATCCATGAAGAACGCTGTCTCCGCACTCCTCGTCGCGATCGCGATCGCGATCGCGGCTCCGGCCTCGTTCGCGCAGGCGCCGAAGCCGCATGAGGTCGAGGATTTCATCCGCAAGCCGAAGTTCAACGACATCAAGATCTCGCCGACGGGCGAGTACTACGCTGCGACGGTCGCCGTGGAGCGCAAGACGATCCTCGTCGTGTTGCGCCGCTCGGATAACAAGCCGACGGCGCAAGTCCACATTCCCGGAGATCGCACGCATGTGGCCGGATTCTGGTGGGTCAGCGACAAGCGCATCGTCGTGAGCGCTGCCGAGAAGATCGGAGAGCAGGAAGAGCCCCGGCTGACGGGTGACCTGTACGCCGTGAATGCCGATGGCGGCAAGGGCGAATTGCTGGTCGGACAGACCCTTCAGGTCGACACGATGGGCACGAACATCCGCGGCAAGCGCCAGGAAGATGTCGCGGCCTTCCTGCTCGACGACCTACCGGCCGACGACAAGAACGTCCTGATCAAGGTCATACCATTCACTGCCGATCCCTACACGCGCGTCGAACGGATGGACACGTTCTCCGGTCGACGGGTTGCCGTCACCAGGGCGCCGGTGAGAAATGCCAGCTTCCTCACCGACAATGCGGGCGTCGTGCGTTTCGCGTGGGGACAGAAGACCGATCTCGTCGTCGAAACCTACTACCGCGCTGGCGAGGGCGATGAGTGGAAGCTCGTCAGTACGAGTGACGTGGATGGACTGGCGGAGTATCCGTTGGGGTTCGCTCCCGACAACAAGACGGTATACATGCAGGTCCAGCACAAGGAAGGCCCGGATTCGGTCGTTGCCTGGAACATCGATGCCAACGAACGCAAGGAAGTGCTTCGCGACGACGACACCGATCCGTATCCCGTTGCAGTCAACAACGTGCTGCATGGCGTCGGATTGATGGACGGCCTGCCCAGGAAAGTGTTCTTCGATGAACAGTCCGGCATCGCTCTGCTGCAGAGAAAGCTGGAGAAGGCTTTCCCAGGCCAGGCGGTCACCATCACTTCGGCGACCAGCGATGGCAAGCTGGTCATGGTGAAAGTCTGGAGCGATACCAACCCTGGCGATCTCTATGTGTTCGATACGGTGGCGAACAAGGCCGATTATCTTGACAGCCTCAGCAACTGGATCGATCCGGCTGCGCTGGCCAGGGTCAAGCCGATCAGCTTCAAGGCGCGCGACGGACTGGATATTCACGGGTATCTGACTTCGCCTGCCGGCAAGGAAGCGCAAAACGCGCCATTGGTCGTGCTGGTCCATGGAGGCCCCTTCGGCGTCAGCGATGTCTGGGGATTCGACAGGGAGGCGCAACTCCTGGCGGCGCATGGCTACGCCGTGCTGCAGGTGAACTTCCGCGGCTCCGGCAATCACGGGTATGCGTTCCTCCACGCCGGCAGGCGGGAGTGGGGCGGCAAGATGCAGGACGACATCACCGATGCGACGAAGTGGGCCATCCAGCAGGGGATTGCGGACCCGGACCGCATCTGCATCTACGGCGCCAGCTATGGCGGCTATGCATCGTTGATGGGTGTCGCCAAGGAGCCTGAGCTGTATCGATGCGCTGCCGGTTACGTGGGCCTCTACGATCTGCCAACGCTTCATACCGACGGCGATATCCGGGAAAGTCGGCGGGGCAAGAACGAAATCACCGAATGGCATGGATCAAGAGAACAGTTGGCCGCCGTTTCCCCCAATCGCCTGGCGAGCCGGATCAAGGTGCCGGTCTTCCTGGCGGCCGGCGGCCAGGACCGGCGTACGCCGATGAAGCACACCGAAATGATGGAAAAGGCGCTCCGTGCCGCCAATGTTCCGGTCGAGGCCATCTATTACCCGACGGAAGGCCACGGTTTCTACAAGACCGAGAACGAGCGCGAGTACTACGGCAAGCTGCTGGCCTTCTTCCAGCGCCACCTCGGTGGACGGGCGCCGGTGATCGTGGCGTCCGGGAAGAAGTGACGTTGCGAACGACGAAGCCCGCGCAAGCGGGCTTCGTCGGAAAGCGCGGCGAAATCGACGCCCGGCCGGCAAGCCGGGCGTTTTCATGTCGCGGGACTCAGCGGTTCGGCGTGACCAGCGTGCCGATGTTCTCGCCGCGCAGGATCTTCAGCAGGACGCCGGGCTGGCTCATGTCGAAGATGCGCAGCGGCAGGTCGCTGTCGCGGCAGAGGGCGAACGCGGCCGTGTCCATGACCTGCAGGTTGCGGGCGATGACATCGTCGTAGGTCAGGGTGTCGTAGCGCACGGCGTCGGCGTGCTTCTTCGGGTCCTTGTCGTAGACGCCGTCGACCTTGGTCGCCTTCAGCAGCAGGTCCGCGCCGATCTCGATCGCGCGCAGCGCGGCACCGGAGTCGGTGGTGAAGAACGGATTGCCGGTACCGGCGGCGAAGATCGTGATCCGGCCCTTTTCGAGGTGGCGCACGGCACGGCGGCGGATGTAGTCTTCGCACACGTCGTTGATCTTGATCGCGCTCATCACCCGGCACTTCGCCCCGAGTTTTTCCAGCGCGTCCTGCATCGCGAGCGCGTTGATGACCGTGGCGAGCATGCCCATCTGGTCGCCGGTGACCCGGTCCATGCCGCCCGCGGCCAGGCCGGCGCCGCGGAAGATGTTGCCGCCGCCGATCACCAGGGCGATCTCGGCGCCGGCGTCGCGCACTTCGATGACCTCGCGCGCCAGGCGTCCGATGATCTTGGGGTCGATGCCGTAGTCCTCGTCGCCCATCAGGGCCTCGCCGGAAAGTTTGAGCAGGACGCGGCGATAGGCGAGTTGGGACATGGCGGACTCCGGAGGTGATGACAAAACTGCGGAATTCTAACCCGTCGGGCGCGGAGCCCGGACTCGATTCGCGGATTCGCCGCGGAATCAGGGCTCGTACACCGCGTAGAGCTTGCGTGCGGGTTCGAGGACTTCCCACACCCCCTGGAACCCGGCGGGGATGACGAAGCTGTCCCCGGCAGCGAGCTCGGCCACCGCGCCGTCGTCGCCTGTCAGGCGGATCCGGCCGGCCAGCATGTGGCACAGCTCATGCTCGGTGTAGCGCACCCGCCAGGCGCCGACATCGCCTTCCCAGATGCCGCACTGGAAGGCCTGGTCGGCCGAGGCGTAGCCGTTGTCGATGGCCTGGCAGGGCGTGCCCGCGACCAGGCGGTCGCCATCGACCGGCCGGCGTGGCGCGTGTGGGATCCGGTCGGGCAGGCGCACGATGGAAGGCATGGCGGGACTCCGCAGGGGCATGACTTTCCGGGATGGTGCCGCAGCGGAGCGGACGCCACAATGCCGGGCCGTCTCCATCCGGCGATGGGAGCCTAGAGGCGCAGATCCGCGATCCCCTCTCCCGTGCTCGCATGGCGATCGTTGCTTCCATGGTGCAGGCAACGAAAAACCCGCGGTTGCCCGCGGGTTTTTCGTGTCCATCCGGAAGGGATGATCGGGTTGACGATCAGGCCTGCATCTCAGACCTGCATCGCCTTCGCCACTTCGGCGGCGTAGTCCTCGACCACCTTCTCGATGCCTTCGCCGACCGCGAGGCGCTGGAAGCCGACCACGTCGGCGCCGGCGGCCTTGACCGCGGCTTCGACGGTCTGGTCGGTGTTCAGCACGTAGGCCTGGCCGTACAGGGTGTTCTCGTTGACGATCTTGGCGATCTTGCCGCCGATGATCTTCTCGAGGATGTCGGCCGGCTTGGCCTTGTCCTTGTCGGTCATCTTCGCCAGTTCGATTTCCTTTTCCTTGGCGATGAAGTCGGCCGGGACGTCCGAGGCCTTGTTGTGCGGCGGGTTCATCGCGGCGACGTGCATCGCGATGCCGCGGGCCAGGTCGGCGTCGCCGCCGGTCAGTTCGACCAGCACGCCGATCTTGCCGCCGTGGACATAGGCCGCGACGTTGTTCGCGGTCTCGATGCGGGCGAGGCGACGGACCTGGATGTTCTCGCCGAGCTTCGACACGGCGGCGGCACGGGCTTCCTCGACGGTTTCGCCGGAGGCGGTCTTCGCGGCCTTCAGGGCTTCGATGTCGGCGGCACCGGAGGCCAGCGCGGCCTGGGCGACGGCGTTGGTGAAGGCGATGAAGTTGTCGTCCTTGGCGACGAAGTCGGTCTCGGAATTGATCTCGACCAGCACGGCCTTGCCGCCGTCCTGGGCGACCGCGATGCGGCCTTCGGCGGTCACGCGATCGGCCTTCTTGCCGACCTTGATGATGCCCTGCTTGCGCAGCCACTCGGCGGACGCGTCGAGGTCGCCGTTGTTTTCGGTGAGCGCCTTCTTGCACTCCATCATGCCGGCGCCGGTGCGCTCGCGCAGTTCCTTGACCAGGGAGGCGGTGATTTCAGCCATTGGATACCTCTTCGATGAATGGTGTGTAGGAGCGGCTTCAGCCGCGACAGGGCAGGAAGGCGATGCCGGCGGTCGGCCGACGTCCTCGATTCCGGTCTTGGGGATTCCGAGCGCGGACTGCGCGAAACATCGCGGCTGAAGCCGCTCCTACGGGGTGTTCGGGGCGGCCGCGCATGATCGCGCGGCCGCATGACGCCGGAATGACCCGGCGGCTGATCCGCCGGATTACTCGGCGGCGGGGGCGTCGGCCTTCTTGTCGTCCTTGCGGCCGGCGCCGCGCGGCGGACGCGGGCCACGCTTGTCGGCCTTGGCCTCGCCTTCGGCAGCGTCGGCGAAGTCCTCTTCGCGGACCGTGGCGGCCGACGGGGCCGCAGCCTTGCCTTCGAGCACGGCGTCGGCCGCGGCGCGGGCGTACAGCTGCACGGCACGGATGGCGTCGTCGTTGCCCGGGATGGCGTAGTCCACCAGGTTGGGGTCGTAGTTGGTGTCGACCACGGCGACGACCGGGATGCCCAGCTTCTTGGCTTCCTTGATCGCGATGTCTTCGTGGCCGATGTCGATCACGAACAGCGCGTCGGGCAGGCGGTTCATTTCCTTGATGCCGCCCAGCGAGGCCAGCAGCTTGTCGCGCTCGCGGCGCAGGTTCAGCACTTCGTGCTTGACCAGCTTCTGGAAGGTGCCGTCGGTTTCGCCGGCTTCCAGTTCCTTCAGGCGGGCCACCGACTGCTTCACGGTGCGGAAGTTGGTGAGCGTGCCGCCCAGCCAGCGCTGGGTCATGTACGGCATGCCGCAGCGCTCGGCTTCTTCCTTCACGGTGTCGCGCGCGCTGCGCTTGGTGCCGAGGAACAGGATGGTGCCGCGCTTCTGGGCGATGCCCGAGATGAAGTTCATCGCGTCGTTGAACAGCGGAACGGTCTTCTCGAGGTTGATGATGTGGATCTTGCCGCGGGCGCCGAAGATGTACGGACCCATCTTCGGGTTCCAGTAGCGGGTCTGGTGGCCGAAATGGACGCCGGCTTCCAGCATCTGGCGCATGGTGATCTGAGGCATTGCAATGACTCCGGTGTGGTGGAACCGTCCGCCGGGCCGCGTCGCGGCAAGTGGTGGCGGTGCGGCCGCCGGGCGGCGGTCGCGGGGTTCCGGGGTTGGGCCTCCCCGTCGCGCCGTGTCCAGATTCCTCGCTTGATCCGTACTGGCGCCTTGGCGCCAGACTGCAAGGAACACCCCGGAACGGTGCTGTGCGACGGGTGTGGATTCGGCGGTGACGTCCGCCGTGGACGGTGTTCGGCAGTGCGGTCGACCTGCCAAGCCGCGGAATTCTAGCCGGAACAGGGCGTTACGGGCAAGTCGACCGCCCCGGCAAGCCCGGAATGCGCCGGAATGGGCGATAATGCCGCCATGCCGATCTCCATCAAGACCCCCGAAGACATCGAACGCATGCGCGTCGCCGGCCGGCTGGCCGCCGAAGTGCTGCAGATCATCGCCCCGCACGTGAAGCCGGGCGTCACCACCGGCGATCTGGACCGCATCTGCCACGACCACATCGTGAACACGCAGGGCGCGATCCCGGCCAACGTGGGCTACCGGGGGTTCCCGGCGACCATCTGCACCTCGGTCAACAACGTGATCTGCCACGGCATCCCGGGTCCGACCAAGGTCCTGAAGGACGGCGACATCATCAACATCGACGTGACGGTCATCAAGGATGGCTGGCACGGCGACACCAGCCGCATGTACTACGTCGGTACCCCGTCGGTGATGGCGCGGCGCCTGGTCGAGGCCACCCGCGAGGCCATGTTCCGCGGCATCCGCATGGTCAAGCCCGGCGCGACCCTGGGCGACATCGGCCATGCCATCCAGACCTATGCCGAGGCGCAGCGATTCACGGTGGTGCGCGAGTACTGTGGCCACGGCATCGGCAAGGTCTACCACGAAGACCCGCAGGTCCTGCACTACGGGCGTCCGGGCGACGGCCTGGTGCTCAAGCCGGGCATGACCTTCACCATCGAGCCGATGATCAACGAGGGCACGCACCACACCCGGCTGATGCCCGACGGCTGGACCGTGGTCACCAAGGACCGCAAGCTGTCGGCGCAGTGGGAGCACACGGTTGCGGTGACCGAGGACGGCGTCGAGATCCTGACCCGCCTGCCCGGCGACGACAACGATCTCTGATTGCATGATCGACGCCGCCCCCACCCTTGCGGACGGCGGTCCGGCGTCCGCGCCTTCCGATGACGATGCCGCCTGGGCCGCCGGCGCCCGCGCCGCGCTGGCACGTACGGATGCCGCATTGGCGGCGGCCTTCGACCGGGGCGACGATGTCGACCGCCTGGTCGCGATGCGCGCGGCCGCGGTCGACGACCTGATCCGCCAGGCCTGGGTGCGCTGCCTGCCGGCCGATGCCGCCGCCAGCCTGCATGCCGTGGGCGGCTACGGTCGCGGCGAACTCTTTCCGCAATCCGACATCGACCTGCTGGTGCTGGCCGAGGACGAGGCGCAGGCCCGCCATGGCGACGCACTGTCGCGCTTCCTCGCCCAGTTGTGGGATGCCGGGCTGCAGGCCAGCCAGGCAGTGCGCTCGGTCGAACAGTGCATCGAGGCCGCCGCCGACCAGACCGTGCTGACCGCGCTGATGGAGTCGCGCGCGCTGGTCGCGGGCGCGACCGACGCGCTGCGCGGCGCCATCTCGCCGGAACGGATCTGGTCGGCACGCGATTATTTCAACGCCAAGCGCGAGGAACAGGCGCGGCGTCATGCGCGCTACGGCGACACCTCGGACAACCTCGAACCGAACCTCAAGGATGGCCCGGGCGGCCTGCGCGACATCCAGACCCTGCGCTGGATGGCGCAGCGCATGCTGGGCAGCGGCAACCTCGAATCCATGCTCGCCTTCGGCCAGATCGGCGCGGTCGAGTTCGACACCCTGGAGCGCGAGCGCAAGGCGTTGTCGCGATTGCGCTTCGGCCTGCACCTGGTCGCCGGCCGGCGCGAGGAGCGCCTGCGCTTCGACTACCAGAAGCTGCTCGCCGCACGCCTGGGCCACACCGACGATGCCGACAACCTCGCCGTCGAGCAGATGATGCAGGGCTTCTACCGCAGCGCCGGCCGCGTGCTGCGCATCAACGACCGCCTGCTGCAGCGTTTCGAGGAACAGCTGGAAGGCGAGGGCGAGACCGAAGTCCTCGACGACCATTTCGAGTTGCGGCGCGGCTATCTGGCCGCACGCGACCGTGCGCGTCTGCTCGACGGCACCGCGCAGGTCTTCGAACTGTTCGCCGCCTGGGCCGCGCATGCGCAGAGCCGGGGCCTGCACTCGATGACGGCCTGGACGCTGGCCGAAGCGCTGCCGTCGATCCCCGCCTACACCGACGCCACGCCCGAGTTGCGCGAGCAGTTCCTGCACCTGCTGCGCGGGCCACAGCCGGTGAAGACGCTGGAACGCATGGCGCGGCTGGGCGTGCTGGGGCGCTGGATTCCCGCGTTCGCGCAGGTCTCCGGGCGCATGCAGTTCGACCTGTTCCATGTCTACACCGTCGACCAGCACACGCTGGCGGTGCTGCGCAACCTCGCGCTGTTCGCCTCCGGGCAAGCCGACGAGCGCTTCTCGATCGCGCATACGATCTGGCCGTCGCTGCGCAAGCCGGAACTCATGCTGCTCGCCGGGCTGTTCCACGACATCGGCAAGGGACGGGGCGGCGACCACTCCGAACTCGGTGCGGTCGATGCGCGCGAGTTCTGCGTCGCGCACGGCGTCTCCGAGGCCGACACCGCGCTGATCGAATGGCTGGTGCGCAGGCACCTGCTGATGTCGGTGACCGCGCAGAAGCAGGACATCACCGATCCCGACGTGATCCATCGCTTCGCCACCGAGGTGGCGGATCGCGAGCGCCTGGACCATCTCTACCTGCTGACCTGCGCCGACATCGCCGGCACTTCGCCGAAGCTGTGGAACGCGTGGAAGGACCGGCTGCTGGCCGACCTGCACACGGCGACGCGCTTCGCGCTGCGACGCGGCCTGGAGAACCCGGTCGCGGCCGACGAGCGCATCGTCGAGAACCGCAGCGTCGCGCATGGCCTGCTGTTCGCCGAAGGCCTGGACAGCGCGACCATCGATGCCCTGTTCGCGCGCATGCCGCGCGAGAATTTCCTGCGCAGCCGGCCCGACCAGATCGCCTGGCAGGCGCTGGCGCTGCGCGAGGGCGGCGCGGCGCCATCGGTGATCGCCGCGCGCCTGCTCAGCCGTCACGGCGGCGGCTGCGAGGTGTTCGTCTGCACGCCCGATCGCGACGGCCTGTTCGCCGCGATCGTGATCACCCTCGATCGTCTCGGCCTGGCGATCCAGCAGGCGCGGGCGCTGGACGGACCTGCACTCGACGGACACGGCGGCACCATCTTCGACACCTTCCATGTGCTGCCGGTGGACCCGCTCAATCCGCCATCGACCGGGCAGATCGAAACCGGTCTGCGTCGCGCGCTCACCGGCGATCTCGATCGGCTGCTGCCGTCGCGGCGCACGCAGCCGCGTCATCTCAGGCATTTCCGCATCTCGCCGCGCATCGGCCTGGAGACCACGGCCGATGGGCGCCATACGCAACTGAGCCTGATCTGCACCGATCGCCCGGGCCTGCTCGCCGACGTGGCGCATGTGCTGCGCCGCCAGCGCGTGCGCGTGCAGGATGCGCGCATCGCCACCTTCGGCGAGCGCGCCGAAGACCTGTTCCTCATCGCCAGCGCCAGCGACAGCGCGCTGGATGACGCACAATGCGCGGCCCTGCGCGATGCATTGCGCGACGCGCTCGACGGCCCGCCCAAGGGCTGACGTGCACCCACTTCCCCCGAATCCTCCATACCGTCCCGAATGAACATCGCCAACGCCGAACTGCAGTCCATCATCGACTCCGCCTGGGAACGCCGCGCCGAACTCGGCGCCGACGAGATCGCCCAGCGCGTCCGTCCCGCCGTCGATCAGGCCATCGCCGGCCTCGAAGCCGGCACGCTCCGCGTCGCCGCGCCGAACGCCGGGGGCGGCTGGACCGTCAACGAATGGCTGAAGAAAGCCGTGCTGCTGTTCTTCCGCACCCAGGACATGCAGGTGGTCGACGCACAGCCGGCGCCGTTCTGGGACAAGGTGCCGGCGCGCTTCGAAGGTTTCGGCGAAGCCGACTTCCGCGCGCTCGGCGCGCGCGTGGTGCCCGGCGCGATCGCCCGTCGCGGCGCGCACATCGGCAAGGACGTGGTGCTGATGCCGAGCTTCGTCAACATCGGCGCCTACGTCGGCGAAGGCACCATGGTCGACACCTGGGCCACGGTCGGCAGCTGCGCGCAGATCGGCAAACACTGCCACCTCTCCGGCGGCGCCGGCATCGGTGGCGTCCTCGAACCGCTGCAGGCCAGCCCGACCATCATCGAGGACCACTGCTTCATCGGCGCGCGCTCGGAAGTGGTCGAAGGCTTCGTCGTCGGTCATCACAGCGTGATCGGCATGGGCGTGTTCCTCGGCCAGAGCACCCGCGTCTACAACCGTGCGACCGGCGAAATCTCGTACGGCTCGGTGCCGCCGGGCAGCGTCGTCGTTTCCGGCCAGTTGCCCGCCGCCGATGGCTCGCACTCGCTGTACTGCGCGGTGATCGTCAAGCAGGTCGACGAGAAGACCCGCAGCAAGACCTCGATCAACGATCTCCTGCGCGGGTTGGCGGACTGACCGAGCTCTTGTAGAGCGGAGCGAAGCTCCGCTGCCCCTCATCCGGAGACATGTGCAGCGGAGCTTCGCTCCGCTCTACGGAACAAGAATTTCGACATGACCACCCTCTACGGCCTCAACAACTGCGACACCTGCAAGAAAGCCCGCAACTGGCTGAAGCGCTTCGAGATCGACCACGATTTCGTCGACTATCGCGACAACCGCCAGGCGCCCGAAACCCTGGTCGAATGGAAGGACAGGCTCGGCGGCTGGGACGCGATGCTCAACAAGTCGTCGACCACCTGGCGGCAGTTGCCGGACAACCGCAAGTCGCCGGGATCGGATGCCGAGTGGAAACTGCTGCTCAAGGAATATCCGCAGTTGATCCGGCGTCCCGTAGTCGTCACCGACGATGGCGAAGTCTCGCAGGGTTTCAGCGACAACGGTTTCAAGAAGCGTTTCGGAGTCGGGGCATGAATGCCGCACTCGACGGAGGCGTGTTCGACCTCACCTGCGACCTGATCGCGCGCCGCTCGATCACCACCGAGGACGCCGGTTGCCAGGCCCTGGTCTCCGAGCGACTGGAACGCGCGGGTTTCCGCTGCGAGCACCTGCGTTTCGGCCAGACCGACAACCTGTGGGCGACGCACGGTACCGGTGGCCCGGTGCTCATCCTGCTCGGCCACACCGACGTGGTACCGCCGGGTCCGATCGATGCCTGGACCAGCGATCCCTTCGTGCCGACCGTGCGCGATGGCCTGCTGTACGGTCGAGGCTCCGCCGACATGAAGGCCAGCGTCGCCGCGTTCGTGATCGCGCTGGAGCGCTTCGTCGCCGAGCACCCGGATCATCCGGGCACCGTCGGCCTGCTGCTGACCTCGGACGAGGAGGGCGATGCGATCGATGGCGTGCCGAAGGTCGCGAACCTGTTCCGCGAGCGCGGCCAGCGCATCGACTGGTGCATCACCGGCGAACCCTCGTCGAAGGAGAAGCTCGGCGACCTGCTGCGTGTCGGGCGTCGCGGCACGCTGTCGGCTTCGCTGACGGTCAAGGGCATCCAGGGGCACGTGGCCTATCCCGAAAAGGCGCGCAATCCGATCCACCAGGCGATGCCCGCGCTGACCGAACTCGCCGCGCGTCGGTGGGACGAGGGCTACGAGAACTTCCCCGCGACCAGCCTGCAGATCAGCAACCTCCACGCCGGTACCGGTGCCAACAACGTGGTTCCGGGCGAATTGCAGGTGGCTTTCAACCTGCGCTTCAATCCGAACTGGCGTGCGGAACAGCTCGAAGCGGAGTGCGCGGCGATCCTCGATCGCCATGGTCTGGAATACGACCTCCGCTGGCATCGTGGCGGCGAACCGTTCTACACACCGGAAGGTCCGCTGCGCGCTGCCGCACGCGAGGTGTTGACCGCCTTCGCGGGCGCGCCGCCGGAAGAGAACACCGCCGGCGGTACCTCCGATGCCCGCTTCATCGCGCCGCTCGGCGCGCAGTGCATCGAGATCGGCCCGGTGAACGCGAGCATCCACAAGGTCGACGAGCATGTGTCGGTGGCGGATCTGGAGCGCCTGCCGGATCTGTATCGGACGTTGATCGGGAAGATGCTGCTGGCCCGCTGATCCCTGACGCTGTAGAGCGGATCGAAGATCCGCTATGCCCTGTCCGGTGACAGGTCCGGTTGCAGAGAGCCTGCAGCGGATCTTCGATCCGCTCTACAAGTCGCGCAATGCTCCCGCAGGACTGCGCTGACATGACAATCCAGAATATATACACCCGGGGGCTTGCACGCCCCGGCGGGCCGGGTTACGTTGGCCCCATGACCTGCCGTCTCGCCCGCCTCAATAACCGCCCGAATAACCTCAATGGTAACCGCAATAACAATTGCGGCGACACCGTGCGCGCGAGGCGAAACGACGACCAGGCATAAGATCCAGCGACACCGCCCAGTCCCCGAAACCCGCGCCGGAAGCGCGGGTTTCGCGCTTCCGGCTCCCGGAAACTCCAAGGAGCCTTCGTCATGTGTTCGATTCTCGGTGTGTTCGATCTGCGCCCCGGCGCCGATCTTGGTCCCCTCCGACCGCTCGCCCTGTCCCTCTCCGCGCGACAACGCCATCGCGGCCCCGACTGGTCCGGTGTGCATGTCGATCCCCAGGCATTGCTGGTCCACGAGCGCCTGGCCATCGTCGATCCCAACGGCGGCGCGCAGCCGCTGCATTCCGAGGACGGCGATCTCACCCTCGCCGTGAACGGCGAGATCTACAACCACCGCCTGCTCGAAGGCGCGCTGCGCAAACCCTATGCCTTCCAGACCGGTTCCGATTGCGAGGTCATCAATGCGCTCTATCGGGACGGCGGCGATGTCGGCACCTGGCTCGACCGGCTCAACGGCATCTTCGCCTTCGCGCTGTGGGACCGCGCCGCAGGCCGCTTCATCATCGCCCGCGACCACATGGGCATCTGCCCGCTGTACTGGGGCCACGACGCCGATGGCCGCGTCTGGGTGGCCTCGGAGATGAAGGCCTTGGTCCGCATCTGCGACGATGTCGCGCAGTTCCCGCCGGGCCATTACTTCGACAGCGCCGACGGCCAGCTGCATCGTTATTACGAGCGGGCCTGGCGCGACTACGAGGCCACCGAAGGCGTGCAGGTGTCGGGGCGAGAGCTGCGCGCGGCCTTCGAGGCGGCGGTGCATCGGCAATTGATGAGCGACGTGCCCTACGGCGTGCTGCTCTCCGGCGGCCTGGATTCGTCGCTGGTCGCGGCCTGCGCCGAACGCTTCGCGCGCCGCCGCATCGAGGACGGCGACGCATCCGAGGCCTGGTGGCCGCGCCTGCATTCGTTCGCCATCGGCCTGAAGGGGTCGCCGGACCTCGCCGCCGCCGAGGTCGCGGCGAAAGCGCTCGGCACCGTGCACCACGGCTTCACCTACACCTTCGAGGAAGGCCTGGATGCGCTGCCCGAGGTGATCCGCCACATCGAGACCTACGACGTCACCACGATCCGGGCGTCGACGCCGATGTACCTGCTGGCGCGGCGCATCAAGGCGATGGGCGTGAAGATGGTGCTGTCCGGCGAGGGCAGCGACGAGGTGTTCGGTGGCTATCTCTACTTCCACAAGGCGCCGAACGCACGCGAATTCCATGCCGAGACCATCCGCAAGCTCGATGCGCTGCACAACTACGACTGCCTGCGCGCGAACAAGTCGATGATGGCCTGGGGCGTGGAAGCGCGCGTGCCGTTCCTCGACACCGAATTCCTCGACGTGGCGATGCGCATGGACGCGAAGGCGAAGATGGCCGGCGGCGGCAGGATCGAGAAGGCCGTGCTGCGCGAGGCCTTCGAGGGCGTGCTGCCGGACGAGATCCTGTGGCGGCAGAAGGAACAGTTCAGCGACGGCGTCGGCTACGGCTGGATCGACGGCCTCAAGGCGAATGCGGAAGCCCACGTGAGCGACGAGGACTTCGCGCAGGTCGAGCAGCGTTTCCCGATCAACCCGCCGCAGACCAAGGAAGCGTATTTCTATCGCCGGATCTTCGAGCAGCATTTCCCGGGCGACGGCTGCGCGAAGACTGTGCCGGGCGGCAAGTCGATCGCGTGCTCGTCGCCGGCCGCGATCGCCTGGGACGAAGCCTTCGCCAAGGCTGCGGACCCCTCCGGCCGCGCGGTCGCGGGCGTGCACCAGGCGGCGTTGACGGCGTGAAATTTTCGCCACGGATTGGCGCGGATCACGCGGATCAAAAGCGAGAACGAACTTGCGTTCTCTTCGATCTTTTTATCCGCGCCCTCCGCGTCGATCCGTGGCCAAACTTCTTCCCCGCCAGCCTTGCGCGGCACTTTCAGCGTGAGGCCGGCTTGAACGTCAGCGTGTACTTCGTTTCGCCCGGCAGGAACGGGGTCGGCCGGCCATGCACCCAGTCGTCGTGGCCGGCGCCCCAGAACGGCGACAGGGGGTGGCCGCTCTGGCCGCCGGGCATGTGGGTGATGCCGTCGGCTTCGCGGCCGGGCGAGACCACCATGCGCTCGGAGGCGCCGAAGCTGGGGCCGACCACGCGCGGCATGCCGCCGTCGCCGGGCACCTGGTCGGGCGGCATGCACAGGGCGCGCTTGCCGATCAGCGGGATCGCGCCGGCCAGGGGGTGGCAGATCGCCATCGTGTTGCGCTCGCCCCAGGTGCGCTGGTGCAGCGGGCCGGTCTTTTCCAGTTCGCCGGCGACTTCCTTCGCGGCATCCTCGAACAGCGCGTCCCAGCTGTCGAAGCGGCGCGACAGCAGGTGCATCGGGCGCTGCGTCACCAGCGGCCAGGCCACGCCTTCCAGCTGGGTGAAGGCGGGCATCTCGTACTCCTTGCCGAGCTTCGCGCGCGCCGGGGCGGTCAGGCCGTCGGCGATGCGCGCGAGCACGGCCAGGCGCCAGGCGCGGACGATGCGGTAGCTCACCGAATCCACGCTGGCGCGGCCTTCCCACTGCTTCGAAGCCTCGGCGAGCTTCGCCAGCGACGGCGTCTTCGCCGAAGCGGCGGTGTCGCGCAGCAGCGACTGCCATGGCGCGAGGAACAGCGCGCGGTCGTCGAGCTGGATCGCCAGCAGATCGCGTTCGTCGATCTTCCCGCGCGCCAGCAGGCCGTCGCGGATCTGCTGCGCGCGCGCGCCGAGCGCGTAGCCGCCATCGCCGACGGTGCCCAGCGTGTCGCCGTCGGTGGTGCGGTTGTTCGCGGTCCACAGGCGGCCGTTCGGCGGATCGACGACGCGCGGCGAACGGTCGGTGGCGAGGGTCCACGGCGCGCAGGCGACGTCCGCCGCCATCGGCACGGGGCCGGTGCAGGTGGCATCGCGCTGCGCCAGCGGGCCGATCAGGCGCCAGGCGATGCGGCCCTTCGCGTCGCCGATCAGCAGGTTCTGCGTCGGCACGGCCGCCTGGTCGGCGAGCGCCAGCGCATGGTCGAGATCGCGCGCCAGCGGGAACCGGCTCAGTCCGTAGCCGAGCGCGCCGCGGACATGGCCGTTCCAGCGCAGCGAGAACATCCGGTCGCCGTCGCGGTGCAGCACCGGGCCCCAGGCGGTTTCCTCGATCTCGTGCACGACCGGTGCGCCGCTAGCGACGCGGATCGTCTCGCGATGCACCGTCGGCTTCGTGCAGCCGGCGACCGGGCTACCGGCCGGGCAGGCGGTCTCGATGCGCCAGTCCGCCGTGTCGGCATAGCTGTTGGTGAAGGCCCAGGCGACGTGCGTGTTGCTGCCGACCACCACCACCGGCAGGCCGGGCAGGGTGAAGCCGGTGACGTCGACCTTGCCGCCGGGCGCGCGCGGGTCGGGATAGCGCAGGCGCGCGCGGAACCAGATGCCCGGTGCGCGCAGGCCCAGGTGCATGTCGTCGGCGACGATCGCGCGGCCGTCCTTCGTCACCGTGCCGGCGACCGCGAAATTGTTGCTGCCGGGCACGATGTCGTCGGGCGCGAACGCGCCATGGTCGCCGCTCGGTGCCGGCAGCGTGCGCAGGTTCACTTCATCCGGGCCGGGCAGGCGGGCGTCGCCGCGTGCCTCACCCATCAGCGGCGCGTCCCAGCGGCTGCCGTCGGTGCGCAGCAGTGCGTACAGCGCGGGCGGCAGGTGCGGCCGCATCCGCCATAGCGCCAGTTCGTTGCGGTTGCTGGCGTCCTGCAGGTCGAAGTACATCGCGTAACCGGTGACCGCCGAATCCGGCAGGGTCCACGGCCGCGGCTGCTGGCGCAGCAGCAGGTAGGGCCAGGGACGGACGCTCAGCGCGGACAGGCCGGCGTTGACGCCATCGACGTAGGCCTGCGCCTGCGGTCGCGTGCCGTCGAGGATGCCGTCGAGGTTCGCTTCGACGCGGGCGCGGATGCGATGCGCGCGCTGGCGCCTGTCGGTGTCGAGCGCGATCGCGCCGAACAGCTCGGACAGCTCGCCTGCGGACATGCGCCGCATCAGGTCCATCTCGAAATAGCGTTCCTGCGCATGCACGTAGCCGAGCGCGCGCAGGGCGTCGGTCTCGTTCGCGGCGTCGATGGTCACGGTGCCGTTGGCGTCGCGCTGCACGGTCACCGGCGCGGACAGGCCCGCCAGCGCCAGTTCGCCGTCCAGTTCGGGCAGGCTGCCGCGCATCAGCCACCAGCCGGTGCCGAGGGCGAGAAGAAGCAGCGCCAGGAGTCCGAGTGCGATCCGCTTGAGCCACTTCTTCATCGACGACATCCTGTAGAGAGCGGTATTGCGTGGCGCGGCATCAGCCGCTGGGCGAGATCAAGCGGCAGGATCAACCCGGCGCGCGCACCAGGCGATACGCGCAGGTCTCCAGCGCGGTCACGCCTTCGGCCTGGAAGCCCGGCTGGTCGGCGAGGATGTCCTGGCGTTGCAGCAGGTCGACGCGCCAGTGCGGCGCGAAGCGCGTGCGGACTTCGGCCTCGGTCACCGTGAAAGGCGGGCCTTCCTTCTCGTGCGCGGGGTATTCCAGCGTGACCAGCAGGCCGTGACATTGCGCGGGCAGGTGGCCGTAGAGGTCATCGACGTAGCGGGCGCGCAGGTCTTCGGGCAGGGCGATCATCGCCGCGCGGTCGAACACGGCGGCGCAATCGGCCAGCGCCTCGGCATCCAGCGCGAAGGCATCGCCGCAGATCAGCTCGATGCCGCCGGCCCGATGGTGGTGGCCGTAGCGGGTCTCGAACACCTCGGCTTCAAGGCCGTGTTCGACGAAGAACTGTTCGACGGCGAGCGGCGACAGCTCCACGCCCAGCACGCGATGACCGCGCGCCGCCAGCCAGACCATGTCCAGCGACTTGCCCGCGAGCGGCACGAACACCGTGCAGCCTGCGGGCGCATCGATCGCATCCCAGTGCGCCTGCAGCAGCGGCGTGACCTCGGGTTGATGGAAACCGATGCGGTTGTCGTGCCAGCGCTGGTGCCAGAAGTCGGGGTGCATGGGGGGTCAGGCGTGAAATTTACGCGGCTCAATCGGGTGTTTGCTGGTCATTCCGTTTCCTTCTTCTTGCAGAAATCGCGCGGAAGAGGACGAAGATGATCGCCGCAATCCCCATGGCAGGGAACAGCAACCGCCCGAGCGCATGGCCGGCCTCATATGCAGCCATGGATTCTTCGTGGCCGGTTTGTGCATATGCCAAAAGCGGCAGGCAGCACGCTGCCGTCGCCAGGAGCGGACCAGTGGCCCATCGGCGCAACTTCGCGCGGTCGATCCCGTTGAGTGACGGCATCACGCTTCCACCCCCAGCGCCTCGACCTTCTGCCAGCCGCGCGGCAGCAGGCCGCCGCGGCTGCCGCGCGGGCCGATGTAGGGATCGAGTTCCTTGAACGACAACGACATCGTGCGCGTGCCGGACTTCACGGTCAGCGTGCCGCCCGGCGGTACGACGGCGATGGACACGACCTTCTCGGTGCCGCGCTTGGCCTTCGGGATCTCGATGATCTTGTTGCCCTTGCCCTTGTCGAGCTCCGGCAGCTCGCTCAGCGGGAAGGCGAGCAGGTGGCCGGCGCTGGTAACGGCGACGATGCGGTCGGCATCCGGATTGCCGGTGAAGGCCGGGGTCAGCACGGTCGCGCCTTCGCTGAGCGACAGCATCGCCTTGCCGGCCTTGTTGCGACCGGTGAGGTTCTCGAACTTGGTGACGAAACCGTAGCCGTGCGACGAGGCGAGCACGAACCGGTCGTCGTTGCCGCCGGTGGCCATGGTCTGGAATCCGGCGCCGGCCGGCGGCGAGAAGCGGCCGGTCAGCGGTTCGCCGTTGCCGCGCGCGCTCGGCAGCGTGTGCGCCAGCGCCGAGTAGCTGCGGCCGGTGGCATCGAAGAACGCGACCTGCTGCGTGCTGCGTCCGCGCACTGCGCAGAGCAGGCCGTCGCCTTCGCGGTAGTTGAGCGATGCGGCATCGATGTCGTGGCCCTTGGCGGCGCGGATCCAGCCCTTTTCGCTCAGCACGATGGTCATCGGCTCGCTGGCGACCAGCTCGGTCTCGTCGATCGCCTGCGCGGCCTCGCGCGCGACCAGCGGCGACATGCGCGCGTCGCCGAACTTCTTCGCATCGGCCAGCAGCTCGTCCTTGATCAGCTTGCGCAGCTTCGCCTTGCTGTCGAGGATGGCGGAGAGCTTGTCGCGCTCCTTCTCCAGCTCCGCCTGCTCGCCGCGGATCTTCATCTCCTCCAGGCGGGCGAGCTGCTTGAGCTTGGTGTCGAGGATGTAGTCGGCCTGTTCCTCGCTCAGCGCGAAGCGCGCCATCAGCACGGCCTTCGGTTCGTCCTCGGTGCGGATGATGCGGATGACCTCGTCGAGGTTGAGGAAGGCGACCAGCAGGCCGGCCAGCAGGTGCATGCGGCGCTCGACCTTCTCCAGCCGGTGCTTCAGGCGGCGGGTCACGGTGTCGGCGCGGAACACCAGCCATTCCGACAGCAGCATCTTCAGGTTCTTCACCTGCGGACGCCCGTCGAGGCCGATCACGTTCATGTTGACGCGGTAGCTCTTCTCCAGGTCGGTGGTGGCGAAGAGATGGCCCATCAGCTGCTCGGCATCGACGCGGTTGCTGCGCGGGATCAGCACGATGCGCGTCGGGTTGGCGTGGTCGGACTCGTCGCGGATGTCTTCCAGCCACGGCAGTTTCTTCGCGCGCATCTGCTGCGCGATCTGCTCGATCACCTTGCTCGGGCTGACCTGGTAGGGCAGCGCGGTCACGACGATGTTCGCCTGTTCCCTGACGTAGGTGCCGCGGGCGCGGACGCTGCCGTGGCCGGTCTCGTACAGCGACATCAGGTCGGCGGTGGGCGTGATGATCTCGGCGGTGGTCGGGTAGTCCGGGCCGCGCACGTGTTCGCACAGGTCGCGCACGGTCGCGTCGGGATCGTCGAGCAGGCGCACGCAGGCGCTGACCATCTCGTTGAGGTTGTGCGGCGGCACGTCGGTGGCCATGCCGACCGCGATGCCGGTGGTGCCGTTGAGCAGCAGGTGCGGCAGGCGCGCCGGCATCCAGGTCGGCTCTTCCAGCGTGCCGTCGAAATTCGGTACCCAGTCGACCGTGCCGTGGCCGATCTCGCCGAGCAGCACTTCGGCGATCGGCGTGAGCTTCGATTCGGTGTAGCGCATCGCCGCGAACGATTTCGGGTCGTCGCTGGAACCGAAGTTGCCCTGGCCTTCGATCAGCGGATAGCGGTACGAGAACGGCTGGGCCATCAGCACCAGGGCCTCGTAGCAGGCGCTGTCGCCGTGCGGGTGGTACTTGCCGATGACATCGCCGACGGTGCGCGCCGATTTCTTCGGCTTGGCCGCGGCGTTGAGGCCGAGCTCGCTCATCGCATAGACGATCCGGCGCTGCACCGGCTTCAGGCCGTCGCCGAGGAAGGGCAGGGCGCGGTCCAGGACCACGTACATCGAGTAGTCGAGATAGGCGCGTTCGGCGTATTCGCGCAGGGGGATCTGTTCGAACCCGTGGAAGGCGGGGCGGAGCGTGTCGGACATCATGGAACCCGGGGAAGCGTGGGGGTCGATTCTACCCGGTGCAGGCGCGCCGTCGCGGTTGGGTGACGGGCTCCGGACAGTCAAATCCCCCCGCCGCGCTGTGCGCGTCGGGTCGCGCAGCGTCCGCGGGGGATTTGCGCCTCACATGTCCAGCGTCGCCCCGCCGTCCACCCGCAGGTCGTGCAGGATGATGTGCCGGGCGCGGTCGGACAGCAGGAACGCGACCGATTCGGCCACGTCCTCCGGCCGGGCGATCCGGCCGACCGGTACGCCCAGCCGGAAGCGATCCGGGTCGCCGCGCAGGATGCGCGCGCGATGGGCCTCGGTCGGCGCGAACGCGCGCTGCATTGCGGTGTCGGTGGAACCGGGGGAGACCAGGTTGCAGCGGATGCCCAGCGGTGCCAGCTCCAGGGCGAGGCAGCGCACCTGCTGGTGCACGGCGGCCTTGGACGCGGCATAGGCCGCCATGCCGGCGCGCGGCGCGGTGGCGGCGTTGGAGCCGATCACGACGAGGCTGCCGCGCCGTCGCCCGGCCATGCGCCGCGTCACCGCGCGGGTGACCAGGAAGGTGCCGCGTGCGTTCACGCGCATGCAGTGGTCCCAGTCGTCCTCGGCCAGGTCCACCGTGTCGGCGACCCGCAGCACCCCGGCGGCGTGGGCAAGGTGGTCGATCGGACCCAGTTCGCGCTCGACCGCATCGATCAGCGCCTCGACCGCCCCGGCATCGCTTACGTCGCAGGGGCGGGTGAGCGCGGCGAGGTCCGACGGCAGCGGCATGCCGTCGAGATCGCTGGCGGCGACCCGTGCGCCACCGGCTGCGAGCGTGGCGGCGATGGCGCGTCCAATGTCGCCGCCGGCCCCGGTGACCAGGGCGACGCGACCGGCGAACTCGCTGTTCATGCCGCGACCTCCGCCGCCAATGCGGCCACGCTGCGCTCGGGCGATCGCGCGGCCGATGCCACCAGGGCGATCAGGGCGTCATGATGCGCGCGCAGCGTCGCTTCGTCGTACAGGCCGGCGTTGGCCTCGATGTCGAAGCGCACGCTGTCGGCCAGCGGCGAGACCGTCAGGTCGAGGTCGTCGGCCGGGCCGACCGCCACCGGGTGCGCCTGGCTGCGCAGGCCCTCGAACACGAAGCCGCGATCGAAGGGCAGCAGGTTCACCACGGGACCGTAGAACTGCCGGTGCGTGCCGTCGAGGCCGTGGTCGATCCGCATCCATTCGTAGTTGTAGCGCTGGTGCGGCCGGATCGTGCGCATCGTCGCGGCCACCTGCGTCGCCAGTTCGCGGAAGCTCCGGTTCGCGTCCACGCGCAGGCGCAGCGGCACCACGTTCATGGCCATGCACGGGACGCCGAGCGCGACCGAACCCAGCCGGTTCATCACGAGCAGGCCCGGCGTGACCTCGGTGTGCCCGCCGCGCGCATGCATCCACGCCGCGATGCAGGCGATCAGCCACGCGGCCCAGTCCATGCCGCAGGCGCGCCCGGCGGCCTGCCAGCGCGGGTAGTCGCCGGCCGGCAGGCGCCTGCGCGAGGACCGCGGCGCGCCGTCGTCCGGCTCGCCCGACGACAGCCGTGCCGGCGGCGGCGCGTGCTGCAACTGCCCGGTCCAGAACGCGCGGTCCTTCGCGCAGGCCGCCGAGGCGCGGTACGCACGCTCTTCGGCCAGCAGCGCTTGCAGCGACCAGTCGCGGCCTGCCGGCACGGGCTGGCCGCGCCGCAAGGCCGAATAGACCTCGGCGACGCGATGGATCAGCAGCAGGTAGCCGAAGCCGTCGAGCGCGATGTGATGGCTGCGCAGATGCCAGAGGTGGCGCTGGTCGTCGATCCGGAACAGCGTGCTTGCGTACAGCGGATGCAGGTCGAGGTCGACCGGTGCGCGCAGGTCGGCATGCATCGCGTTCCAGGCCACGCGTGCGGGATCGGCATGCCCGCGCAGGTCGACGACGGGCAGTTGCACCGCGCGCGCGGAGCGCGGCGACTGCACCACGTCGCCGTCGAGCCGCCAGTAGCGCATGTGCAGCGCATCGCAGGCGGCGAGCGTGGTCTCGATCGCCATGCGCAGCGCGTCGAGATCGAGCGGGCCGTCCAGTTCCACGGCCTCCGCGGTCCAGAATGCGTTGCTCCCGGGGTCCAGTTGCTGCGCCGCCCACATGCCGTACTGCGGCGCGGTCAGCGGCAGGGCCGTGGCCGAGAAGGGCCTCTCGCGCACCGCGCTCATGCCGCCGTCTCCGTGCATTGCGCGGTGGCATCCGGCTGCGATGCCATGAGGTCCCACCATTCGCCGATCGTCGCGCGCTCGGCGAGGTCGACGAAGCCCAGCGTCGCGCCGTCGCGGGTCCAGCGTTCGAGCAGCGCCATCAGGCGGATCGAATCCAGGCCCAGGTGCAGCGGATTGTCGTCGGCGTTCACCTCGTCCAGCGGCAGGTCCACCGCGCGCGCCAGGGCCCCGCGCAGCGCCTCGAGGCTGGCCGGCAGGCCGCCGGGTTCGCGCAGCGATTCGATGCAGCGGCGGTGGTCCATGACCACGCCGCAGCGACCGGCGATCCAGCGCAGCGCCTGGTCGTGATCCTCGGGCGAGAAATCCGCGACCGCATCGCCGATCACGAAGGGCTGGAGGTCGTGCATGAAGGCGTCGACGGCGGTCGTCTGCACGCCGATGTGCGCGTAGATGCCGCAGACGACGAGCTGGTCGCGGCCGGCCTCGCGCATCAGTTCGCGCAGTCCTGTCGCGACGAACGCGCTGTAGCGCCATTTGGTCAGCACGCGGTCGGTGTTGCGCGGCGCCACCTCAGGGGCGATGACGGCCCGCTCGGGCTGCGCGGTGACGCCGGGTCCCCACCACGGCTGCAGCAGGCCGCGCTGTTCCGGGGTCTGCACTTCCGGCTGGCGGCTGTAGATCACCGGCACGCCCATTGCGTCGCAGGCCTCGCGGATCGCGAGGACATGGCGCACCAGCTCCGGCACCGGCGACTGCGTGCGGTCGTAGAAATCCAGGAAATAGTCCTGCAGATCGTGCAGCAGCAGGACCGCGCGCGCGGGATCGGGCATCCAGGCGACGCGGTTGTCGGGCAGGTCGAGCGCGTGCGGCATCGGGTAGCCGGCGATGCGGGAGATGGTCATGGCGGGGCGATCTCGGTGGGGGAGGTGGGCGCGGCGAGCAGGCGTCGCAGCGCGGGCTTGTCGATCTTTCCGACCGGCGTGCGCGGCAGCGCATCGATGGCGATGCAGCGGTCGGGGATCTTGTAGTCGGCGATGCCGCGCGCGCGCAGGAAGGCCTGCAGCGCGCGCATGGTCGGCAGCGTGTCGCGACCGACGACGAAGGCGCAGGGCTTCTCGCCCAGCGCGCGGTCGGGCAGGGCGACCAGCGCGGCCTCGGCGATGTCGGGATGCGCGAGCAGGTGCGCTTCGACCTCTTCGGACGCGATCTTCTCTCCACCGCGATTGATCTGGTCCTTGGCGCGGCCGACGACGACCAGGTCGCCATCGGCCGTGCGCCGTACGCGGTCGCCGGTGCGGTAGAAACCGTCGGCGGTGAACGCGCCGGCGTCCGGGTCATGACCATCGCTGCCGTGTGCGCTGCGGTCATAGCCGCGGATGGTGTAAGGGCCGCGCGTGAGCAGGTGGCCGACCTCGCCTTCGGGCACGTCGTGGTCGTCATCGTCGACGATGCGGATCTCGTCGTCGGCGCTGATCGGCCGGCCCTGCGTGCCGATGCGCCGCTCGGGCGGGTCGTCGAGGCGCGTGTAGTTCACCAGGCCCTCGGCCATGCCGAAGACCTGCTGCAGCCTGCCGCCGCGCGCAGGATCGACGAGCTCCCGCTCGACACGCGCGGCAATGCTCGGCGCCAGATGCGCGCCGCCGATCTGCACCAGGCGCAGGCTGCGCAGGTCGTGCTCGCGGCGTTTGGTCGAATCCAGCCACGCCTGCGCCAGGGCCGGGACCAGCGCCACGGTGTCGACGCGCTCGCGTTCGATCAGCGCGAACGCGGTCGCCGGGTCGGCGGCGCGCGTCATCACCACGCAACCGCCCGCGCCGAGCACGCCGAACGTGCCGGGCGAGCTCATCGCGAAGTTGTGCGAGGCCGGCAGCGCGCACAGGAACACGCTGCGTTCGTCGAGGGCGCAGATGCGCGCGCTCTCGCGGATGCTGTACAGGTAGTCGTCGTGGGTGCGCGGGATCAGCTTCGGGATGCCGGTGCTGCCGCCCGACAACTGGAGCAGGGCGACATCGCCGGCAGCGACCGTTGCTGCCGCGTCGTCGCCCGGCGCAGCGCACAGCGCATCGAACGAGGCGAACTCCGCCGCATCGCCGATGATGACCACGGTGCGCAGGTCCGGGTGCAGGGCCTGCACCTCGTGCACCAGCGCGCGATGGTCGAAGCCGGCGTGCCTGTCGACGGTGATCCAGGCGCTGGCGTCGCCGCGTTCGATGAACTGCGCGATTTCGGCACGCCTGTGCGCGATCTGGGCGAACACCGGCACCGCGCCGATGCGCAACAGCGCGAAGCTTCCGACGATGAACTCCGCGATGTTCGGCAGCTGCACGATGACGCGATCGCCGACGCCGATCCCCGCCGCGCGCAGCCCGGCCGTGGCCGCGCGGATGCGCACCTGCAGTTCGGCATGGGTCCAGCGACGCGTGCCGCAGACCAGCGCGGGGCGATCCGGATGGCGCGCGGCGGCGCGTTCGAGATGACCGTGCAGGGTGTCGCCGGTCCAGTAGCCGAGCGCGCGATAGCGCTGCGCGATCTCCTCGGGCCAGGTCGCGCTGCGGTGCGAAGGCGCTGCCATGCCATTCACGCTCATGGCAGCGTCTCCGCCAGGTGCGCCAGGCCCATGGCCTGCAGCATCGTCGCCATCTTGGCGCGGGTTTCCGCCAGTTCGGCCTGCGGATCGGAGCCGGCGACGATGCCGGCGCCGGCGTACAGCGTCGCCTGCGCTTCGCCGATCTCGGCGCAGCGGATGCTCACCGCCCATTCGCCGTCGCCGCTGGCGTCGCACCAGCCCACCAGGCCGGTGAACATGCCACGTTCGAAGCCTTCCACGGCTTCGATCAGCGCGCGCGCCTCGCGGGTCGGATGGCCGCACACCGCAGGGGTCGGGTGCAGCGCCAGCGCCAATGCCAGCGACGAGGCGTGCGGATCGCGCAGTTCACCGGAAATCCCGGTCGACAGGTGCCACATCGTCGGCGTGGCGCGCAGTCCCGGCTCCGCAGGCGCCGACAGCCTGCGGCACCAGGGCGCCAGCGCGTCGGCCACGGCCTCGGCGACGTGCGCGTGCTCGCGCAGGTCCTTGGCCGAGCGCAGCAGCGCCTGCGCGCGTCGTGCGTCTTCGTCGGGATCGGCTGAACGCGGGATCGAACCGGCCAGCGGGTTCGAGGCGATGCGTTCGCCGCGCTTGGACAGCAGCAGTTCCGGGCTGCTGCCGACCAGGCACCGCGGCGCGGCGTCGTCGAGCGGCATCGCGAAACTGTAGGCCTCGGGATTGCGCTCGATCAGCGCCGCGAGCAGTCGCGGCACGTCGACGCGCAGGTCCAGCGTCAGCGCGCGCGACATCACCACTTTTTCCAGCGCGCCCGCATCGATGCTGTCCAAGGCCCTGGCGACGTTGTCGACGTAGCGTGCGGGCATGGGGCACGCCGTCGTGCGCGTCGGGACGAGGTCCATCGTGTTCGCCATCGGCCGCGACGCGGCCCTGCGTGCGAGGCCCGGCGCGAACAGCGCCTGTTCGGGCACCCACAGTCGCGGCGTCGCGTCGTCCGAAAAGGGAATCGCGCCGACCAGCGGCACGAAGCGACGATCGCGCGCGCAACGGTCGAGCAGATCGCTCGCACGACCGGGCAGCGCTTCGCGCGGACAGGCGGGCAGGGCGGCCTGCTGGCCGCGTGCGTGCAGGGTGGTCGTCGGCGAGGCGAAACAGGCATCGCCTTCGCGGAATTCGGGAAGGAGGGGCGGCGCGGTGTCCCGCGCCAGGGCCGGGAAAGGCGGGGACGGAAGACGGGATCGTAGTCCCGGCTCCGGGGACAGCGAAGCGGTGGGCATGGGGGCTCCTGCGTGCGCATCGATCGAACGATTGGCTGGCAGGCGTCCTCGCCGGCTTGCTCCTGTGCCTCATCCCGAGGCGTGGCGGCATTTTAAATGAGAGTGATTTGCATTTACAATCGTTGCGTGAGGCATCGCCCGGCTCACGCCGCCGATACCGCCGTCAGGGCCATGACGATCCAGCAGCCGCCAGATGCAGGCCAGCCCACTCCCGCATTGACGCCTTTCCAGAAGGACTGCCGATCCATGACTCCGCCCCGTTTCCGTCTGCCGGCCGCCGGCCTGACGCTGCTCGCCCTCGCGCCGCTGGCCTGTGCCGCCGATGCCGTCGACGCGACCTCCACTCCCGACCCGGAAGAACTCGATACCGTCGTCGTCCACGCCGCGCGCGAGCCGGGCAATTTCCGCATCGACCGGGAGGAGATCCAGCTCACCCAGGCCTCGGACCTGTCCGACCTGCTGTCGAACGAATCCGGCGTCGCCGTCGGCGGCGGTTCGGTCGTGTCGCAGAAGATCTACGTGCGCGGCTTCGAGGACACGATGCTCAACGTCACCGTCGACGGCGCGCAGCAGCCGGCCGAGCTGTACCACCACCAGTCGCGCGTGCAACTGGAACCGGAATTCATCCGCAGCATCGAACTCGACGCCGGTGCCGGCGCGGCCACGCAGGGGGCTGGCGCGCTGACAGGCGCGCTGAAGGTCGCCACCCGCGATGCCTTCGACATGCTGCGCCCCGGCCAGCGCTTCGGCGCGCTGTTCAAGGCCGCGTACGGCGACAATGGCGACAAGCGCAAGGCCGTCGCCTCGGTCTACGGCACCCTCGGCGAGCGCGTCGGCGTGATGGCGTCCATCGTGCGCCAGGAGGGCGGCCACTACGAGGACGGCCACGGCGACCGCGTGTTCCCGACCGCCTTCGACCATGAACGCGGCCAGCTCAAGCTCAGTGGCCGCTTCGATGCGCACGATGTCGACCTGTCGATCGAACGCCTCGACGACACCGGCACCTACTACGAACGTCCGCACATGACGAATTTCGCGGGCCGCTTCATCCTCTCCGACCACGAGATGCGCCGGCGCAGCGCCGCGTACCGCCACCGCTACGACCCGGGCAGCGAGCTGATCGACATCGAAGCGAACCTCTACCGCACCGCCGTGGATTTCCAGGTGCGCCGCAATACGACCGGCCTGGTGTATTCGCGCGGCGAGCAGGTCAGCACCGGCCTCGATGCGCGCAACACCATGCGCTGGGGCGAGGCCAGCCTGGTCTGGGGCGTGGACCATCGCCGCGACCGTCTCGAAGCCGAGCAGCGCGCGACGCCGCCTGCGTTCTGGGGGCGTACCGAACAGCGCGCCGATGTCCACGGCGCCTACGTGCAGGGCAGCGTGCCGCTCGGCGAAACCTGGACCCTCTCCGGCGGCCTGCGCTACGACGACTATCGCCATCGCGGCGTGTCCGGCGTCAGTGCAGGCATCGACAACGGCGGCGACGGCCTCAGCCCGAACCTGTCGCTGGAATGGAAGCCCGTGCCCTCGCTGACCCTCCGCGCGGCCTACGCCCATGCCTATCGCGGCATCACCATCCGCGAGGCCTTCTTCGGCGCGCTGTACACCTATGCCGAAGGCCTGGACGGCGAACATGCCGACAACGCCGAATTCGGCATCGCCTGGGAACGCGATGGCGCCTTCGCCCGCGCCACCGTGTTCCGCCAGACCATCGACGACTACATCTCCGCCGTGTACCTCGGCGGCGCGGTCTGGGGGGAATGGCGCAACATCGGCCGCGCCGAGGTCGAAGGCTACGAAGCCGAGATCGGCAAGCGCTGGGATCGCTGGACCGTCGCGCTGGGCGTGTGGAACTCGGACAACCGCTTCGAGGATCGCCCGCTCAACGACGCCGACCTCGGCCTGGGCACATCGATCGGCCGCACCTGGACCCTGCGCGGCGACTGGGTGTCGGCCTCCGGCGGGCAGCAGTACGGCCTGCGCGCCCGCGCCGTCGAATCGGAGCCGAATGCGATCTCGCCGACCGCGCCCGACAAGCCCGGCTACCGGGTGGTCGACCTGCTGGCGCAGTGGACGCCGCTCGACGACGACCGCCTCACGCTCGGCCTGACGATCAACAATCTGTTCGACCGCTTCTATTACGACCACGGCACCTACGGGTATCACGCAGGTTCGGGCCAGTACATCGGCTTCCCGTCGCCGGGCCGCGAGATCCGCGTCTCGGCGGCCTGGAAGTTCTGAACCGCAGTTCAAGCCGCGGGCATGCCCGGTGGCATGTCCGCGGCGGTCGCGGCAGGGCAGGGATGTCTGCGGAACGACGACGGCGAAGGATGCGTTTCGCGTCGCCGAGGCTGCATCGACCGCGCACGCGAGCGCCACGTTCGCCGGGTCGGCGATCCCGTTGCGGCGACGTTCTTCGGACAACAAAAAACCCCGCTTTCGCGGGGTTTTCTTTCCGATCTTGGTGCCCAGGAGAGGACTCGAACCTCCACGGTTTTACCCGCTAGTACCTGAAACTAGTGCGTCTACCAATTCCGCCACCTGGGCATCGGGGCGCGTATGTTGCGTCGCGGCGGACACGATGTCAACGGTCTGTTTCGAAAAAATTTCACGGGCTGTCGCTTCGCATGTTCCGCCGGGCGGTCGCGCGCGGCGGTTCCGATCCCGGTCCGGGCACGTATACTCGGCGTCAATGTCCAAGAAAACCGATAAGAACACCGGCCCCCGCGCCACGCGCGCCGCTCGCGGCGCATCTTCCAAATCCCCGGCTCCGGCGCCCGCGCGCCCCGGCGCCAAGGCCAGGTCGCCCAAGCCCCCTCGCTCCGCTGCCGCATCGGCCGCGCCCGGCTCCCGCGGCAAGCCGAAGAAGGCCGCGCCCTGGATGCCCGACCTGCCGCCGGCCAAGCCCGCAGGACGCGGCGCATCCCGACCCGCCTCCCCGCACGCGTCGCGCCCGTCGCAAGCGCCTGCCGCCGCGCCGGGGCGCTTCCAGGATCCGCACGCCGCCCGCGAGGCCCAGCGCTACGCCGATCCGATCCCCAGCCGCGAGGCCATCCTCAAGCTGCTCGCCGAGGCCGACGGCCCCGAGTTGGCCGAGACCATCGCCGAGTCCCTCGGCCTCGACACGTTCGAACGTCGCGAAGCCCTCGGCAAGCGCCTCGGCGCCATGGTCCGCGATGGCCAGCTCCTGCAGAACCGCCGCGGCGGCTACGCTCCGGCCGAGCGCCTGGACCTGATCCCCGGCACGGTGATCGCCAATCGCGACGGCTTCGGCTTCCTGCGCCCCGATGGGGTCAGTGGCGACGACCTGTTCCTGCCGCCGATGGAAATGCGCAAGGTCATGCACGGCGATCGCGTGATGGTCAGCGTGACCGGCATGGACCGGCGCGGCCGTCGCGAGGGCGCCATCGTCGAAGTGCTGGAGCGCCGGCTCACGCGCCTGATCGGCCGCTTCACCCTCGAAGCCGGCATCAGCTACGTCGTGCCCGACGACGCCCGCATCCAGCGCAACGTGCAGATTCCCGCCGACGCGCGGATGGACGCGCGCAACGGCCAGCTCGTGGTCTGCGAGATCGTCCACGCCCCAGATGCCTACCGTCCACCGATCGGCCGCGTGCTGACCGTGCTCGGCGACAAGCTCACGCCGTCGCTGGTGGTCGAAGCCGCGATCCACGGCCACGACCTGCCGCACGAGTTCCCGCCGCAGGTGATCGCGGAAGCCGTGGCGGTGCCGCTGGAGGTGACCGCCACCGACATCGAAGGCCGCGTCGACCTGCGCAAGCTGCCGCTGGTCACCATCGACGGCGAGGACGCCAAGGATTTCGACGACGCGGTGTACTGCGAGCCGAACCGCAATGGCTTCCGCCTGATCGTCGCCATCGCCGATGTCTCGCACTACGTGCGCCCGGGTGCGCCGCTGGACGACGAAGCGCAACTGCGCGCGACCTCGGTGTACTTCCCGGGTTTCGTCGTGCCGATGCTGCCGGAGACCCTGTCCAACGGCATCTGTTCGCTCAACCCCAAGGTCGATCGCCTGTGCTTCGTCTGCGACATGCAGGTGGACCTGGACGGCGAAGTCACGAAGTCGAAGTTCTACGAAGCGGTGATGCACTCGCACGCGCGCCTGACCTACACCCAGGTCTGGAACGCGGTGGGCGAGGGCGACGAGGAGGCGATCGCGAAGATCGGCTCGCTGATGCCGCAGGTGCAGCGCCTGCACCAGCTCTACCAGGTGCTGGCGAAGGCGCGCAGGGCGCGCGGCGCCATCGAGTTCGAATCCAGCGAGGTGCGCTTCGTGCTGGGCGCGCAGGGCGAGGTGGTGCAGGCCGGCATGCTGCAGCGCAACGACGCGCACAAGCTGATCGAGGAATGCATGATCGCGGCGAATGTCGAGGCCGCGCGTTTCCTGCTCAAGAAGAAGATCCCGGCGCCGTACCGCATCCACGAGAAGCCGCCGGAGAGCAAGTACGCCGACCTGCTGGAGTTCCTGAAGGAATTCAAGCTGCGCATGCCGGCCTGGGCCAAGGTCGAGCCGCGCGACTTCACCGCGCTGCTGACCAAGATCCGCGGCCGCGCCGATGCCGCGCTGCTGGAGTCGGTGCTGCTGCGCACGCAGTCGCTGGCGGTGTATTCGCCGGACAACGTCGGCCACTTCGGCCTGGCGCTGGAAGCCTACGGACATTTCACCTCGCCGATCCGCCGCTATCCCGACCTGTTGCTGCATCGCGCGATCAAGCACGCGCTGCGCGGCGGCAAGGCCGGCGATTTCGCGTATTCGCAGTCCGCGATGGGCGCGCTCACGCTGCAGTGCTCCGAGCGCGAGCGTCGTGCCGACGAGGCCGAGCGCGAGGTCGACGAGCGCTATCGCGCTGCGTGGATGGAGAAGCACATCGGTGGCGAATTCGACGGCGTCATCAGCGGCGTCACCAGCTTCGGCCTGTTCGTCGAGCTGGACGCATCGAAGGTCAACGGCCTGGTCCACGTGACCCAGCTGCCGCACGACTACTACCACTTCGACCCGATCCGCAAGACGCTCAGCGGCGAGCGTGTCGGCCGCGTGTTCCGTCTCGGCGACCGCGTGAGCATCGTCGTGCTCAAGGCCAGCCTGGAAGAGCGCAAGATCGATTTCCGTCTCGCCGAAGAGCGCGGCGTGAAGCCACCGCCGCCGCGCGGGCAACCGGCGAAGCGGCAGAAACAGAAGTATTGAATGGGCTGACGGTCATCCGGCGTTGATCTTGTAGAGCGGAGCGAAGCTCCGCTACACCCCTTCCGGTGACCGCTTCTCCATTGCCACTGGCAGGTCGTCTTCGATCCGCCAAGCGCACCACCAGTACGGGTAGTCCGCGATATCCGATGCGAGATTCGCCCGAATCGGATTTTCCAGCAGATAGCGGGCCGTGTTGCCCAGCGATCTTTCGCCGCGCACGCAATGGTCGTGGAACCCCGCCTGCCAGACGCTTCCGCGCCTTTGCTGGGTCTGATTGATCGATTGCGCAGTGCATGCCTTGAACTGCTGCATCACCGCGCTCAAGGAACCGTATTCGAGCTGGAACAGCCAATGCAGGTGATCGGGCATCAATACCCATGCCAACGAGGCTGATAGGCCAAGCCTGTCAGTCGCTTCGATTTCCGACAGGATGATCCGTGCCGCTTCGTAGTCCGTGAACAGTCGACGTCGACCGCAGGCGACGGTGGTGATCGAGTAGACATGACCGACCCGGGAATGTCGGCCTTTGTTGAGACGTGGGCTGGCCATGCCGGATAGCCTGCCGACAGGCCCTCCGGCATTCGATCAGGGGATCGATGTGTTTCGTGTCGGGAAAACCCGACATCCTCGTGCCGGAAGGGCTGCCGATGGATGGTTGTGCAGCGGAGCTCCGCTGCTTCGCATCCGGAGAGCAGCAGCGCCAGATCGTCCTCCGGACATCTCGGCATTGCATCCCCGTTGCCTTGATGGCATCTCTTCCGGCAGGCGGGCTGCAGGCGGAAGCTGTGCAGCGGAGCTTTGCTCCGCTCTACAAGGGCAGGGTGAGCCGCTGGATCGCGCCACGTCCCGCGATCAAGCCGCTGGCGAAGCAGGCGGTGAGCAGGTAACCGCCGGTGGGGGCTTCCCAGTCGAGCATTTCGCCGGCGCAGAACACACCGGGCATCGACTTCAATTGCAGCGAACCATCCAGCGCTTCCAGGCGCACGCCGCCGGCGGTGCTGATGGCTTCGGCGACCGGGCGTGTGGCGCGCAGGCGCAGCGGGCAGCGCTTGATCGTCGCGGCGACGCGGGCGGGGTCGGCCATCGCGTCGTGCGGCAGGATTTCGAACACGAGGGCGGCCTTCGCCGCATCCACTCCCGTCTGTCGCTTCAGATGATCGCCGATGCTGCGCTTGCCGCGCGGCGCCTGCAGGTCGCGGACCAGTCGGGCTTCGTCGCGACCCGGCGCAAGATCCAGCCACAGCGTCGTCTCGCCATCGCGCGCGATGCGTTCGCGCAGCATGGCCGAGAGCGCATAGATCAGGCTGCCTTCGACACCGGTCGCGGTGAGCACGCATTCGCCCTGCAGCGATCGCGGCGTGCCGTCGTCGGCGGTCCAGTGCGCGACCACCGGTTTCAGCGGCGCCCCGGCATGTTTCTCCGAGAGCACGGCGCTCCAGCCGATGTCGAAGCCGCAGTTCGATGCGCGCAGCGGGGCGATGTCGACGCCGCGCGCGGCCAGCAGGTCGACCCAGGCACCATCGGAACCCAGTTCCGGCCAGCTCGCGCCGCCGAGCGCGAGCACGGTGGCGTCCGCGCGCACGCGGCGTTCGCCCTCGGGCGTGGCGAAGCGCAACGCGCCTTCGTCGGTCCAGCCGAGCCAGCGATGGTGGACGTGGAAGCGCACACCGGCGTCGCGCAGGCGTCGCACCCAGCCGCGCAGCAGCGGGGCGGCCTTGCGGTCGTTCGGGAAGATGCGGCCGGAGCTGCCGACGTAGGTCTCGACGCCCAACCCGCGGGCCCAGTCGCGCAGCGCTTTGCCATCGAAGGCATCGAGCCAGCGTGCGATCTCCGGCCTGCGTTCGCCGTAGCGCGCGTCGAAGTCGGGTCGCGGCTCGCCGTGGGTGAGGTTGAGGCCACCCTTGCCGGCGATGAGGAACTTGCGGCCGACCGAACCCTTGGCCTCGAACAGGTCGACCTGCAGGCCGGCGGCGTTCGCCACCTCGGCCGCCATCAGCCCGGCGGGGCCGCCGCCGACGATGGCGACGCGGGTGGTCTCGGATGCGGGGCTGGTCATCGTCGGGTCGGGAGGGCGGCGCGGGCGCGGATCATAGGGCAAATCCGCGGTCGTCCGGGCACAATAGCGCCATGAGCAAATCATCCCAATGGATCGCCGGCATCAATGCGGTTGCCGCGGCGGTCGAACACGATGCGGACCACGTCCGCGAAGTCCTGATCGAAGCCGGCGCGAAGAACCCGCGTCTGACCGAAATCGAGGAAAACGCCCGCCGCAAGGACATCGACGTGCGCCGGGTCGCGACCAATGCCCTCGACGGCGTCGCCGGCGGCCTGCGCCACCAGGGCGTGGTCGCGCGCTACGCCGCCTCGAAGACCTACAACGAGGACGACCTGGCCGAACTGGTCGAGGCTGCCGCCGGCAAGGCCCTGCTGCTGGTGCTGGACGGCGTGCAGGATCCGCACAACCTCGGCGCCTGCCTGCGCAGCGCGGCCGCGGCGGGCGTCACCGCCGTGGTCATCCCGAAGGACAAGGCGGTGCAGGTCAATGCCACCGTGCGCAAGACCTCGGCGGGCGCGGCCGACAGCATCCCGGTGGTGCGCGTGACCAACCTCGCGCGTGCGATGCGCGACCTGCAGCAGATGGGCGTGTGGATCTATGGCCTGGCCGGCGAAGCCACCGCCTCGCTGTACTCGATCGATCTGCGCGGCAACGTCGCGCTGGCCCTGGGCGGCGAAGCCGATGGCCTGCGCCGTCTGACCCGCGAGCACTGCGACCAGCTCGTGACCATTCCGATGCCGGGCCTCGCGCATTCCCCGGGTGTGGAAAGCCTCAACGTCTCCGTCGCCAGCGGCGTCGCGCTGTTCGAGGCGGTGCGGCAGCGGCAGTGACCGGGGCGCTGCCGGCATGAACCTGCACTGGTACGACCTCGTCGGCCTGCTCGGCACGGCGATTGTCGTCGGCAGCTATTTCATGCTGCAGAGCGGCCGGCTGTCGGGCACCAGCCTGACGTATCAATGGCTGAACATCGCCGGCTCCGGCTGCATCCTCGTTTCGCTGGCCGGCGGTTTCAACGTCGCGGTCGCCCTGCTGCAGTGCACGTGGATCGCGATCAGCGTGTACGGGATCGTGCGAGGTGTGCGCGCGCGGCGTCGCGATTCCATGCACCAGCACCTGTAGAGCGGAGCGAAGCTCCGCTGTGGTGTTTCAGAGGTCCGGATCGTGTGGCAGCCGTGATGATGGCCGCGATCCGCAAATAGGGCAGCGGAGCTTCGCTCTACAGGAGCAGCGTCAGCCCACTTGCGGCCACGCGTTCACGATCTTGCAGAACAGCTCCGCGGTGCGTTCGGTGTCGTAGACGGCGGAGTGGGCTTCTTCGGCGTTCCAGCTTAGGCCGGCTGCCATCACCGCGCGGGCGAGCACGGTCTGGCCGTAGGCGATGCCGGCGAGGCTGACGGTGTCGAACACGCTGAACGGGTGGAACGGGTTGCGCTTGTGCTGCGTGCGCGCCACCGCTGCGTTGAGGAAGTTGAGGTCGAAATGCGCGTTGTGGCCGACCAGGATCGCGCGCTGGCAGTCGTGCTTGCGGACGGCGGCGCGGACCGGGGCGAAGACGTGGTCCAGCGCGTCCTTCTCGGCCTTGGCGAGCCGGAACGGATGGTCCAGCCTGATGCCGGTGACCTGCAGCGACTTGGGATCGATCTCGGTGCCGGGCGCGGGCACGAGGTGTGCGCTGGCGATCTCGCCGGGCACCAGGCGGCCCTCTTCGTCGAGATCGACCGGCTGCACCGCGATTTCGAGCAGGGCGTGGCGGTTCCAGTCGAAGCCGCCGGTCTCCACGTCCACCACCACCGGGAGATACCCCCGGAATCGCTCGGACATCTTCTTCCTGCGGACGGCGGGGGGGGCTGCATCGACTTCGCTCATGCGCGAAAGCGTAGCAGACCCGGCCATGCGGCCGGTCGATCGTGCATAGGATCCGTTCAAGCGGCGGATGCGTCGTCCCGCGCCGTGCCGAGCAAGGTGCCTTCGGCGCGCAGGGTCGCCAGCATGCGTGCGCCTTCGGTGACGAATGCGTCCGTGTCGGGGGCGCCAGCCTCGGCCGCGAGCGCGCGCAGTTGGTGCTCGCCGGGTAGATCCGGCATCTCCTCCAGCCGCTGCAGCAGGCGGAAGACCAGGGGCGTGAGGGCGTGGAAGCTGACGTTGCCGTCGGGTTCGCGGCGCAGCATCAGCAGGGTCGGGGCCTCGGGCGGCGTGTCGGGCAGGTATTCGGGGCCGATGCGATGCACAGGCCAAGCGTAGGCCAGCGGCCAGGCCAGCGGCGAGACCACCGGCGCGCCGGCCAGCAGGTCGCCGTCCGGGTCGTGCGGGGCGTCCTCGATGCGGGCCTCGCTGATCTGCAGGGCCAGTTCGACCCATTCGTAATGCGCCAGTTCGCGCAGCCACGGGGGATCGTCGCGCCCGGCGTCGCTCCCGGCGCGGGCATCGAGGTAGCGCATGAACTCGCGCGCCAGTTCGGTGAACAGCGGCGTCCGGCAGTCGTGGTCGCGGTAGAAGTCGCGGATCAGCGCGCGCCAGCCCGCGTCGCCGTGGATCCGGCGCAGTACCGGGAAATTGCCGGCCAGCAGGCTGTCGACGTTGTTGAAGAACAGGTCGCGGTAGATCTTCAGCCGGCGCTCCTCGATGCCCGGCGGCGGTGGGACGCGCTCGGGGTCGCGGATGTGCGCGGCCAGCGCGTCCTGCTGCGCGGCGAGGGTCTCGGCCCCGGATGCGGCGGACTCAGGCGGCATGTCGCTGCTCCCGCGCACCCGCACCGGCGAGGCGCCGGCGGACCTGGCCGAGTTCGTCCAGGAGGTCCTCGAACGGCGGCAGGTTGAAATCGCGCTCCAGCAGGGTCGGGCGCGGGCCGAAGCGGCGGTAGGCCTCTTCGAGCAGGCCCCAGACCTGGGCATTGACCGCGCTGCCGTGGGTGTCGACCTTGAGGTCCTCGGCCTCGTCGTAGTGGCCGGCGACGTGGACATAGGCGATGCGTTCGCCGGGCAGCGCGGCGAGGAAGTCCGACGGGTCGTAGCGGTGGTTGGTCGCGTTGACCACGATGTTGTTCACGTCGAGCAGCAGCAGGCAGTCGGCCTCCGCGAGCACGGCGTTGACGAAATCGATCTCGCGCATCTTCTGGAAGGGCGCGGCGTAGTAGGAGATGTTCTCGATCGCGATCCGCTGGCCGAGGATGTCCTGCACCCGGCGGATGCGCGCGGCGACATGGACCACGGATTCCTCGCTGAAGGGCAGGGGCAGCAGGTCGTAGAGCTGGCCGCGGCTGTCGCCGCAGGCGCTGAGGTGTTCGCTGTAGAGCGGGCAGCGGTGGGCGTCCATGAATCGGCGCACCTTGACCAGGAAGGTCTCGTCGAGCGGGGCAGGGCCGCCGACCGACAGCGACAGACCATGGCAGACCACCGGGTAGCGCGAGGCCAGGTCGGCGAAGCCGTCGCCAAGCGCGCCGCCGACGCCGATCCAGTTCTCCGGGGCGACTTCGACGAAATCGAAGCTGCCGGATATGGCCCGGCGCATGTCGGGGAGCAGCGTGCGGCGCAGGCCGAGACCGGCCGAATCGGGGGCGAGGGGCGTCGGCGTCATCGTTTCGAAAGGGGATTGCCGGAGCGAAGGGCGGCCGCATGGCGACCGCCCCGGTGGACCGCCGTCGGCGACGGCGGCCTGCGTCGGGATCGATCAACGCGCGCCGATCAGATCGAACCGCCGCACTTGCCTTCGCCGCACTTGCCCTCGGCGGCCTTCTTGTCGCCGCCGCACTTGCCTTCACCACCCTTGGCGGCGCCGCACTTGCCCTCGCCGCACTTGCCTTCGTGCGCGGCCTTGAACTCGTCGGCGCTGATGAAGCCGTCCTTGTTGGTGTCGTGCTTGGCGAAATTGCCGCCGTCCTTGTGGGCGGCGTCGTATTCGGCCCTGGAGATCTTGCCGTCCTTGTTGGTGTCGAGCTTGTCGAAGCCGCACTTGCCCTCGCCACACTTGCCTTCACCGGCCTTCGCGCCGCCGCACTTGCCTTCGCCGCACTTGCCCTCGGTGGGCTTGGCGCCACCGCAGTTGCCTTCGACGGCCTTCGTGGCCGCATCGGCACCCAGCAGGTAGCCCTGGGCCAGGTGGGTGGAAGCGAAGCCCGAACCGGCGAGCAGCATGCCGCCGGCGAGGGTGGCGGCGGCGAGTGCGACGGGTTTCTTCTTGTTCGACATGGGATCTCTCCTGAGTGGTGGGTGAAACGTCGGGTTGGGGGAAGGTGGAGCGACAACGTGGGACATGACCCGGGACAAGGTCAACCGTCCGCGGCGAGGACCGGGACGCCGCAGGTGTCCAGTGGCGACAGGTACTGCCGGGCGAGGGCGCGGGCGCGATGGATACGCGCCTTCGCCGCCTCGGGATGCAGGGACAGCGCGCTCGCGATCTCGGCGATGCTGTGGCCTTCGAGGTCGCGCATCAGGATGGCCTCGCGGTAGTGCGCGGGCAGCATCGCCAGCGCCGCCGCGACATCGCGCAGCAGACCGGTGGGGGCGGGGTAGTGGGGGCCGTCGAGTTCTTCGAGGTCGGACGGCTGCAGCAGCAGGATCCGGGCGGCGCGCTTCATGCGGTTGCATTCGCGCTTGACGATGCGGAACAGCCACGAGGCGTAGGCGCCGAGTTCCCGCAGGGTGGACAGCTTGCGCGACACCAGCAGCAGGCTTTCCTGCACCGCGTCCTCGACGTCGTTCACGGCGCAGTGGTATTCGGCATAGCGGCGCAGGTCCTGGCGCGATCGCGCCAGAACCTGCTCGAGTGCCCGCCTGTCTCCCTGGCGTGCCCGCTGGAGGGCTGTCTGGAATCCTGGATCCTGCACCGTCGTTCTCCTCAGGCTGCGCAATGTACGCGGGAACAGAGCCGCGTTTGTGCACAAAGAGTTAGACGGGAGGGGGCGGGTTGCGCTCGCCGGGGGCGGAAGCGTCCGGATTCAGGTTCCGTTTAGGCTGGCCGGCCCGTCCGTGTGACGGACCGACCCGCTCGTCGATCAGCCGGTCGTGCTGGTTTCGTCGCGCTTCTCGCGCGGGGGCAGCGGGCCTTCGCCGTGTTCCTGGAACCAGATGTTCTCGGCGATGTTGGTGGCATGGTCGCCCACGCGCTCCAGGTTCTTGGCCATGAACAGCAGGTGCGTGCACGGGGTGATGACCCGGGGGTCTTCCATCATGTAGGTCAGCAGTTCGCGGAACAGCCCGGTGTACTGGGCATCGACTTCCGCGTCGCTGGCGCGCACGCGCTGCGCAGCCTCGGCGTCGCCGTTGCGGTAGGCCTCCAGCACGTCGCGGACCTGGCGCACCACCAGCCGGCCCAGGCTGCCCAGGCCGCGGGTGTGCGGCAGCGGCGGCGACAGGTTCAGCGCCATCGAGCGCTTGGCGACGTTCGCGGCGTAGTCGCCGATGCGCTCGATGTCCGAGGCGATGCGCAGCGCCGCGAGGATCTCGCGCAGGTCGCGCGCCAGCGGGCCGCGCAGCGCCAGCTTCATGGCGTCGTGGCCGACGCGCAGTTCCAGCGCGTCGATTTCCTCGTCGTTGGCGATGATCCGCTCGGCGGCCTTGCCATCGCGCCGTTCCACCACGTCCAGCGCGGCTTCGAGCTGCGAGGCGGCGATCTCGCCCATGCGCAGGATCTCGTCGAGCAGGATCCGGCGTTCCTCGTCGTGGCTCTTGAGGATGTGGTCGTGGGGTTGGGTGTTCATGGGCAGGCTCGGGAATGGGTGTGTTTGGACGATGTCAGTGCGGGAACATGTCGTTCGTGGCGTTGCGATGCCATCCGTGGCGGGACCGATGCGGCTCCGGAGAACCCGGCCCGGCCATCCGTGGCCTGCCTTACCCGAACCGCCCCGTGATGTAGTCCTCGGTCTGCTGCTTCGAGGGCTTGGAGAAGATCTTCTCGGTGACGTCGTGCTCGATGAGGTCGCCCAGGTACATGAAGGCGGTGTAGTCGGACACGCGCGCCGCCTGCTGCATGTTGTGGGTGACGATCGCGATCGTGTAGCGCTGCTTGAGTTCCTCGATCAACTGCTCGATGCGGCTGGTCGAGATCGGGTCCAGCGCCGAAGTCGGCTCGTCCAGCAGCAGCACTTCGGGGCGCAGCGCGACCGCGCGCGCGATGCACAGGCGCTGCTGCTGGCCGCCGGACAGGCCCAGCGCGCTCTGGTTGAGCTTGTCCTTGACCTCTTCCCACAGCGCCGCCTGGCGCAGGGCCTCCTCGACGCGCACGGCCATGTCGGCCTTCGACAGGCGTTCGTGGTGGCGGATGCCGTAGGCGACGTTCTCGAAGATCGTCATCGGGAACGGCACCGGCTTCTGGAACACCATGCCGACCTTGCTGCGCAGCCGGTTCATCGGGTACTTCTCGTCGAGGATGTTCTCCCCGTCCAGCAGCACCTGGCCGGTCGCGGTCATCTTCGGGTACAGGGCATAGATGCGGTTGAAGATGCGCAGCAGCGTCGATTTCCCGCAGCCGGACGGGCCGATGAGCGCGGTCACGCGCTTTTCCGGGATGTCCAGGTCGATGTTCTTCAGCGCGAGGAACTTGTCGTAGTGGAAGTTCAGGCCCCGTGCGCTGAGTTTCACCGGCGTCGCCGGCGCAGCCTCGCGATGCGTGGCGGCGATGCCGATCCGCTGCGCGCCGTGTTGGTTGGAGGCGGGGTGGGACGCGATGTCGTTCATGTCGGTGGTTCCGGCCTTGTCGGTCGTGTACGAATCAGTCATGGATGATCTTGTTGCGGAGCAGGATCGCGCGGGCGACCAGGCTGACCGCGAGCACGAACAGGGTCAGGACCAGCGCGCCTGCCCAGGCGATCTGGATCCAGTTGTCGAACGGGCTGGCGGCATACTGGTTCATCACCAGCGGTACGCCGGCCATCGGCTTGGAGATGTCGAGGCTGAAGAAATTGTTGCCGAACGCGGTGAACAGCAGCGGCGCGGTTTCGCCGCAGATGCGCGCCAGTGCCAGCAGCACGCCGGTGACGATGCCCGGCAGGGCCGAGCGGTACAGCACCTGCACGATCACCTTCCACTGCGGCACGCCCAGCGACAGCGCGGCCTCGCGCATCTGCGCCGGCACCAGGCGCAGCATTTCATCGGTGGTGCGCACCACCACGGGCAGCACGATGAAGCCCAGCGCGACCGCGCCGGCGACGGCGGAGAACTGGCCGCGGCTGAATTGCATGACGAAGATCGCGTAGACGAACAGGCCGAGCACGATCGACGGCGCCGACAGCAGGATGTCGTTGACGAAGCGCACCACGGTGCCGAGCTTCCGGTTGTGGCCGTACTCGGCCAGCCAGGTGCCTGCCGCGATGCCCATCGGCGTGCCGAGCAGGATCCCCATGCCGCACATCAGGATGCTGCCGATGAAGGCGTTGCGCAGGCCACCGACTTCCATGGGCGCGGGCTGGTCCATCGTGAACAGCGCCAGGTCGATGCCGGCCAGTCCCTTCTGCAGCAGCGTCCACAGGATCCAGCCGAGGAAGAACAGGCCGAATGCGGCAGCCGCGCAGGCGAGCGCGATCGCGATGCCGTTCTTGATGTCGCGCTTCCGGTACAGATTGCGCGCGGAGGCCGACAGCAGCGTAGGGGCGGTGCGTGCGTTCATCAGTTGCCCTCCTTGCGCGACAGTTGCATCAGCATCAGGCGCGCCAGCGCCAGCACGACGAAGGTGACCATGAACAGCACGAAGCCGAGCAGCAGCAGGGCGGCACGGTAGTCCGCCGTGGCTTCGCCGAAGTCGTTGGCGATGAGCGCGGCGATCGTCGTGCTGGGTTCGAGCAGCGATTTGGTGAAGGCGACGTTGTTGCCGATCACGAAAGCCACGGCCATGGTCTCGCCGAGCGCGCGACCCAGGCCGAGGAAGATGCCGCCGATCACCGCGGAGCGGGTGTAGGGAAGCACGATGTCCCAGACGACTTCCCAGCGCGTCGAACCCAGTGCGTACGCGGACTCCTTGAGCCGGCCCGGCACGGTGAGGAAGACATCGCGCATCACCGAGGAAATGAAGGGGATCACCATGATCGCGAGCACCAGGCCCGAGGTCAGCATGCCCGCGCCGATCGGCGGACCCTGGAACAGCGCGCCGATCACCGGCAGTGGCCCGAGGTGGTCGTTCATCCAGGGGATCAGGTGGTCGCGCATCACCGGCATCAGCACGAAGAAGCCCCACATGCCGTAGATGATCGACGGGATGCCGGCGAGCAGTTCGATCGCGGTGCCGATCGGCGAGCGCAGCCAGCGTGGCGCGACCTCGGTCAGGAAGAAGGCGATGCCGAAGCTCACCGGCACCGAGATCAGCATCGCGATCAGTGCGGTGACGACCGTGCCGTAGATCGGCACCAGCGCACCATACTTGTTCTCGACCGGGTTCCAGTCGCTGGAGAAGAAGAAGTCCAGGCCATGCGAGGCCAGGACGCTGCGTCCGCCCCAGAGCATCGACAGCGCGGCGCCGGCGAGGCTGAACAGGACGAAGATCGCGACCAGGGTCAGGACGGTCTTGAACACGCGGTCGTTGCGCGTGTCGCGACGGTCACGGTGCGGATTGGCGGGGAAGGTCAGTTCGGCGGTGCTCATCGCTGGGCCGGGGTCCGGAAGAGGAATGACTGACGTCGCGTCCCTGCGGCGTGCGGGTCTGGGGTGCAGCGCTTGCTGCGCATATCAGATGATGTTTGTGTTGCGGCCGTATGACAGCCGGCGCGGTTTCGTCATGAATCCGTCGCACTGCCGGTAGGACCCGCACAAACGAAAGCGGGCCATGAGGCCCGCTTCGTCGAATGCGATCCCGGTGGATCAGTAGGGCATCGTCTTGGCCCAGTAGGCCTCGATCTGCTTCACCAGCGCGTCCGGCAGCGGCACGTAGTCGAGCGACTTGGCCTGCTCGTCGCCGTTGGCGTAGACCCAGCGGAAGAATTCCTTGGCGGCCTTGGCGCCGGCGGCGTTCTTCGGCTTCCTGTACATCAGGATGAAGTTGGTCGCGGCGATCGGCCAGGCCTGGTCGCCCGGAGCGTTGGTCATGACCAAGTAGAAGTCCTTCGAAGCGCCCCAGTTGGCGCTCGCGGCGGCGGCCTGGAAGGTATTCTCGTTCGGCAGCACGAAGTTGCCGGCGGCGTTCTTCATGCGGACATAGGTCAGCTTGTTCTGCAGCGCGTAGGAGAACTCGACGTAGCCGATGCCGCCGCGGATCTGCTTGACGAACGCGGCCACGCCTTCGTTGCCCTTGCCGCCCACGCCGACCGGCCACTTCACCGAGTTGCCTTCGCCCACCGTCGACTTCCAGTCGGCGCTGACCTTCGACAGGTAATTCACGAAGTTGAAGGTGGTGCCCGAGCCGTCGGAGCGACGCACGACCGTGATCTTCTGCGCCGGCAGCTTCACGCCCGCATTGAGCGCTTCGATGCGCGGGTCGTTCCACATCGTGATCTTGCCCAGGAAGATGTCGGCCAGCAGCGGGCCGTCGAACTTGAGCGCACCCGAGGCCACGCCCGGGATGTTGACCACCGGCACCACGCCGCCGATCACCGACGGGAACTGCGCGAGGCCGGCCTTGGCCAGGTCTTCCGGCTTCTGCGGGGCATCGGACGAACCGAAGTCGACGGTGCCGGCCTTGATCTGGGCGATGCCGCCGCCCGAGCCGATGGACTGGTAGTTGACGCGGATGTTCTTGGCCTTGGCGTAGTCGGCCGACCACTTGGTCATGACCGGAAACACGAAGGTGGCACCGGCGCCGGTGATGTCGTTGGCGTGGGCGTTGAAGAGGGTGCCGCCGGCCAGGATCAGCGCGGCAGCCTGCAGTTTGAACGACTTGAACACGGAGGTGCTCCTCATGAGGGTGACTGACCGGGCGACCCGGTTGACGCACATTTGATCCAAGGCCGATGACAGTCCCGTGTTCCGGATGTGACGAAAAAGTTACAATGACGGCATTGGCTGCCGCGGATGGTCGCGCGGGTGGTCGAGGAGGGCGGCGGATTCCTGATCCAGGCCGCGTCAGGAGCTGGATCCGCGATGGAACGCGCGGGGGAATGCCATGGGCGCGACGTCATGAAACTGTCATCCCGGCCTCATGCCGGTGTCAGATTTCCGCCGCACTCTGGCGACCGGTTCACGAGACCTTAACGGGCGTCACCTTACCTGCGACGTGTCGCGGTGAGGGGGCGTCCGGCGTCCCTTGTTCACAACCTCCAGACTTCCAGGAATCCCACCATGCGTTATTCCCTTCTCGCGCTCGCCGTCGGCGCCGCGCTCGCCGGCACCAGCGTCTCCGCGTCGGCGCAATCCCGCGACAGCGAAATCCAGGCGCTCAAGGCGCAGATCGTCGAGCTGATGGAAAAGGTCCAGTCGCTCGAAGAACGCACGGACGCGCAATCCGATGTCAACGTCGACACCGCCCAGCGCCTCGACGACATGGTGTCGAAGACGCCGACCGTCGAGACCAAGGGCGGCATCAAGATCACCTCGGCGGACAAGAAGTTCGAGGCCCAGGTCGGCGGCCGCATCCATTTCGATGCCTACGCCTACGACCGCGACATCGCCGCCACCACCGGCACCACCGAGTTCCGCCGTGCGCGCCTGACCCTGCAGGGCAAGGCGCTGGGTTGGGACTACAAGATGGAGCAGGATTTCGCCGCCGGCACCAACCTCGACGGCCTGCGCGATCTGTACGTCGCCAAGAGCGCGCTGGGCGGCAAGTTCTTCATCGGTCACTTCAAGCCGTACCGGTCGATGGAAGAACTGACCAGTTCGAACGAGATCCTGATGATGGAGCGTCCGTTCGCCTCGGCCAGCGGTCTGTTCAACGGCCGCCAGTTCCAGCAGGGCGTGGGCTACATGCGGTCCGGCGACAGCTACACCGCCGGCCTGTCGGTCTTCAACCTGCGTGGTGCTGCCGGTGTGCGCAACGAAGGCGTCGGTGCGGCCGGTCGCGTCACCTGGGCGCCGATCAACCGCGAAACCTCCACCCTGCACCTGGGTGCATGGTTCAGCGTCGAAGACCTGAACCAGGGGTCCGCCAATACTTCGGCCAGTGTGTCCTACGCGGGCCGCCGCGGCCCGTCGCAGACCATCGCCAGCGTCAACGGCCTGGCCGGCGACAAGATCACCGCCTACGCCGCGGAAGTCGCCGGTTCGTTCGGCCCGACCTTCTTCCAGGCCGAGTACGTCCAGTCGACCTTCGAACAGCCCTTCCGCACGCCGGACCAGGACGTGACCACGTGGTACGTGCAGGGCAGCTGGATGCTCAACGGTGGTCACAAGCCCTACAAGGCCGCGACCGGCGTGTTCGGTTCGCCGAAGGTGGACAAGCACGGCCTGTGGGAGCTGACCGCGCGCTACGACACCATCGAGAACGAATCCATCCGCAACCGCGAGGCCACCAGCTGGCTGCTCGGCCTGAACTACTACGTCAACCCGAACCTGCGCTTCATGTTCAACTACACGAAGGGCGAGAACGAGGTCAACGGCGACGAAACCGCACAGTACGCGCTGCGCACCCAGTTCAGCTTCTGATCGATCTCTCTCCGGTCGAAGTCGAGCGAAACCCCGGCCCTGCTGGGGTTTCGTTTTTTTTGCTCGATGCGCGACACCCGCTACGCCTCGCCGTGTTCGCTCTTGTCCTTGAACCGGCAGACGTCGCGGATCGGGCAGCGCCAGCATTCGGGCCGACGCGCCTTGCAGGTGTAGCGGCCATGCAGGATCAGCCAGTGGTGCGCGTCCTGCAGGAATTCCGCGGGCACGCGCCGGAGCAAGGCGTGTTCGACCGCGAGCACGTTGGCGCCCGGCGCCAGGCCGGTGCGATTGGCGACGCGGAAGATGTGGGTGTCGACCGCCATCGTCGGCTCGCCGAAGGCGGTGTTGAGCACCACGTTCGCGGTCTTGCGGCCGACGCCGGGCAGGGATTCGAGAGATTCGCGGTCGCGGGGGACCTCGCCATCGTGTTCGGCGATCAATCGCTCGCACAGCGCGATGACATTGGCGGCCTTGGTGTTGAACAGGCCGATCGTCGAGATGTAGGACTTCAGCGCTTCGACGCCGAGCGCGGCGATGGCGTGCGGCGTATTCGCCACCGGATACAGGCGGCGCGTGGCCTTGTTGACGCCGACATCGGTGGCCTGCGCCGACAGCACCACCGCGACCAGCAGCTCGAACGGCGTCGAATATTCCAGTTCGGTCTGCGGATGCGGATTCAGTTCGCGCAGACGCTCGAACATCGTGCGGATGTCTTCGGGCGGCATGCCACCGCGCAGTGCGCGCTTTCCGGCAGCCTTCTTCGCTGCGGTTTTCTTCACTGTCCGTTTCGCGGCTTTCTTCGCGATCTTCTTCGTCGTCATGCGCGCTCAGCCGGATCGTTTCGCCGCAGCCCGGGCCTTGGCGCGTGCGAGCGCGGCCAGCGCGGCGGAAGGCAGGGCGGGTGCGGTTTTCGACGGGCTGGCCGCCGGGGGGGCTGCAACTGCGCGCCGCCGAGCCTTCGCTTCCGCGCGCTCGACCAGTCGCGCCTGGCGCGCGCGGTAGCGTTCGCGCGCGGCGAGCGCGTGCCTGCGGGCATCGCGCGCCGCGAGCACGGACGCGATGCGCGGCACGCACGCGGCGCAGCAGGCCGCTGGCGCTTCGAACGCCAGCAGGCCCTGCTCGATCGCGGTGTCCAGGTCGTCGATGGCGACGGATTCGGCCAGCGCCGCGAGGCCGGCGTCGTCGCAGGCTGCGCAGCGCATGGGCGTCATCGGCCGGTGAAGCCCGGCTTGCGGCGCTCCAGGAACGCCTGCGTGCCTTCGCGCATGTCCTCGGTCGAGAAGATCAGGCCGAACTGGGCCGATTCGTACTCCAGGCCGTCCTCCAGCCCGCATTCGCCGCCGATGTTGATGCAGTCGATCATGCCGCGCAGGGCCAGCGGCGCGGACGCGGCGAGCTGCCCGGCGAGCTTCATGGTCTCGGCTTCCAGCTCGTCGGCCGGGACCACGCGGTTGACGATGCCCAGCTGCGCGGCCCGTGCGGCGTCGATCGGCGCACCGAGCAGGCACAGTTCCAGCGTGGCGGCGCGGCCGGCCAGGCGCAGCAGGCGCTGGGTACCGCCGAAGCCGGGGATCAGGCCGAGGTTGATCTCGGGCTGGCCGACCTTCGCGGTCTCGGCGGCGATGCGCAGATGGCAGCACATCGCCAGCTCCAGGCCACCGCCGAGGGCGAAGCCATTCACCATTGCGATCACCGGCTTGGGCATCTTTTCGACCCGGCGCATCATCCGCGTGCCGCGCAGCGAGAAATCGCGCGCCTGGGCCGGGCTGAGGGCGCTCATCTCGGCGATGTCGGCACCGGCGACGAAGGCCTTGGGGCCGCTGCCGGTCAGCACGACCACGCGCACGGCCGGGTCGGTCGCGGCGGCGTCGAAGGCCGCGTGCAGGGCGTCGAGAGTGGCCGAATCCAGGGCGTTGAGGCGCTCGGGGCGGTCGACGGCGATGAGGCGGACGAGGCCATGGCCCTCGACGGGGCGGTCTTCGATCTTCAGGACGGAGGCGGGCTGGGTGTCGTGGCTCATGGGCGGCGGGATCGGCTCGTGTGCGGATGGACCGCCTGGCGGCGGCAGGGAACTTGTCGGGGCGCCACCGGTCGGACCGGGGGTCCTCAGTGGCGGTTAAGTGCGGCGGACAGTATTCTAGTCCGCTGTTCATGGAACCCATACCGGGGCGGCCAGGCCGCCCCGTTCCTTGCCGGGAAGTCCCGGCATATCCCATCCCGGAGAGTTACTGAATGAAGTTGCGTCTGCTCGTCGCCGCCAGCCTGGCGGCTCTGGCCCTGACCGCGGGTACCGTCTCGGCCCAGGACACCACGTCCGACAAGGGCAAGCTCAGCTACGCCCTTGGCTACCGCGCCGGCATGAGCCTGCAGCCGATCGTCGCCAGCGGCGAACAGGTCGACATGAACACCTTCATCAAGGCCGTGCAGGACGCCATGGCCGGCAAGCAGGTCGCCGTGCCGGAAGACCAGCTCCAGGCCGCGATGGAAGGCCTGCGCACCCGCATGGCCGCCAAGTACAAGGCCGAACTCGAGAAGCGCGCCGCCAAGAACAAGGCCGACGGCGACACCTACCTGGCCCAGAACAAGGGCAAGGCCGGCGTGAAGGTCCTGCCGAACGGCGTGCAGTACAAGGTGGTCGAGGCCGGCAGCGGCGCCAAGCCGACCCAGGCCAACCAGGTCACCCTCGAGTTCAAGAGCACGCTGCCCGACGGCACCGTGGTCGCCGACACCAGCGTGGCCAGCGAAGGCCAGCCGGCCGGTCCGGTCACCGTGCGCCTGAGCGAGATCCCGCTGCCGGGCCTGCGCGAAGCGCTGCAGCAGATGCCGTCCGGCGCCCGCTGGGAAGTCGCCATCCCGGGCAAGCTCGCCCACGGCGACAACATCGAACGCGCCGGCCCGATGGCCAACCAGGTCGTGCTGTTCAACATCAAGCTGGTGAACGTGGGTCCGGTCGTGCCGGCCCCGGCGCCGCAGCAGGGCGCCGCCCAGCCGCGCAACTGATCCTGCGGTCCGCACGCATGGTTCCGCATCACGCCGGCTCGTCCGGCGTGATGCGTTTCCGGAACCCGCTTTCGCAATCGTCATCCGGGGCGTTTCCCGGATGCCTCGCGTCTCTTTCCGATCCTTCCGAACCGATGACATCGATCCCACGCCCCATGCTCACGCCCTGCATCGGCGTCTGCACCCTCGACCCGCAGGGCTATTGCGACGGATGCCGGCGCACCGGGACCGAGATCGCGATGTGGTCGTCGATGGGCGATGCCGCGCGCGAGCACTTCATGTCGGTGGTCCTGCCCGAGCGCGAGGCCCGCGACGCGGCGGGAGAGCCGCTGGACGCCGTGCGCCGATGACGCCGGACTGGCCATTGCCGCACCTGTCGCGCGCCCTGCATCCGCTCGGCGCGCCCTTGACGCAATCGCCCTGGAACCTCGAAGAACTCGCCGACCTGCTCGGCGACGCACCTGCGGTCGATGCCGCGGTGCTGGTCGGCCTGGTACCGCGCGACACCGGCCCGCGCGTGCTGCTCACGCGACGCACCGACGGCCTGCGCAACCATGCCGGGCAGGTGAGCTTCCCGGGCGGTCGTGTCGAACTGGACGACGCCGATGCCATCGCCGCGGCGGTGCGCGAGACGCAGGAGGAGATCGGCCTGCCGCCGTCGCTGGTCGCGCCGCTGGGCCTGCTCGACCCGCTGATCACCATCACCGGCTTCCGCGTGCTGCCGGTGGTGGCCTGCATCGAACCGCACTACATCGCGACGCCGGAACCCGGCGAGGTCGCCGAAGTGTTCGAGGTCGGCCTCGATTTCCTGATGCATCCCGACAACCTCATGCGCGTGGAACTGCAGCACCGCGGACGCGCCCGGCACGTGTTCGAATTCCGCAGCGCGCCCGAAGCGCCGCAGCACCGCATCTGGGGCGTCACCGCCTCGATCCTGTTCAACCTGCGCGAGCGACTCGCGCGCCTGTCCGCCTGAGCGGACGCCACGCCGCGGAGGCCGCATGACCGCCTGGACCACGCTCGTCGATGCCGAAACGCTGGCGGCGCACCTGCACGATGCCGACCTGCGCATCTTCGACTGCCGTTTCGCACTGAACGACACCGCTGCCGGCGAACGCGCCTGGCAGGAAGCGCACATTCCCGGTGCGCGCCATGCCCATCTGGATCGCGATCTGTCCGGCGCGCATGTGCCGGGCGCAGGACGTCATCCCTGGCCGTCGGCCGCCGACTTCGGCGATTGGCTCGGCCGCAACGGCGTGGCACCGGACATGCAGGTGGTCGCCTGTGACGCCGGTGATGGCGCATTCGCGGCGCGGCTGTGGTGGCTGCTGCACGTGGCCGGACATGCGCGCGTCGCGGTGCTCGATGGCGGCTTCGCGCGCTGGACGACGCTGGGTCTGCCGACCGATGACAGCGTCGCGCCGGTCGAACCCGCGACTTATCCGGTCGCGTTCGACACGAGCCGACTGCTCGACGCCGATGCCGTCGCCGCGCGCATGTCCGCCGGTGGCCTGCTGCTCGATGCGCGCGGTGCCGAACGCTTCCGCGGCGAGGTCGAACCCATCGACCGCGTCGCCGGTCACGTGCCGGGTGCGCTCAATCGGCCCTATCCGTCGAATCTGGAGGACGGTCGCTTCAAGCCTGCGCTGCGACTCGCCGAGGAATTCGGCACGCTGCTCGCCGGTCGTCCGGCGTCGGACGTGATCGCGATGTGCGGCTCCGGCGTCACTGCCTGCCACCACCTGCTCGCCATGGCCCATGCCGGTCTGTCGGGCGCGTCCCTGTTCACCGGTTCGTGGAGCGGCTGGATCGAGGATCCCGCGCGCGCCATCGCGACCGGTACCGATTGAATCCCTCCAAGGAATGTCCGACATGCACGTTGAAATCTGGCACAACCCGTCCTGCGGCACCTCGCGCAACACGTTGGCGCTGATCCGCCACGTCGGCATCGAGCCGACCGTCGTCGAATACCTGCAGTCGCCGCCGTCGAAGGCGCGGCTGGCCGAAGCGATCGCCGCGGCCGGTCTTTCGGTGCGCGAAGCGATCCGCCAGAAAGGCACGCCCTATGCCGAACTCGGCCTGGACGACCCGTCGCTGTCCGACGACGCGCTGCTCGACGCCATGGTCGCCACGCCGGTGCTGATCAACCGCCCGTTCGTGATCTCGCCGCTGGGCACGCGCCTGTCGCGCCCATCGGAAGTCGTACTCGACATCCTGCCGCCCTGCGACAAGCCGTTCACCAAGGAAGACGGCGAAGTGGTGATCGACGCCGACGGCAGGCGCGTGCGCTGACGCCGAGTTCCGTGTTCCGTGTTCAGTGGAGCGGAGCTTGCTCCGCTCCACCTCGAACCTTGTAGAGCTGATCGAAGATCCGCTGATCCGTCTCCGGAGAGCTTGCAGCGGAGCGTCGCTCCGCTCTACGGAGGGCGACGCTGGCGTTACTTCCCCAGCTTCGCCACCAGCGCCTTCAGCGCGGCCTGGGTGTCCGGTTCCCACCAGCCGTCGACGAAGGCGTCGACATCGATGCTCTCCGGCGACATCGCTTCGACCACGTCTTCGCGGGCGAGCGCGCGGGTCTGCAGCATGGGGTGGTGCGGCAGTTTCAGCAGGCCCTGCAGCCAGGCGATGGCGCGGGCTTCGACCTGTTCGCCCTCCGCGAGTTCGTCGACCAGCCCGAGTTCGAACGCGCGCTCGGCGGCAATCATCTCGCCCGAAACCAGCAGGCGTTCGGTGCGATGGCGGCCGACGACGCGGCGCATGAGTTTCTGCACGCCCTCGGGCACGACCAGACCGACCTGGGTTTCGTTCAGTCCGATGGCGAAGGGTTTGGCCGGATCGACGCTGCGCGCCATCACCCGGTAATCGCAGCACAGCGCCAGCACGCAGCCGCCGGCCGGCGAATGGCCGGTGATCGCTGCTGCCACCGGAATGCGCGATTCGGCCAGCAGCCGGGCCACGCCGAAGAAGGCCTGCCAGGCGTCGAGCAGGGCGCGGCGGTCGTCGCCGAGCGACAGGAGGAAGGGCACGTCGAGGCCGGCGGAGAAGATCTTCGGGTTGCCCGCGAGCACCACGCCGAGCACGCCATCGCTGTAGGCGGATTCCAGCGCGGCGATCAGGGCGCGGCACAGCTCCGGGTTCAGCGCGTTGACCGGTGGTCGCGCCATGCGGATGCAACGGATGGCGCCGACGTCCTGGGTCTCGATCAGGGGGATGCTCATCGTGGTTCGGGCGAGAGTGGGAGAGTGGCTATCATAGGGCCATGAACGCACATGCCCATCGCCTCGCCTGCCGTCTCGCGGCCATCGTCGTGCTCGCGACCGCCGCCGCCGTCGTTTCCTCCGCAGCGCTGGCCACCGGCAAGTCCTGCATGCCCGTCGTCCGCGACGCCTGGGTGCGCCTGCCGCCCGGCAACATGCCGATGATGGCCGGCTTCGGCCGCATCGAGAACCGCTGTGGCATGCCTGCGACGGTGGTGCGCGCCAGCAGCCCGTCCTTCGCCAGCGTCGAGCTGCACGAAACGAAGTTGATCGACGGGGTGAGCCGCATGCGCCCGGTGCCCGAACTGCGTCTCGAGCCCAACGGCGCCGCCGTGCTCAAGCCCGGCGGCCTGCACCTGATGCTGATGAAGCCGTCCGCGCCGCTGAATCCGGGCAGCCGCGTCGTGCTGCAGTTCGAACTCGCCGACGGCGGCAAGGTGCTGGGCGAATTCGAGGTGCGGAAGGCGGTGCCGTGAAGCGCTTGGCCGCGATTCTGCCTGTGCTGTTGGTCACCGGACAATGCCCGGCGGCCGGATCGGATTGCCAGCGGCATGAGACCCATGCGACTTACAGGGCTTGTCTCGAACGCCTGGCATCGCAAGCGGATATCGATCTCGTGCGTCAGGAGAATGTCCTGAGATCGAAGATCGGGCAGTGGGATGAGACGCCCGATGCCAGGCGCAACTCCCTGCAGAGATTTGATCTGGATGCGGCGACCTATCGCCGATACCGACAGTCGCGCTGCGACTATGCGGCATCGAGGGCTGCGGGCGGCAATGGTGCGCACGACATGCGACTTTCATGCAGGATCGCGCTTGATGCGCAGAGATCCGAAATGATCAGGGATGATGCTGCTTCGCTCGGTGCGCGGACGCCCTGACGTGTGTACCTTCATCCATGCCGTGCTGCCTGCCCATGCCGACCTCGCCGCAGTGTCCTCGATCCTGCAGGCCCACGGCCGCGCATGCACGCCCATCGTGAATGCCGGGCTGCGCCTCAATGCCGGAGAACTGCTCTGTTCCACGACGGTCGGGCATTGCGATTGCGGTACGCCACTCGCCTCTTCGCAAGGCGCCATCGCCGACGAAAAGGAGGCGCAATGGCGGGACCGCATGCGACGGAAGGGGTGGAGCCCCGCCAGGATTGCGCGCGCCGACTTGCAGCGGAGGGCGGCCGCGGAACGTCCGGCCACAACGAGGACTTCCGATGTCGTGACATCGCTGTCCGAATGGCGGACGCTGATCGAGGCCGTGCTGCAATCTCGTGCGACGACGTCGTTCGGTGTGCTCGTCGAATCGAGCGATCGCGGGCACGATCAGGATGTCGTGCGGACGCCTGATCGCGAGTGCGTCCGTCTAGCATCGCTCGATGACGCGATGCTCGAAAGCATGCGCCAGGACGTCATCCACGAATTCAGGCGTTGAGCCAGTCCGCTTAGCGCTCCGCAGACGCTCTCACCGCTTCCGGCAGCGGGATCGGCCGGCCGCTGTGGCGGTCGATCCACACCAGCACGCAGTGGCCGTCGGCGTGCACGCGGTCGTCGGTGTCGACGATGCGGTGGCCGAGGGTGACGCTGGTGTTGCCGACCCGGTCTGCGAACAGCTCGACGAAGACCTGCGAGGGGTAGGGGATCGGCAGGCGGTAGTTCATCTGCACGGCAGCGAGCAGCGGGATGTGGTCCTCGGTGATCCACGCCTTGCCGGTGCTCTCGAACCAGCGGATCCGCGCCTCTTCGAGGTAGGTCATGAAGTTCGAGTTGTTGACGTGGTTGAACGCGTCGAGGTCGCGCCAGCGCAGCTCCATCGGCATGCGGACGAGGATCTTCTTCGGGGTGTCGGCGTCGTTCATCGCGGGGTCTTTCCGGGTTTCTTTGCGGGTGTCTTCTTCACGGGGACCGCCTTTGCGGCGGCCTTCTTCGCGACTTTCTTGGTATCGCTCTTCCTCGGCGGCAGCGCGCGCTCGGCCTTGGAAATGGTCGAGGCCTTCGACGGCGTGCTGCCGGCCACGCGGTTCGGGTCGAGCAGCGGCGCGAGGAATCGGCCGGTGTGCGAGTGCGGCATCGCCGCGATCTCCTCCGGCGTGCCTTCGCCGAGGATCGTGCCGCCGCGATGGCCGCCCTCGGGACCGAGGTCGATCACCCAGTCGGCGGTCTTGATCACGTCGAGGTTGTGCTCGATCACGACGATCGTGTTGCCTTCGTCGCGCAGCTTGTGCAGCACCGCGAGCAGGTGTTCGATGTCGTGGAAGTGCAGGCCGGTGGTCGGCTCGTCGAGGATGTAGAGCGTGCGCCCGGTGTCCCGTCGCGACAGTTCCTTCGACAGCTTGACGCGCTGCGCCTCGCCGCCGGACAGCGTGGTCGCCGGCTGGCCCAGGCGCACGTAGCTCAGGCCCACGTCGACCAGGGTTTCGAGCTTGCGCGCGATCGACGGCACCGGCTCGAACAGCTTCAGCGCGTCCTCGACGGTCATCTCCAGCACGTCGTGGATGCTGTAGCCCTTGTAGAGGATCTCCAGCGTTTCGCGGTTGTAGCGCTTGCCGTGGCAGACGTCGCAGGGCACGTACACGTCGGGCAGGAAGTGCATCTCGACCTTGATCAGGCCGTCGCCCTGGCAGGCTTCGCAGCGGCCGCCGCGCACGTTGAAGCTGAAGCGGCCAGGCGAGTAGCCGCGCGCGCGCGCTTCGGGCACCTGCGCGTACAGTTCGCGCAGCGGCGTGAACAGGCCGGTGTAGGTGGCCGGGTTCGACCGGGGCGTGCGGCCGATCGGCGACTGGTCGATGTCGACGACCTTGTCGAACAGATCGATGCCCTTCACGTCTCGGTAGGGCGCCGGCTTGTGCGATGCGCCGTTGATCTCGTTCGCGGCGAGCGAATACAGGGTGTCGTTGATGAGCGTCGATTTGCCGGAACCCGACACGCCGGTGACGGCGGTGAACAGGCCGGCGTGCAGGGTCAGGTCGACATCCTTGAGGTTGTTGCCCGAGGCGCCGCGCAACTGCAGCTTCATCTTCGGGTTCGGCTTGTGCCGGTGCGCCGGGATCTCGATGCGCCTGCGCCCGCTGAGGTACTGGCCGGTGAGCGAGCGAGGCGACTTCAGCAGGTCGTCGAGCGATCCCTGGGCGACCACTTCGCCGCCGTGCACGCCCGCGCCGGGGCCGATGTCGACCACATGGTCCGCCAGGCGGATCGCATCCTCGTCGTGCTCGACCACGATCACCGTGTTGCCGAGGTCGCGCAGGCGGGTGAGGGTGCCGAGCAGGCGCTCGTTGTCGCGCTGGTGCAGGCCGATCGAGGGTTCGTCGAGCACGTACATCACGCCGACCAGGCCGGCGCCGATCTGCGACGCCAGCCGGATGCGCTGCGCCTCGCCGCCCGACAGGGTGTCGGCCTTGCGCTCCAGCGTCAGGTAATCCAGGCCCACGTCGACCAGGAAGGTCAGGCGTTCGCGGATTTCCTTGACGATCTTCGTCGCGATCTCGCCGCGCCAGCCGGCCAGCGACAGGGTGCTGAAGAAATCCAGGGCTTCGTCGATCGGCAGCACGACGATCGACGAGAGCGGCCGATCGGCGACGAACACGTTGCGGGCGGCGCGGTTCAGGCGCGCGCCGCCGCAGTCGGTGCAGGCGCGTTCGCTGATGTACTTCGCCAGTTCCTCGCGCACCGCCGGCGATTCGGTTTCGCGGTAGCGGCGCTCGAGGTTCGGCAGGATGCCCTCGAAACGATGCTTGCGCTGGGTGCGGCCGCCGGCATCGGTGAGGTAGGTGAAGGTGACGACCTCGTCGCCGCTGCCGTGCAGCACGGCATGGCGGCTCTTCTCGGGCAGCTCCTGCCAGGGCGTGTCGACGCTGAAGCCGTAATGCTTGGCGAGCGACTGGATCAGCTGGAAGTAGTAGACGTTGCGGCGGTCCCAGCCGCGCACCGCGCCGGCGGCCAGCGACAGTTCCGGATGCACGACCACGCGCGCCGGATCGAAGAACTGGCTCACGCCCAGGCCGTCGCAGGTCGGGCAGGCGCCGATCGGCGAGTTGAACGAGAACAGGCGCGGTTCCAGCTCCGGCAGCGCATATTCGCAGACCGGGCAGCTGTACTTCGAGGAGAACAGCAGCGGTTCGGCGTTCGCGTCGTCGAGCGACTGCACCAGCGCCATGCCATCGCCGAGTTTCAGCGCGGTCTCGAACGATTCGGCGAGGCGCTGCTTCAGGTCTTCGCGCGGCTTGAAGCGGTCGACCACGGCTTCGATGGTGTGCTTCACCCGCAAGGCGAGCGGCGGCACCGCGTCGATCTCGTACAGCACGCCGTCCACGCGCACGCGCACGTAGCCCTGCGCGCGCAACTGCTCGAACACCTGCGCATGCTCGCCCTTGCGTTCGCGCACGACCGGCGCCAGCAGCATCCAGCGCTGCTCGGACGTCTTCGCGTCGTTCGCCAGCGCGAGCACCTGGTCGACCATCTGGCTGACGGTCTGCGCTTCCAGCGGGAAGTGGTGGTCGGGGCAGCGCGGGCTGCCGACGCGCGCGTACAGCAGGCGCAGGTAGTCGTAGATCTCGGTGATCGTGCCGACCGTCGAGCGCGGGTTGTGGCTGGTCGACTTCTGCTCGATCGAGATCGCCGGACTCAGGCCCTCGATGTGGTCGACATCGGGCTTCTCCATCACGCTGAGGAACTGGCGCGCGTAGGCCGAGAGCGACTCGACGTAGCGGCGCTGGCCCTCGGCGTAGATGGTGTCGAACGCCAGCGACGACTTGCCGGAACCGGACAGGCCGGTGATCACGATCAGCTTGTCGCGTGGCAGGTCGAGATCGATGTTCTTGAGGTTGTGGGTACGCGCTCCGCGGATGCGGATGGTGTCCATCGCCATGGGGGTGGGGTGATCCGGATGACTGCAGGGGAGGGGGGCGATGCCTCGGCCCGGCCCCCGGTGATCCGGATGGCCGAGAAAAGGCAACTCGCTAGCCTACCGAGCGGTCATGCCCGTAGCAAATCCACGGATGGAACGCTGAAAGCTCCGTTCAGTGCCGCGCGTTCATCGCGGCCCGCTTCATGGCGGTTCGTTCAGCGCAGCAGTTCGAAGCGCATCGACGCGCCGCCCTGCGGCGGAGTGGCGTTCTCGACCGGCGTGCCGTCGGCGTTCTGGCCCCAGCCGCGGGTCTCGATCGCCGCCGGGTTCACGCCTTGCAGGATCAGCTGCACTTTCAGTGCCTCGGCGCGCTGCTTCGACAGGAACACGTCGTTCGCGGCATCGCTGGATGGCGTGACCGGGCCGACGATCAGCAATCGCGTGCCTTCGGGCGCGGCACGGATGGCGTCGGCGGCCTGTGCGACCAGCGCGAGGCTGTCGTCGCTGACTTCGCCGCTGCCCGGCTTGAAGGCCAGGTCGGTCTGGTTCAGGGTCTTCGCCAGCGCTTCGGGGCTGAGCCTGGTGCCGGCAGCCGGATCGTCGCCGGGCGGTTCGAACAGGCCCGACAGGCGCATGCCCGGAAAGGCGCGCTCGGCGGCGGCGCGCAGCGCACGGCGCTGGTCGGCGTCCAGCGGGCCGCTGAGCGTGGCCTGGTTGCCGGCCAGGCGCAGGCCCGCCCCGGGGACGGTCGAGAGGGTGCGCAGGAAATCTTCCAGGCCCTTGGCCCAGATCGGCGGTATGGCTGCCGGGTCGACGTCGATCGCGCCCTGCGCGCGGCCGTTGCCGTAGACGGCCAGCAGCGCGCGTTCGATGGCGGTGCGCGAGGCTTCGCTGTCGACGGTGCCGTCGAAGCGCAGGCTGCCGCTGTTGTCGGCCAGCCCGAGGGTGGCGTCGATCTGCACGCGAGGGGCTGTCGGCGCGCTGGCCGGTGCCGGCGTGTCGCTGCCGCGCTGGCAGCCGGTGGCGGCGACGAACAGGGCCAGCGCGCAGGCGAATGCGCGCACGGACCCGGGGAGGGCGGGGAGTGCGGGGGATTGGATCGGCATGGTGTCCTCGCGGAGACTCCCCCGGCGGATGCCGGGGGAGCGTTGCGACGGGTGTCGCGGATGGCGCATGGGCAGGGCTTATTTCGTCGAGGCGTAGTCCACCGACACGTCGTCGGAGCACTCGCTCGTGCCCTGGTTGCAGATCTTGTAGGTCATCGTGCCGCTGCCCACGATCCGGAAGGTGTCCGTGAACGTGTAGTTGTTGCGGCGCGAGTTGTAGATCAGGCCGTTGCGGTAGATGTCCACCTGCTTCTTGCCGTGCTCCCAGGTCAGCGTCACCTGCGTGCGGTGGTTGGCCAACTGCTGCACCGTCGCCGCCTGCTTGTACGGATAGTTGGCGTCGACGAAGCTCGGATACAGCGACACGCCGGTGGCGGCGCTGAACCCGCGGACCGTCACGTACCACACGCCAGCGCGCGGGGCCGGGAAGAAGCAGTTCTCGTTGTTGCCGGCGCTGAACGGACGGCAGTCGAACGAGCTGCTGGTCGGCGGCGTGCCGTACTTGACGTAGATGTCCGCGTCGCCGGTGCCGCCGTACATCGCGAACAGCAGGTTGCTGGCGCCGTTGGGCACGACCAGCTGGTACTTCAGCTCGCCGCTGGCGCCGACGCTGATCCCGGTGACGGTGACGCCGTTGAACAGCTCGGTGGCCGGCGGCGGCGGCGGGGGCGGCGGCGGATCGGACGGCAGCGGGTCGGTGCCGTTGGCCACGCGCACCGCGGCGGTGGCGTCGACGATGCCGGTGCCGCAGGGCTTGGCGTACGAGCAGCCGCCGGGGAAGCCGCCGTTGGCGTAGGCGGTGTTTTCCAGGATCTTCTTCACCTGCGCCGGTGTCTTCGGCGTGGGCGAGGCGGACTGGATCAGCGCCGCGATGCCGGCCACGTGCGGTGCCGCCATCGAGGTGCCGGCGTACCAGCCGTAACCTTCCGCACCCTGCGTGGTGAGGCCGAGGTTCAGCGTCGACAGCACGTTGTCGGCGGCCGGTGCGGCACCGCTGCCGCCCGGCGCAGCGACGGACACCACGGGGCCGTAGCTGGAGTAGCTGGCCAGGGTGCCGGTCGGGCCGACCGCCGAGACTGCGACCACGTTGTTGCAGCTCGCCGGCTGTTGGCTGGCCGCGTCGCCACCTGAGTTGCCGGCGGCCACGACCACCGTCGTGCCGCGCGCGACCGCGCCGTTGATCGCGGTCTGGAATGCCACGCTGCAGGCGCCGCTGCCGCCGAGGCTGAGGTTCAGCACTTCGGCCGGGTTGGCATTGGCCGGCACACCGGCGACGGTGCCGCCCGAGCCCCAGGTGATGCCGTCGACGATGTCGGACAGGAAGCCGCCGCACTTGCCGAGCACGCGGATCGGCAGGATCTTCGCGCCCGGCGCCACGCCCGCGCCGCCGACGCCGTTGTCGGTGCGCGCTGCGATCGTGCCGGCGACGTGGGTGCCGTGCCAGCTGCTGTCCTCGGGGATGCCGAAGAAATTGCACTCGCCGTCGTGCCAGTCGCCCGGATCGTTCGGGTCGGCGTCGCGTCCGTCGCCGTCCACGGCGGTGTCGAGGTCGCCGATGAAGTCGTAGCCCGGCACCAGCTGGCCGGCGAACTCGCTGTGCGGGACGATGCCGGTGTCGAGCACGCCGACCACGATGCCGTTGCCGCGGGTGATGTCCCACGCCGGTTCGAGGTTCGCGCCACCCGGGCCGTTCCTGTAGTGCCACTGCTGGGCGTACAGCGGGTCGTTGGGTGTGAACAGCGGCTTCATGCGCGCGTCGGGTTCGACCGCGAGGATGTTCGGATCCTTCAGCAGTTCGGCCATCAACGCTTTGCTCTCGGCCGGGCCGAGCTTGCGGTCGGTGCGGATCACATCGGCACCGGTCGCCAGCGTGCGCAGGCCCTGGATGCCCATCCCGAGGCGGCTGGCCTTGTCGGCATAGCGGGCCTGCAGGCTGGACGTCGCGGCGCGGGCGCTGTCGCGCCAGGTGACGATGAAGCGGTCGTGGCGCTCTTCCTGCGGCGCGGACGCACGGCTCTGGGCCGCCGTCCTGTCGACCACCGGGGCGCGGCTGCCCGACCAGGCGATCGGCGCGGCCACCGCCGCGACGGCCACGGCCAGCGCGGTCAGCCGGAATGCATGTGAGGGTTTGAGTCGGATCATGGTGCATCAGCTCCTTGTGCATGGGGGGACGGCCCGAGTCCTGGCCGCCCTGGATGGGCGATCCGGCGTGTCCTCACGCTGGGGGATCGCCCTGGGGGATACGCCTCCCGTGCCGCGGTCGCGGCCGGAAGACGCAACGCCGTGCCGTCGCCGGCGAATGCGCGGCGACGGGCGGAATGGGGGGGCGAAGGTCAGGGATCGGCGGCGGCCGGCGGCAGGATCACGCCGGCAGGGGGATGCGAGGGCAGACGAGGGGCCTGCGGGCAGATGCCGCGGATGCGGGTGGAACGACTGCGCTGGAACATCGAACACGGACTCCATGTGCTTGCCGTCGGACCGACCGGCCTACTGTCATCCCCGGGGCACCCCCTTGCCCGCGGGGCGGCCGGACCTCCGGCCGCATGAACATACGCTTGAGAATGCGGTCGAGGCTAAGCTGGTCCGCGCGCTGTCCGCAAGTGCCCCGACGGCCCGGCCCGGGTGCCGTGGCCGTGGGTGAACTTGCGGGCGAAGGACCGCGCCGCTAGAATTCCGCTTCTTTCCGCCCGCAGGGGCGGTTTCGCGTCACCCGCAACACCCCAAAGCCACACCGCGACACCCAAATAACTACAGAGGAATCCCGTTCATGTACGCAGTTCTGGTCACCGGCGGTAAGCAATACCGCGTGATGCAAGGCGAGACGCTTCGCGTCGAGCTGCTCGAAGCCGACGCCGGCAGCGAGATCAAATTCGACAACGTGCTGATGTTGGGCGACGGCGAGGGCGTGACCCTCGGGGACGCGCTCAAGGGCGCCACCGTCACCGCCAAGGTGCTCGGTCATGGCCGCGCCGACAAGATCCGCATCGTCAAGTTCCGCCGCCGCAAGCACCATCGCAAGCAGATGGGCCATCGGCAGCACTACACCGAAATCCAGATCACCGGCATTGCCGGTGGCAACAAGTAAGGAGAAGCAGCCATGGCACATAAAAAGGGCGTAGGTTCCTCGCGCAACGGCCGCGACTCCAACCCGAAATACCTCGGCGTGAAGCTGTTCGGCGGCCAGGCCGTCGAAGCCGGCAACATCATCGTCCGCCAGCGCGGCACCCAGTTCCATCCGGGTCCGGGCGTCGGCCTCGGCCGCGACCACACGCTGTTCGCGCTGGTCGACGGCAAGGTCGAGTTCTCGGTGAAGGGCGCCAAGAAGCGTCGCACCGTCAGCATCGTCTGATCGATGCCGCAATGCGCGAGAGGCCCCGCTTCGGCGGGGCTTTTCGTTTCTAGGCCGGGAATCGGCGATGGGGAATCGGGAGTCGCCGAAGCGGTTCCGTCGAAGCCACCTCGCGCCGACTTCATCGGCTGGCGTTAGACTCGTTCGTGTTGCACTGCTGTTCCGATTCTCCATTCCCGATTCCCAATTCCCGGTCCCTCATGAAACTAGTCGACGAAGCCGAAATCGAAGTGATCGCCGGAGCCGGCGGCAATGGCTGCGTCGGCTTCCGGCGCGAGAAGTTCATCCCGCTGGGCGGCCCGGACGGCGGCGACGGCGGCGACGGCGGCAGCATCTGGCTGCAGGCCGACGAAAACCTCAATACCCTGGTCGATTTCCGCCACGAGCGGAAATTCCGCGCCCAGCGCGGCGAGAACGGCATGGGCCGGCAGATGTACGGCAAGGGCGGCGAGGACACGACGATCATCGTGCCCGTCGGCACGGTGATCACCAATGTCGAGACCGATGAGGTCATCGGCGACCTCACCCGCCACGGCCAGCGCCTGCTGGTCGCCAAGGGCGGCAAGGGCGGCCTCGGCAACATGCATTTCAAGAGTTCGGTCAACCGGGCGCCGCGCAAGGCGCTGCCGGGCCTGCCGGGCGAGGAGCGCACCCTCCGCCTGGAGCTGAAGCTGCTGGCCGACGTCGGCCTGCTGGGCTTCCCGAACGCCGGCAAGAGCACCTTCGTCCGCGCGGTGTCGGCGGCGACGCCGAAGGTTGCGGACTATCCGTTCACCACGCTGTATCCGAACCTCGGCGTGGTCAGCGTCGAGCCGCACCGCAGCTTCGTGATCGCGGACATCCCGGGCCTGATCGAAGGCGCCGCCGACGGTGCCGGCCTGGGCGCGCAGTTCCTGCGCCACGTCCAGCGCACCCGCCTGTTGCTGCACCTGGTCGACATGGCGCCGATGGAAGGCGTGGTCGACGCTTCGCCGCCCGAGCAGGTCCGCGCGATCGAGCACGAGCTGCGCAAGCACGACCCGGCGATGCTGGAGAAGCCGCGCTGGCTGGTGCTGAACAAGGCCGACCTGATGTTCGAGGACGAGGCCCGCGCCCGCGCCGAGGAGATCGTCGCCGAGCTGGGCTGGACCCAGCCCTGGTACATGGTCTCGGCGATTTCGCGCGAAGGCACCTGGCCGATCATGCTGGAAGTCCAGCACTTCTTCGATCGCCTGCGCGAGGCGCAGCTGGAAGCCGAGGCGGAAGCGAAGGCCGCCAGCGCCCAGGCCGGGAATCCGCCCGTCGATCAGGCGTAAGCGGATGTCGAGCGATTCGCAGTCCGTAGGGCGGGCTCAAGCCCGCCATTCGTCCTTTGCCGGGTACGTTGGCGGGCTTGAGCCCGCCCTATGCGAGATGCTGCGTGCGACCCGTGGCCTCATGGCAACAAAAAACCCGGCCAAGGCCGGGTTTTTGCGTGCCGCCCGACGTGGTGCCGGGCTGGCGGGCGCGTCTGCTGGCGTATCAGCCTGCCTTGAGCGCCTTGATGCGGGCGTTCAGGCGGCTCTTGTGGCGGGCAGCCTTGTTCTTGTGGATCAGGCCGCGCGCGCTGAAGCGATCGAGGATCGGCTGGGCGACGGCGAAGGCGGCTTCGGCACCGGCGGCGTCGTTCGAGTCGATGGCCTTGAGGACCTTCTTGACGGCGGTGCGGAGCTGGGAGCGCTGGGCGGTGTTGCGCGCATTGCGCACGACGGTCTGCTTGGCGCGCTTCTTGGCGGACTTGATGTTGGCCACGGTGGAATCCTGGGGTTAACGAATCTGGGGTTTGCGATTGAAATCGAGCGGAACACGCAGGCTGATGCCGCTGTCGCCCGACCGTTGAGGAAAAAGGGACAAACCGCCGCTATGCGGACAGTCAGACAGAAAATTATGGGCGATTCAGTGGGTTGGGTCAACCGGTGCGGCACCGGGAGGCCGCAATGAGCGGTCCGGGCGGGAAAACCCCGGGCGAGGGCGCCCCGAAGTCCCCGGCGAAACCCGGCCTGTTGCGCTCGACCTCGGTCTTCAGCGCGATGACCCTGCTGTCGCGGATCGCCGGATTCGCCCGCGATGCCCTGCAGTCGCGCCTGTTCGGCAGCTCGGTGGCGATGGACGCCTTCGTCATCGCCTACCGGATCCCGAACTACCTGCGCCGCATCTTCGCCGAGGGTTCGATGCAGATGGCCTTCGTGCCGGTACTGAACGAGTTGCGCGAGCGCGGCGACCAGGCGGCGCTGAAGGAATTCGTCGACCGCATGGCCGGGGCGCTGTTCTCGGTCGTGTTCGTGGTCTCGGGCATCGGCATGCTGGCGGCCCCGCTGATCGCCGGCCTGTTCGCGCCGGGCGCGGTGGACGAGCCGGAGAAGTTCGGCCTGATCGTCGACATGCTGCGGATCACCTTCCCGTACCTGCTGTTCATCTCGATGATGGCCCTGGTGGCTTCGGTGCTGAACAGCTTCGGCAAGTTCGCGCTTCCCGCCGCCACCCCGGTCCTGCACAACCTGGTGATGATCGCGGCGATGGTGTGGCTGGCGCCGCGCTTCGCCGAGCCGGCCAAGGCCCTGGCCTGGGGCGTGCTGATCGCCGGCATCCTGCAACTGGTGGTGCTGTGGCCGGCGCTGGGCCGGCTGGGCCTGCGGCCGAGCTTCCGGCCCGGATTCGGCCACCCCGACGTGCGCCGGGTGGCGAAGCTGATGATCCCGACCCTGTTCTCGTCCTCGGTGGCGCAGCTGAACCTGCTGGTCGGCACGATCTTCGCGTCGGTGCTGGTGACCGGCAGCCAGACCTGGCTGTACCTGTCGGACCGCCTGATCGAGTTCCCGCTGGGCCTGTTCGGCGTGGCCATCGGCACGGTGATCCTGCCGCACCTCTCGCGCCGGCATGCCGCGACCGATGCCGAAGGGTATTCGGCGGCGCTGGACTGGGGCCTGCGCCTCGCCCTGCTCGCCGGCGTGCCGGCCGGCCTGGGCCTGCTGCTGCTGGCCGAACCGCTGACCGCGGTGGTCTACCAGGGCGGCAAGTTCACCGCGCACGACACCCGCATGGCCGCGCTCAGCCTCAGCGCGATGAGCCTGGGCGTGCCCGCCTTCATGCTGAGCAAGGTGCTGTCGCCGGCGTTCTACGCCCGCCAGGACACGAAGACGCCGATGAAGGCGGCGATCTGGACCGTGTTCATCAACGTCGGTCTGACCATCGCCTTCACCCTGCCGCTATGGCTGAACGACGTCGACGGCGCCCATGGCGGCATCGCCCTGGCGACGGGCCTGGCCGGCATCTTCAATGCCTGGCTGCTGTGGCGCTACCTGCGCCGCGACGGCCTGCTCAAGCCGCAGCCGGGCTGGGGCCGGCACCTGCTGCGGATCGCGGTCGCCTGCGCGGCGATGACCGCGGTGGTGCTGGGCATCTCGTACCGGGTCGGCGACTGGACCGCCATGGACCTCTGGCATCGCACCGTGTGGCTGCTGGCGGCGGTCGCGGCCGGTGCGGCCGCCTACGGTGCGACCCTGCTGGTCATGGGCCTGCGACCGCGCGACCTGCGCCACTGAGTTGCAGCGGTGAAGACGGGATTCCGCAGGTCGCCGAGGGGCGCTGCCGCTATACTCCGGGGTCCTTTCGTTGCACGTCCCCGGCGTTCCCGGCCGGGGCCTCCACCAACCCGATGACCGAACTGTTCCGCGACCTCGACGGCGGGCCGTTGTGCCCGGACGGCAGCGTGGTGTGCATCGGCGCCTTCGACGGCCTGCACCTGGGCCATCGCGCGCTGATCCGCCGCGCGGTCGAGCGTGCACGCGCGCTGGGCGTGCCGGCGGTGGTATTGAGTTTCGAACCGCTGCCGCGCGAGTTCTTCGCCCGCGACGGCAAGCCGCCGCGCCTGCAACTGCCGCGCGCCAAGCTCTCGCACCTGCGCGAACTCGGTGTCGACAAGGTCGGCCTGCTGCGCTTCGGCGCCGCGCTGGCGGCGGTGCCGGCCGAGGATTTCGTCCGGCGTCAGCTCGTCGAGCGGCTGTCGGCGCGCGAAGTCTGGGTCGGTCCGGATTTCCGCTTCGGCCGTGGCCGCGCCGGCGATCTGGCCCTGCTGCAGCGCATGGGCGCCGAGGCCGGTTTCATCGCGCAGACGATCGAGCCGGTGCTGGTCGACGGTGCGCCGGTGTCCAGCACGCGCATCCGCAACGCGCTGCAGAGCGGCGATTTCGCCACGGCGGCGCGCTTGCTCGGCCGCCCGTACGCCATCGGCGGACGCGTGGTGCGCGGCAAGCAGCTCGGGCGCACGCTCGGCTATCCCACCGCAAACCTGCGTTTCCCGAAGACGCCCGCGCTGCGCGGCATCTACGCCACCTGGGTGCACGGCATCGCCGATCATCCGTGGCCGTCGGTGTCCAGCTTCGGCACGCGGCCCACGGTCGGCGGCGTCGAGCCGCTGCTGGAAGCCCATCTCTTCGATTTCCAGGGCGACCTCTACGGCCGTCATGTCGAAGTGGAATTCGTCGCCCCCCTGCGCGACGAGGAAAAATTCCCCGATCTCCCCAGTCTCGTCGCGCAGATGAACCGCGATGCCGAGCAGGCGAGGGCGATCCTTTCGGGTCCGTCCGCATCGAACGCCGATGCCCCGGGCCCTGACACACTTTCATTGCATTCGACAGAGCGAGCCCGCGCGTGAGCGACCAGGACAGCCAACGCTACAAGACCACCATCCACCTGCCCGCGACGGACTTCCCGATGCGCGGCGACCTGCCCAGGCGCGAGCCCGTCGCGCTCAAGCGCTGGGAGGAAGAAAACCTCTACGCGCAGGTGCGCAAGCATGCGCAGGGCCGGCCGACCTTCATCCTGCACGATGGTCCGCCGTACGCGAACGGCCAGATCCACATCGGCCATGCGGTCAACAAGGTGCTCAAGGACATCGTGGTGAAGTCGAAGCTGATGGCCGGCTTCGATGCGCCCTACGTGCCCGGCTGGGACTGCCACGGCCTGCCGATCGAACTGCAGGTGGAGAAGAAGTTCGGCAAGGTCGGCGACAGGATCGACGCCGCGGAATTCCGCAAGCGCTGCCGCGAATACGCCGCCGAGCAGATCGACCTGCAGCGTCGCGACTTCAAGCGCCTGGGCGTGCTCGGCGACTGGGACAACCCGTATCGCACGATGGATTTCCGCTTCGAGGCGGACATGGTGCGCGCGCTGGCGAAGATCGTCGAACGCGGCCATCTCGCGCGCGGCGCGAAGCCGGTGCACTGGTGCTTCGACTGCGGCTCGTCGCTGGCGGAAGCCGAGATCGAGTACGAGAACAAGATCTCGCCGGCGGTGGACGTGGCCTACGCCGCGCGCGATCCGCAGGCGCTGGCGGCGAAGTTCGGCATGGTCATCGATGCCGATGTCGAGGTTGCCGTGCCGATCTGGACCACCACGCCGTGGACGCTGCCGGCTTCGCTGGCGGTGAGCATCGGCCCGGAGCTCGAATACGCCCTGGTCGCAGGCCCGGCGCGCGACGGCAGGCGTCGCCTGCTGGTGCTGGCCGAGGGCCTGGTGCCGAAGGCGCTGAAGCGCTACGGCATCGAGGAACCCGAGGTGCTGGGCCGCGCGCTCGGCGCGGCGCTGGAAAACCTCGTGCTCGCGCATCCCTTCTATGCCGAACGCGACATCCCGCTGATCCTCGGCGACCACGTCAGCGCCGAAGACGGTACCGGTGCCGTGCACACCGCGCCGGGCCACGGCCAGGAAGACTATGCGGTCGGGCTGAAGTACGGCCTGGTCGCGAAGTACACGGCCGCGCAGATGAACCCGGTCGACGGTCGCGGCGTGTACCTGCCGTCGACGCCGCCGCTGGGTGACACCGCGCTGGCCGGCCTGCACATCTGGAAGGCGAACGACGTCATCGTCGAGGCGCTGCGCGGGATCGGCGCGCTGCTCGCCTTCTTCAAGCTCGACCACAGCTACCCGCACTGCTGGCGCCACAAGACGCCGGTCGCGTTCCGCGCCACGCCGCAGTGGTTCATCTCGATGAGCCAGGCCAACCTGCGCGCCGATGCGCTGGATGCGATCAAGCAGGTCGAGTGGTTCCCGGACTGGGGCCAGGCGCGCATCGCCGGCATGGTCGACGGCCGTCCGGACTGGACGATCTCCCGCCAGCGCACCTGGGGCGTGCCGATCGCGCTGTTCATCCATCGCGAAACCGGCCTGCCGCATCCGAATTCGCCGTCGCTGATGCGCCAGGTCGCCGAGCGTGTGGAGCAGGCCGGCGCCGATGCGTGGTACGCGCTCGATGCCGCCGAGCTGCTCGGCGAGGAAGCGAAGGACTACGACAAGGTCACCGACATCCTCGATGTCTGGTTCGACTCCGGCGTCACCCACGACTGCGTGCTCGGCCAGCGTCCGCAGGACGGCCTGCGCAAGCCGGCGGACATGTACCTGGAAGGCTCCGACCAACATCGCGGCTGGTTCCAGAGCTCGCTGCTCACCGGCGTGGCGATGGACGGCCAGGCGCCGTACCGGCAGGTGCTGACGCATGGCTTCACGGTCGACGAAAGCGGCCGCAAGATGTCGAAGTCGCTGGGCAACATCGTCGAGCCGCAGAAGGTGATCGACCAGATGGGCGCCGACGTGCTGCGCCTGTGGATCGCCTCGGCCGACTACCGCAACGAGATGTCGGTCTCCGACACCATCCTCAAGCGCAGCGGCGACGTCTATCGCCGCATCCGCAACACCGCGCGCTTCCTGCTAGGCAACCTGCACGGATTCGACCCGGCGCGCGACCTGCTCGCGCACGAGGACATGCTCGCACTCGATCGCTGGGCGGTGCATCGCGCCGATGCGCTGCAGCACGAGATCGCGAATGCCTACCGCAACTACGACTTCCCGGAGGTGGTGCAGGCGGTGATCAACTTCTGCAGCGTCGACTTGGGTGCGCTGTACCTCGACGTCACCAAGGATCGCCTGTACACGATGCGCGAGGACGCGCGCGGCCGGCGCAGCGCGCAGAGCGCGATGTTCCGCATCGCCGAGGCCTTCGCGCGCTGGATCGCGCCCATCCTCACCTTCACGGCCGAGGAAATGTGGAGCCACCTGCCGGGCGAGCGCGAAGGTCACGTGCTGTTCGCGACCTGGTACGACGGGCTGGCGCCGCTGCCTACGGATGCAGCGCTGAATGGTGAGCGCTTCGAACGCCTGCTGGCGCTGCGCGAGCAGGTGTCCAAGGTGCTGGAGCCGATGCGCGCGAGCGGCGAGATCGGCGCGGCGCTGGATGCCGAGATCGCCATCGCCTGTCATGTCGACGACTTCGCGTGGCTGTCGCCGCTGGCCGATGAGCTGCGTTTCCTGTTCATCAGCGGTGACGTGACGGTGGTGCAGGGTGACGAGGGCGTGACCGCGACGGTCAGCGCCAAGCCCAAGTGCATCCGCTGCTGGCACCATCGCGACGATGTCGGCAGCCATCCCGACCATCCCGAGATCTGCGGTCGTTGCGTGAGCAATGTCGAAGGTCCGGGCGAAGTGCGGCAATGGTTCTGATGTGATGTAGGAGCGACGCGAGTCGCGACCGTGGCATCGAAGGAGCGTCGCGACTTGCGTCGCTCCTACAGTGGTCACGGCCCCACCCCGACCCTTCCCCGCGACGCGGGGGAGGGGGCAAGACGAGATGCAATGAAATGACGTCCTCCCCCAAACCCAACGCCCTGGTCTGGCTGCTGCTGTCGGTGGTCGTGATCGGCCTCGACCAGTGGTCGAAGCACTGGGTGCTGACCAGCCTGCCGGAATATCAGCCGGTGGTCGTGATCGACGGTTTCTGGAACTGGTACCGCAGCTACAACACCGGCGCGGCCTTCAGCTTCCTCGCCGATGCCGGCGGCTGGCAGAAGTATGTCTTCGCGGTCCTGGCGATCGGCATCAGCGGCCTGCTCGCGTTCTGGCTGTCGCGCACCGCGCGCGGCGACTGGCGCAACGCGCTGCCGTTCTCGCTGGTCATCGGCGGGGCGCTGGGCAACCTGATCGACCGTTTCATGCACGGCCACGTGGTCGACTTCATCCAGTGGCACTGGAAGGACGTCTACTACTACCCGTCGTTCAACATCGCCGACTCGGCCATCGTCTGCGGCGCGATCGCGCTGGTGGCGTTCGGCGTGTTCGGCAAGCATCCGTCCCCGGCGACGAAGAAGGCAGACTGATGGACATCATCCTCGCCAACCCGCGCGGCTTCTGCGCCGGCGTCGACCGCGCGATCGAGATCGTCAAGCGCGCCATCGAAACCCTGGGCGCGCCGATCTACGTGCGCCACGAGGTCGTGCACAACCGCTTCGTCGTCGAGGACCTGCGCAAGCGCGGTGCGATCTTCGTCGAGGAACTCGACGAGGTGCCGGACAACGCCACGGTGATCTTCAGCGCCCACGGCGTGTCGCAGGCGGTGCGCACCGAGGCCGAGCGCCGCGGCCTGAAGGTGTTCGACGCCACCTGCCCGCTGGTGACCAAGGTGCATCTGGAAGTCGCGCGCCACTGTCGCGCCGGCCGCGACGTGATCCTGGTCGGCCACGCCGGCCATCCCGAGGTCGAGGGCACCATGGGCCAGTGGCAGGCCGAGGCCGGCGTCGGCCGCATCCATCTGGTCGAGGACATCGACGATGTCGCGCGGCTCGAGGTGGGCCAGCCCGAGAACCTGGCCTACACGACCCAGACCACGCTGTCGGTGGACGATACCCGGGGCATCATCGAAGCCCTGCGCACGAAGTTTCCGAAGATGCACGGGCCGCGCAACGACGACATCTGCTACGCCACCCAGAACCGCCAGGACGCCGTGCGCGAACTGGCCGAGCACTGCGACCTGGTGCTGGTGGTCGGCTCGCCGAACAGCTCGAACTCCAACCGCCTGCGCGAGCTGGCCGAGCGCGAGGGCGTGGAGGCCTACCTGATCGACGGCGCCGACGAGATCGACCCGCGCTGGGTGGAAGGCCGCCGCCACATCGGCGTGACCGCCGGTGCGTCGGCGCCGGACGTGCTGGTGCAGGGGGTGATCGCCCGCCTGCGCGAACTGGGCGCCAGCAGCCTGCGCGAGCTGGACGGCGAACCCGAGGACATGGTCTTCGCCCTGCCCAAGGAACTGCGCCTGCGCCTGGTCGATTGACCGGGCCTCCCCCGAAACCCTAGAATCACGTCCCTGCCGCGACCGCGATGTCCCGGCACGACACCGCCGGAATAGCTCAGTTGGTAGAGCGGCGCATTCGTAATGCGTAGGTCGCAGGTTCGACTCCTGTTTCCGGCACCAGATCTCCGATTCGATCGGTCGAAGGCCACCTCCGGGTGGCCTTCGTGCGTTCGGCCGACACGCGTTTTCCCGCGCTCGCGGGCATTTTCGAGACGAACTTCGCTTGCCGCTGCCGACCCGGCGTGCTTACTCTGGCGGCTCGGGTCGGGGGCCGCGCACCGCGCATCTGATCCTGGACTGATACCGCAGCCGTCCTGCACGCGACGCAGACTGCAATGGCGATGCGGGCGCATCGCGACGGGCGATCTGTCGCCCGCGACACAGGGATGTCAGGGGGGATTCGATGCTGCACCACGTCGCTTCACCGATTCCGAAGGTGCCGCCGGGCGCGGTTCCCGGCGTGTGCAGGCGTGTGCGCACCCTTGCGCATGCATGCTCCCTGCATGACGAGGCCCGATGGCGGGGCGTGGACATGCGCGTCGCGGGGATCGTTCGGAGCAAGTGATCGGCATGTGATCGGAGCAGGGACATGGATGCGAATTCGCGGTTCGACCTCGTCGGTGCGTCGCCCCGGTTCAGGAAGGTGGTGACGCAGATCCATCGCATGGCGTCGATCGATGCCACGGTGCTGATCGCGGGCGAGACCGGCACCGGCAAGGAGGTCGCGGCGCGCGCCATCCACTATCTCAGCGAACGCGCGCACAAGCCCTTCGTGCCGGTGAACTGCGGCGCGCTGGCCGAATCGCTGGTCGAGAGCGAACTGTTCGGCCACGAGCGCGGCGCCTTCACCGATGCCAAGACCGCGTCGGTCGGCCTGATCGGCCAGGCGGCCGGCGGCACGATCTTCCTCGACGAAATCGATGCGCTGACGCCGAAGGCGCAGGCCGCGCTGCTGCGCTTCCTGCAGGACCGCACCTATCGCCGTGTCGGCGGCGGCGGGCTGCTGCAGGTGGACCTGCGCGTGCTGGTCGCCAGCAATGCCGACCTCGACGCGATGGCCCGCGAGCGCCGGTTCCGTCAGGACCTGCTGTATCGCCTGCGCGTGCTGTCGCTGCGCATGCCGGCGCTGCGCGAACGCCCCGGCGACGGCGTGCTGCTCGCGCACGGCATCCTCAAGCGCCTGAGCCACCAGTACCGCACCCAGCCCCGGCACCTGCATGCGGAGGGCGAGGACTTCATCCGCCGCTACGCCTGGCCGGGCAACGTGCGCGAACTGGAGAACGTGATCCATCGCGAATTCCTGATGTGCGACGAGGAGGCCCTGCGCCTGCGCGAAGCGCGCGAGGAGCTGATGCCCGGCGACATCGCCACGGCGGCGGGTGTGGTGGTGGCCGAGCCGGTCGGGATGCCGGACGACATGTCCGCAGCCATGCCGGCGCCCAGGCAGGCGACGTCCGAGGCGTCTTGCGCGCCGTTCAAGGACGCGAAGGCGCGGGCGGTCGCCGAGTTCGAGCGCACCTACGTGCGCGAGATGCTGGCGCGTGCCGGGGGCAACATCTCGCAGGCCGCGCGCCTGTCGAACCAGGAGCGCAGCGCCTTCGGCAAGCTGGTGCGCAAGTACCGTCTGGGCGGCGAAGGCCAGTTGGCCTGACGTAGGATGTCCCGTCTTCCCACACTCGACGGCTGCGCATGGATCGGGGACTGATCGAATTCGCCAAGGACGCCATCCGGAGATTCCTCGCGGCGCGGCCCGATGCCGCCGACACGCTGGACGGCATCCACCGCTGGTGGATCGACTGGCCCGGGTATCCGGAATCGCAGGTGGTGACCGAAGTCGCGCTGGAGCAGCTGCACGCCGAGGGCGCGATCGAGCCGCTGCGCATCGGCCACAACGTGGTGTGGCGGCGGGCGCGCGGAGATGCGGCGGGCTGACGGGAGCGAAGGCCGGGGTGAGTGGAAAATCACCCGGGCCTTCCGGGGGGGGGCGGCTGCTTCACCAAGAAAGATCCGATGAATCAAGGTGTTGTGCGCCTGGGGGGTGGTGGCCCGCGATTTGCTTGAGCGGGATGAGGATTCGATCCGTCCCCCAAGGAGTTCGCATGGAGAGTCCCCGCAAGGACAGTGGCGGGCACGACCTTTCGCCCCAGTCGAGCAGTCCGCCGCGCGTCGCGCAGTCCGGGCTGTCCTCGATGCCGAACACGCCGCCACGCTCGCGGTCCGGATCGCAACTGAGTCCGATGGCGGTCTCGACGTCCGTGCAGGTGCAGGTGGATGATCCGTCGCGTCCGCTGCTGCAGCCGGCGCAGGTCGCGACGCCGTCGCTGGCGAGCCGCGTGCTGTCGGCGATGCCGTCGTCCACGACGGTCGCCAAGGCGGCGAAAGCGACGGCGGCCGTGGCGGCGCCGACCACCGACATGGCGGCCGCCGGCCTGAGCATTTCCGATGTCGTCAACACGACGACCAACCACCCCTACACGCGCGGCATGCTCAGTGGCGGGCTGTGGGCCGCCTCGGGCGCCTCTAGTCTCGTGGCCAACAAGGGGCAGAGCACGGTGCCGCAGGTGTTGACCGATGTCGCGAACATCGGTGCGGGCCTCGCCAGCATGAGCGCGACGGTCGCGGACGGGCAGGGCAGCCACAGCTGGACCAGCTATGCCTCGTACGCGAGCAACAGCGCCTGGGTCGCTGCCGGCCTCGGCGCGATGTACCAGGGCGTGCAGACGATGCGCGATGCCAAGTCCAGCGGATGGAAGAAGGTGTCGGGCGGCCTGCAAGCGGCCAGCGGCCTGCTCAATGCGGGTGCTGGCGCGGCAGGCATCGCGTCGACCTATTTCGCCGAGCAGAACGAACACGATCCGCGCGCCTATTCGTTCGGACTGGCGTCCGGAGTCATGTGGGCCTCCGCCAGCGTGTTCGGTGCGGCCAGTGCATGGGCCGGCAGCGGCAGCGCTTCGCAACCGGTGGTGCAGCCACCCGTCAATCCCAGCGTGCAGGACCAGGTATGAAGCGCGCCGCCACCGCCCTGTCGTGTCCGCACGCGCCCGCCGCGCCGCGCGCGGCCCAACCGGAGGACGCATCACGATGAGCGACCAGGGCAAGCGTTCGCGCCGCGGTTACATGTACACGCCCTTCGGCGGCGCGCAGGCGCTGGATTCCGCGATGGGCGAGAACATGGCCCGGCTCACGAGCAGGAAGGCGCCGATGGGATTGATCGCGCCGAATCACGAGATGGCGGACAAGCTGGAGCAACTGCGACAGACGACGCTGAACGTATGGGGCGCACAGATCGGCCAATCGCAGCAGGTGCTGGGCGGCGTGCAGGCCCGCAGGCAACGGACCGATGCGGATTTCCTCGCCGCGATCCGCGCGTCGGTGGATACGCCGGGCGCGACTGCGCTCGATACGCGCAACGCGCGCCGCGACGCACGCGAAGACCACCAGTTCAACAACATGATGATCGGCAACGACGCGCTGGTTCACCAGGCGCGGCTGAGCACGCTCCAGCCCCGGCACGAGGCCTTGTTCGAAACCAAGGTGAAGAACACCAGTCCCGGCATCTACCCGGACCTGTTCCCCGATCCGCCGCTCAGGTTCCTGCAGGGCGGCGACACGCCGTATTCGTCGGGAGACAAGCTCTACGTGCTGGGCCACGGCGCGCCCGGAAAGAACCGACTGTTCGCGCGTTCGGACGGTCAGGGCGGCAGCCTCAGCGCGAAGAAACTCGCGAAGCATCTGCGCGACGCGGGCCTGCCCACGGACATGATGGATGTGCGCCTGACCGCCTGCCAGGGCGTGCCCGCGCTGGACGAGACCATCAAGGATCCGGTGAAGGACACCCAGCATTCCGGCTATCTCGTGCCGGAAGTGGCGCGGGCCTTCCATGGCCTGGGTTTCCAGAACCTCACCGTTACCGGCTACCAGGGCAACGGCGTCACCTTTCCGTTCGGCTCGCAGCATCACCTCCGCAGTTCGCCCGACGACGACGAGGAGCGCGTCAAGCGCAGTCTCGCTGCGGTGCGCTATCCGGTGAAGGACATGGGGGACTGAGCGTGCATGCACCCGCGGTGGACGACGCGCGTCCTGGCTTGCGTGCGGTCGATGCCGAGGCACTGCCGGCATCGCTGGCCGCGCTGCAGGCCTTGGCTTGGTCGCCGCAGGCCTTCGGCGCGCGATTGCCCGACCTGCTGGGGCAGTGCGCCGCCCTGAGCGCCTGCGCGCGCACGCCGTGGCTCGCAGGCATGCGCGAGGTGGCGCGTCGCGCCTGGGCCTTGCCGGCCGGGGTACGCGACGCCTGGGCGACGCTGCTGGCCGAATGGGCGGACTGGCCGCTGCTGCTCGCGGTCGCCGACGCGACCCCGGAAGACGACGATCGACCCGAGTGGGTGTCGCGGCTGGTCGCGATCGCGCGCTTCCGATCGGGCGATCCGGTGGCCGCGATCGCCGCATGCCGGCGCGTCCTGCTGCTGCGCCCGGATGCGGCCTGGGCGGTCGAACTGCATCGCGCCTGCCGGGAATGGCAGGCATTCCTCGACCGCGTACCGCCGATCGAAGACGCCACGCTGCGCCTGGAGCCGCTGGGACACCACCACTGCGCCGATGTCGCCTGGCAGTACTGGGATCCGGGCATCGCGCGGCTGTGCTGCCTGCCCACGTTCCGCGACGACGGGGCCTGGCATCGCTGGCTGGACGAGTGCTGGGGCTACGGCGACCAGCGCCTGTATGCGGTGCTCCATCGCCACTGGGGCTTCGTCGGCAGCGTCAGCCTGACGATGCACGACGACCTGGGGTTCTTCTACTACTGGATCGGCCGCGATTTCCAGGGCCAGGGCCTGGGACCGGCGGCGGTGCGCCTGCTGCTGGCGGATGCCTTCGAACACCGCGGCATGCGTGCCTGCTACGCGAAGGTGTTCGAGGACAACGTACCGTCGCGGCGCGCACTGGCACGGATGGGATTCGAGGCGCTGGATTTCCGGCCGGCGCCACCGCACGACGACGAACTGCTGTACCGGCTCGGCCCGCCGCAGGGCCGCTGGCACAGCGCCGAGGCCCTGCGCGGCCTGTTCGAGCGCATGGGGTCGGAAACGCGGGTCGCGGTGCCCATTCTCGACTCCGATGCCCTTGATGGATTGACAGGCTCAGGGAGGGCCGTGGAATGAAGGATCTGGCAAAGAAATTCCTGCTCAAAGGCATGGAGAAGATTTCCCTGCCAAAGTTCCACTCCGTGGACGTCGGCAAGGGAAAAGAGCTCTCGAAAATGGTTCACGGCGAAGGGTTCTCGATGAAGGAGGTCGAAATTCCGGTGCAGAAGAAGCCGGATTTCAAGGACTTGAAGCCGATGGGGAAGCAGCTTCTTCGCATCCATTACGATTCGCACACCAAGGAAATGTCGCAGAATCTTTCTGCGAAATCGAAAAGCTTCGTGAAACTCGAGAAGGAGGTCGAGCAGTTCCTGGACAAGCGGGTCGACAAGGTCATCGGCAAAGCCTACGACTTTCACAAAAGAAAATTCGGCGACGGTTATCACGATCCGGATTTCTCGGTTGGCAACATTTCGCGCGTCATGCTTTCCAATCAGAAGAAGCTCAGCGTCATGCTGTCTCCCGGGGAAAAGCCCCACTACAACCCGAGCTTGAAGAAGGTGGTGGTCAATGACAGCAAGTGGCTGGATTCCCTGCCGCATGAACTGGAGCATGCGCGTCAGGACCTCAGCGGCGAACTCTCTCTCATGAAACCGGAACATCGCCTGTGGTCGGAGGCGCTGGCTTTCAAAAAACAGGATATCGTGTCGAAGGAGATCAGCGGAAAATCTCCGAAGATATTCGAGGGAAGAAATTGGATCGAGATGGCGACGAGCTACGTCGGGAAGAAATCGTACCCGGGGACGCTGGAGTCGTCGAAGATCAGCGTTGAAAAAGATCGCGAAAAGAATGGAAGGAAGAACGAATGATTCGCCGAGAAGCCGCAGTCGCCAAGGGTGACACCAGCAGGCACGAGACCTTTCCCGCATGAACAACAAGCGCAAGCGCACCGACGACGATCAATCCGGCCCGCGCGTCGGCACCAAGGTGCAGATGACCAGCGTTGGCCAGACGCCATCGACATCGCCGTACCACTACGACACCGGCCGACCCACCGGTGGCCAGCTGAGCCATCAGGTGAAGTACGGGCCGGGCATCGGCTTCAGCCCGATCGAACGCGGCGCCCTGCACGCCCACTACAACGAGCGGAAGGTCACCTCGCGCTACACCCAGTACGACGCGAACCGAAACACCTACGTGCAGGCCGCCGTCGGCATGGGGCGCGGCCTGACCGTGCAGGAACGCGCGGTGCAGCAGGGGCGCGACCCCGGGCCGACCTCGATCAACCACATCATCGCCAGCGGTACCGGACAGCATGCGCTGAACCGGGCGACGCTGGAGTTCGTGTCGACCGTCAGCCCGATGCACCAGGCGGCCGCGATCGGGCGCATGCGCGGTTTCGCGCGGGAGATCATGCGCGAGGAGACCGGTGGCGAGGGCTACGGCAAGGTCGTCGACACCAGCAACATGACGCCGCAGCAGGCCTTCGTGGCCAAGCGCAACGCGATGTCGAAGGACCTGCTCAAGGCGTTCGAGGGCGGCAATGTCAACGCCTACAAGCAGTACATGAAGCACACCTTCGATTCGACCGGCAACCTGCGCCTGGGCCACGGCTCGGGCAACTCGCGGGTCAGCACCGGCTTCGACATGCCGCTGGACAGCAGGCTGCAGCCGACCCAGCGCGGTGAACGGCTGCTCAAGGCCTACGAGACCTTCGGTTACCAGGACATGATGAAGGACGAGAAAATCGGCAAGCGAAACGCCGCTGGCCTGTTCACGACCAACCAGAAGGGGTCCAGGCTGTCGAGCAGCCGGCAGGTGGGCGACGACACCGTGGATCACCATCGCAGGTTCTTCTGACATGCGCTTCCGGCATCACCGGCCTGACATCCCGTTCGGAGGAACGCCATGAGCTATTTCGACAGGATCGCCTCGGCGCTGAAGACCACGGCGACCATGGCCTACCACGCCACCGGCGCCTCGCAGGTGGTCGATGGTGCCAGCGAGATCTACCGCAACAGCGGCCAGGGCGGGACCTGGACTGGCATGGCCAAGGGCGCGGCACGCATGGCCATCGGCGGTGCGTCGCTGTACACGCTGCCGAGTGCGCCGCTGCGAAACCTGGCGGTGATGGGCGCGGCGAAGCTGTACGAAACGACGAGCCGCGAGGATGTCGGCAAGACGATCAAGCAGACAGGCAAGTCGCTCGGCCAGCCGAAGATGATCGATGCGGGTCGTCATCTGCAGTACGGCCACCTGTCGCCAGAAGCGCTGTTCAAGGAACATCCGTCCGCATTCCTCAGGAAGTACGCGGTGCAGAGCATGATCCAGGCACCGGATGATCCCGGCGGCATGTCCAGCACCGCGACGCAGTTCCAGTTCCGGACGATCACCGGTGCCACGTCCAGCTTCCCGCAGCTGGATCGGATCACCGATGCTTCCGGCACGTCCCGCACGCCGCGCGCGCACCTGCAGTTGATCAAGTCCAGCGACGCGCTGCAGCATCAGGGGGTGCATGGCAGCGTGCAGGTCGGCCAGGATTTCAGCGCGGCCTTCCTGCCGATGCTGCAATCGTCGGACGACCTGATGACGGGGCGGGGCAGGCAATCCGGAAAGCCGAGCGAACAGACCGTGCCCGGGTTTTCGCATGGGCGCGTGCGCAACCGGAATCTCAACCGACGCGAGGAATCCATCACCGTCACGACCCAGCTCAGCGGATGTTCGGTCACCCGCCAGGGCGGCGCTTTCCTGCACATCCGGCCGCATACGGACGGTGTGACCCTGGACAACACGCTGTCGGCGCATGGCCCGACGTTCGGACGGACGGACTATCCGAACGGTCGTCAGGCGTTCGTCATGATCAGGAACAAGCCGGATGGCAGTTCGCGCCTGCATTACCAGATCCATGATGGGAACACCGGCACGATCCGATCCGGACGACGCAGTTTCTGACAGACCCTGGGCTGCGACAAACGCATCTCCGCCCGCTCGTACTGTTTCCGACGCCGCGCATCGCGCGGCGTCGTCGTTTCCGCAGGGGCGCGGCGTATTCGCGCGAGCCGGTCTGCGGGTGGATTCCGACCCTGCCGGGTGAAATTCCACCCGCTTCGCAAGCGACGGCCCGGCGTCGCGGATCCCGCATGCGATGGTCGTTGATTGCGCTTGTTTTGCAGCATTTCCATGCGTCATCGGCGATCGATGCGCATTCGGTCGGATGGCGCGACGCCTCGTGCCGCCTTGATGGCGACGAGGCGACATGTGTTGGGAATCAGCGACTTGCATGGTCTGCGCGACTTGGCACGCAACTTGTTTATGTCACTGCCGAAGCCTTGCACGTGGGTGCGGTCGCGACGGTCGCGACATGGACACGCAGGGCAGCGAATGCCCGGTGGCCGCGACAGCATCGCGGCGCGGGCGCAAGGAACGACCAACCAACCCTGTGGGGCCAAGCGAATGAGCGAAAGCGCGCAAAAAAAGTTGCTGCGGGTGCGTCCTCCCCGTGTGCGAATCACGTATGACGTCCACACCAACGGTGCCATCGAGAAGCGCGAGCTGCCCTTCATCGTCGGCATCTTCGCGGACCTGAGCGGCGACCACGATCCCGAAGCCGCGGCCCCCGTGCCGGTGGAGATGAAGGAGCGCCGGATCGTCGACATCGACCGCGACAACTTCAACGAGGTGCTCAGGCAGAGCATGCCCCGCGTGGAACTCAAGGACGTGGACAATGTCCTGCCCGGCGGCAAGGACAAGCTCGCGGGCGAAGTGGTGGTGTTCGAATCGATCTCCGACTTCGATCCGATCGCGGTCGTGCGCAAGGTCGGGGTGCTGAACGAGGTCTTCGAACAGCGCAAGGCACTGCGCGATGCCCAGGCCCGCGCCGAAGTCCACGACAACGCCGCCAGGGCGCTGGAAGACGCGGTGACCGCGGTCGAAACCGGCGGCGCCTGGTCGGCCGATGTCGGCACCAAGCTCGACGCGGGTTTCCCCGACAAGGACGATGCGTTCAAGGCGACGCTGGCCAAGGCCTTCGAGGTCCATGTCGTGCCGGTGATCACCGCCGAAGGCGGCAAGGGCCAGGGCGCCGCGCTGTCGATCGACCACGCGGTCGCCGCCATCGACAAGGCGCTCAGCAAGCAGCTGTCGCTGGTCATGCACAGCGCGCGCTTCAAGGAGATGGAGTCGACCTGGCGCGCGCTGTACTACCTGGTGTCGCGTTCGGAAACCGGTCCGCAGCTGAAGCTGCGCGTGTTCAACGCCACGCTGAAGGAACTGCAGGACGACCTGTCGAAGGCGGTCGAGTTCGACCAGAGCCGGCTGTTCAAGCTGATCTACGAAGCCGAGTACGGCACCTACGGCGGCTCGCCCTACAGCCTGCTGATCGGCGGCTACGAGTTCGGTCCGTCGGCGTCGCACATGGGCTTCATCGAAGCCATGTCCGGCGTCGCCGCCGCCGCGCACGCGCCGTTCATCGCCGCCGCGTCGCCGGAGATGTTCGGCCTGTCGGGCTTCGCCGACCTGGCCAAGCCGCGCGAACTGTCGAAGGTGTTCGAAGGCGCGGACCTGGCGCAGTGGGGCGACTTCCGCAACAGCGAGGATTCGCGCTATGTCTCGCTGGTGCTGCCGCGCGCGATGCTGCGCCTGCCGTACGGCGAGAAGACCCTGCCGGCGGACGGCTTCAACTACGACGAGTCGGTCTTGTCCGATGCCGGCCTGCCCGACAACGCCAATTTCCTCTGGGGCAACGCCGCGTACTTCCTGGCCGAGCGCATCACCAATGCCTTCTCGATCTACAGCTGGACCGCCGCGATCCGCGGCGTGGAAGGCGGCGGCCTGGTCGAAGGCCTGCCGATCTACACCTTCCGCAGCGGCGGCGACGACGGCATCAAGGAACTGTTCTGCCCGACCGAGGTGGCGATCACCGACCGCCGCGAGAAGGAGCTGAACGACCTGGGCTTCATCTCGCTCTGCCACTGCAAGGGCACCGGCAAGGCCGCGTTCTTCGGCGGCCAGACCACCAACAAGCCGAAGAAGTACATCAACGCCGACGCCAACGCCAACGCGGCGCTGTCCTCGCGCCTGCCGTACATCCTCGCGGCCTCGCGCTTCGCGCACTACATCAAGGTGATCGTGCGCGAGAAGGTCGGCGGCTTCCTCACCCGCGGCAACGTCGAGTCCTTCCTCAACACCTGGATCTCGCAGTACGTGCTGCTCGACGACAACGCTTCGCAGGAAGTGAAGTCGGCGTTCCCGCTGCGCGAGGCCTCGATCGTGGTGGTCGACGTGCCCGGCGAACCCGGCGCGTACAAGGCCACGGTCTTCCTCAAGCCGCACTTTCAGCTCGAGGAACTGACGACCTCGATCCGGCTGGTGGCCGACCTTCCGAAGTGATGCCCGGGGCGGCGCGTGAACCGCCGCCCCGCGCCCCGCACATCCGACGCACATCCCGACGCACCCAACAACACCAGGGCAGGCATCCATGGACCTCATCCTTCTGCAACCGGGCAACCCGGACCTCATCGGCGAGACCAGTTCGACCCATATCGACAACGTCTGGCGCCAGGACATCCTCGACTTCGGCAAGTGCATGGAACTGGTCTCCATCCACCACGGCATGAAGCAGCAGATCACCACCGACGTGAGCAACAAGGCGCGCACGTCCGGCAGGCCGGTGATCACCGAGTTCACCTGCGTGAAGTACGTCGACCAGACCTCGGTCAAGCTGTACGACATCTGCCTGCGCGCCGCGCCGCTGGGCGCGGGCAAGGACAACCCGACCAAGATCTACATCGCGCGCAACAGCGGCGACAAGACCGCGAACATCATGACCCTCGCGCTGCGCGACGCGATCATCAGCGAGATCCAGTTCCAGTCGCATCCCAACGACATGCCGACCGAGCAGTTCAAGATCAGCTTCACCGAGATCCTCTGGACCTACACCATCCAGGATGTCGACATGAGCACGCCCGGCAACGTCCACGCCGGCTGGAGCGTCATGCACAACCGGCCGATCGCCAACAGCTTCACCTGATCGTTTCGGTCCCGCGCCGGCGCGATGCGCGTGCGCCGGCGCGACGCTTTCGTCGCGCGCCTTGCCGTGGAGTCAGCATGCAGTTCCTGTTCGAACGCCTCAGCACACTGCCGCGCGGCCTGGACGGCCGGCAGGAGCCGTTCGACCAGAACGCGGCGATCGTGGCCCAGATCCAGCGCATCGCCGCCACCGGCCGCCTGGTCGGGCAGGGCATCCCCGCGGTGCCGTGGGGCATGCCGTCTGTGGTGACGATGGGCGCGAACGCGATCGGCATGATCGACGCCTACGCGCATGCGCTGCGCGAGGCGATCGTTCGCCACGAACCGCGACTGCGCGAGGTGCGCGTCGAGACCGAGCGCACGAGCGATGCGCTGTCTCCCTGGCGGCTGGTGGTGAGCGCCGTGTTCCCGAATGAAGACCAGCCGCGCAATGTCTGCGTGGCGGCGCCCTTCTGAGCCGGAGGCCGACGACCATGCGCACCGGCGTCGAACGGCTGAAGGATGCCTACCAGCAGGAACTGACCGCGCTGCGCGAGGAGGCGAGCGAGTTCGCCGCAGACCACCCTGCGCAGGCGGGCATGCTCGGCCTGCATCGCGGCCGCTCGCAGGATCCGCAGGTCGAACTGCTGATGCAGTCGTTCGCCTACCTCACCGGCCGCCTGCGCCACCAGCTCGACCTCGACCAGGCCGAGCTGCCGAACGCGCTGCTCGCCGACCTGTATCCGCACCTGGCCGCGCCGCTGCCGTCGATGATGGTCGCGCACATGGCCGTGCAGCCCGACGGCGTGGGCCGCGTCGAACGCGGGCGCAGCGTGGTCGCATCGGTGCCGATCGATGGCGGCGGCAGCGCGACCTGCCGGTTCCGCACCTGTTTCGACACCGCGCTGTGGCCGCTGGACGTGGTCGACCTGGCCATCGTCTCGCCCAAGGATTACCCGCAGCTGGCGACCGACCAGGACACCCGCAGCGTGCTGCGCGTGAGCCTGCGCAAGAACGGGCGGACCCTGCTCAAGCAGCTGCAGCCGACGCGGCTGCGTTTCCATCTCAACCCGGAAGGCGGGCCGGCGCACGCGCTGCACCAGTTGCTCGGCGCGCACCTGCGCGGCCTGGCCGTGGTCGAAGCGCCGGGCCCGGGCGCGACCTGCCGGCGCCTGCCGACCGAGCACCTGCGCTGGCTGGGCTTCGAGGACGACGAGGCCGCGCTGCCCGCGCATCCGCAGGCGCACCCGGCGTTCCGCATCCTGCAGGAGTATTTCGCGTTTCCCGAGAAGTTCCTGTTCTTCGAGATCGAAACGCTGGATCTGCTGCACGCGGAAGACACGCTGGACCTGCTGTTCATGCTCGACGTGCCGCCGAACCCGGCGCTGCGCCTGGCGCCGTCGGTGCTGATGACCAACTGCGTGCCGCTGGTGAACCTGTATCCGCAGCGCATCGATCCGCTGAACCTCGACCACACCCGCTACGAGTACCGGCTGACCGGCGACATCGGCCAGCACGCGAACTGCGAGATCTACAGGATCGAACGTCTCAACGCGGTGCGCGCCGGCTCGGCGCCGCGCCTGCTGGTGCCGTACTTCGCCATGGACGACTTCCAGCACATCGAAGGCCAGGACTACTTCTACATCACCCGCCGCGAAGCCAGCCAGCGCGCGCGGATCGGCGGCACCGAGCTGTTCGTGTCCTTCCTCGACGCGCAGTTCAGCCTGACCGATCCGGCCGACGACGTGATCGGCGGCAGCGCGCTGTGCACCAACCGGCGCATGCCCGAGCGACTGCGCGTGGGCGACCAGCTGCAGGTCGAAGGCGCATCGCCGATCGCGACCACGCGCGTGCTGGGCAAGCCGACCGCGCACCAGACGCCGCCGATGACCGGCTCGCGGCCGTGGCTGCTGGTGTCGCAGCTGGCGCTGAACCACCTGTCGCTGTCCAGCGGTCCGCACGCGATGGCCGCGCTCAAGGACATCCTGCGCCAGCACGTCGGCCCGAGCAGCACGCTGGGTCATCGCGCGATCGACGGCATCCTCGCGATCGACCCGCGTCCGCTGGTGCGCTGGCACGGCGAACCCGGGCGGCGCGGCTACGTGCAGGGCGTGGAGATCGACGTGACCCTGGATCACACCCGGTTCGAAGACACCAGCGCGGTGCTGTTCTGCGCCGTGCTCCGACATTTCTTCGCGCTCTACGCCGCCGTGAACACGGTGGTGCAGGTGCGCCTGCGCATGCCTGACGTCAAGGGAGTTCTCAAGGAATGGCCACCGCTGGCGGGCAACCAGGTCCTTCTCTGATCGGTGCCGTCGTCGGGCAGTACGCCCGCTTCGACGTCCATCAGCTCGTGCGGCTGCTCCGGCACCGCAGCGAAGGCCCGTGGCCGGTCGATGCGCGCCTGCGCTTCCGCGCGGATCTCGGCGCGGCCTTCCCGGGCCACGAGATCACGCGACTGTCGAAGGCCCCGCCGATGCCGGCCTTCCGCTTGGCCATGCGCGAGCGCGGCGAGATGCCGGTGCGCGTGGAACTGCGCACGCCGAACTACTGTGTCGCCAGCGAACTGGGGCCGCTGCCCGAACCCTTCCTGGACTGGGTGCGCGAACAGGAGCGTGTCGGCGGCCACGCCATGGCCCGGTTCCTCGACGTGTTCAACCAGCGCCTGCACGTGCTGCGCCACGATCTCAAGAGCAGCGCGGTGCGTGCGCTCGACCCGGCGCCGCCCGCATCGACCCGCTACGCCACGCAGCTGGCCGCGCTGATGGGCCTGGGCCTGAAGGCGCAGCAGGCGCAGGTGCCGCTGCCGATGCGCGCCTGGCTGGGCCTGGCCGGCCTGATGATCAACACGCGCAAGAGCGGCGCAGTGGTCGCGCAGATCCTCGGCGCCTACCTCGGCGTGCCGTGCAGGCTGCGCATGCTGGTCGGGCGCTGGCGCCCGCTGGAGTTGCGCGACCGCCTCTGCCTGGGCCGCTGCGGCCATCGCCTCGGCGACGGCACGCTGCTGGGGCGCACCACCTGGGATGCACGCGCCGCGGTCGCGCTCGATGTCGGCTTCGTATCGTTCGAGCGCCTGTGCGCCTTGCTGCCGCTGCGCGCGCAGCGACCGGGCGAACGCTGGCCGGCGGAGGGCCATCGCGGCCTGGTATCGATGATCCGCCTGCTGCTCGACCGCAGGTTCGACTGCGACGTGGACATCGCGGTCGATGCCGGGACCGTGCCGCCGCCGGTGCTGCGCGGCATGCCGGCAGCCGGCGCGGTCGGCCTGCGCCTCGGCCAGACCGCCTGGCTGGGCCGGCCCGCCGCGCCGCACGTGCGCTTCGCGGTGCCGGCCTTCGATGGTCGCGCAGGGGAGGCCGCATGACCATGCTCGACAACGCCGCCATCGACGACCCCATCGCCGGTTCCGCGATCGAACTGGTCGACCAGCCGCTGCTCTACCAGCACTGCCGCATCGCGATGCCGCAGGGCAAGGTGCTCGGCGAGAACGCTTTCAGCCTCGAGCGCTTCCAGGGCCAGGAGAGCGTGTCGGACCTGTTCGAGTACCAGCTGGAGCTGCACGGCGACACCGCGGCCGACGGCGTCGCGCTGGATTTCTCGACGGTGATCGGCCGGCCGGTCACCGTCGGCATCGGCACCACGCCCTTCAGCGACCGCGACGCCGGCCACCTCGCGTTCCGCCAGGCGCTGGACGGGACCGGGCCGAAGGGCGCGTTCGCGCTGTTCAACGGCATCGTCGCGGCGCTGGCGATCGAGCTGCCCGGCGTGTACCGCATCACCATGCGGCCGTCGGCGTGGCGCATGGGCCTGACCAACCGCTACCGCGTGTTCACCCAGAAGAGCCTGTGCGACGTGCTGGAACAGCTGTGCCGCGAGCACGGCGTCGAAGCCTCGTTCTCGGGCCTCAAGGGCAGCGACAACCTCGCGACCTGCCGCGTGCAGGACTGGTTCCAGGCCGGCGAGACCGACCTCGACTTCCTGCGCCGGCTGATGTCGAAGGCCCACGTCTACTACTACTTCCGCCACGAGGCCGACCGCCACGTGATGGTGTTCGACAACCGGCCGACCTATCCGCCGGCGATCCCAGGCGACACCGCGCTGCGTTACACCTGGACATCGACCGACGCGCTGGGCATGCACCAGGGCGACGTGGTGTCGCAGTACAGCTACCAGCAGTCGCTGGGCGTCAGCGGCGTGCAGGGCCTCTTCACCCTGCAGACCGAAGCCTGGGACGTGGCGCAGCCCGGCGACCCGCTGGCCAGCTTCACCACCTTCCGCGCCGACAGCCGGCCCGACACCGGCGACCTGCCGTTCCGCCAGCACAAGGTGGTGCAGTACGGCTTCAGCACCACCCAGGTGCGCGAGTTCGCGCAGGCCACCGAGTCGGCGATCCACAGCGGGAACCGGCAGTTCAGCGGGGCGAGCGTCTGTCCGCTGCTGCGCGTGGGCCATCGCTTCCGCATGGAAACCGACATGGCGGACGTGCGGCCCGAGCTGGACGGCGTCGACTTCGTGCTCACCCAGGTGCAGCACGAGTCGGTGCTCGACGGCGAGTACAACAATCATTTCTCGGCGACGCCGGCTGCCGGCCTGGTCGCCGCCAGCGGCCTGCAGGACACCCAGCAGGGCGTGGTGCTGGCCCACGTCGCTTCGCCGGAGGGCGCGGACGCGGTGCAGCACTGGCCGTACTACATCCCCGACGATTTCAGCCTCGGGCGCAACTGGCTGGAGGACAGCCAGGGCGTGCACAAGCGCCTGCACGCCAAGGGCGTGTACGTGCGCTTCGCCACCGATCCGCCCGGCACGCCGCCGGTGTGGGTGAAGCTGGCCGCGCACATGCAGACGATTCCGGAAGTCGGCGCCTGCGTCTGGGTGGCGCGCGCCAACGACGAATCGGAGATCCCCGAGATCCAGAACATGGTCCAGGCCGACGGCACGAAGACCATCACCGATTCGGGCTGGACCGCGCGCAGCCAGGTCGGCAACAGCTTTTCCACGAACTACGGCGACTCGCGCGGCGTGCACTTCAGCCAGATCTGGTCGCGGGCCGACGTCGATGCCGCGGTCAAGCTGGTCGAGGACGCGTACGCGCGCAAGCTCTTCCGCGATGCCTCGTACTCGCGCGGCGGCAGCTACGGCTACACCACCTCGGAGCAGCGCGCCGACGGCATGCTCAGCGAGTCGTGGTCCTTCGGCTCCACCTACGGCAACAGCTGGGGCAAGGAGCAGGTCAGCTTCGGCGCCAGCGGCGTCATGCGCCACCAGTCGGTGGTCGGCAGGTACGATCCGGACTCGGTCAAGCCGGTCGAACTCGACGCCGACGCGAAGGCGGCGGTGCAGTCCTCGTACTCGGTGGTCTGGGGCGGTACCTATTCGAAGAACGAGAACAACGGCGACGTCAAGTCGGTGTCCACCCACAGCGGCACGGTGAGCAGCGAGAGCACGCATTACGGCAAGGTCAGCAGCAGGAACGAGATCTTCGCCGACTCGCAGAACATCTCGACGATCACCGGCACCTCGACAAACATCAGCACGCACAACATCGAGAACAACGTCAGCACGGTGACGACGCAGAACAGCACCAGCACCGTCGGTACCAGCGTGACCAACCATGCCGTCGGCGCGAGCAACAGCAACAGTGCGATCGGCGCGCACAACGGCAACGACGCGGTCGGCGTCAGCCAATCGAATTCCGCGACCGGTGTGTCCGAACGCAACAGCCTGCTCGGCGTCAGTGCCGAAGTGAGCCTGGTCGGCGCCACCAATGCGATGAACATCGTCGGTGCGGACAATCGCATGTCGGTCAGCGGCTCGGTCAACCATCTCAGCGTCACGGGGGAATCCAGTTCGGTCAGCGTGACCGGTTCGAGCACGGTGGTCGAAGTCGCAGGCCCCGGCGTGCACGTCTCGGCGAAGTCGCCGCAGGCGAAGATCGATCTCGATGGGCCGGTGATGCAGATCCCGGTCATCGTGCTGGTGCTGTGAGGCCGCGATGAAGATCGTCAAGCCGCTCACGCTCGGAGTCCTGCAGCAGCCGTACCGCTACCGCGGCGCGCACCGCCTGGCCGTGGCCACGCTCGGCTTCTTCGCCCTGGGCCGCGACGACGAGCGCCTGATGGTCGAGAACCTGCAGTGGCCGAAGGTGCTCAAGCAGATTCCGGCCGGGCAGGCGCTGGACCACATCCTGCCCAAGGCCCATGCCGAGGTCATGCTCAGCGGCAGCGCGCACGCGCCGAAGCCGGTGCCGCGCATGCAGGTGCGGCTGCAGTGCGGCCCGGTCGACAAGCGCGTCGACGTGATCGGCGACCGGCGCTGGGAGCGCATGTGGTACGGCCGCCTGTGCATCCGCGCGCCGAAGCCGTTCACGACGATGCCGCTGTCGCCCGAGCGCGCCTACGGCGGCGAGGGTCACGACAATCCGCTGGGCGTCGGCTACCTGCCGCGGCTGTGGACGCTGCGCGTGCGCGACGGCGACATGCCCAATCTCGAACGCCCCGGCGAACTGGCGGTGCCGGGGCGTCGCGGCGGCGCCGCCGCCGGGTTCGCGCCGCAGGCGCTGATGCATGCGCGCCGCCGCATGCGCGCCAGCGGCACCTACGACAAGCGCTGGCTGGCCGAGGATTTCCCGGGCCTGCCGCGCGACTTCGATTTCGCGCTGTACAACCTGTCGCCGCCGGACCAGCAGTTCGCGGGCCGTTTCGCGGGCGGCGAGGCCTATCGGCTCGAAGGCGTCCATCCCTCGGGCGAGGCCATCGCCGGCACCCTGCCGGCGATCCGGCCGCGCGCCTTCGTGCTCGACCGGGGTGCCACCGCCGATGCCGCGCGCGAGCTCGCGCTGGCCTGCGACACGGTCTGGTTCTTCCCGGAGGTCGGTGTCGGCCTGATGGTCCATCGCGGCGAGATCGACATCCGCGACAGCGACGCGCTCGATGTCGCCGCGCTGATGGTCGGCTACGACGCCGCCGGGCGCGTGCGCGATGCCGCGCACTATCGCGAGGTGTTCGCGCTGCGCCTCGACCCCGAGACCGCCGGCCTGCACGCCTTCGACGACAGCCAGCTCGCGCCTGTGCGCAGCCCGCGTGCGCAGGCCGAACGCGAGGCCGCGCGCGAACGCGCGCGCGTGGCGCGGATGGCGAAGCGCCAGGCCGTGCTCGACGCGACCATGGCCGAATTCTGGCAGCGCAGCGGCATGACCCCGCCGCCCGGCCATGTGCCGCCGCGGGCCGAACCGCCCTCGTTGCCGACGCTGGACGAAGAGGCGCTGGAAAGCGGCGATTTCGATCTCGTCGAACTGCAGGCGCAGGCGAAGGCCCTGGCCGAACGGGCGAAGCGCGAGGCCGATGCGAAGCTCGCCGGCCTGCAGCAGACGCTGAAGACGCAACTGCCCGAAGCCCCGGCACTCCCCGCGAAGTCGGTCGAGGTGATGGTGCAGGAAGCGCTGGCGCGTGCCGCGAAGCCCGCGCACGACCTGATCGGCGAATCGACGCCGCTGCCGCCGCAACTCGCCGATGCGTTCGCGAAAGCGCGCGCGGCCGCACCGGATGCGGTCGATCCGCAGCGCCTCGACGAGGCCGCCGCCGCGCTGTCCTTGCTCGCGCCGCTGCAGCGCGCCGCGCGCACCGCGTCGCCGACGCCGACCGCGCTCGATATCCCCTTGCCCGATCCCGTGGCCGAGGCGCTGGGCGCGCACCTGCTGTCGCTGCTGCGCGCCGGCATGCCGGTGGTCGGCCGCGATTTCGCCGGTGCCTGCCTGCGCGGCGCCGACCTGCGCGGTGCCGACCTGCGCGAGGTGCAGCTCGAACGCGCCGACCTGCGCAATGCCTGCCTGGCCGGCGCCGACCTGTCGAAGGCGGCATTGGCCCAGGCTTGCCTCGATGGCGCCGACCTGTCCGGCGCGCGCCTTGCCGGCGTGAACCTCTGCGGCAGCTCGGCGCGCGCGGCCACGTTCGCGGGTGCCCATCTGCAGGGCGCGCACGCGATGGATGCCCGCTGGCAGGCGGCCGACCTGCGCGAAGTCGTGCTCGACGATGCGCTGATGCTGCGCATCGACCTGAGCGATGCGCGCCTCGACGCGGCATCGCTCGAACGCACGATCCTGATGCAGGCCATCGCACCGCGCAGCCGCTGGGTCGGCGCGCGCTGGTCGATGGCGGTCGCAGCTTCGGCGGATTTCACCGGCGCCTGCTTCGACGGCGCTTCGCTCGCGCGCAGCGTGCTGATGGATGCGACCCTGACCGGCAGCCACTGGCAGGGTGCGACCCTGCGCACGGTCTATGCCGGCGGGCGTGCCGACTGGCGCGGCGCGCAGCTGTCGCTGCTGCGCGCGCAGAAATGCGGCTGGCGCGGCAGCGACCTGCGCGGAGCCTGTCTCGACGGCGCCACGCTGGCCAGCTGCGACTTCGGCGAGTCCGATCTCACTGGCGCCTCGCTGCGTGGGTCACAGCTGCATCGCTCGCTGTTCATGCGCAGCACGCTGGTGCAAGTCGATGCGCGCGGCGCGAGCTTCTTCCAGGCGCTGTGCCGCAAGGCCGACTTCCGCGACGCCGACCTGCGCGATGCCGTGCTGGTGCAGGCCGAACTGACCGAGGCCGTGCTCGACGGCGCGCGGCTGTCCGGCGCGCGCCGCGATCAACCGGTGGGGGTGGCATGAGCAACGTACCCGCCACCGTGGCCATTCCCGCGATGCCGCGCATGACGCCGCCGCCGCTGCCCGCACGCGGCCAGCCGTCGAGCGCCGCGCCGCCGGCCGACTGGGCAGCGATCGAAGCCGCGCTGCTGCTGTCGCGTCCGGTCACTGGGGTGTCGCTGCGCACGCTCGACCTGCGCGGCCGCACGCTGGCCGGCGCGGTGTTCGAGGGCTGCGACCTGCGCGCGATGGACCTCGACGGCTGCGACCTCACCCGCGTCACCCTGATCGACTGCGCGCTGGCCGGGGCCGACCTGCGTGGCGCGATCCTCAGCGAGACCACCTGCGTGCGCTGCGACCTGTCCGATGCGCGCATGCCGCAGGGCGTGCCCTCGCGGCTGGTGCTGGTCGACTGCAGGCTCGCGCGCTCGCACTGGGCCGGCGCGCATCTCGATCGCAGCGCCGCCAGTCAGTGCGATTTCAGCGGCGCGGACCTGCGCGCGTTGCGTCTGGAGCGCACGGTGCTGTGGAAGCCCGCGCTCGCCGGTGCCGACCTGCGCGGCGCGATCTTCGACCAGGCCGCGCTGTGCGACACCGATCTGCGGCAGACGCGCATGGAAGGCGTGCAGGGCGACCATGCCGTGCTGATGAAGAACGACCTGCGCGGACGTTCGCTGGCCGGCGCCACGCTGCATCGCTGCCAGCTGCAGGGCAGCGACCTGCGCGGCGCCGACCTGACCGGCATCGACCTGTCGGAATCGGGCTGCATCCAGGTCGACTTCAGCGGCGCGACGCTGGCCGGCCTGCGCGCGCCGCGTGCCCTGTTCCTGTCGGCGCGGTTCGACGGCGTGGTGCTGCGCGGCAGCGACCTGCACGGCGCCATGTTCCACGGTGCCGTGATCGAGAAGACCCGCTTCGACGGCTGCGCGATGCGCGAGAGCAGCTGGGAGAAGAGCCGCATGCGCGACGTGGCATTCACCGGCTGCGACCTGCGCTGGGCACGCTTCGACCATGCGCGCATCGACGATGGCGCGATCGCGCGTTGCCGGATGCAGCACAGTCGCATGCACGGCACGCGCCTGAACAACGTGCGCCTGCGTGGTGTGTCTCGACGCGGGCAGATCGGCACCGACGACGCGCTGCTGGCGATCGAAGCGCCCACCCTGGACCTGGAGGATCTGCCATGCGCACCGTGATCGACACGCATCCGACCGAATCGACGCCGCCGCGAAGCGCCGCCGTCGCCGCGGCCAATCTGCACGACTTCCACGACCTGCGCATCGCCGTGGTCTTCGACGACGGCGACTGCCTGCTCGGCAACGGCGCCCGCGCGGCACGCGCGGTGAGCTGCCTGGTGGAACCGCTGGCGGGCGACCGCGTGCTCGCCAGCGCCGGTGCGGACGGGCGCTGGCACGTGCTGCACATCCTCGCGCGCGAAGCCGGCGGCGCCGCACATCTCAGCGTGCCCGGCGCGGACGCATTGGCCCTGCGCCAGCAGCGGGTGTCGGTGCATGCGCTGGAGGCGCTGGAGCTGGCCTGCGCGGGCGACGCCTCGCTCACCTCCGCACGCACGCTGTCGATCAACGCCCGCAGCCTGTTCTGCACCGTCGCCGGCACCCTGGTCGAACAGGCTGCGCAGTACGTCGGCCGCATGGGCCAGTACCTGCTCGACGCCCGCGAACTGCTGCGCCTGCATGGCCAGCACGCGCTCATCACCGCCGAACGCGACGTCAAGGTCGACGGCGAACGCATCAGCATGGGGTGACCGATGTTCGCGAACACCAATCTCTTCGTCATGAACCTGGGCTTCCCCGACGTGTGCATCGTCGGCATCGTCCCGGTGCCGCTGGTGAACATCGATTTCTCGATCACCAACATCCCGACGGTCTTCAACGTGCTCTACGGCGGCGGCCTGGCCGAGAACCTGATCACGATCAGCGCGCTGAGCACGGCCGACGTGGGCGTCGGCGTGGTCTCGGGCATGTGCATGGGCCAGAAGCGCTCGTTCCTGGGCAGTTTCAAGCTGCTGGTCGGCGCGATCTTCGCGTCGCGGCTGACCTCGATCAACGGCCAGAACGGCATGCTGCCCAACACCGTCGGCATCAGCCTGACCCCGGCGCAGTTCCGCGTGCTGGTGCTGTCATGAGGACGCTGTCATGAGGACGGCAACGATTTTCCGCCTCTGCGCCGCCGTGCTGCTGTGCGCGCTGCTGTCCGGCTGCGGCGTGAAGCGCATGCTCGGCATCGGCCCGCCGCGGCCATCGGTCAAGTCGGTGTCGGTCGGCGCCGACATCGACGCCAACCAGGGCAACGCGACGCGACTGGATGTCGTGGTGGTCTACAGCGACGCCGCGAAGAACGCGATGCCGAAGACCGGACCGGAGTGGTTCCGCGACCGCGACGCGCTGCGCAGCATGCTCGCCACCGATGTCGAGGTGGTGTCGCTGGAAGTGCCCACGTCCAGCCCTGCGTTCAAGGTGAAGCTGCCGCGCAGGGCGCGCAGCAAGGGCCTCGCGGTCTTCGCCTACGCCAATTACGTCGCGCCGACCGGCTGGCCGGTGGTGGCGCTGACGCCCTTCGAACATCCGACGCTGCAACTGCAGGCCGCGAAGATCGCGGTCCAGGACCCATGAGGCCACCGGCATGACCCAGAGCACCTCCATCATGAACGCCGACTTCCTGCCCGATGCCGTGCAGTGGTCCGAGGGCATGCTGCTCTCGCCGCAGCATTTCCAGCAGAACGACATCCACCTGCAGGCGATGCTGCACCAGCGCTTCACCGGCGCCGTGCCCTACGGCTGGGGCCTGCGCCACCTGCGCATCGACGAGGCGCGGCTGGCCGACGGCATCGTCTGCGTGCACGAATGCGATGCGGTGATGCCGGACGGCCTGCCGCTGGTCTACCGCGCCACGCACGTCGCCGGCAGCCTGGCGGTCGACGTGAAGAAGCATTTCGATGGCGATGCGAAATCGGTGCGCGTGTACCTGGCGATCCCGCCGCGCGCCGGCGCGCTGGACGTGCCGAGCACCTCGATCCGCCGCTTCGACAGCCTGCCGGGCCGGCCCACGCTGGACGAGACCGTCGGCATGGGCGACGTGGTGGTCGAGCGCCAGCGCGTACGTGTGGAGCTGTATGCCGGCGCACCGCCGGTGGGGCATCCGGCGCTGCCGCTGCTGGACGTGGTGCGCGATGCCAGCGAGGCGCTGGTGATCGGCGCCTACCACGGGCCGATGCTGCGCATCGAAGCCTCGCGCAGCCTCGGCGCGAACGGCCTGCAGCAGCGCTTCGCCGACCTGCGCGCGGCGATGTGGAAGAAGCTGCGCGAGCTCTCGCCCGACGTGACCGACGACGCCCCGGAAACCGCGGCGGCCATGGGCACCGAGGCACGCACCCACCTGCGCGCGGCGCGCGAGATCGGCGCCTGCCTGCCGCTGGTCGACACCGTGCTGGCCGATCCGCTGGTGTCGCCCGCGGTGGCCTGGTGGGCGATGTCGCAGGTGGTCGGGCGCATGGCCGCGATCGGCAGCAACCCGCGCCCGCTGGCGATGGATCCGTATCGCCACGACGACTGCCAGCCGCAGTTCGACGCGGCGCTGACCTACATCCGCCGCAAGCTGGCGATGCTCAACACCGACTGGGACGTGATGGCGTTCGAGCGCGTCGGCGACGGCCAGTTCGCCCGCCGCCTGCCGGCGGACAGCGGCGGCACCGTACTGGTCGAGCTGCGCGTGGGCGAAGGCCAGAGCGCGCACGACCTGCGGCAGTGGCTGTCCGAGGCGCGCATCGCCAGCGAGGACCTGCTGCCGCTGCTGCGCCAGCGCCGCCTGCCGGGCGCCGACGTGCGCGTGCTGGGCGCGCGCGAGATCGCCGAACTCGGCCTGCGCCACGACGCCATGATCTGCGCGCTGCGCAGCCAGCCACTGGAAACCGCCAGCGGCCTGGTCGACTGCTTCCGCGGCGGGCATCGCCTGGTGGTACAGGGCGAACGCGCGCAGGCACCGGCCGCGATCATCCTCCACCACCGCAAGGGCGCGGACCCGCGCCAGGTCGTCGCGTCCATGCAGCGCGCGCAGGGCGGGCCGCAGAGCGGGATTGGCGGCATGAACGGGGACGCCCATGCCTGAGCGCGTCGGCGCCCCGCTGTTCCTGCTGGCCCGCTTCGCCGAATATTTCGACGAAGTGGTGGCCATCAAGCTGGCCATCGCGGATGGGCGGCTGGGCGCGATGCTGGCGGTCGGCGACGAAGCGCCGCCGAGCGATCCGGGCGATCTGGCGGCGCGCACCAGCGCGCGCCTGGCCACGACCCTGCTGGCGCAGCGCAACGACCTCGCGCGCACCGGTACGCCGCGCGAGATCGAGGCCTACGGACAGGCGCTCTACGTCATGGCGGCGCTGACCGACGAATTGTTCATCCTCGACATCGACTGGCCGGGCCACGACGCCTGGATGGACACGCTGGTCGAGTACCGCATCTTCCGCAGCCGCAACGCCGGCGTGCGCGTGTTCGAAATGGCCGACAGGCTGTTGGCCGAACCTGCGATTGACCGGCTGCAGGCCGATGTCGCCGCCGTGATCGTGCTGGCGCTGCGCCTGGGCTTCAAGGGCCGCCATCGCGGCGGGCAGGGCGAGGCCGAACTGCGCGCATTGCGTGCGCGCCTGTATCGCGTGGTCGAGCGCGAGCACGACGGCGGCCTGCAACCGCCGACCTTCCCGCAGGCTTCGGGCCAGACCCAGTCGGGCGGCACGCCGAAGCGGCTGGCGCCGCTGTCGCCGTGGTACGTGGGCGCGGCGGTCGCGCTGCTGGTCTACCTGCTGCTGTCGAGCGTGGTGTGGCTGAGCCTGATCGAACCCTTCAGGCAAGCGGTGGGGGCGGGCTGATGGATCCTTCGATCGTCATGGCGTACCTGTCGAAACTGGATGTCGCGAAGACCGCTGCACTGGTCGTGGGCATCCTGGTCGCACTGGTCGCGCTGGTCTGGTTCCTGCGCCGCGTGCTGCGCAAGCCGAAGATCGTCGGCATCGACGCGGTGGGCGACGGCTGCGCGTTCTGCGCGCGCGTACGCGGCTGGTTCAGCGGCCTGTTCGATGCGCTGGACTACCTCGCCACGCGTCGCGAGTGGCGCTACGCGCAGCCCTGGGTGCTGGTGCTGGGCGGGAAGGGCGCCGGCAAGAGCAGCCTGGTCGCGTCGTCGCTGGTGTTCGAACAGCACCCCAGGCCGGCGAAAGCCCGCGAGCTGAAGGCCACCGGCATGCAGTGGGCGTTCCTGCGCCGCGGCGTGCTGATCGACGCCGACGGCGCGCTGGCCTGCGCGGCGGAGGGCAGCGAGGGCGCGCGCGACTGGGCGAAGGGCCTGGACATGCTCGACGCGCTGCGCCCGGAGCGCCCGCTCGACGGCGTGGTGCTGTGCGTGTCCGCGCGCAGCCTGCGCGGCGCGAAGCGGTCCGAGCGTGCGGCGCTGGCGGCCGACGCCAATCGCCAGCTCGCGCAATTGCAGGCGGCGGTGGAATTCATGCTGCCGGTGTACGTGGTCGTGACCCAGTGCGACGACGTGCCCGGCTTCGACGCGTTCTGGCGCAACCTCGCGCCCGAGCGCAGGCGCGAGATCTTCGGCTACTCGGCGATGTCGCAGGACCAGAACCACGCACCGGCGGACTGGGCCGAGACCGCGTTCGACTGCATCGGCGAGCGCTTGCGCGAAGTGCAGGTCGACGTGGCCGGGCTGAGCGAGCAGGTCGACGATGTCGACGGTTTCTTCCTGTTCCCGGGCCGGTTCCGCGAACTGCGCGCACCGCTCACCGAGTGGCTGGAGACCGTGTTCCGCACGACCGCGTGGCAGAGCGGCCACCTGTTCCGCGGTCTGTACTTCACGGGTACGGTCGCCGGCACGGTCGCCGGCGCGCCGCGCGACGTCGCCCGCGACGACGTGGCCTTCGTCGATGCGCTGGTCGCCGACAAGGTGCTGCGCGAGACCGCCCTGGCGCGGCCCACGCGGCAGGGCCTGTGGTCGCGCAATGGCGTGATCCGTCGCGTGCAGTACGCCTCCATCGCCGGCCTGGTCGGGTTGCTGGTCGCCCTCGGCGTGGCCGGCGTTCGCGTCTCGCGCCAGGTCGACACCCTGGTCACCGGCATGCACACGCTCAAGGAGGTGGTGCCGCGCGTGCCGCCGCCGGAAAGCGGCGTATGCCTGGCCAGCGAGGACGTGTACCCGCTGCTGGCGCACGTCTCGCGCGTCGACACCCGCTCGCGCCGCCTCGTCATCCCGCTGTCCTGGGTCGACGGCCGCCTGACCAGCCGCAGTGCGACGGTCGTCGGCAACACCACCGTCGAAGGCGTGCTGCTGCCGACCCTGTCGTGCCTGCTGGAAAAGCGCGCGCGCGACCTGCTCGGCGGCAGCCGGCTGACCACGGCGGCCGAAGGCGCGGGCTATTCCGTGCAGCGCAGCGAATTCCGCCGCCTGCTGGTCGAGGCGCGCGCGCTCGAAGACAACCTCAAGCGCTACGAGAGCCTGTCCAAGCGCGCGCCGATGATGAGCGAGGGCGAGGTGCTGGCCACGCTCGCGCAGTTGTCGCAGTACGCCTTCGGCGAGCCGGTGCCGCGCATCGTGCTGCGCCGCGGCGGCGTGCTCGACGATGCCTTCCGCAACATCGGCGGCCGCCCGCCGCAGCCGGTGATGCCCAATGGCCTGCAGGCGCGCATGACCACCGCGATCGATGCGCGTGCCGCCAGCCTGCGCACCGCGCTCGGTCGCGAGGTCGCGGCCGGCGCCACGCTGCTGTCGGTGCTCGACCAGGGCCGGCCGCCGATCCTCGAGAACACCCGGCGCATGGGTACGTGGATGACCTGGGTGCAGGGCCAGTGGCTGGGCTCGTCGCCCGAGCGCAACCCCTGCCAGGAGATCGTCGAAGCCAACAAGGCCGATGTCGAGGCGCTGATCGGTTATTACGGCAGCAGCGACACCCTGGAGCGGCTGCTGCGCAAGTTCAACGAAACCCAGTGCTACCAGCCCGAGCTGCGCGTGCTGGCCGGCATGGAGATCGCGCCGTACGGGCCGCTGTTCCTGCCTGGCGAAGATGGCCTGGTGCTGTCGCGGGACGTGCAGGGGGAACTGGGCGGCATGCCGGCGCTGGTCGCGCTGCCGTTCATGCAACTGCGCTCGGCCGCACCGTTCCGCTGTCTCGGCGGCGCCGCGCGCTGGCGTGCCAGCGAGATCGCCGAAGCCGCCGGCTATCTCGACCAGTACGAAGCCTTCGCGAAGGCGCGCAAGCTGCCCTCGCTGCCCGAGGGCGGGCGTCCGCTGTACGACAGGCTGGCGCGGGCCTCGCTGGCCCACGCGATGGACGACGCGCTGCGTCGCGCGCAGCAGGCTTCGGCCGACATCGACGCCGAAACCGCCGCCGCCACGCGCAGCGACGCCGCGCTGGCGGAGGTCGGCAACGAACTGGCGCGCGGGCTGTCGTCGCTGCAGCGCGTGCTCAATGCCTATGCGCAACTGGGCTTCGCCGACGACGGCGCGAAGGTACGGCAGTGCGCGCGCGATTTCGCCGCGGACAACCTTGGCGGCGTGGATGCCCTGGCCGATGCCAGCCGGCTCTATTCGCCGGCCGTGCCGGCCGGCGGCGACGCGCTCTATGCGCTGGGCAGCGTGCCGGTGGCCAAGGATTTCCTCGCCCGCCAGGTCGCGCGCGCCGAAGTGCTGGCCGGGTACGCCGATCCGTTCCTGTCGCTGCTCGCCGGCACCACCGGCGTCGACGACGCCTGGCGCGACACGCCGCAGACCGATGCGTTCTGGCGCAACACGCGCACCGAGATCGACAGCTACACCAAGGGCAAGGAGCCCAGCGGGCAGGTCGCGAACCTCGATGCGCTGGTCATCGGCCAGCTCACCGGCATGACCTACCAGAACTGCGGCAGCCTGCTCGCGGCGTACAAGTCGCCGGAATCGGGCAACGACCTGTTCTCCGAACGCCGGCGCCGGCTGGAGCGCCAGGTGCAGTTGCGCTGCACCGACCGCCGCGCCGCCGACGCGGAAGCGATCTACGGCGCGCTCGCCACCCGCTTCAACCGCGATCTCGCCGGGCGCTATCCGTTCGCGCCGCTGGAGGCGCGCGACGCCAGCCCGGCGCTGGTGCGCGCGTTCTTCCTCGACTACGCCCGCGACCGCACGCGCATCGACGACGCGCTGCGCGAGCTGCAGGGCGCGCGCTGGCGCGAGGCGAGCGCGTTCGTCGACGCGCTCGATCGTACCGCCGCGTTCTTCGACGCCAGCGTGTCCGCGCCCGAGGGCATGGCGGTGATCGGGCTGGAGGCCACGTTCCCGGCCGAGACCGCGCGCGCCAGCGGCGCCAGCGAGGTCACGACCTGGCGCCTGCGCGTGGACGCGATGCTGTCGGAATTCCCGAATGCGCAGAAGGCACTGTCGTGGCTGCCCGGCGATGGCGTCTCGATGGAGCTGCAATGGGCCGACCGGTCCGCATGGCGGCCGCTGGCCGATCCGCTGCAACCGCAACTGCAGGCGCAGGGCGCCACCGCGCGCTTCGCGTTCGACGGCCCGTGGGCGCTGCTGCGCATGATCGACACGCATTGCCCGTCCGGCGCCGGCGGTCGTACCGCATCGCCGCTGCTGCTGCGCTTCGACGTGCCGGTGCAGACGGTCGCGCCCGGCGCCGACGGCAAGCCCCGGCGCGACGAGGGACGGGTGTTCATGCAGTGGCGCCTGACCGGCACCGACCCGGCGAGCAAGGCGGTGAAGCCGCTGGCGCTGCCGGCGCAGTTCCCGCGCAGTGCGCCGACCGACTGAGCAGGAGGGCAGGCCATGCATCCCGACCCACATCGCACACCGCACCGAAGCATGCACTGCGACGCGCCAGGCCCGGATCCGGGCGCTTACGACGGAGAGACGAGATGAACGAACAAGCGCAGGCCTACGACCGCTACTTCCGCGCCACGGTCGGCCAGTCCTTCGACGCGCTGGCCGCGCCGCTGCCGGGCGGGTCTCCGGCCGGCCATCCCGCCGGCGAGGACGAGGACTACCGCCGCATCCGCCACGAGCGCACCGAGGAGGACGCGACCCTGCCGCAGGGACCCTGGGAGCGCGAACTCAAGCGCGCCGACTGGAACGCGGTGGGCGAACTCTCGGCACGCGCGCTGGCCACGCGCAGCAAGGACCTGCAGTTCGCGGCCTGGTTGCTCGAATCGCTGATCGTGCGCACCGGGTTTCAGGCGCTGGCGCCGTGCCTGTCGCTGATGGAAGCGCTGCTGGCCGGCTTCGGCCGCGACCTGCATCCGCAGCAGGAGGAACACGCGGCCAACGTCTGGTCCTGGATCGCGAACCGCCTGCTGCCGGTGCTGCGCAAGGTGCCGCTCACCGCCACCGGCGGCGATCGCGATTACGCCTGGAACGACTGGGAACAGGCGCAGCGCAACGAGCAGTTGCGCGCCAGCCTCGGCCGGCAGCGCGAATCGGAGATCGAAGGCGCCAGCCTGGGCGACGTGGGCGCAGCGCTGGCCTGCACGCCGAACGATCGCCTGGCCTTCCTGCATCACTGCCTGGCCGATGGCCTGGAGGCGATGGATCGCCTGGCGCAGGTGCGCGACGCGACCTGGGACGACCGCCTGCCGACCCTGCTGCCGATGCGCGAACTGCTGGAGCAGATCGACATCCTGCTGACCGGCGAGGCGCGCCGTCGCGGCCTGCTGTCGCCCGCGCCGCAGGAAGACGCATCGCCCGAAGTCGACGGCGGCGACAGCGCGCATGCGCCGGCGGTGGTCGCCGGCAGCCACGACCGACGCGAGGTCTATGCCGCGCTGGCCGAGATCGCGCATGCGCTGGAGGTGATCGAACCGCACAGCCCGGTGCCGTACCTCATCCGCCGCGCCGTCGCCTGGGGCGGGCTGAACACCGCGCAGCTCTACAACGAAGTGTTCGTGCGCTGCGGCGGGCAGATCAACATCTTCGAACTGCTCGGCCTCGGCGACCCGGTCGCCGGGCAGGAGCGCGCGGCGTCCGGTTGAGCAGCGCCATCGCATCCACCCGTGCGGGAGCCATCACGTCATGTCCAGCAGCAAACGCAGTCCAGGCCAGAAGCCCGTGGCGATCCTCATCGCCGCGCAGATGCGCGTGGCCCCGGGCGGGATCAAGCCGCACAAGCCCGTCAACGTGAACAAGGCCCTGCGCGCTGCGATGAACGGCTCGCCCCAGGCCCGGGCCGCATTCAAGAACAACAAGGCGGCCGTCAACCAGGCCAAGCCGCACCTGCAGGCCCTGGCCAACCGCCAGGGGCAGGGGTTGATGTCGTCGCTGAAACACGGGGTTTCGGCGATGCGTTCGCTCAAGCAGGTCACGCGCGACATGGCGAAGCAGCCCGGCGCGAACAAGTTGAAGGTCGAGTCCAGCGTGCCGCTGAACGCGAAGGCGCAGAAGCACATGGATGGTATCGCGAAGGCGATGGAAGGCCCGAAACCGAACCTGTTCTCGGCGCTGGGCCAGGGCATCGGCCTGATGCGCGAGATGCGCAGGACCACCCGGCAGATGAAGCAGGACGCGATGCGCGGCGCGCACATGGACACTCGCGATGCGAAGGCGACGACGACCGCCCTGTCGCCGATGGCGCCGCCGAAGACCGGTGCGAAGCCGGGGCAGGGCGTACCGAAATCCGGGCCCGGCGAACTGCTGGGCGCGCTCGGCCAGGGGGTGCGCATGCTGCAGGCGGCCAAACAGGTCACACGGCAGTTGAAGGCCGTCGGCACGACGCAGGGACTCGCGCCGCAGCAGGGTTCCGACGCTCTGCAAGGCTTCCAGTCCCACGGCTTCCAGGCGCTGCAGGCACTGGCGCGCGGCGGGTATCCGGGCGAATCGCCGATCGCGATCATGCTGATCGCGCGCCGGCGCGGTGCGCCGCCCGGCGACGAATCCCCCAGGGACTGAACGCATGTCCGCCGATCCCGGCCAGCTTGCGACACTCGCGACGCCACTGCTGGACGCGCAACTGCGCGCCATGGAGCCGCAGGCCCTGCGGCCGCACGTCGGCCCGCTGCGTGCGGCCGCGCAGGCCGGTCGCCTGCGCTCGTCGCGCGAGGCGGAAGACGATGCCCGCGCCGTGCTCGCCTTCCTGCAGGCCGGCATGCGCGGTCGCAGCATCCATCCCGAGCATGCGCTGTGGATCATCGACCTGTCGCCCGGCGACGGCGAACGCGCCTGGCGCATGCTGCGGATCTTCGAGCGCGAAGCGCCGCGCGGGCCGCCGCTGCGCTACCTGGCCTGTTGTCTCGATGCGGCCCAGCACGAGGCCCTGGCCATGCATGCACCGTTCGTGCAGTGGCGTGCCGATGGCCGCTTCTGCCTCGATCCCGACGATCGCGGGTTGCCGCTGCATCCCCTGCGCAATCCCGTGGTCGTCCTCGCGCACGAGGCGTTCTCCGCCCGCGCGCAGCATCTGTTCCGCATTCGTGCCGGCGACAGCGCAGGCAGTCGCACGGGAGGTCGCAGCGGCGACATCGTGCAGGCCTGGCGCGACGCCGGTGGGCGGGTCCAGTGGCGCGACCTGCGACGAGGCGACGGGAACTGTCGCCTGCTGTCCGCGCATGGCGTCCGCGACGGCCTGTTCCTGACCCTGCCGCATGCGGGCATGGCGCTGCTCGACACGATCCTGCGCGCGAGCGGCGGGCGCATGCTGTTGCGCGCCACCGACGATGGCCTGTACGAACCCGCGCGCATCGCCGCCGACGGCCTGCGATGCGATGGCGACGGTCCGCCGCAGGTGAACTACGACGCGCTGTCGCGCTGGCATCGCGCCAATGGCGGGCAATCGTTCCAGTCGCGTGGCCCGATCGATGGTCGCGTGCTGCACATCGCGCTGCACGACGTCGAAGGCGGTCGCCTGCGCGAATGCCTGCCCGACGTATTGGCGTTGCCGCATCCGGATGAGCATGTCCAGCTGTTGCAGGCCATCGCGACGCTGAGAGCGCCGTCCGATGCGGTGTGCCGCGCCTTGCTCCGTGCGACGGGCCACGATCCGCGCGCATGGGCCACCTTGCCGAACCTGGCCGGCGCAGCGGCCTTCACCGGAACGCTCGATCCGTGGATCGCGTCGCAGGCGTGCGCCGGCAGCGCGATCGCGACATCCGCAACCTTGCACGAGAACGACGATGGATGAAGAACGCTTCACCGTCTACACCGGTGGATTCGGCAGTTACCAGCCGCCTCGCGCCAGGAACCTGAATCAGGGCATTTCCCTGATCCAGGACGGGCGGACGCTGAACATGAAGCCGGGATCGTCCTCCCATGGCTTCCTCGAAGGCCCTACCACCCAGTTCCAGTACAAGCACGGGAACGTCTGGGGCCAGATGATTGGAGAAAGCGAGTCCGGCATCAGCACGAAGTATCGCGAACTGGTGAACGATTACTCGGTCGAGCAGCTGACCCGCGCGAACAAGGCGCTCTTCAAGGGCGGCAGCGACATGCTGGTGGGTGCCACCAATTCGTGGCGAGGCAAGTCCTATACGACCTCGGCGATGACCACCGCGTCGCTGATGCGTCTGAACGAGACGACGACGGCGTTCGGCGATACCGGTTTCAACCAGACCCGCACCGATGTGGGGACCGGCATCATGGCGGAGGCGCTCAGCCAGAAATGGTCGGAAAAGACCTCCGGAACGCAGCACGACGCCAAGCGCCTGCTGTCCACGCTCGAGTCGAAGTTCCCGCAGCTGGTATCCGTCAAGGGCATGCACAAGCAGGGGAAAGAGGCGCTGATGTCGCAGGTGGAGGACTCGCGGATGTCGGCCGCAGTGTCCGCGGGCAACCGCGGATTCGACAAGGGCATGTCGAACTGGCAGGTCAACGAATACGTGCAGCGGAAGTTCGCCAGGCACGGCCTGGGGCCGGTGCCGCGCGGCTGGATGGATGCCGTCATGAAGCGGCCCTCGGTGGAGACCGAAAGTCATTCGATGGACTTCACGGTCGAAGAACCTTCCAAGGTATACAGCGGCGCATTCCACAGCTATCGGCCGACCCAGGTGCAAAGCCTCTCCCAGGGCATCGAGTCGATCGGCAAGCAGGAAACATTCGAGATCAGGCCGCAGGGCGCGAAGTTCGGTTTCATGGAGGGACCGACGACCCAGTTCCAGTACAGCAAGGGCGATGTCTGGGGGCAGCAATACGGGGAAAGCCGGTCGGGCGACAGCACCGAGTACGCCACGCTGTTCAAGAAGACCAGGTCGGTCGCCGAACTGACCCGTGCGAACAAGGCGCTGGTCAAGGGCGGACGGGACCTGGAAGGCTCCACCAAGCCCAACGCATGGCACGAGAAGACGTACAGCCCTTCGGCAATGACCGCAGCGACCTTGCTCCGCATCAACGAAACCACCACGGCGTTCGGCGATGCCGGGTTCAAACGGGTCGACACCAACGTCGGCGCCGGCATCATGGCCGAAACGCTGCACCAGAAATGGTCTGCCCGCAACGAGGGCAGGGGATTCGGAATGAAGGGCCTGCAGAACGTGCTCGAATCCGCGTATCCGCAGCTCAAGAGCGCCGAACTCATGCGCAAGCAGGGCGAGGTTCCGCTGAAGAACCAGGTCCTGCAGTCGCGCATGTCCGCAGCCGTGTCCGCCGCCCAGCGCGGACAGCAGAAGGGCAAGGAGGACATCGGGGCCTACGTGCAGCGCAAGTTCGAGAAACACGGATTGGGCGCGGTGCCTCAAGGCTGGTCCGATGTCTTGAAGCAGAAGTAGCGCCATGCCGTCCGCCTCTGCGGACGGCATGGACGATCCACATACCGGGAGATCACCATGTCATGGTTCACACGCAAGACGGCGCCGAAGCCCGAGCCGGTCGAGATCGAGATGCAGGAATTGCCGCCGAAACGGTCGGTGGTGGAAACGCCGCGCGGTCGCACCGGCAGCTTCAGCGGGCAACTGGTCACGCACAGCGGCTGGACCCATACCGGTACGATCGATTACGACTTCTCGGCGACCCGCCGCGAGATGGATGTCCAGCATATCCAGTCGCATGCGCCCGGTTCGGGTTCGCAGATGATGCAGGCCGTGGAGTCGCGAGCCCGCGAAGTCGGCGCCACCAGCATGGTCACCGCGACCAGCCGGCCGGGCTTCTTCAAGAAGATGGGTTTCGACTACACCGAGCAGCAGAAACAGACCAATGCGCGCAAGGAAATCCAGGAACCCGGCAAGCTCGCTCGCGACGAGAGCAACAAGGGCGCGCAGGGGGGCGGTGGTTACGGCATGTTCAAGACGCTGTGATTTCGACCCCTTCGCCACCAAAGCCTTCACTTTCGGCCGGCGAATCCGGCCGTCCAACCCGGAGTCCGACATGTCCGACAACAACCAGGGGCGCAAGCCCACCGTGTTCCTCACCAAGGAGGATGGTCGGGCGCCGTCCGCGTATCACATCGACCTGCAGAGCCATTCGCAGCGCGTGCGCCAGGAGCATCGCCATGGACCGACGGTGACTTCCGAAAAGCTGCGCTACCAGGCGTTCACGACCACCAAACACATGGCCAAGGCGGTTTCGAGTCTGGTGCAGCAGGACAGCCAGCGGCTCGGGGTCAGCAACGAATTCGCGCTGCGCATGCAGATCATGGATGGCTTGGCGTCGCCGACCATCCGGGCCGGCAGCGCGCATCTCGAAGTCAGCACCGGTTCGTTCGGCAAGGGCAATCCGCACGTCAGCGGTGGCACGGTGATGTTTCCGCAGCAGGGCTCGCCCTTGTCCGATTTCACGCAACTGGAAACCACAACGAACCAGCGCAGGCTCCAGACCAAGCAGCGCCAGCCGGTCTCGCCACCGGTCACCACTGGCATGAGCGACCGGATCACGCCGCAGGCGCAAGCCTTCAACCAGCAGGCGCTGAAGGACCAGCGGTCATTCGTGAAGAAGTTCTTCGGTGGCGATTGACGTGCGCCGCGGAGCTTGTCGTGCCCATTCCCGGGCAGTTGCACGGACTGTCGCGTCTCAGAGCTTCAGCTTCAGCTCGATCCCGCACTTGCGCGACGACGGGCTGGCGTCGGTCACGTCGCCGTTGATCGCGCGGCGCACGTCGGCGGGCACGCGGTGCGAGAGGATGGTCTGCGTGCGCGTGGGCAGCGGTTCCTCGATCGCCGCCGCGGGTTCCTGCCGCGTGGCATGTTCGGCCCAGCCCCAGTGCGAGGGCAGGTCGGCGCGGCGGGTGTCTTCGCCCGGATGCGCCATGCCCAGTTCGGGGTACGGCTGGTCCACGCGCTGGATCACGCGGACGCGTTCGCGCTCGTTGCGCAGTTCGAGCAGCAGTTCCACGCGCATCGAAACCTGCATCGTCCGCATTCCTTCGGGAAGAGGGATCGAGTATGCGAGGGCGCGCATGCGTGGACAAGGCGACCTGCGGAGCAACTGACGAATGGCACGCATCTACCAGGCACCGACGATGGGCGAAGCGCATGTCCGCGCGGCGCTGGTCTCCGCGCGCGGCATGGCCGATCTGCTGGTGCATCGCGTCGGCACCTGGGGGCAGGCGCATGGCGACGGCCTCTGGTACATCACCCGCGACAAGCAGGAAGCCACCGCCTGGGTGCACTTCTGCAGCATCGGCATGGCCGAGGTGCGGATCTTCTTCGTCGACAACTACTCCGAAGCCGGCTGGCGCAACGGCTCGCACCGGCTGCGAGGTCGTTTCGGCTGATCGGTCCGCTGCGATCGCGTCCGATGTCGTCGCTGCCGTGCGTAAAACGCGACCGTTGCCGCTCGCGGCCTGTCATCGGCATACGTTAAGGTACGGACCCCGCATCCCGACGCCCCTGCGCATGCCCATTCGCCCGTTGTCGTCCGCTTTCCTCATCGCCGCCGCTGCCGCCATCGTCGGTGCCATGCTCGGAGGCGACGCCCTCTGGCTGCACTACATCGGCAAGCCGCTGGCGACCCTGCTGCTGTGGTGGCAGGTGTTGCGCATGCCGCAGCCGGTCTCTCCGCGCTACAAGCGCGCCGCCGCCATCGGCATGGCGCTGTCGCTGGCCGGCGATGTCTGCCTGATGCTGCCCGGCGACCTGTTTCTGCCCGGGCTGGTCGCCTTCCTGCTGGCGCACATCGCCTACATCGTCGCGTTCGCGCCGGGATCGGCCGGGAAGGCGCGGGGGCTGGCGTTCGTCCTGGTCGCGGTGGTCGCTGCCGCGAACCTGGTCGGCCTGCTGCCGCGCGTCGATGCCGCGCTGAAGATCCCGGTCGTCGCCTATACCGTCGTGCTCGCCGCGATGGCCGCGTTCGCGCTGGCCCGCGCGTGGACGCCGGCCATGGCGTCCGCCTTGCCTCGCAGCGCGCGCATGGGGGCGATCGGCGCGGTGCTGTTCATGGCCAGCGACAGCCTGCTGGCGTGGGATCGTTTCGGCGGCGGCATCCCGATGAGCGCGCTGCTGGTGCTCGGCACCTACTACGCCGCGCAGTGGTGCATCGCGCGTTCGGTCGAAGCGGGTTGATCGCGCATGCCTTCCGCCGAAACCATCATGCTGTTCGCCATCCCCATGTTCTTCGTCCTGATCGGCGTGGAACTGCTGGCCGCACGACTGATGCGCCGCTGCGTGTACCGGCTCAACGATGCGATCAACAGCATCGGCCTCGGCGTGCTCTCGCAGGTGGTCGGCGTGTTCAGCAAGCTGCTGACCGTCGGCATCTACGCCTGGGTCGTCGAGCGCGTGGCGCTGTTCGACCTGCCGAGCGACTGCGTCTGGGTCTGGCTAGGCGCGCTGCTGCTCTACGACTTCTGCTACTACTGGCTGCATCGCTGCGGGCACGAGGTCGGCATCCTCTGGGCCGCGCATGTCGTGCATCACCAGAGCGAGCGCTACAACCTCAGCACCGCCTTGCGGCAGAGCGGCAGCGGTGTGCTGCTGGGCTGGATCTTCTACCTGCCGATGGCATTGCTTGGCGTACCGGTGGAGATCTTCGCGGTGGTCGCGGTGATCGACCTGCTCTACCAGTACTGGATCCACACCGAGCTGGTGCCGAAGCTCGGCTGGTTCGACCGCGTGTTCGCATCGCCGTCGAACCATCGCGTGCACCATGCCGTGAACGACCGCTACCTCGACAGGAATTACGGCGGCATCTTCATCCTCTGGGACCGGCTGTTCGGCACCTTCGCCGAGGAACGCGACGATGAGCCGGTGGTGTACGGCACCCGCGCCCCGCTGCGCAGCTGGAACCCGCTGTGGGCGAACGTCGAGGTCTACTGGGCGCTGGTCAAGGACGCGTGGCATGCGCGTCGCTGGCGCGACAAGCTGCGGGTCTGGATCGCGCCGCCTGGCTGGCGGCCGGCCGATGTGGCCGAGCGCTTCCCGAAACCGGCCTTCGACATCGCCCGCGCCGAATACGACCCACCGGTGTCGACGACGATGCGCGTCTACGCGTTCGCGCAGTTCCTGCTCCTGCTCGCGCTGGGCGTCGACTTCCTCGGCATCGCCGCGCGGCTGGATGCGCTGCAGGCGCTGGCCTATGCCGGCATGCTGCTCTGGGGACTCGTCGCGCTCGGTGCGCTGCTCGAAGGCCGGGCACGGGGCATGCGCGTCGAGCTGCCGAGGCTGGCCATGCTCGCGGCGTGGCCGTGGCTCGTCGCAGGCTGGTCCGGCTATGCGGGTTTCGTCGACGCGCTGTCGATCGCGCTGCCGTTCCTCGCGGTCGCCAGCCTGCCGATCCTGCTGCTGGCCTGGCGCGATACGCGGGCGCTGCCCGTCGCCTCGCCCTTGTAGGAGGGCCTTCAGGCCCGAGCTCTTGATTTGATAAACCAAAGCGAAAAGCTCGGGCCTGAAGGCTCTCCTACAAAATGCCGTCCCTGTCAGCGTCAGAAGGGAGGCCATGCCCCGCCGCGTCTCGCCGATTGAGACCAGCGGCGGCTACAGTACGCCCTCGCGCCACCCGTTCCCTTCGTCGAGATCATCGTGAGCAAAGCCCCCGGCAAATCCTCCGCCAAGAGCCGCACCGCCTACGTCTGCGGCGAATGCGGCGCCGAATACAGCAAGTGGCAGGGGCAGTGCGGCGAATGCGGGGCATGGAACACGCTCAGCCAGATCGTGCTGGAAAGCGCCTCCGACGCCCCGGCGGCCGCGCGTCGCGGCAGCTGGGCCGGCAAGATCGATCCGCCGAAGGTCACCGCACTCAAGGACGTGCTGCACCGCGAGGACGTGCGCACCAGCACCGGCATCGGCGAATTCGACCGCGTGCTCGGTGGTGGCCTGGTCGAAGGCGCGGTGGTGCTGATCGGCGGCGACCCGGGCATCGGCAAGTCCACGCTGCTGCTGCAGGCGCTGGCGAGCATGGCAGGCCGCCTGCCTGCGCTGTACGTCACCGGCGAGGAATCGCTGGCGCAAGTGGCCGGACGCGCCTCGCGGCTCGGCCTGCCGCTCGACGGCCTCAGCGCGCTGGCCGAGACCGGCGTCGAACGCATCCTCGAACAGGCCGTGCAGACGCAGCCGAAACTGCTCGTGGCCGATTCCGTGCAGACCCTGTGGACCGAATCCCTGACCGCCGCGCCCGGCTCGGTCAGCCAGGTGCGCGAGAGCGCCGCGCGCCTGGTGCGCTACGCGAAGGAAACCGGCACCGCGATCTTCCTCGTCGGCCATGTCACCAAGGAAGGCGGCATCGCCGGTCCGCGCGTGCTCGAGCACATGGTCGACGCCGTGCTGTATTTCGAGGGCGACAGCGGCAGCCGCTTCCGCGTGCTCCGCGCCTTCAAGAACCGTTTCGGCGCGGTGAACGAACTGGGCGTGTTCGCGATGAGCGACAAGGGCCTGCGCGAGGTGCCGAACCCGTCGGCGATCTTCCTCTCTGGTACGGGCCGCCAGCCCGGCAGCTGCGTGATGGTCACCCGCGAGGGCACGCGTCCGCTGATGGTGGAAGTGCAGGCGCTGGTCGATGCCTCGCCGCTGTCGAACCCGCGCCGCGTCGCGGTCGGCCTGGAACAGAACCGCCTCGCGATGCTGCTTGCGGTGCTGCATCGCCACGGTGGCGTGATGGTCGGCGACCAGGACGTGTTCGTGAACGTGGTCGGCGGCATCCGCGTGCAGGAAACCGCCGCCGACCTGCCGGTGCTGCTCGCCGTGCTGTCCTCGCTGCGCGACCGGCCGCTGCCGGAGAAGACGATCGCCTTCGGCGAAACAGGCTTGTCCGGCGAGATCAGGCCGGTGCCCAACGGCGAGGAGCGCCTGAAGGAAGCCGCCACGCACGGGTTCCTGCGCGCCATCGTGCCCAAGGCCAATGCGCCGAAGGCCGGCAGCTACAAGGGCATGGAAGTCGTCGCGGTCGAGCGGCTCGCGGATGCGCTGGAGGCTGCGGCGGAGTAGGCGTCACCCGGCTGCCGAACCACGTCATCCTCGCGCAAGCGAGGACCCCGTCATCAGCAATGGCCATGCTTGGGTCCTCGCTTGCGCGAGCATGACGACGGCTTTCTTTCTCGGGTGCATGCCGAAACGTATCCCGCAGCCGCTGGTGTGTCGTATTGGTGCGGGTGTCATGGTCCTGCCCACATCAGCGCGAGTCCGCCGATCGCGAACATCACGATCCACGACAGGTGCCGTCCCCGGGTGAAGGCCAGCGGGAACAGGCCAGAGACGATGGCGGTCCAGCCGATCACGCGCACTACACCGGCGATCGTCAGCCCGCCTTGCGCCGCCTGCAGCAGCAGGAAGGCGAGGCCCCACCACGCCACGGTGGTCAGGTGCCACGCAAAGCGCAGCGTCTGCCTGGTGAAGTCGGTTCCGCCGAACAGTGTCGGCAGGCTGTCGCGACGGAACAGGCGCATCAGCAGGTAGCGTTCGCCGAGATACGAATGCGCTGCGCCGAGGGCGAAGATCAGGACGGCGGCGATTTCGAGCATCATGGCGTGTCTCGGAGCGTGGGTGGCCGGCGACGACCCGTGTCGACATCCAGTTCGACGATGCGCGCGGAGGCGTGCCCGTGGTCGATCTCCAGGATCGCGAGCGAGATCGGCAGCCTGAACCTTCGCGGCCCCGCGCTGCCCGGATTCAGATGGAGGATGCCGGCGCGTTCTTCGATATGCGGACGGTGCGAGTGCCCGGAGACGATGACCCGGATCCCGGCCGCCTGCGGATCCACGTCGAGATCGGCGATGTCGTGAAGCAGGTGAATCAGCACGCCGTCGATGTCGATCCATTCGGTTTCGGCGAGCGAGTCCGCCCAATCGCCCTTGTCGTTGTTGCCGCGCACCGCCGTGGTCGGTGCGATCGTCGCGAGTTCCGCAAGAACGTCGGCCGATCCGATGTCGCCCGCGTGCAGGATCGCATCGCAGCCCTGCAGCGCGGCCATCGCTTCTGGCCGCAGCAGGCCGTGGGTGTCGGAAATCACGCCGATGCGGGGCATCGCGGCTGCCTCGGAGACGTCATGTCGCGGCGCACGTCATGGGGCACGCAGGCTTACAGGGACCGCCCGTCGTAGCTATGCACCGGGATCGCATCCAGGTCGATGCCGTCGATGCAGCGCAGGTTGATCGCGGCCATCACGCTGCCGTCGGGTGCGGCGCCTTCGCCGTAGGGATGGATGCCGCAGGTCGGACAGAAGCGGTGCTGGATCGCGTGTTTGTTGAAGGTATAGGTGGCCGCGGCGGACTCCGGCGTGCTCAGGCGCAACGAGGATCGCGGCACGAACCACAGCAGCGATCCGCGTCGGCCGCACATCGAGCAGTTGCAGGCGAGCGCACTGTCGATCTCGCCCTCGACTTCGAAGGCCACGCGGCCGCAGTGGCAGGATCCGGCATGGGTCGTCATGGTGTGCTCCGTGGTCAGCGTTGGGGCAGGCCGGCGCAGACCCGCAGCGCCGGCCCGGCTGGGGGACGGCTTGTCCGGCAGCAGCCTGCGTCAGGCGCAGCCCGCGTTGTAGATCGTCGGCATCCGGCCGCGCCATGCCTGCCAGGTGTCGTCCTGCGTCGCCAGCTCGGCCATGAAATGCGCGACGTTGATCCGGCTGGTCCTGCCGGCATCGAAGATCGGGCTGCGCGTCGGCGAAGGATGAAGTTCGTACGGCGTGACGCTGTCTTCCTCGAACAGGGAGTCGGGCCTGACCGCCACCCATTCGACCGGCCCTGCCGCCTGTCCGATGTCGCGCTTCAGCCACGCCACGGCCTGTTCGTTGTCCGCATGCGGCGGCAGCAGGGCGCGGAGCAGTCCGACCACGCAGCGTTCCGCGAGCGAGAAAGGCTGCTCCCGCGCGAAGTCGCGCACGCCGGAGGAGTTCATCAGCACGAAACGCACCGGCGCCTCCGGGGCGGTCGCGCGAACGGCCGTGCACAGGCGTCGCGTCGCATCCGTCACCAGTCGGCGCGGCGCGCCGTAGATGCCCTTGAGGTTCATGCGATGGCCGAGGCAGGACGCGATCGCGCTGCAGCCGTCGACGAGCTTCCGCATCGCGGCATCGTCGAGGTCGAGCAGGGTCGCCTGCACCAGTTCCAGCGAGGCGTGCGCGCGCAGCGCATCCGGCAGCTTGCCGGGCGATTGCACGACCGCGCGCACGCGCTCGCCGCGGTCGAGCAGTTGCGCCACCAGTCGCCGCCCCGTCGCACCGCTGGCACCCACCACCAGAATGGTCATTTCCGTCCTTTCGTCGTGTGTCGCATGGCGTGTCCTCGTCGCGATGCCGGCATGCGACCGGATCGTGGCGCGGTGAGGCTGACATGCAGGTGAGGATGCGTCAATCGGAAAACCCCTACACGCCATTGCAGCCTGGCCCGACGGTCTTCCGGCTCCGATCGCATCAATCTGTCGCGATCACAGGCCGGGAATCCAGACGATGTCCGTTCACCACGAGCCGCCGCGCCGCCCATGCGTCACGTACGCAGGCGCACGGCCATGACCATGACGATCCTGTCCGCATCCGCCTGGCTGCTCGCCGGCATCGGCCTGTGCCTGTGCCTGCCCGCACCGCCAGACACCGTGCTGCTGTCGATGATCGGTGCGCTCTGCGTGGTCACGGCGTATCGCCCGCATTGGCGGCCGCTGTCGGTGGTGATGGCCGGCATGCTGCTGACGGGGCTGCATGCGTCGTGGTCGCTGTCGCGGCAGTTGCCGGCGTCGATGGAGCACGCCACCTTCGTGCTGGCCGGCACGGTGTCGGGCATGCCCCGGCACGAGGTGCGACGCACGCGCTTCGAATTCGTGGTCGACGATGTCGCTGCGATGCCGGCCGCGCTGCGCGGCGCGCGCCTGCGCCTGGCGTGGTACGACGATTTCGATGCGAAAGCGTCGGCGGCCGATGCGCCACGGTTGCGGGTGGCGGCGGGCAGCCGCTGGACCCTGTCGGCCAAGCTGCGCGCACCGCGCGGCCTGCGCAATCCCGGCGGCGTGGACGGCGAGAAACACGCTTTCGTCGATCGCATCGTCGCGACGGGCTACGTGCGTGCGCCGGAGACGGCGCAGGCGCTGGGCGCACCGCGCGGCATCGACGCCTGGCGCGAGGCGATGTCGCAGCGGATCGAACGCGCCGCGCCCGCCGCTTCCTCGCGCTTCCTGCGCGCGCTCGCGCTGGGCGACACGCGCGGCCTGGCCGACGCGGACTGGTCCGTGCTGCGCGCGAACGGCCTGACCCATCTGATCGCGATCTCCGGCTTCCACGTCGGCCTGGTCGCCGGTTTCTTCGCCCTGCTGGCGAGCGCGACGTGGTGGATGTTTCCGCTGCTCGGCCGCCTCGCGCCCCGCACCCAGGCGGCGGCGCTGTCCGCGCTGGCCGGGGCCGGGGGCTACGCGGCCATGGCCGGCTTCGCGCTGCCGACGGTGCGCACGCTGCTGATGATCGCGGTCGTCGCCATCGCACGGCTGTCGCGGCGCACGTGGCAACCGTGGTCGGCAGTGGCGATGTCGGTGGTCGCGATGCTGGTCGTCGATCCGCTGGCGGTGCTGACCGCCGGCTTCTGGCTGAGTTTCGGCGGCGTGGCGTGGCTGCTGTGGTGCCTGCCCGATGGCGGCGGGCATCCGGTGCGCGCCTTCCTGTCGGCGCAGGCCGTCGCGACCGTGGGCCTGCTGCCGCTGACGGTGGCGCTGTTCGGCCAGGCTTCGCTGGCCGGGCCCTTCGCGAACCTGCTGGCGATCCCGTGGTGGAGCCTCGTCGTGGTGCCGCTGTCGCTGATCGGGCTGGCGCTGGAAGCGCTGCAGGCGGGGTGGGGCGCATGGGCGTGGCGGCTGGCGGCCTGGGCCTTCGAGCCGAGCTGGTCGCTGTTCGATTGGCTGGCCGGCAGCCCGATGGCGCTGTGGTGGCTGCCGGAGGCGCGCTGGTACGCACTGCCGCTGGCGCTGCTGTCGGCGTTCTGGTGCCTGCTGCCGCGCGCCTTGCCCGGCAAACCCTTCGCGCTGCTGCTGTGGCTGCCGCTGCTGTGGCCCGACCGTGCCGCGCCGGGGCCGGGCGAGGTCGAGATCGTCGTGCTCGACGTGGGGCAGGGGACGTCGGTGCTGATCAGGACGGCGAATCACCAGTTGCTCTACGACATGGGGCCGGCCATCCCGGAAGGCTTCGATGCCGGCGAACGGGCGGTGGTGCCGGCGCTGCGGGCCCTGGGTGTGCGCCGGCTCGACGCGGCGGTACTGAGCCACGGCGACAACGACCATGCCGGCGGCTTCGAGTCGGTGGCGGCCGCGTTCCCGATGCGGCGGGTCTTCGCGCCCGAAGGCAGCGGATTGTCGGCGCGCGCGTCCGGATTGCGCGACTGCCGCGCGGGCATGGCCTGGATCCGCGACGGCGTGCGCTTCCGCTTCCTGCACCCGACGCCGCACTTTCCCTACCTGCGCAACGAATCGAGCTGCGTGCTGCGCATCGAAACGGCCCATGGCGCGGCCCTGCTGACCGGCGACATCGGCCAGGTGATCGAGCGCGGCCTCCTGCGCCGCGATCCGGCCGCGCTCCGCGCCGATGTCGTGCTGATGGCCCACCACGGCAGCGACAGCTCGTCCGCACCCGGATTCGTCGCCGCCACCGGGGCGCGCTTCGCCCCGGTCTCGGCCGGTTACGGCAATCGATTCCGGCATCCGAAGCCGGCGGTGGTCGAGCGCTGGCGGTTCCACGGCGCGCGCACGCCGGTGACCGCCGCCACCGGTGCGCAGCGCCTGCGGCTGACGGCGACGGGCGTCGGCTACGAAGACGAGCGCGGGCGGCAGCGGCGGCTCTGGGACGCGGTGGCGCGGCGGGCGAGGGCGGAATGAGTCGTCGGGCGGCGTGTCGGATGGCCTGCCGGGCGCGTGCGCGTTGCTCCCGTCCGCAGTCTCCATCCGGACGGCTGGGCTATGCTATGTGCCTGAATCGACACGGCCCAGGGCCGGAGGACGCGACGTGCTGGAACTGGTCAAGGCGGGCGGATGGCCGATGATCCCCCTGCTGCTGCTCACCGTGGCGGCGCTGGCGATCATCCTCGAACGGTTCTGGACGCTGCGCCGCAGGACCGTGCTTCCCCTCGGGCTGGGCGACGAGGTCCGGGCCTGGGCGGCCCGCGGCAACCTCGATCCCGCGCACATCGATTCCCTCCGCCGCACCTCGCCGCTGGGCACCCTGCTGGCAGCCGCGCTGGACGTGCGCAGCCGCCCGCGCGACCAGATCCGCGAGCGCATCGAGGACGTGGGCCGGCATCTGGTCCACCGGATGGAGAAGTTCCTGAACACCCTCGGCACGATCGCCGCCGCCGGGCCGCTGCTGGGCCTGTTCGGCACCGTGGTCGGCATGATCCAGATGTTCATCACCATTTCCGGCGGCAGCATCGGCGACGTCAACGAGCTTGCCGGCGGCATCGGCAAGGCGCTGATCTGCACCGCGACCGGCATGGTCGTGGCGATCCCGGCGCTGATGTTCCACCGCTATTTCCGAGGCCGCATCGCCGGCTACATCGTCGAGATGGAACATGAAGCGATCCAACTGCTCGACACCCTCGACACCCCGCGCGCGGCTTCGGCCCCGGTCGCCCCCGGCGCCCGGGGCATCACTCCGCCGGTGAGCGCCGGCTGACATGCGCATCCGCGACTTCCGCAGCGACGACGAGCCCGAGATCAACCTCGTGCCGCTGATCGACGTGATCCTGGTGCTGATCATCTTCTTCGTGGTCACCACCACCTTCGACGCGCGCTCGGTGCTCAAGCTGCAGCTGCCCAAGGCCGAAGGCACGCCGACCGAGACCACCTCGAAGGCGCTGAGCGTGCTGGTGAACGCCGAGGGTCGCTACTTCGTGCAGGATCGCGAGGCGCTGCGCACCGACCTGGAGTCGCTCAAGCGCACGATCGTCGAAGTCGCAGGCGACGACCGCAAGCGCCCGGTGCTGCTGCGCGCCGATGCGCGCACCCCGCACCAGGCCGTGGTCACCGCGCTCGACGCGCTGGGCCAGCTCGGCTTCCGCCAGATCAGCATCGCCACCGCGCCCGAGCAGAAGGCCGGGGGAGCGGCGAAGCGGTGAGCAGGCGCGACACCACGCCCACCTGGCCGATCTACCGACGCGTGCTGGGCTTCGCCCGGCCCTATCGCGGCCTGCTGGCGCTGGCGCTGCTGGGCATGCTGATCGAAGCCGCCGCCGGGGGCGCCTTCACCTTCATGATGAAGCCGATCACCGACGGCCTGGCCAACCCGTCGCCCGACATGCTGTGGCGGATGCCGCTGATCATCGTCGGCATCTTCGTCGTGCGCGGCCTCGCCGGCTACATGTCCGACATCTGCATGGCCCGTTCCGCGCGCAGCATCGCCCGCGACCTGCGCGTGCGGGTGTTCGACAAGTTCCTGCGCATGCCGGGCCTGCATTTCGACCGCGAGCCGGTCAGCAACATGCAGATGCGGCTGGGTTCGGACAGCGACCAGGTCGCGCAGGCGGCGGTCGATGCGGCCAAGGTGATGCTGCAGCAGTCGCTGCAGGTGGTCGCGATGCTGTCGGTGATGCTCTACACCAGCTGGCGCGTCACCCTGGCGGTGCTGCTGATCGCGCCGATCATGGCGTGGATGATGGACACCGTCGGCAAGCGCTACCGGCGCTACGGACATCGCATCCAGGAAAGCGGCGGACGCCTGCTGCAGGCCGCCGACCAGGCCCTGGGCGGGCAGCAGGAAGTGAAGGTCTACGGCGCGCAGCCGGCCGAGCTGGCGCGCTACCGGGGCCTGGCCGACGAGAACCTGCGCCTGGCGATGAAGGTCGAGGCCACGCGCAGCATCACTTCGGCGGTGATCCAGCTGATGGGCTCGATCTGTCTCGCACTGCTGCTGTTCTTCGCCGGAGGCGAGGCGATCAAGGGCCGCTTGACCGCGGGCGAGTTCGTCGCGCTGATGACCTCGATGATGGCGATGATCCCGGCGCTCAAGCAGTTGACCAACGTGCAGAACATGCTGCAGAAGGGCGTGGCCTCGGCCGAGCGCCTGTTCTCGGTGATCGATGCCGACGAAGAGCGCGACACCGGCACGCGTCCGCTCGAACGCGCCCGCGGCGAGATCGAGTTCCGTGGCGTCGGCGTGCGTTATCCGGACCAGTCCCAGGCCGCGCTGGATGGCGTGTCCTTCGTCGCGCGGCCGGGCACGGTCACCGCGATCGTCGGCCGCTCCGGCAGCGGCAAGTCCTCGCTGATCAAGCTGATCCCGCGCTTCTACGAACCCGAGTCCGGCCAGATCCTGCTCGACGGCCACGCCATCGACGAATACCGCCTGGCCGACCTGCGCCGGCAGATCGCGCTGGTCGGACAGCAGGTGATGCTGATCGACGGTACCGTGCGGATGAATGTCGCCTACGGCGAGATGGGCGATGCCGATGCCGCCGACGTGCGCCGTGCGCTCGACGCCGCCAACGCCAGCGAATTCGTCGAACCCCTGTCCGATGGCGCCGACACCCACATCGGCACCAAGGGCGGGCGCCTGTCGGGCGGGCAGCGCCAGCGCCTGGTGATCGCGCGCGCGATCCTCAAGAACGCGCCGATCCTGATCCTCGACGAGGCCACGGCCGCGCTCGACACCGAATCCGAGCGCCTGGTGCAGGATGCCCTGAACCGGCTGATGCCCGACCGTACCACGCTGGTCATCGCGCACCGCCTGTCGACGATCGAGCACGCCGACCAGGTGCTGGTGCTCGACCAGGGGCGCCTGGTCGAGCAGGGCACGCATGCCGAGCTGCTCGCGCGCGGCGGGCTGTACGCGCACCTGCACCGCATGGCGTTCCGCGAACCCGGCGATGGCGACGCCTGAGCGCGCCCGACACGATCCATGACGCTTGCCCCATGATGCTCGCCCCATGACGACACCGCGCACGCCGACATCGCGTTCGGCCCACCCGCAGACGCCGCCGTACTGGTTCGACGGCAGCGTCGCGCCGTGGCCCGCGCGCCTGCTCTCGCACGTGTACGCGGGCGCGGTCGCGGCGCGTGCGGCGCTGTTCCGCCACGGCGTGCTGCGCAGCACGCATCCCGGCAAGCCGGTGGTGGTGGTCGGCAACCTCATCGCCGGTGGCAGCGGCAAGACCCCGCTGGTGATCGCCCTCGTCGAGCGCCTGCGCGAGGAAGGCTGGGTCCCGGGGGTGGCCAGCCGTGGCTACGGCCGCGAGCAGGCCACGACGCCGCGCTGGGTCGAAGCCGACACGCCGCCCGAGCTGGCCGGCGACGAACCGCTGCTCATCGCGCGCGAGGCCGTGGTGCCGGTGCGCGTGGACCGCGACCGTGCCGCTGCCGCGCGCGCGCTGGTCGAACGCGGCTGCGACGTGGTCGTCTGCGACGACGGCCTGCAGCACTACCGGCTGAAGCGCGACATCGAGATCGAGGTGATCGACGGCCGCCGCCGTTACGGCAACGGCCTGCTGCTGCCGGCCGGGCCGCTGCGCGAGCCGCAGGCGCGCCGGGCGCGATGCGACTTCCACGTGGTCAACGTCGGCAGCGACGCCGAGGCCCGCGGCGAGGACGCAGACCCGGCAGGCGTCGAGCCCGGCTTCGGCGAGTGGGCGATGCGCCTGCGCCCGGGCGATGCGCAGGCGCTGCGCGGCGCGCGCGCGCTGCCGCTGTCGGCGTTCGCCGGCCAGCGCGTGCATGCGGTCGCGGGCATCGGTCATCCGGAGCGCTTCTTCTCGCTGCTGCGCGGCGCCGGCATCGCCGTGGTGCCGCACGCGTTCCCGGACCACCATCGCTATACCCGCGACGACCTCGCCTTCGGCAGCGACCTGCCGGTGCTGATGACCGCGAAGGATGCGGTGAAGTGCGTGCCGTTCGCCGGCGAACGCTGCTACAGCGTGCCGATCCGCCCGGAGCTGCCGGAAGCCTTCTGGGTCATGCTGCTCGATCGCCTGCGGGAAAGCGCACACGCGCATCAGGGCACGGGTGGGGCCACGACAGGGACATCGACGCGAGGAACAGGACGGACATGACGATGGCGGGATGGTTGCGGGGATCGATCGCGCTGGCATCGGCCGGCTGGGTGGTGCCGATGTGGCTCGGTCTGTGGACCTCGCTGCAGTTCGTCGAGCTGGAACTGATGCCGCTGCTGATGCAGCAGCCGCGCCTGAACGCCTTCCCGTTCCTCGATTTCGCGGTCGACTGCTTCGTGGTCGGCTTCCTCTGGCTGGGCGCGGTGATCGCGGGCTGGGCCTGGGTCGCCACCGGTCGCCGCAGGAGCGCCTGAGCCATGGCCGCCGATTTCGTCGTCGCCATCCCCGCGCGCTACGCCGCGTCGCGCCTGCCGGGCAAGCCGCTGCGCCTGCTCGGCGGCGAGCCGCTGGTGCTGCACGTGGCCCGGCGTGCGCTGGAGGCCGGCGCGCGCGAGGCCTGGGTGGCCACCGACGACGCGCGCATCGCCGACGCCCTGGCCGGCAGCGGCGTGCGCATCGCGATGACCTCGCCCGAGCACGCCTCGGGCACCGACCGCCTGGCCGAATGCGCCGCGATCGCCGGCTGGGCCGACGACACCGTCGTGGTGAACCTGCAGGGCGACGAACCCTTCGCGCCGGCCGAGGGCATCCGTGCCGTCGCCGAGGCCCTGGTCGACAGCGGCGCGCCGATGAGCACCCTGGCCGCGCCGATCGACGAGGTCGAGACCCTGTTCGATCCGAACGCGGTCAAGCTGGTCCGCGCCGGCAACGGCGATGCCCTGTACTTCAGCCGCGCGCCGATCCCGTGGCCGCGCGACGCTTTCGCCCTCGACCGCGGCGCGCTGCCGCCTGGCGGGCACTGGCTGCGCCACATCGGCATCTACGGCTATCGCGCCGGCTTCCTGCCGCGCTTCGCGGCGATGCCGCCGGCCACGCTGGAGCGGCTCGAGTCGCTGGAACAACTGCGGGTGCTGGAAGCCGGGCACCGGATCGCCGTGCGCCTGACCCCGGCGCCGTTCCCGCCGGGCGTGGACACGCCGGACGACCTCGAACGCGCCGAACGCCACCTCGCCGGCCTGCGGGCGGGAGGCTGAACGATGCGGTTGCTGATGGTGTGCCTGGGCAACATCTGCCGGTCGCCGTTGGCCGAAGGCGCCGTGCGCGCGCATCTCGACCGCCGCGGCCTGGACTGGGTGACGGTCGACTCTGCCGGCACCGGCGGCTGGCATGCCGGCGAGCCGCCGGATCCGCGCAGCATCGCGGTGGCGGCCGCGTCCGGTGTCGATATCCGTGCCCAGCGCGCGCGCAAGCTGGTCCAGGCCGACTTCCAGCACTTCGACTGGCTGCTCTGCGCGGATCGCAGCGTGCTGCGCGACGTCCGCGCGGCCGCGCCGGCGGAGGCGCGCGAACGCGTCGCGCTGCTGCTGGAATGGGCCGGGCAGGGCGCCGGCGGCGACATCCCGGATCCCTACACCGGCGGGCCGGAGGATTTCCGCCGTGTCTGGGCGATGGTGGACGCCGCCGCGGCCGGCATCGTCGCGCGCATCGCGTCCGCGCGCATCGCAGGTTGACGCTCGCGCCCGGACTGCGGATGCTGCACAGGTTATGGAACCCACTCCCGCCCCCGAATTCCCGTCCAGCCTCGAATGGCTGAACCTCGCCCGTCCGCTGCGCATGGCGCAGTTGCGGGGCAAGATCACCGCCATCGCCTTCGTCAACGCCGGTTCGGCATGGTGCCAGCAGCGGCTCGCGGACCTGGTGACCCTGCGCAAGCGCCACGGCGAGCACCTGCACGTCGTGGCCATCCACGTACCGCGCTTCGACCATGAACGCGACGCGCGGCGGGTGATGAAGCGCCTGCACCGCCAGACCCTCGACTTCCCGATCGCCCACGACGCCGACTGGGTCACGTGGCAGCACTTCGGCATCGAAGCCTGGCCGACCGTGGTCATGCTCGATGGCAAGGGGCGTATCCGCGACCGCGTGGTCGGCGACACCCCGATCCGCGACCTCGACACCCTGTTCAGCAAGCTCCGCGCCGAGGAATCGCCGCAGTCGATCAATCCCGATCCGATCGAACTGCGCCGCAGCCGCGAACCCGACCTGCCGCTGCGCTTCCCGATCGGCATCGCCGCCAACCAGCAGTACCTGTACGTGGTCGATTCCGGCCACCACCGGGTGCTCGAATGCACCCATGCCGGCCGCATCCACCGCCAGTTCGGCAGCGGCGGCGCCGGCTTCATCGACGGCCCGATGGAACTGGCCGCCTTCCAGAACCCGCAGGGCCTGTGGCTGCAGCGCGACGCGCTGTACGTCGCCGACACCGGCAACCACGCGGTGCGCCGGATCAAGCTCAGCACCGGCGATGTCGACACCCTGTGCGGCGCCGGTCGCGCCGGCAGCCCGGTCGAGGGTCCGGTCCAGGACCCGCGCGCGGTCGCGCTGGACCAGCCGCGCGCGGTCGCGGTCTCGCCTTCGAACATCGTCTGCATCGCCACCGCCGGCGACAACCGGATCTGGGCCTACGACCTGGGCGAGCGCTCGATCCGCCTGCTCGCGGGTTCCGGGCAGATGGCCCTGGCGGATGGCGAGGGCGCTGCCGCCAGCTTCGCCGGCCCCACCGCGCTGGCCATCGTCCAGCAGATCCTCTACGTCTGCGACGAGGCCGGCTCGGCGATCCGCAGCGTCCACCTGCGCACCCGCCAGGTCACGACCCTGGTCGGGCAGGGGGCCTGGCAGTTCGGCAATCTCGAAGGCTCCCGTGCCGATGCCCTGCTGCAGCAGCCGCAGGCGATCTCGCTGGACGGCGCCTCGCCGGTGCTGTGGGTGGCCGACAGCGGCAACGACCAGTTGCGCACCCTGCGCCTGGGCGGTGGCGAAGTCAGCACCATCAGCCTGCCCCAGCGCCTGCACGCCCCGGCCGGCCTGGCGGTGGTGAACGGCATCGTCTGGATCGCCGACACCGACGCCCACGCCGTGCTCCGCTTCGATCCGGCCGACGGCAACCTGCGGCAGATCCCGATCGGCGACTGACGGCGGCGCGCGACGGCGGCATGAGCGGCAACGACGCAACGACGACCGGGCCTGCCTTCGACGGCCGCGCCTACGCCCGCGACCTCACCCCGGCGCCGGGCGTCTACCGCATGTACGCCGCCGACGACAGCCTGCTCTACGTCGGCAAGGCGGCGTCGCTGAAGAAGCGCGTCGCCAGCTATTTCACCAAGGCCCTGCCCACGCGCACCGCGCTGATGGTGTCGCAGATCGCGCGCATGGACGTCACCGTCACGCGCACGCCGGTCGAAGCGCTGCTGCTGGAAAACCAGCTCATCAAGTCGCTGCGCCCGCGCTACAACGTGCTGCTGCGCGACGACAAGAGCTACCCCTTCGTGGTGCTCACCCGCGAAGCCTGGCCGCGGATCGCGGTGCATCGCGGCCCGCGCTCGCTGCCGGGCCGCTATTTCGGGCCGTATCCCAGCGGACTCGCGGTGCGCGAAACGCTCAACCTGATGCAGAAGATCTTCCGCCTGCGCAGTTGCGAGGACAGCGTGTTCCGCAACCGCTCGCGGCCCTGCCTGCAGCACCAGATCGACCGCTGCAGCGCGCCCTGCGTAGGCCTGGTGCAGGCGCGCGACTACGCCGACACCGTGCGCCAGGCGACCATGCTCCTCGATGGCCGTAGCGACGACCTCACCGCCGAACTGACCGCATCGATGGAACAGGCCAGCGAACGCCTGGATTTCGAGGACGCCGCGCGCCTGCGCGACCTCGTCGCGTCGATCCGCAAGCTGCAGTCGCGCCAGTACGTCGACGGCAGCGCCGCCGACCTCGACGTGCTCGCGGTGGCGATGAAGGGCGCGCAGGCCTGCGTGCTGCTGTTGATGTTCCGCGACGGCCGCAACCTCGGCACGCGCAGCTTCTTCCCCAAGACCAACGGCGAGGACAGCGCCGAGGAAGTGCTGGGCGCGTTCGTGTCGCAGTACTACGCCGAGCAGACGCCGCCGCGCGAGATCGTGCTCGACCGCGACATCCCCGAACGCGAACTGATCGAGGACGCGCTGGGCCTGTCGGCCGGGCGCAAGGTGCAGATCAAGACCAGCGTGCGCGGCGAACGCGCCGGCTACCTCGACCTGGTCCGCCGCAACGCCGAGATGAGCCTGGCCACCGAACTGGGCAGCAACGCCGCGCAGCGCGCCCGCGCCGAAGCCCTGCGCGACATGCTCGGCCTCGGCGAGGTGCCGCAGCGGATCGAGTGCTTCGACATCAGCCACACCATGGGCGAGGCGACCGTCGCCTCGTGCGTGGTCTTCGATGCTGATGGCGCGGTGCGCAGCCAGTACCGGCGCTACAACATCGAAGGCATCGAACCGGGCGACGACTACGCCGCCATGCACCAGGCCCTGGAGCGCCGCTTCCGGCGCGCCGTCGAGGCCCGGGCGGACGCGGAGGGCCTCGACGGCAGCGACGGAGGCGAGGGCAGCGAGCGCGCGCGCGCCCGGGCCGGTGCCGGGGTGCTGCCGGACGTGCTCCTGATCGATGGCGGCGCCGGCCAGGTCGCCCAGGCCCAGGCCGTGCTGGCCGACCTCGGCGTCACGGGGGTGATGATCGTCGGCGTGGCCAAGGGCGAGGCACGCCGTGCCGGCGACGAGACGCTGCTGCTGCCCGATGGCCGCGAACTGCATCCCGGTGCCGCCTCGCCGGGGCTGCAACTGGTCCAGCAGGTGCGCGACGAAGCCCACCGGTTCGCCATCACCGGCCATCGCGGGCGACGCCAGAAAGCACGGACGACGAGCAAACTGGAGGACATTCCCGGCATCGGGCCGCGCCGACGCGCTAATCTGTTGCGGCATTTCGGCGGCCTCGGCGGCCTGAAGGCCGCGGGCATCGAGGACATCGCCCGCGTCGAAGGCATCAACGCGGCGCTCGCCGAACGGATCTACGCCAGCCTCCACGGCATCGACACGCAGCAAGGACTCCCATGAAGTTGACGGTACCGACCCTCCTCACCCTCGCGCGGATCGTGATGATCCCCGTGCTGGTGCTGGTGTTCTACCTGCCGTACGCATGGACCAACTTCGCCTGTGCCGGCTTGTTCGCGCTCGCGGCGTTCACCGACTGGCTCGACGGCTGGATCGCGCGCCGCTACCACCAGTTCTCCGCCTTCGGCGCCTTCCTCGATCCGGTCGCCGACAAGCTGATGGTCGCGGTGGCCCTGTTCCTGATCGTGCAGGGCCATCCCACGCGCTGGATGACGCTGTGGGCGCTGGTGATCGTGGGCCGCGAAATCGCGGTGTCGGCGTTGCGCGAATGGATGGCGGAGATCGGCCAGCGCGCGACGGTGAAAGTCGCTTTCATCGGAAAAATCAAGACTGTCGCGCAGATGGTCGCGCTGCTATGCTTGCTTTATTCGGTGACACCGGACACGCCTCCACGTGCGATGCCATGGATGGGCCAGCCCATCTTCCACATCGGCGAATGGATGCTGGCGGCCGCCGCGATCCTGACCCTCTGGTCCGGAGCGCAGTACCTCAAGGCGGCCTGGCCCGCCCTGATGGCGGAGGAAGGCAAGCGGGTCGAAAGTGTTGACAGAGCCGAATAAGCTTGTAAAATTTCAGTCTCTTCTGCGGGAATAGCTCAGTTGGTAGAGCGCAACCTTGCCAAGGTTGAGGTCGCGAGTTCGAGTCTCGTTTCCCGCTCCAAGTTATGATCTACAGACATCTACTGACGTCTGTAAGTCGTTGAAAAGAGGGGCTTCGGCCCCTTTTTTCATTCCAGCGAGCGCCACGGAAATCCACCCACAGCCAGCCTTTTTTAGGCGCCAATCTAGGCACAGGAATACGGGTGAGACGGCTTCCGGATAGTTGCTGGGGCTGAGCGGGAACCATGACGAGCATAGGGCCTAAGTCATCACTTAGGAGCCTCGAAATGGCACTCTCTGATCTGACCGTCCGGCAGGCCAAGACCACCGGCAAACGCTACACCCTCTACGACAACGACTGCCTGAGCCTGATGGTCTCTGCCGCAGGCGGCAAGTCGTGGATCTTCCGTTACTGCTGGCTGGGCAAGCAAAAGCGCATGTCCCTGGGCAACTATCCCGCCCTCAGCCTGCGCGAGGCCCGCGCCGAGCGGGACAAGGCCCAGGTTCTGCTTGCCAAGGGAATTGATCCCCAGATCGAACGCGACCAGCGGCGGCACGCGGCCAAGCTGGCAGGCGAATACACCTTCAAGAACGTCTTCGACGCCTGGGTCGAGCATCGCCGCAAGGAACTCAAGGAAGGCCGTCAAAGCACGCTTTCGCAGATCCTGCGCATCTTCAACAAGGACGTGTTGCCTACCCTGGGGAAGATGTCGATCTACGACATTCGCCGGCCCCAGCTCGTGGGCGTCGTGGCGGCGATCGAGAAGCGCAAGGCGTTCACCACCGCCGAGAAGGTCCGCACCTGGTTCAACCAGATGTTCCGCTATGCCCTGGTCATCGCCGAGGGGCTGGAAGTCAACCCTGCAGCGGACCTGGACGTGGTGGCCGAGCCCAAGCCCCCGGTGGCCCACAACCCCTATCTGCACCTGCCCGAGCTGCCCGAGTTCCTTCAGAAGCTCCGACGCTATAACCCCCGGGGCTGGCAGACCCAGCTTGGCGTCCGGCTGCTGTTCCTGACGGGGGTGCGCACGGGCGAGCTGCGCCTGGCCGAGCCTGAGCAATTCGACCTCGACCGCGGCTTGTGGATCATCCCGCCGCAGGTCGTCAAGCAACTCCAGGACGAAATGCGCAAGGCCGGCAAGCGGCCGCAGGACGTGCCGCCCTACATCGTGCCCCTGTCCCTGCAGGCCATCGAGATCGTGCGCTATCTCTTGGGCGTGATGCGGCCGGCGCAGAAGTACCTGTTGTCGCACCGCAGCGAACTCAAGAAGCGCATCAGCGAGAACACTCTCAACAAGGCCGTGCAACTCATGGGCTACGAGGGGCGCCTGACCGGCCACGGCATCCGCGGCACTATCTCGACGGCACTCAACGAAATCGGCTACCCGAAGATTTGGGTGGACGCGCAGCTTTCGCACTCTGACCCGAACAAGGTCAGCTCGGCCTACAACCACGCCAAGTACGTGGAGCCTCGGCGTCGCATGATGCAGGACTGGGCAGACCGTCTCGACCTGCTCGAACAGGGCGAAGTGGAAGCCGCGAGCGCGCACCTGACCATCCGTATCGACGGGGTGCCGGCGATGGCGGAAGTGGAGGAAGCGGTGGGCGCGGTCCCTGCGGTGGCCGAGCCCACTGTCGCTGGTGTGCCGCCCGTGGTGGCCACGCCCATCGTCGTGACCCCGAACAGCGGTGGAATCACGTTCCAGCGGCTGTCGCAGGTGCCGCCGCCTCCGGTGCATGCCCCGGAGCCGGAGGTGTCCGCCATCCAGCGCGAGCGCGAAGAAATGCTGGCCATCTACGAGTCGCCGAACAATCTACCGGTCCCGCTGTTCGGCAAGCTGGCCGGGAAGTCCAAGGACCAGATCAACCGCGAGCTGAAAGCCGGCAAGCTGCTGTCCATCAGCTTGGGCAATCGGGGGCAGCGGGTTCCCGACTGGCAACTGGTGCCGCTCAAACACAAGCTGGCCCAGGTGCTCATGAACCAGTGCCCGCACGCGGATTCGTGGGATCTGTACCGCATGCTGACCCAGCCTCACCCCGACCTGGGTGATCGCGCGGCTATCGATGCGGTCACGCCGACCAACGTGCCTGCGATCATCCGGGTCCTCATGGGCGACTACCAGCGCCATGAGGATGCGCACGAAGTCATTGCCATGCGGCCCGTCCCCGAGAATGTGCGGCTGAGCGTCCGTCGGCTGGTGGATAGCGCCGCGGTGCTTGAGGGGGCTTAATCCCTGCTTCAACCTATGGCCAGGGTCATGGCCCCGGCCATAGGGGTGTCATTGCGTGGTGGCGTCAGCCCCGGTGACTTGCAGCGCTCTGCGCTCGAATCGCTCCGAAACGGAGTCGGCTTGCGCGTGGGGCCGCTGCAGGTAGGTCACGATTTCATAGGGGCCTTCGGCGAGGGGGCGCATGGCGATCCCCCACCCATGGGCACGCTCGATGCACGATCGCGCAGATACTCCGATGCCGTAGCCCGCCGCAACCCATAGCGCCATCATCTCGAAAGAAGTCACCCGCTGGATGATTTTCTGAGCCGTCGGCATGAGAGAGGCCAGCATCTCATCGAGCAGGGAGCAAGTCTCCGCCTGCCAGCGGTAGATTGGGTAGTCCTGAAGATCGGTGATGGTAAGCATCTCCTGGTCGATCAGGCGGAACTGCGGCGGCATGGCCACGGCCATGTTCTCGGTCCACAGGGGGTGCGTGATGAGGGCCGGGTCGCTGCCCCCGTGCGATGATACCCCGACGTCGTAGCGGCCCTCGTGAAGTCCCTCAAGCAGAGCGTCACCTGCAACCTCATGAAAGCTGAGGATGACGCCTGGTTCTTCCGCGCGTTGCCGTGCGAGAAGCGCCGAAAGTTGTGCTGAAGCTACGCCTGGCGCTACCGCGAGCCTGAGACGGGGGGACGGGCTGGTGGCATCGTGCATAAGAGCCCCCAAGAAGAGAATTGATCAAGAAAACAAGGCGACATGATAAGCATGAGTTAAATTTGACGTGGTTAAATTTTAGTCATTGCTCGACGCTTCTGCTAATGCAGAAGCGTACTGTTCAACGAGGTCGTCCCCCAGGCACAACCCGATATGAAGCCGAGCCAGCCCTGGCTTTCGGTAAAGCTGTGCGCGCGTTTCGCAAGGATCAGAAAGTTGCCCAAGAGGAGTTGGCTGCGCTGGCTGGGATCGAGCGTTCGCATATGGGCAAGATTGAGCGGGGGGAGCACATGCCCTCCTTGGCCGTGATATTGAAGGTCGCCACTGCGCTCAAGATCAGTGGCACCGAATTGATGGCTGCAACGGAGCGCAACATGAGCTCCGCTGTCGAGTCTTGAGGCTGGCGTCGAGGCGTTAGCCGCCCAAACCTTCGCGTAGGCGAATGATAAATCGCTCCAGCGAGACCGGCACATCGTCACGGTCAGGTCGAAGCAGGTAGGTTGTGATGATCGCTGACTCCACGGCCAAGGGGCGGATCACGACGTCCGGTCGCTGGCTGGCCGGAATCTTGGTCGCCGCTATAAAGCCGACACCGTAGCCGGCGCCGACCAGCGTGAGCATCATGTCCAGAGAGGTTACATGCTCGACGACGTTTTGCCGGTGATCGAGAGGCCCAAGGAGTCGCGCCAGTTCATGGCAGTAGCCCTCGCAAACCCGTGGGTCGCACAGGACGAGCGGATGGCCACCAAGTTCATGGAGAGGAACCTCCTTGTGGGCGAGCAGCTCGTGCCGGGCTGGAATGGCGATGACCAGTGGATCTTCCCAGATTGGCTCAGCAATGATGCCCTCGCCCACATTCGCGGTGTGCGCGAAGCCGAGCATGAAGTCGCCTGATCGGAGGCCACGGAGTTGGTCAGCCAGCGGAACTTCGGATAGACGAACCTCCAATTCCGGTTCTTCTGCACGGCATTGGGCGAGAAACGCTGATAGTCGAGGGTCAAGCGCTCCGTCGGATACAGCTATGCGCAGGCTGCCTCGCATTCCGGCTGCTACAGCTCGGACGTTCTCACGTGCCTGCTCCAATATGGAGAACAGGCGCCGGGTATCTTGCAGGAACGCAGTTCCTGCGGCAGTTAGCTTTGTTCCTCTGCGGTTTCGCTCAAAGAGAAGAACTCCTAGCTCTTCCTCCAGTTCTTTGATTGCACGTGATAGCGGTGGCTGCTCAATATGCGAACGCTCGGCGGCCTGTGTGAAATTCAGCTCTTCTGCCAAAGCGATGAAGTAGCGAAGGTGTCGCAATTCCATGAGCAATGTTCCTATTCAGACGCCCCCAGACCTCTTTCTGTTGGCTGTGCTTTATCTAGCGTTCAAGAGCCCAGTCAATCTACGGCGCTAAGGTTCAATCTTTACGATGTCACCAATGTCCTGTGCGTATGCGAGTGCATAGCGGTGCAGATGCGGATCCACCGTGAGCAGCTTGTCCAACGTCGATGAGACCATGCGTGCGAAAGACCGCGACGTCACGCTTTCGCCGTCATGGAATCGCTTGTCCTGGCGCATGTACGCCAGGTATGGTGCAACCAGATTCACCTCGCGCGCGCCGAGCTCGCGCGCGGCATCAGCGGCAAAAACCAAAAGCAGGAACTGCTGATCAGGATGGGTCAGCGTGCAAATCAGATCCACGTCCTGGCCGGCAGGTTCGCCATGCAGTCGGACAAAGCTCTCGCCATCGGGGAATCGGCGCGTTTCGATGCGGCCGACATCGCTGCCATATGTCTGCGAGAGACGTCGGGCGAAATCTTCGTTGCCTGGAATGGCAAGAGTGAGTCGTTGCATGCAGTTGTCTCCTTTCTCAAGGGGTTGTCCTTGGTCGCTTATCGAAACTCGGGAGCTTGGTCGGAGTCGGTGCTTCAACCAGACGTGTGCCGACGAATAACGACGGGATGGCCCGTGTTGAGTCCAGGAAGGAACTGATCTGCATCAGAATTTCCGTCCTACAGTGATCGTTCCGTAGACCGGGATTTCGTCTTGCCCCCGGAATTCGCGTGTGCGGTGGTAGCGGGCTATCGCGATGCGCCAATTGCCATGGGTCATCGCGACGCCGTAGCCGACATCTGCCACGAGTGACCGTTTATCAACGCTATGGCTAGACTTGAAGGTATTGCCATCCAGCGTGATGTCGTGCAAGACCCAGCGGGCGTCGAGTGCTACGAAGAGGTGTCCGTTCCAGTTACCTGCAGCGGTCGTGCGCACGGGCGAGGTATTTTCTCCAGCCGGCCGCAGCGGTGCGGTGCCTAAATCGTCTGGCAGGCGCAGGCCATAGCGCAATTCTCCCCCGACATTCGCGTAGGTGGCGAAATTGCCGAAGCTGCCGCCCCAGTGGCGGGTGAGGTCCCAGCTCCAACCGCTGACGTTTTCTTGCCTGAAGACTCGCGTTCGGCGTTCGTGCAGCAATTGCAGTACAGGTTCGTCGCGCAGTTGGTGTCTCCAGCCATTGAATTTGTCCACTCCGATGGTGTCATGCCACCAGTTCTGGGTTTGCCTGGCCAGGGACGAGGGGCCTACAACGCCGATACGGATTTGTGAGGTGCGCAGCGTATCGCCGCGCCGCGCGTTGTAGCCAAGGCTCAACATCATTGCGCCTGCGAAAGGGCGGTCGTCTTTGATCAGATCGCTGCGCGTTTTGTCGCTCGGGGTATACATCATCTGCCCGAAGCCGATAGTCATGTTCTGTTCGTCGAAACCCTCGGGTTGCAGCACTGTGAGAAAACGATTCAGCCCACGGACGAGACGCGGTAGGCAAGGGTCATCGCGATAGTCCACAAGATTGGGGGAGACCCAACTGACGAGAAACCCGTTGGAGTACCCTTGATCTTGTCCAATGCCGCCGAACATGTCGTTGTCGATCCGCAGATTGAGCGTTCCAGTTGCGCGGAGCGGGTTGTCCTGTTGGCAGGACTGGGCCTGTGCGGAGACGCTCAGCAATAGCAGCACCAAGGAGGTTGCGATTCTGAGCCTCCGTTCAGCGGGGTGGGTGGACTGAAATTTCGTCACGCTGGCGTGGCACTCGGCCCAGGGGACGCAGTCGCAATGACTGATTGGGGCTGGCGCACCAGCATCACGGGAACTGGTGCTATCCGAGCGAGTTGCTCGGCATCGCTTCCCAGCAGCAGCCGGTCCACGCCCCGGCGTCCGTGGGTGCCCAATACGACCAACTCGCATCCGGTGGCCAGTGCCTGCTGTGCGATGAGCACCGAGACGCGCTCTCCCTTGCTCTCCAGAAGCACGGTCTCTACCGCCAGGCCTTCCTGCCTCAGCGGGAGTGCCGCCTCGTCAAGCAGCTTCTCCCCGGCTGCCAGGAAGCCTGGCCTTACCTCTTCAATGTAGATTCTCGGCCTTTCGAAGCCGTTGCTATGCTTCATCTCCTCGATGATGTGCAGCAGGATGATGGTTGCACCACTTAGGCGCGCCAGCACCGCAGCGTGGTGGAGGGCCAAATTGGCGGTGGGACTTCCGTCGAGCGGAACCAGGAGTCTTGAGTACATGAATGTCTCCAGTTATCAGAATAGGGCCTGTCGAACAAATATTGCGTGTACGGGCAGCAGCCGCCGGGGGGTATCGGATTATTCAGCTGCGCACATATTCCCCCGGGGCATCGCAAATAGTGGGGTATCCATTGGATTCAGACCCCATGAGCGGAGGCGCAACAACATCACCGGAACGCTCCTGGAGCCATGCCGACCATGCCGGCCACCACGAATCCGGATGCGTCTGTGCAGTGGCTTGCCACTCGTCTGGCGCCATGTACCCCTCATTCACGGCGCGCGTATGGATTTGATACCGACGCTTGCCGCGGCCAGGCTCGCTCACGATGCCGCCGTTGTGCCCCCCGGTGGTCAATACAAAAGTCAGTTCGGCTGAAGTCAGCAGATGCAGCTTGTAAACGGAGCGCCAAGGCGCAATGTGGTCCGACGCAGTGCCAACGCAAAACATCGGTACGGTAATATTTCCCACTGAAACCGGACGGCCCGTGACGGGATAACGCCCTGCGCTGAGATCGTTATTCAGGTAAAGGCGTCGGAGATATTGCGAATGCATCTTCGCCGGCAGGCGAGTCCCATCGGCATTCCAGGCCATCAGGTCGGTCATTGGCCGACGGTCGCCCAACAGGTACTCGTCAATCATGCGAGACCATACAAGATCGTAGGCACGCAGTAGCTGGAAAGCGCCACTCATCTGGCTTGAGCTCAAGAAGCCTGTTTGCGCCATGCTGGCCTCCAACAGCGCCACCTGGCTCTGATTGATGAAAAGGCCAAGCTCGCCCGGCTCGCTGAAGTCCGTCTGCGCTGCCAGGAGGCTTACGGACACCAGCCGCGTATCGCCGTCGCGCGCCATGGCTGAGGCCCCAATCGACAGCAATGTCCCGCCCAGGCAGTAGCCAGCAGCGTGGATTCCCTGTTCGGGGACAATGGACGTCACGGCGTCCAGCGCTGCATGCAAGCCGAACTCAAGATACTCATCCATGCCCAGGTCTCGATCATCCGCATCCGGATTCTTCCAGGAGATGCAAAAAACCGTATGGCCCTGTGCAACCAGATACCGGATCAGCGAGTTATGGGGCGACAGATCGAGTACGTAGTACTTCATGATCCAGGCAGGAATAATCAGTATGGGCTCGGGATGGACTTTCTCGGTAGTGGGCGCGTACTGAATCAACTCGATCAATTGATTTCTCAGTACGACCTTTCCTTCCGTCACCGCCACGTCGCGGCCAACGACGAAATTCTCGGTTCCCGCAGGTGGCTCGCCGGATAGTTGTCGGCGCAGGTCATCAAGGAAGTTGGACATGCCACGCGCCAGGTTGGCACCTTGTTCTTCTATGGTTTTTTTCAGGACAACCGGGTTGAAAAGCGCAGAGTTGGTTGGCGACACCATTTCCAGCCATTGCTTTGCGCCAAACGCCATTAGACGCTCGTGTTGTGGATCAACACCCCACACATCCTGTGTGGCCTGCTCCCACCATTGGGACTGGATAAGAAATGAGCTGCGGTAAAGGTTGTAGGGCCATTGATCCCACGCAGGATCATTGAAGCGACGATCATTTGCAGGTAACGGTTCAGGCGCTGCAGCTTCCTGGTCGGGACTGACCAAGCCCTTTTTCAATAGAGACATCCATTGCTCAGACAGGGCGCCTGCAAACGCTAGAAGCTCCGATTGCTTTCCGGGGCTGTTCGCTAAATGGCTTGCCCAATCAGTCCAGGCCAACAGCGACGATTCAGGTGAAATTGAGGACCAGGCCTGGGCCCAAGCCATATGCGCTTGCATATCCAGTTCTGGAACGATTGTCGATGAAGTATTACTTTTCGTGTTTTTTGTCAAAACGCATTACCTCAATTTCTATTCAAATAGATAGAGCACCCTCGTTTGAACACCGGGGGTAGTTGTGCTTGCTTGTATTCATGCATACCGGTACCCGTGTCATCAGCGTTTTTGCGATGACACCGTGCCAGCGTGCTAGATATGTCTCCGCCTGCCGGCGCACTCCGTTAATTCTTTCGCCTTAACCGGCCATCAGACTGATCACCAGTGCGTTCGCAATGTCGATGACGAACCCACATACCAGGGGCACCACAATGAACGCCTCACGTGCAGCGCCATGTTCCCGCGTGACCGCCGTCATGTTGGCGATGGCGGTGGCGGTAGATCCCAGCGCGATTCCACCGAAACCGGCGCACATCACTGCGGCTTGGTAATCCCTGCCCATTGCCCGAAAAACGATCAGAAGAACAAATGCGATGACCAGGACGATCTGTACCAGCATTGCCACGGTGATGAAGGCAAGCACGGGCTGCAGCTCCCAGAGCCTGAGCCCCATCAGCGCCATGGTCAGAAACAGGCCCAATGACATGTCGGAGATCAGGGCGATGCCTGGCTGCATGCTCGGCCAGTTCCATAGCCGTCCGCGGCCACCTGGCCTCATCCAGTCGCTGATCGTGCGCAGGAGGATTCCCGCCAGCAGGCAGCCCACAAAGGCGGGCAGCGTGACGGGGGTAAGTGCGACGAGGGCGTTGATTCCGTGTCCCAACATCAAGGCGAGGTTGAGCCATAGCAACGCCAGCAGCACGCCGTAGTAGTCTAGGCGGGCATGCTGCTCATCGCTGTGCAGTGTGCCAATTTCCAGGGCGCTGTCCCCGGAGGCTCGAAGCCGATGCCTGCGCATGAGCAGACTTGAGATCGGGCCGCCGATGGTGCAGGCCGCGATCAGGCCGATCATGTTCGCCGCCAACCCCAGTTCCTGCGCTTGGGTAATGCCAAGGGTTTCAACAAAGTGATCGGACCAGGCCAAGGTGGTGCCCACGCCTCCGGTCAGGGAAATCGATCCCACCATCAGCCCGGCGCGCGGATCCAGGCCGAAGGCGCGTGCCATCTCCATCCCGGCCAGGTTCTGCAGCACCATGAACCCGATGGCCAACCCCGACAGGATCAGCAAGGGCCGCCCACCATGGCGCAGCGTGCGGGCGTCGGTACCCAGGCCAATGGCCGCAAAGAAGTACAGCAGCAGCGCGTCACGCGCTTCGAGATCGAAACTGACGACGATCCCCGCACCGTAGTACAGGGCGAAGACAACCAGGGCGCAGGCCAGGCCGCCCACCAGGGATTCCGGGATGCTGTATCGACGCAAGATGCCCCAACGCGCAACCAGGCCCTTGCCCACGAACAACAGCACGATGGCGAGCGTGAATCCATGGAAGGCATCGATCGTCATCGCGCCTTCTCCCTGTCCAGGCAGGACAGTGCGTGGCTGGCGGCTATCCACTCTTCGTTGGCGGGCTCGACCGCCACGATGACCTGGCTGTGGTCGCTGGAAATCTTCGCCGCGTGGCGGGCGTTGGCGTCGGTATCCAGGGCAATGCCCAGAAAGCCCAGCGCCGCACAGATGCGCTCGCGAATGAACGCATTGTGTTCACCGACACCCGCCGTGAACACCAACATGTCCAGACCGCCCAGCACGGCGACCAGGGCCCCGATCTCGCGCACGATGCGTCGCACGTAAAGGGCCAGTGCCAAGCGCGCTCGCTCCCCCGTTTCGCCTGCATCGTTCTCGTGCCCGACAATGACGCGCGGCTCGGCCGAGATTCCCGAAACGCCGAGCAGGCCGGACTCGTGATAGAGGACGCGCCCCACTTGCTCTAGTGAGAGCTTCTCGACTTCCATCAGGTAGAGCACCGCACCCGGATCGAGCGCGCCGGTGCGGGTGCCCATCATCAGGCCGTCAAGCGCGGAGAAGCCCATGGTGGTGGCCACGCTTTTGAGTCCTTGCATGGCGCACAGACTGGCGCCACTGCCCAAGTGGGCAACGACGGTGCGCCCGCACGCGGCGTCGCCATGGCGTTCGGGCAAGGCCACTGCCATGTACTCATACGACAGGCCGTGAAACCCGTACCGACGCAGACCGCGCTCCCATGCGGCATAGGGCAACGGCAGGATCTTCTCGACCTGGGGCAAAGTGTGGTGGAAGGCCGTGTCGAAGCAAGCCATCTGTGGCAGATCTGGCTGCTCCCGCAGCAGGATCTCCACGGCTTCGAGCGCGAATGGCTGGTGCAGCGGGGCCAGAGGAATGTAGCCCTTGAGGTCGGCCAGGACATTTGCGTCCAGGCGCACGGGCATGGAGTATTTGCTGCCGCCGTGGACGATACGGTGGGCGACCGTACCTACGTGGCGGCCGTCGAGCCGCCGGCTGACACGATCGCGGATGAGGCGCAGTGCGGCGCGATACGGATGTGCCGTGTCCAGTTCGATCGAGAACGGCGCAACTCCGGTCTCTCCGAAATCCGGGTTGGCGCCGCCGATTCCCTGCACCTTGCCATTCCACAATGCCTGACGCGGCAGTGGCGCGGCCGAGGAATCGAACACCGCAAACTTGATGCTGGATGAACCGCAGTTCAGCACAAGGATCAGTCCGTGTTCGCGGCGCCCGGAGCGGGCCATGGTGACGTCCATCAGGTCGTCCTCTCTGCGCGCCGTCCGCGCGACTTCGCCGAGGTGTGCGGGGGTGTCTGCTGTCTCATCGTCTTCAGACTCAGCGCGCCGTGTAGCCGCCATCGGCGATGAGCTGGGTGCCCACAAGGAAGCTGCTTCCTTCCGACAGCAAAAACGCCACGGCATGGGCGATTTCGTCCGATGTACCCAGACGACCGATCGGATGCAGGTCAACGGCCTTCTGGAGGGCCGATTCATCCAGGAAATCCAGGATGGGCGTACGCACGTAACCGGGATGAATCGAATTGATCCGGATTCCCTTGGACGCATAGGCCAGTCCTGCCGAGCGGGTCAGCCCGGTCACGCCATGTTTGGCTGCGACGTACGCAGGGTTCGCTGCGTCGCCCACCACCCCCAGGATGGAGGAGACGTTGACGATGGCGCCGCCTCCCGAGCGCAGGATGGCGGGAATCTGATGGCGCAGGCCATAGAACACGCCGTTCAGGTTGACATCGATCACCCGGCGCCAGGCGGCAGGGTCCAGTTCTCCCGCCGGGCTCTGGTCGCCACCGATACCGGCGTTGTTGACGGCAAAATGAAGGTCGCCGAACGTATCGACCGCGCAGGCCACGGCAGCCTGGACCTCATCGATGCATGCCACGTCGGCCACGTTGGCCACGGCGTGGCCGCCCTCGGCGTTGATGAGGCTGGTGACGCGCTGCGCATTGTCGGCGCTGACATCGGAGACGACGACATTCAGGCCGTTGCTTGCAAGCAGCCGGGCAATGGCCTCGCCAATGCCAGACCCTGCACCGGTGACCAGGGCTACGCGGCCAGAGAATGAGTACTGCATGGTGTTTCCTCCAAAGGGGTGGATTAAAAAGAGGGGGTTAATAAGTTGCCGATAAGTCGGCTCAAGGGGGTGACAGCCGATAGTGGTGGGCCAGCATCAGTGCGATCGCGCATGAGGCGATGCGTGTATCACGCGAGTCGGCGCGGCTGGTCAGAATGACTGGCACCTTGGCTCCAAGAACGATCCCGGCGCTGGCTGCGCCGCCCATGAAGATCAACTGCTTGGCAAGCATGTTGCCGCTCTCCAGGTCAGGCACGACGAGGATGTCAGCTTGCCCGGCGACCTCGGAAACGATCCCCTTGATACGCGCAGCGGCGATGGAGACGGCGTTGTCGAAGGCCAGCGGCCCGTCGAGCAGGCCGCCAGTGATCTGGCCGCGATCGGCCATCTTGCACAGCGCCGCAGCGTCCAGCGTGGCCGCCATCGTCGGGCTGACCGTCTCGACCGCGGCCAGGATCGCGACCTTGGGTTCGCGCACGCCGATCACCTGTGCCAGCTCGATGGCGTTGCGGATGATGTCTGCCTTCTGTTCCAGAGTCGGGGCGATATTGATCGCTGCATCGGTGACGATGAACGGGCGCGGATAGGCCGGTGTCTGCAACAGGAAGCAATGGCTGACCCGGCGCTTGGTGCGCAACCCCGCTGCTGCCGAAACCAGCGCGGACATCAGTTCGTCGGTGTGCAGGCTCCCTTTCATCAGGGCTTCGACTTCACCTGCGGCTGCCAAGGCGACGGCTTGCTGCGCAGCGGCGTGGCTGTGCGGGACGTCCACAATGGCGACGTCGGCCAGATCCAGCCCGGCCTCTGTGGCGACTGCTTCCAGCCGCGCCCGTGATCCGACCAGCACCGGTTCGATCAACCCCGCGTGGCGTGCTTCGAGCGCAGCGGACAGACTGGGGGCATCGCAGGGATGGGCGACGGCCACCCGAATCGGTTGCAAGTGCGCGACGTGCGCCAGCAGGCGTTGCAGGCCTGTGTGGCCCTGCGCATCCGGGTGGATTTCCGGCAACGCCGTGCGCGTTCTTTCAATGCGCTCAGTGGGCGCTACGACCTCTACCTGGCCCTGGAAAACCGCCACCCCCTCCTGGCTGGTGCAGGTGCAGTCCAGCGTGACGTGATGGGTGGCCGTGTCTTTGCTGCTCACCTGCATCTGCACGGTCAGCCTGTCGCCGGGCCGAACGGCTCCGAGCAAGCGCAGGTTCTGGCTGACATATTGGGTTCCAGGCCCCGGCAGGCGTGTTCCCAGCACAGCCGAGATCAGGACGTTTGCACAAATGGCCTCCGTGGTGTCCCGCGAGGGCGAAGACACCGAAGATTCCGGATCCACATCGCCCGATTGCAGCGCGAACATGTGGATGTCTTGCGGCGAAAACGCGCGTTCGAGGCTGGCGCTGTCGCCGATGGCGATCTCGTCGAAGGTGCGGTTGCGCAGAACCTGCAATGCGTCGGCGGCGCCATCGACCGGTGCGGAGGACGTCGTCATTTGCCTTTCCCTCGCCGTGTTTGACTTGTCCGCGGGGCGGCTGGCGTCTTGGACACAGTTTTCTGCGTAGCAGTTTTCTTCTGAGGCGCCTTAGGCTTTGGAGAGGATGTCTTGGAGGTCGTGTTTGTGGCCGGAGCGGAGGTGTCACTGGCGGAGCTCGGCATGGCTGGCGCCGCATTCGCATCCTCGACCGCAGCGGATGTGCCACTGGCAGAGCGTGGCATGGCGGTTGTCGACTTCGCGTCCACGACCGTAGCGGAGGTATCAGTGGCGGGACTTATCACGGCGGGCGCCGAAGCCGCCTGCGCTTGGCGCTCGGCCTGCTCGAACAAGGTAGAAACCTGTTCCAGCCTGGTTTGTTCTTGTGCGGACAGCACACCGCCGCTGCCAATCACTTGCACGATCATTCCCGCCACCTGGCGGATCTCATCAGGCGCTATGTCGTTCAGCAATTCGGGGATGGCGGACACCGTGGCGTCCTTGTCGAGCCTCATGAGCAAAGCCTGACGACGCACGAGGTGGCGAAAGGCCTGCATGTCGAAGTCGCTGCCCAGGTGGGGACGCACCAGTTGCTCTGCGTGCCGGAAGTGCCGCCCGTCGGCCTCGCCACGCGCCGCGAGCACGAAGAACAGCGCCCGTATGGAGGCTTCGGTGATCCCGCCGCTGTGAATATCCGCTTCGAGCCGTGTCAACTCTTGCGCCAGATACTGGCGGTGCTCGGGCGTCTCGCTGGGATGGGGTCGCGGCGGTGCATCGTCGTGCAGGCTCTGTCCAGTCATGGCCTGCACCAGCGGCAGGCTGTACAGCGTGTCAAACGCCTGTGCGTAGATCTGGTCGCGGCAATCACGGAATTGATCCAGCATCTGTTCGACGGCGGTGGAAAACTGCGCCTGCAGTTGCAGGAAAGGGTTGGCCTCGGAGACGGGCTGACGATGGTCGCGCACGTGTTGCGCAGCCTCATGTACTGCGGCGGCGAGCGGATGCCTGTCAGACCACAATTCATAGCCCATGCGCAGCGGATGCAGCGGCTCCAGCCACTTCGCACCCTGGTCCGTGACCAGGGCACGCATCCATGGCTGCACGAAGCTGCGGTAGCAAGCCAGGTTGACCTCGGAGATCCGCGCAACGGCGGCGAACCGGCGATCGTTCTCAGGGTCGGGACGGACGATCTCACGGACTTCATCGATGTTGCTGCGCTGGATCCGAGTCAGGTAGGCGTTCCCGGTCGGCTCGCCTTCCTGCGACCCGTCTGGATTTTCATCGACCAGCATGCGGTGGATACCGGCCGGCAGCACGTCGATGACGTCGATGTTGGCGGCGAACTCTTGGTGCTCTTTACGCCCGACGCTGCCGGAGACGAAGATTCCCAGATGTCCGATGCTGTCATGGGTAGCGTAGACGATGGTCTGGTCATGTCCCAGCACGTCCAGGTCGTTGCGGTACAGGTCGGTGATCCAGCCCAGGGCCTGGGGCGGCGGGGTGATGTTGTCCCCATAGGAGCAGAACACCACGATCGGCGAGCGAATATTGCGCAGGTCGATGCGCACGCCATCGGATGTCATCAGTTGGGCGGTGCTCAGCTTGTTGCCGATGAACAGGTTATCGACGATGTACTGCATCTCCACGTCATTCAGGAAGACGTGGCCGCCCCAGTACTTTTCGAACTGCAAGTAGCGCGGGCCTTCCGTGTCGACATTGGCGTACAGGTTGTACTGTTTGCTCCAAAGCGTATTGGCCGGGTCCAGGTTTTCAAAGTTCTGTACCAGCCAGGCACCGTCGAACCGGCCGGCGCCCAGATCGCTGGTCAATGCCGTCAACCAGCTACCGCCAGTGAGGCCGCCCGCGTAGCGCATCGGGTTATCACCGGCCCAGTAGGACAGCGGCGCGCCGGCTACGATGATCGGCCCGAACAGTTCGGGCCAGACGGCAGCTGCCATCAGAATCTGCCAGCCCGCCTGGCAATTGCCGATGACAGCGGGCTTGCCGCGGCTGCCGGGGTGCAGCTCGCCGACCCTGCGCACGAAGGCCGCTTCGGCGCGCATGACGTCCTCGACGGTCTGGCCGGGAACGGGATCGGGCAGAAAGCCAACGAAGTAGCAGGGATGACCAGCCTTGAGGGCCGCGCCGACCTCACTATCGGGTTTGAAGCCGCCAATGCCTGGGCCGTGGCCCGCGCGGGGATCGACCACCACGAACGGCCGCTTCTTGGGATCGGCCGGCGCGTCGGCTGGCGGCAGGATGCGTACGAGGCCATAGTTGACCGGCTGCGGAAGGTCCAGCCCGGACATGATGACCTCGGAGGCGAAGTCGAGTACGTTCGGCGTCTGCTCCTGCAAATGCTCCTGGTACTGGTTGCCGCGTTGGCGGCGAACGTCGGCATACAGAATGGACCGCTGCCAGGCATCCACTGCATACTCGCTTGCCATCGCCGATAGTCGCAACGGGTCCCACAGCAACTGCCCCCAATCGGCCGTTGGTGATGTCGTGGTGTCTCGATTCATGGCGATGGGCACTCCTTCTGTGATGAAACTGAAAAATTGAATGGCAAGGGGCCGCAGGCACATCGTCTTGCTGGCCCTTCCTCACTCAGTACATGTGCTGGCCACCATTCATCGACACGTTGCTGCCGGTCATGAACCCCGCAGACTCGCTGGCGATGAATGCAACCAGTGCGGCGATTTCCTCAGGCCGTCCCAGACGACCCACGGGAATACCGGCAATCACCTGCTTGACCACCTCCTCCGACATGCTCGTCACCATCTTCGTATCCAGATACCCCGGCGAGACGGTGTTGACCGTCACGCCCTTGCGCGCCACCTCCTGCGCAAGGGCTTTAGTGAAGCCATGCATGCCGGCCTTTGCGGCGGAGTAGTTGGTCTGGCCGAACTGCCCCTTGGAGCCGTTGATCGAGGAGATGTTGACGATCCTGCCCCAGCCGCGTTCGAGCATGCCGTCGATGAATGGCCGGGTGACGTTGAAAACGGAGTCGAGATTGACCCGCAGGACCGCATCCCAATCGGCGTAGCTCAGCTTGCGGAACGTAGCATCACGCGTGATGCCCGCGTTGTTGACCAGAATGTCGATGTGGTGACCGTCTGCTTGAATGAGGCCGGCCAGCTCCTGGCAGGAGGCATGGTCGGCCACATCCGCGCCGTAGGCGGCGAAGTCGTAACCTTCGCCGGCTTGGGTTTTCAGCCACGCGCCAATGCTGGCATTGCCCGGCGAATGGACGATGAGCACGGTATGGCCCGCATCGTGCAAGGCCCGGGCGATGGCTTCGCCCAGGCCGCCGCTGCCGCCGGTGACCAGTGCAGTGCGTTGCTCAGCCGGCATTGCGACCACCTGTCTTGGCTGGTGCGTCCTTGTCCTGTGCCTTGGCCCACACCGCTCCCCATTGCTTGAAAATATCCTGGAACGGCAATATCGCATCTGCCTGGCCTACGGCCTGCGTGACCGATTTCTGCCAGTCCTGAATGGCTTGCTGCAGGCCTTGAGTGAAGGTGGTCTGATTCTTGATTGCGACTTGCGTTAGTGCCTGCGCGCCACCCATCTGGTGCTGAAACTGACGCCAGAAGGCCTGCGCGGGCAGCGTGGCCAACTCCTGCCAGTTCTGGGCCTTGAGCAGGCTTTCGATCTCAGTGCCGGACTCGGCAATGTTTTCGCTGCCTGCGCGCGTGGCGTTCTCCAGCCATTGCTGGCCGTTTTCCTGCATCAGGCGCTGCAGGCGCAGTTGCAGTTCCAGGTTCGCCTTGAACAGGTTGAGAGGGATGGTTTCATTGCTCATGGTCAAACTCCTTACTGGGTTGAGTGCCCAATCGGGCGGTCAGACGATCAGGCCATCTGGCCGATCGTTTTGCGAAAGCGTGCTAACGACAGGAAAAACAGCACCGTGCCGATCAGGGCCAGCGCCAGGAAGGGCTGCCACACCGTCTCCAGCCCCGCGCCCCGATAAAGGATGGCCTGGCTCAGTTCCACGAAATGGGTGGTGGGTGCGACCAGCATGATGTTCTGCACGATCTCGGGCATGCTTTCGCGTGGCGTAGTGCCACCCGACAGCATCTGCAGCGGCATGATGGTGAGCATCATCAACATGCCAAACTGCGGCATGTTGCGCGCCAGCGTGGCGATGAAGATGCCCATCGAGGTGGTGGCGAACAGGCTGAGCGCCGCGCCGGCGAAGAACAGCGCAATGGAACCCTCGACGGGAACGCCCAGGACGCCGCGCACCATGAGATTGAGGGACAGGAAGGAGGCGATCAGCACGACCAGGGCCATCGACCAGACCTTGGAGAGCATGATCTGCGCGGGCGTGACCGGCATCACCAGCAGGTGCTCGATGGTGCCGTGCTCGCGCTCCCGGATCAGCGCCGCGCCGGTCAGGATGATGGACAACAGCGTGATGTGGTTGATGATCTGCACCACCGAGCCGAACCAGGCCTTGTCCAGTGCGGGGTTGAAGCGGGCGCGCAATGCCAGATCCACGGGTGGCGCGTCGGTGCCGCGGTAACGCTTGACGAACTCATTGACTTCGCCGGTGAAGATCTGCTGGATGTAACCACTGCCGGTGAAGGCCTGGCTCATGCGGGTGGCGTCGACATTGAGCTGCACGGCAGGCGATCGCCCCGCCAGCACGTCGCGCTGGAAGTTGGGCGGAATGACCAGAGCGAAGGTGTACAGCCCCGCGTCCATGCCCGGGTCCACGTCCCCATAGTCGATCATGGCCGGTGGCGTGAACTGCGGGGGGTAGAAGGCCGAGGCAACCCGCTGGGACAGCGCCGAATTATCCTCGTCGACGATGGCGATGGGCGCGTTGTGCAGCGTCTCCGGCATGGACGTGGCCTTGGTGTAGACCGACGCGGTGAACACATAGACGATGAGCACAAGCATCATCGGATCGCGCCAAAGACTCCACAGCTCCTTGACGCCGAGGTCGTAGATATTGGCCAGGCTTCTTCTGTTCATCTCAGCGCTCCTGCTTCTTGAGTAGCAAAACGGCTGCGCCGAGAATGACTGGGACCGACAAGAGCATCGACCACAGCGGCCCTGCCAGATCGGCCAGGCCGAGCGCTTTGCTGAACACGCCACGGCTGATGGAGATCATGTGCGTGGCGGGGTAGATCTCGCCGATGAACTTGCTGGAGCCTTCAAGCGAGGACACGGGATCGATCAGGCCGGCGAACTGGGTGGCCGGAATGATGGTGCCGATCATGGCAAAGAACATGGCGGCGATCTGGCTGCGCGTGACGGCCGAGGCCAGCAGCCCCATGCCTGTCGCGGCGAAGGAGAAGATCAGCGCGGCCAGCGACAGGGTGAAGAAGCTGCCCGTGACCGGCACACCGAAGACGGTGACCGCGAGCAGGCTCATCAGCAGGAAGTTCACCATGGCCAGACCGACATAGGGCAGTTGCTTGCCAAGCAGGAACTCGATGCGCGTCACCGGCGTCACGTACAGATTGGTGATCGAGCCTGTCTCTTTCTCGCGCACCACCGCCAGCGCGGTCAGCATCGCCGGCAGCATGAGCAGCAACAGGGGAATCACGGCGGGCACCATCGCCGGCAGGCTCTTGACATCGGGGTTGTAGCGAAAGCGCGTCTCGACGCTCGCATTGCCTGCTGCGCTGGCGCCGCCGCGCTCGCTGGCCTGTACCAGCAGCCAGTGCTGGTGCATGCCCTGAACGTAGCCCTGCACGGTTTCGGCGCGCTGCGGCATGGCGCCGTCGAGCCACGCACCGATCTGCACGTTCTGGCCCCGCAACACATCGCGGGCAAAGCCAGCGGGGATTTCGATGGCCAATGACAGTTCGCCGCTGCGCATGCGCCGGTCGAGATCCTCGTAATCGACGATAGGCGGGTGCTCTGTGAAGTAGCGCGAGCCGGCCAGGTTCAGCGTGTAGCTTTGGCTGAGCGTGGTTTGGTCGCGATCGAGCACCGCATAGCTCAGGTCTTCGACGTCCATGGTGATGCCGAAGCCGATCACGAACATCAGGAGCAGCGAACCGCCCAGCGCCAGGGTGGCGCGCACCGGATCGCGCTGCAGTTCCAGTGCTTCGCGCCACAGATAGCTGAGCATGCGGCGCAGGCTGAAGCCTTCAGCGTTGTGCCCGATGTGCTCAGTGTGTGTCGCTGGCGTCTGAATCGCCGTATTGGCGGCCTCGGTGGGGCCGGCGGGAGCGACCGTGCCGCCCTCCGCCTCGATGAGGTAGCCGATGAAGGCCTCTTCGAGGGTTTTAGCGCCGCGCTTCTCGACCAGCTTGGCGGGCACGTCGCTGTCGAGCACCTTGCCCGCATGCATCATTGACATGCGGTCGCAGCGTTCGGCCTCGTTCATGAAGTGGGTGGAAATGAAGACCGTCACCCGGTCGCGACGTGACAGCTCGATGAGCAGCCGCCAGAATGCATCGCGCGCTACTGGATCGACCCCGGAGGTCGGCTCGTCCAGAATCAACAGTTCGGGCTTGTGCACCATGGCGACTGCCAGCGACAGGCGCTGGCGTATGCCCAGAGGCAGGCTGGCCGGCAAGCTGTCGATGACTTCCACCAGGCCGAAGCGCTCCACCATCTCTTCGACGCGGCCCGGAATGTCCTTCGGGGGCACGCTGAACAGCTTGGCGTGCAACTCCAGGTTCTGGCGTACCGTGATTTCGCTGTAGAGCGAGAATGCCTGCGACATGTAGCCGACGCGGCGGCGGGTGTCCAAGTCATGCGGGTCCACCTCATGACCGAACAGCCAGGCTCGTCCCTCGCTCGCCGGCAGTAGCCCGGTGAGCATCTTCATCGTCGTAGACTTGCCGCAGCCGTTGGAGCCGAGGAAGCCGAAGATTTCACCGCGCCGGATGCGGAAGGACACGCTGTCGACGGCGACGAAGTCGCCAAAGCGCATGGTCAGCCCTTTGGCCTCGATGGCGATGTCGTCGGCGCCGTCTTCCGGCAAGGGAGGAATGACCACCGGTTTGTGCCCGCGCTTTTTCTCTTCTGGGAGCAGGCGGATGAACGCCTCTTCCAGGTTCGGGCTGCCTGTTCTTTCCAGCAATTCCTTCGGTGTGCCGGTGGCGAGAACCTTGCCGTCGTCGATGGCGGCGAGCCAGTCGAAGCGCTGCGCCTCGTCCATGTAGGCGGTGGCCACGATCACGCTCATGCCGGGGCGGTCGGCGCGGATGCGTTCGATCAGATCCCAGAACTGTGCGCGCGCCAGCGGATCCACGCCGGTCGTCGGTTCATCGAGAATCAGGAAATCCGGGTCGTGAATCAGCGCGCAGCACAAGCCCAGCTTCTGCTTCATGCCCCCGGAGAGCTTGCCTGCCGGACGTGCCAGGAATTTGAACAGGCCCGTGGCCTGGGTCAGCTCATCGATGCGCTGGCGGCGCTCGGGCGCGTCATGGCCGAACAGCCGCGCGAAGAATTGCAGATTCTCCTCGACCGAGAGCGTCGGATACAGGTTCTTGCCCAACCCCTGCGGCATGTAGGCGATGCGCGGGCACACCAGCTTGCGGTGGGCCTTGCTGGCCATGTCGCCACCGAGCACCTCGACCGTGCCTTCCTGGATGATGCGCACACCGGCCAGCAACGAGAGCAGGCTGGACTTACCCACGCCGTCGGGGCCGATCAGACCGACCATCCGTCCAGCGGGGATGTCCAGGTCAATGCCATCCAAGGCAATGACGTCGCGGTAGCGCAGTCTTACCTGGCGGACACTTGCAACGGTCGCGAGCTGCGCGCTGTGGCTCATACCTTACTCCGGCACACGAACGGAGAGGTTCTGAGGCCACTCGGCCTTGGCGTCGAGCTTGACCCAGGCTACGCCGGGCAGACCGGTCTTGACCTGGTTCAGGTGCTCACGCAGCAGCTCCTGCGAGATCTGTGCGCGCACGCGAAACATCAGCTTTTGTCGCTCACTGGCGGTTTCCACCGTCTTGGGGGTGAACTGCGCTGCGCTGGCGACGAAGGAAACGGTGGCTGGAATCACATACTCGGGCGCGGCATCCAGAATGATGCGAACCTCCGAACCCAGCGCAACGCGGCCGGCCACGGTTTCGGGCAGGAAGAAGGTGATGTACACGTCCGACAGATCAAGGAGGTTCAAGACACGTCCGCCCGCTCCAAGCACCTCGCCGGGTTGCGCGACACGCACCTGAACCCGTCCGTCGCGCGGAGACCGCAGTTCGCTGTCGCGGATGTCGGCTTCGATGCGGCTGATACTGGCCGTAGCGGCGGACACGCTGGACTGCGCGCCGACAAGCTGCGCCCTGGCGGCTTCGACCGCGGCGCGGGCAGCGGCGGCCTGTGCCTTGCTGGCCGCGAGGGTCGCCTGGGCGCCCCGTACGCGCGCCCGGTCATCGTCCAGTTCCTGGATCGAGGCGGCTCCCTCACTCGACAGCGTGCTGGAGCGTGTCAGGCGCCGTTGCGCGGCGTCCAGTTCCGACTCGCGCTGACCAACCAGAGCCAAGGCGGCAGTCACGTCGGCTTCACGCAGCGCCACCTGTGCCTGCGCCGCGGTCACCGAATGCTCAGCCTGCTGACGCATGGCCAGGGCCTCGTCGCGCTGCGCTTCCAGCGTTTCCAGCCGCATCTTGGCCAGTGGCTGGCCGGCTGTGACGAAATCGCCTTCACGCACCAGGATGTCTTCGATGCGGCCGGGAAGCTTGGTGGCCACGTCGATCTCGGTGGCTTCGATGCGGCCATTGCCGTTGACGAATCCTTCGCCCGGGCCGCTGTCGGTAAACCTCGTCCAGCTCCACCAGGCCAGCGCGGCAACAACCGCTGCAGCGAAAGCGACCAGGAGTTTTTTCTTGAGAGAGGGGGAGACAGTCATGGGTTCGGCGTGCCTTAACGGGTTGATGGGGTGGAAGCGGGAGTCGAGGCCGCACCCTGTGCCTCGCCGGCTGCGGCGAGGGTGCCGCCGCCGAGCGCGGCATACAGCGCCACCTGGCTGGACAGCAGCGCGCGGCGCGCCTGTACCAGTTGTTGCTGTGCTCCCAGCAGATCGCGTTGGGCATCCAGCACTTCCAAGAAGGCGGCCGAGCCGTTGTCGTAGCGCAACTTGGCCAGGCGTGCGCGTTCGCTTTGCGCTTCCAGGTTGGCTCTCTGGATCGTCAACTGCTCAGCCAGCCAGTGCTTTGCGCTCAGCGCATCGGCCACCTCGCGGAAGGCCGATTGAATGGTTTTTTCGTATCCGGCGACGGCGATGTCGCGGCGCACTTCGCTCAGCTCCAGATTGGCGCGGCGGCGCCCGCCATCGAAGATGGGCAGCGACAGGGTGGGCATGAAGGTCCAGGCGCGACTGCCGGAATCGAACAAGCCATTCAAGTCGGAGCTGGCCGTGCCGAAGCTGCCGGTCAGCGCAATGCGCGGCAAGAACGCCGCGCGGGCCGCGCCGATGTGGGCATTGCTGGCACGCAATTGGTGTTCGGCGGAAATGATGTCCGGGCGACTGACCAGCAGCTCCGAAGGCAGACCGGCCCGCAGCTCAGCCAGAACCGTCGTTTCATCGAAGGGTGCCTTGGCGGGCAGCGGGCCGGGATCAGCGCCTACCAGCAGTGCCAGGGCGTGCAGTTGCGTGGTGCGAGCCTGCTCAAGCTGCGTCAGCAGCGCCTGAGCCTGGTTCAGCAAAGTTTGGACTTGAGTGAGGTCCAGCTTCGAGGTCGAGCCGACTTCAACGCGGCGCCGGAAAATGCGATAGGACTCCTCGCGGGTCGCGACGGTTTGACGGGCGATAGCCACGCGTTCGTCTATCTCGCGCAAGCCAAGATAACCGTCGGCCACCTGGGCGATCAGCGCCAGGTGGACGGCCTGGCGGGCCGCGTCGGAAGCCAGCCAGCTTTGCAGGGCGGCGTCTTCCAGGTTGCGGACCCGGCCCCACAGATCCAGCTCCCAGGTGCTCAAACCCACCTCGGCCCGATATTCGCCGCCCACCTGCGACCGGCCCGACATGTTCAGATCGCCAGGGACGCGGGCGCGTCCACCCTGGGCACCCACGCCCACGGCAGGAAATCGATCCGAGCGCTGAATGCGGAATGCGGCGCTGGCTTCCTCGACACGCAGCGCGGCCAGGCGCAGGTCGCGGTTGTTCTCCAGCGCGGTCTCGATGAGGCGTTGCAGCAAGGGGTCGGTGAAGTACACCTGCCAGGCAAGTTCTCCTGCGTGGGCACCGTCTGTACCTGATGCAAGATGGCCAGGCCAGGCTGCGGGCACCGGCAACGCCGGGGTGTCAGGCGCAGGAGCGAGCGACATGCAGCCAGTCAAGACGACGGCGCTCAGCGCCAGCGAGGCAGTGCGCAGTCTGAACGCAGTAAACAACAGAGAGGCTGGGGGCATGGTTATGTTCCGTACGGATATCGGGCTGAAGAAGGTCTGGTCGCAGAGTTCGTTCGTGCCCCTGAGTTACCTTGTAAGGTGAATTCTAAAAACAAACGACTGGACGGTTGTTGTGAATTATACGCTATAATTCCGCCACCGCAATCAGCAGCTCGTCGGTCATTGACATAGGTCAATTCGCGTTGCCAGCCCGGGTCCAAGGATGGCCTTGATTTTTGTTAAAGCCGGTGATAGGTCATGGGAACATGCCGCTGATTTTTGAACAGGGCCTTTGAATGCCAAGCAAGAAAGATGACGTACCAGACAAGCGCCGCTACCTGTCCTCTGCCGCCAGGAAAGAGGAAATACTGGACGCGGCTCTGGTCGAGTTCTCGGATCGGACATACAACGCCGTAACGATGGGGCGCCTGGCGGAATGTGCGGGCTTGTCCAAGGCAGGCATCTACGCCCACTTCAAAAGCAAGGAGGAGATTTTTCATGCCTTGCTCGAACGCCTGACGAAGCAGCTTCGCGATTTCCAGGGCTGGCTCCCGGATGAAGATTTGACGTTGCCAGAATTAGTAGACGTCTATCTTGATCGCCTGTACACGACGTTTAACTCACCCGCCACGGTATCGGTCTATCGTCTGCTTCTGGCCGAAAGCGCCAGAGCACCGGAGCTCGTGCGGCGTTGGCGTGAGGACGTTGCGCGCGGGTTGCAAGAACGGGCGCAGATCATCATCCAGCGCAACATAGAACGGGGCATCATTCGCCCGGGCGTTTTGACCGAGCATTTCTTCCCGCTGGCACTTGCGCCCGCACTGCTGTGGCTGAACTCTTCGATGCTATCCAAGGGTGCCCCTTCCATATCGCTTGTACGACTGCGCGACGCGCATCGGCAACTACTGCTTGAACTTTTGGAGCCTCGATGAACCGGGTGGCACGCAAAACCAGACACATCCCCGCGCGCCTGCTGATCGGTTTTACTGTGCTGCTGCTGACGTCGTGGGGCGCACTGGCGCTGTGGTTTCAGGCTTCGCAGCATTCAGTGGTGCGATGGGTCGTCATTCTGGTGTGGTCGGCTTTGGGGGTGTCCGTTGTCTTGTCGCTGGCGGGCTTGTTTGGGCGAAGGCGTCGCAATATCACGGGATTTGTATTTGTGCTCGCAACGGCCTGCCTGCTCCTGTGGTGGGGGACGCTGCGGCCGTCGCACCAACGTGCATGGGCCGACGATGTCGCCCAGTTGCTGGAGGCCAGAGTCGAGGGCAACCATGTCCATCTGAAACATGTGCGCAACTTCGAATGGCGCAGCGAGACCGACTACACGCCGCGTTGGGAGAGCCGCACATACGATCTGGACCACCTGCGCAGCGCCGACCTGGTACTGTCCTACTGGATGGGGCCGCACATTGCTCACACGCTGGTGTCGTTCGGCTTCGACGGTGGTGAGCGGGTGGTGTTCTCGCTGGAAATACGCAAGGAGCGCCACGAGTCCTTCTCGGCGGTGGGCGGATTCTTCCGTCAGTTCGAGCAGGTCCTAGTGGCCGCCGACGAGCGCGACATCGTGCGCACGCGCAGCAATACGCGAGGCGAGGACGTTTATCTCTATCGGTTGCAGATGAGCCAGGCGAATGTCCGAGCGTTGTTTCTGGAGTACCTGCTCGCGGCCAATGAATTGCAACGCACACCGCGCTTCTACAACACGTTGACCAGCAACTGCACGACTATCGTATTCGAATTGGCTCGGCTCATTGCGCCCGCGTTGCCGATGGACTATCGCCTGCTGCTGTCCGGCCACTTTGCCGAATACGTTTACGACCTGCACGGTCTGACGCCCGGTCATCGCTACGCGGAACTGCAGGCACGGGGACACATCAACGAGCGTGCCCTTGATTCCGACGCGTCAGGTGACGACTTCTCGATGTCGATTCGGCAGGGTGTGCCAGGCATTCCCATCAACGAGATCCATCCATGACGTTCCCGCAGGCCTGCCGTCTCATGGCGTGGGTCGTCCTTGCCCCGCTTCTTCTGGGGGGATGCTCAATCCTGCGTGAATTCAGCCCAGTTGTAGAAGTTCGTACGCTTCCTGCCGGCGAGGCCATCGAAGCCAAGCGTGGCGACATCCTGACTCGTGGCAAGCTCAGCGATGCGACCAACCAGACCATCAGGGTGGCGGCATTGGATGCGCAGGCATGCGCAAAGCCGATCTCAACGGATTGTGTTCAGGCCCTGGCCGCCGTGACCGGCGTTGGCACGGACCGGCGCCTGGCGGCGCTGTCCGAACTCTGGCTGGCGCAGGCAGAGGCCATGAAGCCCGGGCCAGAGCAGCAAGCCGCCTGGCTTGAGACCATTCGCTATGCCTATGCCTACCTGTTCTTCGGCGACCATGCCCCGGGAGAGCGAGCCTTCGAAGATCGCCAGACCCAGGTACGGGATTGGTACAACCATGCCGTCGAACGCGCCGCCACGGACATGTTTGAAGTTCGGCAGCAAATGCCTTCGCAGTTGCTGGTGCAGACTGGCTGGAATATTGCCGGATGGGAGCTGAAGTTGGATATGCGCGGCGCGCGCTTGCCGGGCAGTACGGCGGTGCCAGCCGAACTGCTACCAGCCTCGTCCCTGTCTTTCCGCGGATTGCGCAGCCTCTACCGCCGCGACGGTTTCGGCGCCGAGCTGGTGGCGGTCATGCCGGACGACACCCTGACCGCTGCCCCCACTCGGGATGGCCGCCCAGCGGCCAGACGCAACCAGCGACCGCCACCCTGGAGCGAGATGCCCGCGCCGTCCATGACGGTTCTGCTGCACCCGGAGGGGGATGACCTGGGCAGCGTACTGCACACCCGCACCGTCCGTTTGACGGTGCATGACCCCTATGTGGAGTCGGCCATCATGCTGCGCGGGCAACGTGTGCCACTGGCGGCCAATTTTACCGCCGGCTACGGCGTGTGGCTGGCGCGTGCCCAGTTCAACCGGCAATCGCTGCGCAGCCTGCTTGGGCGCGAGGGCGGCATCGACCGCCCCCACGTCTACCTGATGCAGCCCTACGACCCGAACAGGCGGATCATCGTCATGCTGCATGGACTGGCCAGCAGTCCGGAAGCCTGGGTGGAGCTCGCCAACGAAATTCTCGGCGATGAGGCCCTGCGCCAGCATTACCAGATCTGGCAGGTCTACTACCCGACCAACATGCCCATTGCGTTGAACCACACCATGATTCGCAGGGCGCTCGAGGATACGCTGGCGCATTTCGATCCGTCTGGCCAGGCGTCCGACTTCGTGCTGGTGGGGCATAGTATGGGCGGCGTCATCGCGCGGTTGATGGTGTCGTCAAGCGATCAGTCGCTGGTGCAGCTGGCTTCGGATCAAGGTCGGTTGACGCCACAGCAGATCAGACGCATAGATCCGATGTTGCGCTTCGAGCCCTTCCCAAAGGTCAGTAGTGCCATCTTCATCGCGGCACCGCACCGGGGCACGGCGTTCGCAGGCGGACGCCTGGGGCGCTGGATGGCAGGATTCATTCGCTTCCCCGTTACGGTGCTCGAAGAACTCGCCCACACACTGGCGCCCAATGCGGCGGCCAGCAGCCATGAAAGCCTGGGGCATATCCCCAATAGCATTGACAACCTCGACGAGAACGATCCCTTCGTGCGCGCGGCGGCGAGTTTTCCAATTTCTACCCAGGTGCGCTATCACTCGATCGTGGCCCAAGCTGATCCCCAAGTGGCCCTCGTAGATTCCGATGATGGTCTCGTGCCCTACCGCAGCGCTCATCTTCCCGGCGCACAATCCGAGAAAGTCATCATTTCGGGGCATAGCGTGCAACAGAACGCGGCTGCGATCCTGGAAATTCAGCGCATTCTGAGAGAGGACATAGACTTGCGGGAAGCGCGTTCCATGCAGCGTTAGACCTTGGGCAAGCATCATGAGAGTCCGAAGCAGCCAGCCCTCAGTTAGCCTTGCCACCAATGCTTATTCGGGCTTCATTGAGAGATAAGGGTTGTTGGGCGGAATCTCGGCGAGTAGCTGGAAGGCATCTTCCAGTAGATAACCATGCAGTTGGCGAGATTTCCTTGGTCCAGTGACTTCACAGGTCCAGATGTTCAATCCGTTCGATTGTTTGCGATGTAGTTGTAGCCGCTCGAAACGCTTCTGCACCCACTGCCAATCCTGCTGGCTCTCCTGCTTGGCCAACGTCGCTACCTGCAGGTGTTCCTGTGCGTATCGCTGAAACACGCCTGGGCTCACCAGATATGCAGTATCACTCACGGTATGCACGAGTGCCTTCGCGTCGTTGATGATGAGTCGGCGCGAGGCGATTCCCTGTTTCAGCCATGCCATGAAATGCTCTCCGGATGGCTGCGCGGCAGCGGATGGTGGCGCAGCCGGTGGCACAGGCGATGTTAAGTCCGAAGCTGGCATGGAGGTGTCGAATTGGGTGGCGTCTGCATCACGCGAGATGGCCACCGCATTCTGGTGCATGCCAGCCGAATCGCTCTTGCCCACCATCGCCAGCATATCCTCCAGCACGTCGGGCACGTCGGGCACGGCCCGGGACGCGGACGGCGGGACCAGGGCACTGCCGCTTTCCTCCGGGCGTGTGTCCTGACCTTTCGCGAGCAGCGTCTCAACGACTGCCGGCTGGGCGACCGGTAAGGCGTCGATCTCCACCATTCCAGCGAACAGCGCCGGCCGCTCGCCGGGCTCCCAAATCAGCGCAGGTGCCAGCCGCAACAGGGTGAACGAGTGGGACCAGCCGGTGGAACTGGTCACGGTCGCGCGCCAGATCGCCTTGCCGTCGGCCGTCGGCTGCAACATGCCGTGGTCCTGGAGCACATTGAACACTGCGGTGTTGTTCGCAGGGATGCCATCGACGCCCTGGGACAGCAGGTGCGCGCGCAGCTTGTCCGAGACCGTCTTGCTCACCAGCCACAGAGCGTCGTCGGTGAGCCAGCCATCGGAGGCTTCGGGCTGGTTCAGTTTCAGCTCTTCCTTGAGCAGGTAGCGCAGCCCGTTGACCAGCTTGCGTTGGAGCGAGTGCTTGGGCGCGGCCATGGCGCGCGCGGGATCGCCGCCCAGTTCCTGGGCGACGGAGGCGCGGTCGGCCTGCACGACCAGTTCGCCCAGCACCCCGGCGTGCTCGTACTGCCCGGCCAGGACGTAGAGCAGCGGCGCCCACAAGGATGGATAGCCACTGAGCCAGTCCAGCAGATCGCGGTCGAGCAGTTGCCGGTAGAGCAAGCCTGTCGCGGCGCTGTGGAGCCGATACTCGCGGTCGGAGTTGTAGCGGAAGCGGTACGGCTGGTGCAGCGGGCCGTGCCACGGATGCCAGGTGCTGCCATCGGCCAGCTCGACGTGCAGATCAACGGCTACCTTGCCGATGTCGTGGAGCAACGCTGCATAGGCGACGGCCGCAGTCCAGGCTTCGGCCTGCGCCGCCTGGTCCTCGGGACTGGCGCCGATGGGCAGCAGATGGGACTGCCGCAGCTTCAGGCTGTAGGCGACGATTTCGAGACCATGGTCGAGCATGCCGCCGAGGTATGCGTGGTGGTGCGCTTCGGAGGCCGGGAAAGCCTGGACCAGCTCGGCGTAGCGCTCCAGTGGCGTGCGGTAGAGGGTGGCGAATTGCCTGCGCGAGAGCGAGGTGCGCTGCCAGATGTGTTCCAGCAGCTTCTGCCGGCGCGGGGTGGCCAGCAGCGATGCGGCCGACTCCGGCCGCGTCAGCCCCTTCGGGAGGTCGGTGGCGGGGGCTGGCGACGGCGCGGCAGCGACCGGGGGTCGTTTTCGCTGGAACAGGGAGAGCATGTCGGTGTCCTGATGGCGGGCCGGGCGGGAGGCCTTTTTGCCTTTTCGGGGTAGGGCCTTTCCCCTTGCACCCCATTCCCTTGCCGTTTCGACCCTTTGGCCTTTGACCGTTTCGGTATAGCGGGGCCTGGGCTGCGGCTCCAGCGTCAATGTGGAACCCGCACGAATGGATTGGATGGCGACCAGGCGCTGGTCGCGGCCTATGCTGCCGGGACGCCACCCTCGCCAGGTAGGCTCTCACTCATGCGATCAAGTTGACAAATGCGACAAAGGCGACTAGAGTGAAACCTGTCTCAAACCTACCTGGGAGATGACCATGCCCACCGCCATTGAATTCATTGCCGACCGTCTGCCCCGCGTCACGGTGGAGGATGTGCGCCGCTTCGCGGATACCGTCGAAATCCGGGATGCCCCGGCTTTCGCGGCCGAGTTGCAGGCGTTCATCCACGAGCGCGTCGAGGCGGTGACGCTGCCTGCCAACCTGGAAGGTGAAACGGTGGTGCAGGCCTTGCAGCGCAAGGCGGGCGCGTTGCGCTCCGACACGCGCTGGGCACCGGCTGAAACCGATGTCCAGCGAGGCCGCGCCGTGCTGCTGGAAGCCTTCAACCAGCCGGACAACCTGCCGCCTGCCGAGTTCGCCAAGCTGGCGGACAAGTCGCGCCAGCAAATCTACAAGGACATCCTCGCCCGTCGGCTGCTGGCGCTGAACGTGGGGCCGCGCGGCCAGAAGCTGCCCGACTGGCAGCTCGACCCGGTGAAGCAGCAGTTGACCCAAACCGTGCTCCAGGAGGTCGAGGGCATCGACCACTGGACGATCTACCGCGCGCTGTCCGAACCCCTCGAAGGCCTGGGTGGTCGCTCGCCGGTGGATGCGGTGACGCATGGCACGATCGATGACGTGGCCGAGGCCGTGTTCAACGTGCTGGGCGTCCAGGTGCATTGAAGCGAGATCGCCATGAGCCACGAGCTGCCTTCGTTCCTGATCGATGCCGGTGAACTGCTCCAGCATGTGAGCCGCGTCGTCTATCGGGGCAGCCCGCTGTACTATGGCCGCAGCAGCACGAATCGCTACGATGATCCAGCGGGGGCCTACGGCGTGCTCTACCTGGGGCGCGACCTGCCCACGGCGCTGATGGAGTCGGTGTTCCACAAGCATCAATGGCTTGAAGACACGAGGCGCTCCACCGCCCTGAAGGAGGTCAACGCCCGGATGGTGCGCGCAGTAGGCGTGCTGGACGACGTGCTTCTGGCCGATCTCACGGCGCCGGGCGTCATGGCGGGCTACTTCGGCCTGAACCTGAAGCAGTTGGCCAGCCGCGACTACACGCACACGCAGCGGGTGTCCGCCCAGGTGCATGCGATGCTCGGAGATGACGGCCAGGCGCTGTTCGACGGGGTGCTCTATCCGTCGCGCAACAACTATCCCGCCGCGAGCATCGCCCTGTTCGAGCGGGCGGGAGCCAAGGTCAGCGTTGTCGAGGACATCGACCTGGTTGACCATGTGGACTGGCCGCGCTTCGTCGCCACCTACCGCGTCGGCGTAGAACCCGATCCAGGCCCGTTGGGGCCAGACGACGAAGCGTCCTGAAGCAGCAAGAAATCACATTGAAGCCGCAAACCGAATGAAGTGGAGCAAACTGGAATAGGCATTCCTCAGCAGCAGGAGACGACCATGAACACGACGACCCGCACCAGCACCGCAGAACGCTTCGGCCGCGCCTTTGGCCGCGGATGGCGTGCCTGTGCGCGCGGCGAACGGCGGGCGTCGAACTGGTTGGTATCCAAGGGGATGCCGCGAGCTGGCGCGACCGTGTGCGTGTGGGTGGTCAAGCTGGCTGTACTGGGAGTGCTGCTCTACGTTGCGTTTTGGTTCGCACTCGTGCTGCTGGGCGTTGCGGCGGCGGGATGGGCTGCTGCTGCCAATACCTCGGATGAAGACGAGTGGCCTTTCACCGACCTCACCGAGCTGCGCAAGACGCCGGGCTACGACCCCAACCTGTACAACGACACGTCGCACGAGTTGTACACCGACGACTGACCGGCCTCGCGCTATTTCAGCTTTCCTCCGGTGAGCGCCCCGGCACCCTTGCCGCCAGCTTGGCCGGCGCTCTTGCTGCCATCGGAAAGCCCCTGGATGACGTGCCCGGCCCGAATCCCAACCCAGGTAAGGCTCGCCAGCCAGAATCCCGGCAGAACCAGGAACATCGTGCCCATGACGAACATCAGGAGCATGTCGCCGAAGGCGTTGTTCAACCCTACCAGCGGGTCAAAGTTGGTGTGCGGCCGGTTCCAGCCAAAGCCCCAGCCATAAAGCGCGTCCAGAATCGTTGAATCGATCCAGCGTGCGAGCTGGAACCAGAAGTCCGTGAAGAACAGCGCGAACTGCACGACGCTGACAGTGACGACCGTCTTCAGGTCGTAGGTGCCCACAACCAGCACGAGCGGGATGCAGATGACCAGCGCCATCTTCAGTAAGGTGAGGATCATGGGCAGGGATTGGCGCACGACATCCATGGCAGGAAACGCGGCAATCGCGCCTACTGCCATCCCGACGTCGCCTGTGGCGCGCGTCACGATGTTCGGCAGGGTCTTGTCGATCTGGCCGCCGTAGTCCGTATAGACGCTGCCCTGGTTCAATTTCTGCTGCCGGGGTGACGCGATGGCGCGGATCACCGAATCGTCCACCTCGGCCCGGCTGAGGAACCCGGCCCAGCCCGCCAGGCGATTCAGCAGGCTCGGGTCCACCTGACCCAGCAGCCGCGCGCGCAGTCCGTTACTACCGCCGGACCACCACTGCCTGCAGGTCGGGTAGCCGCCACCATTGGCAACCTGTGCGAGCCCTGCATCGCGGGTGTCGTCATAGGGCCATGCTTCGCGCGCCGTGCTGGAGCGGTAACTGTCGTAGTAGCCACCCGTATCCGTGAAAAAGCGCGAGCCGATCCAGGTGACGTCGTGCATCTGCTGCTCATCGAGATCCGGGCGCTGCATGAACAATTTGGCCCGCGCAGGCCCATAGCAATCCCGCGAGAAGTCCGCGACCTCCTGAGCCAGTACTGGGTCGTCAATGCGCGTCGCATCGATCTCCATCCTCATCTGCCGCAGGTCCGTACCACACGGGATCGCCGCTACCGAGGCGCTCGTGACGGCGCGCGAGAGCGCGTGCATGAAGGCCCACCAGACCGGCACCTTCGCCGACTGATTGTTGATGGTGCTGAAAGACTGCGACCAGCCGGTTTCCGTGGGCTGCGGCACGCTGACTTGGCATTGTGCCGAGCGCGAGCTGTCGTACTGGATGGTGCTGAGGTCCACGTCGATGAACGGAATGCCCGCGAACATCACCACGACGATCGCGACGAACACCCGGTTCTCGATACGGGCGGCACTCAGGACGCCTTTGTTGCCCTCGTCAGCGCCTTCCGCACGGGCCTTCAGCCACTCCTGCACGACGATGGCGACGAAAGGCAGCGCAAACACCCCGCTGGACACCAGCACGGCCCAGATGCCGTTGTTGACGATCCAGGACACGAGGGTGAGGTAGTACTCCAGATAGTCGGTCGTGAAGAGCGTCATGGCCCCGATCTCCCCTCAAGCGGCCTGCATCAACAGGCTGGTTTCCAGCGCGACGATGGCGACGACGCCGGCGACCTCGGTGCGGATCAGCCGGCGCCGCGCCTGCCCATCTGTCCCGCTTTGGTCTTCGCGGGCCAGCACCCGGCGGCGCATCCAGAACCATCCATAGGCCGTTGCCGCGTACACGCACAACCGCCAGATGAAGAAATACCCTGCGGAGGCCGCCAGCCACCGTTCCCAGCCTGCAACGCTGCCGACCAGGTAGATGCCCGCGACGTTCGCTCCCACGGCAGCGGCAACGATCAGCACCAGCCACAGCAGCGTCTTCGCCGCGCGCCGGTTGAACAACCAGTGCAGCGGCCGCCAGGCCATGCGCACCGGGCTCATGGCCGGCTCCCCGGATTGCCCTTCTGGAGCTGGTCGAGACGGTCCGGCACCGGATCGCCCTCGTAGATGCCGCGCGAGCCGGCCGCGCGCGTGCCGTGGCGCTGGATGATCGCCATGGGCGAGTTGTTCGCCAGCTCGCGCCGCAGCTCCAGTTCGGTCTTGAGGTTGCGAATCTCGCGGTCGAGCGTGTCGCTCTCGTGGTTCACGGCCTCCACGGCAAGCTCGTTCGCCGCGACGTTGGGCTCCTTCTTCCCCGTGAGCAGCGTGCGCTGCAGCAGCAGCGCCTTCTCCAGCACGGATGCGAGCGCGACCTCGGACGCCAGGCGCTGCGACAGCAGGTGCTGGTCGGGCTCGTCGCGCAGCGCCTCGATCACGCCGCGCGTGATGGGCAGCGACGCACTGCCGGCCTCGCGCAGGTTCTCGGGCGTCGTGTTCTTCGCCTTGGAGACGAGATCCTGAAGCACCTGGAGCTTGGTGTCGTATTCCTCTTGGATCAGCGGCGTGAGGCCGACGCCGGGCGTCGTCTCGGTCTTTGTGCAGGCATCGCACGTGCGCTGTTCTTTCTCGCCAAGCACGCGCGTAGCCCACTCGACGGCCGCCTGCGGCGAGGTCCAGGTCTGGCATGAGAGACTGGCACAACTGGCCGGCGCGATCGAGGACGTGTCGGTCACGCCGCGGCCATTGACCAGGTTGTAGCCGGCGCGGGTCACGTCGCCGACGATCTTGATCGCGGACTGGCCGGAGCCGCCCGCATTGCTGCCTCCGACCCAGGGCACGCCGTCGTTGCCGCGGCGCGTCTCTGCTTGCTCGATGGCCGATACCGCGTCCGTGCTCGACACGGCATCGCGCAGCGCCAGCCCTTCGGCCATCTGGCTCCAGCCGAGCTGGCCGCCTGCCGTTTCGGCCATCTTCTCGGCCATGGCACGGCACGTCAGCTTGCTGCGGTCGAAATCCAGTCGCGCCTGCAGCACGCCATTGGTGAGCAGGTTGTACAGACCGGGATCGGCCCGCTGGATGATCAGCGCAGGTAGAGACGCTACGGCGCTCGTGGCGCTCTGAATGACGTTGCTCATGATTTGCTGGAAGCCGTTGGTGATGCCATTGAGTTGATTCCTCAACGTGGTCTGGATGCTCATGTCACCGCAGATCAAGTTGCTGTTCCAACCCACGCCGACGCCGAGGGAGCGCATGCCAGCCGCACGTCCCATCGACACGGCGTTGCCGCCGCCGATCGAGTACATGACGTCATCGCCGATGACACTGCCGCTGGTTTGGTATCCCAGTTGACCCCAGGCCACGCCGCTGCCCAGCGCGAGCGCGCAGGCCAGCGCCAGGACGATCTTCGTGCGACGTGCCCGGCGGGAGAACGGATTGAATACAGGACGGAACTTCATGGCACCACCTCAGAGGAAATCGACGCTGCCCAGGAACACCTGGCCCCGGCGTTCGCAGCAGGCATACGGCCGCCACAGCGCCCATGCGTAGTCGCCTTGCTGCGCCTGGGTAAGGAAGCCGCTGCGCGGGAAGACCGTGCAGGACGAGGACAGGACTGGCGTGAGTTCTTGCCACTTGCCGGTGGAGGCATCGCCTTCCATCAGCGCGCCGGCCGGCCAGTAGCCGTCGCGGGAGTTGGCAAGCAACGGCTGATAGACGTGGATCTGCCCGCGGCGCGTGACGACATCGCCCGCACGCTGGGCCACCACTGCGCCGGCCTTAAAGTCGTCGGTCTGGTGTAGGAAGCCGCCACGGGGATACACGTTGCCCCACAGGTTCATCGTGGTGCGTGCGCCGACCTCACGCCGGCCCGGAATCAGCGCCTCCGGGTAAGTCATCTCGGGCACGTTGTAGCGCCAGGCCAGCGTGTCCAAGGTGCTGAGCAAGTACGGCATGAATGCCGTGCCCGCGCCCTCGCAGAAGTAGCCCGACGACGAGACGAACTGGTTGAACACCTCGGCGCCGGGGTGGCCGATGACGTCCGCGTTCTTGAATTTGGCGAGGTTGTTTTCGTGATCCTCGTTCGTCGTCCCGTCGCCGCCCGCCTGGGCGGACGGATTGGGCGTGCTCATTGCCCGGACTTCGACCCAGGGGTTTTCGCCGGTATTCGAGTACGACGACACCACTGCATCGGGGATGTAGTGGCGCACCTTGATCGACGTGCGCACCGTGCAGCCCGTCCAGGTGCAATAGAGCCAGTAGCAGATGCCGACGACGCGGTATTCGAGGCAATCGGGCGATGCCACCGAGCTGATGATGGTGGCGGTATTGAGGGCATAGCTACCCGTGGCGCTGAGCAGCAGCAACGAAGCCACGCCAGCGCGCAGGCGGCGCATCAGGTCGAATGCTCGGGTCACGGCTGGTGCCTCCGGTGCTGCTCGATGCGCGCGACAGCGCGAGCCACATCCGGCTCGCCATAGACCACGTAACGCTGGTCCACCACGACTGCTGGGAGGCTGGTGACGCCCAGGCTCCATGCGTCGGTGACGCCCTGATATGCGGAGGCGATGCGGCGCTGGAGGTCGGCGCCGCCGCTTGAGAGCCGGCGCTTGACGATGGCCGTCGCCTGTTCGGGATCGGTGGGCAGTTCCGCTGAAAGCCCCGCTTCAATCCTGTGGGCTTCGTCCAGCTCGATCAGCCGCTCGCCGCCCATGGTCTTGACCGGGTGGCGGCTGTCGGTGACGACCACCACGTCGGCGGCGAAGGTGGCCGGGCTGAAAACGGCCAGGGCGGCCGGCAGCGCAACGGCCAGGCCGAGGGTTCGCCAGCCCGACGCGAACCGGAAAAGAGATGCTGGCATGTCGCGTGCCCCCTTGAAATTGATCAGAGCCGTAGTCAAACGCGAAGCCGATGCGGCCCCAACAAACAATGCGCATCGCGCACTGCCCGCATACCTGCTTGTCTCGCGCCCATGAAAAAGCGGAGGCCGAAGCCTCCGCGTGGATCAAGGTGCCGATGCCGCCGCTACAGCAGGCCGGATTCCGCAAACGAGTACGGCGTGCCTTGACCGACGATGATGTGGTCCAACACTCGTACATCGATGAGCGCCAACGCAGCCTTCAGGCGGTCAGTCAGAACGCGATCCGCGCTCGATGGCTCAGTGCATCCCGAGGGATGTTGGTGCGAAAAAATTACCGCACCGGCATTCAGCTCCAAGGCCCGTTGCACGACAACACGCGGATAAACCGAGGTCGAATCGAGTGTGCCCTTGAACATCGGTTCGTAAGCCAGCACCTCGTGCATGCTGTTGAGGAACACGATGGCGAAGATTTCATTGGGCTCGGCGGCCAGTTTCAGGCGCAGGTAGTCCTTGACGGCGGCGGGCCGTTCCAGGGCTGGCCCCTTCTTGAAGACCCTCTGTTCCAGCAACGCGATGGCTTGCCGGATGATCCAGTCATCAGATTGGGCCGCAGGGGAAAAACGTGACTCCACGCAAGAGTCGTTGACGACGAGAGACATGGCGAACCTCCAGAATGTGAACGGAGGACGCCACCTTGGGAGGGCAAGCCCTCCTGGGGATGGAAACAGCGGAACACGGTGCATCCACCACCGCGCGGCGGTGATTGTTCGCGGCCAGGATGCGAAAGCGAACGGGTAGCGGTCAGCGCGGCGAGCCGCGCCGTAGCCTTCAAGACCGAGGGCTACCTGGGCATGTCGCCGACAACGTCGGCAGGCATTTCGGATGTGGGAGTGGCGGGCGAACCCGGCGCGTCGCTGGCCATGTCCCCGGCCGCCAGCAGGTCCATGGCCGAGAGCAAGGCATCGCCCTCGATCGGCCCCTGCAGCAGGATGGCCTGGCCCGTCTGGCGATCGAGCAGTCGCAGCGACGGCGTGGCGGTCACGCCGCTCTTGGTGGCTTCCGCGGCCTGCGCGCGGATGGCCACGTCGGGGCGCTCGCTCGCCATGCACTGTTCGATGGCTGACGTTGTTTCGGGGTAACGCAAGCCATCGGGCAAGCCCTGGCCGTCGCTGCGCGTGTGGGCATAGACCCATTCGACCGCCTGCCAGAAGGCCGCATGCCCGCCCGCTTCGGCGGCGCACTCGGCCAGACGTGCCTCGGCCGACGCGGCAGGCTCATGCGCGGCCAGCGGCTGGTGATGCCATTGCAGTGCGACGTCGGTGTTGTTGCCGACCCACCGCTTGAGCTGCGGGAAGTACTCCCGGCAGAACGGGCATTCCAGGTCGGCATAGAGCGTCAGCGTGAAACGGCCTTCCGCGTTGCCCATCTGCCAGGGTGGCCCGGCGACCTGCGCCGTGCTGACCGGCGCGGGCGACGGCGCTGAGGATTCGCCGGGCGTGCGGGACACCAGCCAGATCAGCAGCAGTGCAACCAGTGCAGCGGCCAATACCCAGGGCCAGCGAGGCCGCCAGCGACGACGGCAGAACGCCTGGACCTGCATCGGAATGGAAGGACGTTTCTGTTCCATGGCGTTCTCCGGTTTACGACAGTTCCAGGGCCGGCGACTCGATGCCGCGGGCCTGGTCGATCTTCTCGGCCACCTTGAAAGCCGCTTCCAGTTCGGTGCAGCCGTACTGCTGCATGAGCTGGTAGCGTTCGGCCTTCTCCTCGGGTTCTGTCTGCGCGAGGGCGAGGTACAGGCTCGGCGGCACGGCGCGGAACAGCACTTCCATGCTCTTGGAGAGGATGACGCCTTCGGTGAACTTTCCGGCTTCTTTGCGCGCCGACAGCATCAGCGCCTTCTGCGCGGGCGAGAGTTCGCGAAACCGCGCGATCTTCTCGACTTCATCGGGCGGCATGCTGAGACAGATCCACCACTCGATCATGTTGAGCATGGGCTCCGCGGCGCGCGGCAGGTCGTCGATGTTCTGCGTCGCGAGCCAGAACCAGGCCCCCAACTTTCTCCACATCTTTGTAATTTTCACGACGTAGGGCGCGAGCAGCGGATTCTTCGTGATGATGTGGCCTTCGTCGGTGACGTTGATGATCGGGCGGCCCAGGTACTGGTCGCGCTCGGCGATGTTGTTCACCGTGCTGATCAGGCTGATGTAGGCGATGGAGAGCTGGGCGTTGTAGCCCTCGCGGGCGTAGGTCGCCAGATCGACCAGGGTGATGTCGGCTTCGGGCCACGGCGTGCCGTCGCGGTCGAACATCTCGCCGTCCGTGCCTTGGCAGAACATATCCATCGCGTCCGCCATCTCCAGCAGCCGCACGCGCCGCATCTCGGGCAGCGTCGGGTCCTGGCCGCGCGTGCGCAGCGCGTTGCGCACGTCGCGCGTGAGCACCGTGCGCTTCTCGCTACCACCTCCACCGTGGCAGTGCTCGGCGGCGTCGAGGATGCACTGGCGGATCAGCGAGCGGTCGGCCCGCGTCATCCGGGCCTCCTCCTTGTCCTCGCCGCCCGTGATCATCAGCCGCGCCGTGATCTCCAACTCGCCGAGCACATCGCGCTGCTCGTCCGCATCCATGGCCGAGGCGTCAAGGGGCAGGTCTTCGTCCAGCGCGTCGGCGTCGAGGGTCTGCACGTCACTGGGCGTTTCGATCAGCCGGCGCGCATCCGCGAACGGTGCCAGGCTGATGCCCGAGCCTGGGGACAGCTTGACCCGGTTCACGGTCAGGCCCAGGCGCTTGGCGAAATCGCTGAACAGGCCGAAGCTGTTGCCGGCCTCCACGATGAACAGCCGCGGGCGGTATATCGCCGTGACCTGGTTCAAGAGGTTGTTGAGCGTCGCTGACTTGCCCGAGCCGGTAGGGCCGAACAGGAACAGGTGGGCGTTCATCTGCCGATCCAACCTGTTCAAGGGGTCAAACGTAATCGGGCCGCCGCCGCGATTGAACATCGTGATGCCAGGGTGTCCCGTACCTTGGGCGCGGCCCCATACCGGCGACACGTTCGCGATGTGCTGCGCGAACATCAGTTGGGTGTACCACCTGCGCCGATCCTGGCCGGGGTTGTAGCAGCACGGCAGCCAGCGCAAGTAGCTGTTGAGCGGTGCCACCTCGTCGTCTTCGCGCACCGGCTGCAAGCCGGCGTTGAGCATCACGTTCGCCAGGTCCAGGCCGCGCCGGTCCAGTTCCGCTTCGTCGCGTCCGCGCAGGTAGAACGCCAGCGTCCCGCGGTAGAGCTTGTGCGCGCTGCCGATCAGGGAGCGGGCTTCCTGCACGTCCTTGAGCGTCTGCTCCGACGCCAGCGTCTCGCCCACGGCCTTCTTCGCCAGGTGGTTGAGATCCGCTTCCAGGACATCCTGCGGCGTGGCGACCATCGTGAGACAAATCAAGGTGTCTTCCGGCATCTGGTCGAACAGCGTGTTGATGGCATCCCCTTTGCGGGTCTCGCCGGTCAGGTGTCCGGTGCCGGGCGGCATGCGCAGCCGGTCTGTGATCAGCACGCGGTGCGGCATGCCGTCGAAGTACCAGGTGCCATGCTCCACGTCGGAGCGTGGCTGGCCGAAGAACAACCGCTGGCTGAAATCCCGACCGCTCGCCAGTTCGATCTCGCCGTCTTCGGTCTCGTCGGGGTAGCGCGCCAGCGCGTAGAAGCGCTCCCGATCCTCTGCACTCGGCCCGAGCATCGCGGGGCGCGGATTGAACCACCGCAGCAGCCAGTCGTGGACGTCGGCCGCGACCATGCGCCGTGCCTGGATGCCGGCGTTCGCCAAGCCGCCGGACAGGCGGTCGCAGACGATGTTCAGCATCTGCTCGGGCGTCTGGCCGCGGCGGCTTGCCTGCCCGGTGGCACGGCGATAGATCACCATGCGCACCCGCCGCGTCTGGCCGCGCCAGCGCAGCCGCGTGACCACCGTGTCCTCGAACAGGCCGCCCGGCTTGGCGACCGCGCGCAGATGGTGGCCGAAGAAGCGCAAATAGAACTCGGTGAAGGCCGTATCGCGGGCGCGCGGCTGCACGTAGTCGCGCAGGGTCTGCATGTACTGGTCGAAGCTGGGCTCGTCCTGGGCGTAGAGCTGGAGCACCCAGGGGTTTTCGTCCAGCTCATCGAACGAGTCCTGGAGCGCGTTCTCCAAGGCATCGCGGGCATGCGCGAGCCAGCCGGGTTCCCGGCCCTCGGTGCCCAACGGCACCAACTCGTAGAAGGCAGCGACCGACTGCCCATCCTCCAGCAGCATGGACTTCGACTGCGGCAGGAACTCCACCCAAGGCAGCAGTTCCGCGAGCGACGGTGCGACGTCGTACAGCGCCTGCTCGTCGGCTACCGTCGCCGGCCTGCGGCCCTGGACCGCTGCGCCGGGTTCGGGGATGCCGGCCTGGCGTAAGGCCTCGACGTGGCGCTGCCAGCCGTCCGGCTGCTCGTCACCGCCAGCGCCGGATACGGCCAGCTTTGGCCAAGGGAGCTTCCAGCGCATCAGTAGTCCTCCACGCGCTCGCCCGGCATGGCGTACTGCACGCGCTGGTACAGCGGGAAAACCGTCGTGTAGCCCGGCACGGGAACGGGGTCCGTGCCCGCCAGGTGCGGAAACACGTACATCCCCAGGTCGGGATTGGGCAGGCGCTGGAACTGGCGATAGACCTCGTTGCGCGCCGTGCGCGTGTAGCGCACCTGCTCGGCGGGTGCGGCCTGCACGTCGGCCCGTACATTGGCTTCCGTCAGCGGCCGGCGCAGGCTCTGGCGGGCATCGAGCAACTGCCGGCGTGCGACCTGGCCGGTGCCACTGCCGCCGCCACCTGTTTCCTGCTGCCAGATGTCCATCATGGTGCGGTCGCTATGGGTCAGCAGGTCTTCCTTGCTGGTGGCGCAGCCGCCGAGCACAGCGACGGCGAGGGCCAGCACCAGGCCCTTAATCGAGTTCGAGCGCATGGCTTTCTCCTGCACGGTGATCGACGCGCCGGCCTTCGGGGTCGTGATCGATGGCGAGCGGCTTTTCGAGGTGGACGGCGACCTTGGCGCCGGGCTGCACATAGACGGCGGCGAAGGCCTGGCCGTAGAGCTTGTTGACCCAGGCCGACATGTCCCGCACGCCGCCCGCGAGGATCTGGCCGACCGCTTCCTGGCCGCTGATGCCCACGGTGCCGATGGAGCCGTCCGAGCCGACGTAGGACATGCGGCCGCTGTCGCTCTCGATGAGCGAGGCCACGCCGGCACCGGCCGCCGTGATCAGGGCCTGCGAGCCGAGGTATTGCTGGGCGTTGCTGCGCCGCTCGCCGCTGACGCAAGGGATGCCGTGCGGATCGCTGATCCAGCCCAGGCCGTCGCGCTGCTGGCTGTTCTGCTGGTTGTCTTCGCGGTCTTCGGGAATCGTGCGAATCGTGCCGTCGTTGAAGACGAACGTGATGCTGCGCACCTGGCCGCGCACGCATGAAAGTGTCCAGTCGCCCGACGCGGTGCCGCTGAACACGGCGCCGGCCACGTCGGGAATGTCGATGCCATTGGCCGTCAGGTTGTCCGGGCCGACCAGGACTTTGAACGGATACGGATCGTTGACGGTTCCGTCGATCGGCACGCGACCGATCAGCGCGGTCATCGCCACGGAGCCCATCAGCGTCGAGTTGGTCGGCACGGTATAGACCGGCTTGGCACTCTTGACGCCTGCCGCACGTGCGCCGGCGTTCGCCACGGTTTCCAGCGTGCTTTGCGCGGGGCCGAAGCTCGTCGGGAAGCTCATGCCGCTGCCCGTGCCACGACTGCCGTTGCGTCCCTCGGTCTTCTTCGCGTCGTCCGGTTCGACCCAGCGCATGCCGCCTTCCATGCCGGCCTCGTCGCCATCGCGCAGCCCCAGGCCTACGGGCAGATCGGCATGGCCGCCGCCGCGCCCGCCGATGCTGTCCAGACGCCGCTGCAGGTCGGCGAGCAACCCTTCGGTCTGCTGGCGCGCGCTGGCTGCCTGTTCCTGGTCGCGGCGCAGGTTGGAGCGCTCGGATTCGAGGGCCGAATTGATGCGCTGGTCGATGGAGTTCTCGCGCTGGCGCAGGCGCTGGTTTTCTTCGCGCTGCGACTTGTTGTCAGTCAGCGCGGTCTGAAGCTCGGTGCGCAACTGCTTCACCTGGGCGACGAGCGTTGCCACGGTATCGCGCGGGGTATCGCCTTCGATGCCCAACGCCTTCATTTCCTCGGGCGTGAGCTTGGAACCGGCATCCGCGGCGGGCGGTGCCGACGTGCTTCCACCCGAGAAGAGCCGGATGGCAACGAACAGCACCAGCAAGGCGACCGGGATCATCAGCCACTTGAGCAAGCCGTTACTGCGCATGGCGGGCCTCCTTGCCGTCGCCGTCGCCGGCTTCGGCTTCCGGCTGCTGCAGATGCAATGCCGGGTCGAAACGGTGGATCGCCGGCAGCGATTGCGCGAGGCCGTGCCCGCGCGTCACCAGGTACAGGACGGTCGTGTCCTCGGGCGTCCCGCGCGGTCCGAGCGCTTCGTGCTGGAAGGTGGCGGTGAGGAAATCGCCTTGCAGCACGCGCGGGTCGAGCGTGACCCAGCCGCTACTGCTGTTGGTCAGGCGCACGGCCGTGACCCACTGGTCTTCTAAACGCCACGACGCGAGCGCGACCGCGCGCACCGGCAGCGTCGGCATCAGCGTGCCGAGGTCGAGGTCGCGGCGCAGGTTCACCCGCATGACGCCCGGCAGTGGCTCCACCGTGCGCAGCGGCGCGTAGAGGTTCTGCGCGGCGAAGCGCGTCAGGACGACCGAAACTGGGGTTTCGCGCCGCGCCGCACGAGCGCCTGTCTGATCCTGAGCGCGTGCCGAGGCCTCATCGCCACCGACTGCTTGATCGCCGTAGCGCGCCGGGGTGCTGCTGCCCTCGACGATGCGCACCGGCTCCAGCTCGGCTTCGCCGTCCTTGGGCGGTTCGGCCGCGATGTCGAGCAGGATCAGCGCGCCCGTGTCGGCGTCCTGCAATTGCAGCCGCGTGGGCTCGATCGGTTCGCTTGCGCGCAGGTACACCGCGCCGCCTGCGCTCTGCACGCGCAGGCGTTCGCCCACGCCTGCGGGCACGCCCACACGGACGTTCCGGTCGATGAACACGATGCGCTCCTGGCCCACCTTCAGCGGTACCGCGAGCGGCATGCGTTCCCAGCGCAGAATCTCCACAGCATGGGAGACGGGTGCCGCTGCCACGGCCAGCAGCCCCAGCAGCACGAGTACAGGATGCTTCATGGGGTGTTTCCTCCTTGGGGCGCTTGCGGAGACAGGCCGCCAGGCGCCGGGCGCGTCGGCTCCGGTGCGCTGATGCGCTGGGGGGCACCGTCGTAGCAGTCGAGCGCCAGGCCGAACGGGTTGCGGGCGGGATCAACGTCCACCCGCGTGACCTTCACCGGGTAGCGCACAAGCGCGCGCTTGACCTGCTCGGCGCCGTAGTACTCGTCGGCGGTGATGTCGAGCGTCACCACCCAGTCGCGGTCGGAGACCACGCGCACGCGCGCCGTGGGGTCGTCGCCGTAGCCGCGGCCGGGGATTTCGTAGATGCCGCGCACGCGCTGGCGCAGCTCGCCCGTGCTGCGGCGGTAGTCGTAGTCCGCGCGCAGGAAGGCGTGGCAGGATGGGGTGAGGTACGGCGAGAGCGTGTGGAGGTTGCGCGGATAGTCCTCTTCGCCGTTCGTCGGCCAGCGGTTCAGGGTCTGGAACACGTAGAACGTGAACGCATAGACCGATTCGGGCGGCACTTCCCACCACTTACGGGTACTGCCGGAGCGCAGGTCGGGCGGGACGTGGATGGTCAGGTCGCGCGGCGCGCTCCACCAGCCGCCGCCCATGACCAGGGCGACGATGACCAGCGCGCCAGCCCCCAGGCGAAGCGTCTTGATGTGCGCCTGCAGGTGGGTGATCTCGTTCTTGAAGCGGCTCATCGTGCCCCCCTTGCAACGGACCTTCGGGTGGACCAGAAGCCGGAGTGCGAGATCAGCACGTGGCCGCCTACCCATCCCGCCATCAGCGGATGGCGCGTGGCGATGCGCCATTGCAGTTGCCGGTACAGCCAGGTATCGGGGCGCCCGCGCTTGAGCCGGCGCAGGATGCCGCCGCCGATGAAGACGCCCAGGGCCACGCCCAGGACGACGAACGTCGGCGCGATGGCGATCGTGCGGAACACCCAGGACAGCGGCGCACCGACCAGCAGGCCGGCGGCGCCGGACAGGCCGCAGCAGATCCACAGTTCGTCGGCGGTGAGGCCGCGCACGACCACGGGGTGGCGGTTGAGCCGGTGCGGAAGGAACGTGACCGTCCCGTCCGCACGGACGTGCTGCTGCTCGGACATACCGGCCTCGCCTTACAGGATGCCGGTGGCTTCGGTGAGCAGCCAGATGCCGATCACGAGCAGCACGGCACCGATCGCGACGGTGAGGCCGAACTGGCCCCAGGTCTTGCGGCCGGTGTGGATTTCGGCGTAGGTGCCGTAGGCGTGGTAGCAGACGCCGATAAACATCGACGCCACGACCAAGAGGGCCACGAGCATGATGATGTCGTAGCCATAGTTCCTGATCGTTTCCATGATGCCGTTGCCAGTGCCGCGGGTCGGGTTTTCCAACTGCGGCAAGCCTTGCGCGAACGACAGCGCGGGCAGCGCGGCGGCGCCCAGTGCCACAGCGGCGCGCTGGGCAAGACGGGAAGTGAGGATGCGGTTTTGCATGGTCGTGCCTTTCGGTTCAGGAGAGAAGAAAGAAGCTCAGGACGAGGTACATCGCGACAAAGCGGATGCAGACGCCGAGGAACTGGCGCTGGTTGAGGCGGCTCTCGGACCACCCCACGTAGGCCGTTCGGATGGCCCAGACGCCCCAGACGAGAAGCACCGCGAACACGGCGCCGACCAGGACGGTCGCCATCGCCGAAGGCGCGATGCCGCTGTTGGCTTGAAATGCCGAGACCTGGGCGCCGTTCATTGCTTGCCCTCCGCAGTCGTCGTCGGCGATGGCGAAGCGGACCGCTCGGTGCGGTAGTCGCCGGCCAGTTCGGATGGGTCGCGCGGCTGAGCACGCGACGGTGTGAGATGGGCCTGGATGCCGGCGCGCACGCGCGCCAGGTCAGCCAGCAGCCGCGGGTAATCGAAGTGGTAGCGCTCGCCAGGCTGTACGGGGGCATGCGCGGCGCTGTCGGCGACGGTGCGCTCCAGCGCATCGAGTTGGCGCAGTGCGGCGACCAGCTCCTGGCGCTGTGCGGGGGACTCGGCCGCCGCCATCGGGGACTGACCCAGCAGGAGGGCCGTCACGAGAAAAATGGGCACGCCGCGATGCGCGGCGCACTGCCAGATCGGAGCCAACATCGTGCCATTCCTGTGTGATCAGCAATGGGCAGATCGTGGCGATCAGGAAGACTTCATGCTGCAAACAATAGGAACTGTGCGGTAACCGGGTTATTGAGTGCGGCGAAATTCATCGTCTGGATAGTGATCACGCAAGATGTATTAATCGATAGAATTGGCTAAACTTGGCAAACGACGGCTATGAAAAACCAACCAAAATGGTTTGCAGATGACTGGCGCTGAAAGCGAAATCCTCACGCTTGAAGAGGTCGCGGCTTACCTCAAAGCAGGGAAGAGGACGGTCTATCGATTGGCGCAGGAGGGAAAAATTCCGGCCTTCAAGCTGGGGGGGACTTGGCGTTTCCGCCGTTCCGATCTTGATCGCTGGATTGCCGAAAGCACCAACAAGCAGAAGCCGGGGGCCTGAGTGAGCCTTTGCCACGCTTTCCACCACATCAAGTCCGAGACAGGACAAGGGGAGAATCGCCGTTGACGACGCAGCAACCTTTGACGCCGCATCAAAGCCAGTACGTCGCGTGGCTGCTCACCCGCCGCGCGGCGGGCGACTCAGTGGAGTCGCTGGCCTCGACACTGGTCGATTCGCAGGTCGATCTCAACCCGCATCAGGTTGACGCAGCCCTTTTTGCCTGCCGCAACCCGCTTTCGCGTGGTGTCATACTGGCCGACGAAGTGGGTCTTGGCAAAACCATCGAGGCAGGCTTGGTGATTTCACAGCGCTGGGCGGAGAGACGGCGCAAGGTGCTCATCATCGTCCCGGCCAACTTGCGCAAACAGTGGCATCAGGAGTTGCAGGACAAGTTCAGCCTGCAAGGGCTGATCCTCGAAGCCAAGAGCTACAACGCCATCCGCAAGCAGGAGCGGAAAAACCCGTTTCTGATGTCCTCCGGCCCGATCATCTGCTCCTACCAGTTCGCCAAGGCGAAGGCCAAGGACATCAAGGAGATCGAGTGGGACTTGGTCGTCTTGGACGAGGCCCATCGCCTGCGCAACGTCTACAAGACCAGCAACGTCATCGCCAAGACGTTGAAAGACGCAATGGCGCACGTCCATTCCAAGGTGCTGCTCACTGCCACGCCTTTGCAGAACTCGCTGGTCGAACTCTATGGTCTCGTCAGCATCATCGATGATCGTGTATTCGGCGACCTCGACAGCTTCCGCGCGCAATTCACCTCCAGCGGGCGCGATCAAGCCTTCGGAGCATTGCGCGAACGGCTGGCCACCGTCTGCAAACGCACCCTGCGCAAGCAGGTGCAGCCTTACGTCTCCTACACGGCGCGCAAGGCCATCGTGCAGGAATTCACCCCGTCAAACGAGGAGCAGGAACTGTCCCGCCTCGTCGCCGACTACCTGCGCCGCCCCAACCTGCAAGCGCTGCCGCAAAGCCAGCGGCAACTGATCTCCCTCGTCTTGTGGAAGCTGCTGGCGTCCAGCACGCACGCCATTGCGGGCGCGCTGGAAACGATGGCCAAGCGCCTGCAAGGCGTGCTCGATGCATCGCCGGTGGTCGATCTGACGGACGAGCTGGACGAAGACTACGAGTCGCTCGATGAGGTTGCTGACGAAAGCGGCGCCGAGGAGTTCGCCGACGGCGAGGACGACCCGGCAGCGGATGCTGCCGGGCCTAGCCAAGAGGAGCGCACCGCCATCTCCAACGAGATCGACGAGCTGCGCCACTTCAAAACGCTGGCCACCAGCATCCGCGACAACGCCAAAGGCAAGGCGCTACTCACCGCCTTGGACAAAGCATTCGCCGAACTGAATCGGCTGGTCGCGGCCAAGAAGGCCATCATCTTCACCGAATCCAGGCGCACGCAGGATTACCTACTGAGCCTGCTGGCGGACACGTCCTACGGCGACGGCATCGTCCTCTTCAACGGCACCAACAGCGACGCCCGCGCGCAGGCCATCTACAAGGACTGGATCAAACGCCACGAAGGCACTGACCACATCACCGGCTCCAAGACCGCCGACACGCGCGCCGCACTGGTCGAGCACTTCAAGGAACGCGGCACGGTGATGATTGCCACCGAAGCGGGCGCGGAAGGCATCAACCTGCAGTTCTGCTCACTGGTCATCAACTACGACCTGCCGTGGAACCCGCAGCGCATTGAGCAGCGCATTGGGCGCTGCCACCGCTATGGGCAGAAGCACGACGTGGTAGTGGTCAACTTTGTGGATCGCAGCAACGAGGCCGACGCCCGCGTGTACGAACTGCTGGAGCAGAAATTCCAACTGTTCGACGGCGTGTTCGGGGCCAGCGATGAAGTGCTCGGCACGATTGGCTCCGGCGTGGACTTTGAACGCCGCATCGCTGACATCTACCAGAACTGCCGCAACCCGAGCGAAATCAAGGCCAGCTTCGAACAGCTCCAACTTGACCTCTCCGGCGAGATCAGCGAAGCGATGGTCAAGACCCGGCAGATTTTGCTGGAGAACTTCGACGAGGAAGTGCAGGACAAACTCCGCGTCCGCGCCGAGGACAGCCGCAGCGCCCGCAGCCGCTTCGAGCGGATGCTGATGGACTTGAGTCGGGCAGAGTTGGGCGATTGCGCCAGCTTCGATGACGACGGCTTTCACCTGCGGCGCGCGCCGGATGGCATCGAAGGCAGCGGCATTGAAGGCATCGAACTGGGGCGCTATGAACTGCCACGCCGCTCCGGCGACGCGCACCTGTACCGCATCAATCATCCGCTGGCGCTGTGGATCGCGCAGCAGGCCAAGACCCGCCCGCTCGGCGGGGCCAAGCTGGTGTTCGACTACGACGGCTACGGCAGCAAGGTCAGCACCCTGGAGCCGTATCGCGGCAAGGCTGGTTGGCTCACGCTCAAGCTGCTTTTCGTCGAAGCCCTGGGCAATCAGGAGCAGCATCTCTTGGTTGCAGCCACCACCACTGACGGTGTGTCGCTGGACGAAGAAGACCCGGAGAAGCTGCTGCGTCTGCCCGCGACCACGCAGGCAGCGAGCCTGTTCAATAACGCAGGCGATGCCACGCTGGTAGCCAACGTGGCAACGCGCAAGACGGAGCTGCTGCGCGACATCAACCAACGCAACCTTGGCTACTTCGAGCAGGAAGTGCAGAAGTTGGACGCCTGGGCCGATGACCTGAAACTCGGCCTTGAGCAAGAAATCAAGGAGATCGACCGCGAGATCAAGGAAGTGCGTCGCACGGCAGCCACCTCGCCCACGCTGGAAGAAAAACTGTCATGGCAGAAGAAGCAGCGCGAACTGGAAGGCAAGCGCAGCAAGCTGCGGCGGGAACTGTTCAATCGGCAGGATGAGGTCGAAACACAGCGCAACGACTTAATCAGTCAGTTGGAGGTGAAGCTCCAGCAAAAGGTGGAAGAGCGCACGCTGTTCACTATCGAGTGGGGGCTGACATGATGACAAAAAGAGAAATTTCTCGGGGTGCAATTTGGCGGCAGTGGGACCTGCATGTCCATACACCAGCATCGTTTCATTGGTCGGGAGATAAGTTCGATGTCGATCTCTCTTCTGCAAAGAGCAAGAAGCTGGTCGATGAAATGATCGAAGCCATGAACAAGGCAGAACCGGCTGTGTTCGCGATCATGGATTACTGGACCTTTGACGGTTGGCTCGCACTGCGTAGTCGTCTCAAGGACGAGGACGCCCCTGTTCTAAAAAAGCTCGTCCTTCCAGGGATCGAGCTTCGGCTTGCGGCGCCAATGAAAGGACGACTGAACGCACACGTACTGTTCTCGAACGAGGTCGATGAACAGGTGCTCCGGGATTTCATATCGGCATTGCGCATTGAGTTAGTGGACAGGCCGCTTTCTGAGCCTGCCTTGAGAGAGCTTGCCAGGAAGGTCGGCGAGGACAAGTTGACGCATCACGGCTTCAAAAAGGCCGATGTAGATGCTTCCGACGAGAAGGCTCTGCTTGCTGGGGCGGTGATTGCGGAGATCAACGCTGACTCATACAGGGAAGCGATTCGGAAGGTCCCGAACGAGCACGCGATTGGCCTTATGCCGTTTGATACGAATGACGGACTGGCCGAGGTCGGGCGGCAAGAGCACTACGCCTATGCCATGAACCTCTTTCAAACTTCTCCGATCTTCGAGACACGAGACACCAACTTGCGTGGCGCATTTGTTGGCGAGCAGACAGCCGGCAACGCCAAGTGGTTCAAGAATTTTCAAGCAGGTCTGAATAATATTCCGCGCTTGGCAGTCTCAGGAAGCGACGCCCACTGCTTCGTTGGAACACCTGGCGACAACAACAAGCGGGGCTATGGCGACTTCCCCTCCGGGAAAAGGACGTGGATCAAAGCCGACCCGACGTTCCACGGCCTCAAGCAAGCCATTCTTGAGCCAGCGAAACGCTCCTTCATTGGTGACAAGCCGCCCAAGGTTCAAGAAGTCGAGTCCAACAAGACCTTCTACATCGAGTCGATCGAGATCACCAAAACAGGGGACAAGGCTGGCGTCGGGCGGTGGCTGCATGGCTGTGACATCCCGCTGAACCCCGATCTTGTCGCTGTTATTGGGAACAAGGGAAGCGGCAAGAGTGCTTTGGCGGATGTCATCGCGACGCTCGGCAACTCCAAGCAGTCCAAGCACTTCAGCTTCTTGAAGAGGGATCGCTTTTGGGGCAAGACCGGCGAGCCCGCTCGCCACTTCACCGGAACGCTAACCTGGCGAGACGAAAGCACCGAGTCCAGGCCGTTGAATGAGTCACCTTCAGAGGAGAAGGCCGAGCTTGTCCGCTACATCCCGCAGGGCTATTTCGAAGAGCTTTGCAATGAGCACGTATCGGGTAAGTCGAACGCATTTGAGAAAGAGCTGAGGTCAGTGATCTTCTCCCATGCGAGCGAAGAAATGAGGCTTGGCGCACTCGACTTCGATCAGTTGACCGAGCAGCAGGAGCAATCGCTCAGGAACCGATTGGGTGAGTACCGGAAGGAACTGACATCGACCAACGCAACCATCGTTCGCATCGAGGAGCAGCTTCAACCCATTGAACTGAAAAAACTCACTGATCTGCTCCTGCTGAAGAGCAAGCAGATCGAGGAACACGACAAGCTGAAGCCTGCGGAGGTTGCGGTGCCGACCGAAGCTATGAGCCCCGAGCAGAAACAAGCGGCTGAAGGCTTGGCGACAGCAAGTCAACAGGCGGAAGCGGCCAGGACGCGCAGCCAAGAGATCGCTGGCGAGACCACTGAACTGGCCAAACGTCAAAAGGCCATAGGAAATATTCGTGAGCAGTTGAGATTGCTGCAACGTGCTTTCGATCAAGCCGAAAAAACCGTCTCCGACGATCTCAATCTTCTTGGCTTCGCTTGGTCCGATCTTGCCGCCATCGACATCAAGACCGCCGTTCTGGAAGAAAAATCGACCGAGTTGGCGACGAAGCAAGGCGAGATAAAGATCGAGGCTGAAAAACTGGCGGAAGTCCTCAATTCCGCCACTGCAACCCAGCAAGGTTTCACCGCAAAGTTGAACGCGCCGCAACAGCAATATGAGGCCTACCAGCGCCAGCTTGCGGAATGGAACACGAAGCGCGACGAACTCATCGGCTCAATCACCGACCCTGAGACCAAGGTCGGCTTGGAAACCAGAATCGAGCAGATCGAGGAGCTTCCGCAGCAGCTCAAGGTTTTGGAAGCGAGGCGTTTGCAGTTGTCCGGGGAAATCTTCGATACCCTCGATGCACAGCGGCGTGCACGTGCGGAACTGTTCAAGCCGGTGCAAGACCTGATTCAGAAAAATGTCCTGATACGCGAGGACTACAGGCTGCAGTTCCAGGCAACGCTGGCGGCATCCGCCGACGCCATCGCCGACCAGTTGTTTGCTCTGATCAAGCAGACCGCAGGTGACTTTCGCGGGCAGGACGAAGCACCGGCGACCATCAGAAGATTGTTCGATGGCCATGACCTGAACAGCAAGGATGGGGCGCTAGCCTTCATTGCCTCCTTGCAGGAGAAGGTTTTGGCAGCGGCGAAGGCCTCCGGCTCGGATGCCGGGATTTTCAGTTTGCTGAAGAAGGGGCAGCCGGCCGCGGCCGTCTATGACCTCATCTTTGGCTTGAACTTCCTTGAGCCTCGCTACTCGCTCCTCTTCCAGGACACGCAGATCGAGCAACTGTCCCCTGGTCAACGTGGCGCGCTCTTGCTGATCTTCTACTTGCTGGTGGACAAGGGAAAAACCCCCATCATTCTTGATCAGCCGGAAGAGAATCTTGACAACGAGACGGTGTTCCGTCTGCTCGTTCCCGTTCTCTCCGAAGCCAAAAAGCAGCGGCAGATCATCATGGTCACGCACAACCCCAATTTGGCGGTTGTGTGCGACGCCGAACAAATCATCCACGCAAGATTCGACCGCGCATCGGACTCCACTATCCGCTACGAATCGGGAGCCATCGAGAACACGGGGCTGAACGAAGCTGTCGTGACCATCTTGGAGGGGACGAAACCCGCATTCGAGAACCGCTACGGGAAGTACCACTGACATGGCGGCCCTTGAACCACAGCACATGACCGTCCTGAAGAAGATTCTGGCGGAGCGCTTCGTGCCGTTCCTTCCGCCCCTCCTGGGTGCGGCGAAGCCGGAGGATCAGGCTGCCAAGCAGCTCTCGCGTGCCTTCAGCGCCTTCGCCCTGAACAAGCTGCTCAACATCACGCCAAAGGACGCCGCCGCTTCCGTGGTGGACGATTTCAACGACAAGGGGCTGGATGCGATCCACTACCACGCCCCCACGGAAACGCTCTACCTCCTGCAAACCAAGCTGAAGGAATCCGAGCAGTTCAAGCAGGATGAAGCCCAATCGTTCTGCACCGGCATCCGGCTGCTGCTGAAGCAGGATTTCACCGGGTTCAATGGGAACGTCCACAACCGCAAGGCCGAGATCGAAGGCGCGCTCGATGCGTGCAGTCGCATCAAACTGGTCGTGCCCTACACTGGGGACGGTGTGTCGCAGTCGGCCATCGATGCGCTGCAAGTGCTGCTGGACGACGATGATCTCGACGAAGAGCGGCTCGACAAGCAGGTGGACTACTACGCGGCAGTCGACATCACCCGCGACCTGCTGGCGGAGCAAGCCTATCCGCCGGTTCATACCGACATCGCCTTGCAGAAGCACGCGAAGGTCGAGAACCCGCGCACGACGTACTACGGCATCGCCCGTTTGACCGACCTGGTCGCGCTGCACAAGGACAAGGGCAAGGCGCTGTACGAGCGCAACATCCGCTACTTCCTCGGCAGCAGCCGATCCGACGTCAACAAGGCCATCAAGACGACCCTGCGCGACGATCCCGGCAGCTTCTTCTACCTCAACAACGGCGTGACGGCGGTCTGCGACGAGATTGAGTTGAAGGGAAAGAACCCCAGCAGTGGGTTCCGGAAGTTCAAGGTTCGTGGCCTGTCGATCATCAACGGCGCGCAGACGGTCGCGTCCGCCGCCGAGTTCGTGGCCCAGCATCCAGGCAGCAACATCGACGATGCCAAGGTGATGCTCACCTTGATCAAGGCCCCGGCGGACGGCCCGTTCGGTAAGCGCGTCACCAAGGCGCGCAACCACCAGAACCCAGTGCAGACAGCGAACTTCGCTTCGCTGGACGAAAACCAGGAGCGGTTGCGGCAAGAAATCGCGCATCTCGGCTTCGCCTACCACTACCGTCCGGAAGCCTCGGCCACCGGCCTCCAGGCTATTTCGCTCGACGAGGCGCTGCGCGCGCTCGCCTCGCGCCAGGACGATCCGCGCTACGCGGTCTGGCTCAAAAGCGAACCGGCGCGGCTGGCCAATCCGGAATCCGCCGAATACCAGGCGCTGTTCCCGGCCACCCTGACCGGCGTGGCCCTGCTCAACGCCGTGCTGTGCCACCGGGCCATCCGCACGCTGGTGGTCGACTACGAGCAGAAGGCGGCGGCGCGCAGCCAAGAAAAGCTGATCTACCGCCACGCCACTCATGTCATCACGGCTGTGATGATGAAGCGCCTGCGCCAACGCATCGGCGCGGCGACGGTCATGGACGCCGCAGCAATTCCCGGCTTGATCAGCCAGCCGCTCGACGAGTTGCGGCAGCAGACCTTCGACCTCGGGCGGCAACGCCTGCTCGGCGAGGGGCCACTGGCCTACTTCCGCAATCAGGGCAGCGTCGCCTCGTTCATGGCCGACCTGATGGAAACGCATTTCGCGCTGACCGCCGATCCAACGCTACCCACTCTGCGCAATATCGATACTGCGGCGGATGCCTATCCGCGCAAGCGCCTGCTCGACTACTTGTCGGGCAAGGCACCCCAACTATGAGAGCGATGCCATGAGCAAGCAAAAACTAGAACTGACATGGATCGGCAAGGAAAAGCGCCCCAAGCTGGAGCCGCGCATTCTGCTCGAAGACCCGGACAAGTCGTACCACGCCCCGCATCGCGTTACAGAGAACGATATCTTCGATAACAGGCTGATCTTCGGAGATAACCTGCTGGCGCTGAAGGCTCTCGAGCAAGAGTTCTCGGGGAAGGTGAAGTGCGTGTTCATTGACCCGCCTTACAACACAGGCAGCGCGTTCAAGCAGTACGACGATGGATTAGAACACTCCATTTGGCTGGGGCTGATGCGCGACCGGCTGGAGATCATTCGGCGATTGCTAGCAGATGATGGTTCGCTGTGGATCACTATTGACGACAACGAAGCGCAATACCTGAAGGTGCTGTGCGATGAGGTGTTTGGACGAGCTTGTTTCGTCACGACGTTTATCTGGAAAAAGGTAGATAGCCCGAACGATAACAAAGTACCAATCACGCCAGATCACGAGTATTTGTTGTGTTTTACGAAAACTCCTGGATCTCGCCCATTCAGACAGAAATACGATGATTCGATATTGGCGGCGTACCGTAAGCCAGATGCCGAATCTGACAGACCGTATCGCGACCGTCTCTTGAAAAAGAACGGCAAGAATAGCCTTCGCTCTGACCGTCCGTCGATGTTCTTTCCATTAACCGCTCCTGACGGAACGGAAGTACTGCCGATTCACGATGATGGCAGGGAGGCACGATGGGCAATGGGGAAAACCTCTGTTGAGGATTTGATTGAAAAAAACGAGTTGATTTGGAAAAAGCGCGAAACCGGCTGGATTCCGTATACCCGAGAGTTTGCACCGGATAGTCCATCGCGGCCTTATCCAACGATATGGAATGACCTCGACACAACACGGCAAACCAAGGCGCATCAAAAGACATTGTTTGGAGAAGATGTTTTTGATACTCCAAAGCCAGAAGACATGCTGAAGCGCATTTTTGATATGTCTACTAACCCCGGGGATCTTGTCCTCGATTCCTTTGCCGGCTCTGGAACCACTGGCGCGGTCGCGCACAAAATGGGCCTTCGCTGGATCATGGTGGAACTGGGAGAGCACTGTCACACGCACATCATTCCGCGCCTGCAGAAAGTCATCGCCGGTGAAGACAAAGGCGGCGTCACGGAAAGCGTGAACTGGCAAGGCGGAGGCGGCTTCCGCTACTACAGCCTCGCGCCCAGCCTGATCGTCAACGACCGCTGGGGCAACCCGGTCATCAATCCTGAATACAACGCCGCGCAACTAGCCGAAGCGCTGGCGAAAGTGGAAGGTTTTACCTACGCACCCTCCGAGGTGCAGTGGTGGCAGCACGGCCACTCCAGCGAGCGCGACTTCATCTACGTCACCACGCAGAACTTGTCTGCCGACCAGTTGCAGGCACTCTCCGACGAAGTGGGTTCCGACCGGAGCCTGCTGGTCTGCTGCTCTGCCTTCCGAGGCGTGACAGCGGCGAAGGCGGCAGAACGCTGGCCGAACCTGACCTTGAAGAAGATTCCGAAGATGGTGCTGGCCCGCTGCGAATGGGGCCACGACGACTACAGCCTCAACGTGGCGAACCTGCCGATGGCCAAGCCCGATCCCGTTGATGCCTCGGCAGCCGCCGGAGCGAACAAGAAAACCAAGAGCAGGAAAGTGCCCGCTGCGCATTTGAATCAGGGCGGTCTGTTTGGGGAGAACGAGTAATGAACAGCCGTGTCCTGCACGCCGTCACCGGTCGTCTGTCGCTGCGCCCGCCGCAGGAGGAATCTCTCAAACGCTTGGTTCGCGCGCTCGAAACCTCGCCTGACCTCTTGGGCCATGAGCGGGATATCGCCGCCGTTCTTTCCACGCTGAAGGCCGAGTTCCCCACGCTGGAGGACTTTGAGCGCGAGTTTCCCTCGCTGTGCTTCGCGCTGGCCACGGGCGTCGGCAAGACGCGGTTGATGGGCGCGTTCATCGCCTATTTGCATCTGGCGCATGGCATCAACAACTTCTTCGTGCTCGCGCCCAACCTGACCATCTACAACAAGCTGATCACGGACTTCACACGCAACATGCCGAAGTACGTGTTCAAGGGCATTGCCGAGTTTGCGCAGCAGCCACCGCTGATCATCACCGGTGACAACTACGACCAGACTGGCGCAGCGGTGGACGACCAACCGCAGGGTTTCGCCCACGACGTGCGCGTCAACATCTTCAACATCTCCAAGATCAACTCCGAAGTGCGCGGCGGCAAGGAGCCGCGCATCAAGCGGATGAAGGAAGTGCTGGGCGACAGCTACTTCAACCACTTGGCGAACCTGCCCGATCTGGTGCTGTTGATGGACGAATCGCACCGCTACCGCGCCAGCGCGGGCGTGCGTGCCATCAACGAGCTGAAGCCGCTGTTCGGCCTGGAAGTAACGGCGACGCCGTTCGTCGAAAGCAGCAAGGGGCCGGTGCCGTTCAAGAACGTGGTGATGGACTACCCGCTGGCGCGGGCGATGGAGGATGGTTTCGTCAAGGAGCCTGCGGTTGTCACCCAACGCAACTTCAAGGCCAGCGACCACACGCCGGAAGAAGTGGAGAAGACCAAGCTGGAAGACGGCGTGCGCTTGCACGAAACCACGAAGGTCGAGCTGCTCACTTATGCCCGCGAGAACGGTGTCAAGCCGGTGAAGCCCTTCATGCTCGTCATCGCACGCGACACCACGCACGCTGCGAGTCTTTTGGCACTTCTGGAATCGGAAGCCTTCTACGAAGGGCGTTACGCGGGCAAGGTGATCCAGGTCGATTCCAGCCGCACCGGCGCGGAAGAGGAAGAGATGATTTCGCGCCTGCTGGCTGTGGAGAGTGTGGACGAGCCGACCGAGATCGTGATTCACGTCAACATGCTCAAGGAGGGCTGGGACGTGACCAACCTCTACACCATCGTGCCGCTGCGCGCCGCCAACGCGCGCACGCTGATCGAGCAGAGCATCGGGCGCGGCCTGCGCCTGCCTTATGGCAAGCGCACCGGCGTGGCGGCGGTGGATCGCCTGAACATCGTTGCCCACGACAAGTTTCAGGAGATCATCGACGAGGCCAACCGTGGCGATTCGCCGATTCGCCTGAAGCAGATCATCCTCGACGCGCCCAGTGCCGACGACAAGAAGGTAAGCGTGCAGGTCGGCTCCGGTGCTGCAGCGCGGCTTGGACTGGCGGATGCCGCGCCCGCAGTTGATCCAGCCTCGGCGGCTGCCTACTCTGACTCGGATGGTGGCGAGGCAAAACCCGCGCCGACGCCGGTGTTCACCACCGAGGCCGAGAAGCAAGCGGCGCGCGTGGTGATCGAAGTCATCGGCAAGCTGGAGACGCAGCGTGATCTAGTGCCGACCAGTGGCGCACTGCTCACGCCCGAGGTGCAGAAGGTCATTCAAGCGGAGGTGGCAGAACGCCTGAAGCCGATGCAGGGCAACCTGCTGGCAGGCGCGGACGATGCGGCACCGGTGATTGATCTGACCAAAGTGGTAGCCAAGACCACCGAGATCGTGGTGCAACAGACTATCGACATCCCGCGCATTGCCGTTGTACCCAAGGGTGAGGTCACGACCGGCTTTCGCCCGTTCTTGCTGGACGTGAGCCAGCTTCGCCTGCAACCGGGCGAGCGCGAGATCGTCGGCCAGATGCTGCGCACCAACGAACAATTTACGCTGGCGGCGGAAATCGGCCTGAAAGAACAGCGCCCGGAGGACTACATCGTCCACGCGCTGGTGGACTTCGACGACATCGACTACTTCACCCACGCCGACCTGCTCTATGACCTGGCGGGCCAGATGGTGCGGCACCTGCAGAGCTACCTCTCGGAATCCGAGGCGGTCAACGTGCTGAATGGGCAGCGCAAGACCATCGCAAAGGAAATCCACTCGCAGATGATGGCGCACTTCTTCGAGGAAGCGACCGAGTTCGAGGTGCAGGTCAGTCGCGGCTTCACGGAACTGAAAGCCTGCAACTACACCGCTACGGCGGGACAAGCCCCGCGCCATTTCCGCGAAACGGTGGAGGACGTGGGCCGCATCAAGCAGATGCTGTTCGGCGGGTTCACCAAGTGCCTTTACCCATTGCAAAAGTTCGACTCGGACACCGAGCGCCGCTTCGCCGTCATCCTCGAACGCGACGCGAACAAGTGGTTCAAGCCCGCGAAGGGACAGTTCCAGATCTACTACAAGCTCGGCACCGAGCAGCCGGAGTACGTGCCGGATTTCGTGGTGGAAATGGATGCGTTCATCCTGCTGGCCGAGACCAAGAAGCGCGACGATCTGAAATCGGATGAAGTCGTCGCCAAGGCTGCGGCGGCATTGCGCTGGTGCAAATACGCTTCAGATCACGCCAGAAACGTCGGTGGCAAGCCGTGGAAATACATCCTGGTGCCACACGATGAAATCGCAGAGTCGAAGCGGCTGGCCGATTTCCTGCGGTTCGAAGTGAAGGACTGATTTGAAGGAGCGTTGATATGAGCCGTGCCCAGCTGCGTTTTCAGGTTGATTCCCGACTCGCCACATTGCTGAGTCAGGAATACCCGTCATCAGAGCGGGCGTTGAAGGAGCTCGTCGATAACGCGTGGGATGCCGACGCCGAGCACGTATCTGTCACTCTCCCGAAGCCACTGAGCGGTGGCTCCATCGACATTGAGGACGATGGAAGCGGTATGACCGAAGAGGAGCTGCGGCGGCATTATTTGGCCATTGCATCCGATCGCCGCTCACGGCGCGGAGAACGTACCGCCGGGAAGAGCCGCCCGGTCAAGGGCAGAAAAGGCATCGGCAAGTTTTCTGGCCTCATGGCGGCGGCCACCATGATGCTCGAAACGCGTGCGCGCGGCCGCCTGTGCCGGATTTCGCTGCGCTTGGATGACCTTGCGCGCGTTGAAGATATCGAGCAGTTGGATATCAGCTTGCACAGCGAACCGTGCGCGCCCGAACTCCACGGGACAACCATTACGCTCAACGACTTGCACCAGGGTTTGGCTTACCCGGATGCCAACCGCCTACGCCAGATCCTGTTACAGGATTACGGTCGGCAGGATGACTTCGCGATCACGGTTGACGACAAGCGTCTGGATGTTGACGACGTATCAGGGCGTTATGCAGAGCAGGATCAGTCCTTGCCAAATGTGGGCAAGGTGAAACTGCGGTTCTCTATCAGCGATGGCAAGTCAGGATTGCGTCAGCCTGGCATTACCTTGCGCGTGGATGGCAAGGCCGTGGGGCGGCCAGGATTCTTTGGCTTGGATCAACGGGATGACTTCCCGCGCAAGTTACTTCGCAAGCTCTACGGCGAAGTCGAGGCGGACGGACTGCGCGATCACATCACGGCTGGTTGGGATGCTGCCGTTGAGAATAGTGAACTTTTGAAGGAGGTTGAGGCATACGTCCAGCCCATTCTCCGGGAGGCGTATGAGCAGCAGTACCGGCAAGAGATCCAGCTTGCACAGGCTCGACTGCAAAAAGCGATCCTTACTCGACTCTCAGCGCTGCCGGAACACAAAAGGGTTTTTGCAGATCGGGCGATCAAGAAAATCCTCGACAAGTATTACGGCGAACCGGAGAGCAAGGTCGAGCCGGTGGTGAATGTGTTGCTGGAGGCAATGGAACGATCCGATTACCGTATTCTTCTTGAGCACATTGCGGAAGCAACTTCGAGCGACGTTGCAGGGGTAGCCGAGCGGCTGGATGAGTTTGGCTTGGCAGAGATGGCATTCCTGGTTCAGCAAGCCGCAGCGCGCCAAGTTTTTCTTGATCAACTGGAACTGCTTGTTCGTGACGCAACAACTACCGAGGCCGTCTTGCACAAAGCCCTGGAACGTAACTTGTGGGTGTTTGGTCCGGAGTATTCCCTGTTCAGCTCAAACAGCACATTGCGGCGACAAGTGGAAGATGTTCTTGGGAAGGTCTATACGGGAGACAAGGCCGACAAACGTCCTGACCTGCTTCTCAACGAGAATCTGAGCGGCAAGTACTTATTGATCGAATTCAAACGGCCAAGCCACGCGCTGAATCACGGTGATTACGTACAGGCAATCGGCTATAGGCATGAACTGACAAAGTACGTTGGCTCTGCTGTTCAGGTTTTGTTGGTCGGTGGAGGCAGGTCTGCCGACTTTCCTACTGGAAATCGTGAGCCGGATGTTGAGGAGCGAATCTTTGGACAGATCATCTCCACAGCACGGCGACAGATTGAGTGGCTGCTCCGGACGGAGAGCTCTTGATCTCCTTCGGTTCTAAATATGCACCGAACGTCGATATTCGGTGCTGTGTGTGGTTATAAGTACTTCTTGAAGCTACCCGCAGTCAGGCTCACGGCCAGTCCCAGCAAGGCGGCGCTGGGCAGCAGGATCAGCAGTGGATGCACCGAGATCGGCAAGGCCAGGTACGTGATCCACGGCAGCACGGCCAGCGGCATCAGGCTCGCCTTCGCGCGGTGGTAGATGAAGCCGGATTCCCGGCCCGCGCCGAACCGGCGCACGTCCCGCCGCACAAGACCGTCGATCAGGCCGACGAACGCCGCAGTGAAGATCAGTGGCAACGTGAGCACCAGAACCAGCAGGCGCACCAGGAACGTGAGCGTGGTGAAGGCCGCGGCAATCAGGTAGTTCTCGGCCCAGACATAGACTTGGCTGATGTGGTAGCGGAAGTTGCGCGTCTGCCCGTGGCTGGGTGCGCGGGCGCGCTCGGCGGTCTGGCTCATGCGCTCCAGCAGCCCGGAGCGAACGAATACCCATTCGTAGCCGGTATCCACCAGTTCGTGCGCAGTGCGCCCCGGCTCCTGCACGACCACGCTGCGCGTGAAGTGGCTGGACAGGTGCCCAAGTTCGTACTGCAACATCTGCTGCGAGTGCCGCCAGCCCTGGTCCTTCCAGAACAGGTGCATGCCGATGCACTCCACGACGATCGAGAACAGTAGCGAGCCGATCAGCACCCCGAGCAGCCGGAACGGCAAGGTGATGGTGCCGACGATCAGGCCCTGGCGCTGGTTCTGCTCCCGTTGCGCAGTCGAGGCGGCGTCCTTCATGGCGAGGCCTCGTCGCCCGTGCCATCGCTGGTGGCAGGGGTCACCGTGAGAGGTTCGGCTGGAGCGACGTCATCAAGCAGGTCATCGGGCAAGCCCGTGTCCTGCAAGGCCGGGGCGCTGGTGAACTCCCACCACTGCGTCGCTTCGCTGTAGCTCTGGCGCATATACCCGGCCAGTTGCTGCAAGTCTGCCGGCATCACCTCGTCCGGGTCCGGCGCCGGCAGCGGCATACGCACTTTCCAAAGCTGACCGCCCTGCAGCAGCGCGAAGCACTGGCCCTTGGGTAGGCCGACGACATGCGACGGCTCGATCATCGGCACGCTGGACATGCTGATGCGGTCCTGGGTGTTCGACGTGAAATCCGTCGCCCCGCGAATGTCCGAGCTGTCCGTCGCGCCGCTGACGATGGTGGTCGTATAGACCTCGACCTTCGGCAACTGCCTTGTCAGCAGTTCAGCGGTGGCCGTCTCGCGCACGCGCAGCATGAACAGGTTGTTGAAGTTGCCGATCACCTGACCGGCCTTCGCGCGGTTGCCGATGCGGGCTTCGATGTCCGAGAGGGTCTGCGTGTACGCGGTGACCTGGAGGCCTGCGCCACCACCCTTGTTGATCAATGGGATGAACTCGTCGCCCATCAGCTCGTTGAACTCGTCGGCGTGGACGTTGATCGGCACGCGCGTGCCTGCCGATGCGCCCGGCAATCCGTCGTCGATCCCATGCTTGTAGATATGCCCGGCGACCGACACGAGATCGCTGAACATGGAGTTGCCGACCGCTGCGGCGACCTCGGCGTCGGACAGTGCATCCAGGCCCACATAGACCACGGCGCGCTTACGGATGACCTGCATCCAATCGAAGATCGGGCGCGGGTCGGCCAGGTCGGAGTAGTTCGGGGCCAGGAGCTGCGCGATCTTGCCGCTGGTGAGCTTCTCCAGCAGCGGCAAGAGGCTGGCGACGATCTTGTCGAAGTACGTCTTGTCGTAACGGACGGCCGAGCGCAGGCCATCCAGCACCGGGGCGTAGTTGCGCGCCTGCGAGAGGTACTGCTCCAGCGCCACCACGCGCTTCTCGCGCCCGATCATGTTGCGCGGGATGTTCTTCTCGTTGAGCTTGGCCTCGATCTGGACGATCACCTCCCAGGCCTTGGGCTCCGTCTTCGCGAAGTAGTGCTGGGCGTACTCGATGAACAGCGCGTCGATGTTGATTACGTGACGCTGGATCAGCATGTAGTCCGGGCGCTGCCCCAGTTCCACCAAGGCGCGGGCGATGATGTTGACGAAGCGCCAGGCGAACTCGCGGAAGGCCGCGCTGTTGCCCTCGCCGGAAAGCTGCCCCGCGACGCGAGTCGCCACCTCGCTGATTCGCCCAAAACGGCCCACGGCGTTGTAGCGCGCGGAAATGTCCGGCCAGCCCAAATGAAAGACGTAGAACTCGCCTTCGCGGCCCGCGCGCTTGGCCTCGACGTACATCCGCTTCAGAAGATCGGCGTCGCCCTTGGGGTCGATGACGATCACGACCTCGTGCTCGCCCGCAGCGTTCACGCGCCGGATGTCCTGCGTCACGAACAGTTCGGCCAGCCGGGTCTTACCGACTCGCGTCGTGCCCAGCACCAGCGAGTGGCCGACGCGCTCGCCGAGCGGCAGGCTGACGTCCACCTCTTCGGGTTCGATGCCGTGCAGGCGCGGCAGGCCGCCCACAGGCGGCAGCGGCCGCACCGGGTTGAAAGGCACGTCCCAGCCGGTGAGCGCGGACAGCCGGGACAGCGGGAACGGCGCGAACTCCAGGCGTTCTTCCAGGCGACGCGCCAGCCGGTAGGCCGGCGTCGGCTCGACGTAGCGGCGGAACTCCGGCCGGTACGTCTGCATCAGCCTATGGGTGTGCTTCTGCTCCCACAGGAACCCGCGCCCCACGAACAGCCGCTGCTGGCTGACCGGCACGTCCTTGCTGGTCATCACGTACCGAGGCAGGCGGCGGATGTTGCGCCGGTAGCGCAGGATGACGCGGGCATCGCGGTAGCGGATGGCACCGTAGGCCCCGAACGCCAGGGCACTGCCGACGCCCATCGACGGGCTCAGCGCGAGCGACCACGGGGCCACCAGGCACAGGAACGCGGCGCCCGCGCATGCGGCAACGGTGTATAGCTCCACCGCTGGGCGTAGCAGTACCTCGACCGGCTGTTTCCCCGACATGGCTTCATTGCTCGATGCCGGTGGCCGTGATCAGCGCCGGGTAGTGCCGCAGGCCCAGACGCTCGGCCAGGTCGTCGCCGGACACAGGCGCGAGCGGCACACCGGGCACCAGGCTGCGCAGCCGCGCCAGGCCCTGCATGGTCTCGACGTTGACTACCAGACCGACCGCGCCGCGCTCGCGCAGCGCTGCCGCCTGGCGGCGCAGCCAGGCATGGGACGCCTCGTCGTCGCCGACGACCACGAAAGGCCGCAGACCCGGAGCCTCGATGACCCGCCGCGCGACGGTGCCGGGCGTGAGCTTGGCGCTGCGCACGGGTAGCATCGCGGCCTCGTCCGCCGGCGTGGCGGGACCCTGGGGTGTCGGGATCGGCGGCCGGGCCGGCGCGTTGGCGCGCGGCTGGAGGTTCAGGGCTTCGTAATACGGCAGCGCCGACGTGCCGCCACGGTCTTCGACCACGATCAGCGGCTCGCCGGCACGCGAGGCCAGCGGCAGACCTGCCAGCAGCACGAGCAGACCCCGAAAGGCCAGATGGGATGTCGTCATGGGGATGTCTCCTGACGCGCGGCGAGGACCGCGGCGGTTGGGCGCGCGCCCTGCACCCGGGCGAGGTGGCGCGACACACTGCGCCGGTAGCGGGCGGCAGGCTCGCCGCCCGCAGGACGGTGGTAGCGGCCGATCGCCAGCAACCAGTCCTCGCCGGGGGTGTGCTGCTCGCGCAGGATCTCGGCAGCGATGGCGAGGTTGCGGTACGGGTCCAGCAGGTCGCACGCGCTGGCGTAGCGCTGCTGATGGTAGCCGAGGTTGATCTGGCCCAGGCCCGCGTCGATGCGCGTGTGCGGCGTGGAGCGCATCACCTGCTGCAAGCCCGCGCAGGCGTCGGCGCGGGTCGCATAGCGGCGCGACTGGCCGGCGACGTTGAGCGACCACGGCCACGGGACGATGCGCCCGTTGCGCCGGATGCCGCTTTCCTGCAAGGCCACTGCGTAGAGCACCGTCGAGGGGATGCCTGCGCGCTGTGCGGCGAGCTGGTAGGCCGGTGGCGGAACCTCCTGGGCCTGGGCGACGCAGGCGCACAGGCCAGCGGCGAGCACCAGTGCGCGCAGGAGTGCGGCTATGGCTGGCGCTGCCATTGGCCGTTCACCTCGCGCACGACCGCGGGCAAGTCGCCGGGCAGGCCCAGCGACAGCCAGCGGCCGCCGTCGTGGTTGAGCGTGATGGTGCCGCTGCGCACGCGCGCCGGATCGACGTTCGCGCGTTTGGCCCAGTCGCGGATGCGCGCATCGTCCTGGCGGCTGCCAACCATGTACAGGTCGAACTCGGTCCCCGAGGATTGCAGGCGCTGTACGAGCTGTCCGCAGGCTTCGCAGCCGTCCTTGACGAACACCGCCGTGCGGCCGGAGCCGCGCGTAGCTCCGGCGATCGGCTTGTCGTCGGGCAAGTTCACCCGCTGCATGCCAGGGTTCAGACGCTGCCAGGCCTCGTCGTAAGCCCTCTGGTAGGCGAGCAGCTTCTCCACGCGGCGCGCTTCGACCTGCACCTGCAGCTCGGCGTAGCGGCGCCGTTCCTCGTCGGTGCGGGCTTCGATGCCCAAGGCCGACAACGGGTCCAGGTTGGGCGAATAAATTCCCAGCGGCCCGTCCATCAGTTCGCGGTAGCGCGCCCATTCCTGCGGTTGCAGGCCCCAGTCGCTCGCCACCCGGTCGTCCAGAACGCGCGCGGCCAGCGGGCGCTCCTGGCTCTGCGCGTTGCGGGCGGGAGCCGCAGGCGGCTGCTGCGCCCAGACGGGCCACTGGGCGGACGCCAGCAGGAGCGCGGAAAGGAAGATCGACGGCTTCATGTGGTGTGCTCCGGTCAGGGAATCGCCACGCGGCGGGTCTGGTCGCCGGCCTGGAACACCGCGGTGTTGCCCTCGACGGCCTGCAAGCGCCACGGGCCGACCGCATCGCCGGGTAGCAGCACCTGAAGCTGATCGGGAGTGAAGTCGCCATTGCTTGGCGCGACGGACACGCTGCGCTCGCCCGCACGCAGTTCGGCACCAACGATGCGGAACGGGAGTGGCGGTGGTTCGGGCTTGGCGGCGGACTTACCCGGGGCGCGCGGCTGGACGGGTGCGGCGGCGCGTGCGGTGGTCTGGCGCGTCTTGATCTGCTCGACTTCGGCGCGCAGCGCCTGAAGGTCGTCGGCAGCGGCATAGGCGCTCAGCGATTGCTCGACCTGGGCTGCGCGTGCTTCCAGGATTTGGCGGGTGTCTTTGAGGTCTGCCGCCGTGGCGATGGCCGGCCGCTGCTGGATGGCCTCGATGGTCTCGGCCAGACCTGTTGCCTGCGCTTCGAGGCGTTGCAGACGGGAATCGAGGCGATCCTGGTCGGCCTGGTCGTTCATGGTCTGGTAGCCCAGGGCCACGAGAACACTGAGGCCAAGCAGCCAGAGCCACATCAGGCTCTGAACCACCACGGCGGCGGTTGAATGCTGGGCGGGTTGCGGAGCGTTCATGGCTGACCTCCCGATGCTGCGGGCGCCAGCGGGAACGCCTGCACCGCCTCGGTGGCGGGCGGCGCGGGTGCGTTGTCGGCGGCCATGCTGTCGCCAGACCGCTCGAAGCAGATTTGCCGTGCGCGGTCATCCGCGTGCAGTTCCCAGGACGAGCCAGCCAAGGTGAGCAGCGCATCGCGCAAGGTCATGGGGCCAAGGTGCAGATGCGCGGCCGGCAGCGGCAGTGCGTACAGCTCGATCACCGCGTGCGCGGTCTCGCAGAGCTGGTAGCCGCTGCGCTTGAGCACATGCCGTAGCCCGTCGCCGACTGTGGTGCGGGCGTCCTCCGGCATGGCGACATCGATGATCTGCAACAGCAGGTCGCGCTGCGCCGCCGTGGGTGCCAGTTCGACCAACGTGTAGCGGCCATAGCGCACGACGGGGATGAACTCGGGAACGTCGGGTTCGGGCGCGACGGAAACTTCCTCGATGGCGTCGGGTGCGACCGGCGCGGTCGTCGTCGCGCAGCCGCTGGCAAGCGCAGCCCAAAGCAGGCCGAGAAAACCCGCCAGCAGACGGCGTTCGGGATGGTGAAACCAAGGTGGAGAGGGGCACATGGCATCGACTCATCTGTTGCGATGCCGATACCTTGGCTGCGCTCCGGGGTTCGGTCAGCCAGGAATGCGAACTGCGCGTTGCCCGGTTTTAGCGAGGCGGCACGAGCGTGATCCGCGTATCGTCCGGGTGCATATAGAAGCCTCTGCGTGCAGGTGACGCATCACTATGGCTTGTCGTTGCGGATTTGCATTACGTTCGCGTTACAGGACAATAAATGGTACATTGCGCGAATCAACTGCAAATCCTTGGCGAAGCCATGCCCCAATACCTTTCGGATGTCCTGGATGCCTGCGAGCGCATGGGCAAGCTGAACGTGCGCGGCGAGGAACTGCGCGCCAGGCTGCCCGACACCACCCCCGAAGCGCTGCGCAAGGCGCTGTACCGCCAGCAGCGGGCCGGGCGGCTGGTGCGCCTGTCCCGAGGCTCCGACCACTGGCTGATCGTGCCGCTTCAGCACGCGGCCGCAGGCAGCCCGCCGCTGGAAGCCTGGCTCGATCCCTGGCTGCGCAAGACCCTGGGTACGCCGTACTACGTCGGCTTGCTCAGCGCAGCGGAAACCTACGGCGCTTCGCCCTATGCCGTCATGGTCACGCAGGTGATGGTGGCGGACAAGCGCCGCCCGGTCACCGTGGGCCGGCACGAACTCGTCTTCCATGTCTGCTCGCGCATCGAGGCGGTGCCGACCCGCTGGCACGAGAGCGCCGATGGCCGCTTCAAGGTCAGCACGCCCGAGCTAACCGCGCTCGACCTGATCCAGCGCGAGAGCCAGCTTGGCGGCATGGGTCGGGTACGGGAAGTCCTGCGCGCGCTCTGGCCGCAATGCACACCGCAAGGTCTGACACAGGCGCTGGAGGCCATGCAGGGTGTGCCGGTGGCGCAGCGGCTGGGCGCGCTGCTGGCGCTGGACGAGCAGACGGCCCTGCTGGCGCCGCTGTCGAAGTGGCTGCGTGGCAAGCCGATGCGGCTGATCGCGCTTGAAGGCGCCTTGCCCGTGGGGGAAGAACGTGCCGACCACACCAACGCGGATTTCAAGGTCTGGGTTCCGCCCCAGCAGGGAGCAAACACATGATGCAGCAAACCCACCTGACGGCCTGGCAGGCCCATGCACCCTGGCCCAAGCGCAGCCAGATCGAGCAGGACTTGCGGTTGTCGCGCGGCGTGGCGGCGATCTTCGGTGACGAGGTGCTGCGCGAGCACCTAGCGATGCGCGGCGGCACGGTGCTGCACAAGGCCCATCTGGCACCGGCGGCGAGGTATTCGGAGGACATCGATCTGGTGTTGGTCAAGGCCATGGACACCGACACACTGGATCGCCACCTGCGCCGGGTGCTGACGCCGGTGCTGGGCCGCCCCAGCGATTCGCTGATCGCCGATGCCTGGCTGGCCATCCGCAACGTGCTGCGGCCGTCCAGAATCCTGCGCACTGCCTACAAGTTCGTGCCGCTGGGCCTGCAGCGCGAGGAGACCATCAAGGTCGAGGTCAACCTCAACGAGAGCGCGTCTGTCTATCCCCTGGTCGAAGTGGCGCTGGACGTGCTCGACGAGGATGGCGAACCCGTGCTGGCCCTGGCACGCTCCTATGACATCAACGAGATGCTGGGCACCAAGACGCGGGCGCTGATGCAGCGCGAGCAGGGCCGCGACCTGTTCGATCTGACCCATGCCTGGCAGCTCAGCGAGGCCGGCAGTACGCCCTATGCTGTCGATGGTGCCAAGGCCATGCAGGCGTTCGCCTGGTATCTGGAGAAGGAAGGCACACACTTCAGTGCGCAGGAAGCCAACGCGCATCTGGACGCGCGCCTGGGCAAGGCTGGGTTCCGTCACGACATGGACACGCTGTTGCGGCCCGGCCTGCCGACTTTCGACGTGGACCGTGCCGGCGAAATCGTGCGCGAAGCGTATTTCAGGCATTTGCGGTAGCCCAAAAAAAGCAGCCACGACCACGGAGACCGTGGGCGTGGCTGCAAGGTGAAAAAACAGAAAGGCCGGCGGCGCTATGCCGGTTTGTGGCGTGAGATCAGACAGCGACCAGTTGCCGGGCCAGTGCGACCTCGACGGAATCACCGTCTTGGTTGAGTACATCCAGGCCTGACTCTGGCACATCGCCCGAGGTGGACTGCGAGACCATGATCTTCTTGGCCATCAACTCCAGGCAGGTCATCTGCGAGGAACCGGCGTAGCCGAGGTAGATCACGCGCACGGACTGTTTCTGCCCGATGCGCCACGAGCGCCTTGCCGCCTGCTGCAACGAATACACGTTGTAGCCGCTCTGCATGAACACGATCGTTGGAAACTCCAACAGATCGAGGCCCGTTTTGACCAACTCCGGGTTCGTCACCAGCACGTCGATGCCACGGTCCAGTTGCTCGGCGATCCAGTCTTCGCGGCGGCTGGCGTCCACGCTCGCGCGCAGCACAGCCACCTTGAAGCCTTCCTGCTCCAGCAGCACCTTCAGACGCGACGTGGTATCGCGAGTGCCGGTATAGACCGTGTAGGCCAGAACCTTGCGGCCCTGAGCCTTCTCTTCCTTGCAGATGTCGATCAGCTCGCGCTCTTTTGGCGTCAGCTCGAACTCGTTGAACTGAGCCGGGACGAACGCCAAGGTGTTGCGCGTGCGCGGATGCACCACGGTTTCCGACCGGAAGCAGCAATCCGGCCAGGCCAGCAGCACGTTGAGCACTACGCCCAGCAGGGTCGTATCGCGTCGCGCCAGAGCCTGTTTCAGCTCCGCGGTCAGCCGACCCGCCAGGTCGCGGTAGGCCGAGGCTTGCGCCACGTCCATCTGGACTTCACGGAACTCCTCGTCATACGGCGGCAGGACGTTGCCACCGATATCCTTGAGCTTGAGGAAGATCGTGAACGGCAGGATGCAACGCAGCACGCCCTTGGGGCCGAAGCCCGGGGCCTTGACCGTGCGCACCGATACCTTGGTGCCCTTGGCCGTCTTGTGCGCCGTGCCGGTGCTTTCGGAGTAGATGTCCTTCAGGACACCGTGATCGCGCATGAACGCCATCGCAGCCGAGGTCATGCTCCCGCTCGTGGTCGGGCGGTAACCGTCTTCGATCATCCGCCCGGGCAAGGCGCGGAACAGCAGATAGAAGAGATCGTCCCCGTAGCCGCCCATCAGCGTGCCGGTCAGCAGCAAGGTCTTGCGAGCCTTCGCCGCCAGCACACCCATGGCCTGGCCCTGGGCGCTGCCACCGTTCTTGTACTCGTGCGCCTCGTCGGCGATGAGCAGGTCGAACGTGCCTTGCGGCAGGTAGCGCTTGATGAACTCGGACGGCTGATAGCCACCTTCGCCAAAGCCGAACTCCATGTTGGCCATCGCACGTTCCATGCGGGTGGCCTGACGGTCAGAAAACACCAACTCACCGTTACCGTCCATGAGGTTGATGAACTCATGGATGTTGTCGCCCAGCATCGACGCCAGGAACCCGTCACCGAACTTCTGCATCAACTTCTGCGCGGTGACTTCCCCGATCGTCGGGATGCGCTTCAAGGCTTTCAGCACGGCTGAGGACTGGTCGCTGCCGGACAGGCTGCGCGGGCGGATCAGCGTCCACAGGGGTGCGGCGCAATGGCTGCACTTCCTGCGGGACTCCTCGGCTTCGAGCGCGACCGGATTGACCGGCTCGCCGTCGAGGTCGGTGATGACCGTGCCGCAGCCCGGGCATGCCGCCACGTCTCCGTGACGGGTGCGCCGCCGGGTGAAGACGGGCTTCCAGTGAAAGCCCATCCGCATCCGCACACGGCCCAGGACGAAGAACTCCTGGCCCGTGGGCTGCACGCCCAACTGCTCGCGCAGCTTGAGGAGCTTGACCAGCGTATCCGGGCCGTTGAGCACCCAGACCTTGGCACCCGCCACTGTCTCCTGGATCTCGCGCCGCCACTTGTAAACAAGGTGCGGTGGCGAAAGAACCAGGGTACGGCGATAGCCTTCGGCGTTGAGCACGGCGGCCGTGGCGATGCCGACGGTCGTCTTGCCGCAGCCCATCTCGCCGTTGACGATCGCGGCACGTTCGCCACGGTCGATCAGCAGCTCGGCGGCGGCGTGGACGACGTCGGCTTGGGCCTGGAATAGTTTGCGCTTGAGGCTGGCGACGATGAGTTGCCGTTGTGCCTGCGGCTGGCCGACATAGACCGGCGGGTTGGCGCTGTTGAGGGCGTCGAGCAGTTCGTCGCCGAACTCGCCGACGAAATCCTGAAGGCTCAGGGTCAGAGGGGAGGATTCCGCATCGATCAGCTCGCCCTGTACGGGCTCAATGTCGGTGACGGCGGTTTCTATCTCGGTGGACATGGTGATGCTCCAAAGAAAATGGGCATGCATCACCCCCTGCGGGACGATGGCATGCCCCTGGGTGGGAAGAAGAATCGGCACGCGGCCGACGGTGGATGGAAATGCAGCCTTGCTGGCCTGCCAGCGACGCAGGTGTGGTCAGAACTCGAACGGCAGACCGATGACCGTGGCATTGCGCCCTGCATCGGTGACGATGCGGATGCTCAGCTCACGGGTGACGACGTAGTGCGCGTCAAGACGTTTGCCTGACTGCACGGCGGCATTGTTTTGCTGCCACTGGTCGTCATCGACCTCACCCCAATCCCCTCGCATGTAGCGCTCGAAATAGGGGATGGGATCGAGCCGACCTTCGTGCATCAGGGTTTCGACGCCTTTGCTGAACTCCAGCGCGCCGATCTCGAACAACCGCTTGCGGCGGTATTGGTCATGAGTGTTGGACGTCATGTGGTTTCCTCTTGGAAAAGAGGCCACAGCGCCCCTGCGGGGCGGCTGGACCCCGTTGGGTGGATGAGATTGACGGTGAACCGCCAGCGGTGGAAAAACGATCAGCGGATGGTCAGGACTTCGCCCCGAGTCGGGGAATCAGGCGTCATGTCCCACGCGCGGATGACAGGCACGAACTTGTCTGTGAGGATGCGGGTCTCGGCCACGGAGCCGTCTTCGCGTTCGGTGAATTCCCGCTGGAGCGTTTTGTCCTTGTGGGTGTCACCTTTGACGACGAGCACGCGCCCGGTCTTGGAACGTACAACGCCCGAGATCGCGCCCGCGGCCAGCGCCAGGGCGAGATGCCAGTGGGACAAGGCGCGCGCTGGCGGACGCAGCGACTGCTGCGCGGCCCCCAGATGGGTGTCCAGCGACGGCCAGAGGCCTTGCAGCCTGCCGACTTCATCGGCGAACTGCTCCGGCTCCATCGTCACGCGAAAAAAACTCTCCGGCTCGACAGGACTGGTTGGGACGATGTACGGCAGGAATGGCCATTCGCACGGCAGTTCCTCGGCTTCGATTTCGCCAAGCCCAACCTGCAGCAGCAGATTGCGCACGGCCTTGACGCCATCGGGTGCCAGCTCGCGCTGGCGTACCCTGCGACCAAAGATCACCACCTGCTTGAACTGCGTCTCCACCGCTCGGTAGATGCGCAGGTCCGTGTAGTGGCGCGTTAGCCAGCCGACCAGCTCCGCATCGAGCACGTAGCCGGGGACGATGAAGACCAGCACGCCGCCGTACTGCAACAGCGACAGGCTGCGCTGGTAGAACAGCTTTTCGAGGCGGGGACGGCCCTGGCCCTGATAGCCGATGTTGCCGTTGACGTCCTTGGACAGATCGCCATACGGTGGGTTGAGCCAGAGCAGCCCGAACGACTGCTTGGAGATCATCGTGTCCATCAGGTCCGCGTGCAGGCAGTGATCGACCAGGCCGCGGGCATGGCGTGCCCGCTCCGCGTCGAACTCGACCGCGAACGCCTTGGCCTGCTCGCGCCCGAGGACATGGGCGGCTTCGGCAATCGCGACGCCTTCGCCGGCGCAGGGATCGAAGATGCACATTGGCCCGTCACTGGGCATCAGTGCGTTGAGGGCTCTTTCGAGCGTGGGTTCATCCGTGGGGAAGTACCCGTTTTTCACGAAATTGCGGGCGAGCCGCGGGAACATGAGGGCCATGGGAAGTCTCCTGGTTGGCGGGGATGAAAGGCGCAAGCACGTCGAGGCGTGCCTGCGGGTGGGTCAGGCCGCTACCGCTTCCGGCGTCCAGATCCTGGCCGGGTACGGATAGGCGGTGAGCACGTCACTGCGGATCAGCGAGCCCAGTGCCTGGGTCAGCACCGGCACGTCAATGGCGAGGCGATGGCCCACCAAAGGCCCGAGGGCGAACGGGAGGCAGGCCAGCATCTCGCGGCTTTGCAGCAGTTCCAGCACGGTCTCGCGCCAGTGGTCGAGCAGCGGCAACGGGCAGGTGTCCCGCACCAGCGTCCACAGGCGGTCGAGCTGGTGGGCGCTGCCGCGTGGCAACAGTGCCAGTGCGCTGGCGTTGGCCTTGTCGGGCTTGACGCAGCGGCGGTCGAACAGCCACACGTTGGAGAGCGATCCGAACAGCGTGCGCCGGTAGGCGCGCGTCATCCGCTTTTCCAGGCGATCGACGTTGCCGACGAACACCGGGACGCTGCCGCCCTGGTCGGTGATGACGTGGAACTGGTCCAGCCCCTGCTCGTCACGCCCGAGGGTCAGGCGAGCCAGGAACTGCTGGACGGCGGTGTCCCGCGCCCAAATGGACAGGAAGATCAGGTTGCCCTGGTCATCGCCGACGCAGGCGTCGGCCATCACGTCGGGGCATTCGTCGATGCGGTACAGCGTGCTGGAAGAGGTGTTTGCGGGCATGGTGATGTCCTAGGATGAGCGGGAACAGCACCGCCCTCTGGGGCAAGTGCTGCCCCTGGGGGTGGATGAAAAGCACCGCGGATGCGGCGTCTGCGATCACGCAGGTTGCAGTTCGGCCTGGTGGCTCCACTCCTGCGTCTTGAAGTCCAGCGCGTAGCCCAAATCGCCCAGGCGGGCGATCTGCGCGCGCAGGGCGCGGCGGTCGATGGTCGAATCCAGTTTCACGGACTCACCCAGCGGCCACAACAGGCCGAACAGCGCGGCGTCGCCATCTTCGGCGCTGCCAGAGACAGCCGCCGCAGTGGACGTTGGCGAATCCACTCCGAAAGGCGTGGTATCGATCAGCGGGTCCGCGGATGCCTGCACGGGGGCGGGCTTGGCGGGCCTGGATGCCTTGGCGGGCTTGACCGGCGTCGCCGCAGGCTGCGTCCCTTGCTCTTCATCGAGTGGATCGACCTCCTGCGTGGCGAAGCTGCGGGCCTCGTCACGGCTCAGCTTGTCGATGCCGCTCAGCGTCATCCCGTCCAGGCTGGCGCGGATCTCGAACCGCATGCCGCCACCGACCGGATAGGATCTCGGAAAGATGTAGCGGATGACGAACTCCCCGTCGTACTTGCCTTCGGGGTACTGCTCCAGCTCGGGGTCCTTGACCTCGAACACACCGAGGTGCGTGGTGAGGCGGCCGACCGTGAACGGGCCGTTCTTGCCGCGGATGGTACGCAGCGTGAGCTGGCCGGGGACGACGATGGGCGCAACCGATTTCTCGGAAGCCGATGGGGTTGCCATGATGGTTCTCCTGATGATGAATGACGGGCCGCCGACGGCACCCGGTGGATGAGAGGAAATGGCCTCGCCCGAGGTGGGCGAGGTCCGCGTGGCATCACGCCTTGAGCTGGCGCATGCCTTCGGCCAGCAGCCACAACGCCCGGTTCAGGCGCAGGTTCTGGTCGATGCCTTGCACCGGACGGGTGCGCTGATTGCGGCCGTTGGCCGTGCGTCCGTTCAGGCCCCCCTTGACGAGGTTCTCCTGGACGCGGTTGAAGACGGCCCACAAGTCGTTCTTGCGGTCGTCCCATCGCCGGGGTGCCAGCAGTTGGCTCTCCGTGACAGGCGTGGACTTGGCTGGATCGTCGTACTTGAGTGCGAGCGCGGAGTTTGCAAAGACCTCCGCTTCGCCCTCATCGAGGGTGATGGTGCGCATCGCATCGCGCGCGTTCTGCACGCGCTCGAAGCCTTCGAGGACTCCGTAGGCACCTTCGATCACCTGGCTGGCCACGTCGCCCTTGTGGGGAACGCGGATGTCGGCGGTGGTGTCACCGCAAACCAGGCCGTTGTGGCAGACGAACCGGAACATGCCGGCGAGCATCTGATAGCTGCTCGTGCCGTCGTGGCTGTTGAGCAGGATGATCTCGTTCGCCTCGTCGCCGTTGATCTGGCTCGCATGGCGAAGTCGGATGAGGTGCTTCGTGTACTCGCGCCGGTCTTCGTTGCGCACGCGTGTCTGGCACACCATGAAGGGCTCGAAGCCCTCCTGGCGCAGCTTGGTCAGCACGGTCGAGGTCGGTATGTAGGCATACCGATCGGACCGGCTCCCATGCGGAGCGTCGGCGAAGATCGACGGAACGACGGCACGAATGCGGTCGTCCGAGAGTGGACGATCGGAGCGCAGGATCGGGGATTGCGGAGCAAAACGGGATGCCAGAGACATGGCTGATCTCCTTTGAGAAATGCGGTAACCGCGCGGCGGTGAGACCACGCGGAACTCGGGGGATGAAATGCGCAAGCGCGCGTCATGGGGACGCGGCGGATGCGGGAAGAGAAGCGACAAGGCCCCGTGAGGGGCCATGCCGTATCAGAACGAAGCAGCCAATGCCGGCTCCTGCTCCTCGACTTGCGCCTCGGGCTCGCGCTCGGCGGGCTCGGTGGCCGTGTCGATGGCGTCGTCGGCTTCGGACGCGGATGCGTCTTCGGCCGGCGGCGCCTCGGGTTGCGCCTGGCTCGTCGGATAGACCTGGGTGCCGTCGATCTTGATCAGACCGATGTGGACCAGCGTCGATTTCAGGCTTGCAGCCGGTTCCCCAGCATGTTCGCCCTTGGTGCGGATGTACGGATCGATCTTCATGTCGTTCAACTTGAAGCCGACCAGCACCTTGCGATCCCCTTCGATGGCCTGCACGCACCGGCGAACCAGGTGCTCGGCTTCAGGGGTGGCGACGATGGTGTCGAAGTACCGATATTCCGGTTCACCGACAGGCCCGGACAGTGCCGCGATGCAGCACGACAGGAACGGATCGCCATCCTTGGGGGAGACGTCCTTCGGACGGCTGAGGTAGCCGATGCCGCGGGTGATCAGCTCGTGCTGCTTGATCGAAGCCAGTTCGGCTCGGTCAAGCGGCTCGGCCTTGAGCAGTCGTGCCTTGAGGGACGCGGCGGCCTGGCCTTTGTGCTCACCCTTGTCGCGGATATACGCATCGCCCCAGAGGTCGCCGAGGCGAAAGCGCACCAGCGGGCGCTGCTTGGGATCGTCAACGCCGATGTAGCGCTCGACCAGGTTCTTGGCCTCGGCACCCGAGACCTTCACATCGAAGTAGCGGTAGCTGGGGTCCTTGGCAGAACCGACCAGCGCGGCGATGGTGCATGCCAGGAAAGGCTGCGCACGGCGGCCGCCCCGGACGGGAACCTCACGGACACGCTGGACGTAGCCGATGCCCGAGGTGTGGATGTCGAAATACGATTTCTCGTTGGGCGTGGTGCTCATGGTGAATCTCCATTGGGATGAAGCGGAGACACACCGGCCCCACGCATGCGGGGAAAGGTGCGTAACCCCGCGGTGGGTTGATAAGGCGAAAGCATCCACCACCAGGACTGGTGGCCGCTCGCGGACGGATGCGGTGCGAGCTGGCTCGGTCACGCAGTGGGAACTGCGCGGCAACCTCGAAGACCGATGGTTGCCTGGCATGTCGCTGACAACGTCAGCAGGCATGGGGTCAGCATGGCCGGGCCTCGCGCGCGCGGCAGCAATCAATCGGCATCCGGGCGTTTCCCTTTGCGTCCGCCACTTGATCCGGCCCAAAAGAAAGCCCCCAATGGAGGCTGCGAGGGGTGTAGCAGTAGTTGCGCTATGCCGATGGAGCGACCTTCAGCGACAGGTGCGTCGTGCTGGCGGACAGCATCAGATCGTCCGTGCTATGCAGGATGCGGGCGAAGACGCCTTCCTTCGAGTCGAAGAATTCGCCGAAATCGTCGCCGCCCAATTCGGCGTGTGCCAGTTCCCACCAGTCGTCGAACGGGTCGGTATCTGGGTTGCAGCCGACGGCATAGGCCAGCAGCTTCACGCGGCCATCGGGGCGGCGCTCCCCGCGCTCGGCGAGGAAGTACACACCCTGGTCCTTGGCGAGAGCGACGCGGCATTGGTTGGCAACGGCCTCGGCCAGCACGGGGCGCAAGTCGGAGCCTTTGAATCTCAGTGACATGGTTGATCTCCTGAAGAAAAAGGCCCTCCACCCGAATGGATGGAAGGCCTATGGGGGGCAAGTCGCTGGCAGGCTGCGGATTCAGTCGTAGCGCCGCTTGGTCGTCTTGGCGTCGATCACGCTCACGTCGATCAGGCGCCAGCGCCCGTCATCGATGAGCCGCTCCAACACTTCACCGAGCATGTCGAAATACACCTCGTCGTGCCGATCGACCAGTTCATCGTGGCGGTGCAGTTCCACCACGTAGGTGTCGCCCGCGCGGTCGTACAGGATCGTCACCTGGCCCTCGAACTTCGCGGTCGAGACCGTGAAGCTGATCGCCGGAGGTGTTTCGATGATCTTGGACGGCGTGGGATCGACCCAGGTGAAGTCGCGAGCACCCGCATCGACCAGCATGTGGGTGATGTGTCGGAACCCGTCGGGTGCCGGCATTTCCTCCAATTGCTGGATGAGCTGGCCCAGTTCCAGGCACTGCGGCTCGGGGATGGGCAGCTTTGCCGGTGCAGAGCCGAGGATGTGCGTCTTGACGATGTAGGGAGTGCCGTCGGACGTCATCTCCGTGCGCTCTTCGGGGGTGTCCGCACGCAGGCCGTCGAAGCGGCGGCGGGCATACGGTTGGACATGCACCTTGGTGCCTTCGCTGGGAACGATGGATACCAGGTTGGGATCGAGTACCGCGAACTCGCTGGGCTTGAGCTTGACGACAATGGCGTCGCCGTTGGCCGCGACCACCTTGCCGTCGAACGGCTGGGGATCGATGACGAAGCCCAATGCCGAGGACTGCGGCTGATCATCGAACACATGGTACTTGAACGACCGCACGTTGCGGGGCACATGGCCTGCGACAAGCGAAGGCATCAGGGTCTTGATGAGAGAGCGATCCATGGGAATCTCCTTGGGGAAGAACAAGGGAATTCCGGCCCGCAAGGGAGAGATCCCTTGTGGGTGGATGGACGCGGTACGTCCACAGGAAAAAACGACCAGCACGGTTTCCCGCACTTGCAGCCTCGAAGGTCTCGGCTGCCTGGGCATGTGTCGGCAACGCCAACGAACATGGGGACAAGGATGGCCCTGGGCCGGGCTACCCGCCCGTATGAAACGGCACTACGCTGCACCCGGTTTCCTGCCATGCAGGTAAGAAAAAGCCCCTCGAAAGGGGCTGGATGCGTCAGGCGTCGTACACGAAGCAGTGCTCGCGCTGATGCGGGAAGAAGACATGCTTCCATGTGTCGCCGCTGGTGTTGCCACCGTCGAAAACGACCATCTCGTAGTCGTCAATGTCGGTGTCCACCAGGTCGGCGCTGGCGATATGGCGCATGTGCAGCGTGCCGCGCGTGCGCTCGAATACCAGGATCTGGCCGATGGCGTCGTCCTGGCTCATGGCGTTGACGCAGGCTCCGAGCTGATGCTCGAAGTCGCTTACGGGCGAAATGAGGTCGGGGAACATGAGGTGCTCCTGTGAAATGGACCAGCCCGGCTCCTGGTGGGGAGACGGGCTGGAATGGGGGAACGAAGAGAAAAGCTGGTGTGTCGTGCGGCGGCTAGGACTCGGCCAGCGGCAGGCCCAGCAGCGCGGGTGCGTCGGCGTCGAGGATCAGGATGCGCACATCGGCCTGGCCAGCCAGTTCAAGGATGTTCGCCAGGTCGTCCGGCATGCCCTTGTTCCGGTGCTCTTGTCGAAGCTGCTCTGCGCTGATGCCCTCGGCGTGCTCCAGGTTCTGGTCCGTCCAGGGCGTGGAAATCAGCTTGACGCCGATCGCTGGGCTGTACGGAACCCGGAAGGCGATGAACAAGAAAGCCTCCGGCGTCGCGAGGTCTGCCAGGTTGGCGAGGTACTGGCCGGTTTCCTCGCTGATGTGTGCGCTGCTGATTTCCCAGCACCGGCTATAGTAGCCGGTCTCGAAACTCAGGCGCTGCACCACTTCCCGCGCAGCCTCGGCCGAATAGGTGTCGCCGACGTGGACAGGGCGGCCGTCAATATCGTCGCCATGGATGGCGTAGACCACGGCGCCGATCACGCCTTCGCCGCCGACATCTTCACCGGCTTCGCATTCGGCCAGCACCTCGGCACTCACGGGTTCGGCGCCATTGCTGACCACCGCGAAGTCGCTGGTGACGATGCAGGACGATGAAACCAGTTCCTCGTCGGAGAGGTGCTCTTGGCTTGCGTGGATGTTTCGCCAGACATGCGGGCTTCCGTCCTCGTAGCTGACGGACAGCGTGCGGACGACTTTCAGATTCCAGTAGCCACGGAGAAAGGGATTGGGATTCTGGGACATGGGAACTCTCCAGATTGGATAATGGAGCCAATCCCCGCCACCGGGAATTGGACCCGGTGGGTTGAAAGGAGAAAATGCGTCAGGCAGCGCTGACCATGGCGTTGCCAGCACTGCGCTGGACGACGGGAAATGAATCGAGGGACATGGCCTTGTGGGCGCATGTCCCTCGTGGGGGTGCGAAAAGGCGGTGGTGTGCCGGGGACCGGCTCACCAACCGTTGTAGTTCACCAGCAGGTTGGCGATGACCTTGCGGCGTTGCAGATCGAGACCGTCGAAGTCCGACAGCCCGTGGAAGTGGCAGCGCTTGAGCATGGCACCGCCCTCGCGCGCGTTGTAGAAGCTGACCATGGCGGACAAGAACATGCGTTCGCCGCTGCTCAGGACGCCGAGGGCATCGTTGAGCCGCAGCATGTTGGGACGCAGATCCCACTTGCTCTTGGCCTGGTTCAGACCTTCACGGGTGCCGTCGCCGAACCACTCGGGGCCAGCGATCTCGACGCCGCGCTTCCATGCCTCGAAAAAGGCTTGGGGCGCAGCAGCGAAATGCTGTTCTTCCCGCATGATCTGATCGACGACTTCCCGCGGCAGCAGTTGGTTCATGACATGATTCCTTCAGTTGGATCAGGGAATGGCGAGCTGGGACCAGCCGCCTCTTTCGAGGGCACGTTGAGCCGCGGCATAGCTGCGGAAGTACTCGCGGGATTCCCGCGAAACGGGGCCTTCGGTATCGCGCGTGCCGATGTAGTGGCCGGCGGCGCTTTGGAGGACTTCGAGCGGCAGGAACTTGCCGCAGTAGGTCGAGGCCAATTGCCCGAAGGTTTGGCCGAAAGAGGCTTGTTGGGACATGGACGGACTCCTTGGAAAAGCGGGGCCTCGTCCCTCACGGGATGGCAGCTCCCGCACGCGGTTGATAAAAAGCATCAGCGTCACGAGGACGCGCGTCCGCGGAATTGATGCGATGCGGACTGGTGGGCAACGCGGGAGAGACCCGCGGCAGCTTGGAACCCTGGCTACTGGCATGTGCTGACGAATCAGCGAACATGCGGGCAGCTTCGTGCGCGGGCCGCGTCGCGTCAGTTGGAAAACGGCATCCGGCCGAGCCCCGATTGATCGCTCAGCCTGCTGGTCATAGCTGGCAGGGTCCGGCTATAAGGATCAGTTGAAGTTGGAAGCCGTCTGGCGGCTTCAGGCTGAAAGCAGCCGTTCATCAGGGACTGCTTTGTGATCCCGAAGTGGGGGAAGTCAGGCTGGAAGCTGTCACCTCGCAAACCTCATATCGTGTCGTAGTCGAACCCGCATGCAGCAAGACGACGCGTTGGGCGATACTCATCCCTTCTGCCTCTCGGCCGGCCAGCCTCGGAAAACAGGTGCAGATGCTTGCGCGCCCTGGAGCCAACCACGTACAGCAACTTTTGCGCGCTGGCATCGCCATCGGCATCATTGAAGTGCGGCACCATGCCTTCCAGCAGCGCGTACCCGATAACCACGTCGAACTCAGCGCCCTTGACACCATGGATGGTCGACACGGTGATTCCTGAGCGCGGTTGGAATGCGCGCTTGAAGAACGCCAGATCCCCGATGCCGTCCACCCCGTCATCACGAAGGCGCTGAATGCGCGCTTGAGATGCTTCGAAAAAGTCTTTGTACGCACTCAGCAGACCATCAAGAGCTTGGTATGGAACATCTAGGGCCTGTTAACACATTCTCAGTCCATCTGCGACAAGCACGAAGCTGATGAAGCCGAGGAACATGAGATCGAGTTTCTCGAAGCGCGAGAAGATGCGCCGGTAACCCTTGAGGCGACGAAACAGTCGCTCGACCTCATTGCGGCGCTTGTACATGGCCCGGTCGTATTCCCAAGGATCAAGGCGTTTGCTGGTCGGGGGCACGACCGGAATGAATCCCAGGTCCAGAGCAAGTTGGCGGGTTTCATTGCCTTCGTATGCCCGGTCCATGAGCAAATGAACGGGTCGGCTTGTCGCCCCGAGGCTGCTGAGCAAACGCCTGCCTTCAGGTGCGTCGTGCGCTTGTCCTGGCGAGAGGCAGAACGTCACGGCCGTTCGAGCATCCGCGGCAACCATATGAATCTTGGTGTTCCATCCGCCTCGGGACTTGCCGATGGACTGAGGGCCGTTTTTTTTAACGCTCCGGTGCCGTCTGGGTGGACCTTGATGCTGGTGGAGTCCAGCGAGACCGCCTCGATCTTGATGCGCACGACCTGGGCCCGCTGCAATTCCTCGAACATGCGATCGAGTACACCGGCCTTGGTCCAGCGGTTCATGCGCGTGTAGATCGTGTGCCAGTTGCCGAACCGTTTGGGCAGTCCACGCCACTTGCAGCCATGCTCGGCCACATAGAGGATGGCGTTGACTACCTGCAGGTTGCTCAGGCTGACATTGCCGCGCTGCTTGGGCAGACAGTGCTCGATGGTGGCGAATTGCTCGGGTGTGATCTCCATGCCAGAGATTGTCCCGCGCAGTCGCAGAAATCGCCATTAGTGTTAACACGCCCTAACTCCAGGAGCTTCACGATGCACCATCTTCATTCCCACCGCGCCCGGCAGCAACGTGCCACCACCATCGCCATCACGCCATCGGTCACCCGCTGGCACCCCGCGGCGCGAGCCGCTGGTTGGACACTGCTGGCCATGACGCTGACCGTCTTCGTGGTGTTCAGGCTCGGCTGACCACCGCCATCCACCGCTCTCCATGGCCCCTTAAGGAGGACCAAGCCAATGAACCACCCAGTTTTCCGGCACTACCCCCGCAACAGCCCTCAGGCCGCCGGGCGCATCCTGGCCACCGCCTTGCTCGCCAACGGCGACATCAAGGATGTCGAATGGCAGCGACTGGCCGACACGCAGGCCTTCGAACGGCTCGATCTGCATGGCCTGCAATGGCATGTCGTTCTGGACGAGTTGTGCCAGGACCTGATGACCGGTGTTCGCCCGGGGCGGGATATCCTGATCGACGGCCCGACGCTCGCTGCCTGGCTGGACGAGATCGATAACGTCGCGTTGCAGGCGCTGGTGATCAAGCTTTGCGCTCAAGTCATCGAGGCCGACGGCGAGGTGCACCCGGGCGAGTCGATGTTGTTGCGCGCGGCACTTGAGCGGTGGGTGCTGCCGATGGAAGACCAGGAGTGTGTCGAACCACTGGTCTACGGCCTCGACTTTCAGGTGGTGCCGCGCCCTGGCATCTCGATGCCGGGCTAACGTTCGATCAAGCATCAGGCGATTCCCCTTCCCCCATTCTCCATTCCCGAGGCCGGCCGCGCTGCAGCGCTGTCGGCCTTGTTGTTTGTCGAGCTGACCAACAAAGGTATAATTCCCGCAACAGCTTGTCTGCTGTGCGAAGAGAGAACAACATGAAATATGTCTACTTGGCCCTGCTGCTCGCCATGACGGCTGTCGTTTTTCTTTTCAAGTTCCAGAACCTCGACACTGTGACCGTGCAGTTCCTGTCTGCGAGCTTGACGCTACCGCTGTCGTTGCTGCTGCTGGCGGTGTACGTGCTGGGCATGCTGACGGGAGGCACGCTCCTGTCCATGGTTCGCAGCTGGGTGCGCGGCGCCACCTCGAAACCTCCCTTGAGCAACTGAGCCATGGCGACTTTGCGGCAATGACTTTTCTTCTGTTCGCGGGGGGGCTCCTGGCCTTGGTTGCCGGCGCCTTCATCCTCGTGCGCGGTGCGTCGCTCCTGGCATTGCGCCTGGGTCTGTCGCCGCTGGCGGTGGGTCTCACGGTGGTGGCTTTTGGCACCAGTGCACCGGAGTTGGCCGTGACAACCGGCGCAGTGCTGGCCGGGCAGGGCGGGCTGGCGTTGGGCAACGCCGTGGGTAGTAACATCTTCAACGTCCTGTTCATCTTGGGCGTGGCCGCGCTCATCACGCCACTGGCGGTGCACAGGCAAGTCATTCGGCAGGAAGCGCCGATCATGATCGGCGGCGCGGTGTTGCTCATCGTCCTGGGCCTGGACGGTTCGCTGGGGCTGTTCGACGGATCGCTGTTGCTCGGCCTGCTGATGGCCTACACCGCGTTCCTGGTCCGGCAGTCGCGCGCGGAGCCGGCCGCGACCGGTCCCGACGAGTACGCCGACACACTGCAGCCGGCCAAGGCGGGGCGGTGGGACGCCCGGCTGCCGGCACAGCTCGGTCTGATCGTCGCCGGGCTGGTGCTGCTCGTGCTGGGATCGGATTGGCTGGTGCAGGCGGCAGTCATCTTCGCGCGTGCACTCGGTCTGTCGGAGGTGATCATCGGCCTGACCATCGTCGCCTCGGGCACTTCGCTGCCGGAGGTGGCGGCATCGGTAGTGGCCAGCCTCAAGGGCGAACGCGACATCGCCGTGGGCAACGTGGTGGGCAGTTGCGTGTTCAACCTCTTTGGCGTCGTTGGCCTGGGGGCCGTCGTGGCGGCTGTGGGCACCGGTGCCGCGCTGCCGCTGCCGCCGGACGTGGCCCGGTTCGATCTGTGGGTCATGCTCGCCGCACTGGTGGCTTGCCTGCCGGTCTTCCTGACCGGTCGCGAGATCGCCCGTTGGGAGGGCGGCCTGTTCCTGGGCTACTACGTCGCGTATGTGGCCTACCTGGTGCTGGCGGCGCAGCGCCATGACGGCGTCCAGGCCTTCGGCGACGCGATGCTGGGGTTCGTGGTGCCGCTGACCATCGTCACGCTGGGCGTGACGATGTTGCGGCGGGCGGGGCGCTGAGCGTGGGCACGCCGCTTCTGAGCTCGGCGGCCGATGGCGGCATGGGGCTGGCCTCTCGTGCCGCCTTCACGGTGCTGCCTCTGGCTGCGCTGGGTGTCGTGGTGGGCATGTTGTTGTGGCTGCCGCTGCCTCTGGGGGGTGCGCTCGATTGGATACCGGCGCTGGGCATCTCGCTGGCCTGGCGCATTGACGGCCTGGCGGTGCTGATGCTGCTGATGATCACGGGTGTGGGCAGCGCGGTGTTCGTCTACGCAGGCGGCTACTTCGCAAGCCACCCGGGGCAACGGCGGCTGTTCGTGCAGCTCACGCTGTTCATGGTGGCGATGATCGGCTGCGTCACTGCTGACAATCTGTTCACGCTCTTCCTGTTCTGGGAAGCCACCAGCGTGCTGTCCTTCCTGCTCGTCGGCTTCCACCATGAACGCGCGGTCAGCCGCAAGGCGGCGCAGCAGGCGCTGCTGGTGACAGGCACCGGCGGCCTGGCGCTGCTGGCGGGCTTGATCCTGATCGGGCAGGTGATGGGCACCAGCACCATCAGCGTGATCGTCGAACGCCTGCCGGCCACCGCGCCCACCCCGCTGCTGACGGCGGGTGTCCTGTTGGTGATCGTGGGCGCCTTCACCAAGAGCGCGCAGTTCCCGTTCCACTTCTGGCTTCCCAACGCGATGGCCGCGCCAACACCGGTGTCGGCCTACCTGCATTCGGCCACGATGGTGAAGCTGGGTGTGTACCTGCTGGCGCGGCTGGACGCCGGCCTCGACGACTGGCTGCTGTGGCAGGTGCTGCTGCAGGGCGCGGGTTCGATCACCGCCGCCTGGGGCATGGTGCTGGCGCTGCGCGAGCGCGACCTCAAGCGCATCCTGGCCTGGTCGACGGTGGCCACGCTGGGCACCTTGGTGGCGCTGGTGGGCATGCCAGGCGAAGGTGCTGCGGTGGCTGTGGGCGCGCTGCTGCTGGCGCATGCGCTGTACAAGGCGCCGCTGTTCTTCGTCGCTGGCAATGTCGATCATGGCACCGGCACCCGCATCATCGACCGACTGGGCAACCTGCGCCACGCCATGCCGTGGACCGCGGCGGCGGCGGCGCTGGCCGGCATGTCGATGGCCGGCATCCCCTTGTCGTTCGGCTTCGTGGTGAAGGACCTGATCGGCGACGCCAAGGCGGCCGACAACGTGCTGGCTTTCGCGCCGCTGGCCAACACGGTGTTCTCGGCCATCGCGGTGGCCGTGGCCGGTGTCGCCGCCGTGCGCGTGTTCTGGCACCGCGCGCCCGAGCCCGCGCTCACCGGCGTGCATGAGGCCGGTCCCGCGCTGGTGCTGCCGCCCATGGTGCTGGCCGGCTTCGGCGTCGCGCTGGGGCTGTTCCCGGCCTGGGCCCAGCCGATGGTAGAAGCTGCGGGGGTGGCCATGACCGCCGGCGACGGCCCTGTGCTGGCGCCGCTGGCGCGGGCACTGCTGGCAGAGTCGCTGACCTTTGCCACCACGCTGGCGCTGGGTGCGATCGTCTATCTGCTGTGGGACGTGCTGCACCGCATGGTGGATGCGGTTGCCCCGCGGCTAGCCACCTTCGGCCTTGCCAGGCTCTACGAACGTTCCCTGGACTGGATTCCGCGTCTCGCTGCGTTCAGTACGCGGGCGTTGCAGCACGGACGCTCGCCAGGTTACATGGCCGTGGCGGCGGCCGCGGCGGTGCTGGCCATCGGGCTCCCGCTGGTGGCAGCCGCGCCCACGCTGGCCTGGCCGGCCTGGTCTGCGCCGCCATTGGGCGTGGCCGGTGCCGTGCTACTGATCGCTGTCGGCGCCATGGCGGCCGCCACGCTGAAGGACCGCCTGGTGCTGCTGCTGGGTGCCGGTCTCGTGGGCTACGGCAGCGCAGTGCTGTTTCTCTTTGCGGGGGCGCCGGACGTCGCCTTCACACAGGTGGTCGTTGAGACGGTGTTCGTCATCGTCGTTGCGGCGGTGCTGTTGGCGTTGAAACGCCAAGGCAAGGCCATGAGCGTGCCCGAGCCGGTCTGGCGCCCGATGGCGCTCGTGCTGTCGCTGGCCTTCGCCACCGTGCTGACCGCGCTGCTGCTGGCCGCCGTGGCGCTGCCCTTCGACGACACGCTGTCGCGCTGGTTCGGCGAGCACAGTGTGCCGGCCGCGCAGGGCCGCAACGTGGTAAACGTGATCCTGGTCGACTTCCGAGCGCTGGACACGCTGGGCGAGATCACGGTCGTGATGCTGTCGCTGCTGGCGGCGGTGCCGCTGCTGCGTGCTGTGCGCACCCGGCGCGACACGGAGGCCGGACGATGAACCGCCGGCTGGTCATCCTGGAGGTAGTGGCTAAGCCCCTGTACGTGGTGATCCTGGCCGCGTCGCTGGTGGTCCTGCTGCGCGGCCACAACGAGCCCGGCGGCGGCTTCATCGGCGGCCTGCTGGCGGTGACCGCCAGCGTGCTGTGGGCCGTCGCGCACGGACCCGATGCCGCCACGCAGCGCCTGCCGCTGCGCTCGCCGGTGCGGCTTGCGGCGCTGGGCGTGCTGGTCGGCGCGCTGTCGGGCCTGCCGGCCTGGCTGATGGGCAAGGCCTACCTTACGCACCTGTGGGCCGGTGTGCCGCTGGGCTTCACGACGCTGCCGGTGTCCACGGTGCTGGTGTTTGATCTCGGCGTCTACCTGTGCGTGTGGGGTGCGCTGGGGGGTTATGCCATCGCACTGCTCGACAGCGACGAGGCGGAGGAGGGCGCGCAATGATCTGGGCCGTCGCCTTCGCGCTCTGGATCACGTTGACCGCAGGGCTGTACCTGGCGCTGTCGCGCGACGTGCTGCGCTGCGTGGTGGGCCTGGCGCTGCTGGGCAGCGCGGTGAACCTGCTGCTGCTGGCCGCGGGCCGCCTGGGGTCGGCGCAGCCGGCGGTGATCGAGGCGGGCGGCCGGGTGCTGCAGGAGGCGGCCAACCCGCTGCCGCAGGCGCTGGTGCTGACCGCCATCGTGATCGGGTTCGCGCTGATGTGCTTTGCGCTCGTGCTGGTCATGCAGTTGGTGCGGCGCGTCGGCACCGACGATGCGCTGGCGCTGCGGCTGGTGGAGCCCGAGCCGGCGGACCCCGTGAAGCCGCCGCTGGCCTTCGATGCCGTCCATGCCGACGACGATGCGCGGCCGCAGAGGGCCGACACGTGAGCATCGTCGCCACCGCACCCGTGCTCGTGCCGCTGGCCACCGCGGGCCTGACGGCGCTGTTCTCGGGCCGGTCCCGCACGCAGCAGGCCATCAGCTTCGTCGGCGTCCTGGGCTTCCTGGGGGCGGCGGTGACGCTGCTGGCGCAGGTCAGCGCCAGCGGCCCGGTCGGCGTCAGCTTCGGCGATTGGCCCGCGCCCTACGGCATTCAGTTCCGCTTCGACGGCCTGTCCACCGCCTTGCTGCTGTTGACGGCGCTGATGGGCCTGGTCACGCTGATCTTCCTGGGCAGCGACGCCGACCCCGGTCCGCGCCACCGGCTGCTGCTGCCGCTGCTGCACGGCACGCTGGCCGGCGTGGCCGGTGCCTTCAGCACCGCCGACCTGTTCAACCTCTATGTCTGGTTCGAGGTGATGCTGATCTGCGCCCTGGGCCTGATCGCGCTGGGCGGCCGGCGCGACCAGCTCGATGCCGCCTTCAAGTACCTGGGCCTGAACCTGTTCGGCACGCTCCTGCTGCTGGCCGCCATCGGGCTGCTCTATGCCGCCACAGGGCAGCTCAACTACGGCGGGCTGGCACTGGCGGCGCGCCAGCTCGACCCGGCCCTGCTGCACACGTTGCTGGCGGCGCTGACGGTGGGGCTGCTGCTGAAGGCCGGGGCTTTTCCGCTGTATGCCTGGCTGCCGGCGTCCTACCCCACGCTGCCCGCGCCGGTGCTGGCCCTGTTCGCCGCGCTGCTGGGCAAGGTGGCGGCCTACGCCGTGCTGCGCATGCTGGGCGACGTGTTCATGCCCGAAGGTGCGGCGCTGTACGAGGTGCTGGGCTGGGTGGCGGTGGCCACCATGGTGGCTGGTGTGCTGGGCGCGGCGCACCACTGGGACATGCGGCGCATCCTGGCCTTCCACAGCGTCAGCCAGATCGGTTACGTGCTGCTGGCGGTGGCACTGGGCGGCCCGGCCGGCCATGCCGCGGCGCTGTTCTACACGCTGCACCACAGCCTGGTGAAGGCCAGTCTGTACCTGACCGCCGGCATGGTGGCCAGCGTGGCCGGCAGCTACGACCTGCGGCGCATCGGTGGCCTGGCCGCCGCACGGCCGATGCTGGCGCTGCTGTTCGCGGTGATGGCCTTGTCGCTGGTAGGCATTCCGCCGCTGTCGGGCTTCTGGGCCAAGCTGCTGGTGCTGCAGGAGGCCTTTGCACAGGGGCGCTACACGTGGGCCGCGCTGGCCCTGCTGGTGAGCGTGCTGACGCTCTACTCGATGATGAAGATCTGGACCGAGGCCTTCTGGAAGCCCCATCCCTTGGCCGATGCGGAAGGTGTATGGCCAGCGCGGCGCGTGGCGCTCGCACCGGCCTGGGCGGCGACGGTCAGCCTGGCGGCCGTGACGCTTGCGATCGGATTTGCACCCCAGACACTGATCGAGTTCGCGCAGGCCGCGGCCGCGACGCTGGGCCGGAAATGAACCGCAGGAGCCGCCACATGAATTGCCGTGCCGCATGAACAAGCTCACCGCCGCCGTCCTTTTGCCACTGCGCTTTGGCTGGGCGATGCTCGCCTCGGGCGTGCAAACGGTTGCCGCGATCGTTCGGCGCGGCCTGGCTATCGGCACGGCGCCTGCGGCGACCTTCGTGCGCATCGGCTTCGCGCCGATGAGTCCACAGGGCGCTGCGCTGCTGGTCTGCATGATCTCGCTGACGCCGGGGACGACGGTGATCGACATCGACCTGGTGCGCCGGGAGATGGTGCTGCACATGCTCGACGCGAACAACGCGGCGGCTGAGGTCGACGCCATCCGGCGCGACTTCGAGCCGCCGCTGCTGGCCTGGTTTGGAGAGTCGGCATGAACGGGCTGCTGAACGCGGCCTCGGTGGGCTGGGCCACAGCCGTGCTCACCTTGCTGGCGCTGTGCGCGACCCTGATCGCCACCGTGCGCATCGTGCGCGGGCCTCGGCATGCGGATCGCGTGGTGGCCCTCGACATCTTCCTGGCGGCCGCCGTGGCGCTGTGCGTTGCGGCCTCGCTGGCCACCCGCCGCACCGTGTTCCTCGACGTGGCCATCGGCCTTGCGCTGGTCGGCTTCGTGGGGACGGTGGGGTGGGCACGCTTGATCGAGCGGTCGGCGCCGTCCGATACGCAGGAGGAGCGGCGATGATGACGACCCTGGGCGGGCTGCTGCTTGCTGCTGGCGCGGTGTTGCTGGTGATCGCAGCCTGGGGCGTGATCGTGTTGCCCGATGCACTGGCCCGCCAGCACGCGGCGACGAAGGCGGGCACGTTGGCGCTGACGCTCGTGTGCGTGGGCGCCTTGCTCGTGGCCCAGGACACGGCCTGGACCTGGCGGCTGCTGCTGATCCTGGGTTTTCTGCTGGCGACCTTGCCGGTGGCTTCTCACCTGCTGGCACGGGCTGCAGTGCGCGAAGGGGGTCTGGCTCAAGCGGTCGACGCGGCGGAGTTCGTCTCCAACACGGACTGGGACGGAACGCCTGACTGAAACAGGTGTTCCGTCAGCGCCTGATTGAACTCAGCCAAGAGCGTTGAATTGCTGCCGTTCAAATCAAGCTGCCAGTTATTCTGAACAACGAGCATGCATACACCGAAGTCGCGGGGGTTTCGGTGACGAGACTGACGAACTGGTTGTCGGTATAGAAGTCCCCGGCAATATGGGGTCTGGTGCAGGCGGCTACGAGGGAAACCTTGGTCGAGCGCATGGCTGGCGCCACCTGTACGTACTGTGCTTTGGCCCGCTGGGTCGAGGTGTATTCATTGCTTTCGTTTGTAGCTTGTTCTTTGACATCGGTGGTTCTCGCAGAACTTGATGTTGTTTGGTGCGAGAGATTGGCGTTCGCGTCTCGGCGTACCTCCGTCGGGCTCTGCGGGCTGCGCCCCGCGCCCCTGCGGGTCGCAGCCATTCGGCTCCGATCTCTGACGCACTCCGGCCGTCGGTGGGCCCCCGGCCTGCGCGCTGCGCTTGCCTGTTTCGTGCCTGCTTGTGTGGTGGGGCTGGCTTGCTGATCCCTTCATCCTTGCACACCGTTCTCGCTGTCAAGGTCTGCGCGTCCTGTGGTCGCTGGCGGCCGTTCGGCCGTCTTCGAACCTGTGACCGCTGCGCTGCGGCGTGCCGTTTCCGGTCTCGGGCAATCCCGCCCGATCACCGGAGTTGGTCATGGACGACAAATCACACGTTTCGCTGGAGCAGCAGCTTTGTCTGGTGTGCGGCACTGCTTTTGATACCGGCAACATCTTGCTCGACCGGCGCCTGCGCGCGAGCATGAAGCACCACACGACGACGGGCTGGGGGCTGTGTCCCAAGCACCAGCGCCTGTTTTCGGAGGGCTTCGTGGCCTTGGTCGAATGCGATCCGCAGCGCAGCGGAACGCCGTCGGGTTCGGGCCTGATGAAGCCTGATCAGGCGTACCGCACCGGGCGGCTGGCGCATTTGAAGCGGGATGCCTTCGCCCGGGTGTTCAACGTTCCGGTCGCGGCCGAGCAGCCGTGTGTCTTTGTCGAGCTTGGCGTGATCGAACAACTGCAGGCGATGGTGCCTGCGACAGATTGACGCTGCGTTGAGGCCTTGTGGCGCCGCCCCGTACATCGCGGGAGCGGCGCTTTTCTGATGCTGTGCTGCGCTGTTGGGGTTGACCCTCAACCCAATGGGCCGACCCCTTTCTCTCCGGCAGTGCTGCGCGATTCGCACCCCCTGCGCGCCGGTTTCACCGGCTTGCCTGGCCTTTGCGGGCGCTCCCCCCGTCAAGGGCCGCTGCGGCGCCCGTGTCCTCGGCTGCGCCTGCGGGCCGCGCCAGCGCCTTCGCTTCCTCCCTTGACGGCGCACCCGCGCCGGCCCCAGCTGCTGCCCATGGCCGCGAAGGGCTTCGCGGCCCCTGCGGAGCCCAACACCCAAGGAGAGCGCCCATGCACAGCAACGACTGACTTCCCAACCTTTTCACTATGTCTTCCATTGTTTGAACAAGGTCCCCTTGTGGGACAGGAGATTTCACATGAACACCGTTACCGAGGGTTGGCCGTTAATTCGGGAAAAGTCCGACAATCTTCGGTAACCGATTGTCGCTGCAGCAATTTCGCCACCGCAGATCAGTGAGACGTTGTGTTCCTTCGCCGCGCCGCTGGCGCCCATTACTTCAGAGGAAGGTCTTGGGTCGCCTCTTCGGCTGCAGGCGGACGCACGCGACGCTTGCCGGTGCGCTCGACGGGCTCCGTCGCCGGCGTCAATGTCGCATCACGCTGAGCCCACGCGGCCTGCATGCCTTCAAACCGAGCCTGGGTTCGCTCGCGTTCGAGTTCGGAATCGCGTAGCTCTCGGCGCGTTTGCTCAAGTTGCGATCTCGCCTGGTCCAGGTGGGACTGCAGCACCTCTGCGTCTGTGATCGCCTTTGCCGTTCGCTGTTCGAGGGATGTCACTTGTGCCGGAAGCGGTCGCAAGGATTCCAGTTCTTCACGAGCTTTGCGGACCTCGCGTTCGGCCTCCGTCAACGCCTTCTGCTGGTGCGTGGTCTGTTCAAGCAGGCGGCCGTTATCACGATTGAGTCTCAGCAGCTCCGCGTTCTTGGCGGTGACCTGGTCCGCGGCCTGGCGGAGTTCGACCTGCAACGCCTGAAGGGCCTGTTCGTGCTGACGTTGCTCGCGTGCCCTTTGCTCCTGCGCCTGGGCCCGGAAGTGGTCAACGTCAGCGCCCACGACGAGCCGCGCAGCCCCGAGCCCGAGCAGAAGCGCCGTGCGATGAGCTGGGCGCAACGGCTCAAGCGGGTCTTTTCCATCGACGTCACCACCTGCGCCCACTGCGGCGGCGCGGTACGGATCGTCGCCAGCATCGAGGAACCCACCGCCATCCGCGCCATCCTCGCCCACTTCGAGAAGCACGGCGCGCTGGAGCAAGCGCACTACCGGCCCGCAGCGCGCGCGCCGCCGCCGGCCGCGTGACGAGGTGCCGGCCACGCAGCCGGCAGCCAAGCCAGAGTCCGATCCGATGCGGCCACGACCCCGCAGGGCTGCGCTCGGCCCTGTGCCGGGATTCGGTGAGAAATGGCTACGCACTGAGCCGCTGCGTGGCCCCGCGATGTCGAAAACCCACGCATGAACCCCCGATCTGTGCCCGATCTGTGCCCAAAGCGGCGCTTGCGCGGCCGCTTCCTACCCGCCAGACTCGCCAAAAAGGGCGGTTGAACTTCCTATACCCCTAATCGTCCTGCCGACAGGGACGGGCAAAAGCGGGCTGATCTCCATCGTACCTTTCGGCCTGGCAAAGGGACGTGTGTTGATCATTACACCAGGCCTGGTCACCAAGCAGAGCATTCGACGGACACAGGAGCTGCTAGAAGACAACTTCTGGATCAATTTCGATGTGATTTTCAGTGCCGAGGATCTGCCGGTCACATGCGAATTTACGTCTGATACCCATCAGGCCAGCCTTGAGCAAGCCCACTTCGTCTATTCGAACATCCAGCAGGTATACAACGAGCGCGGACAGTCACTGACGAAGCGGGTGCCGTCCGACTTCTTCGACCTCATCATCATTGATGAGGGGCACCATGCGCCGGCACGTAGCTGGCAAAAGACCCTGGCCCACTTTTCCAAGGCTAAGAAGATCTTTGTGACTGGTACGCCGTTCCGCGGCGACAACCAAGAAGTGCCAGGAAAACTGATCCATAAGACGCCTCTCTCCGAGGTGATGCGTGATCGGTATGTTAAGTGGCTGAGGAAAGAGACCGTAAATGCTCATGAGCTTTACTTCACCGTCACCGAGCAGCCAGGTGTTCGGCTCTCCAAAGAGCAAGTCCTCGAATTCAAGGACCGAGAGTGGGTAGAGCGCAGCGTAGCCTTGTCTCCAGAATGCTCAATGGACGTAATCAACCTAAGCATTCAGAAACTGGATGAGCTCCGGAAAACCTCTCCGGACGTGCCACACAAGATTCTCGCTGTCGGTTGCAGCATCACCCACGCCGAGGACCTGCGCACCTGGTATCAATCCAAGAACCTGACTGCAGCTGTAGTGCACAGCGACATGGAGTTAGCAGATATCGATGCGGCATTCCGGGTAATCGATAACCACCAGTGCGATGTCGTTATCTCCGTGAACATGTTGATGGAAGGCTACGACCATCGTTACCTCACTGTTCTGGCCCTCTTCCGTCCCTACCGAAGCGAAAATGCCTTCGCACAAATTGTGGGCAGGGTTTTGCGGGCGATCCCAGCCGACGAGATCACGGCTTTTGAGATCGATAACAACGCCGTGGTGATCTATCACCAGGAGACCGGCTTGGATTCGATGTGGACTGCCTTCCAGACTGAGGTTGATCGGGCCAAACACCAGCGCACCCGCGACTACACAATCACGGACGAGGACTACACGCGCAAAGAGCAGAACCTGGGTGGTGTTTCCAGCTCCGAAGCATTTGTGAGTGACCGTGACTCCTACCTTGGAGATCTGGACTTCAACAAGATATTTTCGGAGAAACGGGCCGAAGTCGAGTCCATCGCAACGCAGAAGGTCCAGGCGCTTCCGGGGATTGAGGGCTATGACGCGGATGTTCTTGCACAGCTCAAGAACGTCTTCCTGAGTGCTGAGACAAAGAAAGCAGCTCAGATCATAGACCCCAACCTCGTGGAGAAGCGGCCTGAAATCGCGCGTAAGCAACTCCGCGAGATCCTTACCAAGAAGGCTCAGGACGAGGTCGCAACATTGCTCAGCGATCTGCAAATCGAAGAAAAAGCTTCTACCCTTTATCCGATATTCAAAAACCACCTACCGATGGCGAAACCCAACATGCCTAACGACGGTATACTGGTGAGCTTTATCTACACCAAGCTGGTGAAGAAATTCGGTAGGGTTGCTGACCGTGACAACAGCTCACTGACCAAGTCGATTGAGTACGTGGTAGTGATCATCGATGAATTAAGGAGAATGCTGAAATGAGTCTAGAATCCATCAGAATACTGGTTGATGAGCTCTCGACTCTCCACGTAACCCGTGGCGTTCAGCCCAGCGAACTTATCGACAATCTCTTCGAAGATGACTACGTCGAGTCCTCGGCGCGAAAGACATCGCAGGGGCTGGTGTTCGAGCTGGTCTTCTCGGAGCAAGATGAAGACGGATCGTCGAGCAAGGTCACCATGCGCTATACCTACGATCGCAGCCGTTATCTGGTACTTGTCGAGCAGAAGATGACGGCCAAGCGGTTCAGTACTCAATGGGATCGTACCCACGCCGTCCTGGAGCGGCTCGGCAAACTTGAAGCGCTGCTCGCTGACCAGCTACCGCGAGAGAAAGTCGCCGCAATCCTATCAACCATGCCCCAAGACTACCTTGCCCTTGCCCCGCAACTGCGGCTGGTGGCCTAACCCTAGCCAGTCATTCCACTGCGACCGATGCTCAACCAGCCATGATATCGCCGCAGTGAATCTGCTCGACATACTTGTACTGTTGGCGCTGATGGAAAATTGACCCACCCTGCCGATTGAAATTTGACCCAGGGCGGATTGCTGATTTTGTTACCAGCAACTGTGGATAAGTCTACCAGCGCAGCTGCTTTTGAACCCACTCCCTCGCTGTCCCAGTTCAGCTGTTGAAGACCTGCCACATGCAGCCATGCAGCAGGCCGTCGTCACCATGAAATCAGAACGACTCATCGTCCTCCGGTTCCTGGCCGCCCTTACGCTTTCGCTCCCGTGATTTGATCTTGGCCTGGGCCGCCAAGCTACTGTGTTGCAGGCGATAGGACTCGTTACCGGTTTCGACGATGTGGCAGTGGTGGGTCAGCCGATCCAGCAGGGCGGTGGTCATCTTGGCGTCGCCGAACACGCCCATGGAGATCGCAGCAATTATCCCCTAAACTCTCGGCCATACGCACTCGATTGGGTGCGACCTTCTATTGTGTCGTTATCAGGGATAGTCATCTTGAACCTACGCCCCCTCCTCTGTCTGTGCCTACCGGCCAGCCTGCTACTGGTCGGCTGCGACCAGGCACCCGCCCCCCAGGAACAGGCACCGCGCCTGGTCAAGCTGTTTACCGTGGAAGACCCCGCCAGCGAGCGCCTGCGCGAATTCCCCGCCCGCCTCAAGGCCACCGAGGAAGCCGAGCTGTCCTTTCGCATCGGCGGCCAGCTGAAGACGCTGGAGGTGCGGCAGGGCCAGCCGGTCAAGCGCGGCCAGCTGATTGCCAGCATCGAAGACACCGACCAGCGTCTGCGGGTACGTGATCGCCAGGCCAGCTTCGACCTGGCCAACGCCCAGTTCAAGCGCATTGCTCAACTGCTTGAGCGGCAGATGATTTCCCGCTCCGAATATGACCAGCGCAAGGCCGCCCTCGACTCGGCCAGCGCTGCCCTGAGCCTGGCTCGTCAGGAGCTGGACTACACCCGCATCCTCGCACCCTTCGACGGTGTAGCGGCCAACACCCATGTGGATAACTTCCAGGTGGTGCAGGCCAAGCAACCTATCGTCACCTTGCAGAGCGGCGACAGCCTGGATGTGCTGTTCCAGATGCCGGAAAACCTGCTGACCAACCTGCGCAGTCGTGAAGACAGCGTGGGCTATCACCCCAGCGTGATTCTCGACAGCCTGCCCGGCCGCGAATTCGAGGCGGTCTATAAGGAGCACAGCACCCAGCCTGACCCCAAGACCCTGACCTATCAGGTGACCCTGTCCATGCCGCGTCCCGAGGGTCTCAACCTGTTACCGGGGATGAGTGCCACGGTCAAGGTTGACTTGGCCCAGGTCAGCCGTGACCTGGGTAGCCGCCTGCTGGTGCCGGTGGAGGCGGTGTTCAGTCCGGACGACAGCGGCCCCGAGGTCAAGCAGGTGTGGGTGGCTCGCGAGCAGGACGGCGTGCTACGCCTGACGGCCCGCCAGGTCGAGGTGGGCCAGCTGAGCCGCAACAGCATCGAAGTACTCAGCGGCATCGAACCCGGCGAGCAGATCGTTGCCGTGGGTGGCGCCGAGCTGGAGGAAGGCCAGGCGGTAAGGCCCTGGGTACGCGAGCGGGGGCTGTAAATGGATATCGCCGGCTACTTTATCCAGCGTCGCGTCACCAGCTGGCTGGTCACTCTGGTGCTGGGCATCGGCGGGCTGCTGGCCTTTCTCGGAATCGGCCGCCTGGAAGACCCGTCCTTCACCCTGAAGAACGCCATGGTCATCACCAGCTATCCCGGCGCCTCGCCGCAGCAGGTGGAAGAAGAGGTCAGCTACCCGCTGGAGAACGCCATCCAGCAGCTGCCCTCGATCAAGAAGGTCACCTCCATCTCCAGTGCCGGGCTGTCGCAGATCAGCCTGGAACTGCACAGCCAATACAAGGCCGAGCAGATCCCGCAGATCTGGGATGAACTGCGGCGCAAGATCAACGACTTGCAGCCCAACCTGCCACCGGGGGTCAACCCGCCACAGGTGCGCGATGACTTCAGCGATGTATTCGGCTTCTTCCTGCTGCTCACCGGCGAGGGCTACACCGCCCAGGAACTGCGCGATTTCGCCGACTACCTGCGCCGTGAGCTGGTGCTGCTGCCGGGGGTGGGCAAGGTCAGCCTGGCCGGCGTGCGCCAGGAACAGGTGCAGGTGGAAATCTCGCGCAGCAAGATGAGCAGCCTGGGCATCGCCCCGCAGCGTCTGGCTCAGGTGCTCAGCCAGCAGAACGTGGTGTCCAACGCCGGGCGTATCCTCGCCGGCAGCGAATCGATCCGCCTGCACCCCACGGGAGAACTGCAGGACGTACGCGAACTTGAACGCCTGGTCATCAGTGATCCGGGTAGCCCGCAGCAGATCACCTTGGGCGATATCGCCCAGGTCAGCCGCGGCTTTAGCGAAACACCGGGCAACCTCTACCGCATGAACGGCCAGCCGGCCCTGACCCTGGGCGTTTCCTTCGCACCCAAGGTCAACGTGGTGGATGTCGGCGCGACGATCAACGCGCGCCTGGCCGAACTGGACGCCCAGCGCCCGGCCGGTATGCAGTTGCAGGTGTTCTACGACCAGGCCGCCGAAGTGCAGGCCTCGGTGCAGGGTTTCGTGATCAACTTCGTCGCCTCGGTGGCCATCGTGATCGTCGTGCTGCTGATCTTTATGGGCCTGCGCAGCGGCCTGCTGATCGGCCTGATCCTGGCCCTCACGGTGCTGGGCAGCTTTATCTTTATGCGCCTGCTGGGCATCGAACTGCAGCGCATCTCCCTTGGCGCCCTGGTGATCGCCCTGGGCATGCTGGTGGACAACGCCATTGTCATTGTCGAAGGCATTCTGGTCGGCCGCCAGCGTGGCCAGAGCACTCTGGAATCGGCGCGGGCCATCGTCAAGCAGACTAACCTGCCGCTGCTGGGCGCCACCTTGATCGCCATCATCGCCTTCGCTCCCATCGGCCTGTCCGACGACTCCACCGGCGAATACTGCCTGTCGCTGTTCCAGGTATTGATGATCTCCCTGCTGCTCAGCTGGGTCACCGCGATCACCCTGACGCCCTTCTTCGCCAGCCTGTTCTTCCGCGATAGCCAGACCCTGACCAACCAGGATCAGGGCGATCCATACGGTGGCGTGATCTTCACTGCCTACCGTGCCCTGCTGGACTTCGCCCTCAATCGCCGTGGCCTCACCCTCGGGCTGCTGGCGGTGCTGCTGGTGGTGGCCATCGCCGGCTTCGGCAAGGTGCGCCAGAGCTTTTTCCCACCGTCCAACACACCGATGTTCTTTATCGACCTGTGGTTGCCCCAAGGCACCGATATCCGCTACACCGAGCAGCTGGTGGCCGAACTGGATCGTCACGTGCTTGAGCAGGAAGGGGTGACCACGGTCAGCAGCAGCATTGGCCAGGGCGCCCTGCGTTTTATCCTCACCTACGCACCACAGAAGCAGTACCCCAACTACGCCCAGCTGCTGGTACGCACCGACAACCTGGAACGCATCGAACCGCTGATCAATCAGCTCGAACAATACGTGGCCGAGCAGTACCCGCAGGTCAAACCCAAGTTCAAGCAGCTGATGCTCGGCCCCGGCAACGACAGCAAGATCGAGGCGCGCTTCAGCGGCCCCGACCCCGAAGTGCTGCGCCGCCTGGGTGGCGAGGCCATTCGCCGTATCCGCCAGGACCCGGTGGCCACGGCGGTGATGCACGACTGGCACGAGCGCACCAAGCTGGTTCGTCCACAATTTGCCGAGGCCCGCGCCCGTGAACTGGGGGTGGACAAGAGTGCACTGGATGACCTGTTGCGCATGAGCTTCTCCGGCATGAACGTGGGCCTGTACCGCGACGGCACCCGCCTGCTGCCGATTGTCGCGCGCACCCCGGACAACGAGCGGCTGAATGCCGACAGCCTCAGTGACCTGCAGATCTGGAGCAGCGCCCGGGGCGGCTACCTGCCCATCGAACAGGTGCTGCTGGGCTTTAACACCGAGTGGGAAGACCCGCTGATCATGCGTCTGGATCGCAAACGCACCCTCACCGTGCAGGCCGATCCAGCCCTGCTCAGCGGCGAAACAGCAGCCCAGCTGCTCCAGCGTATCAAGCCCGAGATCGAAGCCATCCCCCTGCCCGAGGGTTACAGCCTGGAATGGGGCGGCGAGTATGAAAGCTCCCGCGATGCGCAAGGTGCAGTGTTCGGTAGCCTGCCGCTGGGTTATCTGGTGATGTTTATGATCACCATTTTGCTCTTCGACTCGTTCAAGCGCGCCACCGTGATCTGGCTCACCGTGCCCCTGGCGATGATCGGCGTGACCCTGGGCTTTCTGCTGACCGGCATCCCCTTCGGCTTTATGGCCCTGCTCGGCCTGCTTAGCCTGAGCGGTATGCTGGTGAAGAACGGCATCGTCCTGGTGGACGAAATCCAGCTGCAGCTGGCCAGCGGCAAGGATGCCCTGCAAGCCGTGGAAGACGCCTCGATCAGCCGCGTGCGCCCGGTGGCCATGGCCGCCCTGACCACCATCCTGGGCATGAGCCCGCTGCTGACCGATGCCTTCTTCCAGAGCATGGCGGTGGTGATCATGTTCGGCCTGGGCTTCGCCACCCTGCTGACGCTGGTGGTGCTGCCGGTGCTGTATTGCGTGTTCTACGGGATCAAGGAGCAGGGCGCGGCAGAGGCTTAAGAAGGTGGACAACGCGCAGTTGTCCACCCGCTCTCAAGGTCGACTCAACCCTGCCGGGCGCGTCTAAAACGGCGCCCGATGTGGTCCAGGATGTGCCGGATGTCAGCGCTGTGCGTAATGAACGCGATGATGCGCATATGCCCGCCACACAGCGGACACAAGAGGGGGAACACCTCGTAGATGCGGGCGATCAGCACCGCCCACAGGTAGTGCGCTGCACGCTTGGGCAGCACCGGCTCGCTCTGGGATGGCAGCGCGCTGCTCATCGGTACCACACCAGGCGCGCACTCCCCCGTGCTGATCGACGCGCCCAGCACGGGAGCGGCTTGCGCCGGTGTCGCCAGCGCCGTCACCGCAGCCCTGAGCGGCGAGTTGGGTGCCAACACGCCAAAATAGCGGTGCCGGTGGGTGCGTGGCGGGGGAACCAGCGCGGCAATGCGGTCGATCAGCTCCAGCGGTGTGAGGTGCAGCTCATAAAGGCCGATATGAACCGGCCGGGGCGGGCGCAAGCCTGAGCAGCCATTCCCTGCACCGGAGTGTTTCGTGCCGCGCCTCGCCGCGACCGTGTCGCAGCTGCAGGATGCCGTGGCGCACGCAACGTCGCCGGCAGCGCATCTGCCCACGGCTCGCTATGCGCCTCACCGTCCCGAGCGCACCCTGCTGTACGCGCTGGTGCAGGCGCACTACCCGGACTTCATCGCGCGTCTTGAGGCCGAAGACCGCCCGCTGCCCGAGTATGTGCGCGAGGAGTTCGAGACCTACCTGCGCTGCGGCGTGCTCGAGCACGGCTTCCTGCGCGTGGTCTGCGAGCACTGTCGTGCCGAGAGGCTGGTGGCGTATTCCTGCAAGAAGCGCGGCTTCTGCCCCAGCTGCGGCGCGCGGCGCATGGCCGAGTCGGCGCGGCATCTGGTGGACGAGGTGTTCGGCCCGCGGCCGGTGCGGCAATGGGTGCTGAGTTTCCCGTACCCGTTGCGCTTCCTGTTCGCCAGCAAGCCTGAGGCGATCGGCCCGGTGCTGGGCATCGTGCAGCGCGTGATCGCGGGCTGGCTGGCGGATCAGGCGGGCGTCGAGCGCGCCAGCGCGCAATGCGGCGCGGTGACGCTGATCCAGCGCTTCGGCAGCGCGCTCAACCTCAATGTGCACTTCCACATGCTGTGGCTCGACGGCGTGTACGAGGACACCACCGAGCGTCCGCAGCGCAAGCCGCGCCTGCACCGCACCCGTGCGCCCACATCGGCGCAACTGACGGAACTGGCCGGCACCATCGCGCATCGCGTCTGCCGGCACCTGACGCGCAAAGGCTGGCTGGAAGGCGAGGACGAATCCGTGTTCCTGTCCGACAGCGCGGGTAGCGACGACGGCATGGATGGGCTGCGGATGAGTTCGATGACCTACCGCATCGCCACCGGTCGCGACGCTGGCCGCAAGGTCGTCACGCTGCAAACATTGCCCGGTGACGCAGGCTCGCTGGAGGGCGATGCCGGCAAGGTCGGCGGCTTCTCGCTGCATGCCGGCGTGGCCGCGGAAGCACACGAAAGCCACAAGCTCGAAAAGCTGTGCCGTTACATTACGCGCCCGGCGGTTTCCGAGAAGCGGCTATCGATCTCGCCGCAGGGCCGGGTGCGCTACTCGCTCAAGACGCCGTGGCGAAATGGGACCACGCATGTCGAATGGGATGCGGTGGACTTCATCGCGAAACTGGCGGCACTGGTCCCGCCACCTCGCGCGCATCTCACCCGCTTCCACGGCGTATTCGCCCCGAATGCAAACCTGCGCGCGCAGCTGACGCCCTCGGGGCGCGGCAGGCGGCCTGCGGGCGATGCGGCGCCGGTTGACGCAAGCGCCCACGACGAGCCGCGCAGCCCCGAGCAGAAGCGCCGTGCGATGAGCTGGGCGCAACGGCTCAAGCGGGTCTTTTCCATCGACATCACCACCTGCGCCCACTGCGGCGGCGCGGTACGGATCGTCGCCAGCATCGAAGAACCCACCGCCATCCGCGCCATCCTTTCGCCCACTTCGAGAAACACGGCGCGCTGGAGCAAGCGCACTACCGGCCCGCACCGCGCGCCCCGCCGCCGGCCGCGTGATGAGGTGCCGGCCACACAGCCGGCAGCCAAGCCAGAGTCCGATCCGATGCGGCCACGACCCCGCAGGGCTGCGCTCGGCCCTGTGCCGGGATTCGGTGAGAAATGGCTACGCACTGAGCCGCTGCGTGGCCCCGCGATGTCGAAAACCCACGCATGAACCCCCGATCTGTGCCCGATCTGTGCCCAAAGCGGCGCTTGCGCGGCCGCTTCCTACCCGCCAGACTCGCCAAAAAGGGCGGTTGAACTTCCTATACCCACCTCTGGTGGGCAAAACCAACAAAGCTCGATAAATCCGCTGCCGTTTACTAGGGCCTGTTAACACATCCTCAGTCCATCAGCGACGAGCACGAAGCTGATGAAGCCCAGGAACATGAGGTCGAGTTTCTCGAACCGCGAGAAGATACGGCGATAGCCTTTGAGTCGACGGAACAACCGCTCCACCTCATTGCGGCGCTTGTACATCTCGCGGTCGTAGTCCCACGGTTCGATCCGCGTCTTCATTGGTGGCACCACCGGAATGAAACCCAGATCCAGTGCCAGCTGCCGTGTCTCGTTGCCTTCGTAGGCACGGTCCATCAACAAATGCACCGGTCTGCTGGTCGGCCCAAGACTGCTGAGCAGGCGCCGGCCTTCGGGTGCGTCGTGCGCCTGCCCAGGCGAGAGGCAAAACGTCACGGCCGTTCGAGCATCCGCGGCAACCATATGAATCTTGGTGTTCCATCCGCCTCGGGACTTTCCGATGGACTGCGGACTTTTTTTTAGTGCCCCTGTGCCGTCGGGATGGACCTTGATGCTTGTGGAGTCCAGCGAGACGGCTTCGATCCTGATACGCACGACTTGCGCACGCTGCAACTCCTCGAACATGCGATCCAGGACGCCAGCTTTGGTCCAGCGATTCATGCGCGTGTAAATCGTGTGCCAGTTGCCGAAGCGTTTGGGCAGTCCGCGCCACTTGCAACCATGTTCGGCCACATAGAGGATCGCATTGACCACCTGCAGATTGCTCAGGCTGACGTTGCCACGCTGCCTGGGCAGGCAGTGTTCAATGGTAGCGAATTGTTCGGGCGTGATCTCCATGTCGGAGATTTTCTGGCGCAATCGTCGCCGTCGCCATTAGTGTTAACACGCCCTAGTCGTCCAAAGAGCGCATCAAAGAACGCGTGCAGGTAGGCCAAACCATCAGACTCGTCAATTTGGACGGCATTGCACTCACGCAGCAAGTGCTTGCGACTGACGGCCGAGACATCGACCCCGGCATCGCTTAGCCCCGCAAGCACTTCCCCTGCCCAACGTAGTCGGCGCACGTAGAGTTGCGGAGACGGTTCTGTTAACGCCAATCGCGCGGCCTTGTACCAGAAGTTCTCGATGTCGCGTGCGAACGGCACGATGCCAGGACCGTTGAACTTGCAGTCAGGCAAGCGAACGACCAGTGCCCTGGTCATGGCTGTCAGGTATGGCCACTGAGGCGCGACAACGCAGATCTCTTCGGGATGTATACCTAGATCGTCAACGCTATAGCGAATGAGTCTTGCGACTTCATCGGCCAGATCGTCCCTGCCGATGTGCCTGTTGTAGGTCACCTTGCTCGGAAAATCGCGCGCCTCTCCAGCTGCCACGATGGTCGTTCTGTGCACATTGAAATTGCCGAAATAGTCGATGATCCGCTCGGACGAGCGATAGTTTCGCGACAGCGCACGCGGCTCGATGTGGATGCCGGACTTCGCCTTTAGCTCCCCAAGCTCAATTGGATAGCCCCCGAGCGATCCAAAAATGGCCTGGTTCGGGTCACCGACCATGAACAGCTTTGTCTCGCCACGTCCAGCGCGCAGGATCGACGCCAGGATCTCGTACTGAATTTCCTTCGTGTCTTGGTACTCGTCTACCAAGATGATGGCGAACAGGTTGGACAGAAGCTGACTGATGGCCGGCTTGGCCTCAGTGAGCTGATCGGCGTACTTGAGAATCATCTCGAAGTCGAGCAGTCTCCGCTCCGATAGGATCTGGAAGTAGCGTTCAAGTACCTCCTCTACAAGGGGATGCTTCCTGGTGTCGCTGCAGCCCAGGAAGTAGCCCGCTCTGGTGAAGTAGTATTCGCAGTCCCAGAACGTGACGCGCTGTGCTTGGTAGGGCTCGCAGAGCTCCTCCAGTAGCTTTTCACGTTTATGCAAGTCGAGGATCCCGTACCCGTGCGCCAGCGCCGGCTCGTAGATCCCATACGGCTTCAAGATCCACTCAAGGCAGAATGCGTGGATCGTGCCGATCCAAAGTTGAGTCGTGTCTACGCCCAGTGCCTCGATTCGCTCATGGATCTCGTCGGCAGCGCGGTTGGTGTACGTGATGGCCACGACAAACTTCCGCTTGGATGTCAGGCGCGACAGCTCATAGGCAATCTTGTAGGTCAGCGTTCGCGTCTTGCCACTGCCTGGGCACGCAATGATGAATTGGCTGCCCTCGAAACGAACAGCCGCATCCTGCTCGTCGTTCAGTTCTCGATCAGTCCAACTGAACATCTTCGGCCCTGTCAGTGAACGTTAGCCAAGTGGCGGTGCATTTGGTCGCCGGGCAACATGGCATTCATGAAGGTCTTCAGATCCGCAAGAGACGTCGTACCAGCTAGATACTGACGAAGCTCGATTTGCGCAGCCTCGAGCGCAGCTTGGGTGAGGGTGCCGGCGCCGCGGGCCAAGGACAGGCGGTGGCCAAAGATGTTCGAGAAGAGTTCTTTGGACAGCTCCGGCCGCGCAAAGAAGATCGCGTTGTTGATGTAGTCGGGAAGGATGGTCTTGTGATCCACCTGCTTCCCAAGCATGATCGCAAACCAGCCCTTGCCTTGGTTGGCTGCCATTGTTAGCACGCGCTTCCCGTACCGTGCCACATCACCTGAAGAAAGCTCGGCAACGGCAGACGTCCTGGTCGCAGGGGCGGTATAGACCTCTGGTACGAGATCAACGACCGCTGTCGCATTGCCAGCCGCGATGAAGTCAACTTCGAAGGTGTGAGTGGCGTAGTGAACCGAAAGCCACTGGTTTCCTGCGACGAAGATGTTTAGCTGATCTTGGCGTGCGGCCCCTTTTTCATCGGACGCTTGGCAACTCACTTTGAACGCCGCGAGACGCGGCGAGTCCCCCGGGGCGGGCGCGGTGTCTAGGATCGCTTCGTCTCGATCGGTAATGATCGAGCAGCGCTTGCGGATACGACTGTCGTGAAAGAGAACTGCGACGTTCTGGAAACCTGTGCTGCGAATGTTGATCAGGCTTACGCCGAGCTCGTCTAGGCTGAGGCCAAACACCTTCTTGAAAATCAGAGGAATCAGAATCTCCTCTGCGTCGCCCTCGACCAAGACCACACTTTTGGCAAAGAGCAGGTTGCCCCGGACGGCATCAAGGTAGCGCTGCACGGTGCCAACTGTTTCCGCACCAAGGCCGGTGGCGGGCTGATAGGCCTCACATGCCGATCCTCGACGCCCCAAGACGTTGATGCTGCGAATGTTGCTGACTTCGGAGATCTGGGTCGAGTGAGTCGAGTAGATGATCTGCGTGTCGTCGTACGTGATGCGGTCGAACAGCGTCTTCTGGATGTGGGTGTGGATGTGAGCCTCGGGCTCCTCGATAACCAAGAAGTTTGCGATCGACTGGTTGGCTCGCTGGTACCGGAACTCCAGCAGCTTCAGTGTCAAGAAGATCAAGTTGGCGCCACCGAGACTCAGCTCATGGATTGCCCCTTCGTGGGCGTCATCGGACTCACCTACAAACAGCTTCAGCGACTGAAAGAGCTTGTCCGCCTCCTCCGGAAGATCCGATCGGATAGACAGCGAGTTCGGCGAGTAGGTCTCGCCTGCGGCTGCCTTGATCGTTTCGCGAATGTCGGCGCGCACATCCTGCACATCGCCCAACGCGACGATCGACTCGTTGAGCTGCTGCACCTGAGCCACGATAGGCGCCATAGTGGTCGGCGAGATCTCGCCACTCTTGCTCTTGAGGAGCGTAAGCAAGGGGTTGGTACGGTTGTTGTGGAACTCAGCCACCACATCTCTCAACGCCTGGATGTACGTGAACGATACTTCGTTGGCGATAGTCAGGAAATTGGGCAGTCGAGACCCGATCCCTGGATCATCGACTTCGTCGCTGAAGATGCAGAGGTCAAAGTCACCCACGATCTGTCTGTAGACCGCTGGATCAGCAAAGTCTGCGGTGCTTCGCCCAGTGATCACCGTCTCGTAGTCTGTGATCTGAATACTCTGCCGGATCTTTTCGAGTGTCGCGTTGTCGAAGTCGTCGAGCGCCGCCAGCTTCAGGCGAACGTCCTTCTTCGGGCGGAAGATGAGGTTGTAGGTGGCTCGGTCTACCGTAGGTAGAACGCCAGTGCCGTGAAGGAATAGCGCCTGGGCGGACTCGTCGGCACTGATCTCCTCGAACTCCAGACTGATGACAATCCAGTGTCCTCGCCAATCCCCGAGACCTCGGTGGAAGTCACTTGCCTCGAGTCGGAAAGCTGATCGGCTCATCGAGTCATCGAGCAGCAGCCGAATGGCACGGAACAGGTTGGACTTGCCAGATCCGTTCTCGCCGATGATGGTGTTGACGCCCTTGGTGAACGTCAGCTTCGCGCTTGGGAAGTTCCGGTAGTTGACGAGGGTGAGCTGAGAGATGTGCATGACTCGATTTCTTGGGGTCTTCGCCATCACGGCGGGGATACGACACCTCGCGGTCGCGAAGCGCCTGCAGCTACGCCATATTGCGGACAGTGAGTGTGAGAGCGAATGTGCGTGTGCACTCGGCCGGTCCCGATCTACAGCAGGAAGAAGGCGGCTAGAACTGATCGACAGTGCAGCGCAAGCCGACTAAGTATGCGGTCCGTTGGGCGCGGGTCGGGCTTGACGCTCAACACCGACAGGCGCCTCCAATTCATCCGCCTAACCACCTGCACGGCCAGCTCAAAGTGCGCGCCTGTCGACTTGCACCAAGCGGCGCAGCGCTCGGTAGTACGTCTGCCCTGTCCCCGTTGGCCCTTCTCGTTTTCCTGTCATGCGGGTCTCCCTTTGTTTCTGGCTCATCTTACTGCTCAGTTGATCGAGTGCGCTGTGTGCACGTCGCGTGAACACTAGCATTCCTCCTTCTCGACGTCCTCACGGCCCCTTGTACCCGAGAAGATGTCCTCTCGAAGGAGCGCCACAAGCGACGCTGCGCATGAGTTCTCGCATACTGACGACCGACCCATCGACCCATCGACCCATCGACCCATCGACCCATCGACCCATCGACCCATCGACCCATCGACCCATCGACCCATCGGAAAGTTTTGCCGCCCGCTGAGCTACCGGTTTTCGGCACCGAGTTCAGCAAGTAGAAGGACCGCACCCGCTGCAAAGTAGCCATTCCGTGTGCCATCCCTCAGCTTCGATGTGAGGGGTTATCAAGTGGGCTCATCGCTTCGAGGTCGCTGCGTACACTGCTGGAGAACAACTGCATTGCTGTGAGGTGTCGAGGATAAGGAGATGAAGAGGTCAGGTCACCTGCAGGTGTGATCCTGCCGGGACGTTGATCGGCAGGAGAAAGGCGCCGAAGGCCTTGCGGCCTCCGGCTCGGGAGGACAGAACCACCCGTGGGCTGATTGGCAGGCCCGGTCGTCGCTAGAACCGTCTGCTGTCAGCAATCGCACCCGGCGCATGTCGTGGTTGACGCCGGCATCTTCTGGCGCACATCCGCGCACAAAGGGAGCCCAGTTTTTCGCCGTTGGGCACGGCATCGAATACCGCTGACCACGAAGGGTCTCCGGGTGGCTCGCAGGCGGGCAAGCCATCGGGGGACTCTTCGCAGAGGCGGAAAAATGCAGATCAGCAGAACGCACCGGGAAACCCCGGGCATGGTTCGCGGAGAAGCTACCTTCAGGCCCCGCAGCCTGGGACGGCTGGGCGGGACGCGCACACAGACAGGAGAAGGCGTTGCGCGCTGGACATCCCGCAGGGCGTGCGGGACATGGGCCGCGCCGCCGATGGCGGGCACGGCTCTCGGGGAGCGGGGTCGGTCAAGAGCCTCTGCGGCCGCTACTGCGCGGGCGTGGGGCGCGCGAGGCACCGCGCTTGGACGTGCCGGAATCGACCGGCAGCGTGCCTTTGCAGTCGGGGTAGCGACTGCACGACCAGAAGGGGCCGGTCTTGCCGGTGCGCTGGCGCGTCGGTGCGCCACACTGCGGGCAAGCGGGTCCCTGGGGAACCTTGATGGACAGCGAGGTGCTGCCGTACTGCGCAATCAACTGCGAGATCCAATTCGCCTGCTTGGCGATGAACACGTCCAGGGTGAGCTGTCCGGCCTCGATCATGTCGAGCGCCTGCTCCCACACGGCGGTGGTTCCGGGGTCGGCAATCGCTGCGGGCACGGCGTCGATCAGCGTGAACGCCGCATCCGATGCGCGAATGGAGCGTCCTTTCTTCACGAGATAGCCCCGCGTCAGCAGGCCGGTGATGATGTTGGCGCGCGTGGCTTCGGTGCCGATGCCCGTCGTGTCCTTTAACTTCTGTTTCAGGCGCGGGTCGGTCACGAAGCGCGCCACGCCTTTCATCGACTTGACCAGTTCGCCCTGGGTATAGGGCTTGGGCGGCAGTGTCTTGAGCGCCTTGATTTCGGCCTCGGTCACCCGGCACGCCAGGCCCTCGCGCAGCGCGGGGAGTACTTGGCTGCGCGCCGTGGCTTCACCGTCCTCGTCCGCTTGCGGCTCGGCCAGCACCAGGTGCCAGCCCTTGACGACCACCTGCTTTCCGGTGGCCGCCAGCTTCTGCTGGCCGCAGGACAGCTCGGCGACGGTGCGGTCGAACTCGTGGTGGGGAAGGAACTGCGCGAGGTAGTGCGCGCGGATCAGCCGATACACCGCCAGTTCCTTCTCGCTCATGGCGGAGAGGTTCGCGGGTTCGAGCGTCGGGATGATTCCGTGGTGCGCCGTGACCTTGCCGTCGTTCCAGGCGCGTGAGCGCTGGGAGCGGTCGATCTGGCCCATGATGGGATGCAGCGACGGGTCGGTCTTGAGCAGGCTGTCCAGGACCGTGGGCACCTCGGCAAACATGCTTTCAGGCAGGTAGCCGGAATCCGAACGCGGGTACGTGGTGGCCTTGTGCGTCTCGTACAGGGCCTGAGCAATCTCCAGGGTCTCCTGCACGTCCAGCCCAAGCTGCTTGGAACAAACCTCCTGAAGCGTTCCCAGGTCGAACAGCAGCGGCGGGCCTTCGCGCACGCGCTCGGTCTCGACCGACACGACCTGCGCAGCACCCGCAGCGCGGATCTGCTGCGCGGCCTGCTGGGCGACCGGCTGCTGCAGGCAGCGGCCGGCGTCGTCGGTGCAGCCATCGGGCGGAACCCATTGCGCGCTGAAAGCCTGGCCGCTCGCGGACAGAGACACGTCGATGGCCCAGAATGGCACCGACTTGAAGGCCGCGATCTCGCGGTCGCGGTCCACGACGAGCTTCAAGGTCGGCGTCTGGACGCGACCGACGGACAGCACGCCGTCGTAGCCGGCCTGACGCCCGAGCACCGTGAACAACCGGCTGAGGTTCATGCCCACGAGCCAGTCGGCGCGCGAGCGCGCCAGTGCCGAGTAGTACATCGGTAGCGTGTCGGAGGACGGCCGCAGCTTGCCGAGCGCGGTGCGGATCGACGCATCGTTGAGCGCCGACAGCCATAACCGCTCGATGGGGCCGCGGTAGCCGCACAGGTCGATGATTTCGCGGGCGATCAACTCGCCCTCGCGGTCAGCATCGGTGGCGATGACCAGATGGGTCGCCTTCGCCAGAAGCGCCTTGACGACCTTGAATTGCGTGGCGGTCTTCGGTTTGACCTCGACCCGCCACCGCTGGGGAATGATGGGCAACTGCTCCAGCGACCAGCGCTTGAGCGTCGCGTCATAGACCTCGGGGGCTGCCGCTTCTATGAGATGACCGATGCACCATGTGATGGTGACACCGGAGCCGCTGAGGCAGCCTTCACCGCGCTGCGTCGCGCCGAGAATCCGGCCAATGTCTTTGCCCTGGGAGGGCTTCTCGCACAAGAACAGCCGCATGTCCGTCCATCCGAATTCCGTGGTTCATTGAGTTGCTGGAATCGAGGATGCCGAGCACCACCAGGGGCAGCAGCAAACAAGCCGCATGCGGTGGCGACCACTTTCACGGGATGGGATGGCGGGGACGGGAGTGGCGTTCGGCCGGGGATGTGCGGGCCGGGAGCCGCGATTTTCGGGAGCGCGTGGAAGCCGGTGGACGTTGATGGAGCTATCCCCTGGGGATAGCTCGCAAGGGCATGGGGCGACGGACGACCGCCGCCGCCCCATGCCGGATCACTTCCTGCGTTTCGGCTCCTTCGGCGCGGTCGGTTCCGGGGTGGCCTGGGGTTTCGGCTGCGTGTCCTGCGTGGTCTCCTGCTGCCTCGGGCTGAGGGTCACGGACTCGATGCGGAACGGCAACATGCCAACGCTGCGCGCGTTGATCTGCCAAGTCTCGCGCGGCTGATCCTCGTTGTCCGTCCAGGGTTCGCGCTCCATGCGGCCGACGACCAGCACGCGCATGCCTTTCTGGTACAGGTCCTTCCAGTGCGCGGCGTCGCGGTGCCAGATTTCCACCGGCGCCCAGAAGCCGCCGCGATCCTCGAAGTCGCCACCCTTGGTGGGGACGGGGTTGTCGAAATACACGTTCAGCCGCAGCAAGCGCCGCGGCTCGTCGTTGCCGTTGGGGAACTCCCGGTACTCGGGGGGTGAACCGATGTTGCCCTCGCCAGAAAAATGCGTGCTCATGTTGCAATCTCCGTGGTGGTTGAAATACCCGCACCTGGTCGGCGGCGGGCGCGTGCTGGGGCACCCTGCGCGATTACCGATCGCGCAGGGTGGGCGGTGTGGACTTGAGCCGGCGCAGGTAGGCGTATTCCGCCTCGGCGGCCTTGCTGGCGCATTCCTGGGCCTGCCTGCCCAAGGTGTGCAACAGGCTGATCTGCATGTTCAGCGTGATGCGCTGAAGCTCGATCGCGTGCAGGTCGGCCAGCAGGTTGACCGGCGTGCTGGTGCTCGCCATCAGCTCTTGCCACAAGGCGACGCCCATGGCCGAGCGGTCGTGCTTGCGCCAGCGCAGAAACGCCGTGCCTGCGCCAGTGGTCTGCTGGGCCAGCTCGATGGGGAGTAGGTGGAAGGGATGCCCGACGGCCTGTGGCAGCACCTGTCGCTGCGCCAAGCCAATCAACTCGTCGCGCATGGCGAAGCACTGGCTGGCCCAGGCCTCCAAGTCCCCTTTACCCTTAAAAGGCCTTAAAAGGCCTTTTTGAGAGCCTGCGTGTTCCAGCCGCATGAAGGCAGTTTGTTGCAGGGGGCGGAAGTAGCGGGTGTCGCGGTTCGGGTCGCTCATGCCTGCTCGTCCTCGCCAGCCGTCGCTTCGGGGGCTTCGGTGGCGGCGGCTTCGTCACTGGCGGATGGTGTTGCGGCAGGTCCGTCACCGCGCTGCTGCAAGCCACGGCGCACGATGGGCGGCGCGAACTTCGAGCGGCGCGTGCCCTCCAGCACGTCCTGCGGCAACTCGCCGTACTTCTCCAGCGCCGCCCGCGCTGCCGCATTCTTGGAAGCGAAGTCGTCGCGGGTGCAGCCCGAGTAGCGGTACTGCTGGGCCAGGCTGAAAAGACTGCGCAGCGCATGCGCGCCTTCGTTGAGCCAGCGTTCGAGCGTCGAGCGATCGATCAGCGCGGTGTGGTGCGCGAGGATCAGCTTGCGGGCGATGTCGTCGTAGTCGGCGAGCAGATACACCGCGGCAAAGCCCAACTGCGCATTGACGAACAGCGGCAGCTTGACGGGCTGGACGTTGAGGTTTTCGCCCAGGGTGAGTGCCGGCGGCACGCTCGCCAGGGCCTGGTCCACCTGCTCGCGCAGCGATTGCAGCGTGGCCTTCGTCTGGTCGAGCTTGTCCTCGATGCGCAGCATCCAGGAGTCGCTGTACGGGTCGTCCTGCTCCGAGCCGCGCCGCATCTTGTTCATCTGGGCGATGTAGCCGTTCAGGCCGACGATGCCCGGTCGCCCCTCAGCGGCGGCGCGGCCGTGCCAGATGCGCGAGGCGTGGTGCGTGTGCAGCGTCAGCGACATCGCGCTGCGCAAGGAGCCGAGATTCAGTTGCAGGGGTTCGTTGGTGGTTGCCATGGTGTCCGCTCGTTGTTGGAAAAGAGCGGACAGCTTCGGCAGGTAGCGGAAGGCAGTCAGTCAACAAACCGAAACCCGCCAGTCCCCGGTTCAGGGCGTGACGGGCTCATGCGGCGCGAGCTATCCCCAGGGGATAGCTCCATGGAGCGCCAAGGAACGCTGCGCGCCCGGATCAGCGCGGACAAGGCCGATCCCGCCGCAGGCGATCGGGGCTTGGCGTGCAGCGGTTCGACGTGTAGCCGTCAGTAGAACTATCCCCTGGGGATAGCTCTACTGGAAACCACTGGCATCCACTTCACCGCCTTGCAGGCCTGCTCACTTGCTGGCGAGCAGGTTGCGCAGTCGCTCGATGTGCTGCCTGGCGACTTCTGGCGGCACCGGCTTGCCCTGCGGCTGGGATGGCGGTGGTGCTGGTAGTGGCCGCTCATTCGGCGGAGCGTGTGCCGATGGCGCGTCTTTCTTGGCCCAAGCGTTGAACTCGCCATGGATGGCCCGCTGGATGATGCCGAACAGATACCCCGCAGGATTGCGAATGCCGTGATTACTGCACCGCGTAGCCCATTCGTCCAGCACGGCCTGCCTCAGCGAGGCATCGACCTGCTGCAACGCCACCCTGGCACCTGTCTGCTGCTCTGCCTTCAGTTCCGCGAAGCGTTTGGGCCATTGCAGGTCGCCCAGTGCGCGCGCCTGCGCGGTAGTACGTACTTCATTAATACGACTACTACGTACTGTACGGGCCTGCTTCGGATTCCGAAGAGAGGCGTCTGGCGCGGGTTTCGGCCCTGCTTCGGATTCCGAAGTGGGGTCATCGGGATTCCGAAGAAGGCTCGTCGGCCCTTCTTCGGAATCATGAGTGGCATCCTCTTGTGGATAACTTTCGGTCGCCGTGATGCCTTGGTTGGCGAGGCGTTCGGCCAGGACTTGCAGCCTTGACGGCAGGGCGCGCCCGGTGAGCAAGGGGTCTTTGCCGATTTCCTTGAGGGTGTGCAGGCCCACGATCTGCACGGCCTTGGCGGAATGACCGAGAGCCTGGCTGACGAGCTGCAGGTAGTCTGGGTCGAGCTGCATGGCCTCGAACGGCGTCAGAGGTTCGTCGTGCAGCACGTACAGATTGCCGAGGATGCGGCCAGTCTTGGGGTCACGCCGTCGCCGCACGAGGCTCAGCCAGCGGGTCAGGCGCAGCAGCGTCAGCGCCCGGGCCACGGTTTCGTGCGAGGCCTGCCCGGCGCAGGGCATGGATGCCAGCCAAGGGCGTAATTGCTCGTAGGTGGGGAATGCCGTCACGCCGTCATCGTTGAGCATCAGCCGGAATACCTGCCAGGCGTTGCGCTCCAGCGGCGTCAGGCGGCGGTCGAGGAACAGCCGCCGCGGCACGGTCTCATGCCGGTTGCCGCTGAAGAGGAACGCATCGCCGGACGCGGCCGGTGTCGCAGGTGACGGCGTAGGTACGCGCTCAGGAGCGGGTGTTGGCGGGCTGGGCCTGGGCGCAAGGTCTTTCAGCGCCGCATCGAACAGGTCAGCGAGTGCGACAGGGCCATGGCGTGGTGCAGTGTCGTCCACGGCCATGGCTCAACCCAGTCCCTGATCGACCCACGACTTGATCGCGGCCCAGACCACCGACAGCGGCAAATCCATGCCTTCGGCGAGGTCCATGGCCGCGTCGAGAATCGAGGTCTCGTCCACCAAGTCCACATTCCTGCTGCTGGTGATGGCTTTCCAGCGCCGCCACAGTTCGACGTCCTGCTTCTCGTCCAGGACAGGGTGACGCCCCTTGCGCTTGGGCAGGCCCAGCACCTCACGGCGCAGGGCGACTTCCTGATGGGTCAGGCCATAGAAGCGGCTGACCATCTCCGTGCTGGCCCCCAAACGCAACATGCGATCGACGGTCGCGATTTCCTTCTCCACGTCCTGGGCCTGCGAGAGCAGACGCCGGAGCACTTCGCGGTTCACGGACACGGAACACCACGAGACACCGGCGTTGGCCAGCACGCTCACCATGGCGGGATGCTTGAGCGCATCCAGCTCGGCCTCGCTGAAGCCCATCGCTTTGCAGCGGCGCAGTTGGCCGTTGCGCAGGTCGTAGAGCGCCTGGGCGATGACGGCTTGATTGAGCGGGTGCGGGGCGGACATGCGGGTCTCCTTCCTTCATGCCCCAAGGCCTGCGGCACCGGATTCCAGGTCCAGCAGGCGCCGGGCCAGGCGCAGCAATCGGAACAGCTTGACCAGCGCGGTGTCGCTCAATCGCCGGGTCGCATCGCCTTGGCCGTGCAGCAGCGCTGGCAGCTCGGCGGCAAGCTGCCCGCCGTCCAGATCGGCATCGGTGAAGCTCTGGCCTGCCAAGCTCGCCAGCAATGCCAGCACGGCGCGGCCCTGCGGTGATGGGGGCTGCGCGTTGGCATGGCATGCGAAGCCCACGCCGTCCGCGCGTTCCTCGATGCACTGATCGAGGCCTGCCTCGCCCGCGATCTCGCGTGCGAACTGCGCGATGTGGATGCGCAGGCGGTCGGGCGTGTCCAGGCCCGCGTCGATGTGCCAGACGTCGGAAATCGGGTAGAGACCACCTGCCTGGACGGGAATGGACTGCAAGACATTGGCCGAGAAATCGGGCGCCGCATCCCCCAGCTCGTCGGCGATCATCCGCTGAATGGATTGCAGCCGTTCCGTCGTCGGTGCAGGCGAAACGATGTGCCCCTGCAGCAGATCGCCAGGAGCAGTCGCAGGGCTTCCTGCGGGCGAGCCGTCCGTCCCCGAGCCGCCCTCGCGGGCGCGCGACCCAGGCGTGGCCGCCGGCGTCGGGTCCGATGGGGCTGGTGCGGCGGGCGGGCGTGCCATGGTGCCAGGCTCAGGCAGCGCGGCCGGTGCCGATGGCGGGGTCGGGTCGCTGACCAGGGCGCGGTGGCGGCTTTCGGATTCGGTGAGGTCGAGCGCTAGCACGTCGTAGTCGATGCCGAGCATTTCGGACATCTGGCCGATCAGCTCATCCTGCACGCGCTGGGGGGCGAACTCGTCGGCCTGCGTGTCGAACTGCGACAGCACCTCCTGAAAGAAGTCGTCGAAATCCTGTACCAGGGTGCGGCCCTTGGCGTAGCGCTCCCACGCGAGCATGCAGGCCTTGCGCATGACCGACAGGCGTTCGACCTGGTGGCGGCCGAGGCCGCCGTAGAGCACGGTCGGGATCGCCGGCAGCAGGTAGCGCACCGCGTCGTTCATGCGGCTGATGTGCGACTGCTGGACTGGGAAGCCATCGGCGGCGAGGCGACGGGCCAGCTCGGACTGGCTCAGGGCGGTGCCGCTTTCCTGCTCGTAGAACTCGCGCGCCTTCTCGACGCCGAGGGCGCGCTCGATGAACGTGAGGCCCCCGCGCAATTCGTTCTCGGCCAGATGGCCGGTCAGCATCACGACTTCGCCGCGGCTGGGCCACGGGCGGAACAGACACGATATGCGGAAGAACCGCTCGTCCTTGGTCTCCGACCACAGTTCGCGCAGGATCGCCAGGCGCGTGTTGCCGCCATTGCGGATGATGTAGTGGTCCTCGCCCGGGCGCCGGGTGATGGCCGGCGCTGCATCAAGGCCACGCTCGCGGATGGACGCCTTGATGTCCTCGTAGGCCGGGTTGCGCTTCTTCCTGGGATCGTGGTCGTAGGGACGCAACTGGTCCAGGGTCACGACCATGGGCGTGTCGGCGATCGGGTCGCTCAAGGCCGAGGTGGACGGGCCGCTGCGCTCGAACCCGGCCGCGAGCAGCTTGCCGGCCATCTGCTGGGAGGTCATTTCAGCCATGGCGGCCTCCCCGCGCTCGGGATCGGGCCTCGCGCTCGGCGCGGCGGATCTGCGCCCGCGCATTGAGGGCCGCCCGGTGGTCGCTGGCGGTCGAACTGGTGTAGATGGCAGCGCAGCCGGCCTTGGTGAACTTCAAGTGCCCGCCCGGTGTGCGCTTGACGTGCCAACCCTCGCCGACCGCGAACTCGATCAGGGCGCGCAGCCGCTTATGGCCTCGGGCCAGTTCATGTGCGTTCGCCATGGGGCCTCCCGGTATCAAGAGGGAATGGCGGGCGGCCGGACACCGCGGTAAATCGGTGCTGCCATTGCGGGAACAGTTCGCCAGCGAGGCCGCGCATGGTGTCGAGCGCGGCGGGGGCGACTCTGCCCGGTGGCTGGCGGTACTCGACCCGATGCACCGGCAGGCCACGCGTTGCGGCGCGCGGATAGGCTTCGATGGCCGGCACGTCGGTGGCCAGCACGCGGATGCCGGCGTGGTCCTGAAACAGGTCGCGCAAGGCCTGCTGAATCAGCCGAGCGTTCGCCGAAACCGGGTGGACACGGTTGATGAGCAGATGCAGCGGCGGCGGCTCGATGCCAAGGTGCCGGTATGGCGCGATGTCTTCCAGCAACTGCATGGTGCCGCGCCGTAGTTCGCGGGCAGCGAGGATTTCCGGGGTCACGGGCGACAGCGCGAGATCGGAGGCGAGCACCGCCATCTCCAGCAGCACCGAGCGCGCGCCCTGGGTATCGATCAGCACCAGGTCATAGAGGGGAGCCAGAACCGGCAGCAGGTGCCGCAGCCGCAGGCGCCCGTCCGGCGCGTGCAGCAGCAAGGTGTTCAACTCGCCCAGGTGGTCGTTGGAGAGCACCAGGTCCAGACCCGAAATGATTGTGCGGGACACGAGCTGGTCGAGGTCGCGCTCGTTGAAGGCCAGCAATTCATAGATGCCGCCAGGCGCGCGGTGGGTCAGTTCGTAGTACGACGACAGGGTGGGCTGCACGTCGAGATCGAGCAGCAGCACGCGCAGTCCCGCGTCCGCAGCGAGTCCGCCCAGGTTTGCGGCCGTCGTGGTCTTGCCGACGCCACCTTTCGTTGAAATGATGGACACGACCTGCATGGCGTTCTCCGTGTGAGGATGGAAAGTCCGCGGGAGAACGGATCAGGCTCGGCTATTGACGCGCTCGTCGATCCACTGATCGATCTCGATGGAATCCCAGCCCACGGCACGCACACCCAGGCGCAGCGCCTGCGGGAACTGGCGCTTCTTCATCAGGTTGTAGATGTGGGCACGCTTGAAGCCGGACTTCGCTTCGACTTCTTCCAGCCGCAGGATGCGGCGCTCGTTCGGTGGCAGTACAGGTGTTTGCGACATGGCGGTCACTCCTGAACGCTCAGGGGCGTTTGTTGGCGTGACCTCTATTCAATAGACACGGCTGCGGAAAGACATTGCAAATGCAATCTCCGCGACTGCACATACAAGCTGGAAATCCTCAGAGCGTGGCGCTATGCAGCCGGCGCCTGGCCGTGGCGAACTTGCCGTTCAGTGTCCGCTCGGCGATCCCCATGACGCCGTGGTGATGGGCGACCAGTGCGCTGACCACGGCCTCCTGCGTCTTGAAGCTGGAGTACGGCGCGCCCGAGGGCGACTGGCCGAGCATCAGCTCCAGCATGCTCCCGATGATGTTCAGGTAGGTGGCCTCGGCCCGATCGCTGATCGGGCACTGCGCGCAGGCGGGAATCACCGTGGACTGCTTGAGCAGCGCGTCGTGCTTGTCCTGCAGCTCGCGAAGTTGGCGCTTGGACTGCTCCAAGGCGGATTTGAGAGCCTGTCGTTCGACCAGCATGGCTTGCCCGGTTTCCAGAGAGATGGAGGGGTGAGCAATGCGTTCGCTGCGAGAGAAGAGAAAGCTTGGTCGCTGCTCGGGGTAGTGCTGGCGCATCCAGCGCTTCAGATCGACATGGCGGACGGTGAGGTCGGGAGAGTCGATCAGTTCGGTGTCGTGCGTCGTGATGCCGTCCCGCCCGAAGGGCAGTTCCCCATTGAGGATGCCGTCATAGATGCGCTCGGTGTACAGCCGCAGTTCGCCCCAGCGCGGGCAGTCGAGTGACTGCGGCAGGTTCCGTGACGACGAAATAGAGGCCAGAATCACCTGCTCATACCGCAGCAGCCCGGCCCAGCGGATGGACGCTTCGATCGGGCAATAGAACACCTTTGATGTTGGTGCATTGTTGTTCATGCTCCCATCTCCTTCCAGGAGAACTACATGGCCGACTCCTTTGGTGCCAACCTCATGGTCGGCCTGTTGTCTGTGCGTGAAGCGGGTCATGTGACCCGCTTCGTCATGGGGCTTGAGTGCTTCTCACCAGTTCGCGCTACTGGTAGCTGTCGTGTGCTCGATGTGCAAAAATCCGTCGATTAGAAGGTCGAGCATCGGGACGCAGACTCGACAGTGACGCTCACGCTATCAGCGTCGTAAGAAGTTACGGGTTCTGCAAAACCGTCTGGGTATGGCCTGATATGCCAACGGTTTTACGAGGCGCGAAGGGCTCGCAATCGCTGCCCGACGTCCACAAGGACGCGGTGAACCCCCAGCCTGTGATGCTTGCCCGGCATCCTGATATAGCGACAAAGAATCGCGCGCTGACGCGCCACGACTAGGGTGCGCGTTCTTCCTGCATGATTTGCGCGGACGAGCTACGCAATGCGCGGTGCATGTAGCTCGTAGCTGGCATCCGAACGGAGCCAGCACCGAGAGGGTCGACCTGGACGTCATCGCGGTAGCGGTGCGGGTGCCGAGAGCAGGGCACAGGCGGCCAGTTCGAGACCGTCGCTGACGACGTTGTGACGAGTGTGGGTCGGGTGTGCTGAGTGTGGGTCTATGGACGCCAGTGGAACTCTTTGGACGATCTTGTTGGCGGAGGCGAAAAACTAGGCTACAATATAGGTCTTCGCTGGCCACCTCGGCGAAGAAAGAGCTTGGGAATCAACGACTTACTGTCCTAGTAAACGTCTCGTTTCCCGCTCCAGATTCAAGCAAGCCCCGGTTCGCCGGGGTTTGTTGTTTCAAGGGAATCCATCAGGAAAATGGGTTTCGAGGATTGATTCCGTCATCGGATCAGCCTCAAAATGCAATCTCTGGCCTGGTAGCAGAGTGGTTATGCAGCGGATTGCAAATCCGCGTACGCCGGTTCGATTCCGACCCAGGCCTCCAAGTTTCAGCAGCTTCAAACGAAAACCCGCTCCGGCGGGTTTTTTGTTGCCCGGGAAAAGGCGCTGGAGCGGGCCGGCCCATGCCGGATGTTTCCAACGCGCGATCGCTCAGGCACGCTATGCGCGCTGCCCGGGTGGCGAAACGGTAGACGCAGGGGACTTAAAATCCCCCACTCGAAAGGGTATGTGGGTTCGAGTCCCACCCCGGGCACAAGATCAATCCGCTCGTCGGGTTCGTCCGCGCGATGCATCATTCGCAGGAGTCACCATGTCGCGCTACGCCACTTATGCTGCTGCCTGGCTGCTCACCGCGCTGTCGATCGCCGCGACAGTGGCCTGGGGCAGCGGATGGGCCTGGACGATCGGCTTGTTCGGCGCCTTCGCGCTGCTGGGCACGCTCGATCTGCTGCAGACGCGCAGCACGCTGCGGCGCAACTATCCGATCCTCGCGCACTTCCGCTACGGGCTGGAATCCATCGGCCCCGAGATGCGCCAGTACTTCATCGAGTCCGATACCGCCGAAGTACCGTATTCCCGCCAGCAGCGCGCACTGGTCTACCAGCGTTCGAAGGGCGTGAACGACACGCGCCCGTTCGGCACGCAGCAGGACGTCTACGGCGACGAGTACGAGTGGGTGAACCATTCGATGCTGCCGGCGCAGGTGGCCTCGGATGATTTCCGCATCCGCATCGGCGGCGAATCGGCGCAGCCCTACGACGCCAGCGTCTTCAACATCTCGGCGATGAGCTTCGGCTCGCTGTCGGCCAATGCGATCCGCGCCTTGAACGCCGGCGCGAAGCGCGGCGGTTTCTATCACGACACCGGCGAGGGTTCGATCTCGCCCTACCATCGCGAGCACGGCGGCGATCTGGTGTGGGAGATCGGCAGCGGCTACTTCGGCTGCCGTCGCGACGATGGCGGTTTCAGCGAAGAACGTTTCATCGAGAACGCGCGCGATCCGCAGGTCAGGATGATCGAACTCAAGCTGTCCCAGGGCGCCAAGCCCGGCCACGGCGGCGTGCTGCCGGCAGCGAAGGTCAGCGCGGAGATCGCGCTGACGCGTGGCGTGCCGATGGGCGTGGACTGCGTGTCGCCGCCACGGCATTCGGCCTTTTCCACGCCGGTCGGCTTGCTGGAATTCGTCGCGCGGATGCGCGCGCTGTCCGGTGGCAAGCCGACGGGTTTCAAGCTGGCGATCGGCCATCCCTGGGAATGGTTCGGCATCGCGAAGGCGATGCGCGAGACCGGGATCCTGCCGGACTTCATCGTCGTCGACGGCGGCGAGGGCGGCACCGGCGCCGCGCCGGCGGAATTCATCGACCACGTCGGCGTGCCGATGCACGAGGCGCTGATGCTGGTGCACAACACCCTGGTCGGCCTGGACCTGCGCGATCGGGTGAAGGTCGGCGCGGCGGGCCGCATCGCCAGCGCCTTCGACATCGCGCGCACGATGGCGATGGGCGCGGACTGGTGCAATGCCGCGCGCGGCTTCATGTTCGCCCTCGGCTGCATCCAGGCGCACAGCTGCCACACCGGCCGCTGTCCGACCGGCATCGCGACCCAGGATCCGGCGCGCTGGCGCAATCTCGATGTCGACGACAAGTCGATGCGCGTGTACCGGTTCCATCGCCACACGCTGCATGCGTTGAAGGAACTGCTCTGCGCCGCCGGGCTGGAGCACCCGTCGCAGCTCGGACCGGAACACATCCTGCGCCGCGTCTCGCCGACCGAGGTGCGTTCGCTCGCGGCCCTGTTCCGTTTCCTCGAACCCGGCGAACTGCTCGCCGGCGGGATGAGCGAACACGCGGTGTTCCGCGACTACTGGGGCATGGCGCGCAGCGATGCCTTCGCGCCACCGGAGGCGATGTTGCGGATGCGCGGCAGCAAGTCGCGTTGAGCCGCACGACGATGGCGCCGCCACTCGGGCGGCACCATCCGGACTTCCATCGGATGCCCTGTGTGGATCAACCTGCCTTCGTCGCGATCCAGCGGTCGACCTTCGCTTCCAGCACAGACAGCGGCACCGCACCATCCTTGAGCACTTCGGCGTGGAACTCGCGGACGTCGAACGCCGCGCCCAGCGCTTTCTTCGCACGCTGCTTGAGTTCCTGGATCTTCAGCTCGCCGATCTTGTAGGCAAGCGCCTGCGCCGGCCAGGCGATGTAGCGCTCGGCTTCGGCGGTGGCCTGGGTCTCGCTCTCGGCGGAGTTGTCGAGCATGTACTTGATCACCTGCTCGCGGCTCCAGCCCTTGCTGTGCAGGCCGGTGTCCGTCACCAGGCGGATCGCGCGCCACAGTTCGTTCTGCAGGTAGCCGAAGTGGTCGTACGGGTTCTCGTACACGCCCAGCGACTTGCCCAGCGATTCGGCGTACAGGCCCCAGCCTTCGACGAACGCGGTCTCGCCGCCGAAGCGGCGGAAGGCGGGCACGCCCTTGAGTTCCTGCTGCAGGGCGATCTGGAAATGGTGGCCGGGTACGGCTTCGTGCAGGTAGAGGTCCTCGGCGTCCCAGGTCTTGCGCGTCGGCAGGTCGTAGGTGTTCACGTAGAAGATGCCCGGACGCGAGCCGTCCTCGCTGGGGCCCTGGTAGGAGCCGCCGGCGGCGGACTTGGCGCGGAACGCCTCGACCGGACGGATCTCGAAACCGGCCTTCGGCATCAGCGAGAACTGTTCGCCGATGCGCGCGTTCACCTTCGCTTCGAGGCTGCGGTAGTGCGCGAGCAGCGCCTCTTCCGTCGGGTACTGGAACTGCTTGTCCTCGCGCATGAACCTGAAGAAGTCCTGCAGCGAACCCTTGAAGCCGACCTCGGCCATGATCTTGCGGATCTCGCCGTGGATGCGCGCGACTTCGTCGAGGCCGATCTGGTGGATCTGCGCGGGCGTCAGGTCGGTGGTGGTGCTCTGGCGCACGCTGAACGCGTACCATTCCGCGCCGCCGGGCAGCTTGTCCAGGCCGACGGTATCGCGCGTGGCCGGCATGTATTCGTCGGCGAGGAAGGCACGCAGCTTGCGGAACGAGGGCATCACCTGCTTGCCGATCATGTCCCGGTAGGCCGCGGTGAGGCGCGCCTTGTCGGCCTCGCTGAAATCGGCGGGCATCGACTGGATCGGACCCCAGAACAGGGTGTCGGTCGGGTCGTCGTGGGTCAGCGCGTCGATCTGCGGCACCACCTTCACCATCAGCGCCCGCGGCTGCACCACGCCGGCCTGCATGCCTGCGCGCATGTTGTCGATCATGCTGTCGATCAGCACCGGCATGCGATTGCCGCGTGCCAGCCAGTTGTCGTAATCCTTCACGGTCTTGAAGGGCTGCGGGCCGGTGCCCGAGCCGAACATGGCGGCATAGGTGACGAGGCTGCCCATCTGGTTCACCGGCAGCATCCAGCCCGGGTACTTCTCCGCCTCGAGCGCGTCGCGGATGTCCTCGACGAAGATGTCGTAGCTCAGCAGGTCCTGGCCCTGAAGGCCGGCGGGGCCGATGGCTTCGACCTTCTTCAGCCAGCGCTCGCTGAAGGCACGGGCCTCGGCGCGGAATGCGGCCGAGTAGAAGTCGGGCATCTGGTCGTTGTAGCGCGGGTCGCCCTGCAGCGTGGCCTGGATCGGGCTGAGCTTGAGGGTCTCTTCCCAGTATTCGGCATAGAGGCGATCGAGGCGCTGCGCCTTGGATTCCGCAGTCGCACCCTGCGCAGGCTTCGCGGCCTGGGCGGGGGCGACGGGCGCGAGGGCGATCAGGCTCGCGGCCACGGCGAGCGCGAGCAGGGACTGGCGGGTAAGGACGGACATGGGGACTCCGGGGGGGGCGTGCGGTCGAGGCCGTCCGGCGATGCGCTGCCAGGGCGGGACACCGGCAAGCGTCCCCCGCGGAGCGGGGGCGGGGCATCGGCCAAAGGTCACGCGCCCGGCGGTTCGGCGCGTTCAGTGCGCGGCGTCGTGGCGCAACTGCGCGGCGCGCTCGGCGCCGAGGTAGGCGGTGATGCCGCGCCGGATCAGGTAGATCAGCGGGATCATCGCGATCGCGGCGGCCATCTTGTAGGCGTAATTGACCGAACTCACGGCCAGGAACAGCGAGGTCGGCCACTGCTGCGGACCGAGCACGAAGGCGATGTAGAGCACGACGAAGCTGTCGATCAGCTGCGACACGGCGGTGGAGCCGGTGGCGCGCAGCCAGACGAGGCGTTCGCCGGTGGCGCGGCGGATGCGGTGGAACACCGAGACATCGACGAGCTGGCCGATCAGGAACGCCACCACCGAGCCGGCGATCGTCCACAGCCCTTGTCCGAACACGGCGGCGAACGCCTTCTGGTAATCCGGCACGCCCTGGTCCTGCGCGGCGCCGACCCACCAGCCGGCGGGGGCGAGGTGGATCGCCGCGAACGCGAAGGCGAAGCCGTACAGGATCAGCGCGACCGCGACCCACGAGATCATCCGCACGCCGCGCTTGCCGTAGAACTCGTTGATGATGTCGGTGAACACGAACACGATCGGCCACAGCAGGGTGCCCGCGGTGAAACTGAGCGAGCCGCTCTGGCCGAACAGGTTCCATTCCATCGGCGCGATGCCGAGGGTGTCCTCCAGCGCGAAGATCTTCACGCCGATGAATTCGGCCAGCACGGTGTTGACGCAGAAGAACGCAGCCAGGGCGATGAACAGGCGGGTGGGGCGATCGTCGAAGAGGCGGACGGTCATGGCGTCGGGTTCGATGGCGCGGCGTCCGTCGCCGCGGGCGCGGTGAAGGGAATGAACTCGGGCGCGACCGCGCCGCCGCTGATGATGAAGCTCATCGCCTGGTCGACGGACCAGTTCGTGGGCGTCATCTTCTCGACCGGCACGATTTCCAGGTAGCCCGACGTCGGGTTCGGCGTGGTCGGCACGTACACGGCGGCGAGCTCGCGGCCGGTGCCCTGTTCGCGCATGACCCGGGTGACGAAACCGAGGGTCTTCATCTCGGTGTGCGGGAAATCGATCAGCACCACGCGCTGGGTGCCGTCGGGCTTGGTCTGCAGGATGTCGAGCAGCTTGCGCGCGCTGCCGTAGATGGTGCTGGCCAGCGGGATGCGCTGGATCAGCGATTCGAGCCAGGCCAGCAGGCGTCGGCCGATGACCCGTCGCGCCATGAAGCCCGAGAGCAGGATCACGCCGATGGTGGCGAGCACGCCCAACGCACCGTGCACCCAGGGCTGCGCCAGCCATGCGAGGTTCGCGGCCACCGCGAGGTTGGCCAGCATCGGTTCGATCACCGGCCGGCTGATCTCGGACAGCATCAGGAACACGAACTTCACCACGACCCAGGTCAGCCAGATCGGCAGCAGGGTGAGGAGACCGGTGATGAACAGCCGCTGCAGCCGGCGATTGAACGACGTGGGAGAGGACATGCCGCGATTGTATGCGTTGCGCCCCGCGATTCGGGGCGCTGGAAGGAACGATGCGGGCCGGTCCGGCGCTACATCTCGCGTACCAGGCGGAAGCCGACGTCGTCGTAGCCGCGCGCGGCCTCCAGCGGGCGACCGCCGCCGGCGCCGCGCCAGCTGCGGCCAGCGGCCATGCGTTGTCCGCAGTCGCCGCCGCTGCATTCGCCCAGCCATTCCGAGACCTGCTTGCCGCCGTTGCTGCGCGCTGCCGCCTGCGCCTCGGATGCAGTCGGCAGGCGGTAGCGATGGCCGGTGCGCTGGCTCTGCCAGCGGGCGAAGGCATCGGCGTCCTGCCACGACACGCAGACCACGGCGCCGCCCCCGCTCTGCTCGAACCCGGGCGTCTCCCAGGTGCGCGGCGCCAGCACGCGCAGCAGCGAAGCCTTCTCGCGGCACAGCGCGGGCTTGCGCTGGGTGAGCCTGGCGAACGCGGCGTATTCGTCGCGCGAGACCGCGCCGCGCGCGATCGCCACCAGCTTGTTGCCGCCGGACTGGACCAGGGTCATGTCGCCCAGCGCATCGGCGACGCGATCGCCCGGCTGCGCGATCCTGCCGGCGCGGGCCTGCAGCGCGGTCACCTGCTCGCGATCGAGTCCGATGTTCTTCGCGGACGCCACCACGCGCTCGCCAGCGGCACGGTCGAAGCGTTCCTCGGCGCCGGACATCTGGCTGTCGAGCGCATCGGACAGGCGCTTGCGCAGCTGCATCATCACCGGCAGGCCGCGCGGTCGATCCTGCTCGGCCAGTCGCTGCATGCGGCTGACGAGGTCGCGCACCGCGGTGTCGTCCCCGTTGCGCAGGCGCCGCTCGGTCTCGTTGCCCAGCGAGGCCAGCAGCTTGCCGCTGGCCTCCGGCAGCGCGATATGGCCCGGATCGGTGCGCCAGGCCAGCATCACGCTGTCGTAGGCATTGTCGCCGGCCGGGCTGGTCAGGCGACCGCTGCGCAGTTGCGCCTCGGCCGCGGTGATGTATTTCTGCGCGGCGGATTCCGGTGCGCCGCGCAGGATGCCGTCGGACAGGTCCGGCAGCGGCGCGCTGCGGGTGGGGTCGATGCCGACCGCAGCGGTTCCGTTGGCCGGCTCGGCCGCGCTCATCAAGCGCGCGTAGGCTTCCTCGCTGCTGCGCTGGTCGATGCGATGGAGCACCACGATGCCGCCGATGGCCACCGTGCCGACCAGCGTCGCGATCGCCAGCTCCTTCGCGCCCAGGCGTGCGCGCATGCGCGCGATCGCGGCGCGCAGCGGCTGGCGCTGCGCGTGCGGCACCTTGCGCATCCCGTCCAGCATGTCCTGCGCGTCGCTGTAGCGATCGTTCGGCTGCTTGGCCAGCGCGCGATCGAAGAAACGCTGCCAGTGCGCCAGGTGCGGCGGCAGCCGCGGGATCGGGTCCTGCGCGTGCTTGAGCACCATCGACAGGCCATCGTCGGCCTCATAGGGCAGGCTGCCGGTCAGCATTTCCCAGGCCAGTACGCCCAGGCTGTACAGGTCCGCGCGCAGGTCGACTTCGGTGCCGCGCGCCTGTTCCGGCGCCATGTATGCGGTGCTGCCGACCGCGATGCCGGCGGTGGTCACGCGCGAGCCGTAGCCGCGGCGCAGCGCGATGCCGAAATCGGTGAGCATCGGGCGTTCGGCCTCGTCGAAGAGCACGTTCTCGGCCTTCACGTCGCGGTGCACCACGCCGCGGCTGTGCGCGAAGGCGAGGGCGGACAGCAGCGCTTCGAGGATCTGCCGGATCCGCGATTCGTCGCGGGTCAGGTTGCGCTTGCCGAGGTGGCCGCGCGGGAACACCTGCATCACGTGGTACGGCTGCCCGTCCTTCGTCCGGCCGAAGTCGTGGATCCGCACGATGTGCGGATGATCCAGGCGCGCGACGGTGCGCGCCTCGTTGTCGAACCGGCGGCGGCCCACCTCGTCGGTGACCACCTCCGGGCGCATGACCTTGATGGCGACGTCCCGGCCCAGCGACAGCTGCTGGCCGAGGTAGACCGTCGACATGCCGCCATGGCCGAGCACGCGCACGAGCTTGTAGCCGGCGATCTCCGGCAACGGCTCCTGCGGGTGTTCCTTGTCCTTCTGAATGGAACCCATGCAACACTCCCCCTGCTTACCCGGCGAGAATACCCAAGCCGGGAGGGGGAGTGAATCGGCGTGGTCGGCCGGTTCATGACGGTGTTCTCACGACAACTGAACGGGATGGGTCATGGGGCGAGTCTTTCGCGGGTTGGATTCAGCGAGGTGTGCCCTCCGGTCATCAGTCGGGGGGGGGCACGTAGGGGCTTTTTCGTAGGTCGGAGGCGGGTTTCGCCTCTTTGCCCGGCCCACCTTCAGGCTGAACCGCGCTCGCGCTTGCGCCGGATGTACAACTGCTTGCGCACGCGGGCGACGACGTCGCCCTGCGCGTCGATCACCTCGGCCTGCATCCAGCGCAGGTGCCTGTCGCCACCGGCGGTGGCGGCGCGCATCTCGTCCAGGGTCGCGTCGTCGAGCGCGAAACGGGCGACGACCTTGCCCTTTCCGGGCTTGAGGAATTCGATCTCGCCGGCCTTGTCCCAGACGATGTAGTCGGGGCCGAGCGCGTTCAGGGTGAGCAGCATCCAGAACGGGTCGGTCATCGAGAACAGGTTGCCGCCGAAATGCACGCCGACGTAGTTGCGGTTCCACGGGCGGGAACGCAGGTGGACTTCGGCGGATCGCCAGTCGTCTGCGATCCGGTGGACGTGGACGCCGCTGAACAGAAACGGCGGCCACAGGTTCATCACGCGGCGCAGCGTGCGCGCGCCCAGTGCGCGAGGCATGCGCGATCAGACCAGCAGCAGGGCCGACATCTTTCGGCGGTACCGGCCGACCAAGTCTTCGTCCTCGACCACGCGGAAGGCATCGATCAGGGTCTTGCGCGGCAGGCCGTCCTCGAACTGCTTGTTGCGACGGAGCATCTCGATGAACTGTTCCAGCCCGTCCTCCGAGCGCCCGGCCACGATATGGTGCACGCCGAGCAGATGACGGGCGCCCAGATCGTTCCCGTCCGCGGCGATCGCGGCCTGCAGTGCGTCGATGCCGGGCGCGTCCTTGAGCAGGGCCGCGAAGCCGAGGCGGGCGCGGGCGCGCACCGCGCGGTCGTCGGTCTCCAGATTGGCGGGCAGGGCGTCGAGCAGCCGCCCGGCTTCCTGCGCTTCGCCGGCCTGGAGCAGGGCCAGGGCGAGATCGAGCTTGAGTTCGGCCTTGTCCGGCTCGGCCGCGATGGCCTCCCGCAGGCGGGCGACTTCGGCCCTCGGATCCACCGCAGCCGTCGCCGCGTCTTCTTCCGGCGCCGCTGCCGGCGCGGCTTCGCCCGGCTCGATGCCGTGATGCTTCAGGAACTCGCGCAGCTGGCCCTCGGGCAGGGCGCCCTGGAAGCCGTCGGCCAGTTGCCCGTCCTTGACCAGTACGACGGTCGGGATCGAACGGATCTGGAAGGCCGCGCCGAGCTCCTGCTGGGCCTCGACATCGACCTTGGCCAGCACGAAGGCGCCGTTGTACTCGGCGGCCAGCTTCTCGAGCACCGGGCCGAGGGTCTTGCAGGGGCCGCACCACTCCGCCCAGAAATCGAGCAGGACCGGCGTCTCCATCGAGCGCTTCAGGACATCGGTTTCGAACCCTTCGGCGGTCGCATCGAAGACGTGGGGCGTGGTGGCGGACATGGAGGAGGCTTCCTGGAGGTGATCGGCCGGAGATTGTGCCAGCCACGGGGATTTCCAAGGTCGCCCAGGTCGATTCGATCCGTTCGTCGGCAATGGATGTCAGGTGTACTTGACATCGGAAAGGTCGAATGTAATCTCTGCATTACATTTCGTCTGTTCGGAGTGACATATGAAAGGCTGGGAAGGCGGGCGTTGGAGCTTGATCGTGCTGGCGGGCGTGGCGCTGTGGCTGTTGCTGGCAGGGCCGGACCGGCTGTTCGGCTGGGATACCGGGAACGTGGGGATGGTCCTGCTGGTCGGCAGCGCCTGGGTCTTGCTGCACGCCGTGTCGCGGCTGCCGCGCGAGGCGCTGGCCCGTGCGGCGTCGCCGGCGGAATGGAAAGCGCGGGTCGGCGCGGGCTTCACCCTGGTCGCCATCGCCTACTTCCTCTCGAATCTCCATGTCTTCAACGACGCGGCGTTCCTGCGCAACCCCGGCGCCAGCGCGGTCGGGCGCAACCTCGTGCTGCTGCTGATCGCCTGGACGATCCTGTCGCAGTTGCTGGCATCGCGGCTGAAAGGCGTGGTCGAGGCCGACGAGCGCGACCGCGAGATCGCCGTCGAAGCCGCCGGCTGGGGGCGCGGCGCGCTGATCTTCTGCGTCATCGGCATCGCCGTGATGCTCGGCTTCACGCCAGCGGAACACCTCGACTGGGCCACGCCGCTGATGATCGGCAATCTGCTGGTGTTCGCGCTGATGTGGGGCTGGCTGTGCGAGTACGTGGCGACGCTGGGGTACTACTGGCGCGACAGGCGCGATATGGCATGAGCGGCACATCCATCCTCAACCAGATCCGCCGTTTTCGCTTCGAGCGCGGCGAGATGACCCAGGAAGCGCTGGCGCAGGCCTGCAGCGTCACGCGGCAGACCATCATCGCGCTGGAAGCGGGCAGGTATGCGCCATCGCTGGAACTGGCATTCCGCATCGCCCGCGCGTTTGGGGTCGGCGTCGAAGACGTGTTCCAGTGGAAGGAGACTGAATGATGCGCCGATCGATCCTGCCCGGTGCCCTCGCGCTGGTGCTTCATCTCGCCGCGGTCTTCGTGTTCGCACTGCTGCTCGACGGCTACTCGCACCGCGAATTCCCGCTGGCGCTGCTCGGCGCGGAGGGCGTGCCGCGCGCGCTCGCGTTCAATCTCTGCGCCTTCGTGCTGCCCGGCATGCTGGCGATGGTGGCGATGTGGCGCCTGCGCTCGGCCTTGCCTGCGGACGCGCGCTGGCCGGCGCGCATCGGCGTGCAACTCATGACGCTGTCTGGCCTCGCGTTCGCTGCGCAGGGCTTGCTGCCGCTGGATCCAAGCGATGTCGGTGCCGCGTCGAACGCGATGCATGCGCTGGCGTGGACCCTGTGGTGGATCGCGGGTACGAGCGGCGCAGCCTTGCTGGTTCGGGCGGCGCCCGTACGCCATCTGCGCGTGCTCGCGGCCGTGGTGGCGGTCGCGATACCGCTGCTGGTCTTGTTGCCATGGCCGGGCGCGCTCGCGGCGTTCGCACCGCGGGCGGCCTTCGTGGCGTGGCTGCTGTGGGTCGCGTTCGCGCCGCGCTTCAGCCGTGCTTGAGCTTCAGCCCCAGGATCGTCGCCGACAGAATGAAGGTGACGATGTTGGACAGGATCATCGGCATCGAATCCAGCGCGATGCCGTAGACCAGCCACATCGCGATGCCGGCGGTGAACACCACGTACATGCCCAGCGAGATGCTGCGGGTGTCCTTGGTGCGGATGGTCTTCCATGCCTGCGGCACGAAGGCGAGGGTGGTCATCGCCGCCGCAGTGTAGCCGGCCCATTCCATCGACATGCTCACTGCTCCTGGCCGGGACGCCGGTAGATCGCGCCGTCCTTCATGACGAAGTCGACGCGCTGCGTCGCGCTGATGTCGGACAGCGGGTCGCCGGGCATCGCGACAATGTCGGCGCGCTTGCCGGGCTCGATCACGCCCTGGTCGCTCACGCCCAGTACGTCGGCGGCATGGATCGTCGCGGACTGCAGTGCGTACGCGGCCGGGATGCCGGCTTCCACCATCAGCACGAACTCGCGCGCATTGTCGCCGTGCGGGCCGACGCCGGCATCGGTGCCGAACGCGATCTTCACGCCGTTGCGATGCGCCTTGCCGGCGGTCTCCTGGATCAGCGCGCCGATCCGCGCCGCCTTCGGGCGCACCATCTCGGGGAAATAGCCGTCGATCTTCGCCTTGTCGGCAACGAAGCGTCCGGCCGAGATCGTCGGCACGTACCATGTCCCCTTCTGCTTCATCAGCGTCATGATTTCCGCGTCCATGTAGGTGCCGTGCTCGATCGTGGTCACGCCGCCGAGCACCGCACGCTTCATGCCTTCGGCGCCGTGCGCATGCGCTGCGACGCGATAGCCGTAATCCTTCGCGGTGTCGACCACCGAGCGGATCTCGTCGACTGTGAACTGCGGGGCATCGCCCGAACGCGCGTAGCTGAGCACGCCACCGGTCGCGGTGATCTTGATGACGTCGCTGCCTTCCTTGTAGCGCTGGCGCACGGCCTGGCGCGCGTCCTCGACCGAGTTGATCACGCCCTCGGTCGGACCCGGCGGCCCGACGAGGTGCTGTAGCGCGGAGTTCATGCCGTTGGTGGGGTCCGCGTGGCCGCCGGTGGTCGCGATCGACTTGCCTGCGGCCCAGATGCGCGGGCCGTCGATCAGGCCCTGGTTGATCGCGTCGCGCAGGTGCGGCGCTTCGTTGCCGCCGAGGTCGCGCACGCTGGTGAAACCGGCCATCAGCGTCTTGCGTGCGTAGCTCACGCCGCGCAGGGCGAAATCGATGTCGCTCAGGCGGAAGCCTTCCTCGTAGCTGCGAGGGCTGGACTGGCTGCCGAGGTGCACATGCAGGTCGGTCCAGCCGGGGCTGCAGGTATGGCCGGAGAGATCGATCGCCTTCGTGCCCGATGGCGCTTCGACGCGGCCCGCGAGCACTTCGGCGATCTTGCCGTCGCGGATCACGATCGTGCGCGCGTCGAGCATCTTCCCGTTGCGGCTGTCGAACACGCGCCCGCAGTTGAGGGCGTAATCCGCCGCGGAGGCGCCCAGCGGCACGAGGCAGGCGAGGGCGAGGGCGGCGGAAAGCGCGTGTCGGGTCATGGCGGGAGTCCTCGGAGGTCGTCTCGCGATCATAGGCCGAGCCGTTGCCGCTTGCACCGACCTGCTCGCCATTGCTGTGCTGCAGCCACGACACGCACAGGTGGCGTGCCGTGGCATCCGTCACGCTTCGATCAGACCTTGATGTCCATCGGCTCCACCTTGGCCGCCGGCATCAGCCGCTGGGTGAAGTACTTGTCCTGGAAATACTTGATCTTGTCGCACAGCACCGGATGCGGGATGCCTTCGTAGAAGAAGATCTCCTTGTCGAAGCCGATCGCCTTCAACTCCTGCGGCAGCATCAGCGCGCGACGCTCCTCGGACTCGCTTCGGCTGAATTCGCGGCCGCGGGTGAAGCTGTCCTTGCGCACCGTGGTGTAGCCGAGCATCTCGGAGTAGTCGTTGGCGTCCTGCTGCTCGCGCGGCGCATAGACGATCTGCATCGCGTGGTTGGTGATCATCGTCCGCGACAGGTCCTTGCCGTAGGTCGCGTCCAGCTGCGACATGCTCTGGATGATCGGCAGCAGGCGGATGTTGTAGCCGGCCATGTAGGACACGGCGGTCGCGATGATGTCGACCTTGCCGATGGCGGTGAACTCGTCCATCAGCAGCAGGCACTGATGCTTGAGCTCCTTGTTGTTCTGCGGCAGCTCCTTGGTGTTGAGGTTGATGAGCTGGCTGAAGAACAGGTTGATGATCAGCCGGCTCTCGGCCAGCTTGTTCGGCTGGATGCCGATGTAGATCGTCATCTTCTTCTTGCGCACGTCGGTGAGCAGGAAGTCGTCGGCGCTGGTCACCGCATCCAGGATGGGGTTGATGAAGCCGTTCAACGGTTCCTTGAAGGTGCCGAGGATCGAGGCGAAGGTTTCGTCGGCCTGCGACAGCATGCCGGCGAAGGCGGTCTTCGCGTGGCTGCTCAGGAACGGGCGCTGCGACAGGTCCTTGAGGAAGGGCTTGAGCTCGCTCTGGCCGTCGCCCGAGGACAGCCGGTACACCGCGCCCAGCGACGGCGCCTTCGAGAACGGGAAGCCGATCTTCTGGTCGTCGTCGTACTTCTCGAACAGGTAGAGGGTGAAGGCCATGAACGCATTGCGCGCCTGGCTGACCCAGAACTTCTGGTCCTCGGCACCGTCCGGATACAGCATCGCGGCGATGCTCATCAGGTCGGACACGCGGAATGCCGGATCCTTGGACACGTAGGTCAGCGGGTTCCAGCGATGGCTGCGGCGGTCTTCGGCGAACGGGTTGAACAGGTAGATCTCGTGACCCTGGCTCTGGCGCCAGCCGCTGGTCAGGTCGAAGTTCTCCTGCTTGATGTCCAGGACCACCATCGATTCCTGGTAGTCGAGCAGGTTCGGGATCACGATGCCCACGCCCTTGCCCGAGCGGGTCGGCGCGGCGAGGATCACGAACTGCTGGCCGCCCAGGCGCAGCAGCTTGCCGCCGAACTTGCCGACCACGATGCCGTTGGCGGGCGACTTGAAGAATCCCTTCTCCGACAGGTCGCCGCCGCTGGCGAAGCGTGCGTCGCCATGCAGCGACTTCGGCTTCGGCTTCAGGGCCAGGAACAGCAGGGCCAGCCAGGTCACCAGGGGAATGCCGAAGCCGAACGCGCCGCTCGACTTGATCTTCTGCACGTAGGGCGCGACCTGCGGCAGGTCGATCACCTTCCAGTAGCCCAGCCAGGTGTCCCAGGCCAGCGGCGGCGATTGCGGCAGCTTCAGGCGCATCAACAGGATGTAGCCGGAGAGGTAGAGGCCGGCGACGACGGCGGCCAGCAGCAGCGCGCCGAGGAAGATCAGTTTGGCTTGGGTGTTCTGTTGGCTCACGTTGCGGCGTCCTGCGGTGAACGGGCGGCCCGTGCGCGCCCCGGAGGCGGGCAGGCGGGGGCGTGACGGCGAGGGAAGGGGCGGAACGAACTGCCGAAGCGGCGTCGCGCATCGTACCGGAGTGTGCGGACGAGGTCTTCGGGGGCGCGGGGTGTGGTGCGCGATGCGGTTGGTGCGACTGCATGGATCATGGTTTCAATTGAAACCGCTTCCGGCCATCCTCGCATGCACGCCTCCCCAGATCGACGGATTGGATCTTAGAGCCTGTTCTCTATCTTTTCGAGACATGCTGCACCCGCCGCGAGGGTGTTCGGGGCGTGTCGGAAGGGATCACCATGCGCGGGCGCATAGTCGAAGGGCCTCGATGGTTCCATTCTGCGACGTAGTGCGCCGTTTAGGGTATGATCAGCAAGCCCTTTTCGTTGACAGGCTGAGCGGCCCTGTGGATATTGGACTGGGCAAATGGAGGACAGGGGATGGCCCACATTGCTGGCATGAAAGGCGCGACGCAGACCGTCGCCCGGTATGGGAGGGCAGTGCATTGTTGCCCGGTATGGAATTGATGGGCTGCCAGGGACTGGCCGTACCATCCGAAGTCATGCACCACGTGGTTCGAGTCGAGTCCTCCTACAACCGATACGCCATCGGCGTGGTAGGCGGTCGTCTCGTGCGCCAGCCCAGGAATCTTCCCGAAGCCCTTGCGACCGTGCGCATGCTCGAAGGTCGTGGCTTCAATTTTTCGATCGGCCTCGCACAGGTCAACCGGTACAACCTCGACAAGTACGGGCTCGGCTCGTACGAGGAGGCCTTCGAACCCTGCGCGAACCTGCGCGCGGGTTCGAAGATTCTGGCCGAGTGCTACCACCGCGCCGGCCGCGACTGGGGCAAGTCCTTCAGTTGCTACTACTCCGGCAATTTCTCCACGGGCTTCCGCCACGGCTACGTCCAGAAGATCTATGCCTCGCTGCGTCAGGGCAGGGAGTCCAGCGAGTCCACGGACGCCCCGGCGATCGATGTCGTCAGCCGTGAGTCGCGCCGCAGCATGCCGGTGGCGCGACATCCGCTCCATCGCCGCGCGGATGCCGAAAGCGCTATGCCCGCCCAGGCGGCGCCTCAGCCGGCCTCTGCGCAGCGTCCCGGCTGGGCCGCGCGCATCGTGTCGGAGCCGTCCCGCGTCGATGCCGTCGGCACGACCGCACCCGAGTCCATCGATCGCCTTCTGGAAGCCGCCTCGCGTCAGCCCGAGCCGGTCCGGATGCCCGTGCCGGCTTCGGTCGATCTCCCCAGTGTCCAGCCTGCCGGCAGGGCGGTGGCGATCGAGGTCGGTCGTGCCGTGCCCGTCAATGCGGTGAACGTCGCGAGCGCGACGCCACCGCCGGTGGTCGCAGGTGCGCCCGCCGCCACGACGACGACCGTGCGACCCGATGCCTCGTCTCAAGTCCCGATACCCGATCGTGCCATGATCCTGAATGCGCCGTCGCAGGATCGTGCCTTCGTGTTCTGACCCTTTTCAACCCCCGAGCCGGCCCGGGCCGGCAATGCAAGCCCCAGGTTCCACCCCACCAAACCCCAAGGAGAAGTCCCATGAAGATCATCAATCACGACGCCAAGCGCCACCTGTCCGCCGCGATGACGGCACTCGTCTTCGTCGCCGCCCTGGCCCTGCCGAACCTCGCGTTCGCCTTCGCCGGCTCCGATGGCAAGGCCTGCGGTTTCATGCAGAACATCACCAGCATCCTGAACATCGTGTCGCTGGCTGTCGTGACCATCGCGATCATCTTCGCCGGCTACCAGATCGCCTTCGCCCACAAGCGCATTTCCGACGTCGCCCCGATCCTCATCGGTGGCCTGCTGATCGGTGCCGCCGGCCAGATCGCGAAGATGCTGCTTGGCAGCAGCGCCAGTTCCGACTGCACCGGCGAGGGTGACATCTTCGCCATCGTGAACGCCGTCCTGCCGCTGTATGCATAAGAATGTCCTGTTCCGCGGCTGCACCCGTCCGGCGATGTTCATGGGCGTGCCTTACGTGCCCTTCTTCGTCGGTGCGGGCGGGTCGCTGCTGCTCGCGATGTACTTCGGGCTGCAGTTCCTGCTGCTGATTCCGATCGTGATCTTCGCGATGCGGCAGATGGCGCGGCGGGACGAGATGATCTTCAATCTGCTGTGGCTCAACCTCCAGTTCAGGCTGAAGGCGAAGAACCAGCAGAAGCACGATGGCATGTGGGTGTTCTCCCCGCAGAACCATCGCAGCACGGCGCCCGGTGCGCCCCGCCGCCTCACGGGTCCGTTCTATCTGTCCGGTCGAATGACCGGTCCGGCGAACCCGAAGGCCGGGATGTCCCGGGCCAGGTGAGGCATTCGCGACGTCGCACGGCGTCGCGGTGGCTCCGACGCGGTACCCGGTCTCCACGAGACCGGGTTCCCGTGTTTTGAACAGCGTGCGACATTCGCCCGCCATTTTTACCTTCCGATGCCCTGACACGCATCGGCCGCACGTCCGCAGTTCCGACCGCCCAGACCTTTCGCGAAGACCGCATGTTCACCTCCGATACGCCGATCAGCGAATTCATCCCGTTTTCCTCGCACGTCTCGCCCACGGTCATCAAGACCCGGGACGGCGATTACCTGCTGTCCTGGCATCTCGAAGGCCTGCCGTTCGTCGGTCGCGAGGAATGGGAGATCGAGCACAGGCACAACACCTTCAATCGCCTGCTGCAGACCCTCCGCGCCCCGGATTTCGTCAACGTGGCGTTCTGGGTGCACGACATCCGCCGTCGTCGCAGGATCAACGTCAAGAGCCAGTTCCGCCACCGCTTCAACCAGGAGATGTCGGACGCCTATTACAGCGCGCTCTCCTCGCAGAAGATCATGCAGAACGACCTCTACCTGACCATGATCTATCGCCCCGTGGTCGGCGGTAAGCGGTTCGTCGAGAAGAATGCCGATCACGCCAAGCTCAAGGCGGAGGAAGAGCAGGCCATCACCAAGCTGATGGAGCTCGCCAGCAATGTCGAAGCGGTGATCAAGGATTATTCCCCCTATCGTCTGGGCATGTACGAAGGCGCCAACGGCGTCGTCTTTTCCGAAACCCTGGAGTTCCTCGGTTACGTGCTCAACCGCATCGAGGAACCGGTGCCGGTGCTGCACGCGCCGATCTACAACTATCTGCCGGTGAGCCGGCACATGTTCTCCGCCAAGAGCGGCGACTACGTGGTGACCACGCCGAACGGCGTGAACCACTACGGCGCCATCCTCAACGTGAAGGAATACTGCGACGCCACCTATCCGGGCATCCTCAACGGCCTGAAATACATGGACTTCGAGTATGTCATCACCCATTCGTTCAGCCCGATGGGGCGACACGACGCGCTCAAGGTGCTCGATCGAACGAAGGGCATGATGATTTCCTCGGGCGACAAGGCGGTCAGCCAGATCGTCGAACTCGACTATGCGATGGACCAGCTGTCCTCGGGCAACTTCGTGCTCGGCGAATACCATTTCATCATCGCCATCTACGCCGACAGCCAGGAACTGCTCAGCCAGCGCGTCGCGTCCACGCGCGCGGAGCTGTCCAACGGCGGTTTCGTGTCGGCCAAGGAAGATCTCGCGATCTCGGCCTCCTTCTATTCGCAGTTGCCCTCCAACTGGAAATTCCGCACCCGCATCGCGAACGTCAGTTCGCTCAACTTCCTGGGACTCTCGCCGCTGCACAACTTCGCGTCCGGCAAGCGCGACAACAACCCGTGGGGGCAGTGCGTCACCACCCTGCAGACCACCAACGGCCAGCCGTACTATTTCAATTTCCATGCGACCCATCCGGCCGAGAACTCGCTCGGCGAGAAGGCGATCGCCAATACCATGGTCATCGGCAAGTCCGGTACCGGCAAGACCGCGCTCATCAATTTCCTGCTCAGCCAGGTGCAGAAATACGAGCCGTGCCCGACGATCTTCTTCTTCGACAAGGATCGCGGCGCCGAAATCTTCGTGCGCGCCTGCGGCGGCAACTACCTCGCCCTCGAGAACGGCCAGCCCACCGGCTTCAACCCGTTCCAGTGCCAACGCAACGAGGCCAACGTCCAGTTCCTCGCCGACCTGATCAAGGTCCTGGCCGGCAAGAAGGAATACACCTCGCGCGATGAGGAAGACATCTTCCGTGCGGTCGAGAACATGCTCGATACGCCGATGCACCTGCGCAGCATGACCAATTTCCAGAAGAGCCTGCCCAACATGGGCGACGACGGCCTCTTCGCGCGCATGCGCAAGTGGACCAATGCCGGCTCGCTGGGCTGGGTCTTCGACAACGCGCAGGACACCATTGACCTGCAGAAAGCCAACATCATCGGCTTCGACTACACCGACATCATCGACAATCCCGAAGTCCGCGTGCCGGTGATCAACTACCTGTTGCACCGACTGGAAGAGCTGATCGACGGCCGTCCGCTGATCTACGTCATGGACGAGTTCTGGAAGATCCTCGACGGCGAGGGCGGCCTGAAGGAATTCGCCAAGAACAAGCAGAAGACCATCCGTAAGCAAAATGGCCTGGGTATCTTCGCCACGCAGAGTCCCGAGGACGCGCTGAAGAGCTCGATCGCGGCGGCGCTCATCGAGCAGACCGCAACCATGATCCTGCTGCCCAATCCGAACGCCAACCGCGACGATTACGTCGAAGGCCTGAAGCTCACCGAAGCCGAGTACCAAGTGGTTAAGAGCCTCGACGAGCGCTCCCGCTGCTTCCTGGTGAAGCAGGGCCATGCATCCAGCGTCTGCCAGCTCAACCTGCGCGGCATGGACGACTCGCTGGCGGTGATCTCGGCATCGACCGACAACATCGAGATCCTGCACCAGGTCCTGGCCCGGAAAGTCGCTCAGAAGGGCGTCTCCGAAGGCGCGCTGCACCCCGACGACTGGCTGGACGATTTCTACGAGAACCGCAAGGGCTCGGGCAAGCGTCCCTCCCAGCCATCCGGAAACGGCCGTCAGGCGGTTGGCGCTTGACTCATGACCTGAATCGCGGTTTAACCCGTTTTAAGCAACAGGGAATCGGCTCGAAAGGCCACCCGCCCTCACCCTAGACAAACGCTCTGACTGGACCGCACTGGAGGTGCCCCGTGAAGACTGAACACAACACCCGCTCTTCCTTCCGCAAGACCCCGCTCATGGCCGGCCTCGTCCTCGCCTGCGGCCTCTTCACCGGCAACTCCAGCGCCCAGTGGGTCGTCACCGATCCGGGCCATACCGCCGGCACGATCGCCGACATGGCGCAGAGCTGGGGCGAGTTCATGGAGCAGTACCAGCGCTGGCAGAGGCAGCTGTCGGAATTCCAGGATGCGCTCACCCAGGTCACCAGCATCATCCAGAATCCCAGCATGATGCTCGCCACTTTCGATACATCCCTCAAGACGATTCCCGAGGACCATGGCGCAACCATGCAATGTCCTGCGCCCAAGGGTAGTGGTTTTTCCTTCGATAACCCGACCAGTCTCTTTGTTTCCCTCTTGCCGGCGGGCAATCAGGATGCCGTCAAGCGTCAGTACGACCTCTGCAACCAGATCGTCCGATTGAAGAACAAGAAATACAACGAACTCGTAGGCTACGTGAGGAATGCCGAAATGCGTTCGAAGGAAGTGGAGGATCTCGTCAATCGTGCTCGTTCCGACAAGACCGAGGGTGCTTGGCGCGCGAACATGATGCGCGCATCGATTCTCATGAATACTCAGATGAACGAGATGAATTTCGCGTACGCCAAGGTCGAAGCCTACGACGCTGCAGTCGAGAGACTCGAACGTGATTCAAATTCGTATGCGAAGGAAATGCTCAATGGTGGGCAGAAGAAGAGCCTCATGGGTCAGCCGGTTTCGTTGCTTGCCCTCAAGGCGGCGCTCAAAATAGCGGACTGACTTCGCTCGTTTTTTTGCGAGATCAAGCGTATCAATGCGAAAGCCGCGAAACCAAGGCCGGCATAAAAAGGTGTAAAAATGGATTACGGGATCATCAGTTCATTTGCCGATGGCGCGGTTTCCGCGCTCGATACGCTACTGCGTCCGATGGCGCAGTCGTGGGCCGAGGCAGGTTATTTCGCTCTCATCTATGATTTCATTCATAACGAGATTCTCGATTTCCAGGAGGATGTCCTCCTTCGCGCGGGTACTCTCATCAGCAGTCTGGCGCTGATCGTGATGATGTGCTGGGTGTTCTTCCAAGGCTTGCGTCTTGTGACCGGTCAGAGCCGCGATTCGATGATGGCGCTGGTCATGAACGCACTGCGTGCGACGCTCATCGTCGCGGCTGCGACCTCGTTCGGACTTGGTGGTGCCGATGTCAATAAGGTGCTTGTCGAAGACCTGCAGGCGACGATCACCGAGTTGGTGACGGGTGAAGACGACACGTCCCCCAAGGAGCAGATCGACAAGAATCTGTTGTATATGCACCTTGCAATGACCAGCATCAATGCGGTCCAGATCGTTGGTGCCGACGGTTCGCTTGAGCTCAATGACCAGAAGAAACAAGCGCTGATGCTGGCGGGGTTGGGAACTGCAGGCCCAGCGATGACAGGTGCAGCCATGCTGCTGCTTTACGAAGTGGCGATGGCGATGTTCATCGGCTTCGGACCGATTTTCATCCTCTGCCTGCTCTTCAACTCGACCAAGTCGCTCTTTCAGCGATGGCTGCTTTACGGAATCGGTACTTTGTTCTCGATGGCAGTGCTGTCCGCGATGGTTGCGATTGCGACCAAGGTTGTGGTGGCTGTTGCAGGAGCCTTCTGGGCGACTGCCGCACTCGGTACCTTGCTCGGCAGCAATTTCTCTGAAGGCTTTGTCGGTATCGCTGTTCAGCAAGGCGGCATCGGCATTCTGCTCACGGTGCTTCTGATCAGCACGCCTCCCATGGCTGCAAGCTTCTTCCAAGGCACTTTGGGCAATTTCGCTCATTACACGGCATGGCAGGGCGCAGGCAACGTTGGACAGCGTCCAGGCGAGCCGGGGTATCGCGGGCAATCTCAACCACAACAGCAGAATCCTGCAGCCTACTCGGGACAAAGTGCGTCTAGCTGGGCGACAGGACAACCTTCGCAATCCCCCGCTTATGACGGTGGGCGTGTAACGAATCCGAATTACGGTACACCGACAGTACAGGCGGACGCTGTAAAGTCCAGCTCTGTCAGAAGGACGGAGTGATATAAGATGTGGAGAATCACAGCAGTTGCCCTTGCCTTTTTACTGCCTATCCAGACTTTGCGCGCTGAGGGCGGGACCTGTCCTCCGGGTTATTATCCTGTGAATTCCCCAGGCGTCATGGGCTGCGCTCCAATGCCAACGAATGGCGGTTCAATTCCGGACACTGGCCCTCTTTGGGCTACGACTTGGGGTGCCATCGCCGTAGATGGCCCTGCTCAGGTGGTAGGGACATCGCATACCCAGAAGAGCAAGCGGAAAGCCCATTCCGTAGCCCTGTCTAATTGCAGAGCTAAAGGTGGCGCCAAGAAAAATTGCTCAGTCTTGATCTCTTTCTATAATCAGTGCGCCGCTATCGCCGGTGGGGATTCTGAAGCTACAACGCACAGCGCCCCCACTCCTGAACAAGCCGGTTCCCTTGCGCTGAATAGCTGCTCCCTTGCAACCTCGAACTGCAAGGTCTTGAACGTGACGTGTACTTTCCCTGTTCGTGTTAATTGAGTTCTTGTCTAAGATCGCATATCAATACAGCACCCATTGTCAGACTGCGTGACTGAAAATAGGTTCTTGGACATTCAGGGCTGTCGCATTCGAGCATCGGGAAGATGACGTCAATGGGATTTTGCTTTAGCGCTTCAGTACACCCCATGCGTGTGCCATTTGCAGGCAGAGCCGGTTCGGGCTGTATGGGATTGGTACTTTTCGGAATATATTTGGTGTGTATGCTTCCTGCTACAGCGATTGCGCAGGCTTACCCATGTCCACAAGGGCCCGGACCCGGGGAGCAGCAGATCGGCATGTCGGGTGGTACCCACGGCATTGCGGCGGTGCCCATGTGTGTCGATGCCGGTCCGCGGCATGGCGGTCAGGTGGCTTATCCGACAGGTCCGGCTCCTGTCCATACTGCGCATTGGGTGTTCGCGGTCGGTACGACTGCGGACGGGCAGTCGGCTTATGTACTTGCTGCGGATCCCGTATTCGCAGAGGACGCCGAGGCACTGCTGTTCCGTCGGTGCGACGCGGCGGGTGTTCGGGGCTGCAGTATCGTTCGTCGATTCGAGTCGGGTGTGTTCGCAGTCGCGCAGGCGGCAGACGGTGGCTATGTGCATGGCGTCTATCCCTACCCCCAGCTCACCTCCGAGATACGCCATAGGAAAAAAGCCGGCAAGCAGGCAGGGCGGGCGATCGTCGAGGCGTGTGCCCAGCAGACTGGTGGGCCGTGCAAGCTGAAGGAGATCAGGCCGAGCAACGAATGGAGCGGCTACGATCGCTGACGCAAGCGACTGGCGATTCGAATATCCGTACCTCCATCCGTATAACGAAACAGGCCACCCTTTCGGGTGGCCTGTCTGTTTGCACGATATGGTGGGCGGTGCAGGGTTCGAACCTGCGACCCTTGCCGTGTGAAGGCAATGCTCTACCGCTGAGCTAACCGCCCGGTGTCGCGGGCGGCCATTGTACGGAGGACGTGGCGGGGAGGCAAGCGCCGGGGCCGGCGGCGTGACGTGCCGGCTGGATCACTCGATCTCCGACCGCGCATAAGCGGCGTCCAGTGCTTCCATGGCGTCGATGGGCTTGCTGGCCGCAGCCTTTTCGTAGGCGGCGGCGGCATCGTCTTCCTTCTTGTCGCCGTGGAGCAGCATCAGCACGTTGCCGTACTCGATCAGGGCGATGGGGGAGGCCGGGGTCAGCTTCAGTGCTTCCTTGATGTGCTTCTCGGCGTCCGCAGCCTTGGCGCCGTAGGTCAGCCCGCCGATCATCGCACCGATCTTGGAAATGATCTCGGCGTGGTAGAGCGCCATCGCGGTATGCGCCTCTGCGTGCTTGGGCGCCAGCTCAAGCGCGGTTTCGAGCGCGGCGCGGACCTTGCCGGCGATGCCTTCCTTCAATGCCTTGGCGATCGACAGGCCCTGGCTGTAGCGGCCGAGCGCGAAGGCGTGGCGATAGTGGCTGTTGGCTTCGTCCGGCAACGCCTTCATCGCGGCTTCCGCGAGCTTGGCGGCCTGTTCGAAACGCTTGAGCTTTTCCGCATCGTCGGCGACGAGGTAGGTGGCATGGACGCCCAGGGCCTTGATCGCCACGGATGCCCCGATGGGACCCAAGGCCTCGCCGGCCTCGAATGCGGCCTTGAAGTCGCCGGCATGGAAGCGGCGCCAGGCGTCCTGCAGCGCTTCCGCCAGAGCATCGGCATCCAGGCCCTTGGGGGCGGCTTTCCCGGCGGCCTTGATCAATGCGGCGGCACGCTTGCTGTCCGGGAAGGGCTCGCAGTCGCCTGCGTGCAGCTTCGGCCAGGCTTTCTTGAGGGCATCGCCGGCGTAGGCGAAGGCTTTTGCGTCGTGCGGGAAAGGGGCCCAGGCGGTCTTGGCCATCGTTCGTATCCTTCGGAATGTGTGCTGAGCATCCCGCGAGACGCGGTGTCAGGCAAGCCCCAGGCGGCAGGCCGGAATGCGCTGACGGGCAGGCTCACGTAGTGTGTTTGCTCTGACCATACGATGCAGTCTGTTGTCATCCCGAGCCGGCTTTTCCGGCGCCCCACGCAACGGAGTCCCTCCATGGCACGCAAGTCCTCCCCTCGTATCGCCCCGACCGCGACCCCGCGTCATTTCTGGCTGGCCGGTCTGGGTTTCGTTTCCATCGCAGGTCGCCGTACCGTCGCAACCGCAGCACAGGTCGCTGGACGCGCGGTGCGGGTACGACAGGATGCCCTTGATGCGATGCAGAAGGCCCGTACGCGGGCGACCACGGCCACGGCCGAACTGCGTGATCGCATCGAAGACGGTGCGGATCGGCTGAATGCCGTCGTGGAGCAGGCGCTGTCGCCGCTGGTCGCGAAGTTCAAGCCTGCACGCAAGACCCGGCGCGTGGCGCGTCGCGCAGCACGCAAGCCGGTCGCGAAGCAGGCCCGCCGCACGGCGACGCCGAAGGTCGCACGGCGCACGCGCCGCGGCTGAGTCCCGCAGCAGTTGGGCCGCAGACGAAGAAAGGGCGCCATCGGCGCCCTTTCGTTGTTCCGGTATCGTGAACACCGGCTTGCGTGGAGTGCAGCGCGGTCAGTCGGCCTTGTTGCCGGCGCCGGTCACGGGCATCGGCTTCACCGGGATCTGCATGCCACGGCAGAAGTAGTACTCGACTTCGCACGTCCAGGCGTCGATCCCGTAGGCGAGGCAGTCCTGGTATTGCTGGTAGCAGTACCAGTGCGACGAAGCGTTGGCCTTGCCGCTCGGCATGGCATAGAGCGCGGTGAGCGAGACGACGAGCGCGCTGGTCTTCAACAGTGTCTTCATGAACATGTCCTTGTCGTATGGGTCCCCTGCAGCCTTGACTCTAGCCGGGTCTGGCGCGCGATTCTGCAGGCTGGCGCACGCTTTAGGTGGCCGAAAGTCGCGGAATCACTCGAAGTAGGCGCGGATGAGGGTGTTGAGGTGCACGCGTTCGGCATCGCGAAGGAAAGGCGCCAGCAGCATCATGACCTGGACGATGCCCTGGCGGATCGCGACCTGTTCGTCGCGATCGCCGCGCGCGGCGGAATAGTTCAACCAGAACGTCGACAGCACCAGCACGTTGGTGGAGGCGGCATCGAGTTCGTCGGCGGAGGCGCGCATGACGCCGGCCTGGCACAGGCCACGCATGACGATGTGGGCACGGTCGTCGGCGCGCTTGAGGATCCGTGCGAAGCGCAGCCGCATGCGCCGGTTGCGGCTGAGGATCTCGACCAGGTCGCGATAGAGGAAGCGGTAGTCCCAGATGCACTCGAACACCAGGTGCAACTGCAGCCAGATGTCTTCGAGTTCCGGCAGTCGGCCCGACGGCGAGGCGAGGGCGTTGTCCATGCGCTCTTCGTAGCGGGCGAAGAGCTGCTCGATGATGTCGTCCTTGTTGCGGAAGTGGTAGTAGAGGTTGCCCGGGCTGATCTCCAGCTCGTCCGCGATGTGGTTCGTGGTGACGTTGGGTTCGCCCTGCGCGTTGAACATCGCAAGCGAGGCATCGAGGATGCGCTGTCGCGTCTGCTTCGCCATGCCGGCGGGCTTCCGGGCGGGGCGGGCGGGAGGATCAGCCAACCAGCTTCTTGACCTGGTCGATGTACTTCTTCATCGCGTCGTCCTTCGAAGTGCCCTTGAGCTTGGCCCAGGCTTCGTACTTGGCCGTGCCGACGAAATCGAAGAAGCCCGGCTTGTCGCCGTGCACGTCGCCCTCGGCACCCTGCTTGTAGAGGGCGTAGAGGCGGAGCAGGGTGTCGTTGTCGGGGCGTTCGGACAGGCCCTGGACGTCCTTGGCGGCTTGCTCGAACAGCTTCTGCAGATCGGACATGGTTTCGGTTCCTCCGTCGATGCGGCATGACAGCATGGGCCGGGCCGGCGGGTCAATACGATGGCGTCCGGCGAGCGCGGAGCATGCACCGGGCGGGTGTCGCCGGACCCTACGGCGGCGGATTGTTCTTGCCCGCCGGCTCTGGCAACTTACCCGCTTCGGACCGCGCCGCGGGCCTGATCCCAATGAGGGCAAGGATATGAGCTATTTCGTGACTGGCGCCACCGGATTCATCGGTCGCTACCTCGTCGGCAACCTGCTCAGGCGCAAGGGCACGATCTACGTGCTGGTGCGCAAGGATTCGCAGAAGAAGTTCGACGCGCTGGCGAAGAAGCAGGGCTGGGATCCGAAACGCGTGGTCGCGGTGCATGGCGACATGACCGCCGCGAAGTGCGGCGTGTCCGCTGCCCAGCTCAAGACGCTGACCGGCAAGGTCAAGCATTTCTTCCACCTGGCCGCGATCTACGACCTCACCGCCAGCGCCGACAGCCAGCGCAAGGCGAACGTCGACGGCACCCAGAACGCGCTCGACCTCGCGGCTGCCATCGGCGCTGGCCCCGCATCTTCGATCGTGTTCCATCACACCAGTTCGATCGCCGCGGCCGGCCTGTACCCGGGCATCTTCCGCGAGGACATGTTCGACGAGGCAGAGGGCCTGGACGACCCCTACCTGCGCACCAAGCACGACTCCGAAGGCCTGGTCCGTCGCGAGAAGCGCATCAAGTGGCGCATCTACCGCCCCGGCATGGTCGTCGGTCACTCGCAGACCGGCGAGATCGACAAGATCGACGGCCCTTACTACTTCTTCACCCTGCTCAAGAAGATGCGCGAGATGCTGCCGCCGTGGATGCCGATGCTGGGCGTCGAGGGCGGGCGGATCAACGTGGTGCCGGTGGATTTCGTCGCCGACGCCATGGACCACATCGCGCACAAGCCGAAGCTCGACGGGCACTGTTTCCACCTGGTCGATCCCGAGCCGATGCGCGTCGGCGAGGTGCTGAATACGTTTGCACGCGCCGGGCATGCGCCCGAAATGACCATGCGCCTGGACGCGCGCATGTTCGCCTTCGTGCCCAGCGGCATCCGCGGCGCGGTCGGCAGCCTGCCGCCGGTGAAGCGTTTCGTCGGCATGCTGCTGCGCGACTTCAAGATCCCGAAGGAAGTGCTGAAGTTCATCACCTATCCCACGCGCTTCGACAACCGCGAGACCGAGCGCGCGCTCAAGGGCAGCGGCATCGCCGTGCCGAAGCTGGACACCTACGCCTGGCGCCTGTGGGACTACTGGGAACGCCACCTCGACCCGGACTTGTTCATCGACCGCAGCCTGAAGGGACGCGTGAGGGGCAAGGTCGTGGTGATCACCGGCGGTTCGTCGGGCATCGGCCTCTCGACCGCCCAGCGCGTGGCCGAGGCCGGCGCGACCACGATCATCGTGGCCCGCGGCGAGGAGGAACTGTTCAAGGCGCGCGACGAGATGAAGGCCAAGGGCGGCAAGGTCTTCGCCTACACTGCCGATCTCGCGGACATGGCCGACTGCGATCGACTGGTCGCGACCATCCTCAAGGAGCATGGCCACGTCGACATCCTGATCAACAACGCGGGTCGTTCGATCCGTCGTTCGATCGAACTCAGCTACGATCGCTTCCACGATTTCGAGCGCACGATGCAACTGAACTACTTCGGCTGCCTGCGCCTGATCATGGGCTGCATGCCGACGATGGTGCAGCGCCGGAAAGGCCACATCATCAACATCAGTTCGATCGGCGTGCTGGCCAGTTCCCCGCGTTTCTCGGCCTACGTGGCCTCGAAGGCCGCGCTGGACGCCTTCAGCCGCTGCGCGCAGGGCGAACTGTCCGGCAAGGGCATCAGCTTCACCACGATCAACATGCCGCTGGTGCGTACGCCGATGATCGCCCCGACCAAGATGTACGAAAGCGTGCCGACGCTCAGCCCGGACGAGGCGGCCGATCTGGTCGTCAAGGGCATCATCGAAAAGCCCAGCCGCATCGCGACGCGTCTGGGCATCTTCTCGGCGCTGCTCAACGCGGTCGCGCCGAAGGCCTACGAGGTCATCATGAGCACAGCGTTCGAACTGTTCCCCGATTCGGCGGCGGCCAAGGGCGACCGGAAGGCGCTCAAGGAGGAGCAGCCCAGCCAGGAACAGATCGCCTTCGCGGCGCTGATGCGCGGCGTGCACTGGTAAGCGCCCGGGATCCATGCCCTGGAAACGCGAAAGGCAGCCGCGAGGCTGCCTTTCGTCTTGCCGCAAGCGCCGCACGGCGAATAAAAGAAACCCGTCGATCGGAAGCCGTGAGGGGAGGGGAGCTTACGGACTTCGTGCTGGATCGACGGGTCAAGCGGCAGGATCGCTGCCGAAGGGACGTCGCTTGCGCGACGAGAGAGAGTGGGGAAGGAAGTGCTGGTATTCCGGGAGTGAGGCTCAGGCGTCCTGGGACTCGGCGGCGGCCTTGGCCTTGCGCGGTGCGCGCTTGGCGACCTTCTTCGCCGGCGTCCTGGCGACCTTCGGGGCCTTGGCTGCCTGTTTGGCGGCCGGTTTGCGCTTCGCGGCCGGGGCGCCGCCCTGGCGACGCAGTTCGGCGGTCAGGGTTTCGACGCGGTCGCTGAGGTCGTTGAGGTCTTCGCGGCTCGGCACGCCAAGCTTGACCAGGGCGCGCTGGACGCGCTCTTCGAAGACCTTTTCCAGCTTGTCCCAGGTGTCGGTGGCGCGCTCGCGGGCCTGGCCGACGCGGTTCTCGACGGCGTCGCGGACCACTTCGGCGCGGCCGCCTGCGAACTTGCGCACGGTCTGCTCCAGGCCCATGCCTTCCTTGACCAGGCCCTCGAAGAGCTTGGTGCCCTCGGCCTGGGCGCGGGAGAAGGCGCCGACGCCGGCGAGCCAGATCTGCTGCGCGGATTCGCTGAGGCTCTTCGACAGACGCTCGGCTTCGGCCTGCGATCCGGTGGCCTTGGCGGTGGTCTTCTTCGACGCGGTCTTCTTGAACTTGGCCATGTGCCCTCCAAGCGGGCAGGTGATCGATTGCGCGACAGAATGCGCGTCGTGTCTAGAGTATTCACACGAGGTTGCGCGCATGCGACAGCGCTGCGCGCGCTGTGGGCGTGCGGCGCACGCAGCCGTCGGCCGGGACGATCAGCCGCGGCCGCGCCTGCGGATCAGGTGTTCGGTTTCGTCCAGCGCGCGGCGCAGGCGGGCGGTGGTCTCGGTGCTGCGCGGCGGTGGCTTGCCGAGGCCGGTGAGCACGGTGCGGTGCCGGTCTTCGAGGATGTCGTGGCGCAGGCGGATGCCATGCGCGGCGAGCACCGGCTCCAGCGACGCGGCGCGTTGTCGCAGGTCCTGCAGGGTGTTGCGGTAGCCGAGCTGGCAGAGTCGGCGGCGGCTGCCGAAGCTGAAGGCGTTGGTGAAGAACATCTCGCCGTCGTTGGCGTTGGGTTCGAAGATCAACTGGTCGATGTCGGGATACTGCTGGGCGTACTTCGCCAGGCCCACCTGCATTCGGGACTGCAGCAGGGTGCGGAAGGTCTGCGACATCACCGCCGGCAGGCCGCCCTGCCAGATGCGGTGCGGGTCGATGTTGCCGTGACGGCCGGCGTCGCTGTCGACCTTGGTCGAATCGAACGGCACCAGCGGGTTGATGCCGATCAGCAGGTCCACGCCACGTTCCAGCAGCACCGAGGCGTGCATGGTGCGGCGCAGGGCGCCGTCGACGTAATGCCGGCCGCGGACTTCCACCGGCGGATACAGGCCGGGGAGGGCGGCGCTGGCCTGGACGGCCCGGGAAATCGGGATGTCGCGCCAGTCTTCGCCGCCGAAGCGCACGGCTTCGCCGCTGTCGAGGTCCACGGCGACCACGAACAGTTCGCGGTCGAGCTTGCGGAAGTCGTTGGTGCGGCCGCGACGGGAGAAGATCTCGCGCAGGAAGCGCTCGATCTCGCTGTTGTCGAACAGGCCTGTGGGCACGGCGCTGCCGAAGCGGATCATGAAGTCCGAGAGCCTGGACTCGCGCGGGCCGAGCAGGCTGGCCCACCATTCGAAGGTCAGACGCGGCAGCACCGAGGCGCGGCGCAGGTATTCGTACACGGCCGGGCGCAGGAAGGTCTCGGGCCGGAAGCGCACGTCGTCGCTGTCGCCGGTGATGAAGATCCGGCACATCTCGGCGGTGGTCAGGCGGTTGACGAGGCCGGCGGCGAGAAAGGCGCCGCTGCTGACGCCGACGTAGCAGTCCATCCGGGTCAGGTCGATGCCGTCGAGGGCTTCGTCGAGGGCGCGCAGGGCGCCGAGCTCGTACATCGCGCCGATCGGGCCGCCGCCGGCGATGGCGAGGCCGATGCGGGCGGAGGACGGGACGGATTTGGCGGGTGTGCGGCGGCCGGTGCGGGCCGGGGCGGTGCGCCGGGTGGCGGCGTGGAGTGAGAGCATGCAGGCGATACGGAAGAGTCCGGTCGAGTGTAGCCCAAAGACCGTTCACGGACCGTTGCGCTGCAGCAAGCCTTGTTCCCGCGCCGGTGCGCCCCGATCATCCGGACATGAAGATCGTCACGCCCGACCTGGCCCACGGCCGCCGTCGTCTCGACAAGCGGACGCTGGCCACCGCACTGGCCCGGCGCCTGGCCTGGCACCAGGCGGTGCACGACCCGGTGCGTGAACCCCGCAACGGCCTTCGCTGGCTGCCCGAACTGCGCCGCTGGCAGGCGGCGCGACTCGCGGCGAGCTTCGAAGGCTTCATGATCGATCCGCGGCGGCGACCGGCGGCGGAATTCTTTCTGACCGATCTCTACGGCGACCGCGACTTCAGCCGCCGCGACGGCGACATCGCGCGGATCGTGCCGAAGATGCAGAAGCTGCTGCCGCAGGGGCTGCTGGAGACGCTGGCGGACGCCATCGAACTGGGTGCGCTGAGCCATGCGTTCGACCTGCGCATGGCCGAAACCCTGCAGCGGCTGGCACCGCGCAGGACCACGCTGGATGACGACCTGTACGGCCGTGCCTATCGGGAGGTGGGCCGGCCGCGGCTGCGCGCGCACCAGATCGACCTGATCGTGGTCGCGGGCTTCGGCCTGGGCCATGCACTGCGGACCCGGGGTGTGGCCACTTTGCTGGCGGTACTGCGCGGTCCCGCGCGCGCCGCCGGCCTGGGCGAGCTGCAGTCCTTCCTGGAGCGGGGCTTCGGCGCCTACGCGAAGCTGGAGGACGTGGGGGCGTTCATCGCCGACATCGAGCGCAGCGAGCGCGAGGTCTCGCGACGCCTGTTCGCCGGTCATCCGCAACCGTTCGAGCCGCTGCCGGATGCGCACCCGCCGTCCGGGGCGCGCCGCATGCGCAATCGCTGAGCAGCGCTGCCGGGCAAACGGGCAACGCTGCGGCTCAGTTGAAGCGTTCGTCGAGCACGCGGCGGATTTCCTGCTCGATCGAGTCCTTGAACATCGCGACGAGGAAGCCGAGCTTGGCGGTGACGTGCAGGTCCTTCGGCGACAGCGCGATCCGGCCGTCCACGCCGGAGCGGCTGAAGTGCAGGGTGTCGGCATCCCATTCCCAGGTGAAGTCGAAGCGCTCGGCCAGCTTCCCGGCGACCTCCTCGATCGCCTTGCGCGCCTTCGGCAGCGGCAGGGAGTGCGGGTGGTGGATGTCGATACCGGACATGGACTCTCCTGATGCGGCGCGCTGCGGATGGTCCGCGAGTCTAACGCCAGCGCCCTTGTCGAATCGAGCCTTCAACGACGGGGCGTGCATGTTAGATTGCGTGCCGATGGAAGGCCTGAAGCTCCGGTTCCCCGAACACCACCACCCCGAAATGCCGCTGGGTCCCGGCGTGCACGGCATCGGGCGCATCGGCGATACCGTCGGCCTGGTGGGCGATGGCGACGCGCCGGCGATCCGCCTGTTCGTCGACCGTCGCGGCGTGTGGATGACCGTGGCCGACGGTGCCCGCGGCATCCACGTCAACGGCCGGCCGGTGCAGCGCATGGCGATGCTGCGCCTGGGCGATGCGATCTATCTCGACGGCGTGGAAATGGTGCTGGCCTCGTCGCGGCGGGTCGAACCGCTGCCCGATGCCCTGCGCCACGTGCCCGGCGAGTTCCGCGGCGATTGCCGGGTGGTCGTGCGCGGCGTCGGCGGCCGCCACCATGGCCGCAGCTTCACCCTGGAGGCGCCGCGCCTGGTCGGCCGCAGCGACGAGGCCGACATCCGCATCGACGACGCGGACTTCGCCGAGCGGCATGCACGCATCGAGATGATCGGCAACCGCATCGTGCTGCGCGACCTCGGCAGCGGCGATGGCAGCCTGGTCAACGGCGAACCGGTCCGCGACGCGGTGCTCAGGCCGGGTGACCAGATCGTGTTCGACCTGCACCATCGTTTCGTGATCGAAGCGCCGTCGACGGCGCCCTCGCCGCCGACCCGCCCCGTGGAAGAACCCGACGACATCGAACTGCCGCTGGCGACGCCGCCTCGACGTGGCCATCGCCTGCCGTGGCTGCTGCTGGCGGCGCTGATGCTGGCCGGCGCGATCTCGGCCCTGCTGCTGCTCGGTGGCGACTGAACGGGCCTGTCCGTTCAGGCCGGGCGTCTTCCCGGCGCCTTCCGCCAGCGCCACCACAGCCGCCACCCCAGCAAAACGGCCAGGATACCGGCGTACAGCGCCGGCTCGCGGATGTCGGACTTCACCAGCCACCAGAAATGCAGCACCGCGAGCACGGCGATGGCGTAGACCAGCTTGTGCAGGACCGCCCAGCGCTTGCCGAGGCGGCGGATCCAGCCCGTGGTCGAGGTCACCGCCAGCGGGACCAGCAGCAGCCAGGCCGCGAAGCCGACGGTGATGTAGGGCCGCTTCACGATCTCCTCGAAGATCTGCAGCCAGTAGCCGCGCAGGTCGAGCACCAGATAGGCCGCCAGGTGCAGGCTGGCGTAGGCGAAGGCATACAGGCCGAGCATGCGCCGGAAGCGGATCAGCACCGGTTGGCCGCTGAGCTGGCGCAGCGGCGTCACCGCGAGCGCGATCAGCAGGAAACGCAGCGCCCAGATCCCGAGGCGATGCTCGATCTCGGCCACCGGGTCCGCGCCGAGCGCATCGCTGCCGGTGCGGTACACGTCCCAGAACTGCCAGGCGAGAATCGCCAGCGGTGTCAGGCACAGGGCGTGGACCAGGGTTTTCGCGGCGACGAGACGCCCGGATGTTCCTGGCATCAGAACCACTTCCTCAAGTCGAGTCCCTTGTACATCCCCGCCACCTGCGGCGCGTAGCCGTTGAACAGGCGGGTCGGGATCCGTTCGGCGAACAGCTTGCTGGCGCTGCCGCTGATCCTGCGCTCGGTCTTCTGGCTCCAGCGCGGATGGTCGACATCGGGATTGACGTTGCTGAAGAACCCGTACTCGCTCGGCTGCAGGTCGTTCCACGCGGTCTTGGGCATGGCCTCGACGAAGCGGATCTCCACGATCGACTTGATGCTCTTGAAGCCGTATTTCCACGGCACGACCAGGCGCACCGGCGCGCCGTTCTGCTGCGGCAGCGGCTTGCCGTAGAGGCCGGTGGCGAGCAGGGTGAGCGGGTGCATGGCCTCGTCGATGCGCAGGCCCTCGCGGTAGGGCCAGTCGATCGAATCCACGCGCACGCCCGGCATCTGCTTCGGGTCGGCGAGGGTGGTGAAGGCCACGTACTTCGCCTTCGAGGTCGGCTCGAAGCGCTTGAGCACGTCCCCCAGCGGCACGCCCAGCCACGGGATCACCATCGACCAGCCTTCGACGCAGCGCAGCCGGTAGACGCGTTCCTCGGGCGTGAGGCCCTTGATCAGGTCGGTGAGGTCGAGCTTGCCGGGCTTCGCGCATTCCCCGCCGACCACCACGGTCCACGGCTTCGTGACCAGGGTCTTGCGCGCCTTCGACGGGTCGGCCTTGTCGGTGCCGAACTCGTAGAAGTTGTTGTAGGTCGTCACGTCCTCGTAGCGGGTCAGGGCCTCGTCGGTGCGGAAGCCGGACTTGGCTTGCGCGGGCGTGATGGCCGTCTTCGGAGGGGCGGGCGGTTCGGCCTCGGCGCAGCCGGACAGGGCGAGCGTCGGAGCCGCGGCCAGCAGGCCGAGCAGGCGACGGCGATCGCGGTAGACCGCTTCGTCGGTGATCTCGCTGGCGGGGATGCGCAGGGCGTCGCGAAGGGAGCGGGACTGGGGCATGGGAACTCCGTGGGCTGGGGGTGCCGGCGGCCGATCTGCGGGAAGCAGCATCGCATGGCGTCACGGTGCTTGGAGGCGGATACCGGTTCTCCGGTTGCGCGTGGCGCGCAGGCCGTTGCAGGCATCGTTCACCTTGCGGCCGACAATGGGCTTCCCGATGTGGTTTCGCATGAAACGGTTGCGTACGGAACCATTCCGGCGCCGTTTCGCATCGCTACCGGCATGAGCAGGGACGGTCCTCCGACGGAAAAGGATGCGCGTGATCGGCAAATGGCGAATCGGCATTTGCCCGATGCACACAAGGATGGTGCGCTGCGGCATACTCGGGGGCCTTTCGCCAGCCCATGGAACCCCCGATGTCGCGCGCGTTCAACTTCAGTGCCGGTCCCGCCACCCTGCCCGAGAGCGTCCTGCGCCAGGCCCAGGACGAGATGCTGGAGTGGCGCGGTTCCGGCGCCTCGATCGTCGAGCACAGCCATCGCGGCCCGGAGTTCATCCAGGTCGCCGCCGAGGCCGAAGCCGACCTGCGCACGCTGATGTCGATTCCCGAGGATTACGCGGTGCTGTTCCTCGCCGGTGGCGCGACCACCCAGCAGGCGCTGATCCCGCTGAATTTCGCAGCCGCAGGCCAGACCGCCGACTACGTGGTGAGCGGCCACTGGAGCAAGACCGCGATCAAGCAGGCCAAGCCCTACGTCGCGGTGAACACCGTCGCCAGCAGCGAAGCCGGCGGCTTCCGCGATATCGCGGCGCGCGGCGAATGGCAGCTGTCGAAGGACGCGGCCTACGTGCACATCACCGCGAACGAAACCATCCATGGCGTGGAATTCCGCGATGTCCCCGAGGTTGGCGACGTGCCGCTGGTCGCCGACTTCAGTTCCAGCATCGCCTCGGAGCCGGTCGATGTGTCGAAGTACGGCGTCATCTATGCCGGCGCGCAGAAGAACCTCGGCCCGGTCGGCATCACCGTGGTCATCGTGCGCCGCGACCTGCTGGAGCGCGCAGGGCAGAGCCGTGCCGACATCTTCGACTACCGCTCGCACCTCAAGGGCGAGTCGATGCTCAACACGCCGCCGACCTGGAACTGGTACATGCTCGGCCTCAACGTGAAGTGGATGCTCGCCGAAGGCGGCGTCGCCGAATTCGCGCGCCGGAATGCCGAGAAGGCCGCGCTGCTGTATTCGGTGATCGACGGCTCCGGCGGCTATTACCGCAACGAAGTCGCCGCCGCCGTGCGTTCGCGCATGAACGTGCCGTTCTTCCTGCACGACGAGGCGCTGGACAAGCCTTTCCTGTCGGAAGCCAAGGCCGCCGGCCTGATAGCGCTCAAGGGCCATCGCGCACTCGGCGGCATGCGCGCCTCGATCTACAACGCGATGCCGGTCGAAGGCGTGAAGGCGCTGGCCGATTTCATGAAGGATTTCCAGCAACGCCACGGCTGACGGTCGCCCGACCGGTGCGCAGCATGCGCGCCGGTCCCGGCCCTGCAGCGGTGGATCGACGAGCGGAATGCCGCGTCCACCCTGGCGACGGCGGTCCGCACCCACGACGAATCCATTCGTTCATTCGTTCAACCGAGGGGCGCCGCCAGCAACGCCGGCGCAGCACAGCGATGACCACCGACAAGCGCCGGGCACCGGCCAAGGCAGCAAAGACCGCGACGGGCAAGGCCCGGAGCGCCACGAAGACGCCCGCGAAGACGTCGGCTAACGCCAGGCCGGCCGCCGCGGCGACGGAAAAGAAGAAAGTCGACATCCCCGTCGACGCCCAGGGCAAGCCCGACCTGCTGTCGGTGCGCGCGCAGATCGACGGCATCGACCACGAGATCCAGTCGCTGATCGCCGAGCGCGCGCTGTGGGCGCACCAGGTCGGCAAGGCCAAGGGCCAGCTCGCCGCCGCCGTCGACTACTACCGGCCCGAGCGCGAGGCGCAGGTGCTGCGTCGCGTGGTCGATCGCAACGAAGGCCCGCTGTCCGACGAAGTGCTGGTGCGCCTGTTCCGCGAGATCATGTCCGCCTGCCTCGCCCAGCAGGAGCCGCTGAAGATCGGCTTCCTCGGCCCGGAAGGCACGTTCTCGCAGCAGGCGGTGTACAAGCACTTCGGTCATTCCGCGAAGGCGCTGCCGCTGGCGACCGTGGAAGAGGTGTTCGACGAAGTCGCCGCCGGCCATGCCGATTTCGGCGTGGTGCCGGTGGAGAACTCCGGCACCGGCACCATCCAGTCCACGCTGGACCTGTTCCTGACCTCGCCGCTGATGATCTGCGGCGAGGTCGAGCTGCGCGTGCACCAGTACCTGCTGTCGCGCACCGGCCACATCGAGGACATCGAGCGCGTGTATTCGCACGCCCTGTCGCTCGCGCAGTGCAAGGCCTGGCTGCGCCAGAACCTGCCGAAGGTCGAGAAGCAGGCGATGGTGAGCAACGCCGAGGCCGCGCGCCGCGCGCGCAACTCCGACGATGCCGCCGCCATCGCCGGCGAGAACGCCGCGCATGCCTACGGGCTGAAGGTGGTCGCCGGCCCGATCGAGGACCGCGACGACAACACCACGCGCTTCCTGGTGATCGGCCGCGCCTCCTTCCCGAGTTCCGGCAACGACCGCACCTCGCTGCTGGTGTTCATCCGCGACCAGCCCGGCGCGCTGTACCGCATCCTCGAACCGCTGGCGCGGCGCATGATCAGCATGAACCGCATCGAATCGCGTCCCGCCCACGGCAAGCTCTGGCAGTACGCGTTCTTCATCGATGTGGCCGGCCATGCCGAGGAAGGGCCGCTGAAGGACGCGCTGGCCGAGATCGACGAATTCGCCGGCGAAGTCCGCGTGCTGGGTTCGTATCCGGTGGCGGTGCCCTGACATCCGCCGAAACGCCCGTCATCCTCGCGCAAGCGAGGACCCATGCATGGCCATGATGAGGCCTGGGTTCCCGCTTTCGCGGGAATGACGGCAAAGAAAACGACGACGATCCAAGCGCCTTCTTTCCTGCAGCGACGCCCGCGAACGACATCATGTCATCGACGCATCCAGACGTAAGTTTCTTCTCCTCCCTTGCCCAGCCCGGCATCCAGCGCCTGCGCGCCTACGACCCGGGACACGACCTCGTCGCGTTCCGGCGCAGGTTCAATGACCGCTTCCTGGTCGAGCTCGGCTCGAACGAGAATCCCTTCGGCCCCAGCGCGAAAGCTAAGGAAGCCGTGCTCGGCACGATCCACGACAGCTTCCGCTATCCCGATCCGCTGGGCGGCGACCTCAAGCGCGCGCTGGCGGCGAAGCACGGCGTCGATGTCGATTCGATCCTGCTCGGCAACGGTTCGCACGAGTTGCTGATGCAGTTCGCGCAGGTGTTCGCGGGACCGGGTGCGGATGTCGTGGCCTCGAAGTACGGGTTCGCGGTGTACGCCATCGCCGCGCAGGCGGCCGGAGCAGCGCTCCACGTCGCGCCCTGCAATGCCGACGACCACGCGATGCCGCGCGGCCACGATCTCGACGCCATCGCCGCGACGATCACTGCGACCACGCGCCTGGTCTACATCGCGAATCCGAACAATCCCACCGGGACCTGGTTCGGCGCCGAGGCCTTCGCTGCGTTCATGGCGAGGGTGCCGGCGGACGTGCTGGTGGTGGTCGACGAGGCCTATGCCGAATTCGTCGACGCGCCGGAGTGGGCGTCCGCGCTGACCCTGGTCGCCACGCATCCGAACCTGGTCGTGACCCGCACCTTCAGCAAGGCCTACGCGCTGGCGGGCCTGCGCGTGGGCTACGCGATCGCCCATCCCGGCCTGATCGCGGTCCTGGAGCGCGTGCGCGAGAGCTTCAACGTCAACAGCGCCGGTCTGGCGGCGGCGGAAGCCGCGCTGGGCGACGACGAACACCTGCGCTGGGTGGTCGCGCGCAACGTTGAGCAGCGCGCATCGCTCGCCGGGGCGCTGCGCGCGCGCGGCCTGGTGGTGTTCCCGTCGCAGACCAATTTCCTGCTGGTGAAGTTCGCCGAACCGGGCGATGAAGCGCGGGTCGCGCGCATCGACGCCGCGCTGATCGATGCCGGCGTGGTGCTGCGGCCGATGGGCGGTTACGGCCTCGGCCACTGCCTGCGCATCACGGTCGGCACCGCCGACGAGAATCGCCGCCTGCTGGCGGAACTGGACAAGGTGCTGGCATGAGCGGTGGCGAACACGGGAAGGACGCAGGGATGAAGGATTGGATCGTCGCGCCGGGCGCGCCGCTGTCGGGACGCATCCGCGTGCCGGGCGACAAGTCGGTGTCGCACCGCGCGATCATGCTCGCCTCGCTGGCCAGCGGCGTGTCGCGCATCGACGGCTTCCTCGAAGGCGAGGACACCCGCGCCACGGCGGCGGTGTTCCAGCGACTGGGCGTGAAGATCGAAGCGCCGTCCGCACAGTCGCGCATCGTGCATGGTGTCGGCCTGAAGGGCCTGCGCGGCAGCGCCGACGTGCTCGACTGCGGCAACGCCGGTACCGGCATGCGCCTGCTCGCCGGCGTGCTGGCCGGGCAGGCGTTCGACAGCACCCTGATCGGCGATGCCTCGCTGTCGAAGCGGCCGATGCGTCGCGTGATCGATCCGCTCTCGAAGATGGGCGCGCGCATCGACAGCGAAGACGGCGGCCTGCCGCCGCTGCGGATCCACGGCGGCCAGGCGCTGACCGGCATCGACTACACGCTGCCGGTGGCGAGCGCGCAGGTGAAGTCGGCACTGCTGCTCGCCGGCCTGTATGCGGAGGGCGAAACCATCGTCCGCGAGCCGCATCCCACCCGCGACTACACCGAGCGCATGCTGTCCGCGTTCGGCTGGCCGATCGAATTCGAACCCGGCTTCGCGCGCGTGCGCGGCGGCGCCGACGGGCGCCATGCGCTGCGCGCGACCGATGTGTCGGTGCCGGCCGACTTTTCCTCCGCGGCGTTCTTCCTGGTCGCGGCCAGCGTGATCCCGGGTTCGGACCTGCTGCTCGAAGCGGTCGGCATGAACCCGCGCCGCACCGGCCTGCTGCAGGCGCTGCGACTGATGGGCGCGGACATCGAGGAATCGAACGCGCGCAAGGCCGGCGGCGAAGCCGTGGCCGACCTGCGCGTGCGCCATGCGCCGCTGCGCGGCATCGACGTGCCCGAGGCCGTCGTGCCGGACATGATCGACGAATTTCCCGCCTTGTTCATCGCTGCCGCCTGTGCCGAGGGCGTCACCCGCGTGCGTGGCGCGGCCGAACTGCGGGTGAAGGAATCCGACCGCCTCGCGACGATGTCGGCCGGCCTGCGCCAGCTCGGCATCCGCATCGACGAGACGCCGGACGGCGCCGACATCCACCCGGGCCCATTGCATCCCGCACCGGATGGCAGCACGCGGATCGACAGCCACGGCGACCACCGCATCGCGATGTCGTTCGCGATCGCAGCGCAGCGTGCCGACGCGGTGTTCGCCGTCGGCGACATCGCCAACGTCGCGACCTCGTTTCCGGGCTTCGACGCGCTGGCGCGCGGGGTCGGTTTCGGACTGCGCGAGGCTTGAGCCTGCGCGGTCCGGAAACGGGCCTCAGCGCTTGGCGTCGGCCAGTTTCAGCACTTCGCCGATCGCCGGCGACCAGACCGTCCAGGTGTGACCACCTTCGCGGACCAGCACCTGGTCGGCGGGCAGGGCCGGCGCGAGCAGCGGCACGGCGTTGCGCAGGCGGTCCTTGTCGCCGTAGGCCAGCCAGAAACGCTTCGACTGCGCCGGATCGCGCGACACCTTCTGGATGTGGCGCCAGATCTCGCGCTGCCAGGTGTCGTCGTTGACCTCCTGCGGCGGGCCGGCGTCCCATTGGCCGATGCCGCCGGCATCGCCGATCTCGCGCAGCAGCTTGCGGTCGCCGAGATAGGGCGCCAGCAGCACCAGGCCGTCCATCTCGCCGGGGCGCAGGCGGTCGTAGAGCAGCACGCCCATGCCGCCCATCGAGGCGCCGGCCAGCCAGACCTCGCGGTAGCCGCGCTGCCGGGCGGGGACGACGACTTCGGCATGCAGGCGTTCGGGCGCGCGGCCCTGCATGTAGTAGCCCAGGGTGAGTTCGGCGAACAGCACGTCGGCATCGGGCCAGGCGCCCTGAATCGCCGCGGCCATGCCGCTGTCGCGCAGCGTCGGCAGGCCGTCGGCGCGGCCGGGCAGCACGATCACCAGCCGCTTCGACGGCTGCGGCGCCGGCACCAGCAGGGTCGGGATGGTCTTCGCGGGATCGCTCGGCGGCAGGCAGCCGGCCAGGGTCATCAGCAGGGCGATCAGGGCGAAGAGGGCGAGCGGCTTGAGTCGCATGGAGAACTCCTGGGACGGGTCTGCACCCGTTACGGCCCCGATCGGCGGATGGATGCGCTCAGCCCCTGGCCGGTCTCTGCAGCACCTCGGGCGGCAGCAGGTCGCTGATCTCGCGGATGAACACCGGCAGGCTTTCCTCGGAATAGCCGCGATGCACATGGGCGACCTTGCCCTCGCGGTCGATGATGAACATGTTCGGCAACGCCTGCACGCCATATCTGACCGTGGTGGCGCCGCTGCTGTCGTGTACCCAGGTCAGTTCGAGGTCCTTGTTGGCGCGGATCACGCCGAGATAGTCCCTGCGCGGCTCCTTGACGTTGATCGCGATGACCTCCAGCGCATCCTTGCCGACCGCGCGCTGGAACTGGCCCAGCACCGGCAGCTCCCGGCGGCAGGGGCCGCACCAGGACGCCCAGAAGGTCACGATCACCACCTTGCCGCGATGCTGGCTGACGGTCTGCTCGTTGCCTTCGCGATCCTTGCCCAGCGCGTCGGGCGGGATCTCCCCGGGGCGGGGCTGCGGATGCGGGCCGGCGGAGGCGACCGTGGCGGCGAAAGCGAGGAGCAGGGTGGCGAGCAGGCCACGGAGGCGGAAAGGCATGGACGCTCCGGCGTCGGGCGCTGCGGCATGCAGCCGCGCCAGTCTATGCGAGCGCCTGCGCGTCGGCGAGCGGGCTCATTTCTCGACGAAGGCGCGCTCGAACACGTATTCGCCGGCAGTGCCGATGCGCGGCGAGGCGGTGAAGCCGCGGCCGTCGAGGATGCGGCGGAAATCGGCCAGCATCTGCGGGCTGCCGCAGATCATGGCGCGGTCGTGCGCGGCGTCCAGCGGATCGAGTCCGAGGTCGGCGGCGATGCGGCCGCTGTCGAGCAGGTCGGTGATGCGGCCGCGCTGCAGGCGGCCATGGAAGAAGAAGTCCTCGCGGCTCACCGCCGGGTAGTACAGCAGCTTGCTGCGGATCTCCTCGCCGAGGAATTCGTGATGCGGCAGCTCGCGTTCGATGTAGTCGCGGTAGGCCAGGTCCGGTTCGCCGCGCACGCCGTGCACGATCACGATCTTCTCGAAGCGCTCGTAGGTCGCCGGGTCCTTCACCACCGCCATCCACGGCGCCAGGCCGGTGCCGGTGGACAGCAGGTAGAGGTTGCGTCCGGGGTGAACGTCGGAAATCAGCAGGGTGCCGGTGGGCTTGCGCCCGATCAGGATCGTGTCGCCGGGTTTGATGTGCTGCAGGCGCGAGGTCAGCGGGCCGTCCTGGACCTTGATGCTGAAGAACTCCAGCTGCTCTTCCCAGTTCGCGCTGGCGATCGAATAGGCCCGCATCAGCGGCTTGGTCGAGCCGTCCGGCTGCTGGACCTCCAGGCCGATCATCACGAACTGTCCGTTGTCGAAGCGGAAGCCGTCATCGCGGGTGGTGGTGAAGCTGAAGTAGGCGTCGGTCCAGTGGCGGACGTCCAGCACGGTTTCGGTGCCGTAGGGGGAAGCCATGTCGTCGGGGAAGTGGCGAGGCGGAGCGGGCGCGCATTGTACCGGACGGCCCGCGCGGGGCCGCCCGGTGCAGCGGGGTCAGAGCGCCAGGGTATGCACGACCTGGGTGCGGTCGTCCGGGTCCGGCGCGGTGTGGAAGCCGAGGTGATGGGCGAGATGGGTCATCTCCTGGTTCTCGGCGAAGTCCAGCGACATCATGCGCTGCAGGCCGCGTTCGCGGGCCGCATCGATGAGCCGGCGCATCAGGGCCGTGCCCAGGCCCTGTCCCTGCCAGGCGTCGAGCACGGTCACGGCGATTTCGCAGGTCAGCGGGTCGCTGCCCACCGCGTACCGGGACACGCCGACGATGGCACCGCGTTCGTCGGCATCGGCCAGGGCCACGAAGGCTTCGTCGTTGACATGGTCCACGTTGACCAGCTTCTCGATCATCTCCGGCGCGGGTTCGCGGATCTGCTCCTGGAACCGGTAGCGTCGCGCCTGCGGCGAGAGCGCGAGGATGAAGGCGCGCTCGGCCTCGGCATCGCCGGGGTTCATCGGACGGATCAGGACCTTGCGGCCATCGGCCAGGGTGTCGACGGCGTAGGGCAGGAGGGACGGGCGATCGGTGTCGCTGTGCATGGCGGGCTCCGGGAGGGGCGATCTGCGCGGGGATGACGACGTGGACTCGATGGCGATTGTGCAGAGCACCATCCCGTCGCGTATTGACCCCGGTCAAACCTGCCCGCAGCGCCGGGTCAGCGCGCGGCCGCAGCCTTCATGTTCGCCAAGCCCTGTTCGAAGTCCTTGCCGATCATCCTGTCCATGCCCACCACCGTGTCCATCAGCTTGGAGACGTAGGGCATCGGGCCGTCCATCGTCCAGGTGACCTCGGTCCCGCCTTCCCGGGGCTCGAGCCTGAAGGTCGTGATGTTGCTGGATTCGAAGGGGTCGATGAAATCGAGCTTGATCACGACCTTGCCGGGCGGGCTGGCTTCCGTGATTTCCATGCGCCCCTCGCCGACGTCGCTGTTGCCCTTCCAGGCGTAGGTCGAGCCGAGGCCCTTCGCCGGGCCGCCATGGGTGCGGGTCATGGCCGGGTCCAGCTTCTCCCACGGAGACCATTCGCCCCAGCGGTGGAAATCCTCGATCAGCGCGTAGACCCGATCCGGCGGGGCCTGGATGAGCGCCTTGCGTTCGACCCGGAAGGTGTCGGGCTTCGTGGCCGCATAGCCCAGCACGCCGACGATCACGATCAGCAGCACGAGCAGGATCTTCTTCACCATGGCCTTGCCCCTGGAGTTGGATGTCCGGGCATTGTCTGCCGATCCGTCCCGTTCGCAAGTCCCGGCGGTCCACAAGGCACGCCGGGGCATGCCGGCCTGCTTGCGCGGTAAAATCGCGGTTCCACACGCCACGACGGTTCCCTCCGTGTCCGCAGCCTCCGCCTCCAACGCCATGCCCGCCGACCGCCGCCCGGTCTCGATCAAGCAGGAAGACCTGATCCAGTCGATCGCCGACGGCCTGCAGTACATCAGCTACTACCATCCGGTCGACTACATCCGGAACCTCGCCGCAGCCTACGAGCGCGAGGAAAGCCCGGCGGCGAAGGACGCCATCGCCCAGATCCTGATCAACTCGCGCATGTGCGCCGAAGGTCATCGCCCGATCTGCCAGGACACCGGCATCGTCACCGTGTTCCTCGAAGTGGGCATGGACGTGCGCTGGGACGACGCGACGATGGCGCTGGAAGACATGGTCCACGAGGGCGTGCGCCGCGCCTACAACCATCCGGACAACAAGCTGCGCGCCAGCGTGCTGGCCGACCCGGCCGGCAAGCGCACCAACACGAAGGACAACACGCCCGGCGTGGTCAACGTGAAGATCGTCCCGGGCAACACGGTGGACGTGATCGTCGCCGCGAAGGGCGGCGGCTCGGAAGCGAAGTCGAAGTTCGCGATGCTCAACCCCTCCGATTCCATCGTCGACTGGGTGCTGAAGACCGTGCCGACCATGGGCGCCGGCTGGTGCCCGCCGGGCATGCTCGGCATCGGCATCGGCGGCACCGCCGAGAAGGCGATGCTGCTGGCGAAGGAATCGCTGATGGAGCCGATCGACATCACCGACCTGCAGGCGCGCGGCGCGTCGAACCGTGCCGAGGAACTGCGCCTGGAACTGTACGAGAAGGTCAATGCGCTCGGCATCGGTGCGCAGGGCCTGGGCGGCCTGACCACGGTCCTCGACATCAAGGTCAAGGATTACCCGACCCACGCCGCCAATCTCCCCGTCGCCATGATCCCGAACTGCGCCGCGACCCGCCACGCGCATTTCACCCTCGACGGCAGCGGCCCGGTGATGCTGGATCCGCCGTCGCTCGAAGACTGGCCCGAGCTGACCTACGACGCCTCCAAGGGCCGTCGCGTCGATCTCGACACCGTGACCAGGGAAGACGTCGCGAGCTGGAAGCCCGGCGAAGTGCTGCTGCTGAATGGAAAATTGTTGACCGGTCGCGACGCCGCGCACAAGCGCATGGTCGACATGCTCGACAAGGGCGAGGAACTCCCGGTCGACCTGCGCGGCAAGTTCATCTATTACGTCGGCCCGGTCGATCCGGTGCGCGACGAAGTCGTCGGTCCCGCCGGCCCGACCACCGCCACGCGCATGGACAAGTTCACCGAGCAGGTGCTGGCGCAGACCGGCCTGATGGGCATGGTCGGCAAGGCCGAGCGCGGCCCGGCCGCGATCGAAGCGATCCGCAAGCACCAGTCCGTCTACCTGATGGCCGTCGGCGGCGCCGCCTACCTGGTGTCGAAGGCGATCAAGGGCGCGAAGGTCGTCGGTTTCGCCGACCTCGGCATGGAAGCGATCTACGAGTTCGACGTGAAGGACATGCCAGTCACCGTCGCCGTGGATTCGCAGGGCAGCTCGGTGCACCAGACCGGCCCGAAGGAGTGGCAGGCGCGGATCGGGAAGATTCCGGTGGTGGTGCAGTAATCCTTACCTGCAGCGACGTCCTTTGTTCGTATGGGCGCCGTGTCGCGATCGATATCGTTCAATCGACATCGTCATCCTCGCGCGAGGACCCAAGCCCGATTATCGCTGATGCCTGGGGTCTCGCTTGCGCGAGGATGACGTTTCCATTCTTGGAAGACGGCGCCGACAATCCGGCGCCCCATGTACATCGCCCAGATGCAGGCCATCAGGGCGATGACACGTCTCAGATCAGCTGCGCACGCCCGTTGCGGATCTCGACCCGCGAACCGACGGCGATGCCGTTGAGATCGTCCTGCGACACCACGCGCTCGCGGCCGTCGCGCATCCGCACGAAGATGTTGTAGCCGGTGCCGGCGCGGTTCTGGATCGCGTTGCCGATCACGCCGCCGGCTGCTGCGCCGGCAACGGTGGCCGTGTTCTTGCGGCCTTCGCTGTCGGTCTTGTTGTCGGCGATTTCGCGTGCGGCGAGGCCACCGATGACCGCGCCTACCACCGCGCCAGTCGCGTTCGGCGTACGGCTGCCGCTGCCTTCTTCGATGCGGACGACGGTGCCGCAGTCGTAGCACGCGGTCTGCGAACCGCCATAACCCGAACCGGCGTAGCCGCTCGATCCGCCGGACGTGGCGCAGCCGGCGAGTGCGAGCGTGGACATCGCAAGCGCTGCGGCGAGGAGCGGCGTCCTGGTGGACTTGCTGTGGATGGATGTGTTCATGTCGACCTCCTGACGGTTGGCGTATCGCAGCGACACTGGTCTCCGCTGCGTGACCGGACCGTACGCCGCCGCGAATGAATCGCCAGGAACCGTGCAGGATGCATGGGGGACATGATTCAGCAAATCGCGTCATGCTCGCAAGCGCGTGTCGTTTCAGATGCCGCGGAAGTACACGTCCACGTAATCCGTCGCGCTGTCGCACGGGTTGTCCATTTCCTGCAGGCGCCAGTAGCGGCGCTTGCCTGTGGCCTTGAAGATGAAGCGGCCGCTGCGCCTGCACTCGGCACCATTCGCGATGTGGTGGACGCGGGTGAGGATGTCGCCCTCGAAGACGAAGCCGTCGCGCGTGGCCGAGACGATGCGGCCATCGATGCGCACGTAGTCGTTCGCATTCTCGCCGCTGCCGCGTTGCTCGCCGCGCATCGGCAGGGTGTCGCCGGCGTCCTCGATGACGACCTTGCCGGCACCGGAGAGGTCGCCCCAGCCGAGCCACTGCAAGGTGAGCATGTGGTCGCCGACCAGGCGGGCGCGGGCGGCGGCATCCAGTCCGTTCGCATCGCTCGCGATCGTGCGCGTCGAGGCGATGGCGTGCGGCATCGGCAGGACGCCCGGCAGCAGGGCGCCGAGGCACAGGAGAAGGACGTGGCGTCGCATCGTGGCTCCGGGGTCAGGGGATGTGGTCGTCGTAGCGGCGATCGCCACGGAAGGGCATGAGGTGTTGCGCGAGGAAGCCGCGCGGCACGCGATCGAGTTCCATCACGCCGTATTCGTCCGGCCAGGCATCGTCCTTCGGCATGCGGTAGGTGCCCAGCAGGCGATCGATCAATGGCAGGTGGATCGCGTAATTCGCATCCAGGCAATCCGGATGCCGCGCATGATGCCAATGGTGGTAGCGCGGCAGCACGATCACCTGTTCCAGCCAGCCGAAGCGCAGGCCGAGGTTGGCGTGCGCGAACACCGCCTGCAACCCGACCACGATGACGTAGGCATTGATCGCCTGCGTCGAGAAGCCGAGCAGCAGCAGCGGAAGCAGCACCAGCGCGCGCGTGGTGACGATCTCGAACAGATGCAGTCGCGAACCGGCCAGCCAGTCGATCTCCCGGCTGGAATGGTGCACGGCATGGAAGCGCCAGAGCCAGGGCACGCGATGGTAGCTGCGATGCACCAGCGCCTGGGTCAGGTCGGCGACGAACACCGCCAGCGGCAACTGCAGCCATAGCGGCAGCGCGCGGATCTTCGCTTCCAGCGCAGGCCAGGAAGCCAGGCCGTCGACCCACGTGGTCGATGCCGTGATCAGGATCAGGATGAACTGCACCAGCACGTGGCTGGCGAAGAAATACGCCAGGTCGGTGCGCCAGCCCGGGCGCAGCGGCGACAGTGGCTTGCGGCCGAGCCAATGTTCCAGCGGCACGAAGACCATCGCGGTGAACAGCAGCGACAGGATGAACCAGTCCAGTCCCAGCGAGTAGGGCGTCTGCTCGATCGTCTCGAAGCGCACATCGCTGCCGCCGAGGAACACCGCCAGGGTCGCGGCGGCCAGCCCGACGAAGGCGATGCGACGGTGCTGGTCGCGCAGGATCGCCCAGGTGCCGAGCACGAAGGCGACGATCAGCCCGGCAAGCAGCAGCGTGCGCGCGAAGCGCTCGCTGTAGAGTGCGCGGATGTCGCGGCTGGTGAGCAGGTCGGGAAAGTGGAAGCAGAGCACCGCGACCAGCGCCAGCACGCCGAGCAGCGCCGACGCGTGGGCGGCGAAGACGCTGGCGCGTGGCCTGCTCATCGCTGCGCGCTCATTGCGGCGTGCTCATCGCGACGGGCCGGTGCCTGCGCTGCCGGCGTTCGGATCGAGCAGGTTGGCGGCGGTATCCTCGCGGATCGCCTTCGCCACCTGCACGTCGATTTCGCGGTTCACCGATGTGTCCGTGCCGTTCTGGGCGGGTTCGGCGACATGTCCTCTGGCGTCGTCGTCGCGACCGCGCGTGCTGACCACATGGTAGGTGGTGCGCGGCCCTTCGATGCCCGCATCCCGGAAGGCCACCTTGACCTGGCGGATGCACTCGCTGCGGACCTTGCCGAGATCGGCAGCGCGCTGGTCCACCCAGCCGAAAAAGCGCAGCTGGATGCCGTTCGCGCCGAATTCCACCACGGTCCAGGACGGCGGCGGGGTATCGAGCACGCCGTCGATCTTCGAGATCGCCGCGATCGCGAGCGTCTGCGACTGCCGGATCGACTGGCCGGTATCGATGGTCATGGTGAAGTCGAAGCGGCGCTTGGGATTCTTGCTGTAGTTCAGCACCACCGACTTGAAGACCAGGCTGTTGGGCAACTGCAGGTGGTTGCCGTCCATGGTCATCAGCACGGTCGAGCGCGAGTTGACAGCGATGACCTTGCCCTCGCGGGTGTCGATCACCACGTGCTCGCCAGGCTCGAACGGCCGGCGCACGCTGAGCAGGATGCCCGCGATGTAGTTCTCGGCGATGTCGCGGAAGGCGAAGCCCAGGACCAGGCCGATCACGCCCGCCGAGCCGAGGACTGCGCCGACCACCGAGGTCAGCCCCACCAGGTCGAGCGCGATGAGGATGCCGACCAGCATGATCGCGGTGCGCAACACCATGCGCACCAGACCGCTCATGTAGGGATTCTGCGAGCGGATGCGCAGCAGGTGCAGGCGATTGCCGACGAACCTCGACAGCCAGTGGGTCAGCAGCACGATCAGCATGCCCAGCACCAGCAGCGGCAGCTTCTCGAACAGGCGCCCCAGCGCCAGGCTGGCGGTATCGACCAGGGTGTCGATGCAATCGCCGAACTGGCGCAGGTCGCAGCGCAGTTCGGCCTCTGCGGCCGGCGCGGCGCCGGCCTTCTGTGCGGCGGCCTTGCCGGTCAGCAGTTCCGGCAGGACATCGGCGGCGGCGCTGGTCATCGGCAGGGCAATGGCGAACAGCAGCGCCGCGACCAGCATCGCGAGCGCGCAACGGCGAAACCGGAAAACGGTGCGGGCCATCGATCAGAAGTACCAGGCGAGGACGAACAGGGCCAGCATGGCGAACGCGAGCGCCATCTTCAACGCCACGCCGAGCACGATGCCCAGCCAGGTGGCGACGCCGACCTTGGTCGCCTGGCCGAGGCCATCGCGATCGAGGCGGCGCAGGTGGATCAGCTCGCCAGTCAATGCGCCCGCGAAAGGCCCCACGAACAGGCCGATCGGCACGAAGAACAGCCCGGCCACCGTGCCGAGCACGGCGCCGGCGATGGCCGTGCGGCTGGCGCCGACGCGCTGCGCGCCGATCGCGGTGCTGAAGAAATCGATGACGAACGAGAACAGGGTCATCACGCCGAGGAAGACGATCGTCCAGACGCTGATCGCCTCGAAACCGTTGTTCCAGGCGGCGATCAGCATGCCGATGAACACCAGCGGCAGGCCGGGCAACACGGGCAGCACGATGCCGAGCAGGCCGACGGCGATCAGGACGCCCGCCAGGACGTACCACAGTGTCGACAGATCCATATGGCGCACGATCCGATGAGGAGAGGACGGCCGGGATCATGGCATGGCCCGGCTGAGCGGTGCATGTGCGCTCCGGCAGGGACTCGAAACCCGTGAAGGCGAAACCATGCGCGGCGCGGGTGCCGTGCCGGGGCATGACACGACGACGGCCCGCCGAAGCGGGCCGTCGCGGACGCCGGGCGCGGCTCAGTTCTGGAAGGGCGTGTTCTCGGCGAAATACTCGTGGTTGTCGGCGTTGGCGCCTGCATTCGTCGGATTGGTGTTCGCCAGGTTCTTCGCGGCGGCATGGCCGTAGGCGTAGTCGTTGGTGTCGGCGACGACGGTGAAATGGCTCATTTCGTGGATCAGGGTGCCGGCCTTGGAGTCGGTGCCGACCAGCGGCGCGCTCCAGAACGCGTTGCAGACCCAGATCTGGTAAGGCTGGCTCTTGTAGACGTAGGCGAAGTAGTTTTCGTTGCAGCCGCAGTTGATGGTCACCTGGCCGCCGGTCTGGTCCATGGCATTGTCGATCTTCACGAAATGCTGCTTCACGTTGTCGTAGCGGCTGGAGGTATAGGCGCCGAACCACGTCGTGTAGCGCGCGCCCGTGGCGCCGCCGTTGAGGTAGCCCTTGGCGTTCTCCGAATAGCTGCGCGCAGACAGCACGGCCTGGTTGATCTGGCTGATCTGGCTCGCGCTGCAGCCGATGGTGGTGATGCCCAGCACATCGGACAGGGTCGGATTGGCCGGCAGCACCGGCGCGACCCGGCCACCGGCGGGGATGGCGCGATCGAGCGAGATGCGGATCGGCGCGGCCTGTGCGACGAGCGGGGCGCCGTTGCCTGCGCGCAGGTGCATGCCGCCCGACAGCGAGGCGTACTGCAGGGAGGTGGCGTAGGTGACGGTGTACAGGCCCGGCTTCGAAAGGTCGTACATCTTGCCCAGTTCGACCACGCTGCGATGGGCCTGGCCGGGGCGGAGCACGGCGAACTCGGCCATCGTCGGTGCGGCGCGCTTGATCATGCGGCCGTGGAAGCGGATCTCCTCGCCCTCGCGGCTGATCCGGAACAGGTTCGAGTCGGCTGCGGCCGACGGCAACTGCCACTTCGGAATGCGCAGGGTCTTGCGGCTGGTGTTGGTCAGCACGACTTCCACTCGGTCCTGACCGAGGGCCTGCACGCTCACCCGCACCGGGTTCGCCGGCAGGCGGGTCGGCGCGGCGGTCACGGTGGCGAAAGTACCGGCGGCGAGGGCGGCGACGGCGAGGCCGCCGCCGAGGAGTCTGCTGGTCGAAAAGGTCATGTCCCGGCTCCGGTCTGCGCGCCTGCTCGGCGTGGATTCCGATGATAAACGCGAGGGAGGCCGGTCGCCTATGGCGCGCGCGCGCCGGAAGAGGGGGCTGCGGTCGGCCCGGCTGCGCAGGCCGTGCGATTGCGGCCCCCCGACATGACACGGCCCCGCGATGCGGGGCCGTCGGTCGACGCATGCGGACGGGGTGTCCGCGTCACTTGAAGTCCTGGTGGCAGCCCTTGCAGCTCTCGCCGATCTTCGCGGTCACCGCGTTGACGCCTTCGCAGTTGAGCGGCGGGGAACTCAGCGCCGCGTCGAGCGTGGCGCGCATCCCGCTGGCCTGCCTGCCGAAACGCTCGTCGTCGGCGAGGCCCGGGAAGGCGCGCTCAAGGTCGTCGGCCATGGTGCGCAGCGCCTTGAGGTGCGGGATCACGTCGGTCGCGTTGCAGCGGTTCTGCGCGGCCTTGTCGCCGAGCTGCTTGAGGTGCCACTGCTGCACATGCATCACGCTGTCGTGGAAGTGGTCCTTGCGCGCATTCAATGCGTTCAGCACCATCACGGTGGCGATCGCGCCGATCACCAGGCCGATCAGCAGCACGAAGAGATAGCGTTTGAAGGCGGACGGGGCGGTGCGGGCTTCCGGGGTGGTCGACATGGGCGGGCTCCTTCGGGTTCGCGGAACGATATCACGGCGGGTCGACGCCGCTGCAGGCGCTAAAATCGCCGCCATGAACGACCCGCATGCCGATCAGGCCGCCCTCGACGATACCTGGACCGAACGCTTCGCCGGCATCGACCGGCTCTACGGCACGGGGGCGCTGGCGCGCTTCTCGCGCTGCCATGTCGCGGTGGTCGGCCTCGGCGGCGTCGGCTCGTGGGTGGTCGAGGCCCTGGCGCGCAGCGGGGTCGGGCGGATGACCCTGATCGACGCCGACGACCTCTGCGTGTCGAACACCAACCGGCAGCTGCCCGCGCTCGCGGGCCAGTACGGGCGCGGCAAGGCGCAGGCGATGGCCGAACGCTGCCGCGCGATCAACCCGGCGATGCAGGTCGACGAGATCGCCAGCTTCCTCACCCCGTCGAACCTCGAAGACCTCCTCGGTCGCGGCTACGACCTGGTGATCGATGCCTGCGACAGCTTCCGCACCAAGGTCGAGGCCATCGCCTGGTGCCGTCGCCGCAAGCTGCCGATCCTGACCGTCGGCGCGGCCGGCGGGCGGCTCGACCCGACCCTCGTGCGCGTGCGCGACCTCTCTCGCACCGAGCACGACGCCATGCTCGCGCTGATCCGCAAGAAGCTGCGCGCCGAATTCAACTTCCCGAAGAACCACCAGCGCTATTTCGGCGTGCCGGCGATCTATTCGCTGGAGAACGTGCAGTATCCGCAGGCCGACGGCACGGTCTGCGGCCTGCGCCCGAAGCTCGGCGCGGATGCCGCGCTCAAGCTCGACTGCGGCGTCGGGCTGGGCGCCGCGACCCATATCACCGGTGCCTTCGCCTTCGCCGCGGCGGGCAAGGCGCTTGAGATGCTGCTGAAGCCCAGGCGGGCCGTCGCGGACTGATCTGCAACGATCCGTCCCAGCCCTGCGGCTGGGGTCCGTCGGTGGCGCACCGCATCTTGGCGGACGTCCATTCCGAGGAGGTTGCCATGCTGCATTCCGCTCCCCCAGCATCCGCCGCGCGCGTGATCCGCACCGTGCAGGGCATGCCCACGTCCGATGGCGCGGGCGTCAAGCTGCGCCGGGTGATCGGCACGCCGCAACTGCCGGACCTCGATCCGTTCCTGATGCTGGACGAGTTCGGTACCGATCGCGCCGAGGACTACATCGCAGGCTTCCCGGAGCATCCGCACCGCGGTTTCGAGACCGTGACCTACATGCTCGACGGGCGCATGCGCCATCGCGACAACCACGGCAACGAGGGCCTGCTGGTGCCTGGTGCGGTGCAGTGGATGACCGCCGGGCGCGGCGTGGTGCATTCGGAGATGCCCGAACAGGAGGAGGGCCGCATGCGCGGCTTCCAGCTGTGGGTGAACCTGCCGGCGCGTTTGAAGATGAGCGAGCCGGGCTACCAGGAGTTCCCGCCGGAGCGCATTCCGGTGGCGCATCCGGCCGATGGCGTGTCGGTGAAGGTGATCGCCGGCAGCGTGGTGGATGCGGACGGCAGCGCCGTGACCGGCCCGATCGTCCAGCCGGCGACCGAGCCGCTGTACTTCGACGTCGGCATGGCGCCGGGACGGACCTGGTCGCTGTCGCTGCCGGAAGGCCACAACGCCTTCGTGTTCGTGTTCGAGGGCGCGCTGTCGGTCGGCGAGGGTGACGATGCCCGTCCCTTGGCCACGCGGACCCTGGGCGTGCTCGGTGGCGGCGAGCGCGTGATCCTGGCGTCGGGCGACGCGGCCGCGCGCGCGATCCTCGTCGCAGGCCGTCCGCTGCGCGAACCGGTGGCGAAATACGGGCCGTTCGTGATGAACACGAAGGAAGAACTGATGCAGGCCTTCGTGGATTACCAGGAAGGCCGGTTCTGAACAACGACGGCGCGCGTCCGACGCCGTCGTCCGGGACTGTGGATCAGTTGCCGGCGAGCGCCGTGCCGAACTGCAGGCCCTGCACCATCTGCTTGTAGCGGCCGAGGTTCTCGGCGCTGTCGGTGCGGATGAAGACGTGGGCGACGTTGTTCGGGGCGACCTTGACCAGGGTCTCGCGAATCAGCTCGTTCGGCCTGCCGGCGATCTCGCTGCGATACCAGTAGGTCTTCTGGCCATCGATCAGGCCCTCGCCGTCGCGCAGCGAACTGTTCGGCTTGAACGGTGAATGGCGGCCGATGGTGACCGCGAACGCTTCCTGGCCGTCGTCGGCGCGCATCGCGCGGCACAGCAGCATGTCGGGAGTTCGGAGGACCTGCCAGGAAAGGCTGTCCGCGGCCTCTTTCGGCAGATTCGGACACTCAGGGGCAGCATTCTGCGCGTTCGCGCCACTCGCCCAGAACGCTGCAACCAGCGACAAACACAAGGAAAACTTGGTTTTCATGGCGACCCTCACTGAACTTACGGGGGAGATGCCGGCCGATGTCGAGCCGGCTTACCACAAGTTCAAGCATATTGCATGCCAGTTTTTGTCCCGGATTGTTGCGTTTGCAACGATCATGGCGAAGGGCGCGTGGGCGCGAACGCGATGCGCACGACGCGCCCTGTCGGGCGTCGTCGTGCGCGGTGGCTGCGGGTCGCGGACGTCAGTCGGTGTCGCTGCCCAGCCAGCGGTAGAGATAGCCGCCGATCAGGCCGCCGAGGATCGGTGCCAGCCAGAACAGCCAGAGCTGCTGCAGCGCGCCACCGCCGACGAAGACCGCCACGCCGGTGGAACGCGCCGGATTCACCGAGGTGTTGGTCACCGGAATGCTGATCAGATGGATCAGGGTGAGCGCCAGGCCGATGGCGATCGGCGCGAAGCCCGCCGGCGCCCGCTTGTGGGTGGCGCCGAGGATGACGACCAGGAAGAAGGCGGTCAGCACGACCTCGCACAGGAACGCCGCGGCGGCCGCGTAGCCGCCGGGCGAACGCGCGTCGTAGCCGTTGGTGGCGAAGGCGCCTGCGGCGGTCGGATCGATGGCGAAGCCAGGCTGGCCGCTGGCGATCTGGAACAGCACGAAACCCGCCGCGATGGCGCCGAGCACCTGCGCCGCCATGTAGGCCGGCAGGTCCCTCGCCGCGAAACGCCCGCCGGCCCACAGCCCGAAACTCACCGCCGGATTGAAATGCCCGCCGGAAATGTGCCCCAGCGCGTAGGCACCGGTGAGCACGGTCAGGCCGAAGGCCAGGGAGACGCCGAGCAGGCCGATCCCCAGCGGATTGCCGTCCCCACCGAAACTCGCAGCCAGTACCGCGCTGCCGCAACCGCCGAACACAAGCCAGAACGTGCCGAGGAACTCGGCGCTCAATCGCTTCAGCATGACGATCCTCCTGTCGGGTGGTGCCAGGCCGTCCGGGATGGACGGCGAATGCAGCCAGGCCGCCCGGCGCGGGCGGCGAAATGCAGTGTGGATCGCCTGCCGACAACCTGCGAGGTCAGTCCTCGTAGTCGGGGAAGGGCAGGCTCACCACGTAGTCCTGGTACTTCGCCACGCTTGCGGCCTCGTTCGCGCGCAGCGAGACGTGCACGACGCGATTCCTGGCGATGGGGATGAGGGTTTCGCGGATCAGCAGGTTCGGCTGGCTCGGCAGTTCGCTGCGATACCAGTTCAGTTCGCGACCGTTGAGCATGGACCGCTCCGCGCGGTCGGCCCGGCGCGGCTTGAACGGGGATTCGCGGCTGATCGTCAGCGCGAAGGCTTCGGCACCGCTGTCCTGGACGATGGCGCGGCACAGCACCATGTCGGGAAGGCGCATCGCTTCCCAGCGCAGGATCTCGGCGGTGGCGGGCGGGAAGCCGGGGCACTCTTCGAAATTGGTCCAGGGGGCGGACTGGGCATGGGTGCTGCCTGCCCAGAGGCCGGCCGACAGCAGCAGACAGGCCGGTGTCCTCAGGAACGATGCCATCGAATTCACTACGGGGTCTCCATGGTGGCGAACGGTCTTGCCTCCGTGCGGGGTGGGGCGTCCTCGACGCCCGACCATAAGGCACCCCGGCGCCCGTGACCAGTGGTTCATGGAAGATTCGTTCTGGTGCCGATCGCCGGCGGCGCGGCTTCAGCGCCGGCCGAGGATGAGTTCCAGTACCAGGTTGCTGCCGAAGAACGCGAGCACCAGCAGCACCATCGCGCCGAGGGTCCAGCGCACCGCGATGGCACCGCGCCAGCCCCGCAGCCGCCGCCCCAGCAGCAGCGCGCCGAAGGCCAGCCACGACAGCACGCTGAACACGGTCTTGTGCGCCAGATGCTGCGCCAGCAGGTCCTCCACGAACAGCACGCCGGTCAGCAGCGTGGCCGTCAGCAGCGCGAAGCCGACCGTGATCGTGCGGAACAGCAGGGTTTCCAGTTCCACCAGCGGCGGCAGCGCCCGCAGCCAGCCGTGCAGCCGGCGCTGGCGCAGGGCGCGCTCCTGCAACAGCGACAGGATGGCCAGCACCGACGCCAGCGCGAGCGTGGCGTAGGCGAGCAGGGCGCACCACGCATGCAGCTGCAGGGGCCAGTCCAGCGGCTGCGGGTCCTGGCGGCCGACCAGGCCGTAGCCGATGGCGACGACCGCAGCGATCGGGAACACGATCACGCCCAGCGCCGCCATCCGGCCGCGCGCGCCGACCAGCACGGTGAGCAGGGCCATGCCCAGGCCGACCAGTGACAGCGCCGAGAAGAAATGCAGGTTCGTGCCGCCGGCTTCGTGCCAGGCGCGCAGGTGCGCGGTGCCGTGCACCACCACGGCGGCCACAGGCGTCAGCCACAGCGCCATCGGCACCGACGGCCCCGGCGTCGCCAGGCGACGGAACAGCAGCCCGGTCGCGGTCAGGTAGAGGGCGGCGGCGATGAGAACGATTGTCATCAGGGCAGTGTCGCACAGGCCGGCCGTCCGGCGCAGGGCATATAATCTCCCTTTTCCATCGGCGGCGACTCCCCATGTTCGAATCCCTCACCCAGCGTCTGTCCGGCACCATCGAGCGCCTGCGTGGCCGCGGCCGGCTGACCGAGGAGAACATCCGCGAGGCCACGCGCGAGGTGCGCATCGCCCTGCTCGAAGCCGACGTCGCGCTGCCGGTGGTACAGGCGCTGATCGAGCGCATCAAGGTGCGCGCGGTCGGCCAGGAAGTACTGAAATCGCTCACGCCGGGCCAGGCGCTGATCAAGGTCGTTCGCGACGAACTGACCACGGTGATGGGTTCGGCCGCCTCCGACCTCAATCTCAACGTGCCCGCGCCGGCCGTCATCCTGATGGCCGGCCTGCAGGGCGCGGGCAAGACCACGACGGTCGGCAAGCTCGCCAGGCACCTGAAGGAAAAGCGCAGGAAGAAGGTGATGGTGGTGTCGGCCGACGTCTATCGCCCGGCCGCGATCGAGCAGTTGCAGACGCTGGCGCAGCAGGTCGACGTGCTGTTCTTCCCGTCGGATGCGTCGCAGAAGCCGGAGGCCATCGTCAGGGCCGCGATCGACGACGCGAAGAAGTCCTACGTCGACGTGCTGATCGTCGACACCGCCGGCCGCCTCGCCATCGACGACGCGATGATGGCCGAGATCAAGGCGCTGCACGCGGCGGTGAATCCGGTCGAGACCCTGTTCGTGGTCGACGCCATGACCGGCCAGGATGCCGCGACCACCGCCAAGGCCTTCAGTGAAGCCCTGCCGCTCACCGGCGTGGTCCTGACCAAGACCGACGGCGACGCCCGCGGTGGCGCGGCGCTGAGCGTGCGCTACATCACCGGCCGGCCGATCAAGTTCATCGGCGTCGGCGAGAAGCCCGATGGTCTCGACGTGTTCCACCCGGACCGCGTCGCCAGCCGCATCCTCGACATGGGCGACGTGCTGTCGCTGGTCGAACAGGTCGAGCAGCAGGTCGACAAGGACAAGGCGCAGAAGCTCGCCGAGAAGGTCGCCAAGGGCAAGAAGTTCGACCTCAACGACATGCGCGACCAGCTCGAGCAGATGCAGAACATGGGCGGCATCGGCGGCCTGATGGACAAGCTCCCGGGCATGGGCCAGATCCCCGACGCGGTGAAGAACCAGGTCACCGGCAAGGAAGTGCCGCGGATGATCGCGATCATCAACTCGATGACGAAGAAGGAGCGCCGCAATCCGACGCTGCTCAACGGCTCCCGTCGCGCCCGCATTGCCCGCGGCGCCGGCCTGACCCCGGCCGACGTCAACAAGCTGATGAAGCAGTACCAGCAGATGGAAAAGATGATGAGCAAGCTCGGCAGCGGCGGCATGAAGGGCCTGATGCGGGGCATGCGCGGCATGATGGGCGGTGGCATGGGCCGGGGCGGGATGCCGTTTCGGTGATCGGGCTGCGCCCGATCACCCCAAAGTTTGCTTCGCAGAACTTTGCGCCCCGGTCGGTGCGCCTCCACACCCCATTCGTGCCTTCGGCACGAATCGCCCCTGACTTGGGGTCTGGGTGCTTCCTGGGTCGCCTGGCTGCCCCCTGACCCGCAGTCCTGAATGGTTGGCCATTGATGAGGCAGGGTTTCCCTCCCCGGATCGGCCGGCTATAATCGCCGGCTTACCCTGCCATCCCGGCAGCTGGGCAACACCGAGAACCTCATGGTCAAGATTCGCCTTACCCGTGGCGGCGCCAAGAAGCGCCCGTTCTACCACATCATCGTCACCGACAGCCGCAGCTCGCGTGACGGCCGCAACATCGAGCGCCTGGGTTTCTACAACCCGATCGCCGCCGGCAACGAGAAGCGCGTCGAACTGAACGTCGAACGCGCCCAGTACTGGATCGGCACCGGCGCCCAGATGACCGACAAGGTCGCCGACCTCTACAAGCAGGCCCAGAAGGCCGCTGCCGCCCAGGCCCCGGCCTGAGGCACCCCGGCCGCGCCCCGTGCGCGGCCGAATCCGAACTCTCGAGTTCCCGCATGACCGACCCGACGCGCCGCATCCTGGTAGGCAGGATCCACGGCGCGTTCGGCGTGCGTGGGGAAGTGAAACTCGAATCCCTGACCGAGCCCCAGGCCAACTTGGTGCGCTACCAGCCGTGGATCCTCCGCGACGCAGTCGGCCGCGAGCGCGAGGTCTCCGGCGCGAAGGCGCGGGTCGGCGGCAAGGGTCTGATCGGCACGCTGCCCGGCATCGAGGATCGCGACGCCGCCGATGCCCTGCGCGGCGCCGAACTGTTCGTCCCGCGCAGCGCGCTGCCGCCGCCGAAGGATGGCGAGTTCTACTGGATCGACCTCGAAGGCCTGCGCGTCGAGAACCTCGATGGCGTCGACTTCGGCCGGGCCGCCTTCGTCTTCTCGAACGGCGCCAACGACGTGCTGGTGGTACGCGGCGACCGCGAGCGCATGATTCCCTGGCTCCGCCCCGACTTCATCCGCGCACTGGACTTCGACGCCGGCCGCATCGTGGTCGACTGGGACGCGGAGTTCTGACGCCGCCGTCCTTCATGCGCATCGACCTCCTCAGCCTGTTTCCCGAGTTCGTCGCCCAGATCGCCGGTCACGGCGTGGTCGGGCGCGCGCAGGAGCGCGGGCTGCTGTCGATCCATGGCTGGAACCCGCGCGACTACGCCGAGGGCAACTATCGCCGGGTCGACGACCGCCCGTTCGGCGGTGGTCCGGGCATGGTGATGATGATCGAGCCGTTGCGTGCCGCGCTGGCCGCCGTGCGCGAGGCCGACCCGAGGCCGGCGCGGGTGCTCTACATGAGTCCGCAGGGTGCGCCGCTGACCCAGGCCAAGGCCCGCGAACTGGCGGGTCTGGAGCGCCTGGTCCTGCTCTGCGGCCGCTACGAGGGCGTGGACGAGCGCTTCCTGCAGGCCGAGGTCGACGAGGAGGTGTCGATCGGCGATTACGTCCTGTCCGGCGGCGAACTGGCGGCGGCGGTGGTCATCGATGCGACCGCACGCCTGCTGCCCGGCGCCCTGAACGACGCCGAATCCGCTGTCCAGGACAGTTTCGAAGGCGAGGGCGGCCTGCTGGACTGCCCGCACTACACCCGGCCGCTGGCGCATCCGTTCGGGACCGTGCCGCCGGTGCTGCTGTCCGGCAACCATGCCGAGATCGCGAAGTGGCGCCGCAAGCAGTCGCTGGGCCGGACCTGGCTGCGCCGGCCCGAGCTGGTCGATCGGGACCGTCTGTCGAAGGCCGACCGGGGGCTGCTCGATGCCTTCCTCGCCGAGCAGGCTTTGTCCACGGCGCCGCCTGATCCGGTCCCCGGCGGCCCGGGCGAACAGGGCTAAGCCCTAGCGCCGCAAGGCTTTTCCTGCCTATAATGGCCGGCTTGCGTTTGCAGGCAGATCCATCCCGATGCCATGACGCGGGTCCACGTGCACTCGCGCAACAACATGCCTCTCGAAGGCACCAACAACAGGCCCACCATGAACAAGCCCTCGCTCAACACGCTGCTGCAGCAGTTCGAAGCCGAACAGATCCAGCGCCAGCTCCCGAACTTCGGTCCGGGCGATACCGTCATCGTCAACGTCAAGGTCAAGGAAGGCAATCGCGAACGCGTCCAGGCCTACGAAGGCGTGGTGATCGGCAAGAAGAACGCCGGTCTGAACTCCTCGTTCACCGTCCGCAAGATCTCGCACGGCTACGGCGTCGAGCGCGTCTTCCAGACCCACAGCGCCGCCATCGACTCGGTCGAAGTCAAGCGCCGCGGCGACGTGCGTGCGGGCAAGCTGTACTACCTGCGCAACCTCACCGGCAAGAAGGCCCGCATCAAGGAAGACCTGTCGATGCACACCAAGAACAAGGCCCAGTAACAGGCCTGTCATTGGCGGCCACGCCAACGCATTCGAAAACGGAACGGCCACCTTCGGGTGGCCGTTCTGCGTTCGGGAGGAAGGACGGTGGCGCGTGATGCGCGTTGCGGACCGCTCAGCGCCCGGGTTCGCAGTCGGTCTTGTCGTCGCGTCCGAGCAGCCCGCCGATGAAGCCCTTTTCCTTGCACGGCGGTTTGGGCGGCGGCGGGGGCGTCGGCGTGTTGCGCGCAAGCGCGGCCTGCTTCGCCTGCCGGGCCTGGGCGTACTTCGCGCGCAGCTGCGGGAGCGCGGCGAGCGCGGCTTTTTCGCCTTCCATGATGGCGCGGGCGCGCTGCTGGAAATCGGCCGGGCCGATGTCGTTCACGCGCGGACGGATGACGATGTCGGCGCGGGCCAGCTCCTGCTCGCCGAGCTTCTGGCCCATGATCGTGATGGTCTGGTTGACCACGCCGAGCATGTTCTCGGGCGTCTTGCCGGTGACGCGGGTGGAGATGTCCACCGCGATGACGAATTCCGCGCCCAGCTGCCGCGCCGCGTCCACGGGGACCGGGCTGACCAGGCCGCCGTCGACGTACAGCGCCTCGCCGATCTTCGCCGGTTCGAACACGCCCGGGACGCTGCACGAGGCGCGTACCGCCTGGCCGACGTTGCCGCGGACGAAGATCGTGCGTTCGCCGGTGGCCAGCTGGGTGGCGACCGCAGCGAACGGTTTCTTCATTTTGTCGAACGGGCGCTGGCCGATCGTGCGATTGACGTAGTCCTGCAGCGCCTGGCCCTTGAGCACGCCGCCGGAGAACAGGCTGAGGTCGCGGATGCTGGCTTCGTCCAGCGCGACCGCGTGCTGCTGCATCTGGAAGGCGTCCATGCCGCTGGCATACAGCGCGCCGACCACGCTGCCGGCGCTGGTGCCGGACACCACTTCGGGCACGAAGCCGTTGGCTTCGAGCATCTTGATCACGCCGATGTGCGCGAAGCCCTTGGCCGCCCCGCCACCGAGGGCGACGCCGAGGCGCAGCTTCACCGGCTGCGGGGCCGGGGTCGGACTCGCGGCCGGCGCGGGCGGGGTGGGGCGGGTATTGTCCTGGCCGCAGCCGGCGATCAGGGTCAGCGACAGGGCGAGGGTGAAGCTGCGCAGCGAACTCATGCGGACCGGCGGAGGGTGGAGCGAGGGGGCCGCTATCATCGCAGCCTGCAGGCGCCTCCGGAACTGCCGATGGGCGCCACCGCCGCCTCCCTGTTCATGCGGCCCTGGCCTGTGTCAGGACGCAAAGAGCGCCTGGCGGATCTCCTGCGGCAGCTGGATCGCGCGTGCGAAGGCCTCGGCGTTCTCGTTGAAGGCGCTGCAGGTCTTTTCGGGCGTCATGCCGCGCGCCTGGGCGATGTCGCGCATGTCCTGTTCGACCATCCGCTGCATCGCGGGTCCCAGCAGCGTGGCGAAGGCTTCCGGTGAGCGCCCTTGTCCCGCATAGATCGTCCGGGCCCTCGAGAACTCTTCGGCATGGAGGCGTTCGTAGGCGGACGTGAAGCTGGAGATCTCGACGCCAAGCTGCCTGCAATGCGACGGCCGCACGCGCGTATTCATGTAATGGGAGCCGAAGACGGCTTCGGCGGCGACCCGGGAACGCTGTGCGGGAGATGTGTTCTTCATCGTTGTTCCGGCCTTGGCCGCAGCGACCTGCTTCATCGCATCGGTCTGCGACAGTCCCGGGTGCTTCTGTGCGGCCTCGGTTCGCAGCTTGTCGACCTGGGCGGTGACATCGGCCGCAGTGGGCCGGTTCTGCTTCTGCAGCCACTTCAGCCCTTCGTATCCCGCCAATCCGGCCACGGCGGCGCCGATCAGGATCACGGTGATGCCTGCGCTCTTCATTCGTCTTACCCCGGTGTGCGCAGGGAGTGTAGCAACCCTGCCGGCTTCGTTTGCCGGGCTTGCGCAAGCAAAAAGCCAGGCTGCGAAGCCTGGCTTTTCGACTGGTGCCGGAAGTGGGACTCGAACCCACACGCTTTTGAGGGCGGCGGATTTTGAGTCCGCTGCGTCTACCGATTCCGCCATTCCGGCGCGGAGGCGAAGTATAGCCGAGGCCGGGCGCGGCGCCGAGGGCGCCGCAGGTCAGGCGGCCTTGTCGAGGGTCAGCTGCTTGCTGGCGTAGACGTGCCAGCCATCGCCGGTCTCGTTGAAGATGCCGCAGCGGGTCATGGTGCGCTGGTAGATGTGCAGCGAGACCGCGATGTCGGTGTCGCTGGCGTTGCGGATCACGTGGTACTCGTGCGGCGGGATCAGGCTGCCGGCGGAGCCGGTGCCGGCGATCAGGGTGCCGACTTCGACGAAGCGGTAACGGTCGCCATCGCGCTGGCCGAGGTCGTACTGGGTGATTTCGAGCTGGCCGTGCCAGACGCCTTCGACGCACCACAGCCCGGCATGATCGTGGATCGGGGTGCCCTGGCTGGGCCCCCAGGTCATGGCGATGACGCCGTAGCCGTGTTCGGGGCTGACGTAGAGCTCGCGGCGCGCGTAGTGGCCTTCGACCGGCTGCAGCACGCAATCGGGCAGGCGTACGGACTGTTCGCGCATCATCCGGCACAGCGCGCCGCGCAGCGCCTGGACGGTCGCGGCATCGTCCGCGAGCGCGACGGCGGCATCGATGGCGTCGATGAGGGTCTGTCGACCGGGAAAGTCCGGTGCGGGGTGCGGAACGGGATCGTGCATGGGCATGACGAAATCCTATTTCGGCATTCTGCCGGGTTATGAGGGCAGTTTAGCAGTCGAAACAGGCCTGTCTGGCGTGTCGAACGCGATCATCGTTGCTGCAATGCAACGATCCCACAGCGTATGCGGCGACTCAACGGCAGCGGAAGCGCACCTGGCCCCAGTCGGAGGTATAGCGGCGGGCGCTGGCATAACCGCTGGAGCGGCCATAGCCGGTGCCGGTGGTGCGTTCGCTGTAGCGGCGGGTCGAGACCGGCGGGACGACGGTGTCGCGGGTCGGGGTGGTGGGAGCGGTGTGCATGGCGTTCATGAGGGTCTTCCGGGCGGTTGCGTCTTGGTGTGTTGGTAAAGTACAACACCAAATCCATTTCTGAACGTGCCGGAAGTCACCCCGCCTTCGTCATGGGTGCAAGTGCATGATTCCAATGGAAAGCCCCGGCGTTCGACCGGGGCTTCGTGCGATGCCGATGGCGTCCCGGCCTCAGAGCGCGTCGAGGAAGTCCCGGACCGCCGGCCCGAAGCGGGCGATGTCGACGAGGAAGGCGTCGTGGCCCTGCGGCGAGGGCAGGGGCAGGCAGCGGGCGTCAGCGCCGCTGGCGAGCAGGCCGTCGGCGATCTCCTGCTGCTGCTGGATCGGGAACAGGATGTCGGTGTGCACGCCGATGGCGAGGGCACGGTCGACGCGCAGCTTCGACAGGCCTTCCTCGCAGGTGCCATGGCAGGATTCGCCGAGGTCGAACCAGTCCATCGAGCGGCTGAGGTAGAGGTAGCAGTTCGGGTCGAAGCGGCGCACGAAGCGGCGCGCGTGCCCTTCGAGGTAGCTTTCGACCTCGAATTCCAGGCCGAAGGGGTCTTCGCCGAGGCGTCGGTCCGAGTCCAGGCGCACGCGGCCGAAGCGGCCGTCCCATTCCAGGGCGGAACGATAGGTGATCACGCCGAGCTTGCGCGCCATGCGCATGCCGGCTTCGGGATAGGACGCGTCGCTGTAGTCGCCGTTGTTCCAGTTCGGATCGAGGCGGATCGCTTCGCGCTGCAGCGAGCGGATCGCGATCGAGAACGGCAGCGCGCGCGCGGCGCCGGAGATGTTGATGTGGGTGCGCGCGACGCCCGGGAAGCGCTGCAGGTAGGCGAGCGCGACCATGCCGCCCATCGAATTGCCGATGACGCAGGCCAGGCGTTCGATGCCGAGGCTGCGCACGACGTGGCCGGCGGCGGCGGCGCAGTCTTCCACCGACAGGTCGGGAAAGCGCAGGCGGTAGGGCGTGCCGGTGGCCGGATCGATCGAGGCCGGACCGGTCGAACCCTTGCAGCTGCCGAGCGTGTTCACGCAGACCACGAACCAGCGGTCGGTGTCGATCGGCTTGCCCGGACCCAGCATCGCTTCCCACCAGCCCGGCTCGGGGTTGCCGGCATTGCTGGCGGCGTGCGCATCGGGCGAGAGGCCGGTGAGGATCAGGACCGCGTTGTTGCCGTCGGCGTCGAGTTCGCCCCAGGTCTCGTAGGCCATCCGTGCGCCATGGAGGGCGCCGCCGCGTTTCATCGTGAAGGGCGAAGGCAGGTCGACGAAACGACTGCCGGCGGGAATGAATTCGGTCATCGGTGCAGTGTAACGGCCGGCTGTGTCGCCACGGGACACGCGACCATGCCCGATGGTTGTTTCGATATCGTGCGACGTCCGTGTCATGTGGGTGGCCTATTGGCTGCCGCGCAAGGCGACGCGGATGGGGAGATGGTCGGAGCCGATGTCGGGTCCGCGCGAAGCGCTCACGCGCTGCCAGTGCGGCGAGGCGAGCACATGGTCGATCGGCAGGCCGAAGACGCGGCCGCCGAACGGGCGCCAGGTCGGCGCGAGACCGGTCGTCCGTCGCAGGTCGCGGGTGCGCGGCGAGAGCAGCGCGGTCGACCACGGCGTGGCGTTGAGGTCGCCGACCACCAGCGTCGGCAGTTCGCGGCTGTCGCGCGCGGCCACTTCCAGCAGCAGGTCGCGTTCGTGCCGCCAGTGCGGCTGCAGCGGCGGCATCGGATGCACCGCGATCAGGCGCGCCTGGCCCTGCGGGGTGTCCAGCATCGCCAGCAGGAAGGGGATGTCGTCTGCGCTGGCGTGGGTCTCGAAGCCCGCCAGCGGGCGGCGCGAGAGCAGGCCGATGCCGAACGGCGAATCGTCCGGCAGAAGTTCGCGATGCGGGTACTCGGGTGCGGCATCCGCCAGGGCTGCCGCATACGCCGGGCTGAGTTCGAGCAGCACCACGACATCGGCCGGCGCCGTGGCCAGCCAGTCGAGTAGGGGGCGGGGGTCGCGGTTGCCGGCATGCACGTTCGCGACGACGACGGTCAGTTCGGCCCGGTCGTTCGCCCCGGCGTCCGGCAGCACGGGGCTGCCGGTCCACAGCGGTGCCGCCGCGAGCGGGATCAGCGCCCACCAGCGGCGATCGCGATGCGCGGCCACGCCGATGGCGACGCAGAGCACGACCAGCAGGAGCGCGAACAGCCACTGCCAGTGCGCGGCCAGGTCGAGCAGCCACAGCAGCGTGGACCACGGCGCGGCCTCGGCCGGCGGCAGGATGCGGAACAGCAGCGGCAGCGCGAGCACGGCGACGCAGCCGAGCGCGAGCAGTCGCGCCAGGCGCAGCCTGCGCAGTCGCAGGCGTCGCCGCTGTTCGCGCGCGGTGTCGTGTACGTTCATGCGGTGTGGCTCAGGGCGTGCCGAGGGTCACGGTGACCGGCGTCGTCGAAGGCAGGCGCACCCGCTGCGGTGCGGACTCGATGTCGCCGTCCTGGCGCATGGCGTTGCCGCTGTCGGAAATGCGCGCGATCACGTCGACCTCCTGCAGCGCCGACAGCTTCGCGGTCGGCATCGGGCCGTCGGCGTCGTCCAGCGTGACGGTGAGCGGCAGCGCGGACAGCGGGTGCTTCTCGACCGCGACCGGCATCGGCGGGCCGCCTGGCGCACGGGCGATCACGAAGACAGTCGCGTCGCCGCGCAGGCGCACGCGTGCGGCGAAGTCGGGATCGAGCGCGACCTTGACGACGAGCGCGCCCGGGGTGGCGGGGTCTTCCGGCAGCGGCGGCAACCCGGCATCGACGCGGGCGGCATCGATCTCGCCGCGCAGCGTGGTGCGGGCATCGCCTTCGGTGGTCGCGAGCAGGGGCATCCAGGCCTCGGCCGCTTCGCCGGGTTTGCCCTGCTGGCGCAGCGACACGCCGAGGAACAGGCGCGCGCGCTGGTGCTTCGGATTGCGTTGCAATGCATGGCGCAGGTGTTCGACCGCGTGCGCGTCGAAGCGCTGCTGCGGATGCGCGCGGGCGCGGGCTTCGGCGGTGGCGGCGCGCAGGTCGGCGTCGTCGGGCGACATCGCGACGGCCTTTTCCCAGGCGTCGCGGGCCTTGGTCGCCTCGCCCATGCGCGCGTAGGCGTTGGCCAGCATCACCCAGCCCTGGTGGTCGGCGAAGCGGTCGCTGTTCTTCTCCAACTGGGCGACGGCTTCCTCGATGGTGTCCGGGCGCTCGACGGCGGCGGCATCCAGCGCGGCGGGCGTGCCGACCACGCGGTACAGCGCCGCAGAACCGAGGGTCAGCGTGGCGATCAGGACCAGGGCCACACGCGGCTTGTCGCGCCACAGCGGACGCAGCACGGTGGCGAACACCAGCAGCGTCGCCGCGGCGACGACCAGCGAGAACACGAGCGCCGGGGACGGGAACGAACCGGACATCACCACTCCTGGGAATCGTCGGCGGGCGGGGGGGCGGCGCCGGCATTGCGGCGCAGCAGGCGCCAGACCACCACGCCGCCGAGCAGCGCGAACAGCAGCGGCCCGAACCACAGCAGCCAGGTCTTCGCGCCCACCTGCGGGCGGTAGAGCACGAATTCGCCGTAGCGGGCGACGAGGAAATCGCGCACTTCCTGGTCGCTGCGACCTTCGCGGATCAGTTGCAGCACTTCGCGGCGCAGGTCGACCGCGATCTGCGCGTTGGAATCGGCCAGCGACTGGTTCTGGCACATCACGCAGCGCAGTTCGGCGACGAGGGCGTGGAAGCGTTTTTCCTCGACGGCGCTGTTGAACTGCAGCGGCGCCGGGTCCGTGGCCTTCTGCGCGAACGCGGCAGTGGAGGCGAGCAGGGCGATGAGCAGGCCGAGGACGAGCGAAACGCAAATCCCCCTCAATCCCCCTTTTGCAAAGGGGGAAGACAAGGGGGGCGACGTGTCGTCTGGCTTCGCTGCGACTTCGATGCCTGAGTCGGCGTTTGGAACGCCGCCGGGAACGATCGGCGACCACGTGCTGTTCCCCCCTTTGCAAAAGGGGGGCAGGGGGGATTTGCCCTTCACCGCGACATCGATGCTCATCGCCCCTGCTCCACGGCTTCGAGCACCGGCAGCAGTCTGTCGCGCACGATCTCGTCGGTCATCGCGCCGACGTGCTTCCAGCGCACGATGCCGTTGCCGTCGACCAGGAAGGTCTCGGGCGCGCCGTAGATGCCGAAGTCGATCGCGACCTGGCCTTCCTCGTCGGCGAGCACCAGCCAGTAGGGGTTGTTGAAGCGCTCCAGCCAGGCCAGCGCGTCGGCGCGCTCGTCCTTCCAGTTGTAGCCGATCACGCGCACGCGCTTGGTTTCGGCGAAGCGGGTGATCACCGGGTGTTCGGTCACGCACTCGGGGCACCAGCTGCCCCAGACGTTGAGCAGGTAGGGCTGCCCGCGCAGCTCCTTGGAGGTGACGATGCGGCCGGGTTCGTGCAGGGCCGGCAGCGCGAATTCGGGGGCGGGCTTGCCGATCAGCGGCGAGGGCAGGGCGTCGCGGTCGCCGCGACGGCTCATCCACACGCCCGCGGCCATCAGCGCGGCGATCAGCAGGAAGGCAACGAAGGGGAGCCAGCGTTTGGCGGTCATCAGTCGGCATCCCGGGTCGCGGCCGCCACGTGTCTGGGCGGCAGATGACCATCGTTGTCGATCATGGACTTCTCCTGCTGCCGGTCAGCGAGACTGCCCAACAGCGTTTCGTGATCACCGGCCTTGGTCGCTCGCCTGAACCGCCGATCCAGAGCCGTCACCAGCGCGCCCAGGGCCATCAGCAGCGCGCCGGCCCAGACCCAGCGGATGAAGGGCTTCACGTGCACGCGCACGGCCCAGGCATTGCCGCCGAGCGGTTCGCCGAGGGCGACGAACAGATCGCGGGTGACGCCGGGGCGGATGCCGGCTTCGGTCATCACCTGGCCGCCGCTGGCGTATTCGCGCTTCTCCGGGTGCAGCGTGGTCACGCGACGGTCGTCGCGGAAGACTTCGACGGTGCCGCGGCTGGCCATGTAGTTAGGCCCCTGCAGGCGTTCCACGCCGACGAAGCGGAAGCTGTCGCGACCCAGCGTGAGCGTTTCGCCCGGCTTCATCGCGATCTCGCGCTGCTGCACCTGCGCTTCGACCAGCAGCGCGCCGACCAGGAAGACCGCGATGCCGAAGTGCGCCAGCGCCATGCCGGCCATCTCGGCGGTGAGGCGCCCGCCCGCGCTGCGCAGGCGCTGCCAGACGAAATGCAGCGTGCCCAGGCCCACCCACAGCGCGCCGGCGACGCCGGCGGCGGTCTTCAGCGGACCCTGCGGCGCCTGGACGTAGGCGATCACGCCGCAGACCAGGGCCAGGCCCAGCCAGGGCAGCAGCAGGCGCAGCGGTTTGGACATCTGGTCGCGCTGCCACTTCAGCAGCGGGCCCAGCGGCACCAGCAGCACGATCGGCAGCATCAGCACGATGAACAGGATGGAGAAGTACGGCGGGCCGACCGAGATCTTGTGCTCGCTGCCGATGGCGTCGAGCAGCAGCGGGTAGAGCGTGCCGATCAGCACCATCGCGCAGGCGGCGGTGAGGAAGACGTTGTTGAGCAGCAGCAGGGTTTCGCGCGACTGGCCGGCGAAGGGTCTGCCCGGTGCGTCGTCCGCGCGCAGCGCGTACAGCAGCAGCGAGGCGCCGACGATCAGGCCGAGGAAGATCAGGATGAACAGGCCGCGGCCCGGGTCGGCCGCGAACGCGTGCACGCTGGTCAGCACGCCGGAGCGCACGAGGAAGGTGCCGAGCAGCGACAGCGAGAACGTGGCGATGGCCAGCAGCAGGGTCCAGCTGCGGAAGCTGCCGCGCTTCTCGGTGATCGCCTGCGAGTGCAGCAGCGCCGCGCCGGCCAGCCAGGGCATGAAGCTGGCGTTCTCGACCGGATCCCAGAACCACCAGCCGCCCCAGCCCAGTTCGTAGTAGGCCCACCAGCTGCCGAGCGCGATGCCGACCGTGAGGAAAGCCCAGGCCACATTGGTCCACGGCCGCGTCCAGCGCAGCCAGCCGGCGACCATCTCCGGCTTCGAGGCGTTGCGGTCGAGCAGGGCGGCGATCGCGAACGCGAACGGCACCGCGAAGCCGACGTAGCCCATGTACAGCATCGGCGGATGCACGATCAGGCCGAAATCCTGCAGCAGCGGGTTGAGGTCGCGGCCTTCGACGGCGGCCGGCAGGATGCGTTCGAAGGGATTGCTGGTGAAGATCATGAAGGCGAGGAAGCCCACGCTGATCACGCCCATCGTGCCCAGCACGCGGGCGACGACGACCTGCGGCAGCGAGCGCGAGAACGCCGCCACCGCCGCCGTCCATGCGGCGAGGATCAAGGCCCACAGCAGCAGCGAACCTTCGTGCGCGCCCCACACCGCCGAGTAGCGGTACATCATCGGCAGCAGCGAGTTGGAGTTCTGCGCCACGTAGCGCAGCGAGAAATCCTGGCTGACGAAGCCCCAGGTGAGCAGTGCGAAAGCGATGCCGACCAGCGCCAGCTGGGCCCAGGCCGCCGGGCGGGCGATCGCCATCCACGGCGCGATGCCGCGCTGGGCACCGGCCAGCGGCAGCACGGCCTGCAGCACCGACACCAGCAGGGCGAGGACGAGGGCGACGACGCCGAATTCGGGAAGCAGGTGCATGCGGCGTCAGTATCCCTTGGCCGGCGCGGCATCCGCCGCCTTGCCGTCGGGCGCGTCCGGCTCGGCCACGCCGTGCTTCCTGTGCGCCAGGCCCATCTTGTCGGCCACTTCCTTCGGCACGTAGGTTTCGTCGTGCTTGGCCAGCACCTGTTCGGCGACGAAGGTGTCGCCCTGCATGCGCCCGGTCGCGACGACGGCCTGCTTCTCGCGGAACAGGTCGGGCAGGATGCCGGTATAGCGCACCGGCATTTCGGCATCGCCGTCGGTGACGCGGAAATGCGCTTCCATCGAACCTTCGGCGCGCTTGAACGAGCCGGCCGAGACCATGCCGCCGAGGCGGAACACCGTCTCGCCCGCGCTCACCTGCGCGCCGGCTTCGCCACGCTGCACTTCGCCGGGGGTGTAGAGGTAGGCGACGTTGCGCTGCAGCGCCATGGTGACCAGCACGGCGGCGATCGACGCGGCGGCGAGCACGGCGATCACGAACCAGAGGCGGCGTTTGCGGGTGGGGTTCATCGATGCAGGTCCGTGGAGGTCGGGGCGGTCTTCGCGGCGGCGCGGCGCGCACGCTGGAGGACGTCGCGCAGGGTGCGGCGGATGCGCAGGGCCGGCGCGAGCATGTCCCAGAGCATGACGACGAGGAACACGGCGTAGGCGGCGACGACGTAGCCGAGGTAGGTCATGGCGTGGCGTCCTCGTCGTTGCCCGTGGTGCCGGCCGAGGTATCGGTCATGGCGCCGGCGCGCTCGCGCACCCAGGCCTTGCCGGCTTCGCGGTCGAGATTGTCGGCGCGCGCGCGCTGCAACAGCGAACCGGCGAACCAGAACTTGGTGCCGATCACCATCAGCACCAGTGGCGGCAGCATGCTCGGGTCCATGCTGGATTCGCCGAACACGCGGATGGTCTGGCCCTGGTGCAGCGAATTCCACCACTCCACCGAGTAGCGGATGATCGGCAGCAGGACCACGCCGACGATGGCCAGCAGCCCGGCCGCGCGCGCGGCGTTGCGGCGGTCGTCGACGGCCTGGTAGAGGCCGATCACGCCCAGGTAGAGGAACAGCAGCACCAGCTCGCTGGTCAGGCGCGGGTCCCATTCCCACCAGGTGCCCCACATCGGCTTGCCCCAGATCGACCCGGTGGCGAGCGTGATCACGGTGAAGGCGGCGCCGACCGGGGCGCAGGCCATGGCCAGGATCTCGCACAGCTTGATCCGCCAGATCAGCGCGATCGCCGCGTACACGGCCATCAGCGCGAACACGAACATGCTCATCCATGCCGCCGGCACGTGGATGTAGAGGATGCGGAAGCTGTCGCCCTGCTGGTAGTCGGCCGGCACGCCGAACAGCGCCTGCCAGAGGCCCACGCCCATGATCAGCAGGCCGATGCCGAAGCACCATGGCACCCAGCGCGCCGCGAAGCGGTCGAAGTACGGCGGGGAACCGAGTTGGTGGAACCAGCGGAGGACGGGGTTCATGGCGACGGGATCGAACTCGGAAAAAGGGAAACGGTGCGGTCGGACGACGGTGGCGCGGCAGTCTGGCCGGACGCGCGTGGCGACGCCTTGAGCCGCCTCAAACGCTGCGGACCCGAGATGCGCGCCCGCATGGTCAGTTCACCGCGATGCGGATCGCCGCGGCCGCGGTCAGCGGCGCCAGCACCAGGGCGACCACCAGCCCGGCCGCGAGCAGCAGCAGCGCGCCCACCGGGTCCATGCCCTGCGCGCTCGCCGCGACGCTGCCGGCGCCGAACACCAGCACCGGCACGTACAGCGGCAAGGCGAGCAGGCCGACAAGGATACCGGAGCGGCGCATGCCCACCGTCAGCGCCGCGATGACGGCGCCGATCAGGCTCAGCAGCGGCGTGCCCAGCAGCAGCCCGGCCATCAGCACCGGCAACTGCGCGCGCGGCAGGTGCAGCAGTTCGGCCAGGACGGGCGTGGCCAGCAGCAGCGGCAAGGCGGTGGTCGCCCAGTGGATGCCGGTGCGCACGGCCACCAGCCAGGCCAGCGGCACCGGCGCCAGCATCCACTGTTCGAGCGAACCGTCCTCGGCGTCGCCGCGGAACAGGCTGTCCAGCGCCAGCAGGCCGGCGAGCAGGGCCGCGACCCAGAGCACGCCGGCAGCGACCTGCGCCTGCAGTTTCGCGTCGCTGCCCAGGGCCAGGGCGAACAGCACCACCACGATCAGCGCGAACAGGGCCGGCTGGAAGGCGTCGCCGCGGCGGCGCCAGACCAGGCGCAGGTCGCGCAGCACCAGGGCCGCGGCGGTGCGCGTCAGCGAGGGCGGGGCGGCGTCCAGGCGCAGGCGGGGCGAAGTCATGCCGCTTTCCTCAGCACCAGTTCGCGGGTGCGCACCGGCGGCGCGGCATAGGCGCCGTGGGTGGTGACCAGGGCGGCGCCGCCTTCGCGCAGATGCGCTTCGACCATGCGGTTGACCAGCGCGATGCCGTCCAGATCGAGGTTGGCGTAAGGCTCGTCCAGCAGCCAGACCGGCGCCGGCGACAGCCAGATCCGGGCCAGCGACAGGCGTTTCTTCTGCCCGGCCGAGAGCTGGCGGGCCAGCGTCTCCTGGTAGCCGTCCAGCCCGACGATGCGCATCGCGGCGTCGGTCGACAGCGTGCCGATCCGGCCGTGCAGGCCGCAGAGGAACTCCAGGTTCTCGATCGCGCTGAGGTCGGCTTTCTGCGCCGGCAGGTGGCCGAGGTAGGCGAGGACGCGGGTGCGTTCGGGCGTGGCGGTGGGCCTGCCGCCGATTTCGATGGTCCCGGCCTCGGCGCGCAGCAGGCCGGCGAGCACGCGCAGCAGGGTGGTCTTGCCCGCGCCGTTGTCGCCCCGCACCAGCAGGGCTTCGCCGGCATCGACTGCGAAATCGAGCGGGCCGAACACCGGCTCGTCGTTGCGCAGGAAAGTCAGGCCGCGTGCAGCGAGCAGCGGCGGGGCGGGTCCATCGGTGGCGGTCATTGCGGAAGATCGGCCGGAGAAAGTCCGGCCATGTCCGCGGATTTTACGGCGAGCGTGCCGATTTTGCCTCGCCGCCGCCCGCAGGCGGGATTGCGGTGGCGCAGCCCGGGTCGACCCAGTCCACATGGGCATGCGCAGCGCAGGCCGCCGGCATCGCCGCATGCATCCGCAAGCGGACCGGTGCCCCGCGCGACCACAGCAAGGTGCCGATCTGGCCGAAATCGCGCGCCAGGGCATCGAAGCCCTCGACCTCGGGCGCGATCAGCAGCCAGTTGTAGGCCCGCCAGACCCGGTTCGTCGCGGCCACGAAGGCCGGGCGATAGCGCAGGCCGTCCTGGTCCATGCGCCGCTGCAGGGCGCGGTCGGCGCTGCGGTTGTCGATGTCGGCGCGAAGCTGCTGGCCGGGATTGGCCGCGGTCAGCAGGCCGAAGCGCGCTGCATCCGGGAACGCGGCATCGACTTCGGGCGCGGGTTCGCCGATCCGCAGCGCCCGCCAGACGCCGTCGTGTTCCCAACGGTAGTCGGCCACCAGGTAGCTGGCGGTGAGCTGGGCGATGCGGTCGGAGGAGGCGCGGAGAGGCATGTCGGGGGAAACGCGCGTGGCGTGCGGCAGGTGCCTATCGTGACCCCCGGGGCCGCGCCGATCAATCCCGGGCGTCGGCCCGGACCGGATCAGGCATGCAGCCAGTCGATGCAGTCGTCCGGGCCGAAACCGGCCGGTTTCGCGGCGTCGACGCGGAGCCGCACGCGCTCGTCCGGAGTCCAGTAGAGCGTCGCCAACTGGCCGTAGCGTCGCGACAGGGCGTCGAAATCCCCGGCCGGCATGTCCATCACGAGCCAGCTGGGTTCGCGCCAGGTGCGGTTGGTCGCGGACGAGAACGCCGCCCGGAAGGGCAGGCCGCTGGCGAGGATGTCCTTTTCGAGCAGGTCGTCGGCCTTGCGGTTCACCGGCTCGGGCCGCGGGATGGAATACGGGTCCCAGGCCGACAGCAGCCCGAAGTGCCGCGCATCCGGAAACTGCCGCGCCAGTTCCGGGGCGTACTCGCCGATGCGGAGATTGCGCCAGTCGCCCGCCAGTTCCCAGCGGTAGTCGGCAGCGAGATACGCCCGGACGAGCTCGGCGATGCGTGCCTGGTCTGCGCGTGGGGGGGAAGACGGCATCGCATAGGTTTAACCCAGGCGCGCCGGACCGTAAACTCTGGCGCCCCCGTCCGGCCTGTGTTAGCCGCGAGCCGCCCGGTCATGGAGACGAACGGGCATCCATCCCCACTTTCGCCGCAGGAATCGAGCATGCCGCAGACCAAGTTGCCCAAGGTGGGCACGACCATCTTCACCGTGATGTCGCAGCTCGCCGCCGAACACGGCGCGATCAACCTCGGCCAGGGCTTCCCGGATTTCCCCGTGCCGCAGCGCCTGGTCGACGAACTCGACAAGGCCATGCGCGCCGGCCACAACCAGTACTCGATGATGACCGGCATCCCGGCCCTGCGCCGGGCCATCGCCGACAAGACCGAGCGCGTCTACGGGATTCGCCCGGACGAGAACGCCGAGATCACGGTGACCAGCGGCGCCACCGAAGCCATCTTCAACGCCATCCACGCCGTGGTGCGCGAAGGCGAGGAAGTGATCGTCCTCGACCCCTGCTACGACTGCTACGAACCCGCCATCGACCTGGCCGGCGCCCGCGCGGTGCACATCCCGCTCGACCCGGTCACCTTCGCGCCGGACTGGAACCAGGTGCGCGCGGCGATCACGCCGAAGACGCGCATGCTGATGATCAACAGCCCGCACAATCCGTCCGGCGCCATGCTCGGTGCCGACGACATGAATACGATTGCAGACATCCTCCGCGATACCGGCATCTGGCTGCTGTCCGACGAGGTCTACGAGCACATAGTGTTCGACGGCGCCCGCCACGAGTCCGCGCTGTGCTACCCGGAGCTGCGCGAGCGTGCCTTCGTGATCTCCAGCTTCGGCAAGACATACCACTGCACCGGCTGGAAGGTCGGCTACTGCATCGCGCCGCCGGCCCTGAGCGCCGAATTCCGCAAGGTGCACCAGTACAACGTCTTCTGCACCTTCCACCCGGCGCAGCACGCCTTCGCGGCGATGATCGACGCCGAACCGGAGCACTACGAGCAGCTCGGCGCCTTCTACGCCGCCAAGCGCGACCGATTCCGCGGACAGCTGCTGCAGACGAAGCTCAAGCCGCTGCCGGTGCCGGGCGGCTATTTCCAGCTGGTCGACTATTCGGCCGTGAGCGACCTGGACGACGTCGAATTCTGCCGCTGGCTGACCATCGAGAAGGGCGTCACCGCCATTCCGCTGTCGCCGTTCTACGAAACCCCGCCTGCCAACCAGCGCCTGGCGCGCCTGTGCTTCGCGAAGAACGAGGCCACGCTGGACGCCGCGATCGAACGCTTGATGAGGCTTTGACATGGACGACTTGCGCATCACCCTCGTGCAGGGCGACACCCGCTGGCACGACCCCGCGGGCAACCGCGACTACTACGGCGACCTGATCGGCGGCCTGCGCGGCCGGACCGATCTGGTCGTGTTGCCGGAAACCTTCACCAGCGGTTTCTCCAACGAGGCCATCGCCCAGGCCGAGACCATGGACGGCCCGACCGTCGCCTGGCTGCGCGAACGGGCGAAGGCGCTCGACGCGGCGGTCTGCGGCAGCGTGCAACTGCGCGATGGCGAGGACGCAGGCGGTTCGAAAGTATTCAACCGGATGCTGTTCGCGACGCCGGACGGTGGGTTGCATACCTACGACAAGCGTCATCTGTTCCGCTTCGGCCGCGAGCACGAGCGCTACACCGCAGGCCGCGAGCGCCTGACCGTCGAATGGCGTGGCTGGCGCATCTGCCCGCTGGTCTGCTACGACCTGCGTTTCCCGGTCTTCGCGCGCAACCGCTACGACGTGGAGCGCCCGGGTCAGCTCGACTACGACCTGCTGCTGTTCGTCGCCAACTGGCCGTCGGCGCGCGCGTATCCGTGGAAGACCCTGCTGCGCGCCCGCGCGATCGAGAACCTGTGCTACGTCGCCGGTCTCAACCGCGTCGGCACCGATGGCAACCACCTGCATTATTCCGGCGACAGCGCGGTGATCGATTTCCTCGGCCAACCGGTCAGCGAATGCGCCGACGAGCCCGTGGTCGTCACCACGACGCTGCAGGCGAAGGAGCTCGCCGCGCACCGCGAGCGTTTTCCCGCAATGCTGGATGGCGACGCGTTCGAGCTGCGCTGAGCCTCAGCCGGCGCGCGCCCGGTCGCGGGCGCGCGCCGGACGCATCCGCATCGCGACGAAGGCGATGACGCATGCACAGAACACCGGGAACGAGGGCAGGGCGGTGATCGGCATGTCGATGTAGGCATGCACGTCGCTGCCGTCGAAGTCGCACAGCCAGCGTGCGTAGTCGAACGCACCGCCCATGTCGAGACAGTCGTCCGGCGCGGTCAGGTCGGCATGGAACCACCATGCCGCGGTGGTGAGCGCGGCGACGGTGGCGTAGCGCAGGCAACGAAAGATCAGGGTGCGGTCGATCATGGGACATCCTTTCGCATCGACGATGTCGCTCATCGCACGGCCCTCCCCCCGAAATACACCCGCTCCGCGGCCCAGCGCATCGGCGCGCTGCCGATCAGCAGGTCGAAGGGCCAGTCGTACTGCGCGTGGTCGAAGACCCAGCGCAGCGCGCGCTTGAAGCGGTAGCGCGGCGCGGCGTCGGCGGCAAGGCGCTCGGGCGAAGGGCCGCCGTCGCGCAGGTGGCGGGCGAGGCCTTCGCCGACCGCCCAGCCGTGCTGCCAGGCCGAGTGGATGCCGCCTGCGGTGACCGGCGAGACGATGCCGGCCGCGTCGCCGGTGAGGATGACGCCGGGTTTGGCGATCGGGGACACCGGGCCGCCGCAGGGGATGAGGCCGGCGCGGATGGCCGACGGCGGCAGGTCTTTCGGAATGCCGAGACGCATGCCTGCGCGTTCGCGCAGCGCGGCCACGTCCGGCGTGCCGGCCCGGGCCACGTCGTGACGGAAGGCCAGGCCGAACTGCACGCCGGTGGGGTTCTGCGTGGCCCAGCCGATGTAGCCCGGCGCCAGGCGCTTGTCGATGAAGCAGTGCAGCGCGTCCGGTTCGTGCAGTTCGAGGCCGGCGAATTCGTGCTCGACGCCGTAGAGGAAATCGCGCACCGCGCCGAGGCCGAAGCGCGGTGCGACCCGCGACTTCGCGCCGTCGGCGCCGACCAGCCAGTGCGCGTGGCCGACGCCGGGCAGGTGCCAGCGCCCGCGGTGCGGCTGCGTGCTGCGCGAGGCGTCGGTGAACGAATGCGCCAGGCGCAGGTCGACGCCCTGGTCGCGCATCTCGTCGGCGAGCCAGCGCATCAGGTTCGGCGTATCGGTGGTCAGGAACCAGTAGTCGGGTACCTGCAGCGCGATGTCGCGCAGGTTCGGCGCGTACAGGCGCACCTTGTCGACGCGGCGGACGAGGTTGGCCGGCATGCGGTTGAGCCAGGTGCGCTCCGCCGCTTCCTTCACGATGATGCCGGTGGTGTGCAGCTTCAGGCCCGGGTCGCGCTTGCGTTCGAGCACGCAGACGCGCAGGCCGTACTGCGCGGCGGCGAGCGCGCAGGCGGCGCCGGCGAAACTGGCGCCGACGATGACGAGGTCGTAGTCGCGTTCGGGTGCGGCGGCCATGCGGATTCCGTCGATGGGGACGACCGCACTGTCGCCAGCCCGGGCGGGCAGGGTGTGGCGCGTGCGTGAAGTCGCACTTCACCGATCCGCCGGCGCTGGAATTGTGTAACCGCATCCGGCGCCCTTACCCTTGCCGACCGTGAATCGACCCGCCCGCCGCCGCAGCGCTGCCGCCCGACGCATCCTCCTGGTGACGATGCTCGTGCTGGGTTTCGTCCTGCAGCCGGTGATGGCCGCCTATGGCCAGTTGCACGAGGCCCTGGCGCACCTCGGCGATGGCATCGCGCATGTCGAAGGCGATGCGCACGTCAGCGTCGCGAACGATGACCGGCCGGCATCGCCGGACGATGCCGAGTACGGTCACGAGGCCAGCGTCCTGCACGCGCTGTCGCATCACGCCCACTGCTGCGCGCAGCCGCAATGGCTGCCGCCGGGCGGGCTGGCGGTGCCGCGGCAGGCCGTGCGCGATGCGCGCCCGCCGCATTTCGACTACGACGCGCCCGCCGATTCCCGCATCGACACGCCGTTCCGCCCTCCGATCGCGGCGTGAGTCCTGCCGGCGCGATGCCGGCGTTCCGCCTCATATCCATATCGGAGTATTTCCATGCCCATGCGACTCGCGGCCCTGGCCGCGTGGGTCGTGGCGTGTGCGCTGGCGTGGCCTGTCCATGCCGGCGAGCGCCCGAACCCCGAAACATTGACCCTGGACGACGCGTTCGCGCGCGTCGCCAGCCATCGACACAAGACCCATCCCGATCTGCGCCTGTTCGACGCGCGCCGCGAGCTGCTGCAGGCGGAGCGCGATCGTGCCGTGCAGCGCCCGGCCTTCGTCGCCGGCGCCACGCTGGAGAACGCGCTGGGCAGCGGCCAGACCGCCGGCCTGAGCGGCGCGGAGCTGACCCTCAGCCTGGCCTCCGTGCTGGAGCGCGGCGGCAAGCTGGACGCGCGCCGCACGCTGGCGCAGAGCCGCATCGACGCGCTCGCCATCGAGCGCGAGACCATGCGCCTCGACCTGCTGGCCGAGGTCGCGCGGCGCTACCTCGCGGCGGTCGCGGCCGAGCGCCAGCGGGCGATCGCCGAGCAGGACATCGCGCAGCGCCGGCGCACGGTCGCTGCTGCGCGCCAGCGACTGCAGGCCGGCGCCTCGCCGGAATCGGTGGTGTTCACCGCCCAGGCGGCACTGGCGCGCGCGGAACTCGAACGCGACCGCGCGGTGCAGCGCGGCATCGGCGCACGCCAGCACCTGGCCGCGCTGTGGGGCGAGCGCGACCCCGGCTTCGTCGTGACGGGCGGCGATCCCCTGTCGCTGCCGTCGATCGAGTCCGCGTCCGTGCTCGCGGCGATGCTCGACGGCACGCCGGAACTGGCGCAGTTCGCCGACGAACGCCGCATCCGCGAAGGGCGACTGCAACTGGCGCGCAGCGAGGCCAGGCCCGATCTCGACTGGCAACTCGGCGTGCGCCGCCTGCAGGCGGACGGCGATGTCGCGCTGATCGGCGGCGTGTCGATGGCGTTGGGCGCGCGCGGTCGCGCCGAACCCGGTATCCGCGCGGCCGAGGCCGAACTGGCTTCGCTGGAGATCGAACGCGAGGCGCGCGGCCTCTCCCTGTACGCGACGCTGGTCGACGCACGCGGTCGTTACGCCCTCGCGCAGGTCGAGGTGCGGCGCCTGGGCGACGAGGTGCTGCCGAAGCTGGCGCAGGCCGAGTCCGCGGCCGAGCACGCCTACCGAGCCGGCGCGACCAGTTATCTCGAATGGGCGCAGTTGCAGTCGGAACGCACCGCCGCCCGCAGGCAGCAGCTCGACGCCGCCCTCGAAGCGCAGCGCGCGCTGATCGAACTCCAGCGGTTGACGGGGCAGGCGCTGGTCGTCGCCCCGACCGCCCACGCAGAAGGACTTCCCCGATGACATTCCGATCCCTCGCATGCGCATTCGCGCTGACGCTGATGCTGGCCGCCTGTGGCGGCGAAACCGGAGGACATGCCGGTGACGACCATGGTCGCGAAGACGGACGCCATGAAGAAGGCGAAGAGCCGGAGAAGGGCGCGCACGGCGGCCGACGGCTCGAAGCCGATGGCCATGCGGTCGAACTGGCCATCGCCGAATCCGGTCGTCCGCCGACCTGGCAGGCCTGGCTGTATCGCGGCGGCAAGCCGCTGCCTGCCGACGCCGGCAGCGTCGAAGTGCGGCTCAAGCGCCTCGGCGGCATGGCGGAGCACCATGTGCTGAAGCCGCAGGCGGACGGCAGCCTGATGGCGACGACCGTCGTCGGCGAACCGCATTCGTTCGATGTCGAGGTGATCGCGAACATCGGCGGCAAGTCGCTGCGCTGGGCCTACGAAAGCTACGAGGGACGCACGGTGATCCCTGCGGAGATCGCGACGGATTCGGGCATCCGTGTCGCCGCCGCAGGGCCGGGCGAGATCGCCGACCAGCACGTACTGCAGGGCCTGCTGACGCCGGTCGAAGGGCGCAGCGCACAGGTGATGGCACGTTTCCCCGGGCCGATCCGCGCGCTGCGCGCCAACGTCGGCGACCGCGTGCGCGCCGGCCAGGCGCTGGCGACGGTGGAAAGCAATTTCAGCCTGACCGATTACACGGTGCCGTCGCCGATCGCCGGCGTGGTCATGTCGCGCAGCGCCACCGTGGGCGGCGTGGCGGCCGAGGGCGCGCCGCTGTTCGAGATCGTCGACCTGTCGTCGCTGTGGGTGGACGTGCACGTGTTCGGTGTCGATGCGCAGCACATCCAGCCCGGCGTGCCGATCGAAGTCACGCGCCTGAGCGATGGCGCGACGGTGGACGCGACGCTCGAGCGCGTGCTGCCCGGTACCGCGACCGCGAGCCAGAGCACGGTGGCGCGCGCGACGATCCCCAATGCCGACGGCCTCTGGCGCCCGGGTTCCGCGGTGAAGGCGCGGATCACCGTCGCGCGCAAGCCCGCCGCTCTGGTGGTGCCGCTGTCGGCGCTGCAGCGTTTCCGCGACCGGGAGGTGGTGTTCATCCGCGTCGGCGATACCTACGAGGTGCGCCCGGTCGAACTGGGCGAGCGCGACGCCGAGCGCGTGGAAGTGCGCGCGGGCCTGAAACCGGGCGACCAGGTGGTGGTCGAGCAGAGCTACCTGGTGAAGGCCGACATCGAGAAATCGGGGGCCAGCCATGACCACTGACCGGCAGTCCCGCGCTGCCCTGGAACGCGTGATCCGTTTCGCCATCGCCCAGCGCTGGCTGATGCTGGCGCTGACCGTGGTGCTGATCGCCATCGGCACATGGAGCGCGCTGCGTCTGCCGATCGACGCCGTGCCGGACATCACCAACGTCCAGGTGCAGATCAATACCCGCGCCGACGGCTATTCGCCGCTGGAGACCGAGCAGCGCGTGACCTTTCCGATCGAGACCGCGATGGCCGGCCTGCCCGGGCTGCAGGACACCCGCTCGATCTCGCGCTACGGGCTGTCGCAGGTCACGGTGGTGTTCAAGGACGGCACCGACCTGTATTTCGCACGGCAGCAGGTGGCCGAACGCATGCAGCAGGTCGCGTCGCAGATTCCGGACGGCCTCGACCCGGAGCTGGGGCCGATCGCGACCGGCATGGGCGAGATCTTCATGTACACGCTCGATGCCGACCCGAAGGCGCGCAAGCCCGACGGCATGCCTTGGACCGCGACCGACCTGCGCACGCTGCAGGACTGGGTCGTGCGTCCGCAACTGCGCAACACGCCGGGCGTGACCGAGGTCAACACCATCGGCGGGTTCGCGCGGCAGATCCACGTCACGCCCGATCCGGCGCGGATGGTCGCGCTGGGCTTCACCCTGCACGACGTGGTCAGCGCCGTCGCCGCGAACAACCGCAACGTCGGTGCCGGCTACATCGAGCGCAACGGCCAGCAGTTCCTGGTACGCGCGCCGGGGCAGGTGGCCGACCTCGACGCGATCCGCGACATCGTGCTCGATCGCCGCGACGGCGTGCCGATCCGCGTCCGCGACGTGGCCGAGGTGGGCGAAGGTCCGGAACTGCGCAGCGGCGCGGCCACGCACGATGGCCGCGAAGCGGTACTCGGCACGGTGTTCATGCTGATCGGCGCCAACAGCCGCGACGTGGCCCGGGCCGCCGCGGCGAAGCTCGAACAGGCGAACCGCAGCCTGCCGGCCGGGGTGCGCGCGACGCCGGTGTACGACCGCACATCGCTGGTCGACCGCACCATCGCCACGGTGACGAAGAACCTGGTCGAAGGTGCCCTGCTGGTGGTGGTCGTGCTGTTCCTGCTGCTCGGGAACTTCCGTGCGGCCCTGATCACCGCTGCGGTCATCCCGCTGTCGATGCTGTTCACGATCACCGGCATGGTGCGCGGCGGCGTGTCGGGCAACCTGATGAGCCTGGGCGCGCTGGATTTCGGGCTGATCGTCGACGGCGCGGTGATCATCATCGAGAACTGCCTGCGCCGCTTCGGCGAACTGCAGCAGACGCTCGGCCGTGTGCTCGACGACGACGAGCGCCTGGAAACCGCGGCCAGCGCGACCGCCGAAGTCATCCGGCCCAGCCTGTTCGGCCTGGGCATCATCACCGCGGTCTACCTGCCGATCTTCGCGCTTACCGGCGTGGAGGGCCGGATGTTCCACCCGATGGCGATCACGGTGGTGCTGGCGCTGAGCGGCGCGATGCTGCTGTCGCTGACCTTCGTGCCGGCATCGGTCGCGCTGTTCCTGCGCGGCCGGGTCGAGGAGAAGGACACCCGGCTGATGCGTGCGGCGCGCAAGGCGTACGCGCCCCTGCTGGCGCGGGCGCTGTCGTGGCGTCGGGCGGTAATCGTCGGCGCGCTGCTGCTGTTGGCGTCCAGCGGTCTGCTGGCCACGCGACTGGGCTCGGAGTTCATCCCGAGCCTCGACGAAGGCGACATCGCGATGCATGCGCTGCGCATCCCCGGCACCGGTCTTGAACAGGCGATCCGCATGCAGGTGTCGCTGGAGAAGCGGATCGCGGCATTCCCGGAAGTGAAGGAGGTCTTCAGCAAGCTCGGCACGGCAGAGGTCGCCACCGACCCGATGCCGCCCTCGGTCGCCGACACCTTCATCATGCTCAGGCCGCGCGAACAGTGGCCGGATCCGCGCAAGTCGAAGGCGCAGGTCGTGGCCGGGATCGAGGCCGCGGTGAAGCAGTTGCCGGGCAACAACTACGAGTTCACCCAGCCGATCCAGATGCGCATGAACGAACTGATCTCGGGCGTGCGCGCCGATGTCGCGATCAAGCTCTACGGCGACGACCTCGACGCGCTCGCCGAGGTCGGCGAACGGATCGAGGCGGTGGCGAACACCGTCCCCGGTGCGGCCGACGTGAAGCTCGAACAGGTCGCCGGACTGCCGCTGCTGACCATCTCCGCGGACCGCCAGGCGCTGGTGCGCTACGGCCTGAACCCGGGCGTGGTGCAGGACACGGTGGCGACCGCGGTCGGCGGCGAGATCGCCGGGCAACTGTTCGAAGGCGACCGGCGCTTCGATATCGTCGTGCGCCTGCCGGAAGCGATGCGCCAGGACCCCGCGGCACTGGCCGACCTGCCCATTCCGCTCGGCGGCGACGACAACCGCGATGAATCCAGCCGTTCTGCCGCCTGGGGCGGCGCACCGCGCACGGTGCCGCTGCGCGAAGTGGCGACGATCGAGACCACCCTCGGCCCGAACCAGGTCAATCGCGAGGACGGCAAGCGACGCGTGGTGATCACGGCGAACGTGCGCGGCCGCGACCTCGGCGGCTTCGTCGGCGAACTGCGCGGAAAGATCGACGCGAAGGTCGAACTGCCCACCGGATACTGGATCGATTACGGCGGCAGCTTCGAGCAGTTGATCTCGGCAAGCCGGCGCCTGTCGATCGTCGTGCCGGTCACGCTGATGCTGATCTTCGCGCTGCTGTTCTGGGCCTTCGGCTCGGCGAAAGACGCCGCCATCGTGTTCAGCGGCGTGCCGCTGGCCCTGACCGGCGGGGTGTTCGCCCTGGCCCTGCGCGGCCTGCCGTTCTCGATCTCCGCGGCGGTCGGCTTCATCGCGCTGTCCGGTGTGGCCGTGCTCAACGGCCTGGTGATGATCTCGTTCATCCGCAGGCTGCGCGAGCAGGGCCTCGGTCTGGACGAGGCCGTGGTCGACGGCGCGCTCGGACGCCTGCGCCCGGTGCTGATGACCGCGCTGGTGGCATCGCTCGGCTTCCTGCCGATGGCGCTCAACGTCGGCGCCGGCTCCGAAGTGCAGCGCCCCCTGGCCACGGTGGTGATCGGCGGCATCGTCTCGTCGACGCTGCTCACGCTGTTCGTGCTGCCGGTGCTGTATCGCTGGATGCATCGGACACGCATGTGACGCGGGGCCGGGGAGCGCCGCCACGATGCATGCGGTGCAGCGCGGATCGAAGATCCGCTCTGCTTCAAGAGTGGCCGACCAGCGTCGTAGCCCGGGTCCGCGCGCAGCGCGTACCCGGGATCATGCGTCTTGCGTGGAAACGTCGGAGTCGCTCGCGTCGTCGTGGGGCGCGTAAACATCGATGTTCAACGCAATCCCTCGTTCGCTGAGAAGTCTCAATATGTCGGCCGGAAACGAGAGTCCATCATTGGTGGATCTCATGAACACACCGCAGAAAAGATCGATCTGATATTTCGCGCCGAGTCGGCGCCAGACAGCCGGATCCTGCGGGAGCCTGCCGAGGATTTCCGAGATCTGGTCAGGAATGTCCTCGGGTTCACGGCGTGAAGCCTGCAGGCTCCACCTCCCTGTCCTTTCCTCATGGCGACGGCCCGTCTTGGACCCGATGCGGATATCGCCTTTCGCGCACGCCGATTCCGGCGTGCAGCCCATCAGCGAGGTCACTTCATCGGGCACCAGGTCGTCGCCGAAGATCCGAAGCGTTACTCTCGAGTATTCGGCGATGCCCATGCGTTGGACCGATACATGTCGGAGACGGCCGGATCATCGAAGACCCGGCCCGAACTTCGATCAGCGATTGAACCCGCCATCGCCGCCGCGCGGGCCGCGGTTGCCGCCCGGACGCGGGCCACCCGGACGAGGCACCGCCGAACGCGCCGCCGGGTTTTGCCGCCCGCGGGGCGCGGGCGGCTGCCAGGGCCCTGGGGTGCACCGCCCGGACGCGGGCCGCGCGGGCCACGCGGCTGGTCGCCGTAGGGGTTGAAACCGCCGCCATGGGCGTGGTCGGAGGGGAAGCTGGGGGCATTGCCGGGATGGCCGTAGGGTTTCGCGGCGCGGGCCGGGCGGCTGCCGCCGGGCTTGGGCGCGCCCGAGCCGCGCGGACCGCGGGCATCGCCGAAGCCGGCACCGGCCGGGCGATCACCCTGGGGACGCTTCGCGCGGGGGCCACCGGGGCCGCGGCTTTCGCCGCCGAAACCACCGGCATCGCGATCGCCGAACGGGCGGCTGCCGCCTGGGCGCGGGCCGCCGGGCTTCTTCGCGGCATAAGGCTTCTTCGGGCCGCGACCATCGGCGTTGCGATGGCCGGTCGGGCCGGTGTCGACGCCTTCCGGCACGTACCAGGTGCGGAACGCGGCGGGGTTGCCCTCGGGCAGGGGCTTGGGACCCTTGTCCTTGCGCTGCTTGAAGGGCTTGTTCTGCGACTGGCGTGCGGCGGCTTCGCCGCTGACGGTGAGGTCGCCGCGCTTCTTCTTGCTGCCGAAACGGCCGCGGTCCTCGCGGACGTTGTCGAAACGGCGCAGCTCGCGGCCTTCGTCGGCGGTGTTGTGGCCGTTGACGTAGGCCTGGCCGCGGCCTTCGCGGCCGATGTGCACCGTCGCCTTGGCGGCCTTGCGCTGGCCGATCACCGGCTGCAGCGTCAGCGCCGGCGGCGGGCCTTCCTCGAGGTTGAGCTTCCTGCGCAGGGCGTCGACCTGGGCGGCCGTGAGTTCCTGGCTCTGGCTGCGCAGCAGCGGCTGCGGCAGGGTGATGTCGCCGTAGCGGATGCGCTTGAGGCGGCTGACCTGGCAGCCCTGCGATTCCCACAGGCGGCGCACTTCGCGGTTGCGGCCTTCGCTGAGGGTGACGCGGAACCAGTCGTGCGAATCGGTACCGCCGATGCGCTCGATCTCGTCGAACTTGGCCGGACCGTCCTCCAGCGCGACGCCGCGGCGCAGGCGGTCGACCAGCTTGTCGGACACCTCTTCCTCGCCTTCGGGCGCGCGCACGCGGCAGACGTACTCGCGTTCGATCTCGAACGAGGGATGCATCATCGCGTTGGCCAGTTCGCCATCGGTGGTGAGCAGCAGCAGGCCGGTGGTGTTGATGTCGAGGCGGCCGATCGCGATCCAGCGCGCGCCCTTGAGCACGGGCAGCGATTCGAAGATGGTCGGGCGGCCCTCGGGGTCTTCGCGGGTGGTGACCTCGCCCTCGGGCTTGTTGTAGATCAGCACGCGCGCCGGTTCGGTCAGCGCGCTGGCGACGAAGGTGCGGCCGTCGATTTCGATGCGGTCGCCGCCCTTCACGCTCATGCCGACCTGCGCGGTCTCGCCGTTGACCTTGATCATGCCGTCGGCGATCCGCTGTTCCAGCGCGCGGCGGGAGCCGAGTCCGGCCTGGGCCAGCACCTTGTGCAGGCGTTCTTCGAGCTTCGGCGCTTCGGTGGTGTCGGGCGTGTCCGCTCCGCGCTTGAGCGAGAGGGTGCGGGGGGCTTTGGGTTTGGTCATGTCATGCTCCGGTGCTGTCGTCGTCGTCGACGAGGGCGGTGTGGCGGTCGTCGGATGCCGAAGCGTCGGCATCGTCCGTGGTGGCGGGGGCATCGGCGGCGGCTTCGCCGTCGACGTCGGAAAGGGGGGCTTCGCTGCGTGCGTCCTCGCCGGCAGCATCGTCTTCGCCCGCATCGTCGCCGGCTGCGTCGTCATCGCCTGCAGTGGTGTCGTCGCGGCCGTCGTCGTCGTTCGCGGCGTGATCGTCGCGGTTGTCATCGGATGCGGCGATGTCCTGCACGCCGGCCGCGATGCTGCCGTCGGCAGCGGCCTTCGGCGCATCCGGGTCGTTGAACGACAGCTGCGGATCCAGTTCGCCGAAATCCTTCAGTTCGGACAGCGGCGGCAACTGGTCGAGGCTCTTGAGACCGAAGTAGTCGAGGAAGATCTTCGTGGTGCCCAGCAGCTCCGGCTTGCCGGGCACGTCACGGTGGCCGACGGTGCGGATCCACTCGCGCTCTTCCAGCGCCTTGATGATGTTGCTGCTGACCGCGACACCGCGCACCTGCTCGATCTCGCCGCGGGTGATCGGCTGGCGGTAGGCGATGATCGCCAGGGTTTCGAGCGTGGCGCGGGTGTAGCGGGTCTGGCGTTCGGTCCAGAGCCGGGCGACCCAGGCGTGCACGTCGTGCTGCACCTGGAAGCGCCAGCCGGACGCGGTTTCGACCAGTTCGATGCCGCGCGTGGCGCACTGTTCGCCCAGGTCGGCCAGCGCCTGTTCGATGCTGCCCTCCGGCGCGGGTTCGTCCAGCGTGAACAGGCCGCGCAGCTGCGCGAGCGTCAGCGGCTGGGTGGCCGCGAGCAGCGCGGCTTCGACGATGCGGGTGACGAAGGCTTGTTCCATGGACCGGTTCGGAATCGGATCTCGCGGGGCGGGGGTCAGCGGGCGTCGCCGGGGGCGGCGGACGAGGCTTCGGTGGCGTCGTCGTCGAACTCGCTGGTCAGTTCGGGCATGCCGGTGTCGTTGTCGCCGTCCTGCGCCGCGAGCGACTTGATGTAGATCGCGGCGAGCGGACTCTCCTGGACGATGTCCAGCAGGCGTTCCTTGGCCAGTTCGAGGATCGACAGGAAGGTCACGACCACGCCGAGCTTGCCCTCGCGCGGTTCGAACAGCGATTCGAAGCGGTGGAAGCTGCCGTCGCCGAGGCGGGTCAGCACGTCGGTCATGCGCTGGCGCACGCTGAGGGCGTCGCGCCGGATCGCATGGCCGGTGAACAGCTCGGCGCGCTTGAGCACGTCGTGCAGGGCCAGCAGCATTTCCTTCAGCTGCACCGGCGGCGGCAGCTTGACGCTGGCGCGGTCGGGCACGAAGGCCGCCACCGGTGCGGTGTCGCGTTCCATGCGCGGCAGGGCGTCGATGTCCTCGGCGGCCTGCTTGAAGCGCTCGTAGTCCTGCAGGCGGCGGACCAGGTCGGCGCGCGGATCCTCCTCGTTGCCTTCCTCGCTGGGCGGGCGGGGCAGGAGCATCCGCGATTTGATCTCGGCCAGGATCGCGGCCATGACCAGGTATTCGGCGGCCAGCTCGAAGCGCATGTCGCGCATCGCGCCGATGTAGTCCACGTATTGTCGGGTGATCTCCGCGACCGGGATGTCCAGGATGTCCAGGTTCTGGCGGCGGATCAGGTAGAGCAGCAGGTCGAGCGGACCCTCGAAGGCGTCGAGGATGACTTCCAGCGCGTCCGGTGGGATGTAGAGGTCCTGCGGGATCTGCAGCACCGGCTGGCCCAGCACCGTCGCCAGCCGCATCTCCTGCTGCTGGGGCGCCAGCGGCACGGACGCCGATGCCGGCGCGGCGGGTCCGGACGCGATGTCGGCGTCGGACGCGGTGTCAGTGCTCATGCGGCTGGGTCATGGCGTTCGTCGGATGCATCAAGGCGGCCTCGCCGGTGGAGCGGCGGCCTGGCTGCAGGAATCGGCTCGGGTTGGAAGGGGCGGCAGCGACCATGCGGCGCGGCATCCCTGGGGCGGGATGGCGGGCGGATGGAGTCGGAACCTGGGGCCGGGTGGGTGTGGCGGGTCGGGCGCGGATGCCGTGCTGCGGCTCCTGTGCGCCATCGACGGGTCGCCTCAGCCGGCCTCGAAACGATGCGCTGCCAAGAGTACGGGGTGGGGCGGCGGCTGTCCAGCCGGGTGAACGGCGCGCGGCCAGCCCCTATCCTTGTAGGGCTGCGCCCGACCCACCGGGCGCTCCCAGACGGAGCTCGCATCAGCATGTGGTACGCCATCGAAGGCCATGACGGCCCCGACACCCTCGAACGCCGGCTGCAGGCCCGGTCCGCCCACCTGGCCCGGCTCGTCGCCCTGAAGGATGCCGGCCGCCTGCTGCTGGCCGGCCCATGCCCGGCGATCGACGCCGAGGACCCGGGTCCGGCGGGCTTCAGCGGCAGCATCGTGATCGCCGAGTTCGAATCGCTGGAGGCCGCCCGCGCCTGGGCCGACGCCGATCCCTACGTCGCGGCCGGTGTCTATGCCCGGGTCGACATCCGCCCGTTCCGCAAGGTGCTGCCATGACCGGGGCCGTCGGTGCAGGCCCGCTGCCGCCGCCTCCCGGGCAGATGCCGCGCGAGCTGCGGGTCGAGGCGATCCGCCAGCGCCTGCAGGCCGCGTTCGACCCGGTCGAGCTGGAGGTCTTCGACGACAGCCACCAGCACGTCGGACACGAGGGCGCCCGCGACGGCCGCGGGCACTACCGGGTGCGGGTGGTCAGCACCGCCTTCGCCGGGATGAACCCGGTCGCCCGCCACCGCGCCGTCTACGCCGCGCTCGACGACCTGCTGCAGACCGACATCCACGCCCTGGCGATCCAGGCGTCCGCGCCGACGACCTGAGCGGCCTGTCTCGCGCCGTTTTCCTTCCCCCGCGAGCGGGGGAGGAAGACAAGCCGCTCGCCCCTGCGCCACGCCCGCGAGGGCGGCTATACTGCAGCGTTCTGGCTTGGAACCGGCCAGGGTAGCGTCAATCCATTCAATGGTTTGACGCGCATTCCTCAACCGTTTTCACAACTACGGCGGTGACGCGTCCCGCGTCACCGGCAGGGTCCCCGATCAGCGCATGCGTCTTTCCACGATCAAGCTCTCCGGCTTCAAGTCCTTCGTCGATCCGACCACCCTGCACCTGCCCACCAACATGACCGGTGTGGTCGGCCCGAACGGCTGCGGCAAGTCCAACATCATCGATGCCATCCGCTGGGTGATGGGCGAGAGCGCCGCCAGCCGCCTGCGCGGCGATTCGCTGACCGACGTGATCTTCTCCGGCAGCTCGGCGCGCAAGCCGGTCTCGCAGGCCGCGGTCGAAATGATCTTCGACAACAGCGACCACACCATCACCGGCGAATACGCGGCCTTCAACGAAATCTCGGTCAAGCGCACCGTCAGCCGCGACGGCCAGAGCAACTACTACCTCAACGGCACCAAGTGCCGTCGCCGCGACATCACCGACCTGTTCCTCGGCACCGGCCTGGGCCCGCGCAGCTACTCGATCATCGAGCAGGGCATGATCTCGCAGATCATCGAGGCCCGGCCCGAGGAACTGCGCGTCTACCTCGAAGAGGCCGCCGGCATCTCCAAGTACAAGGAGCGCCGCAAGGAGACCGAAACCCGCATCCGCCACACCCGCGAGAACCTCGACCGCCTGAACGACCTGCGCGAGGAAGTCGGCAAGCAGCTCCAGCACCTCGCGCGCCAGGCCAGGCAGGCCGAGCAGTACCAGACCATCCAGGCCGAGCGCCGGATCAGGGACGCCGAGTGGAAGGCGCTGGAATTCCGCGTCCTCGACACCCAGCTGCAGCGCCTGCGCGATGGCCTGATGCAGGAAGAAACCCGCCTGCAGCAGATCATCGCCGAGCAGCGCGAGGCCGAGCGCCTGATCGAGGAAGGCCGCGCCAGCCGCGAAGCCGCCGCCGAGGCGCTGAACAAGGCCCAGGCCGAAGGCTACGAGGTCGGCGGCACGCTCGCCCGCATCGAACAGCAGATCGCCCACCAGCGCGAACTGGGCCAGCGCCTGCAGCGCGCCCGGGACGAGGCGATGCAGGCCCTGTCGGAGATCGGCCTGCACATCGAGACCGACCAGCAGCGCCTGGACACCCTGCGCGCCGGGATCGAGGAGGCCGAGCCGCGCCTGGAGATGCTGCGCGAGGAAGACGGCGCGCGGCAGGAGTTTTTGCAGGAGGCCGAAGGCAGGCTCGCCGACTGGCAGCAGCGCTGGGACGCGCACAGCCGCGCCCAGGCCGAAGCTTCGCGCGCGGCCGAGGTCGAGCGTACCAAGGTCGATTACCTCGACCGCCAGTCGATCGACGCCGAGCGCCGACGCGAACAGTTGAACAGCGAGCGCAACGCGCTCGACGTGAACCTGCTGGCCGACGCCTACGCCGACCTGCAGATGCAGCACGACGAGAAGAAGGCCGGCCTCGACGGCCTCGGCGACGAACTCGAAACGCGCAAGCTGGCCGTGGTCGAGGTGCAGGATCGGGTGCGCAATGCCCAGGCCGAACTGGCCGACGTGCGCAAGCAGGTGCAGACCTCGCGCGGCCGGCTGTCCTCGCTGGAAACCCTGCAGCATGCCGCGCTGGGCCAGGAGCAGGGTGCCGCCGTGGCCTGGTTGAAGGCGCGCGGGCTGGATTCGGCGCAGCGCGTCGGCGAAGTCCTGCGCGTGGAATCGGGCTGGGAATTCGCGGTCGAAAGCGCGCTGGGCCAGCTGATCGAAGGCGTGCTGATCGACGCCCCGGAGACATTGGTCGAAGCACTGGCCGACCTCGGTGAAGGCCGCCTGGCGCTGGTCTCGTCCGAGGGCGGCGACGCCGGTTTCGCCGCGACCTCGCTCGCCGCCAAGGTGCAGGGGCCGCTGGCGATCCGTCGTCTGCTGGCCAAGCTGCATGCCGCCGAAACCCTGGCCGATGCCCGCGCGCTGCAGGCCGGGCTGGGCGAGGGCGAGTCGGTCATCACCCGCAGCGGCGAACGCCTGGGCGACGGCTGGGTGCGCGTGAGCCGCTCCGGCGCCGCCAGGCAGGGCGCACTGCTGCGCGAACGCGAGATCCAGGACCTGCGCGTGCAGATCGAGACCCTGCAGCAGCGCGAGGCCGAACTCGACCGCGGCATCGCCGGCCTGCGCGACCAGATGCTGGTCGCCGAGCAGCAGCGCGAGGACGCCCAGCGCACGCTGTACCTGGCGCATCGCAACGTCTCCGAACTCGCCGGCCAGCTGCAGGGCCAGAAGGGCAAGCTCGAATCGGCGCGCGCCCGGATCGAGAAGATCGACGCCGACCTGTCGCAGCTGATCGAGACCATCGACGCCAGCGCCGAGCAGGCCCGCGAGGCGCGTTCGCGGCTGGAAGATGCGATCACCCGGATGGGCGAACTCGAAAGCACCCGCCAGGCCCTCGAAGCCGAACGCCGTGCCCTGGGCGACGCGCGCGATGCCGCGCGCCAGGCCGCGCGCGAGTCGCGCGACGCCGCGCACGCGCTGGCGCTGAACCTCGAATCGCAGCGCGCCCAGGTCGTCGCGCTCACGCAGGCGCTGGAGCGCATGGGCGGCCAGCGCGGCCAGCTCGACAGCCGCCTCAACGAACTCTCGTCGCAGTTGTCCGACGGCGATGCCCCGGTCGTCGCGCTGGAGGAACAGCGGCAGGTCGCGCTGGAGCAGCGCGTGCTGGCCGAACGCAACCTCGCCGCCGCGCGTGCCGCGCTCGACGGCATCGACAACGAACTGCGCGCCCACGAACAGACCCGCCACCAGCGCGACGAACAGTCGGTCGCGCAGCGCGAGGCCATCGGCCAGCGCAAGCTCGACCAGCAGGCGCTGTCGCTGAAGGCCGCGCAACTGTCCGAAGCGGTGGTCGCCGGCGGTTTCGTGCTGGAAGACGTGCTGAACACCCTCACGGACGACGCCGACCCGCGCACCTGGGAAAAGATCGTCACCGATTTCGATGCCCGCCTGCGCCGCCTCGAGCCGGTGAATCTCGCCGCGATCCAGGAACACGCCGAAGCCGCGCAGCGCAAGGAATATCTCGACGCGCAGGACGCCGACCTCACCGCCGCGCTGGAAACGCTGGAAGACGCCATCCGCAAGATCGACCGCGAGACCCGCGGCCGCTTCAAGGACACCTTCGATCGCGTGAATTCCGGCGTGCAGGAACTCTATCCGCGCCTGTTCGGCGGCGGCCACGCCTATCTCGAACTCACCGGCGAAGACCTGCTCGACACCGGCGTGGCGATCATGGCACGCCCGCCCGGCAAGCGCGTGTCGAACATCTCGCTGCTGTCCGGCGGCGAGAAGGCGATGACCGCCGTGGCCCTGGTGTTCGCGATCTTCCAGCTCAATCCCGCGCCGTTCTGCCTGCTGGACGAAGTGGACGCACCGCTGGACGAAGCCAACGTCGGTCGCTTCACCGCGATGGTCAGCGAGATGAGCCAGCAGGTGCAGTTCCTGTTCGTCACCCACAACAAGGCCACCATGGAAGCCGCGAACCAGCTGTGCGGTGTGACCATGCGCGAGCCGGGCGTCAGCCGCCTGGTGTCCGTGGACCTGGCCGAAGCCGCGCGCCTGGCCGGCGCAGCCTGAACTTGAGTTTGGAGAACGACGCGATGTCGGATATCTGGTTGTTGCGCATCGGAATCGTGGTGGCCGGCGTTCTGCTGATGGCCGCGATCTATTTCTTCGGCCGCCCCGGCAAACCCAGCCAGGGGCGCAAGCTGCGCGAAGATGGCGGCGAACGTCCGCATCGCGAACCGTCGCTGTCCGATGCCTTCGGCACCGAGATCCGGCCCTACGACACGTCGACCATTGCCGATGCTGCGGCAGCCGATGCGGCGGCCGCCGGTACGCAGCCCGCCGGCCCCGAAGTCGGCAGGCGCGATCGCGACGAGTTCGACAAGATCGTCACCCTGTACGTCGCCGCCCGCGCCGGGCAGACGCTGCGCGGCCCGGACATCGTGGTCGCCGCCGAAAAGGCCGGACTCAGCTACGGCTACATGAACATCTTCCATCGCCTCGGCGACGGCCGCTCCGAAGGCAGCCCGATCTTCAGCGTCGCGAACATCAAGAAGCCCGGCAGCTTCGAGATGCACGAGATCCAGGCCATGGAAACCCCGGCCATCGCCTTCTTCCTGACCCTGCCGGCACCGATCCCGGCGCTGGACGCCTGGGAGAAGATGCTGCCCACCGCGCAGCGCATGGCCGAACTGCTCGACGGCGTGGTGCTCGACGAATCGCGCAACGCCCTCGGCCGCCAGCGCATCGCCCACCTGCGCGACGAACTGCGCGCCTACGACCGCCAGCACGAAGCGCCGCCGATCTCGAAGAACACGCGCTGGTGATCCTCGATCGCTGATCCGTTGTCGGCGATGGGCCGACGACCGATCGCAGGGTCGCACTCCGCGAGACGCCACTGCGCGATCATGACGCGATCCGTCGCAGGGCCGTGGCCCTCACGGCTTGCCCCGTTTCCCCCAAGGCCCCGCATGACCGACGTCGCCACCCGCATCGCCGACCTGCGCCGCAGGATCGAAGACGCCAACCACCGCTATTACGTCCTCGACGATCCGAGCATTCCGGACATCGAGTACGACCGCCTCATGCGCGAACTCGAAGCGCTGGAAGAGGCGCATCCCGAATTCGCCGATCCGGATTCGCCCACCCAGCGCGTCGGCAACCGCCCGTCGTCCGCGTTCGAGGAAGTGAAGCATGCCGTGCCGATGCTGTCGCTGGGCAATGCCTTCAGCGACGAGGAAGTCGCCGACTTCGTCCGCCGCATCGAGGAGCGCCTGGATCGCACCGATCCCGTGTTCTCGGTCGAACCCAAGCTCGACGGCCTCGCCATCAGCCTGCGCTACGAGCATGGTCGCTTCGTCCGCGGCGCCACCCGCGGCGACGGCGCCACCGGCGAGGACGTCACCGCCAATTTGCGGACAATCAAAGCGATTCCTCTGCATCTGCGCGGCACCGACTGGCCAGAAGTGCTGGAAATCCGCGGCGAGGTCTACATGCCGCTGGCCGCGTTCAAGGCCTACAACGAACGCGCGCTCAGGGACGGCGCCAAGGTGCTGGCGAATCCGCGCAACGGCGCGGCCGGCTCGCTGCGCCAGCTCGACCCGCGGATCACCGCGCAGCGTCCGCTGGCGTTCTACGCCTATGCGGTCGGCGTGGTCGAAGGCTTCGAGCTGCCCGCCAGCCATTCGGCGACCCTGCAGCGCCTGCGCGACTGGGGATTCCCGGTCAGCGCGGAGAGCGACGTGGTCGTCGGCACCGAGGGCCTGCTCGGCTATTACCGCCGCACGGGCGACAAGCGCGACACGCTGCCGTTCGATATCGACGGCGTCGTCTACAAGCTCGACGACTACGCCGGCCAGCGCGAAATGGGCTTCGTCTCGCGCGCCCCGCGCTGGGCGATCGCGCACAAGTTTCCCGCGCAGGAAGAGTCGACCGAACTGCTCGGCATCGAGATCCAGATCGGACGCACCGGCGCCGCCACGCCGGTCGCGCGCCTGAAACCGGTACAGGTCGCGGGCGTGATCGTCACCAATGCGACCCTGCACAACGCCGACCAGATCGCACGCCTCGACGTGCGCATCGGCGATATCGTGATCGTGCGCCGCGCCGGCGACGTGATTCCCGAGATCGTTCGCGTCGTTCCCGAGCACCGCAGGCCCGGCGCACCGGAATGGCGCATGCCCGCCACGTGCCCGGTCTGCGGTTCGGAAATCGTGCGCGAAGAGGACGGGGTGGTGTGGCGCTGCTCCGGCGAACTGACCTGCGCCGCGCAGCGCAAGGAAGCGATCCGCCACTTCGCATCGCGCCGTGCGATGGACATCGAAGGGCTGGGCGACCGCTACATCGAGGACCTGTCCGACTTCGGCTACCTGCAGTCGGTCGCCGACCTCTATCGCCTCACCCGCGACGACCTGCTGGAGATGAAGCGCCGCGTCGACGAACGCGACGGCACCACCCCGGAGACCGTCAAGGCCGGCAAGGTCGCCACCAAGTGGGCCGACAACCTGATCGAAGCCATCGACCGCAGCCGCGCGACCACGCTCGAACGTTTCCTGTTCGCGCTGGGCATCGAGCATGTCGGCGAAAGCACGGCCAAGGCGCTGTCGGCCTGGTTCGGCGACCTCGCGTTGATCCGCCACATGCCGTGGCCGTTGTTCAAGCGCGTGCCCGACATCGGCGGCGAAGTGGCGCGCGCGCTCGGGCATTTCTTCGATCAGCCCGGCAACCAGCAGGCGATCGACGCGCTGCTCGAACGCGGCGTGCGCATCGGCGACACGCATCCGCCTTCGGTGAAGCTGCGACCCGACCTGACCCTCGCGACGATGCTGACCGACCTGGAAATTCCGAAGGTCACCCGCATCCGCGCGGACCAGCTCGCCGCCGCATTCCCGACCGCTGCTGCATTGCGTGACGTGCCCGAGCACGCGTTCGTCACCGCCGGCCTGCCGGCCGACAGCGCCCGCGCGCTCGCCGCCTGGCTGGCCGACGAGGCCAACGCACGCCTGCTGCTGCGCTGCGGCGATGCGCTCGCGGAACTGCTGGCGCGCCTGCCCGAATCCGACGACGCACCGGTCGGCCCGCTCGAAGGCAGGACCGTCGTCCTCACCGGCGGCCTCTCGGCCATGTCCCGCGACGAAGCCGGCGCGAAGCTCGAAGCGCTCGGCGCCAAGGTCGCCGGCAGCGTGTCGAAGAAGACGCATCTCGTCGTCGCCGGCGAAGCGGCCGGCAGCAAGCTCGCCAAGGCGCAGGAACTGGGCATCGAGATCTGGGACGAAGCCGCGCTGCTGGCTTTCCTTGTTGAGCACGGTGTCTGGGAGCAGGGCGCTTCGTGAGCGACTGGCGGCCCACCGCGAACCTCGATGCGCTGCGCCTGCGCGCGCGGCTGTACGCGACGATCCGTGCGTTCTTCGCCGAACGCACGGTACTCGAGGTCGAGACACCGGTGCTGTCGGTCGCCGGCAATACCGATGCGAACATCGAATCGTTCTCGCTCGAATTCACCGGCCGCACCGAGGGTGCGCCGCGCACGCGCTGGCTGCGCACCTCGCCGGAATTCCCGCTCAAGCGCCTGCTCGCGGCGGGCGTCGGCGATTGCTACGAACTCGGCCGCGTGTTCCGCAACGGCGAGGCCGGCGGTCGCCACAACCCCGAGTTCACGATGCTGGAGTGGTACCGCGTCGGCTGGGATCACCTGCGGCTCGTCGACGAGACCGTCGCGCTGGTGCGCGCGGCGCTGGCGCTGGTCGGGCGCGACGCGGCGGTCGCGATCACCACCTTCCGCGACCTCTATCGCGATCGGCTCGGCATCGATCCGTTCACGGCCGACGATGCGGTGCTGCAGGCCGCGCTCGGCGACGTGCGCATCGATCCGGAAGGGCTGACCCGCAACGATTGGCTCGATCTGCTGATGACCCATCGCCTGCAGCCGACCTTCGATCGCGACGCGATTCTGGTCGTCCACGACTGGCCCGCCTCGCAGTGCGCGCTCGCGCGGATCCGGGCGGGGCAGGGCGAGGCGCCTGGAGGCGTCGAACCCGATGTCGCCGAACGCTTCGAGCTGTACCTCGGTCCGCTGGAACTGGCGAACGGCTATCACGAGCTGACCGACGCCGCCGAGCAGCGCGCGCGCTTCGAGCGGGATCACGCCGTGCGTGCCATGCGCGGCAGCGTCCTGCCGCCGCTGGACGAGCGCCTGATCGCGGCGATGTCCGCCGGCCTGCCGGCCTGCGCCGGCGTCGCCCTCGGCATCGAGCGGCTGCTGATGGCGCTGCTGGGCACCGACAGGATCGCGGAGGTCCTGGCCTTCGACTTCGCCCAGGCCTGAACGCCCGGCCCGGCATCCTGAATCGCCGTCGTACGTGCACCCCCGTGGCGGGAAAATTGACCGGCCATTCATGCGTCGCGCCTACAGTGAAGCCACACATCCCGGGGGGCTGTTTCCATGCGCAAGACCTGTTTCCTGACCGCCGTCGGCCTGCTGGCCGCGCTCACCGTCCTGCCTGCGCAGGCGCAGTGGTACGGCGACGACGGCCGTTACGACGATCGCCACGGCTACGACGGTTACGGCTACAACAACGGCACGTTCCGCTGCGAATCGCGCGATCGCCGCACCACCCGCTGCCCGACCCGCGGTTACCGCGTGCAGCTCGTCCGCCAGTTCTCCGACATGGCCTGCGTGCGCGGACGCACCTGGGGCCAGGATGGCTACGGCGTCTGGGTCACCAATGGCTGCCGCGCGCTGTTCGCGTTCGACAATCGTGGCCATGGCGGCTGGAACAACAACGGCTACTACGGCAGCGATTTCGTGCGCTGCGAATCGCGAGACAACCGCAGCCGGACCTGCCCGATGTCGATCGGGCGCAACAACGGCATCCGTCTGGTTCGCCAGCTTTCCGACACGCCCTGCATCGAAGGCCGCAATTGGGGCGTCAGCCGCAGCGGCGTCTGGGTCAGCGGTGGTTGCCGTGCCGAATTCGTGGCGACGCGTGCCGGGCAGCGTCCGCCGGGCGTCCCCGGTCCTGGCAACGTGCGTCCGCCTGGAGACCTCGGCAATGGCTTTCCGCCGGGCGGCCGCGTGTATCGGCAGGGCAACGACGATGGTCCGCCGCCCGGCGTGCTCCGCGACGGCGAAGGCGCCAATGGTCAGGGCGCACGCAGCCGTGGTCCGCGCCTGGTCGACGTGCCCCGCGGTGGCCAGACGCCGCCGCCTGGCGTGATCACCAACCCGGTCGGCGGTGGCATGACGTCCGATCCGCCTGGCGTGATCCGCGCCGCACCGCGCCCACGTCCGGCCCCGATCAGCGTCGCCCAGAGCAATGATCGCCCGCCGGGCAGGCCGACCGCTTCCGAACCCGCGCCGGGCGTCTTCCGCACCGTGCCGGCCGAGCCTGCCCCGGCGCCGCGGCAGGCGCCCGCGCCTCGCGGCCAGGAAGAACGCACGCCCGAGACCCCCTGATCGGTCCGCCTGGGACTGGCGTCCTTCCGGCCGCCCCTCAAGCCATCCACCCTGTCCGATCCGACAGCGACCCGGCTCTGGCCGGGTCGCATCGTGTCCACCCCGGTAGAATGTCCGGATGACCGACCCCATCGATTACGCACGCTACGACCGCATCCGCCCCATCCGCTGGACCGGCAGCACGCTGGAACTGCTCGACCAGCGCAAGCTGCCCTTCGAAGTCCGCTACATCCCCTGTACCACCTGCGCCTCCGTCGCGGTGGCGATCCACGCCCTGATCGTGCGTGGCGCGCCGGCCATCGGCATCGCCGCAGCCTGGGGCGTTGTGCTCGCCGCACGCGAACTCGATGCCTCCGGGGCCGGGGTCGATCTCGATGCCGCCGCTGCGGCCGAACATCTCGAACCGGCGCTGCAGCAATTGAACGCCGCGCGTCCGACCGCCGTGAACCTGGCCTGGGCGCTGCAGCGCATGCGTCGTGCGCTGGCCGGTGCCGGCGACGACTGGCGGGCCGTCCTGCTGCGCGAAGCCCAGGCCATCGCCGATGAGGATCTCGCCGCGAACCACCGGATGGGCAAGCTCGGCGCCGCCCTGATCGCCAACGGCAGCGGCGTGCTCACCCACTGCAACACCGGCTCGCTGGCCACCGCCGGCTTCGGCACCGCGCTCGGCGTGATCCGCGCCGGCGTCGCGCAGGGTCGGGTCGAGCGCGTGTACGCCGGCGAAACCCGGCCCTGGTTGCAGGGCGCGCGCCTGACCGTCTGGGAGCTGCAGCAGGATGGCATCGACGCCACCCTGATCGCCGATTCCGCTGCCTCGCACCTGATGAAGACCGGCCAGGTGCAATGGGTGATCGTCGGCGCCGACCGCATCTGCGCGAACGGCGACACCGCCAACAAGATCGGCACCTACCAGCTCGCCATCGCCGCGCGCTACCACGGCGTGAAGTTCATGGTGGTGGCGCCGTCGTCGACGGTCGACATGGCCACGGCCAACGGCGCGAAGATCGAGATCGAGGAGCGCGATCAGGCCGAAATGCTGGGCCTCGGCGGCACGCGCACGGCGGCCGAGGGCATCCGTGCATGGAATCCGGTGTTCGATGTCACCCCGTCCGAACTGATCGATGCCATCGTCACCGAGCGCGGCGTGGTCGAACGTCCGAACCGGGTCTCGATGCAGACCTTCTTCGGGCACTGATTCGGTCGCCGGCCTCGGCGACGCAAGTCCCTGTTTCCGCATGGGAAATCCGGCTCCGGCGCGATGCCGGAGACTGGCCTTGCGTGGTACACTCGGGTGTTCGCGCGAAAGCCTCGCGCGGACCCCGTGACCTACCGTCTTCGGCCGCCGTTCGCAACGGCGCCGGGCACCGGTGTCGTCGCGGGACCACCCCCGCTTCCGCAGCATCGCCCCTCCAGCACAAGAAGTCGTAATGACCGATCTCGCGAAGGAAATCATTCCCGTCAACCTCGAAGACGAGATGCGCCGCAGCTATCTCGATTACGCCATGAGCGTGATCGTGGGGCGCGCGCTCCCGGACGTGAGGGACGGCCTCAAGCCGGTGCATCGTCGCGTGCTGTTCGCGATGAACGAACTCGGCGCGCACAGCAACAAGCCGTACTACAAGTCGGCGCGTATCGTCGGTGACGTGATCGGCAAGTACCACCCGCACGGCGACCAGTCGGTGTACGACACCCTGGTGCGCATGGCGCAGCCGTTCTCGCTGCGCTACCTGCTGGTCGACGGCCAGGGCAACTTCGGTTCGGTCGACGGCGACAACGCCGCGGCGATGCGATACACCGAAGCGCGCATGGCCAGGCTCACCCACGAGCTGATGGCCGACATCGACAAGGACACCGTCGATTTCCAGCCGAACTACGACGAAAAGGAACAGGAACCGACGGTGATGCCGTCGCGCTTCCCGAACCTGCTGGTGAACGGCTCGGCCGGCATCGCGGTCGGCATGGCGACCAACATCCCGCCGCACAACCTCTCGGAAGTCATCAACGCGACGGTCGCGCTGCTCGATGACCCGTCGATCGACATCGACGGCCTGATGCAGTACATCCCGGGTCCGGATTTCCCCACCGCCGGCATCATCAACGGCGTCGGCGGCATCCACGTGGCCTACCGCACCGGCCGTGGCCGCGTGCGCATGCGCGCCCGCGCCGAGATCGAGGTCGCCGACAACGGTCGCGAGGCGATCGTCGTCACCGAGATCCCGTATCAGGTGAACAAGGCGCGGCTGATCGAGAAGATCGCCGAGCTGGTGAAGGAAAAGAAGCTCGAAGGCATCAGCGAGCTGCGCGACGAGTCCGACAAGGACGGCATGCGCATCTACATCGAGGTCAAGCGCGGCGAATCCGCCGAGGTGGTGCTGAACAACCTCTACGCGCAGACGCCGATGGAATCGGTGTTCGGCATCAACATGGTGGCGCTGGTCGACGGCCGCCCGCAGTTGCTGAATCTCAAGCAGATCCTCGAAGCCTTCGTCCGCCACCGCCGCGAAGTGGTCACGCGCCGCACGATCTTCGAACTGCGCAAGGCGCGCGCCCGCGCCCACATCCTCGAAGGCCTCACGGTCGCGCTCGCCAACATCGACGAGATGATCGAGCTGATCAAGACCTCGGCGAACCCGAACGAAGCGCGCGAACGCCTGCTGGCGCGGCGCTGGAACGCCGGCCTGGTCGCCAGCCTGCTCGCCGCCGCGGGCAGCGACGCCTCGAAGCCGGAAGACCTGGCGCCGGGCGTCGGCCTGCTCGCCGACGGCTATCAACTGACGGAAATCCAGGCCAAGGAAATCCTCGAAATGCGCCTGCACCGCCTGACCGGGCTGGAGCAGGACAAGCTGACCGAGGAATACAAGACGCTGCTGGAGACCATCCGCGGCCTGATCGAGATCCTCGAAAACCCCGACCGCCTGCGCGAAGTGATCCGCGACGAGCTGAAGGAGATCAAGGACGCCTACGGCGACGACCGCCGCAGCGAGATCCGCGCCAGCGAGGAAGACCTCGACATCCTCGACCTGATCGCACCGGAAGACGTGGTGGTGACGCTGTCGCATGCCGGTTACGTCAAGCGCCAGCCGGTCACGGCCTACCGCGCGCAGAAGCGCGGCGGCCGGGGCCGCAATGCCGCGGCGACCAAGGACGAGGATTTCATCGACCAGCTGTGGCTGGTCAATACCCACGACACCCTGCTGACCTTCACCAGCAACGGCCGCGTGTTCTGGCTGCCCGTGCACCAGCTGCCCGATGCCGGCCCGAACGCGCGCGGTCGCCCGATCGTGAACTGGCTGGCGCTGGAGCCGGAGGAGAAGATCCAGGCCGTCGTACCGGTCCATGGTTACGACGCGCAGCATTTCGTCTTCTTCGCCACCCGCAACGGCACGGTGAAGAAGACGCCGCTGACCGAGTTCGCGTTCCGCCTGGCGCGCGGCAAGATCGCCATCAATCTCGACGAGGGCGATGCGCTGGTCGGCGCCGGGCTGACCGATGGCGATCGCGACATCGTCCTGTTCGCCTCGAACGGCCGGGTCGCGCGCTTCTCGGAGGCCCATGTGCGCCCGATGGGCCGCACCGCCACCGGCGTGCGCGGCATGCGCCTGGCCGAAGGCGAAAGCCTGGTCAGCCTCATCGTGGCCGATCCCGCCGGCGACATGCCCGAGGACGAGGCGGTCGATGGCGGCGGCGAGGCCATCGAGGCGGTCGCCGAGGTCGCGGTCGATGCCATCGAATCCGAACTCCCGGAGACCGAGCAGGACGACGGCAGCACGTTCTACATCCTCACCGCGACCGAGAACGGCTACGGCAAGCGCACGCCGCTGGCCGACCACCCGCGCAAGGGCCGTGGCACCCAGGGCGTGATCGGCATCCAGACCACGCCGCGCAACGGCAAGCTGGTCGGCGCCGTTCTGCTGCGCAGCAGCGACGAGGTCCTGCTGATTTCCGATGGCGGCACGCTGGTGCGTACCCGCGCGGCGGAAATCTCGCGGGTCGGGCGCAATACGCAGGGTGTGACCCTGATGCGCCTGGGCGAAGGCGAACGCCTGCAGGCCCTCGAACGCCTGGATGCGTCGATCGACGAAGACGTGGGCGTGGATGCCGTTGCCGGCGAAGCCCTGCCGCCGGTCGACGTCGAGGCGCCGCAGCCGGGGGCGGATGCGTGATCCGCAGCCGCCGCCTCGGGCGCTGCAGCGACAGGCCGCCTTCGGGCGGCCTGTCGCGTTTGGGGTCCGGGAGACGCTGCCCGAAGCGGCTGGCATGCATCACCCGAAAAGACAGCTTCACGGAAATCGGGGTGCGGACCGGCAAGGATTCGAGACAGGTCGTTGCCGGTCATTAAGGTTAAAAAAAAGTCAAAATTTCGTTTGAAAAAAGTGATGAAAGAAGCGGAAAGCTCTCTATACTCCGCCCAACATCCAGGAGGTCATATGTGTCGCTCGTCGCGGTTCGGGTTGGGGAGTCGGGTTCGGGATCTGGTGTCGAAGGATCGGGTGTCGAAGCGGATGTCGGGGCAGGCGGAGAGACGATGGTTGGCCGGGATCGCAACGATCCTGCTGCCCGTCCTGCTGCTCGCAGGCCTCGCTGGTTGCGGCGACCGGGAAAAGGGGCAATTGCCGGGAGTCTCCGGCGAGGCCATCCAGGCCAAGCGCGACGAGATCAAGGAATTCGCCGTGGTCCGGGGCTATCCCGACCAGCTCGGCGACGACCTGGCGATCGCCCTGGAATTCTCGCGGCCACTGGTCGGCACGCAGGACTTCGACAAGCTGATCGTCTTCTCCACCACGGTGAACGAGAAGAGCGGCTGGAAGCTGGACGACAGCGGCAGGATCCTGCGCTTCCCCTACGTGTCGGCGAACACCGAGTACACGCTGACCGTGTCCTCGAAGCTGGCGGCGGCCGACGGCAGTACGCTGGGCCGCGACATCGAGCAGAAGATCCATACCGGCGAATTGAAGCCGGCCGTCGGTTTCGCCTCGCAGGGCAGCGTGCTGCCGGCGCGCGAGAGCCGCGGCCTGCCGGTGGTGTCGGTGAACGTGCCTGAAGTCGACGTCGAATTCCTGCGCGTGCGCGAGCAGCAACTGCCGAAGTTCTTCGCCGAATACCAGCGCGGCGGCCGGCGCAGCAACTGGGAACTGGACAGCGAGTACGGCAGCAAGACTCGGCTCGGCAAGCTTGCCGAACCGGTCTACACCAATCGCTTCGTGCTCGGCGGCAAGGCCAACGAGCGCGCGGTCACCTACCTGCCGATCCAGGACATCAAGGAATTGCAGGAACCCGGCCTGTATTTCGCGCTGATGAAGCGCACCGGCACCTTCAGCGGCGAGTTCGAAACCACGTTCTTCACGGTCAGCGACATCGGCCTGCACGTGCGCGCCTACAAGGACAAGCTGTTCGTCCACACCGCCTCGCTGCAGGACGGCAGCGGGATCAAGGGCGTCGACCTGCAGATCCTCGATGCGTCCGGCGAGACCCGGCTCAAGGCCGGCACCGACCGCAACGGCAATGCGCTGGTGAACTACAAGCTCGACGCCGCCCATGTGCTCGTCGCGCGACGCGGCAGCGACGTGTCGATGCTGCCGTTCAACCAGCCGGCGCTGGATCTGTCCGAATTCGCGGTCAGCGGCCGCGAGCCTGCCTGGTTCGATGTGTTCGCCTGGTCCGGCCGCGACCTCTACCGTCCGGGCGAAACCATCCGCATCTCCGCGCTGCTGCGCGACAACGACGGCAAGCCGGTGCCGATGAAGGACAAGCAGGCGCAGCCCTTGTTCGTGCGCCTGAAGCAGCCCGACGGCAAGCCCTTCGTCGAAAGCCGCATCGAAGCCGGTACACAGGGCTACTACAGCTTCGAGAAACTCATCCCGGTGGAGGCGCCGACCGGTCGCTGGCAGGTCGAGTTCCGCACCGACCCGGCCAGCAGCGAGGCCGTGCAGGGCATGAGCCTGCGCATCGAGGAATTCCTGCCCGAGCGCATGAAACTCGAGCTCAATACCGCCGATGCCGTGCTGCGTCCCGGCAAGCCGATCCAGCTCGATGCCGTCGGCGCCTACCTCTACGGTGCGCCAGCGGCCGGCAACCGCTTCACCGCCAGGCTGGCGGTCGCCGTCGAACAGCATCCGCTGGAAGGCATGCCCGGCTATTTCTTCGGCGATCCCACGCTCACGCTGCCGAAGGAAGCGAAGGATGTCATCGACGCCACGCTGGATGCCGAGGGCAAGCTGTCGCAGGCGATCGCATTGCCCGAGGAAGCGAAAGCGGTGTCGCCGATCGCGGCGATCGTGTCGGGCAGCCTGTTCGAGACTGGTGGCCGCAGCGTCAACCGTTCGATCAAGCGCGTGATGTGGCCGGCCGACGCGCTGGTCGGCGTGCGCCCCTTGTTCGACGACAAGGACGGCGCCGACAGCGACACCAATGCCGGTTTCCAGCTCGCCCGTGTCGGCAGCGACGGCAAGCCGCGTCCGGGCAAGGGCCTGAAGGTGACGCTGGTGCGCGAACATCGCGACTACCACTGGAATTTCGACGACGACGAGGGCTGGGATTACAACTTCACTTCACGCTTCGAGAACGTCGAGACGCGCACGCTGGATGTCGGCCTGACGCCCGCGAAGATCGATTTCCCGGTCAAGTGGGGCGCGTACCGCGTCGACGTGCTCGATCCGGCGACCGGACTGACCACGCGCTACCCGTTCCAGGCCGGCTGGAGCTGGAACGACGACAACCGTGGCCTGGACGCACGCCCCGACAAGGTCAAGCTGGCGCTGGACAAGACCTCGTACCTTGCCGGCGATACGCTGAAGGTGACGGTGACGCCACCGCACCCGGGCAAGGCCCTGCTGATGGTCGAGGCCGACCGCATGCTGTACGTGCAGGAGGTCGAGGTGAAGCGCGGCAGCACCTTCGAGATCCCGGTGACGAAGGACTGGGATCGTCACGATGTCTACGTCACCGCGCTGGTGTTCCGAGGCGGCAGCGCGAAGAGCAGGATCACGCCGGCGCGCGCGGTCGGCGTGGCGCACGTGCCGATGAACCGCACCGCGCGGAAGGTCGCCGTCACCCTGTCCACGCCCAAGCAGATCCTGCCCGAACAGACGCTGTCGACCACGGTCTCGGCGCCGTCCCTGGCCGGGCAGGACGCTTACGTCACGGTGTCGGCGGTGGATGTCGGCATCCTCAACATCACCCGCTTCCCGGTGCCAGACGCCAACAGGCATTTCTTCGCCCAGCGTCGCCTGGGCGTGGATGCCTACGACGTGTACGGCCGCGTGATCGAAAGCCTCGACGGCGACACCGGCCGCATCCGCTTCGGCGGCGACATGGCCCTGCAGCCGCTGGCGCAGGCGCGCCGTCCGACCTCGAAGGTCAAGACGGTCGACCTGTTCTCGGGGCCGGTGAAGCTGGACGCGAAGGGCAACGCGCGCATCGCGCTCGCCGTGCCGGACTTCAACGGCACGCTGCGCGTGTCGGCGCTGGTCTATTCGACCGACCGCTACGGCAATGCCGATGCGGAAGTGCTGGTGCGCGCGCCGATCGTCGCCGAGGCCAGTTACCCGCGAGTGATGGCGCCGGGCGATCGCAGCACGGTCACCCTCGACCTGACCAACTTCAGCGGCAAGCCGGGCAGCTTCAGCGTGCAGGTCGACGGCATCGGCCCGTTGAGCATCGCGCAGGGTTCGCGCAGCGCGAACCTGGTGGTCGACGGCAAGACCACGCTGAGTTTCCCGCTCAGCGCGGGTGAGGGCTACACGACCGCCAAGATCCGGGTGCGCGTCGACGGCAACGGCCACAAGGTCGATCGCCAGTTCGACGTGCCGGTGCGCCCGGCGTGGCCGAGCGTGCTGCGTGCGCGCACGCTCACGGTCAACGAACTGTCGGCGATCACGCTCGACACCGGACTGGCCGACGGCCTGATGCCCGATTCGGTGACCGCGCAGATGAGCGTGAGCGCACTGCCGCCGATTCCCTTCGCCAGTGCGCTGCAGGGCGCGCTCGAGTATCCCTATGGCTGCGCCGAGCAGACCACCAGCAAGGGCTACGCCGCGCTGGTGATGGATGCCGACACCGCGAAGATGCTCGATGCCAAGGGCCTGGACGCCGCGAGCCGCAAGGCGCGCATGGAGGGCGCCTTCGGCCGCCTGGCATCGATGCAGGTCAGCAATGGCCACTTCTCGATGTGGGGCGATGACGGTTACGTCAATCCGCTGCTCACGCCGTACATCGTCGAGTTCCTGCTCGATGCGCGCAGCGCCGGTTTTGCGGTGCCCGATGCCATGCTGCAGAAGGCGCTGAAGCGCCTGAACGAGGACCTGCTGGCCGGCGGCAACGAGTTCTATGGCCGGGATCATCGCGAGCATCTGAAGTTCGCGTACAAGGCGCACGCCGGCTATGCGCTGGCCCGCGTCAACCGCGCGCCGCTGGGCACGCTGCGCGCGCTGTACGACAACGATCGCGACAAGGCGAAGAACGGCCTGTCGCTGGTGCACCTGGGCCTGGCCCTGTCGCTGCAGGGCGACAGGAACCGCGGCGCGAAGGCGATCGCGGCCGGTTTCGGCTACAAGGGCGACCGCCACGGCTACCTCGGCGACTACAGCAGCCCGCTGCGCGACAGCGCGCTGATGATCGCGCTGACCAGGGAGAACGGACTCGGTCGTCCCGAGTATGACGCCAAGGTGATCGATCTGGGCAAGGAACTGGACGTGCGCCGCGGCGAGCGCTGGTTCTACCTCAGTACGCAGGAGCAGGTGGCGCTGGCGCGCGTGGGCAAGGCCCTGCTGGCCGACCAGAAGAAACTGGTGTCGGGCGCATGGGTGCTGGGTGGCGAGAACCTGCCGGTGCAGGAGCGCCGCATGCACGGTCGCCGCGTCGACTTCGCCACGCTGGCCAAGGGCTTCCGCTTCGATCCCAAGGGTGCGACGCCGCTGTACGCCAGCCTGGAAGTCGCGGGCGTGCCGCGCACGGCGCCGGCCGAGGACAAGTCGGTCATCGGCATCGAGCGCAAGTGGTACACCCCCGATGGCCAGTTGTGGAAGCCGGGGCCGATCAAGGAAGGCGATGCGTTGATCGTGGCGCTGAGCATCACCGCCGACCGCACCATGCCCGACGCGCTGCTGGTCGACCTGCTGCCTGCGGGCCTGGAGATCGAGAACTTCAACCTCAGCGACGCCAAGCAGTGGGCCGACGTGGTGGTCGACGGCATCGAGATCACCGATCGCGGCAGCGCCGCCGACGTGCTGCACGAGGAGTATCGCGACGACCGCTTCGTCGCTGCGCTGAAGTTGAACGCCGGGCAGACCGCCCGCGTGTTCTACCTCGTGCGCGCGGTGACGCCCGGCACGTACACGGTGCCGCCGTCGCTGGTCGAGGACATGTATCGCCCGCAGCTGCGCGGTGTCGGCAAGTCGACACCGGCGACGATCACGGTGGTGCAGCCGAAGTAAGGCGACGCAGGGCACGTCATCGTGAACGAAGATGCGAATGGCCCTCTCCCGCAAGCGGGGGAGGGCGCCGGGAGCCGTGTCGCGCGCTTCCGCCAGCGAATGCGGAGAAGTCTTCCCTGGCTGCGCTGGGGCGTCGCTGCGCTGCTGTCGACCCTGCTGCTGCTCGATCTGGTCTTTCCACCGCAACTGCCGAAGGCGCGCGACACCAGCGTCCTGGTGGTCGCGCGCGATGGCACGCCGCTGCGCGCCTTCGCCGACGCGGACGGCGTCTGGCGCTATCCCGCGACGCCGGAGACGGTGTCGCCGCTGTATCTCGAAGCGCTGCTGAACTACGAGGATCGCTGGTTCTGGCGACACCCGGGCGTCAACCCGGTCGCGCTGCTGCGCGCGGCGGGGCAGATGGCGACGAGCGGTCGCACGGTGTCCGGCGGTTCGACGCTGACGATGCAGGTCGCGCGCATCCTCGACCGCGAGCGTGCAGGCAGCACGCGCACGCCCTGGCGCAAGCTGGTGCAGATCCTGCGCGCGCTGCAGCTCGAAGCGCATCTGAGCAAGCGCGAGATCCTCATCCTCTATCTCGAACGCGCCCCGTTCGGCGGCACCATCGAAGGCGTCGAGGCGGCGAGCTGGGCCTACCTCGGCAAGCCGGCCTCGCAGTTGTCGTGCGCCGAGGCCGCACTGCTCGCCGTCCTGCCGCAGTCGCCGAGCCGTCGTCGCCCGGACCGCCACCCGGAAGCGGCACGGGTCGCGCGCGACAAGGTGCTCGATCGCATGGCCGACCTCGGTGTGTGGACGCGCGAAGAGGTCGACGACGCGCGCATCGAGCCGGTGGTCGCGCGCCAGCTGCAGCCGCCGATGATCGCTTCGCTGCTGGCGCAGCGCCTGCGCAGCGCACACCCGAAGCAGGCACGCATCGCATCGACCATCGATGCGAACCTGCAGCGCACGCTGGAGGAGCGCGTCTCCGCGTATTTCTCGAACCTGCCCGAGCGCACGTCGGCGGCGCTGCTCGTCGTCGACAACGCGACGATGGAAGCCCGCGCCTATGTCGGCTCGGTGACCTTCGGCGACAAGGCGCGGCTCGGCCATGTCGACATGGTGCGCGCCTGGCGCTCGCCCGGCTCGACCCTCAAGCCGTTCCTGTACGGCATGGCGATCGACGACGGCATGATCCATTCCGAAAGCCTGCTGGTCGACGCGCCGCAGACCTTCGGCGACTACCGGCCCGGCAATTTCGGCGAAGCCTTCAACGGCCCGGTCGGTGCCGCGCAGGCGCTGCGCCTCTCGCTCAACGTCCCGGCGGTCGACCTGCTCGACCGCGTCGGTCCCGGCCGGTTCGCCGCGCGCATCGACCATGCCGGCATCCCGCTGCGTTTCCCGGCTGGCGCGAAGCCCAATCTCGCGCTGATCCTCGGCGGCACCGGCGCGCGGCTGGAAGATCTGGTCGGCGCCCATGCCGGTTTCAATCGCAACGGCATCGCCGGGCGCGTGCGCTACACGCCGGACGATCCGAAGATCGACCGGCGCATGCTCTCGCCGGGCGCGGCATGGATCGTGCGGGAGATGCTGGAAACCAATCCGCGTCCGGGCGAACTCGAACAGTTCGATCGCGGTTCGCGCCCGCGCGTGGCCTGGAAGACAGGCACCAGTTACGGCTTCCGCGATGCCTGGGCCGTGGGCGGCACGCGCCGCTACACCGTCGGCGTATGGGTCGGTCGCCCCGACGGTACGCCCTTGCCCGGGCAGTACGGCGCACTCACGGCGCTGCCGCTGCTGTTCGAAATCGTGGATTCCTTGCCGCGTGGCGCGCGCGACGCCATGCCGCTGCCGCCGCCGGCCGATGTGGCGGAAGTGGAGGTCTGCTGGCCACTGGGCATCGCCGCAGCCGACCTGCCCGCGTCACTGTGCCAGCGCCGGATGAAGGCCTGGACGCTGGACGGCGCGGTGCCGCCCACCTTCGCCGAACGCGGTGCGCGCCTGTGGAGCGCGGGCCGAGAAACCCTGGATGTCGATGTGCGCAGCGGCCAGCGCGTCAGCGCCGTCTGTTCGCTGGAACACCAGACGCGGCCTGCGGAAATCGCGCGTTGGCCGGCGCTGGCCACGCCCTGGCTGTCGAGCGAGACGCGTCGTGCATCGACGCTGCCACCGCTCGCCGCCGACTGCATGCCGGATGGTCGCGACGCGAGCGAGGAACTGCGCATCGATGGCCTCAACGACGGCGCCACGCTGGTGCGCGCGCCCGGCAGCGAACATGCCGTGCGCCTGTCGCTGCGCGCGCTCGGCACCGAGCGCAGGGTGCAGTGGCTGCTGGACGGCAAGTGGATCGCCGAGACTGCGGGCAGCCGGCCGCTGGTGCACGATTTCGGCTATCCGGGTACCCGCACGCTGACCGCGCTGGCGGACAGCGGTGCGTGGACGACGCTCTCGTTTCGGGTCGTTGCGGACGATTCCGTCGAATGAGCGTGCGGAAATGATCCGACCGGATGGGGCCGGGTCGCACCTGACCCGGCAGGCGTGACCGGTCGCACCCCGTCGACTATCATGCGGCCTCGGCCTCGGGCGATCCTGCGGGGCTGGACGTTTCCAGCCGGCCATCCCGAAGGTCCCGAGGCATGCTTTTCAGTTCCTGGCAGTTCATCCTGGTGTTTCTGCCGATCTCGTTCTTCGGCTATTTCTGGCTCAATCGTCTGCGTCTGGTCACCGCCGGCAAGGCCTGGCTGGTTGCCGCGAGCCTGTTCTTCTACGCTTACTGGGACGTGGCCTATCTGCCGCTGATCCTCGGGTCCATCCTCTTCAACTACGCGGTCGGCACCGGACTCGCGCAGGGTCATCGTTCGCGGGATGGGGACAGCGATGACGGTCATCGCCGTCGGCGTCACCAGCTCAACCGCAAGGTGGTGCTGGGGACCGGCATCGCCGCCAATCTCATCCTGCTCGGCTATTACAAGTACACCGATTTCCTGATCGGCAACGTCAATGCCGTCCTCGATACCGCCTACCCGTTGCCGCACATCGTGCTGCCGCTGGCGATCAGCTTCTTCACCTTCACCCAGATCGTCTATCTCGTCGACAGCTATCGCGGCGAAACCGCCGAATACGATCTGTTGAACTACACGCTGTTCGTGACCTTCTTCCCGCACCTGATCGCGGGGCCGATCGTCCAGCACAGCCAGATCATGCCGCAGTTCGCTTCGCGCTGGACGCTGTCGGCGCGGCGCACGAACATCGCGAAAGGTCTGTTCGTCTTCTCGCTCGGATTGTTCAAGAAACTCGTCATCGCCGACAGTTTCGCCGTCTGGGCGGACGCAGGGTTCGATGGCGGCAGGGCGCTGGATTTCTTCGAGGCCTGGGGCGCGACGCTGTCCTACACCTTCCAGCTGTATTTCGATTTCAGCGGCTACTGCGACATGGCGATCGGCGCATCGCTGCTGTTCAACATCTGGTTGCCGATCAACTTCAATTCGCCCTACAAGGCGCTGGACATCCAGGATTTCTGGCGCCGCTGGCACATCACCCTCAGCAGTTTCCTGCGCGACTACCTCTACATCCCGCTCGGCGGCAACCGCAACGGCGAGATCCGGACCTACCTCAACATCTTCATTACCTTCCTGCTCGGCGGCCTCTGGCATGGCGCGACCTGGATGTTCGTGATCTGGGGTGCGCTGCACGGCATCGCGCTCGCGATCCACCGGCTGTGGAAGCGCTTCGGACGCCCCTTGCCGTCAGCGGCGGCCTGGCTGATCACCTTCTGCTTCGTCTGCGTGACCTGGGTGTTCTTCCGCGCCAGGACCATGGACGACGCCCTGCGCGTGCTGCGCGGCATGTTCGACGTGGGCTCCGCATTCGGTCGCGAGGCCGCTACGCTGCCCACCGCGGACCTGGCCTGGGGCGGAACGCTTTCGGACCTCCTGCTGAAGGTCCTGCCGGCGAGCCTGGTCGGCCAGGCGCCGGTGTATCTCGCGATCCTGATCGCGTTCGTGATCATCTCGCGCAGGAACGTGCTGGAACTGGCGGAGGGCAGGATCGGGGTCGGCAGGATGGCCATCGCCGCCGTCCTCTTCGCGATCGCGATGTACTTCGCGCTGGCGGCGACCAGCACCGTCTTCCTGTACTTCAATTTCTGAGCGGGGTCGCCGTGAAACGACGCATCGCCGTCTTCTTCCTCGTGTCCGCCGCGATCCTCTCGATCATCCCGGCGATCAACCTCCTGTCCGCGCAGGATCGGAAGGCGATCCGCCGGACCGATCGCGGATTCCTGTTCAACGTGGACGGGTTGTCCGCGGTCGCGGCGCGCCTGCTGCTGCCGCTGGGCGTCAGCACCGACCCGGAACAGGTGGTCGTGGGTCGGGACGATTGGCTGTATCTCGGCGACAGGCACCAGCTGACGCTCAGTACCGATCGCCGGGCGCAGACGCCGGAAGACGTGGAAATTTCGCGTCGGATCGCGGAAGCGACGGCCGCATGGGACGCCCACCTCGCGGCACGGGGCGTTCGCCTGTTCCGGATCATGGTCGCGCCCAACAAAGGATCGGTGTATCCCGAATACATGCCCGACTGGGCCAGGCCCGCTTCGCCGAACGGCACCGATGCGTTATTCGCGACGGCCGGTCTCACGCGCCATATCGACCTGCGTCCGGCGCTCATCGCGGAGCGCTCGAAGCAGCCGGTGCCCCTGTACTACAAGACCGACACGCACTGGAATTTCCTTGGTGCCGGGCTGGCTTTCCGTGCGTTCGCGCGTGACGTCGCGCCTGAGGTTCCGGAACTGCGCTGGCCGGCGGAAGACAGCTACGCGATCAGCCGGGTCGATCGGCGCATCGGCGGCGACCTCGCGAGATTCCTGCGGATTCCCGATCATTTCGATGACGAAGAGCCGATTCCCAACAGCTTCTCCCTGCCCGTGCAGACCACGCAGTACGACTACGCGAGCGGGCAGGTCGTGCACAAGGGCGGCAATCCGCCGGTGGATTCGCCGGTCAAGCCCCTGCTGGTCCGTTCCGAAGGGGCGCTGAACCAGAAGAAAGTGCTCTGGCTGCGCGACTCCTTCGGCCAGATGATGGCGCCGATGATGGCCGCCACCTTCAGCGACGTGATCCAGCTGCACTGGAGCGAAGCATTGGATGAGGACATGCGGCTTGCGCGACTGGTCGAGGAATGGAAGCCGGACTACGTCTTCGTCACCGTCGTCGAACGCGCATCCCGCGATCCGAAATTCGCGCTGCCGCCACCGTCGGCTGCCGCGGCCGCGTCGCCGCGCGCAACGGCTGCCGCGCCGCCTGCGACGGCAGCGAGTCCGGTCGCAGCCCCTGCACCCGCTGCCACGACCGCTGTCGAGGGCATCGCGCTCGAGCGGCCGATCGTCGCCAGGGCATTCGCGACGCAGCACCTCGTGGCGGACGGCAGGGAAGGAGGGTACCGGGTGACCGGCGTGGACCCCTACATCGATTTCGGATTCGCCGCTCCGATCGATCCCGCACGCACGCCTTACCTGCGCTTGTCGATCGAATGCGCCGACGGCAGCCGCACGGTGCCTGTGCAGATCTTCTGGCTGACCGAAGGCGTGGACTACTACAGCGAACAGAGCAGCGTGCGTCTCGTGTTCGAGACCGGCAGCCGCGTGTTCGATCTGCGGACGATGTCCGGACTCCCGCGAGGCGCGGCCCTCCGCCGGTTGCGCTTCGACACCGATGCGGGCGGGGCCTGCACCCAGCGGCGGATCCAGGCGCCGGAAGTCGGCGCGGGCCGTTGATGTCGTCGCTGCGCGTACCGGGAGCGGGTTCCGGGTACGCGCAGCGCGGTTTCATTCGCGATATCAGTCGACCAGCGTCAGCATGTGCTCCGCCGACGAGACGCGGAACTCGCCCGGCGCTTCGACTTCGAGCTGTCTGACCACGCCGTTGTCGACCAGCATCGCGAAGCGCTTGCTGCGAATGCCCATGCCGTACGCGCTGGCGTCCATCTCAAGGCCCAGTGCCTTGGCGAAGTCGCCATTGCCATCGGCGAGGACTTCCATCTCGGCCGGTGCGTTCTGGCTGGCGGCCCAGGCCTTCATCACGAAGGGGTCGTTCACCGACATGCAGGCCACGCCGATGCCCTTGTCGCGGAACGCGTCGAACAGGGCGACGTATCCCGGCAGGTGCTTCTCGGAACAGGTGGGCGTGAATGCGCCGGGCACGGAGAAGAGCACGATCTTCTTGCCTTCGAAGAAGGTGGGGGTGTCGATGGTCTCGATGCTTTCGTTGATGCGCTTGATGTTGACTTCGGGGATGCGGTCGCCGATCTGGATCGTCATGTCGCTGCTCCTGCGCTGGGGGAACCGGTAGGGTAGGCCGGCAGTGTATCGGCATTGCTGAACGTCCGGACGACGAACGGCGGCGTCGGACGCTTGAAATCGGGGCGGACGCGCCTATCTCCCGTGCAGGACGGCAGCCTGCCGCCCGGACCGACAACCGACACCGGAGACTTCCATGAGCCTCATGCGCTACCAGCAGGCCTGGCCCGCCCAGGCGCGTATCCACGACGATCTGAAGCAGATCTTCGACCGTTTCCTCAGCACCGGCGACAACCCCGACGAGTCGTCCGTGGTCACCAGCCAGTGGGTGCCGCGCGTCGACATCAAGGAGGAAGCCGATCGCTTCCTGATCCTGGCCGATCTTCCCGGCGTGGACCCGCAGGACGTCGAAGTCCTGATGGACAAGGGCATCCTCAGCATCAAGGGCGAACGACGGAGCGACGTGGCGGAGCAGTCCGATCGTTTCTCGCGGATCGAACGCCGTTACGGCAGTTTCCATCGCCGCTTCGCGCTGCCCGATACCGCCGATGCCGACGGCATCACCGCATCGGGTCACAACGGTGTGCTGGAAATCGCGATACCGAAGCGTGCCGAGTCGACACCGCGGCGCATCCAGGTCGGCGGCCCGTCGCCGAAGTCCTGAGGAAGTCCTGAGCTTCTCGCGCACGATTCCGGTCGTGTCGCATTCGTTGCATCGCTTACCGTTGCGACGCGCATGACCCGCCATCACGGCGGGTCATGCGCATGCGGGCGCAGCGCATCCAAGACGCCGCGTCCGCTATAGTTCACCGCATTCGACATCCACGGGTGTTCCCGTCATGCGTTTCAAGGACTACTACGACATTCTCGGCGTCGAGCCCGGCGCGGGCGAGGCGGAGCTCAAGACCGCCTACCGCCGGCTCGCGCGCAAGTACCACCCGGACGTGAGCAAGGAGCCGGGTGCCGAAGAGAAGTTCAAGGCCGTCAACGAAGCCTACGAAGCCCTGCGCGACCCGGAGAAGCGCAAGGCCTACGACCAACTGCGCGCGCGCGGCTATCGCCCGGGCGATGAGGTGCAGCCGCCGCCGGGCGGCTTCGGTGGGCACGGCGGCGTCGATTTCGACGAGATCTTCGCCGGCGGCGGCAACGGCGGCTTCAGCGATTTCTTCCAGGAACTGTTCGGCCGGCGCGGTGCCGGGTTCGGATCCGGTGCAGGTGCCGGTGCGCGACCACGCGGCGATGGCGCCGTGCGCGCGAAGTTCGCGGTGCCGTTGGAGGCGGTGTATCGCGGCGAGCCGGTGCGGGTCTCGGTGGCCGGGCGTTCGCTGGACGTGCGCGTCCCCAAGGGCATCAAGCCGGGGCAGGCGATCCGGCTCGCGGGACAGGCGCCGAGTGGCGGCGACCTGCTGCTGGAAGTCGAATATGCCGCACATCCGCGCTTCGAGGTGGACGGTCGCAACATCATCCATGTGCTGCCGGTGGCGCCCTGGGAGGCGGCGCTCGGCGCCACGGTGAGCGTACCGACGTTGGGCGGCGCGGTCGAGCTGAAGATCCCCGCCGATTCGGAAGCTGGACGGCGTCTGCGCCTGCGTGGTCGCGGCCTGCCGGGCACCGGCGGCGCTGCCGACGGCGATCAGATCGTCGAACTGGAAGTGCTGGCGCCACGTGCGAACACCGAGGCGGAACGCGATGCGTACCGCGCCATGCGCGAGGCCTTCGGCGACGACTGGCGCAGGGCCTGAGTTCCACATGCCCCACATGGAAAAAGCCGCCTTCAAGGCGGCTTTTTCGTGCGTCGAAGCAGGGGGCGGATTCAACCCTGGCCGGAGACGTATTTGGTGATGGTGTCCGACAGTTCGGTTTCGCTGAAAGGCTTGGTCAGGTAGGCCTTGGCGCCCTGGCGCATGCCCCAGACGCGGTCGGTGTCCTGGTCCTTGGTGGTCACCAGCACGATCGGGATGTGCTTGGTGGTCGGCTCGCGCGAGATGGTGCGCGTGGCCTGGAAGCCGTTGAGGTTCGGCATGACCACGTCCATCAGGATCAGATCCGGGATCTCGCGCTTGGCGACCTCGACGCCGGCCGCGCCATCCTCGGCCGTCAATGCTTCATGTCCGAGTTTTTCGACGATGCGGCGAATGCCCATCAGCTGCGACGGAGAGTCGTCGACGATCAGGATGCGTGCCATGCGTTACCCCTTGTAAGACTGTGCCCAGTGTAGACGGCCCGGAGCCGGCCCGGAAGCGGTCCGGAGCGGTTTGTTGATGCAGTGCACAAGGCGCCGGAGGGTCGCCCCGGGACGGACGGGTTGACCCGGATCGCGCGTGGGAATCCGGCGTCAATCCAGACGGACGAGGGTCCGGCCGAACGATCCGCCCTTGAGCATGCCCGCGAAGACCGCCGGCAACGCGTCGAGACCGACCTCGCGCGTGCAGATGGTCTCCAGGTGCGCCGGCTTCCAGGCGCCCGCCAACCGCTTCCAGACCTCATCACGGATTTCCCGGGCGGTGCCGGCCGAGGCCACGCCCACCAGCGACACGCCGCGGATGATGAAAGGCATCACGGTGGTCGGCAGGTCGGCGGTGGCGGCCAGGCCGGCGCTGCCGACGTTGCCGTAGGGGCGGGTGCGGGCGAGCAGGCTGGCCAGCATGGTGCCGCCGACGTTGTCGAGGCCACCACCGAAGCGCGCGGCCTCCAGCGGCCTGGCTTCGGCCAGCACGTCGCGGCCGAGCACCTGCGTCGCGCCGAGCGACTGGAGGTAATCGGCATGCTCGGGCTTGCCGCTGATCGCGTGCACTTCGTAGCCGGCGCGGGTGAAGATGTCGACCGCCAGCGAACCCACGCCGCCGGTGGCGCCGGTCACCGCGAGCGGCCCCAACTCGGGCGACTGGCGGTTGTCCTCCATGCGCAGCAGGGCCAGCGCAGCGGTGAAGCCGGCGGTACCGAGGATCATGCTCTCGCGCAGGCTCAGCCCGACGGGCAGGGGGATGGCCCATTTCGCTTCGATGCGTGCGTATTCGCTGTAGCCGCCGTCGCGGGTCTCGCTGAGCCCGCAGCCGGTGACCAGCACGGCATCGCCTTCGCGGAACGCCGGATCGGTCGATGACACCACGTGCCCGGCGACGTCGATGCCGCCGACCAGCGGGAAGAAGCGCAGGATCTTGCCTTCGCCGGTGCCGGCCAGCGCGTCCTTGTAGTTGACCGAGGAGTAGGCGGTCTTGATGACGATCTCGCCTGGGGCGAGCTCATCGATGCTCGTCTGCTCGACGCCGCTGCGGTAGCCGCCGGCGGCGTCGTTGCGGATGCGGAAGGCGTTGAAGGCGTTGGGAACGGGCATGTCGCGGAATCCTTGGCGTTCGATGTTGGAATGATCGCATGTTGGCAAGAGCAGTGTCGTGGCCACGACGCTGCTCATCTGTGTCGTCATCCTCGCGCAAGCGAGGACCCATCTTGCCGTGGCGGTATGGCCCGATCATCGCCGATGAAATCCGATGCCAATGAGCGGAGTTTTCCGACATTGGCACTCGTTCTGGCATCGGCAGACTGAGTCGCATGAAATCGCCCTGTGTCTACATGCTCGCCAGTCGCCGAAACGGAACGCTATACATCGGCGTGACATCGGATCTGATTGGCCGCATGTGGCAGCACCTTGACGGACATTGCGCTGGGTTCACGGCTCGCTACCAGGTGCATCGCCTGGTCTGGTTCGAAGCTCACGACACGATGGAGCAGGCGATCGCTCGGGAAAAAGCGATGAAGCGTTGGTTGCGCAGGTGGAAGATCGAATTGATCGAAGCGCGCAATCCGGAGTGGACCGATCTGTATCCCGGATTGCTGCGCTGCCTGTCAGAATGACTGCGTTCCGTCGCGAGTGTCGTGGCTGATGGCTGGGTCCTCGCTTGCGCGAGGATGACGGCAAAAGGCGGCGAACCCAAGTGTCTTCACATAAGCATGGAATCATCCGCTTGGGGAGTGCAATCAACGCAGCGCCTTCCGCCGCTTCTCGTCCAGCCACTTGTCCGCCTGCGCGGGCGTGTAGTCGCGCATCCAGGTGAACAGGGCATCGATGTCCTCGCCGTGCCAGAGGTCGTGGCGCTGGTCGGCGTGCAGGAAGCGTTCCTCGACCATGCGGTCGATCATGCCGATCAGAGGGGTGTAGAAGCCGTCGACATCGAGGAACGCGCAGGGCTTGCGGCCGAGGCCGAGCTGGCGCCAGGTGAGCATCTCGAACATCTCGTCGAGCGTGCCGAAGCCGCCGGGCAGGGCGACGAAAGCGTCGGCGAGATCGAACATCCGCGCCTTGCGTTCGTGCATGTTCGCGACCACTTCCAGCCGGGTCACGCCGGTGTGCGCGACTTCCCACTGCACGAGTTGCTCGGGGATGACGCCGACGACTTCGCCGCCGGCCGCCAGCACGGCGTCCGCCACGATGCCCATCAGGCCGACGTTGCCGCCGCCGTAGACCAGTTGCAGCCCTTCCTTCGCGATGCGATCGCCGAGGGCGATCGCGCGTTCGGTGTAGGCGGGTTTGTTGCCGGCGTTGGAGCCGCAGTAGACGCAGATCGATTTCATGTGTGGATTCCGCAAGGACATGGCAGTGATGCTGAAAGCGAAACGGCGCACCGAGGTGCGCCGTTTCGTGTGCGGGCGGCGGGTCAGTTCGCCTTGTGGATCGCCCGCTTGTGCACCGCCATCGCCGCGTCGTGCACGGCTTCCGAGAGGCTCGGGTGCGCGTGGCAGATGCGGGCGAGGTCGTCGGCGGAGCCGCTGAACTCCATGGTCAGTACGCCTTCGTGCACCAGTTCGGAGACGTTGGCGCCGACCAGGTGCATGCCGAGCACGCGATCGGTTTCGGCATGCGCGAGCACCTTCACGAAGCCGGCCGGTTCGGCCATCGCGACCGCGCGGCCGACGGCGGCGAACGGGAAGCTGCCGGCCTTGTACGGGATGCCTTCGGCCTTCAGCTGTTCCTCGGTCTTGCCGACCCAGGCGATTTCCGGCTCGGTGTAGATCACCCACGGGATGGTGTCGAAGTTGACGTGGCCCGGCAGGCCGGCGATCAGCTCGGCCACGGCAATGCCTTCCTCGAAGCCCTTGTGCGCCAGCATCGGGCCGCGCACGCAGTCGCCCACGGCCCAGACGCCGTCGACGCCGGTGTGGCAGTGCTCGTCGACCACGATGCGGCCGCGCTCGTCGAGCTGCACGCCGGTGCCTTCGGCCAGCAGGCCCTTGCTCGCGGCCTTGCGGCCCACGGCGACCAGCAGCTTGTCGACGACGAGGCTCTGCTCGCCCTTGGCGTCGGTGTAGGTGAGATGGACTTCGCCCTTCTTCACTTCGGCCTTGCTGACCTTCGCGCCGAGCTGGATGTCGAGGCCCTGCTTCTTGAACTCGCGGGCGGCGACCTTCGCGGCCTCGCCGTCGGCGGCGGCCAGGAAGTCCGGCAGCGCTTCGAGGATCGTCACCTTCGCGCCGAGTCGGTTCCAGACGCTGCCCAGTTCCAGGCCGATCACGCCGGCGCCGATCACGCCGAGGCGCTTGGGCACTTCGGTGAAGTCCAGCGCGCCGACGTTGTCGACGATGTGCTGGCCGTCGAACTTCGCGAACGGCAGTTCGATCGAATCCGAACCGGCGGCGAGGATGACGTTGGTGCCCTTGAGTTCGACTTCGCTGCCGTCGTGCTGCTTCACCTTGACGACGTTGCCGGCGTGCAGGGTGCCGAAGCCGTAGAACGCGGTGATCTTGTTGGCCTTGAACAGCTGGGCGATGCCGCCCGTGAACTGCTTGACGATCTTGTCCTTGCGGCCGACCATCGCGCCGACGTCGATCTTCGCGTTGTCGAAGCTGATGCCGTGGTCGCCGAAGATGTGGCCCATGTTCCAGAACTGGCGCGAGGAATCGAGCAGCGCCTTCGACGGGATGCAGCCGACGCGCAGGCAGGTGCCGCCGAGCGCGGGCTTGCCGTCCTTGCCCAGCGCGGCGTCGATGCACGCGGTCTTCATGCCCAGCTGCGCGGCGCGGATGGCGGCGTGGTAGCCGGCAGGGCCGGCGCCGATGACGATGACGTCGAAGACCTGCTGTTGTGGGGCTTGTTGTTCGCTCATTGGATTCGTGTCCTGTGGCTTCGAAGCGCGAAGCCCCTCGCGGTCGAGGGGCTTCCGGCGGGCATTACATGCCCAGCAGCATGCGGTGCGGGTTTTCCAGCTGGTTCTTGATGTCGACCAGGAACAGCACCGCGTCCTTGCCGTCGATGATGCGGTGGTCGTAGCTCAGCGCGAGGTACATCATCGGCGCGGCGACGACCTGACCGTTCTCGACGATGGCGCGCTCCTTGATGGCGTGCATGCCGAGGATCGCCGACTGCGGCGGGTTGACGATCGGCGTCGACATCAGCGAGCCGAAGGTGCCGCCGTTGGTGATGGTGAAGGTGCCGCCCTGCAGGTCTTCCAGCTTCAGGCCGCCTTCGCGGGCCGCCTTGGCGTAGCCGACGATCGCGGCTTCGATGTCGGCGAAGCCCATGCGCTCGACGTTGCGCAGCACCGGCGTGACCAGGCCCTTGTCGGTGGACACGGCGATCGAGATGTCGGCGTAGCCGTGGTAGATCACGTCGTTGCCGTCGACCGAGGCGTTGATGATCGGGTGGCGCTGCAGCGCGTTGGCGGCGGCCTTGGCGAAGAAGCTCATGAAGCCGAGCTTGATGCCGTTGGCCTTCTCGAACTGCTCGCCCAGCTCCTTGCGCATCTGCATGACCTTGGACAGGTTCACCTCGTTGAACGAGGTCAGCATCGCGATGGAGTTCTTCGACTGCATCAGGCGCTCGGCGATGCGGGCGCGCATGCGGGTCATCGGCACGCGTTCTTCCGGGCGGGCGCCGCCGCCGACACCGGCGGTCCTGCCGGCGGCGAAGTTGACGATGTCTTCCTTGGTGACCGCGCCGCGGCGGCCGGTGCCCTGCACGTCGGCCGGGTTCACGCCGCTGGTGGCGGCGGCGAAGCGCGCGCCCGGGGGCAGCTCATCGCCGACCGGAGCCGGCTTCGTGCTGGCCGGTGCGGCGGCAGCGGCCTTGGTGGCCTCGGCCTTCGGCTGGACCTGCTCGGGGCCGGCGGCGGCCGGGGCCGGCGCGGCGGCGACGGCGCCTTCCTCGATGACCGCGATGACCTGCTGGCTGAGGACGGTCGCGCCTTCGGCGAACTTCAGCTCCTTGATGACGCCATCGACGGTCGAGGGGACTTCCAGCACGACCTTGTCGGTCTCGAGGTCGACGATGTTCTCGTCGCGCTTGACGGCGTCGCCGACCTTCTTGTGCCAGGTGGCGATGACGGCGTCGGAGACGGATTCGGGAAGAACGGGAACCTTGATTTCGGTGGCCATGGTGGCGTCCTGGATGTGGTGTTGATGCCGGCCCGCGCGGGGCGCCGGACGGCGGATTGCAAGCGCGCGATGCTTGGGAGATCGGTGTACGGAAACGACCGCGGACGCCGACTGCCCGGCGTCCGCGGTCGGTGGATCATTCCTCCCCGAACTCGCCGTCGGGCGAATTGACGAGGGCGTCGGCGATCAGCGCCTGCTGCTCGACGACATGGTCGTTGAAGTGGCCGGCGGCCGGCGAGGGCGAGCGCGCGCGACCGGCGTAGTGCAGCGCCTGCTTGTCCTGCAGGCAGAAACGCAGGTGGTGCTGGATCTGGTACCACGCGCCCTGGTTCTGCGGCTCTTCCTGGCACCACACCACCTGCACCGACTTGCCGTACTTCTTCAGTTCGGCGATCAGTTGCTGGCGCGGGAACGGATAGAGCTGCTCGATGCGGATGATCGCCACGTCCTTCAGCTCGCGCTTCTGCGCTTCTTCCAGCAGGTCGTAGTAGACCTTGCCGCCGCAGACCACCACGCGCTTGACCTTCTTCGCGTCGGCGGCGGTGCTGTCCGGGATCAGGTGCTGGAAGCCGCCGCTGGCCAGGTCGTCCAGGGTCGAGACCGCCAGCTTGTGGCGCAGCAGCGACTTGGGCGTCATCACCACCAGCGGCTTGCGCGTGGTCATGTGCATCTGCCGGCGGATCATGTGGAAGGCCTGCGCCGGCGTGGTCGGCGTGCAGACCATCATGTTGTCCAGCGCGCACAGCTGCAGGAAGCGTTCCAGGCGCGCGGACGAATGCTCCGGCCCCTGGCCTTCGTAGCCGTGCGGCAGGAACAGCGCCAGGCCGCAGAGGCGGCCCCACTTGGCCTCGCCCGAGGACAGGAACTGGTCGATCACCACCTGGGCGCCGTTGGCGAAGTCGCCGAACTGGGCTTCCCAGATGTCGAGGGTCATGGGATCGGCGGTGGCGTAGCCGTATTCGAACGCCATCACCGCTTCCTCGCTGAGCAGCGAGTCGATGATCGTGGCGTCTTCCGGGTTGCTCACCAGCTGGCGCAGCGGGATGTGGTCGACGTCGACCTTCTGGTCGTGCAGTACCGCATGGCGATGGAAGAACGTGCCGCGGCCGCAGTCCTGGCCCACGAGGCGCAGCTTGTAGCCTTCGTCGAGCAGGGTGGCGTAGGCCAGGTTCTCTGCGAAGCCCCAGTCGCCCGGCAGTTCGCCGGCGGCCATCTTCCGGCGGTCGTCGTAGATCTTGGCGACGCGCGGATGCAGGCTGGCCTCGGCCGGCAGGGTGTTGATGACCTGCGCCAAGCGGTCGAGCCTGTCGCGGGCGACGCGGGTATCGACCGGATCGCTCAGCTTGCCCGCGAGCAGCGGGTTCCAGTCGATCGTGTAGGCATCCGGGTTGGCCGGGGCCAGTTCGGTAGTGACCAGGCCGTCGTCGAGCTTCTGGCGGTAACCGTCGACCAGCGCCTGCGCCTCCTCGGCCCCGAGCGTGCCGTTGGCGACCAGCGCTTCGGCATAGAGCTCGCGGGTGGTCTTGCGCTTGCGGATGTTCTGGTACATCTGCGGCTGGGTCGCCGCCGGCTCGTCGGCCTCGTTGTGGCCGTGGCGGCGGTAGCAGACGAGGTCGATGACCACGTCCTTGCCGAACTTCTGGCGGAAGTCGAAGGCCAGCTCGGCGCAGAACGCCACCGCTTCCGGGTCGTCGCCGTTCACATGCAGCACCGGGGCGCCGACCATCTTGGCCACGTCGGTGCAGTACAGCGTCGAGCGGGCGTCCTGGCGCTCGCTGGTGGTGAAGCCCACCTGGTTGTTGATGACGATGTGCAGGGTGCCGCCGACCGCGAAGCCGCGGGCCTGCGACATCTGCAGCAGTTCCATCACCACGCCCTGGCCCGCGAACGCAGCGTCGCCGTGCATCAGGATCGGCACCACCTGCCTGCGGTCCTGGTCGCCGCGGCGCAGCTGGCGCGAACGCACGCTGCCGGCGACCACGGGGTCGACGATTTCCAGGTGCGAGGGGTTGAAGGCGAGGGCGAGGTGGACCGGGCCGCCGGGGGTGGCGATGTCCGCGCTGAAGCCCATGTGGTACTTCACGTCGCCGGCATGGGCGTGCTCGTCGTGCTCGAACTTGCCTTCGAATTCGTCGAACAGCTTGCGCGGCGGCTTGCCGAGCGTGTTGACCAGGACGTTGAGGCGGCCGCGGTGGGCCATGCCGAGGATCACGTCCTTGACGCCGTCGCTGCCGGCGCGGTGGATCATCACGTCGAGCATCGGGATCAGCGCGTCGCCGCCTTCCAGCGAGAAGCGCTTCTGGCCGACGTACTTGGTGTGCAGGTAACGCTCCAGCCCCTCGGCGGCGGTCAGCCGCTCGAGGATGCGCCTGCGCTGCCCGGCGCTGCGCTTGAAGTCGCCGCCGGCGGCTTCCAGGCGCTCGTACATCCAGCGACGCTGCTCGACGTCGGTGATGTGCATGAACTCGGCGCCGATGCTGCCGGTGTAGGTGGCCTTGAGGCGGGCGACGAGGTCGCGCAGCTTCATCTGGGCGTTGCCGCCGACGCCGCCGCTGGAGAAGGTGGCGTCGAGGTCGGCGTTCGACAGGCCGTGAAAGCCGATGTCGAGGTCCGGGGCTTCGTTCTTGGCCCACATGCCCAGCGGGTCGAGGTCGGCGGCGAGGTGGCCGCGCGAGCGGTAGGCGACGATCAGCTTGCCGACCGCGAATTCGCGGCTGTCGCTGCCGCTGCTGCCGGAAACGACCACGCCGCGCGCGGCCTGGCGGCTGGCCTCGGCGATGGCCTCGATGACGGCCGAGTGCGGCACGTCATGGCCCTCGCGCCCCTTCACGCCGTCGAAATAGGTCTTCCATTTCGGGCCGACGCTGTCGGGGTCGACCAGGTACTGTTCGTAGAGGTCTTCGATGTACGCCGCATTGGCGCCGAGCTGGGAGGATTGCGCGAATTGCTTCAGGAGACTGTCCACTTGGAGCCCGAGGGTCGGAAAGCGCGAAGGAGGAGTGGGTAACCGCTTGATCTGCCGAGCTTCCGGCAGGGGCGGCTGCGAGGGCGAAAGGACCGGAATTATAGACGCAGGCTCCGCCGCAACGCACCATTCCGATGCTTCATGACGCACCCTGTACAGGCTGTCGAGCACCATTGTGACGGCGGTGACAGCGTGCGGGGGGATGGTTTCGACCATGGTCGTACGCCGATGGGCCGCCGGGTGCGTCCGGCGCTACTTCCGCGGCCTGCCTCGGCGGACCCGATGCGGGCTGGTATGGTCCTCGCCGAATCCACGCGGGGGACGCGGAAACCGATGCGATACGCAACGAATGCGACGCGGCCCATGCTGGCCGGACTGGCGTTGACGGCCCTCCTGGCGGGCTGCAGTCCCGGGGGCGGGGGAGCGCAGGCGGATCGCGCTGCGCTGAAGCTCGATCCCAACGGCTGCCCCGACCTGGGCGGGACCTATGCCTTCAGCGCGCCGGCCGAGGGCGGTGTCAGCTTCGAGGGCTCGATCTTCGAATCCCTGCCGGTTGGGAATGGCGGCACCATCCCGGCCGGGCAGATCGGCGGCCTGTCCATCCAGCGCAGCGCCCATGGCGGCTACACCCTGCGCTTCTTCGTGAACGACGACCGGGTGATGCAGCACCTGAAGGTGATCCACGAGTACGAGAAGCCGCGCTACCGGGAGTGGTACCACCTGCTGTCGGACACTGCGAAATCGGCCTACATCGAGCGCAACGGCCAGCGGGCGTACGACGAGCACCTGGCCCGGCTCGGGCCGACCGCGGAAATCGTCAGGGAACTGAAGCCGGGCGTCGCCATGAGCTGCCGCGATGGCTGGGTCGAGATCCCGCGCGCGTACCGCAAGCCGTTGCGGCTCACGCTGGCGGTGGACGGCGCGATCGTCGGCGAGGCGCCTGAGCTGGACACCGTGGGCGTGAGCGTCTGGTGCGGCGACGGCTGCGCGGAGATTCCGGTGCCGGTCGGCAAGCACACGGGCCGCTTGCGCTGGCCGCGCAACGACGGGTTGCGCCCGTGGCATCCCGAGCACATGCGCGGGCGCTACGTGTTCCTGCGGCCGCTGGACGAGATCGAGGCCGAGACACGCGCGCGGGACCAGGCCCAGCGCGCCGCCGACGCCCGTCGCTATCGTACGGCGGAAGACATCCGTGCCGATCTGCTGGCGATGGCGCCACCCGGCACCGAGATCGAGCGCGTCGAGGTCGCCGAAGGCAAGGTCCATATCCAGTATTCGGCGCCCAAGGCGCAGATGGACGTCCTGCTCGACACCATCGCCGCGGCCGCGGCCGGCGCTGCGGATGCGCCGAGACAGGTCGAGCGCGGCGGGCGCAGCAGCGACATGTCGCGCCGGTACGTCCGTTTCGTGCTGACCGATTCGCCGCTGGTGCTGCGCGAGGTCCCGGGCCGCGTGGCCGACACCGGCGCGACTGCAGGATCGCCCGCAGCGGCATCCGTGCCGACGCAGGTCGCGACCCTGTACGCGGCGCCGGAAGAGACGCCGGCCGGCATGGCCTCGCCGGACGAACTGCGCCGGCGGATCTCGGCGCTGATGCCGGCCGGGTGCCGGGTGACCCAGGTCCGGGGCAGCGGGGATCGCGTCATCGTGCACGGCGAGGCCGAGCGCATGGCCTGCATCTCCGACACCCTGCGCGCGATCGCGTCCACGCAAGGCAATGCCGGGTTCGGCCCGGAACTGGAATCGGTCGAGCAACGCGACAACGGCTACCGCTTCAGGGTCATGCTCGGGCGCTCGGCGCTGACCAGGCCCTGATGAGTCGCTTTGTCTGGCTTTTGCAGGAGCGACGCAAGTCGCGGCAGGGCACCGGAAAGCGTCGCGACTTGCGTCGCTCCTGCGGAAGCATGGGTTGATCGCGCGCGTCAGGCACCGAGGATGCGGTACTCGGTCACCGGCCGGGCGCGTTCCCACACGGGATGGAAGCTGTCGACCAGTTGCCGGGCGCGGCCGCCGGCATCCAGGGCGGCTTCGCCATCGAAGCGGTTGCCCAGCGGGCGGAAATAGCAGCCGCCGGCATCGTTGGCGACGAAGGCCGAGGCGTAGCCCTTGTCGGCCGGGTCGCTGACTTCGCGGAAGGCGAAGGCGCTGCTGAGGCGCTGCGACAGGCCGATCAGCGGCGCGTGCGCGCGCTGCGGCGCATCGGCGTCCTGCAGCAGCACGCGGATGTCGATGCGCTGGCGGCGGGTGGCCAGCGCGCGCAGGGCGTCGAGCACCTCCGGCGCGTCGAACAGGCCCGGGTCCAGCGCGCGGCTGTAGATGCACAGCTCGCGCCGCGTCGCCAGCACGATCGCCGACACCACTGCGACCGCCGATTCGCGGCTGTCGATCGCGGTCATGCCGACGACCTGGCGGCGCATCGCCTGGTGCTCGATGCCCGCTTCCATGAAGCGCTCGCCGAAGGGCACGAAGCCGTGGCGTGCGTAGAAACCGATCGCGGACACCTGGGCGTTGAGCTTCACCTCGGGCCAGCGGCGCAGGGCTGCCTGTTCGATCAGCGCTTTCAGCAGCGCGTCGCCGACGCCCTTGCCGCGCCAGTCCTGCAGCACGGCCATGCGGCCGATCTTGTGCTCGGGGGTCAGGCGGCCGGTGCCGATCGGGCGGCCGGCATCGTCGCGCGCCAGCACATGCACGCACAGCGGATCGAGCGCGTCCCATTCCAGCTCGCGCGGCACCTGCTGTTCCTCGACGAACACCGGTTCGCGCACCGCGCGCAGCGCGTCGACAGCCGTGTTGTAGTCCACCGCCGCGACCTGGAATCCTGTGTGGGATCCTGCCTCAAGCCTCGTCATCGCCGTCCTCCCCGGATGCCTCGTCGTTGCCGTCGTCCAAGTGGTAATGACCCTGTGCCAGCAGTTCCAGCACCAGCGCGCGACCGTCTTCCGACAGCGTCTCGTAATCGTCGCCGTCCAGCGCCTGCGCGGCGGCGAGCGTCCGCGCATCGGCCAGCGGCAGCGCGAAGATCTGCCCGGCCACGTACAGCCGGGCCAGCGACTTCTTCGTCGAATCGCGGCGCCAGGCCACGCGGGTCCACGGATGGCGCGCCAGCACCGCACCCTGCTGCAGGTCGAACTCGACCTCGATGCGCGAGCGCGGCGGATCCGGCTGCAGGGACTCGCCGACGCTGCGGTACAGGGTCATGAACCGGCCGAACCAGTCGCCGAGGCGCTGCGGGTCGTTCATGCGCAGGGCGTTCAGCCCGGCGATCGCCCGCTGCATCGCGGCCTCGTCGATCTCGTAGGCGTCCTTCGGCGGCGCGAGGTCGTCGTCGCGGTAGCGCACCGATTCGTCGGCCTCGGCCAGCAGGGTGTCGACGAAATCGCCGAGCAACTCGGCGGCGCTGGGCGCGCGCATGCCGATCGAGAAGGTCAGGCAGGCGTCTTCGGCGACGCCGTGGTGCGGCACGTTCGGCGGCAGGTAGAGCATGTCGCCCGGCCCCAGCACCCAGTCGTGGGTGGGATGGAATTCGCGCAGCAGCTTCAGCGCCACGCCCTCGCGGAAGTCGACCGGGGGCAGGCCCTTGCCGAGCGACTCGCTGGCGTCGATCTGCCAGCGCCGGTGGCCCTGGGCCTGGAGGAGGAACACGTCGTACTGGTCGATGTGCGCACCGACCGAGCCGCCGGGCGCGGCGAAGGAGATCATGATGTCGTCGACCCGCCAGCGCGGCAGGAAATCGAAATGATCCAGCAGCGCGCGCACGTCCGGGTCCCACTTGTCCACGTCCTGCACCAGCAGGGTCCAGTCCTGGTGCGGCATGCCGGGGAATTCCTCCTCGGCGAACGGACCGGTGCGCAGCGTCCAGCCGTCGGTGGCGCGGTCGTGCATGACGATGCGCGACAGCGCGCCTTCCTCGCAGGCCAGGCCGGCCAGGTCTTCCGGCGTCACCGGGGTCTCGAAGCCCGGGAACGCGTTGCGGATCAGCAGCGGACGCTTCTGCCAGTAGTCGCGCAGGAAGGCCGCGGGCGGCATGCCCAGCGGGCCGTTTCGACGGGCATCCACCTCGTATGGCAGGCGCGGTGAGGATTTCCGGTTCATTCAGAGGTCCCTGTCGAAGGTTGTACGGTCGTGGCGATGTGGTCGTAGCCGCGTCCCAGGAATTGCAGCAGGCACCAGCCGTGGCCGAACGGGTCGGCGATGGTGACGATCCGGCCCCAGTCCGCGTCGCGGATATCGCCTTCCTGACGCGCCCCGGCGCCGAGCGCGCGCGACAGCGCGGCATCGACGTCATCCACGACGACATCGGCATGCAGCGGCGACCAATGGCGTGCGTAGTCGCGGATGTCGTCGCCGGCGGCAGGCGTACCTGGGTCGTTCGCCAGCAGAAAGATGGGGACTTCGGCGCCCAGCAATTCGAGCACGCCGTCGCCGAGACGACGGCCCGGGCGCAGCCCGAACGCCTCGACGTAGAACCGTTCCGCCGTGGCGAGATCGGGGACGTCGATGTTCAGGAGCAGGCGCATGCGGAGCGGTCCGTGGAAGCGACCCTCGCCTCAGATCTCGCGGGCGAGGTGGTCGGCCAGGCCGATGTAGCTGCCCGGGGTCATGTCGAGCAGGCGCTGCCTGGCGTCGGCGGGCAGGTCGAGGCCGGCGATGAACTCGCGCATCGACTCGGCGTTGATGCCGTGGCCGCGGGTCAGTGCCTTGAGCTGTTCGTAGGGATTGGGCAGGCCGTGGCGGCGCATCACCGTCTGCACGGCTTCCGCCAGCACTTCCCAGGACGCGTCGAGGTCGGCGGCGAGGCGTTCCGGGTTCGCGCTGAGCTTGCTCAGGCCGCGCAGCAGGGCGTCGTAGCCGATGAGGGCGTGGCCGAAGGCGGTGCCCAGCGCGCGCAGCACGGTGGAGTCGGTGAGGTCGCGCTGCCAGCGGCTGATCGGCAGCTTCGCCGCGAAATGCTCGAACAGCGCGTTGGCGATGCCGAAGTTGCCTTCCGCGTTCTCGAAGTCGATCGGGTTGACCTTGTGCGGCATGGTCGAGCTGCCGACTTCGCCGGCCTTCACCGCCTGCTTGAAGTAGCCCAGCGAGATGTAGCCCCAGATGTCGCGGCACAGATCCACGCAGATGGTGTCGATGCGCTTCTGCGCGTCGCACAGCTCGGCGACGCCGTCGTGCGGCTCGATCTGGGTGGTGTAGGGCTGCCAGTCCAGGCCCAGCGACTGCACGAAGCGCTTCGAGAACGTCGGCCAGTCGACCTCGGGGTAGGCGGCGACATGGGCGTTGTAGTTGCCGACCGCGCCGTTGATCTTGCCCGGCATCTGCGCACCGGCCAGCAGTTCGCCCTGGCGCTGCAGGCGGGCGACGACATTGGCGATTTCCTTGCCGACCGTGCTCGGCGAAGCGGTCTGGCCGTGGGTGCGCGAGAGCATCGGCAGCGCTGCATGTTCGTGGGCCATCGCGCGCAGCTTCTGGATCAGCTCGTCCAGCTTCGGCAGCATCACCGACAGCCGCGCTTCGTTGAGCATCAGCGCGTAGCTGAGGTTGTTGATGTCCTCGCTGGTGCAGGCGAAATGCACGAACTCGAGCGCAGGCGCGAGTTCGGCGTCATCGGCCAGGCGCTCCTTGATCAGGTATTCGACCGCCTTCACGTCGTGGTTGGTGGTGCGCTCGATCTCCTTGACCCGGACCGCATCGGCGACCGACAGGGCGTCGGCCAGCGCGCGCAGGCGGGCCGTGGCGGCGTCGGAGAAGGGCTCGAGTTCGACGATGCCCGGTTCCGCGGCGAGGGCCAGCAGCCACTCCACCTCGACCTTCACGCGGGCCTTGATGAGACCGTATTCGGAGAAGATCGGGCGCAGGGCATCGACCTTGCCGGCATAGCGGCCATCGAGCGGGGACAGGGCGAGGAGCTGGGCGTCGGACATGGCGGGCAGGCAGGCGGGCGGCGGCGGAAAGTCGGTCATTGTAAACCGCTGCGGGCGTATGCTCGTCCTCAATACAGGTCAGCACGTCATGCGCGAGAGGAGACCACCATGACCCAGCACGGCAACCCGCACGGCGAGATCCCCGATCCCACCCGCATCGAACGCGACAGCATGGGCGAACTGCGGGTGCCGGCCTGGGCCCTGTGGGGGGCGCAGACCGAGCGTGCGGTGCGCAATTTCGGCCTGTCCGGCCGGCCGATGCCGCGCGGTTTCATCCGCGCGCTGGGCCTGACCAAGGCCGCCACCGCCCAGGCCAATGCCAATCTCGGCCTGCTGCCGCGTGCGCGGGCCGCCGCCATCCGCCGCGCAGCGATGGCCGTCGCCTCGGGCGAGCACGACGCGCATTTCCCGATCGACGTGTTCCAGACCGGCTCCGGCACGTCGACGAACATGAACGCCAACGAGGTGATCGCCGCGCTGGTGATGCGCACGGGCAAGGGCAAGGTGCATCCGAACGACGACGTCAACCTGGGCCAGAGTTCCAACGACGTGATTCCCACGGCCCTGCGCGTCGGCGCGCACCTGGCGGTGAGCGAAGACCTGCTGCCCGCCCTTCGCGCGCTGCGCGCCGCGATCGATGCGCGCGCGATCGAGGCCGGTGCGCTGGTCAAGACCGGCCGCACCCACCTGATGGACGCCATGCCGGTCACCATCGCCCAGGAATTCGGTGCCTGGTCCTCGCAGCTGGCGTCGGCGCGCATGCGCATCGAGGACAGCCTGCGCCGCCTGCGCCGCCTGCCGATCGGCGGCACCGCGGTCGGTACCGGCATCAATACCCATCCGGGCTTCGGCAAGCGCGTCGCGCAGACGCTCTCGGTCCTGTCGGGCGTGCGCTTCGTCTCGGCCGAGGACAAGTTCGAGGGCATCGCCGCGCAGGACGATGCGGTCGAGCTGTCCGGCCAGCTCAACGCGCTGGCGGTGGCGCTGATGAAGATCGCCAACGACCTGCGCTGGATGAATTCCGGGCCGCTGGCCGGCCTGGGCGAAGTCGAACTGCCGGCGCTGCAGCCGGGCAGTTCGATCATGCCGGGCAAGGTCAATCCGGTGATTCCGGAAGCGGTGTGCATGGCCTGCGCGCAGGTGATGGGCCTGCACACGGCCGTGACGGTGGCCGGGCAGAGCGGCAACTTCCAGCTCAACACGATGCTGCCGCTGATCGCGGTGAACCTGCTCGATGCCATCGGCCTGCTCGCGAACGCGATGAGCGCGCTGGCGGAAAAGGCCATCGCCGGACTGGCGTTCCGCGAGGACCGGCTGGGCGATGCGCTGGCGCGCAATCCGATCCTGGTGACCGCACTCAACCCCCTGATCGGCTACGAAAAGGCCGCGGCGATCGCGAAGCGCGCCTACGCCGAGCGCCTGTCGGTGCTGCAGGTCGCGCTGGAAGACAGCGGCCTGGATGTCGACACCCTGCGTCGCGCGCTCGACCCGGCCGCCTTGACCCGGGGCGGCATCGTCGAGGGCATGGGCAGCGGCGGGTAAATGCCGCTGCGCCACGCCGGCGCGCGGCGATCGTTCAGCCGCGCGAGGGCCACTCGCCCGGCAGCGTTGTGCCCTCGAGCACGACCAGCGCGCCCTGGCACATCGCCGTCCTCTCTTCGGGCGTGCCCGTATCGAGCTTGCCCAGCCGCTGCGCGAGCACGCGCTCGCGATAGGCCTTCAGCGTGTCGTCGGGCTTCAGTTCCGCAAGCGTGAGCTGGCGCCCGCGTTCGATGCGGTCCTGGTGCGCGTTGACGTAGCGGAAATACAGCGGTGCGGCGCGCTGCAGGTAGGCGGGATCGGCGGCGCTGCATTTCTCGATCAGTACCGGCATCGCGAAGGTCGCGACGTAGGCGATGTGGTCCTGGAACGCGCGATTGAGCACCGGGTCGTCCGCCGCCCGGGTCGATGGCGGCGACAGGGCGAAGACAGTGGCGAGCGCGAGCGGTATCGCGAGCGGGGGACGGGACATGGCGATTCCTTCGCCGCCGGTGGCGACGTCGTGCATGCAGGGAGAGGGGGGGGCGCCGGCTGCGTGCGCAGCCGGCATCGCGGGTGCGCTGCCCGGGGCGATCAGCCCGCGGCCGCTTCGGCTTCCTCGGCGGCATTCATGCCGTCTTTGCTCCCGGAGGCTCCCTCATGGGCGCCACCGGTGTCGATCTGCATGTTGTCGCCGGCATCGATCCGGCAATCCTTGACGTCGCCGTCGTCCATGCGCGCGTAGGGCTTGAACTCCGGCACGGCCGCGGTCAGCCTGTCCTGCGCCGCCTTCAGTCCCGGCAGGCGATCGCACAGTTTCTTCGCGGCATGCTTGATGCCTTCGGCTTCCTTCTCGATGCGCTGCTCGATCTGGTCCGGGTTGCCGGAGAAGACGCCCTTGATCGCCTCGGTCACGGCCTTGCCGGCGAGGTCCGCGCCCTGCACGCCGATGCCGATGCCGGCCTGGGCGATCGCGGTGAGTTCTTCGCGATAGGCCGCGACCAGCGCCTTCTGCTCCGCCGTGGTCGCGACGGGGGTGCCGCCGATCAGCAGGTCGCCCTGCGGGGTGATCTCGGCCTTGGGCAGGCCGTCGACGCTGAAGCTGAAGTTTTCCTTCGCGATCTTGGTGCGCGCCTCGTCGGTCGCCTGCTTCACGGCCTGTCCGATGATCGTCTTCGGCTGGTCGGCGGGATCCTGCGGCGCATCACTGCCGCAGCCCAGCAGCGGTACGCCGAGGGCGAGGGCGAGGGCGGCGTTGCGGAGGGTGTTCATGGCGAGGCTCCAGTGGCGGAAGGGGCGTGGGGGGCAGCATGCCTGCGGCGACGCGCAGGCGGATGTGTCTGAAGTCAGTCGTTGGCGATGCGGACGCGACCGCCGATGTTGCGGTGGTCGACGCTGCCGAGGCCGACGCGTTCGACCGTCAGGTCGCCACGCACATCGCGGGCGTCCAGGCCACCGGCGCCGACCCGGCCTACCGTGATATTGCCGTCGATCGCCCTGGCGCGGACACCGCCGGTGCCGATGGCTTCGATCCGCACGTCGCCTGTCGCCTGCTCGATGCGAAGCTCGCCAGGGCCGATCCTGCCGATACGCGCATCGCCGCGCAGGTCGCGCACGGTCATCTCCCCGGCGCCGAGCGAGATGACCTGCAGGCTGCCGATACGCTCGGCATCGATGTCGCCGGCGCCGAGACGAACGGACAGCGGGCCGTCCGTGTTGCGCACGCTGAGCTTGCCCGCGCCCACTTCGGCCTGCACCGAGGTGAACCCGTCGATGCTGGCCTCGCCCGCGCCGACCCGGAGCCGGATCGCGAGGTCGGCAGGCAAGGACGCATTCACGACGAGGTGCGCATAGCGATCGTTCTCGTCCATCAGCGGCAGCTTGCGGTTGCGCGTGGCGCTGACGATCAGGGTATCGCCTTCGCGGCGTTGACCGAGCGACAGTTGCTGCAGCATCGCAGGCGAGGATGCGCAGGCGCGCGAGGTGACCGCGGCGGCCGAGTGGGCTGCCGGGCGCAGCGTCAGCGCCTGCGCGCCGATCTCGAAGGCCACCGTTTTCACGCCATCGAGATCGAGCGCAAGCGTTTTCGGAGCTTCGTGCGCGCAGCGCCCGGCCGACAGGGCATCGGCGATCGGGGCGCCGAGCAGCGGGAGCATGCAGAGTGCGGACAGGTGTGCGGTGCGGAAGCGTGTCATCAGGAGTCTTTCCTGGAATATGGCTTGATGCAGGAGTTGGCGAAGCGACGGGGGACGATATCGATCTCCGGATGTCGCCGGCCCGGACGATGCTCGCCCGGGCCGGTTCCATGAATCGGGCCGTCGGATCAGCCCTCGTCGCGCCAGCGGCGCAGGCGGATGGCCAGTGCGATCATCGCGATGCCGGCGACGATGCCGACCCACATGTCGACCGTGGCGAACGCGGTCCAGCTCGTGGTCAGGTCGACGTGGGCGGCGACATCCTGCGGGCCGCCCAGGTGCGCATTGCCGGCGTGGTCGACGTGCGGGTTGAAGTACCACATCAGCGGGATCAGGCTGGCCAGGCCGCGGAACGCCACCACGTACCAGAGCTTGTCGTGCGGGAAATCTGCGCCGCTGACCGCACTGAAGATGCCGCCGCTCATGCTGACCAGGGCGCATGCCAGTATCGGCAGCAGCACGGCCCACAGGAACGGGAAGCGCTTCGCCCACGCCGAGCAGAGCATCAGCCAACCCACGGTCGGGAGCGACCAGGCGGTATACACCGGCACCGTGCCCAGGACCTGCGCGACGAGGCGGATCGGATGCGTGTCGGTGAAGATCGACCCGGCACCGGGCACGCCATTGAGCAGCGAGGCCACCAGAATGACGAGCCACATCACCAGGCCGATGCCGATGCCGATCGCCAGGGCCAGCAGCGGCGCGAGCACCGTCGCCCATGCCAGCTTCGACAGAACGGTTTCGGTGTCGCTCACCGGCAGCGACTTCCAGAACAGGACGCTGCGATCGCGGCGTTCGTCGTAGAGCGAACCGAGCAGGTAGAAGAACACGACGAACACCATGACCATCAGGGCGAGGCTGATGCCTCCGAGGAGGGCGCCATCGGCCACCATCGCCATCGGATTGGTTTCGCCGGGGCCGAGATTGAATTCCGGCGGGTTCTGGCTGTTCCGGGCCTGGTGCAGGGCGTACGAGCCACCGATGGCGCCAATGATCGCGAACAGCACCGCGATCGCGCCGGTGATGATGGGCGCCCACACGAAGCCGCCCCGGTTTTCCCAGTATTCGCGGCGCAGCAGGGTCTTGAAGCGGGAGGCCGGCGTCAGCGTTCCGCGGGCGGCAGACGAGGCGGGTTGGGTCATGGCATTCATGCGTAAGCCCCCTTCATGGTGGCGACGAACAGGTCGGCGAGGCCCGGCAGCCGGGTTTCACCCAGATGAGCGAGCTGGTGGGAAGGAACGCCATCGAACAGCATCACGGTCTTGCCGAACGCGATCTGGCGCTCGTCGATCGGACCCAGCGCGCGGGCCGCCTCGACGTTGGCGGGGTTGAGCAGGACCTCGGTGAACCGGTTGCCCAGGTCCTCCATGTTCGCGTCGATGGTGATCTTTCCATCGCGGATGAACAGCACGTCGGTGAGGATGTGCTCGATCTCCTCCACCTGGTGGGTGGTGATGATGATGGTCTTCTGCTCGTCGAAGTAATCTTCCAGCAGGCGCTGGTAGAACTCCTTGCGGTAGAGGATGTCCAGGCCCAGGGTCGGCTCGTCCAGCACCAGCAGGCGGGCATCGATGGCCATCACCAGGGCCAGGTGCAACTGCACGATCATGCCCTTGGACATCTCGCGCACGCGCAGGTTCGGCTTGAGCTGGGTATGGGCGAGGAAACGCTCGCACTTGGCCCGATCGAAGCGGGGGTGCACGCCGGCCACGTACTCGATGGCCTCGCTGACGCGGATCCAGCGCGGCAGCACGGCGACGTCGGCGATGAAGCAGACATCCTTCATCAGCTCGTCGCGCTCGGTGCGCGGATCGCGGCCGAGCACCTTGAGATCGCCCTCGAAGGGGATCAGGCCGAGCACGGCCTTCAGCGTGGTGGTCTTGCCGGACCCGTTCGGGCCGATCAGGCCGATGATGCGGCCGGACGGGATCTCGAACCGGGTGTCGTCCAGCGCCAGCTTGTTCCTGTAGGCCTTGCGCAGGCCGCGGGCGCTGATCACCGGGACGTTGGTGTCGATGGCGCTCATGCCTCACCTCCCTGCTTCGCCGGTCCGAGCAGGTCCTGCATGTTCAGGCCCAGGCGCTGGATGCGTTCGAGGACCAGCGGCCACTCTTCGCGCAGGAAGCGATCGCGCTCGCTGGACAGGAGTTTCTTCGCGGCTTCTTCGGTGACGTACATGCCCAGTCCTCTGCGTTTCTCGACAAGTGCCTCGTCGGCCAATTCCTGGTAGGCGCGCGAGACGGTGATGGGGTTGAGTTGGTATTCCGCCGCGACCTGGCGGACCGAGGGAAGCGCATCGCCCGGCTTGAGCAGGCCGTCGAGCATCATCGCGATCACCCGGTCCTTCAACTGGCGGTAGATCGGAGCGCCGTCGCTCCATTGGATTGCGGTCATGGGAATCAGCTCCTGTTGCTGCGGCGCATGCCCTGCGCGAAGGAGAAGAAAGGAAGCGCCATCGCGTCCCGGGCACGGGCACTGTGATGGCGACGATGGGAATCGTCCTCGGCGCCCGCGCCGCTGGCGGACGTCTGGCCGGAGAGGGCGAAAAGACCGGTGAGAACCAGGCCGGCGGCCAGCGTGCCCAGGGCAAGACTCGGGGTGCGGACCGCGTTGTACATCTGGCGTTGCATGGGTCAACTCCTGTACTCGTTGACTGGTGTTGTATTCAACTATAACACCAAAACGGAGCGGGTCAAGCCCCCGGGAAACCTTTTCCCCCCAACTGAAGTCATACTCGGTCCACGCCACGCCCCGGAGGCTCCCCCGTGACCCGTTTCCTGGCCAGAACCCTCGCGATCGCCGCGCTTTGCACGCTTCCCCTGCTGGCCGGCGCCGCTGGCAGGGGACTGCTCGACCACAGTTACCGCCCGCTGGCCGGCAAGGCGCCGGTCAACCTGGGCGAGACCTACGGCGGCCAGGTGCTGCTGGTGGTCAACACCGCCAGCAAATGCGGTTTCACGCCCCAGTTCGAGGCGCTGGAAGCTATGCATGCCCGCTACAGTCCGCGCGGTTTCGCGGTCCTGGGCTTCCCGTCCGGCGATTTCATGGGCCAGGAATTCGACGAGGAGAAGAAGATCCAGGAGTTCTGCACCCTGACCTACGGCGTGAAGTTTCCGATGTTCCAGAAGGTCAGCGTCACCGGGAAGACGGCGACTCCGCTGTATCGCGACCTGGCCCAGGCCAGCGGCGAAAGCCCGAAGTGGAACTTCCACAAGTACGTGATCGGCCGCGACGGCAAGGTCGTGGCCAGTTTCGGAAGCCGCACCAAGCCGGATGCTCCCGAAGTCGTCGCCGCCATCGAACAGGCGCTGAAGGCGCCGAAGCCGGCGTCCGCAGCGAAATGATTGCCCGCACCCGCCCGGGCCGCGACAATACGCGGCTTGCATGGCCGTGCCGGGCCGAGGGTCCGGCCGCGGCACCGACCCGACCGATTCCGTGGAGAGTTCGATGAGTGTTCGTTTTCGCGGCCTGGCCGCATGGATGGCGGCCGTGGCGATGCTGTTCGCCGCCGCGGCCCAGGCAGAGGAGAAGGCCGTGCTGACGACCGAGCGCGACAAGGTGAGTTACATGATCGGCGCCGATGTCGGCGGTTCGATTTCCAGCGTCGGCCCCGACCTGGACGTGGCGGCGTTCGAGCGCGCCCTGCGCAACGCCTTCGATGGCGGCAAGCCGCTGCTCACCGACGAGGAAGCCCGCACCGTCGGTACCGCGCTCATGCAGCGCATCGGCGAGCGCACCGGCCGGCCCGCGCCGGGCGTGGCGCCGGGCACCAAGGCGCCCGCCGTCGCGAAGGACAAGGTCGGCTATCTCGTCGGAACCGATGTCGGCCGCTCGCTGGCGCCGATCAAGGACGAGATCGACGTTGCGGTGCTGCTGCAGGCCATGCGCACGCAGATGGCGGCGGGCAAGCTGCTGCTGAGCGACGACGAGATGAACGGCATCCGCGAGAGCTTCTCCCGGCGGATGCAGGAACGCGAGGAAGCCCGCCTTGCCGGCGTCTCCCGGAAGAATGCCGAGGATGGTGCCGCCTTCCTGGCGAAGAACAAGGGCCAGAAGGGCGTGATCGCCACGGCCTCCGGCCTGCAGTACATGGTGCTGCGCCAGGGCACCGGCCAGCGCCCGCGTCCCACCGATCGGGTGCGCGTGAACTATCACGGCACGCTGCTCGACGGCACCGTGTTCGACAGCTCCTACGATCGCGGCCAGCCCGCCGAATTCGGCCTGGGCCAGGTGATCGCCGGCTGGACCGAGGGCGTGGCCCTGATGCCGGTGGGCGCCAAGTACCGCTTCTGGATTCCCGCGTCGCTGGCCTACGGCGAGCGCGGCAGCCCGCCGACCATCGGTCCCAACGCGACGCTCGTGTTCGACGTCGAACTGCTCGACGTGCTCTGACCTTTGCCGGTGCCCGGATCCGGGCCCGTTTCCGAGATTCCCCCCTCAACCCAACCGCGCCGCAAGGGCGGCGCGTTCCACCCAGGAGTTCCGCAGATGAAACTGTCGCGTCATGTGACCCTCGCCGTGGCCACGGCTTCGTGCGTCCTCGCGCTCGCCGCATGCAAGCCGATCGACAAGGATGCCGCCGCCGAAGGCGACAAGAAGGCCGCCGAAACCGACAAGAAGGACGGCAAGGACGGTGCCCTCAAGATTCCGGGCCTGGCGACCGAGAAGCAGCAGGTCAGCTACATGATCGGCATGGACATCGGCAAGTCGCTCAAGCCGATGAAGGACGAACTGGACCTGGCGACGCTGGAACGCGCCATCAAGGACACGTTCGCCGACAAGAAGCCGCTGCTGACCGACGAGCAGGCCATGCAGGTGATGCAGGGCTTCGCGCAGAAGATGCAGGCCAAGCAGCAGGAGGAAATGGCCAAGAAGCAGGCAGAGATGGAAGCGCAGGGCAAGAAGAACATCGAGGAAGGCGCCAAGTTCCTGGCCGAGAACGGCAAGAAGCCGGACGTGAAGACCACCGCCTCGGGCCTGCAGTACCAGGTGATCACCGAAGGCAAGGGTCCCAAGCCGAAGGGCGAGGAGACCGTGAAGGTGCATTACACCGGCACGCTGCTGGACGGCACCAAGTTCGACAGCTCGCACGACCGAAACGAGCCGGCGCAGTTCATGCTCAACGCCGTGGTGCCGGGCTGGACCGAAGCGCTGCAGCTGATGCCGGTAGGCAGCAAGTACAAGCTGTGGATCCCGGCGAATCTGGGCTACGGCGAACAGGGCACCCCGGGCGGCCCGATCCCGCCGAACGCCACCCTGGTGTTCGAGGTCGAGCTGCTGGAAATCGTCAAGCAGTAACGCCATCCTCGTTCCACGCCGCGCCCGCTCCGGTGCGCGGCCCCGGGGGTCGGAACCGAGGTTCCGGCCCCTTGCGTTTCGGCCCCGCACAGCGGGCGCGCGACGCATTCCTCCCCCAGTTCCGTCATCGAGAGGCCCCCCATGCGCGTCACCATCTTCGGCACCGGCTACGTCGGCCTGGTCACCGGCACCTGTCTGGCCGAGGTCGGTCACGAGGTCGTCTGCGTCGACATCGATGCCGCGAAGATCGACGGCCTGCGCAACGGCATCATCCCGATCTACGAACCCGGCCTGGAGCCGATGGTCAAGGCCAACCACGCCGAAGGCCGCCTGGCTTTCACCACCGACGCCGCCTCCGCGATCGCGCATGGCGACGTGATCTTCATCGCCGTCGGCACGCCGCCGGACGAGGACGGCAGCGCCGACCTGCAGTATGTGCTCGCCGTGGCGAACACCATCGGCACGCACCTGCAGAAACCTGCGGTGATCGTCGACAAGTCCACCGTGCCGGTCGGCACCGCCGACAAGGTCCGCGCCGCGATCGCCACCGCGCTGGACGCGCGCGATGCCGACATCGCCTACGACGTGGTGTCGAACCCCGAATTCCTGAAGGAGGGCGCCGCGGTCGAGGACTGCATGCGCCCCGACCGCATCGTGATCGGCGCCGACAGCGCGGTCGCGATCGACAAGCTGAAGAAACTGTATGCGCCGTTCAACCGCAGCCACGAACGCATCGTGGTGATGGACGTGCGCTCCGCCGAACTGACCAAGTACGCCGCCAACGCGATGCTTGCGACCAAGATCAGCTTCATGAACGAGATCGCCAACATCGCCGAAAAGGTCGGTGCCGACATCGAGATGGTGCGCCAGGGCATCGGTTCCGACCCGCGCATCGGCTGGCATTTCATCTACCCGGGCGCCGGTTACGGCGGTTCGTGCTTCCCGAAGGACGTGCAGGCGCTGGCGCGCACCGCGCAGCAGCACGGCTACCGTGCCGAACTGCTGGATGCGGTCGAAGCAGTGAACCATCGGCAGAAGGCGCACCTGTTCGAACTGATCGAACGTCACTATGGCGGCAGCGACCTGCGCGGCAAGACTTTCGCGGTCTGGGGCCTGGCGTTCAAGCCGAACACCGACGACATGCGCGAAGCGTCGAGCCGGCGCCTGCTGCAGCTGCTGTGGGACGCCGGCGCCAGCGTGCGCGCCTTCGATCCCGAGGCCGCGCACGAGGCCCGGCGCATCTTCGGCGAACGCGACGACCTGGTGCTGTGCGAGCATGCGCCGGAGGCCTTGCAGGGCGCCGACGCGCTGGTGGTCATCACCGAATGGAAGCAGTTCCGCAGCCCGGACTTCGCGAAGCTCAAGCGCGCGCTGGCGGATGCCGCGGTGTTCGACGGCCGCAACCTGTACGACCCTGCCGAAGTCGAGGCCGCCGGCCTGGCCTACTACGGCATCGGTCGCGGCCGTTCGATCCGCCCGCTCTGATGGAGGCCTGCGCCATGTCCGCACCGCATGACACCGCGCTCGAAGCGCGCGTGGTCGAACTGGAAACCCGGCTCGCCTTCCAGGAACACGCCATGACCGAGCTCAGCGACGCTCTGGCCGAACTGCGCATCGAAGCCGCGCGCAGCACCGAGCTGCTGCGGCGCGCGCTGGAAGACCTCAAACTCCACCGTGGCGACCTGATGGCCGATCCGGCCAGCGAACCGCCGCCTCCCCACTACTGATCCGATCGACCCGACTGCCATGAGCGATTCCCTCCGCGACCAGTTGCTCGGACTCGGCTTCAAGCCGGCGCCGAAGCCGGAACGAACCGAGAAGCCCGCCAGGCCCGCGCACAAGCCCGGTGGCCCGCACGGCAAGCCGCACGGCGGCCAGCAGGCGCGCGGCCAGAAGCCCGCGCAGGCAGGCAGACCGGGCGGCGACAGGCCCGGAGGCGGGGCCAGAGGCGCTCCAGGCAAGGGCCAGTCAGGCAGGGGACAGCCCGGCGGCAGGCCGCAGGGGCAGGGGCGCTCCGCGCGCACCCAGGAGGAGATCGATCTCGCCAGGGCCTATGCCATCCGTGCGCAGCGCGAGAAGGAAGAGCGCATCGAGGCCGAACGCCTGAAGCAGGAAGAGGCGCGCCTGCGCCGCGAGGCCAAGGCGAAGCTCGCCGAACTGATCAAGGACAAGGCGCTCAACGACAAGGAGGCCGAACTCGTGCGTCACTTCGAGTACGGCGGCAAGATCAAGCGCATCTACGTCAACGAAGCGCAGCTCAAGCAGCTCAACGCCGGCGAACTGGGCGTGCTGCAGCTCGATGGCCGTTACCAGCTGGTGACCGCCGCGCTGCTGGCCGAGGCCGAGGCGATCTTCCCGCCTGCGATCGCACTGAAGGTCGATCCGAACGCGGCGGCCGGCGACGATCCCTACGCCGATCCGCAATACCAGGTGCCGGACGATCTGGTGTGGTGAGGCGGCTGCCCGGGATCGATCGCAGGTTCTGACACGACGAAGGCCCCGCGAGGGGCCTTCGTCGTGTCCGCTTGCCGCGTGATGCGGATCAGCGGCCCTGCACCACGGCTTGCGCCTGCGGGGCCTGGCGCTGCTGCAGGTCTTCGGCGGCGGCCTCCGCGCCGACGGCAGGCTTCTGGATGTCCTGGCGCTGCACGAAGGTGCGTTTCACCGCGTCGCTCTGCACCTCGCCCTGCACGGCGAACAGGCGCTGGCCGTCGTGGTTGTAGGCGACGCTGTCGATCGAATCGATCTGGCCGCGCCGGGCAGCGTGCACCAGCGACACGGCGGCATCCAGCCGGGTCTGTTCGCTGCGGTTGTAGGCATTGCCTTCGCCCAGCGCGGTGACACCGGCGATGGCCTGGGTCAGCAGGCGGTTGTACGGATGCTCCGGCGACTGGTACGGATGCGCGCCGTCCGCCCGTCCGTCCGCGCGGGCTTCGGCGCGGGGCGGCGCAACGACCGGTTCGACGCGCGGTGGCGGACCCACGACAGCGACGGTCTCCACCCTGGGCGGCGGAACGACCGCTTCCTCCCGCGGCGGCGCGACGACGGCCTCGGCCTGCTGCGGTGCGACGACCTGGGGCGCCTGTTGCCGGTCGCGCGCGGGCATGTCCTGCCATGCGGAGAAGCCGGAAGCCTGGGTCCGGTCCTGCGTGCGGAACCGGGTCACCCAGTCCTGCGGCACCTTGGTGAGGAAGGTGACTTCATCGCCGCTGCTCACGATGGCGATCATCGTCGCCTGGCGCGGGTCCGGATTGTCCATCACCAGGGCGGGGCGGACCGCGCCGGCGATGGTGGCGTCGAACGTCTGCACGGTGGCGGTCGGCTGGCCCGGCAGGGAGCCGTTGATGTTCTGCCGGTAGACGTGGAACGGATCGGTCGGCACGTCGATGCGGTAGGTCAGGTAGGGCCGGCCGTTGCCGTCCGAGCCGTTGGCGTAGCCGCCGCAGGCCTGGGTCAGGTCGGTCGAGATATGGATGGTGTCGCCGGATTTCTCGGCCTTGGCCACGCGCACCATGTCGCCGAGGGTGATGGTGCGGCCTTCGCGGGCGTCGAGCGCTTCCCGCAGGCCCGGTGCGGCCCGATCGGGCAGCTCGACCGCGGCGTTGCCGTCGAAGAAGCGGGCGGCGACGGAACGGGCCTGCTCCAGGCTCAGCGGCTTGCGTCCGCCGAAGCCCTCGGCCTCCGCGATGGCTTCGGGGGCGCGGCTGTCGGCGCGGAAGAGGGTGACGGGCATGGAACGGCTCCTTGTCTTGCGGTGTCTCGCGGGGGGAATGCATGCCCGGCGCTGGTGCCCGGCGCGGGGATGTCAGAACAGTTCGTCGATCGGCGTCGCGAGCAGCGCCTCGGCGCGATGCGCGTATTCGCGGATCGTGGAGATGCCGAGATCGCGGACCAGACGGTGCGCTGCGTGCGGCAGCGGCGAACCGGCGATGTCGTGAGGCGCGATGTTCTTGCCCGAAACGTCGGGCAGCAGGTGGATGCCGGCGGCGGCGTAGCAGTGCTGGACCATGGCCGAGCAGTACAGCGCGCCTTCCCGGGCCAGCAGGTTGTCGCGCTTGCGCAGGCGGGTGCTGTACATCGCGAGCATGGTGCCGACCAGTTCGCTCAGCGAATAGCTGGCCAGCCCCGAGAGCAGATCGAGTCCGGCGCCGACCACGCGCCGGGTCTGCGCCTCGTCGAGGCCGAAATCGAGGATGGCGATGTTCGGGAATTCGTTCGCGTCGAAATAGCGCGCGGCGCGGTTTTCCTGCACGCCCAGGCGCATCTGCTTGTAGCGCAGGTCGAGGTCGGATTCGATCACCCACCAGTGCCCGTCGCTGCGGCGTTCGCTGAACAGGAACGCATGCGACCACAGGCTGCGGTGGCCGTCGTCGGTCAGCGGCGCCTGCGACTTGCGGATGACCTTGCTGATCCAGTCGCCGCCGGCGCACAGGCCGATGCGGCCCGGTGCGGCATGGCGGAGGATGAAGGCTTCGTTGCTGGGCGCGGCGGGCGCGTCGTCGTGGTCTTCGCTCATGCTGCGGTGCTCTCCCTGGCTGCCATCATATCGGCGATGGCCTGCCGGATCAGGTCCGCCGTGGCCTGCGGGTCTTCCATCGGGAACAGGTGGCTGCCACCGTGCCAGTACCAGCGCGGGCCGACCAGCGCCCGCGTGGCGCCATGGCCGATGTGGCGCAGTTCCCGACTGGCGCGCCCGCCGACGAAGGCGGCCGGGACGCGCAGCGCCGCGGCGGCCTCCGCAGTGCGGCGGGTGGGCAGCGAGCGGTAGATGCGGTATTCGACGCCGCGGTCGAACAGCAGGGTGCGCTGGCCGCGCCCGTCGGGCAGGGTGCAGTGCTCGGCGTAGTCGCGCAGGACCTGCGGATCCCAGCGCCGGAAGGCGCGCTTGGCGTGGTAGTGCGCGTGCGCCGCATCGGTGTCGGGCCAGTGCTGGCGGCGCTGCAGCGTCTGCGCGAGCGGCATCACCAGCCGATCCAGGCCCGTGAGGTGGCCGACATCCACCACCGCCGCGCTGAGGCCCGTGATGATCGGCGAATCGAGCAGGACGATGCCGTCGATCCGGCCCTGCAGTCGCGCCGCAGCGAGCACGCTGAGATAGCCGCCGAGCGAGTGCCCGACCAGCCAGGTACGCCCCGCGTGCGCCGGCTGCGCCTGCACGAACTCGGCCAGTTCGTCGACGAGGTAGGGCCAATCGCGCGTCACCGGCCGCGAGGGATCGTGGCCGAAGCGCAGCACGCCGACCGGATCGAAGTCCGGTCGCAGCGCGCCGAACAGCTTGCGGTAGACCGGCAGCGGGAAGCCGTTGGCGTGGGAAAAGACGAGGCGATCTGTCACGGGTCGAGGGAGAAAGCGGCGACGGCCGCGCGGTCACTCGGGATCGTAATCGAGATTCGACGCCAGCCAGCGTTCGACCTGGGCCAGCGAGACGCCCTTGCGTCGTGCGTAGTCCTCGGCCTGCTCCTTGGACACCCGGCCGACCACGAAATACTGGCTCTGCGGATGGCTGAAGTAGTAGCCGGAGACCGCGGCGGTCGGCAGCATCGCGAAGCTCTCGGTCAGGGTCATGCCGGCGTTGCTGCCGGCGTCGAGCAGGCGGAACAGCGTGGCCTTCTCGCTGTGCTCGGGGCAGGCGGGATAGCCGGGCGCGGGACGGATGCCGGCGTACTTCTCGTCGATCAGGGCATCGTTGTCGAGCGTCTCGTCGGCGGCGTAGCCCCAGAACTCCTTGCGCACGCGCTGGTGCAGGCGCTCGGCGAAGGCTTCGGCGAGGCGGTCGGCCAGCGCCTTGAGCATGATCGCGTTGTAGTCGTCGTGGTCGGCCTCGAAGCGCGCGACGTGCGGCTCGATGCCGATGCCGGCGGTGACCGCGAACGCACCGATCCAGTCCTGCCGGCCGCAGTCCTTCGGCGCGATGAAGTCGGCGAGGCAGAAGTCCGGGCGATCGGCTGGCTTGTCGACCTGCTGGCGGAGGAAGTGCAGCGTTTCCGGCCTGCCGTCGACGTCGATCACGACATCGTCGCCCACGCTGTTCGCCGGCCACAGCGCGAACACGCCGCGCGCGGTGAGCCACTTCTCGTCGACGATGCGCCTGAGCATCGCCTGCGCATCGCGGAACAGGTCGCGGGCCTGCTTGCCGACGATCGCGTCGTCGAGGATGGCCGGATAGCGGCCCGCCAGTTCCCAGGCGCTGAAGAACGGCGTCCAGTCGATGCAGTCGACCAGTTCCTGCAGCGGGTAATCGTCGAGCGCGGTCAGGCCGGGTTTGATCGGTGCGGGCGGGATGTAGCTGTCCCAGCCGCCGTCGAACCGCTGGCCGCGCGCCTTCTCCAGCGATACCAGACGCTTGGCGTCGCCGCGGTTGCGGTGGCGCGCGCGGATCTCGGCGAAGTCGCTGTCGTTCGCGGCGACGAAGGCGGTGCGCAGGTCCGGCGAGATCAGCGACTGGGCCACGCCCACCGCGCGCGAGGCGTCCTTCACCCACACCGTCGGCGCGTGGTAATGCGGGTCGATCTTCAGCGCGGTGTGCGCACGCGAGGTGGTCGCGCCGCCGATCAGCAGCGGGATGCGCAGGCCCTGGCGCTGCATTTCCTTCGCGACGTGGCTCATTTCCTCCAGCGAGGGCGTGATCAGGCCGGACAGGCCGATGATGTCGGCATTCTCGGCCACCGCGCGGTCGAGGATGGTCTGCGCCGGCACCATCACGCCGAGGTCGACCACGTCGAAGTTGTTGCAGGCGAGCACGACGCCGACGATGTTCTTGCCGATGTCGTGCACGTCGCCTTTCACGGTCGCCATCACGATCTTGCCGTTGCTCTTGCCGACGTCGCCGGTGCGCAGTTTCTCGGCCTCGATGTAGGGCAGCAGGTAGGCCACGGCCTTCTTCATCACCCGCGCCGACTTCACCACCTGCGGCAGGAACATCTTGCCGGCGCCGAACAGGTCGCCGACCACGTTCATGCCGTCCATCAGCGGGCCTTCGATCACGTCCAGCGGGCGCGACGACAATGCGCGCGCTTCCTCGGTGTCGGTCTCGATGTACTGGTCGATGCCGTGGACCAGCGCGTGCGACAGGCGCTCGCGCACCGGCTTGTCGCGCCAGCGCAGGTCCTCGACCTTCTTCTCGCCCTTCTTTCCCTTGAACCGGTCGGCGATCTCGAGCAGGCGTTCGGTGGCATCGGGACGGCGGTTCAGCACCACGTCCTCGACGCGTTCGCGCAGATCGGCGTCGAGGTCGTCGTACAGCGGCAGCGCGCCGGCGTTGACGATGCCCATGTCCATGCCGGCCCGGATCGCGTGGTACAGGAAGACCACGTGGATGGCCTGGCGCACCGGTTCGTTGCCGCGGAAGGAGAAACTGACGTTCGACACGCCGCCGGAAATGTGGCTGAGCGGGAAGCGCCGCTTCAGCTCGCGCGTGGCTTCGATGAAGGCCACGGCATAGTCGTTGTGTTCCTCGATGCCGGTCGCGACCGCGAACACGTTCGGATCGAAGATGATGTCCTCGGGCGGGAAGCCGATCGTCCCGGTCAGCAGCCTGTAGGCGCGCGAGCAGATCTCGACCTTGCGCTCGACGGTGTCGGCCTGGCCGACCTCGTCGAAGGCCATCACCACGACGGCGGCGCCGTAGCGGCGCACCAGCCGGGCCTGGCGCAGGAATTCGGCTTCGCCCTCCTTCATCGAGATCGAGTTGACGATGCCCTTGCCCTGCAGGCATTTCAGGCCGGCCTCGATGACGCTGAACTTCGAGCTGTCGACCATCACGGGGATGCGCGCGATGTCGGGTTCGGCGGCGATCAGGTTGAGGTAGTCGACCATCGCCTTCTCGGAGTCGAGCATGCCCTCGTCCATGTTGACGTCGAGCACCTGCGCGCCGTTCTCGACCTGCTGGCGCGCCACGACCACCGCTTCGTCGTAGCGGCCTTCGAGGATGAGCTTCTTGAACTGCGCCGAACCGGTGACGTTGGTGCGCTCGCCGACGTTGACGAAGTTCGTCTCCGGCGTGATGACCAGCGGTTCGAGGCCGCTGAGGCGGGTGAAGCGGGGCAGTGCGGCCGTACTCATTCGGAAGGCGTTCCGTTGTGCTTGTCCGTGCGATCCGGCAGCGCGCGCGGCGGCAGGCCGGCGACGACGTCGCCGATGGCGCGGATGTGCGCGGGCGTGGTGCCGCAGCAGCCGCCGACGATGTTCAGCAGCCCGGCTTCGGCGAATTCGCGCAGCACGGCGGCCATGTCCTCGGGCGATTCGTCATAGCCGCCGAAGGCATTGGGCAGACCGGCATTCGGGTGCGCGCTGACGTGGGTGTCGGCGACCTGCGACAGCACGTCGACGTGTACGCGCAGGTCCTTGGCGCCCAGCGCGCAATTCAGGCCGATCGACAGCGGCTGCGCGTGGCGCAGCGAATACCAGAAGGCTTCGGCGGTCTGGCCCGAGAGCGTGCGCCCGGAAGCGTCGGTGATCGTGCCGGAGATCATGATCGGCAGGCGCGCGCCGCGCGCTTCGAAGGCTTCCTCGATCGCGAACAGCGCGGCCTTGGCGTTGAGCGTGTCGAAGATGGTCTCGACCATGATCGCGTCGGCGCCGCCTTCGATCAGGCCGTCGGTGGCCTCGCGGTAGGCGACGCGCAGTTCGTCGAAGGAGATCGCGCGGAAGCCGGGGCGGTTCACGTCCGGGCTGATCGATGCGGTGCGGCTGGTCGGGCCGAGCACGCCGACGACGAAACGCGGACGGTCCGGGGTCAGCGCTTCGACCTCGTCGCAGACCCTGCGCGCCAGGCGCGCACCTTCGAGATTGAGTTCATAGGCCAGGTGCTGCAGGCGGTAGTCCAGCAGCGAGACGGTGGTCGAGTTGAAGGTATTGGTTTCGAGCAGGTCGGCACCGGCGTCGAGGTAGGCGCGGTGGATGGCGCCGATCACGTCGGGGCGGGTCAGGGTCAGCAGGTCGTTGTTGCCCTTCTGGTCGTGGCCGCAGCCGCAGCCCGCGCCATGGGCGTGACCCGCATCGTCCGAGGCCGGCGCGGCGGTGGCGTCGAAGCCGTCGGCGAAGCGGGTGCCGCGATAGTCGGCTTCCTGCAGGTCGTACTGCTGGATCATCGTGCCCATGCCTCCGTCGAGCACGAGGATGCGCGAGGCGAGGGCGGCCTCCAGTTTCGCGACGCGTTCCGGGTGCAGGCAGGGCAGGCGTTCGCTGGCTGCGGGCGAGGCGATCTCGGTGGTGTTCAGCGGGAGGTTCATGGCGAAAGTCTTCAGGGCTTGGTGCCGATGATCGAGATGACCTCGAAATGCGGCGGTCGCTTCTCGCGGGTCACGGTCTCGCTGGTGGCGATGAGCAAGCCGGCCTTTTCGACGAACCTGCGCAGGTCCTTGTCGGAGAAGCCCAGGTTGACGTGGCCGAAGGCTTCCACCGCGGCCTTGTGCTCGTGCTTCGCCAGGCTGCTCAGCAGCAGGCGGCCGCCCGGGCGCAGCACGCGCGCGGCCTCGGCCACGGCCACGGCGGGGCGGGCGGCGTAGGTCAGGGCGTGCATCAGCACCACGAGGTCGAAATGGCCGTCGGGGAACGGCAGGGCGTGCATGTCGCCTTCGCGGACCTGGACGTTCGGGAAGCGGCGCAGGCGGTCGCTGGCGGCGGTGACCACGCGGGTGCTGGCGTCGACGCAGACGTATTCGCGCGAATGCGGGGCCAGCAGTTCGGCCAGCACCCCGTCGCCCGAGGCGATGTCGAGCACGCTGCCGGGCGCGAGCAGGGGCAGGGCCGAGCGCGCCATCGCTTCCCAGGTGCGGCCCGGGGAATAGTGGCGCTCCATGTCGCCGGCCACGCTGTCGGCCCAGTTGGCGTCGGCAGCGCGGGCGGCCAGCACGTCGGGGATGCGCTCGGCGTCCTGGCGCAGCAGGGGGTCGTCGCTGCCTTCGCGCAGGGTCCGCCACAGCGAGCGCTGCGGCACGTCCATGGCCTCTTCATCGAAGCGGTAGTAGGCCGACACGCCGGCGCGGCGGTCGCGCACCAGCCCCGCTTCCTTGAGCTTGGCCAGGTGGGTCGAGACCCGCGGCTGGGCCAGGCGGGTGATCGACGACAGCTCGGCGACCGTCAGCTCCTCGCGTTCGAGCAGGGCCAGCAGGCGGACGCGGGTGGCGTCGGCGAGGACTTTGAGTCGGGCTGACCAGGCTTCGAGGTCCATGATGGCAATATCTCATTATCGCGATACAGAGATGATTGTCGGCGTTCAGGCCCGGCCGGTCAAGCGCAACCGGCCGGCATCCGTCGCCGTACTGGGGTATACGCAACGCGGTGGCTACAATGCGCGTTTGCACCCATCCCCATTCCAACTCAAGCCGAGGATGCGCCAGTGGATTTCCGCTTCACCGAAGAGCAGTTGATGATTCAGGACGTGGCCCGCCGGATCGCGCAGGAGAAGATCGCGCCGAGCGCCGAGCACCATGACCAGACCGGCGAATTCCCCCTCGCGAACATCCGCACCCTCGGCGAGAACGGCCTGATGGGCATCGAGGTCCCGACCGAATACGGCGGCGCCGGCATGGATCCGATCAGCTACGTGCTGGCGATGATCGAGATCGCGCACGCCGATGCCGCCCACTCGACGATCGTCTCGGTCAACAACTCGCTGTTCTGCAACGGCATCCTGAAGTTCGGCACCGAGGCGCAGAAGCAGCTCTACGTCCGCGCGATCGCCGAGGGGCGCGAGATCGGCGCTTTCGCCCTGACCGAGCCGCAGTCCGGCTCCGACGCCACCGCCATGCGCTGCAAGGCCGCGAAGCAGGCCGACGGCACCTACATCGTCAACGGCAAGAAGAGCTGGATCACCTCCGGCCCGGTCGCGAAGTACATCGTGTTGTTCGCGATGACCGATCCGGACAAGGGCGCGCGCGGCATCACCGCATTCATGATCGACACGGCGCGCGAAGGCTTCCATCGCGGCAAAACGGAACCAAAATTGGGCATCCGCGCCTCGGCCACCTGCGAGATCGAGTTCGCCGACTACGTGGTCCAGGCCGATGAAGTGCTGGGCCAGGAAGGCGAGGGCTTCAAGATCGCGATGGGCGTGCTTGACGCCGGCCGCATCGGCATCGCTTCGCAGGCCATCGGCATCGCCCGCGCCGCGTACGAAGCGACGATCGCCTACGTGAAGGACCGCAAGGCCTTCGGCGCGCCGATTGGCACCTTCCAGATGACCCAGGCGAAGATCGCCGACATGAAGTGCAAGCTCGACGCCGCCACCCTGCTGACGCTGCGCGCGGCCTGGCAGAAGGGCGAGTTCGAGAACGGCGGTGCGCGCTTCAGCAACGAGGCGGCGATCGCCAAGCTCACCGCCTCCGAGGCCGCGATGTGGATCACCCACCAGGCCGTGCAGATCCACGGCGGCATGGGCTACTCCAAGGAAATGCCGCTGGAACGCTACTTCCGCGACGCGAAGATCACCGAGATATACGAAGGCACCAGCGAGATCCAGCGCCTGGTGATCGCCCGCAACGAGACCGGCCTGCGCTGATGACCTCCCGGCCGGCCTGCAGCCCCGCCACCCGTCGCACGAAACGACGGGTCCGGCAGGGGCGGGCCGGCCGTACGCACCACCAGCCCCCGAATCGCATCCCCGACCGTGCCGACGCCCTCCCGCGTCGCGCGCGCGCATGACACACACCCGGCCAGCGCCGACCGGCGCCATCAACGGACCGCACCGATCATGACCAAGAAAGCCTCCGCCCCGCGCACTCCGACCCCGCGAAAACAGGTGCGCGGCCAAGCGCGCCCGAGCGATTCGCGTTCCGACGCCGCCAGTGCGGGCGAACGCCGCCTGCTCGACCCCATCCTCGACGCCATCCGCAAGCGCGCCGGCAAGAGCCGCGAAGCCGATGCCGTCGCGTTCGCCGGCACGTTCTACCAGCGCCTGAGCGAGGACGAGCTGCCGGCGCATACCCCGGACGCGTGGGCCGCGCTGGCCGCGGATTTCCTGGACTTCGCGCGGCTGCGCAAACCGGGCACGGCCAACGTGCGCCTGTTCAACCCGACCCTCGCCAGGCATGGCTGGGAGTCCGCCCACACCGTGCTGCAGATCGTGAACGACGACATGCCGTTCCTCGTCGACTCGGTGACCATGGCGCTGGCCGACCGCGGCGTCGGCGTGCACGTGCTGGGTCATCCGATCCTGCGCGTGGCCCGCGACAAGGCCGGCCGGATCACGAAGGTCGGCGAGGGCGCGCCCGAATCGATGATGAGCATCGAGATCGACCGGCTGTCGTCCGCCGATTCGGCCGAGATCGAGCGCGCGGTGCGCGACGTGCTCGCCGACGTGCGCGGCATCGTCGAGGACTGGTCCGGCATGCGCGACCGGATGCTGGCGATCACCGAGGACCTCGGCAAGCGCCGCATGCCGGTCAGCGACACCGCCCGCGCGGAAGCGCAGGCCTTCCTCGGCTGGGCCGCAGCGGACCACTTCACCTTCCTCGGCTATCGCGAGTACAAGGTGAAGAAGCAGGGCGGCGAGGAAGTGCTGGCCGCCGACCCGGGCACCGGCCTGGGCCTGCTGCGCGGCCGCGAAAGCGGCAAGCCGCGCAAGGTGTCCACGCTGTCGGCGCATGCCATGCACCAGGCCGGCCATGTCGAGCCGCTGATCCTCACCAAGACCAACTCGCGCGCCACCGTGCATCGCCCCGGTTACATGGACTACATCGGCGTGCTCAGCTACGACGCCGACGGCCGCCCGGTCGCCGAACAGCGCTTCATCGGCCTGTACACCTCCAGCGCCTACACCCGCCGGCCGTGGGAGATCCCGCTGGTGCGCGAGCGTCACGAAGCGGTGATGGCCAGGTCCGGCCTCGCGCCCACAGGCCACAGCTGGAAGGCGCTGCGCCACATCCTCGAAAAGCTGCCGCGCGACGAACTGTTCCAGTCCGACGAGGCGGAACTGTTCGAACTCGCCACCGGCGTGCTCAACCTGCAGGAACGCGTGCGCAGCAAGGTGTTCCTGCGCCACGACCGCTACGGCCGCTTCTACTCGGTGCTGGCCTACATTCCGCGCGACCGCTACAACACCGAGATGCGCCTGCGCATCGAGGCGATGCTGCGCGAAGTGCTGCATGCCGACCGTGTCGACTCCACCATCCAGCTCGGCGATTCGCCGCTGGCGCAGCTGCACATGCTGGCGCGCCCGCGCAAGGACGAACTGGTCGAAATCGACGCCGCCGGCCTCAATGCCCGGCTCGCCGCGATCGTGCGCAACTGGCAGGACGACCTGCGCGAGACGCTGGTGTCGCGCCATGGCGAAGAACGCGGCCTGGCGCTGGCCAACGGCTTCGGCCGCGCGCTGCCGGCCGGCTACATCGAGAAGGCGTCGGCCGCGATCGCCGCCGACGACGTCGAGCAGCTCACCGCCCTGACGCCCGAGAACGACCTGCGGCTGAGCCTCTACCGGGACACCGACGGCGGCCTGCGCTTCAAGTTCTACCGCCTGCACGACGACATCCCGCTGTCCGACGCGATGCCGATGATGGAGAACATGGGCCTGCGCGTGATCTCGGAGCATCCGTTCCGGATCGAATCCGACGGCACCGTGGCCTACATCCAGGACTTCGAGGTCGAAGTCACGCGCGGCGACATCAACGTCGACGACCTCGACGAGAACTTCGAGGATGCGTTCGGCCAGATCTGGCGCGGCAACGCCGAGAACGACGGCTTCAACAAGCTGATCCTCGCCGCGAACCTGTCGTGGAAGCAGATCGCGATGCTGCGCGCCTACTGCAAGTACCTGCTGCAGATCGGCGTGCCGTTCTCGCAGAACTACGTCGAGGCGACGTTCGCGCGCTACCCGATCCTCGCGCGCCTGATGACCGAACTGTTCGAAGCGCGCTTCGACCCGGCCACCGGCAACGAATCGAAGGCCGAGATCAAGGCCGGCGCCGACGCCATCCGCAAGCAGCTCACCGCGATCGCTTCCGGCGATGCCGCGGTGCTCGCCGCGGTGGAGCCGGTGATCGCTGCGCGTGCCGCGAAGCGCGAAGCGCAGCTGGAAGCGACGCGCACCGCGATCACCGCGCTGCTCGACCGCGTGTCCAGCCTCGACGAGGACCGCATCCTGCGCGGTTTCGTCGGGGTCATCGAGGCGACGCTGCGCACCAACTACTACATCACCTATCGCAGCGGCCGCTACCGCAACGGCCTCCGCGCCGACGGCGGCCCGGCCGACTACCTCAGCTTCAAGTTCGACACCTCGAAGGTGCCGGACCTGCCGAAGCCGCGCCCGTACCGCGAGATCTTCGTCTGCGGCCCGCGCGTCGAAGGCGTGCACCTGCGCTTCGGCCCGGTCGCGCGCGGCGGCCTGCGCTGGTCGGATCGTCGCGAAGACTTCCGTACCGAAGTGCTGGGCCTGGTGAAGGCGCAGATGGTGAAGAACACCGTGATCGTGCCGGTCGGCTCGAAGGGCGGTTTCTTCTGCAAGCAGCTGCCGGACCCGTCGGTCGACCGCGATGCCTGGTTCAACGAAGGCGTGGCCTGCTACAAGCGCTTCATCAACGGCCTGCTCGACATCACCGACAACATCGTCGGCGGAAAAATCGTGCCGCCGGACGAAGTGGTGCGCCACGATGGCGACGACCCGTACCTCGTCGTCGCCGCCGACAAGGGCACCGCGACCTTCTCCGACATCGCCAACGGCATCGCCAACGCGCACGGCTTCTGGCTCGACGATGCCTTCGCTTCGGGCGGTTCGGTCGGCTACGACCACAAGGGCATGGGCATCACTGCGCGCGGCGGCTGGGAGTCGGTCAAGCGCCACTTCCGTGCGCTCGGCCGCGACTGCCAGACCCAGGACTTCACCTGCGTCGGCGTCGGCGACATGTCCGGCGACGTGTTCGGCAACGGCATGCTGCTCTCGAAGCACATCCGCCTCGTCGCCGCGTTCGATCACCGCCACGTCTTCCTCGATCCGAACCCGGACTCGGCGATCTCGTTCAAGGAACGCGAACGCCTGTTCAAGCTGCCGCGTTCGAGCTGGGAGGATTACGACAAGGCGCTGATCAGCAAGGGCGGCGGCGTGTTCCCGCGCTCGGCCAAGTCGATCCCGCTGTCGCCGGAGATCAAGGCCGTGCTCGGCATCGCGTCCGATGCGACGTCGATGAGTCCGATGGACCTGATGAACGCGATCCTGAAGGCACCGGTGGACCTGCTGTGGAACGGAGGCATCGGCACCTACGTCAAGGCGTCGAGCGAGTCGCACGCCGATGCCGGCGATCGCGCCAACAACGGCCTGCGCGTCAACGGCAACGAACTGCGCTGCCGCATGGTGGGCGAGGGCGGCAACCTCGGCCTGACCCAGCTCGGCCGCATCGAGGCCGCGCTCAATGGCGTGCTGCTCAACACCGACTTCATCGACAACTCCGCCGGCGTGGACACCTCCGACCACGAGGTGAACATCAAGATCCTGCTCAACGGCGAGGTCCAGAAGAAGAAGCTGACGATGCCCGAGCGCAACAAGCTGCTCGCGGCGATGACCGACGAGGTCGCTGCGCTGGTCCTCAACGACAACTACCGCCAGAACCAGGCGCTGAGCCTGATGCAGCGGATGTCGCTGAGCCGCCTCGGCTCCAAGCAGCACTTCATCAAGACCCTCGAATCGCAGGGCCTGCTCGACCGCCAGATCGAATTCCTGCCCAGCGACGCCGAGATCGCCGACCGCAAGTCGCGCCGCATCGGCCTGACCCGGCCGGAGCTGTCGGTGCTGCTGTCGTACTCGAAGATCGTGCTGTTCCAGCAACTGCTCGGCTCCGACGTGCCGGAAGACCCCTACCTGTCGAAGGAACTGGTGCGCTACTTCCCGCAGCCGCTGCAGCAGAAGTACGCGAAGTCGATGGAACAGCATCGCCTGAAGCGCGAGATCATCGCCACCGCGGTGACCAACTCGATGGTCAACCGCATGGGCGCGACCTTCACCCTGCGCATGACCGAGGATTCCGGTCGCACGCCGGGCGAAGTCGCGAAGGCCTTCACCATCACCCGCGAGACGCTCGACGCGCGCGAGATGTGGGCGCAGATCGATGCGCTCGACGGCAAGGTGCCGGAATCGGTGCAGGTCGATGCGCTGCAGACCATCTGGTCGCTGCAGCGTTCGATGACGCGCTGGCTGCTGTCGCGTCCGGGCGCGATCCCGGCGATCACCGATGCGGTCGGCCGCTACCACGACGGTTTCCGCGAGATCCGCGCCGGCTCCGGCATCCTGCCGGCGACGATGCGCCCCGCGTACGACGCCAGCTTCGAGGACTGGAAGGCCAAGGGCATGCCCGAGTCGCTGGCCAGGCAACTCGCGGCGATTCCCTACCTCGAATGGTGCTGCGACATCATCGAAGTGGCGCGCGCGCGCAAGCTCAAGCCGGTCGAGGTGGCGAAGGTTCACTTCCGCCTCGGCGAAGCCCTGCAATTGCCGTGGCTGTACGCGCAGATCGACACGCTCGCCGTCGATGGCCGCTGGCATGCGGTCGCGCGCGGCTCGCTGCGCGACGAACTCGCCACGCAGCAGCGTCTGCTGACCATGCAGGTGCTCGCCACGCCGGGTGCGAACGCCGATGCCAAGGTCCGGCACTGGCTGGATCGCGACGATGCCGCGCTGCGCTTCACCCTCGGCATGCTCGCCGAAGTGGCCACGCAGAAGTCGCTGGACTACCCGACCGCCTCGGTCGCGGTGCGCAGGCTGTCGATGCTGTCGTCCGAAGGCTGACGGCCGCACCATCGCAGCGCATGTGCCGAACGGCCCCGGGAGACCGGGGCCGTTCGCTTGTCCGGCGATGCAATGCGGGGTGCATGCCGCGGACTGCCATCGTCGCGACGATCCGCTATCCTCGCGCTTGCGGGATGGACCCGCCGGACAGGACGCACCCGTGGCCCAGCAGCGCATCGCCTTTCTCGCCAGCCCCAGCCCCGACGCCCAGCAGGCGCTGGAGGCCATGACCGCGCGCCATGGCCAATGCGCGCCCAGCGATGCCGAGATCCTCTGTCCGCTCGGCGGCGACGGCTTCATGCTGCAGACCCTGCATCGCCATGGCGGGCTCGGCATCCCGGTGTACGGCATGAAGCTCGGCACCGTCGGCTTCCTGATGAATCATTTCGTCGTCGACGGCCTGTGCGAACGCCTCGCCGCCGCCGAACCCGCGAAGCTGCGTCCGCTCGAAATGGCCGCGCAGACCGAATCCGGCGCCACCGTCACATCGCTCGCGTACAACGAAGTCTCGCTGCTGCGCCAGACCCGCCAGGCCGCACACATCTCGATCGACCTCAACGACCAGACCCGCCTCGACGAACTCATCTGCGACGGCGTGATGGTCGCCACCCCCGCCGGCAGCACCGCCTACAACCATTCCGCCGGCGGCCCGATCCTGCCGCTGGGCAGCAACGTCGTCTCGCTCACCCCCATCGCTCCGTTCCGCCCGCGCCGCTGGCGCGGCGCATTGCTGAAAGCCGACACAGAAGTCCGCTTCCGCGTCCTCGACCCCTACAAGCGCCCCGTCAGCGCCACCGCCGACTCCCACGAAGTCCGCGACGTCGTCGAAGTCGCCATCCGCGAATCCCGCGACCGCATGGTCACCCTGCTGTTCGACCCGGAACACAACCTGGAAGAGCGGATATTGAGCGAGCAGTTTGTGGCGTGAGGGGCTGAGGCTCTCGTATTGAGCGGCCGAGCGGGGTTGTGTCCAGTTTTTTTTCAAACATCTCAATTCTTGAGATCCGACTGCAGTAGAATCGCGAGTCGCTGGGCATTGTTCCGTTCGAGACACGGCTGCCCGTGCGGATAGCGTTACCATCTATTTGGAACGATGCTTCCTGAGTTCTCATTCTTTTTTTTCAATTTCAAAATTATCTCAAGAGCGCGTTTACAGGGGGAGTGGGTGAGCAAGTCATATTCCTTTTTTCTAGCTGCATTGGCATGCGTCTTCCTGCATGTGGCCTCGGCGAATGCGCAGTCGGTAGATATCAACGGTGAGTATTCGAAGAAAGTCAGAGCTGCTTCTGTCGTCGGTAGTCTGAATCAGGGTTCATTCGGGCAGTCCATCTCGGATTCAAATGGAAGCACTGTTTTTACCAATGTCGATATTGATATACCCGGAAACAGCAGCCTGCCGGTGTCGTTCGGACGCCGCCTTGTGATAGGCGAGCGCTTTGTTGCCGAAGAGTTAGGGGGGCTGGGAAACTGGGATATTGATGTTCCCTTCATCGAGGGAACATTTGACGCGAATTATGGTTGGACCGTAGGTGGCCCCAGTTTTTCCGGCAGGTTTAATCGCTGCTCCAATCCAGCGTCGCCGGAGATATCCGCGCCGCGATTTACTGCGGTGGAGGTGTGGCATGGGTATAACATTCATGTGCCCGGTGAGCTGGATGGGCAGTTGGCCATCAACAAGGGCGACGTCCCGGTTCCAGAGGGTGGCGAAGCCGCGCCATGGGTCGTAGGGTTGACTGCGCGCCTGAGTTGCTTGCCCTCACTGAAGAACGGTGGTTACGGCGAGGGGTTCCTGCTTCGACTCCCGAATGGAACCAAGTACTATTTCGATTATCCGGCCGAGCGCTTCGCGCCGTCCCTGTACAAGGGGCCGCGAACTGTTTCGGGTTATGGCATCCAACGGAAAAGAATATTTCTGCTTGCGACTCGCATAGAGGATCGCTTCGGAAATAGTGTCGACTATCACTACAACGCCGGGCGTATCGAGTCGATTGTCGGTAACGATGGGCGGCGAATCGATATCGCCTACCCTGCAGGTGGCGTGATTGCGACGGCGAATGGCAGGACTTGGTCGTATGGCATCGTGAACGGCCAGCTGCGGTCTGTGACTTTGCCGGATGGCGGACGCTGGGAGTATTCAGAATTCGGCTCCTATTCACAGCGCCCCGGCGGCATGCCGAGCATGCCGGTAGACATGTTTGATCCTACGTGGATGTGCAGTGAGTTCAATGAGTTCGTGCCATACACGCACAACATTTTCACTGTCAAGCATCCCAGCGGTGCTGTGGGTACCTTCAACTTCGCAGCGACTATTTTTGCGAGGCATTGGGTTCCTTACTCATGCGTCATCGATTTCTTTGATCACCAGCGGCATGTCCTCGGGATGGTCTCCTCTGCGGTTTATTCAAATAATTTCGACTGGAATGTCTATATTGCAGCGATTAATTCTGGTCGATCACCTGAAGAGGCTGCGAATATGGCTTCTTCGATCAATGTCGTCTCTCAACTTCCAAGTACTTCTTTTGTCGAAAACGTCCAGAGTTATGCCAGAAATGTCATTCCTCGCTACTTCAGTGTGCTTTCGATTTCGAAGATGACGGTGGCTGGGCACGGCATTTCAGACCAGGTCACAAGGTATGAATATGACGGAAACACCATTCCTTCGATATGCGATTCAAGGCATTTCAGGACAGGTGCGTGGGGCGTTCGATGCAGTGAAAATCCCTGTCTGGATGGCGTCTGCACATTGGATGAAAGTGCGCGCAGAATCGTTGTCCACCAGCCTTCCGGCGTCAGGATCAACAGGTATATTGGCAAGGTGTATGGCGTCAACGAGGGACAAGTCCTGCGCGAGGAAACCGTCGACGTTTCCGGGAATGTCATCCGCGAAGTCGATTTTCGGTACTTGAATCCTGTCGAAGCCGCCAGTCAGGTCTTTCCCACGGCCTTGAAGGGGTGGCTGGCGCCTGATGTCATGGGGGGGCTGATTCGCCCA